>NZ_AP014637.1:4255000-5455000 GCF_000829415.1 Pseudomonas sp. StFLB209 | reverse complement strand
GACATCAAGACCAACTCGGTCGATGCCATGCCTGAGCTGCCGTTCAAGATCATGATGAACGTCGGTAACCCCGACCGTGCCTTTGACTTCGCTCAGTTGCCTAACGAAGGTGTGGGCCTGGCGCGTCTGGAGTTCATCATCAACCGCATGATCGGCGTGCACCCCAAGGCGTTGCTCAACTATGCCGACCTGCCGGCCGACATCAAGGACAGCGTCGACAAGCGGGTAGCGGGCTACAGCGACCCGGTGAGCTTCTACGTCGACAAGCTGGTTGAAGGCATCAGCACCCTGGCCGCCGCCTTTACCCCGAAAAAGGTCATCGTGCGCCTGTCGGACTTCAAGTCCAACGAGTACGCCAACCTGATCGGCGGCAAGCTTTACGAGCCTGAAGAAGAGAACCCGATGCTGGGCTTCCGTGGTGCTTCGCGCTACATCAGCGAGAACTTCCGCGACTGCTTCGAGCTGGAGTGCCGTGCCCTCAAGCGCGTGCGTGAAGACATGGGCCTGACCAACGTCGAGATCATGGTGCCGTTCGTCCGTACCCTGGGCGAAGCCAGCCAGGTGATCGAGCTGCTGGCGGCCAATGGCCTCAAGCGTGGCGAGAACGGCCTGCGCATCATCATGATGTGCGAGCTGCCATCCAACGCCATTCTTGCCGAGGAGTTTCTTGAGTATTTCGATGGTTTCTCGATCGGCTCCAACGACCTGACCCAGTTGACCCTGGGCCTGGACCGTGACTCCGGCGTCATCGCGCACCTGTTCGACGAGCGCAATCCGGCGGTCAAGAAGCTGCTGTCCAATGCTATCCAGGCCTGTAACAAGGCTGGCAAGTACATCGGCATCTGCGGTCAGGGTCCTTCGGACCACCCGGATCTGGCCCGCTGGCTGATGGAGCAGGGCATCGAGAGTGTTTCGCTCAACCCTGATTCGGTACTGGAGACCTGGTTCTTCCTCGCGGAAGGTCAGGATCAGGCCTGATGATGTGATGCGATGAGCCACTGAGCCGTCTATCTGGTTCAGGACTCGTTGGGAAAAGGCGGTGCTCTCGGAGGCCGCCTTTTTTTACGATCGCTTTTCCCGTCATTTTGTCTCACCGATCAAGAACATTATGCAAAGCAGCAGCTCTCTTTTTCCCGTTGCCCTGATGAGCGCCGAG
This sequence comes from Pseudomonas sp. StFLB209, assembly GCF_000829415.1. Classification (NCBI taxonomy): domain Bacteria; kingdom Pseudomonadati; phylum Pseudomonadota; class Gammaproteobacteria; order Pseudomonadales; family Pseudomonadaceae; genus Pseudomonas; species Pseudomonas sp. StFLB209. Next base: position 5,453,844 of record NZ_AP014637.1, on the reverse strand, counting down.
CGTCGTGGCGATCTGGTCGAGGACGTCTATCGGCTCAAACCGGGCAACAGCCCCGACTCCAGTGTGGAACTGGTCGTGACCCGGCTGGGGCGGGTCGATGGCCCCGAGGTGCGGGGCACACCGGTGATTCTGCTCCATGGCAGCTTTTCCAACCGACGCTTCTGGTATTCGCCCAAGGGGGTTGGTCTTGGGCCTTATCTGGCACGGGCCGGTTTTGATGTGTGGATTCCGGAAATGCGCGGTCACGGGTTGTCGGTACGCAACCAGCGCTACCGCTACAACCGGGTCGCGGATTACGCCCGCTATGACCTGCCGGCGATCGCCAGCTTCGTCAAGGAACTCAGTGCTCAGATACCGCACTGGATCGGTCACTCGCTGGGCGGCACGACCCTGGCGGCGGCGCTTGGCGGGCAGTATCTGGATCAGGACAGTGCGGCCTCGGTGGCGCTGTTCGGCAGTCAGGTCAGCCGTACTTACTGGCCGCTGAAACTGCCACCGGTGCAGTGGTCCGGAAGGCTGCTGCTCAAACCGTTCGAACACATTTCCGGTTCACGTTTCAAGCGTGGCCCGGAGGATGAGCCAATTGGCGTGGCGCTGGAAAGCATGCGCTGGCACGGCTTGTTCGGCCGTTTTGGCGAACGCAACAATAACTGGTGGAGCGGCCTGGCTGAGGTGCGCGTGCCGGTGCTGGCCGTGGCCGCCGCTGGCGATCATCAGGATCCGCCCTGGGCCTGCCGTTTGCTGCTGGAGCGTTTTGGTTCAGCGCAGCGGCAGTTTCTGTGCCTGAGCCGCGAGCAGGGGTTCACGGAAGACTTCGATCACGTGCGCATGGTTGTCAGCAAGGCGGCCCAGGAGCAAGTCTGGCCGCAGGTGCTGCAGTGGCTGCAACGCCAACCGGTGGGCGAGTCGTTGCCTGTGGCAGGGCACGAAGTGGTCGCGCAACAGGTCTGAAAGGTTGGCGGCGCTTGCACAACCGCACCCGGCTGGGTACGGTCGTGTCAGGGCGGCAGCTTGCCGCTCTGATCCTGATAGGGTGGCTCTAAAAACGTAGGCGAGGCAGCCAGCGTAAGGCAAAAACAGGCGAGCAAGCGGAGTTTACGGATTGTAAATGAGCATTGTGAGCCTGTTTTTAAAGCAGCGATGGCGCGCGTAACGCCGCAGGCGCCCAGCCAGCAGGTAGTTTTTAGAGGTGCCCATAGCTGTTCCACTGACAGGAGTTACCCCATGCACTACATCACCCCCGACCTGTGCGATGCCTACCCTGAACAGGTCACTGCGCTGGAACCGATGTTCAGTAATTTTGGCGGCCGCGATTCGTTCGGCGGCCAGATTGTCACCGTCAAGTGCTTTGAGGACAACTCGCGGGTCAAGGAACTGGTAGCCCAGGATGGCAAAGGCAAGGTGATGGTGGTTGACGGTGGTGGCTCGCTGCGTTGTGCGCTGCTGGGTGACATGCTCGCCGAGCAGGCGGCCAAAAACGGCTGGGAAGGTTTGCTGATCTACGGCTGTATTCGTGACGTCGATGTGGTTGCCCAGACCGACGTGGGTGTTCAGGCGCTGGCCAGTCATCCGATGAGGTCGACGCGTCGTGGGGTTGGCGATGTCGATGTGCCGGTGACTTTCGCTGGTGTGACCTTCCGCCCAGGACACTATCTCTATGCCGACAACAACGGCGTGATCATTTCTGCCTCTGCCTTGCAAATGCCCGAGTAAGCGAACCTCCATGTTTGATGAAGCCAACGCGCAGTGGGGGCTGGTGCATGCCCTCGTGCTGGATGGTCAGGGTGGTGCGCGGCTGATCGCCCGCACCGAGCTTGACGACCTGAAGTTACAACCGCAACAAAGCCTGTGGCTGCACTGGGATCGTGGGCATCCGCAGACCCACGCCTGGTTGCGCCAGGACAGTGGCCTGTCGGAGTTCAACTGCAACCTGTTACTTGAAGAAAACACCCGGCCGCGTCTGTTGTCGTTGCCGGATCAGGAGTTGTTGCTGTTTTTGCGCGGGGTCAATCTCAATCCAGGCGCTGAACCGGAAGACATGGTCTCGGTGCGCATTTTTGCGGCGGCTCAGCGGGTCATCTCCCTGCGTCTGCGACCGCTACGGGCCACGGACGAACTGATCGAGCAGTTGCTCGAGGGGCGTGGCCCGCGGACCGCTTCAGAGCTGATTCTGTGGTTGTCGCAGTTTATGACCGACAAGTTGCAGGACCTGGTGACCGACCTGAGCGAGGCGACCGACGAGGAAGAAGAAAAGAACGACGCCGACGAGTGCTATAACCCCGACCATGGCAAATTGTTGCAGATTCGTCGTCGGGCGGCCGGTTTGCGGCGTTTTCTGGCCCCTCAGCGGGATATCTTCGGCCAGCTGTCGCGTAGCAAATTGCCGTGGTTCGTCGACGGCGATGCCGACTACTGGAACGAGCTGAACAACAGCATGACCCGCTATCTTGAAGAACTGGAGCTGACCCGCGAGCGCGTCGGGCTGCTGCTTGATGCCGAAGACCGGCGTTTGAGCGAGCGGATGAACCGCACCATGTACCGCTTCGGCGTGATCACCGGAATCTTTCTGCCGCTGAGTTTTCTGACCGGCCTGCTCGGCATCAACGTCGGTGGCATTCCAGGGGCGGACAATTCGCAGGGGTTTCTGATTGCCTGCGCACTGATCGTGGCGCTGGCGGTGGGGCAGTGGTGGCTGTACCGGCGTCTTCGCTGGTTGTGACGGGCAGCCGGTAATATCGGTGTTGCCGACAGCCGGCGGTCAGCAAGCCTGGGGTAGGGTAGTTGCCAGTTGCAGCGGCCGGATGTGGCCTGCAAGCGGTTTGTGACTCGTTGACCCAAGGTCTCGTCTCTGTGTGACATTGCGATGAGGTGTCCGATGCACGATCCGTTCGAAGAATCACTGCGTGACATGCTCAAGGCGTCGTCCTCCGTGCGCGACGACGATGCCTGTCTGGGCCGTGTCCTGAAAACCGCCAACCGCCAGGTCGGTGCGGGCGTGCTGTTCGGTCTGCTGGGCCGCTGGACGCAAGCCATGATGATTGCCGTGAACAGCGGCAGTGCCCACGTTTCCCCGGTTTCGCGTCGTGCCAAACCTAATGCTCGCCCTGTCGATAAGGCTGATTGAACATGGAATTGGATCTCTGGACCCAGAGTCTCGTGACCGCAATGACTGCGTTGTGGACCAAAATTGCTAACTTCATACCTAACCTGTTCGGCGCGCTGGTTGTCGTGCTGTTGGGCTTTGTGGTTGCCAAACTGCTGGACGCGCTACTGTCACGGCTGCTGGCCAAGTTGGGTCTGGATCGCCTGATGGGCGGCACCGGGCTGACCAAGCTGATCAGCCGGGCCGGCGTAAAAGTGCCGATTTCGACCCTGATCGGCAAAATCGTCTACTGGTTCGTCCTGTTGATTTTTCTGGTTTCGGCTGCAGAATCGCTGGGCCTGCAGCGGGTTTCCGCGACACTGGACATGCTTGCGCTGTACCTGCCGAAGGTATTTGGCGCAGCATTGGTGCTGCTGGTAGGGGTTTTATTGGCACAATTGGCCAATGGTCTGGTACGTGGCGCAGCAGAAGGCGTAGGTGTCGACTATGCTGCAGGGCTGGGACGCGTTGCCCAGGGTCTGGTGATCATCATCAGTATCTCGGTTGCCATCAGTCAGTTGGAAGTGAAAACCGACCTGCTCAACCACGTGATTGTCATTGTGTTGATCACGGTGGGTCTGGCGGTAGCATTGGCGATGGGCCTGGGCAGCCGGGAAATCGCCGGGCAGATCCTGGCGGGTATCTATGTGCGTGAGCTCTATCAGGTTGGCCAGTTCATTCAGGTCGGCGATATCGAGGGGCAAATCGAGGAAATCGGCACCGCGAAAACTACCCTGCTGACCGATGATGGCGAGCTGGTGTCGTTCTCCAACCGTATTCTTCTTGAACAACGAGTAAGCAGCCGTTAAGCGGCTGATTTGCTAATATGTGCCGCCCAAAAATCGTCTGCACCTGCGCAGGCGATGGCGGCCTATGACCTGACTGTCGGCACGACTCGTTTTGAATACACCCTCTCCGCTATCGCTGCGCTATGAACCACGGGATCTCTCCGACGAGGAGCTGGTCGCGCGCGCCCATGATGAACTGTTTCACGTGACGCGAGCCTACGAAGAACTGATGCGTCGCTACCAGCGGACACTTTTTAACGTATGCGCACGATATTTAGGGAACGATCGCGACGCGGACGATGTCTGTCAGGAGGTGATGCTTAAGGTGTTGTATGGCTTGAAAAATTTCGAAGGTAAATCGAAATTCAAAACCTGGCTCTACAGCATCACCTATAACGAATGCATCACTCAGTACCGCAAGGAACGGCGTAAGCGTCGCTTGATGGACGCCTTGAGCCTGGACCCGGTCGAGGAAGCGTCGGAAGACAAGACGCCGAAGACCGAAGAAAAGGGCGGGCTCGATCGCTGGCTTGTGCACGTCAACCCGATCGATCGGGAAATTCTGGTGCTGCGCTTTGTCGCAGAGCTGGAATTCCAGGAGATCGCAGACATCATGCACATGGGCTTGAGCGCAACGAAAATGCGCTACAAGCGGGCTTTGGATAAGCTTCGTGAAAAATTTGCAGGTATTGCCGAAACTTAACCCGGCGCAAATACCTCTAACAAACCGGCATGTTCTGATAGACTTGCCTACGAATTGTCCCCGATTTTATGGGGTCGCTTCACACATCACCAGATGGGGATTTAACGGATGAAACTGAAAAACACCTTGGGCTTGGCCATTGGTACTATCGTTGCCGCAACTTCGTTCGGCGCGCTGGCACAGGGTCAAGGCGCAGTCGAAATCGAAGGCTTTGCCAAAAAAGAATATTACGACAGCCAGCGTGACTTCAAAAATGACGGCAACCTGTTCGGCGGCTCGATCGGTTACTTCCTGACCGACGACGTTGAACTGCGTCTGGGCTACGACGAAGTTCACAACGTTCGTGGCGAAGATGGCAAGAACATCAAGGGCTCCAACACCGCCCTGGACGCTCTGTACCACTTCAACAACCCTGGCGACATGCTGCGTCCTTACGTTTCGGCAGGTTTCTCCGACCAGAGCATCGGCCAGACCGGCCGTGGTGGTCGTAACGGCTCCACCTTCGCCAACCTGGGCGCTGGTGCCAAGCTGTACTTCACTGACAACTTCTACGCCCGTGCCGGCGTTGAAGCTCAGTACAACATCGACCAGGGTGACACCGAGTGGGCACCAAGCGTCGGTATCGGTGTGAACTTCGGTGGCGGCAGCAAGCCAGCCGCAGCACCTGCTCCAGCACCAGTTGCTGAAGTCTGCTCCGACAGCGACAACGACGGCGTTTGCGACAACGTCGACAAGTGCCCAGACACTCCTGCCAACGTTACTGTTGACGCTGATGGCTGCCCGGCTGTTGCCGAAGTCGTTCGCGTTGAGCTGGACGTGAAGTTCGACTTCGACAAGTCGGTTGTCAAGCCTGACAGCTACGGCGACATCAAGAACCTGGCTGACTTCATGCAGCAGTACCCACAAACCACCACAACTGTTGAAGGTCACACCGACTCCGTTGGTACTGACGCTTACAACCAGAAACTGTCCGAGCGTCGCGCTGGCGCTGTTAAACAGGTCCTGGTCAACCAGTACGGTGTTGGCGCTAACCGCGTTCAGTCCGTTGGTTACGGTGAATCGCGCCCTGTTGCTGACAACGCCACCGAGTCTGGCCGTGCAGTCAACCGTCGCGTAGAAGCTCAAGTAGAAGCCCAGGCCAAGTAATAGCCTGACCTCTACCGGACCGGCTGCCTGGCAGCCTGGTTCAAAAAAATGCCCCGGACCGTAAGGTTCGGGGCATTTTTTTTGTCCTTATTTCCAGCCTCATCGCCAAAGCGCTTGTTGCGCCTAGCCACTCATGAATTGACACACATTCGCCAGCCGTGGGTTGAACCGCTAATGCTTATAATTTGCTCTTAAAACGATCCGGGCGAACCTTTTGAGGGGGCCAGGAGCCTGTCAGCACGCGCCTCATACCGGACGCTGCCAGCGGATGCCACGCGTTTCAGACTTCATACAAAAGGAAATAAAAATGTCGTCCAAGAAGTTCCCAGTGCTAAAACTCGCAGCCTCCGTATTTGCTGTCACGGCTGCGATGGGCGCGACGGGTAGCGCGTTTGCCAAAGAGCTTAACCTTTACACCACCCGTGAGCCCAAGCTGATCCAGCCATTGCTCGATGCCTACACCCAGCAGAGCGGCGTGCAGGTGAAGACCATTTTTGTTTCTGAGGGCTTGCTGGAGCGGGTCAAGGCCGAAGGCGAGCGTTCGCCGGCTGACGTGCTGATGACGGTCGACATTGGCAACCTGATGGACCTGGTCGAAGGTGGCGTGACCCAGCCGGTCAAGTCCAAAACCCTGGAACAGGTGATCCCGGCCAACCTGCGCGGCGCTGATGGTCAGTGGTTCACGCTGTCGATGCGCGATCGGGTGCTGTACGCCGACAAGGATCTGCCGATCACCTCGTTCACCTATGAAGAGCTGGCCGATCCTAAGTGGCAAGGCAAGGTCTGCATCCGCGCCGGTCAGCATCCGTACAACACCGCGCTGATTGCGGCCAAGATTGCCCATGACGGCGTGCCCGCCACTCAAGCCTGGCTCGAAGGGGTGAAGAAGAACCTGGCGCGTCCTGCTGCCGGCGGCGACCGCAACGTCGCGCGCGACATCCTCGGCGGCATCTGCGACCTGGGGATTGCCAACGCCTACTACGTGGGCCACATGAAAAACGCCAAGCCGGGCAGCGAAGACCGCGCCTGGGGCGATGCCATCAAGGTCGTGCGTCCGACCTTTGCCAGCAATCCCAATGGCGGTACCCACGTTAACATCAGCGGCGCTTCGGTCGCCAAAAGTGCCCCTAACCGCGATAACGCGGTCAGTTTCCTTGAGTACCTGGTGTCGGCAGACGCTCAGGCGCTGTATGCCAAGGCCAACTACGAGTACCCGGTTCGCGAGGGCGTAGCGGTCGATCCGGTCATCGCTGCATTGGGGCCATTGAAAGCCGATACGCTGAACGTGGCTGAAGTGGCCAAGTATCGCAAGCAGGCCAGTGAACTGGTCGATAAAGTCGGTTTCGACAACTGACGTAATCGTTTGCAGCGCCCCTCGCTGGCCGTTTTCTGGCTGGCGAGGGGCGTTTGTTATACGCGGTGCTCAAAACAGTGAGTGTCGCCTTCAGGGTATCTCTAAAAACGTAAGCGAGGCAGCCAGCGCAAGGCGAAAAAAGGCGAGCAAGCGGAGTTGACTGGCTGTCAATGAGCATTGTGAGCCTGTTTTCAACGCGGCGATGGCGCGCGTAACGCCGCAGGCGCCCAGCCAGCAGGTAGTTTTTAGAGGTGCCCTTCAGATACCCTCGTGACCGATGAATTTCTACTCTTTGCGTTTTTCCCGCGCCGTACGTGGCTTGTGGGCACCGACAGGCTCATTACTGGCAGCCTTGATAGTCATTGCTCCGGTCGCCGCGCTGTTGTGGCACGCGTTTGCCGGCGATGTTGCCCATTGGCAGCATCTGCTCAATAACGTGGTGCCTGTGGCCCTGCGCGACACGCTGATTTTGCTGGCCGGGGTCGGCGTGGTGGTGACCGTGCTCGGTGTCGGCAGTGCCTGGTTACTGAGCGCGTATGATTTTCCAGGCAAGGCCCTGCTTGGCTGGGCGCTCTTGCTGCCGCTGGCAGTGCCGACCTACATCATGGCGTACGCTTACCTGGATCTGCTGCACCCGATTGGCCCGGTGCAATCAACGATCAGAGCGTTGCTGGGCTACAGCAGCCCGCGCGAATGGCGTTTGCCCGACGTGCGCAACATGACCGGCGCGATTCTGATTCTGGGCTTTGTGCTTTACCCGTATGTCTATCTGACCATGCGCGCGATGTTCCTGACCCAGGCGGCCAACCTGATCGAGGCGGCGAGAACATTGGGGGCCAAGCGTCAGGAAGTGTTCCTGCGCATTGTTTTGCCGCTGGCGCGGCCCGCCTGGGCGGTGGGCTTGAGCCTGGCCTTGCTCGAAACCCTCAACGACATCGGGGCGTCGAGTTTTCTGGGGGTTAAAACCCTTACCGTATCGGTGTATACCGCCTGGACCGCGCGTTCTGACCTGGCTGCGGCGGCGCAGATTGCCCTGACCATGCTGGTGGTGATCATTGGGCTGATCCTGATCGAGCGCAAAGGTCGTGCTCGTCAGCGCTTCGCCAACACCCAGAAAATGCAACCGATGCGCCCGCGCACCTTGCATGGGCCCGCCGCGCTGATGGCCTTGTCGCTGGGCCTGGTTCCGGTGCTGATCGGTTTTGTGATCCCGGCAGCCTACCTGTGTGTGCAAGCCTGGAAACGCCTTAACCATTCGGCCGGGGTGTCGCGTGCATTGCTCGACAGCCTTTACAACACACTGCTGGTCGCGTCGCTGGCGACGCTGATCACCGTGGCCGTCGGGCTGATGATCGCCTGGGCCGGCAGAACCCTGCGCGAAAGTGCCTGGCGCCAGCCGGCCAGAGGGTTCGCCAGGGTCGGCAGCCTGGGCTACGCGCTGCCCGGTACAGTATTGGCCATTGGCCTGATGACCCCGGCGATGCTGATCGAGAATCTGGTCGGCGGCCTGCTGGGAACCCAGAAGCTGTTTTTGATGGGCTCGACCGGGTTGCTGATCATCGCGTATTGCATTCGTTTTCTGGCCATCCCGATCGGTGCTGTCGAAGCCGGCCTGACCCGGGTGCCTGCGTCCATCGAGCATGCCGCACGAACCTTGGGCGAGCGCCCCGGCGCCACCTTGCGGCGGGTCCATCTGCCGCTGTTGCGCCCGGCCCTGGCGGCCAGCGCACTGCTGGTGTTCGTCGATACGATGAAAGAGCTCTCGGCCACGCTGCTCCTGCGGCCGCTTGATTTCGACACGCTGGCCACCCGGCTGTACGCCGAGGCCTCACGCGGCACTTATGAGGAAGGCGCGATCGCCGCCATCCTGATCGTCCTGGCGGGCTTGTTGCCTGTGATGCTGTTGGCCCGCACCAAACTCTCTTATGGACACTGACTGATGCCTGTATATCAATCCTCTGGCGTGGCGCAAGATCTTTCCAGTCGTCCCTATCTGGATCTTGCCGGGGTCCGGGTCGCTTATGACACGCCGCGTGGCCGGGTGAATGTCATCCATGACTTCTCTCTGACGCTGGACAGGGGCCAGGTCGGTTGCCTGCTTGGATCGTCCGGTTGCGGAAAGTCGACAGTGCTGCGCTCGATTGCCGGTTTCGAACCGGTGCTTGCAGGCGCCCTGAGCCTGGACGGTCGGTTGCTCTCGTCGGCCAAGGTGCACGTGGCGCCGGAAGATCGGCGTATCGGCATGATGTTTCAGGACTACGCCTTGTTCCCGCACCTGACGGTTGCAGAGAATGTCGGCTTCGGCGTGCGCGGCGTCAGCAAGCAGGCGCGCCTGCTGCGGGTGCAGCAGATGCTTGAAGCGGTGCGCCTGCCGGATGTCGCCAGCCGCTATCCGCATGAGCTGTCCGGGGGGCAGCAGCAACGGGTTGCGCTGGCCCGGGCATTGGCACCCGCGCCGGAAATCCTGCTGCTCGACGAGCCGTTCTCCAACCTGGATGTGAATACCCGTGAACGGTTGGCCAGTGAGGTGCGCGAGATCATCAAGGCGACCGACCACACGGCAATCATCGTGACCCACAACCAGGATGAGGCGTTTGCCATGGCCGACCGGATTGGCGTCATGCGCGACGGCCGGCTCGAACAATGGTCGTATCCGGCCACGCTGCGTTCAGCACCGGCCTCGGATTATGTGCAGCAATTTCTCAGCGGTGAGCTGGAGCCGCTGCTGGTGTAGCCAGGGCGCTCGTCAATCGACGCGCCTGAGCGGCAGGGTGTTCTGGCTCTGCCTGGCGCGTTCACCATATGCGCGAGAAGCCTCGGGGTTTAGCCCGAGGTCGAGAGCGCGGACGCCGCAGGCGTCCTGGTTGGGAGTCTGCTGTTTTTCGATGTATTGGCGCAGGATTTCAATCGGCGCACTGCCGCAGCTAGAGGCGAGGTAGGATGGCGACCAGAGGACACCCCTTCGCTTGAGCCAGGGGTGGAAATCCCCGTACTGCTTACGCAGCAGTCTGGATGATACCCTCTGAGTGAAGCCACCCGATTCGACAACGCCACCCATAGCTTGAAAGACCAAACCATAATTCATGCCATGAACCACACCAGGACCCTCAAGCTCCGAATCAAAGACAAGCACGCGAAAACGCTGCTTGCGATGGCGCGCGAGGTCAATATGGTGTGGAACTACTGCAATGAAACGAGTCATCGCGCCATCCGGGAACGCCACCAATGGCTCTCCGGTTTTGACCTGCAAAAGATGACCAATGGCTTAAGCAAATGCGACGGTGTGCAGATCGGCTCGCCCACCGTGCAGCAGGTTTGCGAGGACTACGCCAAGGCACGCAAGCAGTTCAAGCGTTCCAGGCTCAATTGGCGGGTGTCCAACAGGAGCAGCCCCAAATACAGCCTGGGCTGGATTCCATTCAAGGCGCGTGCCTTGCAATACAAGAACGGTCAGGTTCAGTTCGCCGGGTTCAGGTTTGGCCTGTGGGACAGCTACGGTTTAAGCCAGTATGCCCTGCGGGCCGGAAGCTTCAGTGAAGATTCCAGGGGGCGCTGGTATCTCAATATCTGCGTGCAGATTGAGAGCAAGCCGTGCATCGGCACTGCCGCAGTTGGCATCGACCTGGGCCTTAAAGCGGCGGCGACAACGTCTGAGGGCCAAGTGCTGGTCGGGCGCCAATATCGCACCCTGGAGCAGAAGCTGGGCATCGCTCAGCGTGCAGGCAAGAAGGCGCGTGTTCGCGCCCTCCATGCCAGGATCAGGAACCGGCGCAAGGATGCGCAACACAAGTTCTCAACCGCTTTGGTTGAGCGCTGCGCCGCCATTTTCGTTGGCGATGTAGCCAGCGCAAAACTCGTAAAGACTCAAATGGCCAAATCCACGCTTGATGCAGGATGGGGCCAACTCAAGACAATGCTGGAGCAGAAATGCCAACGGGCAGGCGTTGTTTTTGAGGTTGTAGCCGAGCGCTATACCACCCAGACGTGCTCGTGCTGTGGAAGCATTTCCACCAGCAGTCCGAAAGGTAGAGCCGGTTTGCGAATAAGAGAATGGACCTGCGTGTGCTGCGGTACAGCCCACGACCGCGATGTAAACGCGGCCCGGAACATTCTCGCGGCGGGGCATCGCCGTCTAGCTGTAGGAATCCACGCTCTTTAGGGCGGGGAGGATGTCAAGGACCACGACTTTCTTGAGGCCGTGTTTTACGTAACGAATTTCATACTTGTCCAGCATTCGCTTGCCCGCAAGTCCCAGTCTGCTCCGCCAGTGAGAAATATTATCATTTTTGATGGTGTTTTGGCATCAAACCTTAATACCAATACATTCACTTAAGTACTGTATGCCCCCGGTGGGAGCGACCTTGGTCTGGGCGGCATTGCGACGAAGAGGCCGGTCAAGTCACCGCATCTGCTGTGAATCTGCCCAGAACAACCCGCCCGGCGCTGGCGCCGGGCTGGATCGGGCTTGCTTTAAAAGTCGACCGTGGCCGACAGCTGCAGCGTGCGGGGTGAGCCCAGGGAGAACGCCCCGTAGGAGGCGACGCCCGACCAATACTGTTTATCGAACACGTTTTGTACGCTGGCCCTGAACGTGGTCGGGCGTTGAGCGATTCGGGTCGTATAGCGCGCGCCCAGATCGATACGGGTCCACGGGTCGAGCGCCTGGTTGTTGGCCTGGTCGACGTATTGTTTGCCGGTATAGATCGCACCGCTGGTCAGGGTCAGGCCCTCGATGGCGGGGGTGTCCCATTCGGCCCACAGGTTGGCCTGGACCTTCGGCACGCCTACCGGAGTGTTGCCGCGATTGGCCGCTGTGGCGGTCTCGGTCAGTTCGGCGTCCAGCAAGGTCAGGCCGCCAAGCAGGCGCGTACCGCGCGTGACTTCGCCGAACACATTGAGCTCCACCCCCCGATTGCGTTGCTCGCCTTGCACCGCGTACACACCATTGCTCAACTCGCCGCTGGGTTTTTTGATCTGAAACAGGCTGAGGGTCGATGAGAATGTCCCGTAATCGGCCTTGATGCCGACTTCGTGCTGACGGCTGATATAGGGTGCGAAGATTTCGCCGGCGTTGCTTGCCGTCGCCGGTGCCACATCGCCTTTGCTCAGGCCTTCGATGTAGTTGTAGTACAGCGAGACGTGTTCCCAGGGTTTGATGACCACGCCAAACAACGGCGTGGTTTTGCTTTCGTCATAACGCGAGGTCACCGCGCCAGCGGCATTGAAGTTATCCGATTTGATGCTCTGCTGGCGCAGACCGGCGGTGACCTGCAGCCGCTCGTCGACCATTGACAGGGTATCGGCCAAGGCCAGACCCGACAGCTCGGTTTGCGAGACTTTTGCCGGGTCGGGGCGGGCGATCGAAGGCTTGGCACTGTCTTGCGGGTGATACAGGTTTGAGCGTAATGCAGCGCCGGAAATGATGCCGCGCGACAGCTCGTCCCGGTAGCGCGTGGCCTGTAATGTGGCGCTATGGCTCACCGCTCCAGTGTCGAAACTCCAGCGCGCACCGGCATCGACGGTATAACGCTCAACTTCGAAGCGGTAATAACCGGGCACTGAGCTGGTATCGCCTGTGCGGTTGAGCAGGGTGGGCGTCTGATCCGACAGGCGATTGACTTGCGAACGACCGCCACCGGCATGAGCGAACAGGGTCAGCGAGTCGCTCAGATCGTACTCGCCACTGAGCAGGGCGGTTTTGTCACGGGTTTCTGACCAGCCCCAGGCTTGCGAGACGTTTTTGCGGCCGTTGCTGGCTGAGGGTATCGGCTGGCCTGCGGCAATCAGGAACGGCCGCGATGCCGCGTCGAAGTGTTCGGCCTGGCTGATCAGGTCCAGTGAGGTGCGCAGCCGTTCGCCCTGATAATCGACCGACAGCGCACCAATATTCACCTCGCGTTGTTGTTTGTCGATGCGCGTATCACCTTGCTGGGTACTGCCATTGAACCGCACGCCGAACTGGCGCGACTCGCCAAAGCGGCGGCTGAGGTCCATGCGCCCGCCGAGTTGCGAGTCACTGGCATAGCTGGCCGTAAAGCGGTTCAGGTCTTCATCCAGAGCGCGCTTGGGCACGATATTGATCACCCCGCCGACGCCGCTGTTGGGTGACATGCCGTAGAGCAGGGCGGCAGGGCCTTTGAGCACTTCAATGCGTTCGGCGTACTCGGTAAACACCCGATAGTTGGGGGCCACGCCATACACGCCATCGAAGGCCAGCTCGCCGAGGTTGCCTTCGCCTACCGGAAAACCGCGAATGAAGAACGAGTCGACGATCCCGCCGGTCTGCCCGGTAGAGCGCACCGATGAGTCGCGTTCAAGGGCATCGGCAACTGTCACCGCCTGCTGGTCGCTGATCATCTTTGCGGTGTACTGGCTGACGCTGAACGGGGTATCCATGATGTCGCGGTTACCCAGCAGGCCCACACGTCCGCCCCTGGCAACCTGACCGCCGGCATAGGCTTCGGGCAGGCTGCCAGGGCGATTTGAGCTGGCGCTGATTGTGGTGCTGTCCAGGGTCAGGCCGCTGCTGGCCGGTTGTGGGGCCAGGCTGTAACTGCCATCGCCGCGCTCGACCAGCACCAGCCCGCTACCGGCCAGCAGCCGGGTCAGGGCTTGCCGGGCGGTGAAGTCACCGGTTAGCCCCGGACTGTTCAAGCCTTCGGTAAGCGCCGGCTGAAACGACAAGGCAACGCCGGCCTCAACGGCAAAGCTGGACAGGGTCGCGCCCAGCGGCCCCGGAGTAATCCGGTATGCATGGCTGGGGCCGTCGAGGCTGGCGGCAACGACCGGCAATGCGCCGATGACCGCGCTCAATGAGCATCCGATAAGGGTATTGCGAACAGCCAGGATGAGTGCACGAGGCGGGAAAGGAGTGGCAGACATGCAGGAACCTTGTTGGCGAAGATGGCAGGGTGTATGTCCTTGCCAGCCAGGAACGAAAAAAGTATCAGGCCTGCCGGGAAATAATCCGGCCTACGTCGCTGACAACGTTGTCCAGTAGCCGCCCAGATGCTCGCTGACCGTCAGTGAGTAGGTTTGCGCCAGCATCTGCAAGGCGCGTCGGGTGTCTTGCAGCGGGAAGGCGCCGGCCACCCGCAGCCCGGCAATCGCCGGGTCACAGCGCAGCACGCCGGGGCGATAGCGGCCCAGCTCAGCGATAAAGTCGTCAAGGCGCTGGTTATCGGCCAGCAACATGCCGCGGGTCCAGGCGCCGGCTGCCGGGTCGAGTGCCAGAGGCACGGCATATTCGCGGCTGGTGAATTGCACACTCTGCCCGGCATTGACCCGCCTCGCAGCGCCTGCCTGCGCATCATTGAGCTGGACCTGCACCGCGCCTTCGAGCACCTGCAAGCGGGTACTGGCCTTGAGTACCCGGACGATGAACCGCGTCCCGAGCGCCTGCATCCGGCCTTGCGCCGTGCTGACCCGCAACGGTCGCCGGTCGCTGGCGGTCTGCACCAGCAGTTCACCGGCCAGCATGCGGATCAGGCGCTGCTGGTCATCAAAGCGCACATCAATGGCCGTGTCGGTATTGAGAGTGAGCTGTGAGCCATCAGCCAGGGTCAGCTCGCGGCGCTCACCCACAGCGCTGCGGTAGTCCGCCGACCAATGCCCGGTGTCGAAAACCTTCCAGCCCGCCCAACCGGTCGGCAGCACCGCCAGCAGCACGGCCAGCTTGCCGACCAGCGCCCGACGCTCGCGGCTGGCCGGGCGATCCAGCGCCGCCATGGCCAGTGTCGGCGGCAAACCGCCAAGCTTGCTTTGCAACAGTTGTGCGCGCTGCCAGGCGTGCGCACGCGCCGGGCTACTGGCCTGCCAGGCCAGCCACTCGACCCGCTCATGCTCATTCAGCCCGCCCTCGTTCAAGCGCATCAGCCATTCAGCGGCTTCTTCCAGGGCCTGATGCTCACCGGTTGCAGACGTCATTCGACCAGCAACAGGCACTGGACGAAGGCCTGCTTCATGTAGCGTTTGACGCTGATCAGCGAGATGTTCAATTCGGTGGCGATGTCCTGATACTTGAGGCCGGCGATCTGCGAGAGCAGGAAGGTGCGCTTCACCAGCGGCGGCAGCGCATCGAGCATGGCGTCGATGTCATGCAGCGTCTCCAGCACCATCAGCCGCACCTCGGGCGATGGCACCTCAGGCTCAGGCAGCTGCGCAAGCGCCTCAAGGTAGGCGCGCTCCAGCGCCTTGCGCTGATACCAGTTGACCAGAATGCCCTTGGCCACACAGTGCAGGTAAGCACGCGGCTGTTCGATGCGGGTCACGCGTGAGGCCAGGATCCGGGTGAAGGTATCCTGAGCCAGATCTGCCGCATCCATGGCATTGCCCAGCTTGTTGCGCAGCATGCTGTACAGCCAGCTGTGATGGCTGCTGTACAAGGCTTCGATCATGCTCAGGTGGGCCGCGGAAGTCGCTGGTGGGACATCACTCATGGCGTGAATGGCTAGCATTTGAGAAAGGTTCCCAATGCTAGTGAGGGCACGGCAGTCATGCAAGTGGCAGATAGCGCTCATGATGCCGGGAACGAAGCCGCTCGCCACGCAGTCAACGCTGTATCCCCCACCTAAAAAGGTACAGTTCATGGCCCGTGATATTTCCGACAAGCTCGCTCGCGACCTGCACGACAAGACCCGTTCGGAACTCGACAGCTTTCTTGATCAGGCCGATGCCTTGATCAAACGCGGTCACGCCATTGGCGCTAATCGCGGACCGCAGTCGCGCCATCTGCTAGGTCAACTGCTCGACCGCGCCGACGCTCTGCTTGCGCCCAAACGGCCCAAGCCGGTCAGCGCCGGCCCGTCGAAGCTGGAACAGGCCAAGGCGTTCGCCCGCGCCAATCCGGGCAAGGCTGCGCTGGTCGCTGTAGGGGTCGGGTTGATTCTCAAGCGTATGTTGTCGCGGGGCTGAACCTGCTGCGCCAGCCATTCAGGTATCGCGTAGCAGGTCGTTGGCGTTAAGCAGGTCCCAGGCGATGTGCGGGCGCTTTTCCAGGCCCCGGCGGATCGCCGCCGGGATCGCCTGGCGAGTCTTGCGGCATAAGCCGGGCAGGTCGTCCAGGTGAATGCCGATACCGCGCATGCTGCGCACTTCATTAAAACCGGGGGCGATGTGCACCCGGACCCCCAGTTGTTCGAAGATCCGCTTTTGCAGATGTTCCAGTTGCTCCAGGCTTTCGACATTTTCCAGACGTTCGAGCAGGCGCTTTTCCTGCTCGCGGGTCAGCAGCAGGATGCGCTGGTCGGTGCCGGGTGCGCGCAATTGTTCACGCCGACAATCACAGGCGCCGGGCGGGCAGGGATGGCGAAGCGGGCTCGTGCTCATGGTTGCAGCATACTCACTCGTATCCAAATGTGAATATCCGTTCGCGACGGATCAGCTACAAGCCGCGTTCCAGACGCTCCTGTCAAGTACGGCCTGACGGTCCCGTTCGATTATCGCCCGGATAGCACTGAAGGCTGATTGACGCTTGTCGCGCGGCGACCTTACTCTGAAGGCCAGTGACCGATGAGTGGGCCGTCAGAGCACCGCCGATTAGCCTCTGCCTGGTGCGACCACGCCACGGCAGCCCGACAAGAATAATTACAAGAGTGCCTTGCCTTATGGATAGTCGTCTGCTCAGTGAGCGCAGTCGGGTGTTCGACCGTGCCGACCCGCATCTCGTATCGGGCTATGTGAACCAGCATGTCGGTACCCATAATATTCGTATGCCGGCAGCAGGCCGTCCATTGGCCAGCCTCAACCATCGCCAGTTCGCCAACCTTGACCTGTGCCGTATCAGCTATGGCGGCAGTGTCAGGGTCATCTCCCAGTCGCTGGAAACCATCTTCCATTTGCAGATCCTGTTGAGTGGCCACTGCCTGTGGCGTGGGCATCGTCAGGAGCATTACTTCGCCCCCGGTGAGCTGCTGCTGATCAACCCTGATGACCCGGTGGACCTGACCTATTCGGATGATTGCGAGAAGTTCATCCTCAAAATGCCAGTGAGCCTGATCGAGTCGGTGTGCGAACAGCAGCGTTGGCAGCACCCGCGTGACGGGGTGCGGTTTACCGAAAATCGCTATCAGTTGCCGGGCCTCGATGGCTTCGTCAATCTGCTGGCCATGGTCTGTCAGGAGGCTGAGGCTGACGAGCGGATGCTCAAGGTCGAGGAGCACTACGCGCAGATTGTCGCCAGCAAGATGCTGACCCTGATGAAGACCAACGTCAGCCGCGAGAACCTCGCCGGGCAGCCGGCAGTGTTCGAACGGCTGCTCGATTACATCGAGCGCAACCTCAAACACGATATCGACCTCGACGCCCTGGCCATCCAGGCCGGGGTCAGCCTGCGCAGCCTGTACGGGCTGTTCGAGCGGCATCTGGGCGTCACGCCCAAACTCTACGTGCGCCAGCGCAGGCTTGAACGCATCCATGCCTGCCTCAAAGACCCCAACTGCACCGTGCGCAGCCTCACCGAAATTGCCATGGACCATGGCTTTCTGCATCTGGGGCGCTTCTCGGAAAGCTACCGCCAGCGCTTCGGCGAACTGCCCTCCGATACCCTCAAGCGCCGACAGCTTTAACGCCTGCTGGCTCGGTAGGCACTACCGGGCGGCAGATTCTCTGCGCCGCTGCTTCTGCTTTTCGAGCCGAGATATCACAGACGCCGCCGACCGCCGAATCGGCACCGGAGTGAGGGAACCCCGCCCGCAAAGGGCGGGGCCAAGCCAGGAGCAATGCCTTTGGTTACTTTGGTCCGGGAGTCGCACTCAAAACCAAAGTGACCCGCCCGTCGGGGCTGAACCCGAGGCACAGGCAACTGCGGCAATGACCTTTGCATAAACCGAAAGATCTTCGCGGCTAAAGCCGCTCCCACAAATGCCCCCGGCCAACCCCCGCTTTGCAGAAAACGGATAGCGATCTGCAAGAACCGGATATTGCCCATCCCGCCCTGACCCTAACCTGACCCGGCCTGAACAATAACAATGGAGGCCCTGGCCATGTCCCTGGGATTCGACTACCTGAACTCACTGCTCCAGGAAGACAAGGAGCAGGGCATCTTCCGCTGCAAGCGTGAGATGTTCACCGATGCGCGCCTGTTCGATCTGGAGATGAAGCACATCTTCGAAGGCAACTGGATCTACCTGGCCCACGAGAGCCAGATCCCTGAGGTCAATGATTTTCTGACCACCAGCATCGGTCGCCAGCCGATCTTCATTGCCCGCAACAAGGACGGCGAACTCAACGCCTTTCTCAATGCCTGCAGCCATCGCGGCGCGATGCTGTGCCGGCACAAGCGCGGCAACAAATCCTCCTATACCTGCCCGTTCCATGGCTGGACGTTCAATACCAACGGCAAACTGCTCAAGGTCAAGGACCCCAAGGACGCCGGTTATCCGGCAAGCTTCAACTGCGAAGGCTCCCATGACCTGACCCGCGTGGCGCGGTTCGAGTCTTACCGGGGCTTTCTGTTCGGCAGCCTGAATGCCGATGTGCTGCCGCTGGTCGAGCACCTGGGCGAGTCGGCGAAGATCATCGACATGATCGTCGATCAGTCGCCTGAGGGCCTGGAAGTGCTGCGTGGTTCCAGCAGTTATATCTACGAAGGCAACTGGAAGCTGACCGCCGAAAACGGCGCCGATGGCTACCACGTCAGCGCCGTGCACTGGAACTACGCTGCCACCCAGAACCAGCGCAAGCTGCGTGAAGCCGGTGAAGAGATCAAGACCATGAGCGCCGGCAGTTGGGGCAAGACCGGTGGCGGGTTCTACTCCTTCGACAAGGGCCACCTGCTGCTCTGGACCCGTTGGGCCAACCCGGAAGACCGGCCGCTGTTCGAGCGCCGCGACGAACTGGCCAAGGACTTCGGCCAGGCCCGTGCCGACTGGATGATCCAGAACTCGCGCAACCTGTGCCTGTACCCCAATGTGTACCTGATGGACCAGTTCAGCTCGCAGATCCGCATCGCCCGGCCGATTGCGGTGGACAAGACCGAGATCACCATCTACTGCATCGCCCCCAAGGGTGAGAGCAGCGAGGCCCGTGCCAAGCGGATTCGTCAGTACGAAGACTTTTTCAACGTCAGCGGCATGGCCACCCCGGACGACCTGGAAGAATTCCGCTCGTGCCAGATGGGCTACCAGGGTTCACGGGGCTGGAACGACATGTCGCGCGGCGCCGCGCACTGGATCGAGGGCGCTGATGCCGCCGCCCAGGAAATCGAACTCAAACCGTTGCTGTCCGGGGTGCGCACTGAAGACGAGGGTCTGTTCGTGCTGCAACACAAGTATTGGCAGCAAACCATGCTCAAGGCCGTAGCTGACGAACCGCAACTGATCCCTGTGGAGGCTGTGTGATGAGCGCCCTGTATGAAACCGTGCGGGATTTTCTGTACCGCGAGGCGCGCTACCTGGATGACGCCGACTGGGACAACTGGCTGGAACTGTACAGCAGCGACGCGACCTTCTGGATGCCGGCCTGGGACGATAACGACGAGCTGACCCAAGACCCGCAAAAGGAAATCTCGCTGATCTGGTACGGCAACCGTGGCGGCCTGGAAGACCGGGTGTTCCGGATCAAGACCGAACGCTCCAGCGCAACCATTCCCGACACCCGCACCTCGCACAACATCAGCAACATCGAAGTGCTGGAGCAGGACGACGGGCAGTGCAAGGTGCGTTTCAACTGGCACACCCTGAGCTTTCGCTACAAGACCGTCGACAGCTATTTCGGCACCAGCTTCTACACCCTCGATATCCGCGGTGGGCAGCCCTTGATCAGGGCCAAGAAAGTGGTGCTCAAGAACGACTACGTACGTCAGCTGATCGACGTTTATCACATCTGAATCGGCGTGGCTGGATGACTGGCCGACTGCTGCTGCGAGGTGCGTCATGCACAAGATTGCCCTGAATTTCGAAGACGGCGTGACCCGTTTCATCGACGCCGCTGCCACCGAGACGGTTGCTGATGCGGCCTATCGGCAAGGTATCAATATCCCGCTCGATTGCCGTGACGGCGCTTGCGGCACCTGCAAGTGTTTCGCCGAAGCCGGCCGCTACGAGCTGGGCGAGGACTATATCGAAGACGCATTGACTGAAGACGAAGCCGCACAAGGCTATGTACTGACCTGCCAGATGCGCGCTGAAAGTGACTGCGTGATCCGTATCCCGGCGTCCTCGGATGTGTGCAAGACCCGCCAGGCCAGTTTTGAGGCGGCGATCAGCCAGGTCGAGAAGCTCTCCGACAGCACCATCGCCCTTAAAATCAAAGGTGAGTCGCTGAGCCAGCTGGCGTTTCTGCCTGGTCAGTACGTCAACCTCAAGGTGCCGGGCAGCGAGCAAAGCCGCGCCTACTCGTTCAGCTCATTGCAGAAAAACGGCGAGGTCAGCTTTCTGATCCGCAACGTGCCGGGCGGGTTGATGAGTAGCTTCCTGACCGGTATGGCCAAGGCCGGCGACAGCATGACCCTGGCCGGCCCGTTGGGCAGTTTCTACCTGCGTGACATCAAGCGCCCGCTGTTGCTGCTGGCTGGTGGTACGGGGCTGGCACCGTTCACCGCGATGCTGGAGAAAATAGTGGAGCAGGGCAGCGAGCACCCACTGCATCTGATCTATGGGGTGACCCATGACAGCGACCTGGTGGAGATGGACGTGCTGGCCGATTTCGCCACGCGGATTCCCGACTTCAGCTACAGCGCCTGTGTGTCCAGCCCGGACAGCAGTTACCCGCACAAGGGCTTTGTCACCCATCACATCGAGCCCAAGCATCTCAACGACGGCGACGTTGATGTCTACCTGTGCGGCCCCCCGCCGATGGTCGAGGCGGTCAGCCAGTTCATCCGCGAGCAGGGCATCACGCCGGCGAACTTCTATTTCGAAAAATTCGCCGCCAGTGCGGCCTGAGCCAGGGAGGCTGTGATGAGCAAGCGATTTGCAGACAAAGTGGTGCTGGTCACCGGTGCCGCGCAAGGCATTGGCCGACGGCTCGCCGAGCGGTTGCTGAGCGAAGGCGCATGGCTGGTGGCGGTGGACCGTAGCGAGCTGGTGTTCGAGCTGGCCGACAGCCTGGACGACCAATGCCTGGCGCTGACCGCTGACCTTGAGCGCTGCGAAGACGCGCAGCGGGTCATGGCGGCGGCCGTTGAGCGCTTTGGTCGGCTGGACGTGCTGATCAATAACGTGGGCGGGACCATCTGGGCCAAGCCCTTCGAGCACTATCAGGCACAGGAAATTGAAGCGGAGGTGCGTCGCTCGTTGTTCCCGACCCTGTGGTGCTGTCATGCCGCACTGCCGTACATGCTGGAGCAGGGCAGCGGCGCGATCGTCAACGTGTCGTCGATTGCCACCCGTGGCGTTAATCGCGTGCCCTACGGCGCGGCCAAGGGCGGGGTCAACGCGTTGACCGCTTGCCTGGCGTTCGAAACCGCCGGGCGCGGGATCCGCGTCAATGCCACCGCCCCGGGCGGCACCGAAGCACCGCCGCGACGCATTGCGCGCAACGCTGCGCCGCAGAGCGAGCAGGAGAAGGTCTGGTATCAGCAGATCGTCGACCAGACCCTGGGCAGCAGCCTGATGAAACGCTACGGCAGCCTCGACGAACAGGTTGGCGCAATCCTGTTCCTGGCCTCGGACGAGGCTTCGTACATCACCGGCGTGACGTTGCCGGTAGGCGGCGGGGATCTGGGGTAGGGCAGCGCTGTGCGCTGCATTGGTTGGCAACCGGAGTGCCGACCAATGCAGTGCGTGGCACTGTCTGAAAAAGCTTATACGCAGCAATGCTCTCCACAACAAAAACAAGAGATTGATGCCATGCGAAACATCGACGTACACGCAATTATCGACAACGCGCGGTTCGGCCGCTTCCACTGGATGGTGATGAGCTGGTGTGCCTTGCTGTTGATCTTCGACGGCTATGACCTGTTCATTTATGGCGTGGTATTGCCTGCGATCATGAAAGAGTGGGGGCTGACCCCGCTGCAGGCCGGTGCACTGGGCAGCTACGCGCTGTTTGGGATGATGTTCGGTGCCTTGGCGTTCGGCAGCCTGGCTGACCGGATCGGGCGCAAAAAGGGCATTGCCATCTGCTTTGCGCTGTTCAGCGGCGCAACCATCGTCAACGGCTTCGCCAGCAGCCCCACCGAGTTTGGTATCTGCCGCTTTATCGCAGGGTTAGGCTGTGGCGGCCTGATGCCCAACGCCGTGGCACTGATGAACGAATACGCCCCCAAGCGTATGCGCAGCACCCTGGTGGCGGTGATGTTCAGCGGTTATTCACTCGGTGGCATGCTCGCGGCCGGGGTGGGCATCTTCATGCTGCCGCGCTTCGGTTGGGAGTCGATGTTCTTGGTCGCCGCACTGCCGCTGTTGCTGCTGCCAGCGATCCTCTACTACCTGCCCGAGTCAATCGGTTTTCTGGTGCGCCAGGGCCGCAGTGATGAAGCGCGCAAACTGCTCAATCGGCTCGATGCCAGCCACAACCTCACGACCAATGACGTACTGGTTGTAAGCGATGCCAAAGGCAAAGGCGTGGCGGTTCTGGAGCTGTTTCGCGAGGGCCGTGCGGTGCGCACGCTGGCGTTGTGGGTGGCGTTCTTCTGCTGCCTGCTGATGGTGTATGCGCTCAGCTCCTGGCTGCCGAAACTGATGGCCAATGCCGGCTATAGCCTGGGCTCGAGCTTGTCGTTCTTGCTGGCGCTGAACTTCGGCGGGATGTTCGGGGCGATCTTCGGCGGCTGGCTGGGTGACCGTCTGAACCTGACCAAAGTCACTGTAGGCTTCTTCATTCTTGGTGCCGTGTCGATCAGCCTGCTGGGCTTCAACAGCCCGATGCCAGTGCTGTACCTGCTGATCTTCATCGCCGGGGCCACCACCATCGGTACCCAGATTCTGCTGTATGCCGGCGCGGCGCAGCTGTACGGCCTGTCGATGCGCTCCACAGGTCTTGGCTGGGCCTCGGGCATCGGCCGCAACGGCGCCATCGTCGGCCCGCTGCTCGGCGGCGCGCTGATGGGCATCAACCTGCCGCTGCAACTGAACTTCATGGCCTTCGCCATCCCCGGTGCCATCGCGGCGATTGCCATGACCGTGTTCGCCATCAGCGCGCAACGCCAGGCGAGTGCCAGTGCGCCGCTGCTGGCCAGGCAAGCCTGAAATCCATCTGCGCGAGCGAGCGGCCTGGCGCTCGCGCAGAGGCTCCGCTCGCTTATAAAAATGCTACGTCTTGCGAGGTCCCATGAACGACCTGTTCAAGGATGCGTCCCTGTCTGCGGTGCTGGCCGGCTGCATTGCCACGGTGATTTCCTATGCCGGGCCGCTGGTGATTATCTTCCAGGCGGCTGACTCGGCGCAGTTGTCCAATGCCCAACTGTCGTCGTGGATCTGGGCGATTTCCATCGGCAGCGCGTTGTTGGGCGGCTTGCTCAGCCTGCGCTACAAGGTGCCGGTAGTGATCGCCTGGTCAATTCCGGGCAGTGCACTACTGGTGTCGCAATTGCCGCAGTTGGGGCTCAACCAGGCGGTGGGCGCTTATCTGGTCGCCAGCCTGATCATCGGGGTGGTTGGTCTGAGTGGCGCCTTCGACCGAATCATTGCCCGCTTGCCGGGTTCGATCGCTGCGGGGCTGCAAGCCGGGATTCTGTTCAGCTTCGGCACGGCGCTGTTCGAGTCACTGCCGGCCAAGCCCTGGCTGGTGCTGGCAATGTTCGCCACCTATGTGTCGATGCGGCGCCTGTTGCCACGTTACGCGGTGATGGCGGTGCTGCTGGTGGGTGCGCTGATGACTTGGCTGAACGGTGATTTCAAGGGCGATGCGCTGGTGCTGGGGCTGGCCACACCGACCCTGATCACGCCTGAGTTCAGCGTTGAAGCGACCCTGAATCTGGCCTTGCCGCTGGTACTGGTGGCGCTGACCGGGCAATTCATGCCGGGTATGGCGGTACTGCGCAACGCCGGTTACCAGACCCCGGCCAGCCCGCTGATCAGCGCCAGCGCCCTGGGCAGCGCCTTGTTGGCGCCGTTCGGTTGCCATGGCCTGAACCTGGCGGCGGTCACCGCCAGCCTGTGTACCGGCCGCGAAGCCCATGAAAGCCCCAGGCGGCGTTACATCGCGGCGCTGTCTGGCAGCCTGCTGTACCTGATTCTGGGCATTGCCGGGGCCACCCTGGTGTCGCTGTTTGCTGCCTTTCCCAAAGAACTGATCGCTGCACTGGCCG
Source organism: Pseudomonas sp. StFLB209 (assembly GCF_000829415.1). Classification (NCBI taxonomy): domain Bacteria; kingdom Pseudomonadati; phylum Pseudomonadota; class Gammaproteobacteria; order Pseudomonadales; family Pseudomonadaceae; genus Pseudomonas; species Pseudomonas sp. StFLB209. Next base: position 5,429,520 of record NZ_AP014637.1, on the reverse strand, counting down.
GGCTTGCGCTGTTCGGTGCAATCAGCGAGGCACTGAGCCGCAGCAGTGCGCAACCCGCTGAGCGCGACGCCGGGCTGTTCACCTTTCTGGTGACCGCCTCGGGGGTGTCATTGCTCGGCTTGTCGGCGGCCTTTTGGGGCTTGCTGGCGGGGGTGATCGTGCACGTCGCGATGCAGGCACGACGGCCGTCATCGGTGGCGGCCTTGCCTGGCGAAAAAACCTGAAAGCGTTGCCCCTCAGCGCAGGCTGTGCCGGTTTCGGCGCGCTGAGGCTTCACTTATTCATAACAACAAGAGAACAACCATGAGCCAACAGCAGATCGCCAAGCGTCACCTCATCAGCCTGGTCAGCCTGAGCCTGCCGCTGACCGCGTTAACCGCCGGCGCGGCGGAGAAAGAGGGCTTTATCGACGGCGCCAGTGCCACCTTACAAGCGCGCAATTACTACTTCAGCCGCGACTTCTCGGACATTGTCGGCGCCAACCGGCAGTCAAAGCAGGAGGAGTGGGCGCAGGGCTTCATCCTCAATGTGAAGTCCGGCTACACCCCAGGTGTGGTCGGGTTCGGCCTGGACGTTACCGGGCTGCTGGGTATCAAACTCGACAGCAGCCCGGATCGGGTCAACACCGGCTTGCTGCCTACCCACGGCGATGGCCGTGCAGCCGATGAGTACAGCCGGGTCGCGGCGACCTTCAAGGCGCGGCTATCGAAGACCGAACTCAAAGTTGGCGAACTGCAACCCAACCTGCCGGTGCTGAGCTTCAGTGATATTCGCCTGTTGCCGCCGAGCTACCAGGGTGTGGCGCTCAGCTCCAGCGAAATCAGCGGGCTGACCCTGCAGGCCGGTCACCTCAACAGCACCCACCTGCGCAACGAAGCCGGCGACGACAAACTCAACGCCATGCTTGGCCATGTGCCGCAACGCCAGGCGGCTGCCGATGCCTTCAACTACCTGGGCGGCGACTACAGCTTCAACGACAAACGCAGCTCATTGAGCCTGTGGTACGGCCAGCTTGAAGACATCTATGCGCAAGGCTTCGTCGGCCTCAAACACAGCCAGCCAGTGGGCAACTGGGTGCTGGGCGCCAACCTGGGTTACTACAGCGCCAAAGAAGATGGCGACAAGTTGCTTGGCACTATCGACAACCAGGCGTTCTTCTCGCTGCTGTCGGCCAAGCGTGGTGGGCACACCTTTTATGTTGGCTACCAGGCCATGTACGGCGACAGCCCGTTCCCCAGGGTATTTGCCAACGTTACCCCGCTGGGCAACGAAGTGCCGACCTACGAGTTCGCCTACACCGACGAACGCTCCTGGCAAGTGCGTTATGACTATGACTTCAGCGCCCTGGGTGTTCCGGGCCTGACCACCACCGTGCGCTACATCAGCGGCGACAACGTCACCACCGGGGCCGGTTATGAAGGCAAAGACCGCGAGCGCGATCTGGACATCGGCTATGTGGTGCAGAGCGGCACCTTGCAAGGCTTGGGCATTCGTGTGCGCAATGTTGCGGCACGTTCCAACTACCGCAGTGATATCGACGAAAACCGGCTGATTCTTAGCTATACATGGAAACTGCTGTAGGCGCTCAGCGCTTCGCTTCAGTTGCGAATTGACCTTGTGCTCTTGCTCTTGAACTTCGAACCGAGATGGTACAGACGACGCCAATCGCGACGATTGGCGCTGGCCGAGCGTAGGTGTCGATTTGGTGGGGAAACCGACATGGAAGTCGCTAGCCAATGCTGTTCACTTAAGCACTGTATGCCCCCGGTGGGAGCGAGCTTGCTCGCGAAGAGGACGGCATATTCGCAGCAGATGTTGTGACTTTACTGGCCCTTCGCGAGCAGACCGGGGCGCCGGCCGGCTCTTCCCACCGGGTCCGCAGTGCTTATCTGAACAGTATTGCGGCTAAAGCCAATACTGTTCACTTAAGTACACAAATCTCGGTGGGAGGCAGCTCTGCTGGCGAAGACGGCAGCCCATTCGCAGCAGATGTTGTGTTTTTACTGGCCTCTTCGCGACCAAGGTCGCTCCCACCGGGGGCATACAGTGCTTAAGTAAACAGTATTGGCTTTAGCCGCGAAGCTTCGCGGTTAAAATCGCACCTACAACCAAATGCCGATAAGGCCCCCAAGCCTTCTGGTTTGCGGGTTTGGCGGGCTTTTCACGGTCTCAAGCACGCGCCATTACGCACATTGCTGCGGGAAAAGATCAGCGCAGTACCAATGTCCGTCAGCAGCAATGTCTTAAACAAACGACCTTGATGCCCCGGGTTTCGTCCGTCTACAAACGAAAAAAGCGAGTTTCTTTTCAGTGCCGCCAACATATCAGTTAGACAGAAATATCGAATATAAAATTCAAGAAAAATATTTACTAAAAATGGGCGCATAAACCCAAAATAAATAGTGCCCATTAAAATTTTCTTTTGGCTATCAAAAGGCAGCACCTTAAAGCTCGGCAGCTACAGTAGATTAAAGCATGAGTTTCAAGCCAGTTGCCGCTGCCACCATCCAGATAAAACCACCATAAACACAAATCGCATTGGCAACAGCCACGCCTCGAAGCCGTGCGGGCAACTTGAAAATATCAAACCGATCCAGCGAACCTATATTTATGTGTCTGTGCCTAAGCAATAGATTCGTACCTATCGTTAAAAGCCATCGATCCCGCCATGCCGAGAATAAATACTTTAAGTCCCTCAAGTGCAAAGCTTCCATGTCAGGGCTGGTGCTTGATTTCTTCAATAGGCTCTTGAGCAAACAGTGCCTTACGTACAGCCTAAAAATTACACTTGCAGAGAATGCGATAAAACAACCGTATACTAAAAAGGCAACAAGCCAGATATGCTCCCCTTCATAGACATTCAAGGTAGACTTTTCCCGTAAATATACTCACCACTCCACTCACCACCGTCACTGCCAATGAGTGTTCCGGCAAGCGCCCCACCCCCGATCAGCGCGGCCATACAGACAACCCCGCCCACTCCGGCAGTCCCCAGACCAACGCCTGCACAAATTGTTGATCCAAGACCTGTTCCCAGCCACGCACCAGCTTTGGCACCGGCGAACCCACCTGCTGTCGCTCCCAAAAACTTTCCACCTTCAACGAACTTAACCTTTCTACAAGCCTGCTCATCTCCCAGACGGCAGACCTCCTTGATCGCCATAACACCCGAAACACCGCCAATGCCAATTCCGATGTAACCCCCCGTTTTCATCCAGCCAGTCGCTTTGCCAATTGCCTTTACATGCTCGGAGTAACCGGGAATCAGACCTGGGCCTCCGGCTTTGCGCCAATGATGAACCAGGCTGCGGCTTGAAATCCCCAAAGCGCTCTTCAACTTGGATTGATCATTGAAAGTCGTCAGGCCTCTCAGGTTTCTTGAGCCAAGTAGATGACTATCGAGCTCTCTGAGTAGCTCTTTTCGTTTGGCGAAAAACTCCGGCGACCTCAAATGACCGTATTTGCCAAAACTGTCCTGATGCAATCTCTCGATCTTCACCAGCGTGTCGCCCAGCTTCTTCAAATGTGCCTCCATCACCGCCGCACTCACCCCCAGCCAGGTCGATGTCTCCCCCGTAAACGAGGCGATCTCTGCGGCGTGGCGCATCATGAAGTCAGCCTCTACAGATGTCAGTGGTGCCAGTGCAGCCTTTACCTCTTCGGCAGCGGCCAATAGTTGTGATTCGGCAAAGGTGCAGGTGCGGTTGTTCGGGTCGCTGAGGACGATCAGGGTGCCGGCTTTGAGGGTTTGATCCAGGCCTGGGTTGAGTTGGCTGAAAGGGCGCAACGCTGCGTTGGGCATGGCGCTGAACAGCTCGCGGTACAGCTCGGCTGGCGACATGCTGCGCGGCAGGATGTAAAAGCCGGGTTCGGCACCGACAACAGGTTCAGGGCGCAGTTGTTGTCTGGGTGGGGGATTTTCGAAGCTGTAAACCGGTGGCGGCGGGACGCGCTCGGCACTCTGGGGCGTGGTCGGCCGGGGCATGACCCGCAGGCCGGTGTCGGGCGCTTTGGTGTATTGCGGGGTGGTTTTTGGCTCGGTCATCGAACGATCCCTGGTGAAGGGATCGCAGCCTAGCAAGCACTCGGAGGGAAATTATCGGACTACAGGAAAATTGGACGCGTCCTACATTGGCAGCGGCCAGTTTGCGGCTGAAGCCGCTCTTACCGCCTAATGCTGTTCACTTAAGCACTGTATGCCCCCGGTGGGAGCTGGCTTGCCAGCGAAGAGGACGGCACATTCGCAGCAGATGTTGTGACTTTACTGGCCCTTCGCGAGCAGACCGGGGCGCCGGCCGACTCTTCCTACCGGGTCCGCAGTGCTTATCTGAACAGTATTGCGGCTAAAGCCGCTCCTACCGCCACATCACATCTTCTTCTTGCGTTCATGCGTCGGCGATGGCCTGCCAAACAGATACCCCTGCAGGTGCGAACAGCCCTCGGCCCGCAGCCGCGCATACTGCTCTTCGGTTTCGACACCTTCAGCCGTGGTCTTGATCAACAAGCTGCTGCTGATCCCGGTAATCGCCCGAATGATCGACATCGCCTCACGGCTTTCTTCCATCTCATGCACGAATGACTTGTCAATCTTGATCCGGTCGAACGGGAACGAACGCAAGTAGCCCAGCGACGAATAGCCGGTACCAAAGTCATCCAGCGCAATACCGACCCCCAAGGCCTTGAGTGCACGCAAGGTCTCAAGGTTCTCTTCGTTATTTTCCAGCAACACCGACTCGGTGATCTCCAGCTCCAGACGATGTGGCGCCAGGCCCGAGTCATCCAGCGCCAGCTTGACGATACTGACCAGCTCGCGGTTCTTGAACTGCGCCGGCGACAGGTTCACCGCCACACTCTGCTCAGTGCCCCAGGTGCACGCCTCTTGGCAGGCCAGGTTCAAGGCCCGGGCGCCGACCTCGTGAATCAGGCCAGTCTCCTCGGCAACCGGAATGAACTCCAGCGGCATCACCAGCCCCTTTGACGGGTGTTGCCAGCGCATCAGGGCTTCGTAGCCGGTGATGCAGCTTGTGTCCATGCCAATGATGGGCTGGTAATACAGGTGCAACTGGCCAAGGTGCAGCGCCTTGCGCAGATCGATTTCCATCAGCCGACGGCGCTGGGCAGCCTCGGCCATGTCCTCGTGGAACACCTCATAGCGGTTGCGACCATTGCGCTTGGCTTCGTACAGCGCCATGTCGGCATGACCGAGTAGCAGTTCGGCGTGCTCATGCGGGTTGCGAGTAAAAGCGATACCGATACTCACGCCGATCAGGAAGTTATGGCCGTCCATGAGAAACGCCGGGGCGATGCAATCGATGATGCGCTGCGCAGTACGCAAAGCGTCTTCAGGGCGATCGATGCGCGGCAGGACAATGGCAAATTCATCGCCGCCCAGCCGCGCCAGGGTGTCTTCGTCGCGCAGTACCCCGTGCAGCCGTTCGGCCACCGCGCGTAACAGCTTGTCGCCAAAGGCATGGCCGAAAGCGTCGTTGACGTTCTTGAACTTGTCCAGATCAAGGCACAGGGTGGCGACCATGCGTTGATTCATGGCGCAGTTGTGCAGCGCCGCTTGTAGCTCTTCGTGCAGCAAGGTGCGGTTGGCCAGACCGGTCAATGAGTCGTGGTGCGCCATATGATGGATCTGCTCGCGGGCGGCGATCTCGTCAGTGACGTCTTCGGTAATCAGCAGCACATAGTCCGAGTGCGCATCGACATCAATGCGGCGCAGGCTCTTGGTGCGTAGCACCCGCGGGCCGATGGCGGTCCGCAAACGATCTTCGGCCAGCCGCATGCCGGCGCCGTTCAGGCATTGATTAGTCTGTTCGCGAATATAGTCGGCCAGGTTGGCAGGCAGGCACTCATGCACGCGACGGCCGACCATTGACTGTGCGCTGCCAAAAATTCGCTGCGCCTGCTCGTTGGCCAGCAACACCTCGCGGGTACTGGCGTCCTGCACGATAACCCCGGCCGGAATGCTGCCGATCACCGAGTCGAGAAAGCGTGACAGGGCTGCCATTTTTTCGCTGTAGCGCTCGGCCAGTTCTTTGGCGGCCAGCACCTGAAGCTCGGCCTCGCGGCGCTCGGTGATATCCCGGGTAATCTTGGAAAAACCGATCAACAGACCGTCTTCGTCATGCATGGGGACGATCAGCACGTGAGTCCAGAAGGTGCTGCCATCCTTGCGCTGGCGCACGCCCTCGGCCTCGAACCGGCCGTCACGCAGTGCGGTGGCCAGGCCCCGATCCGGCAGGCCTTTGGCGCGGTCCTCGGCGGTGTAGAACAGCGAGAAGTGCTGACCGACGATTTCTTCGGCCAGATAACCCTTGGTGCGCTGCGCTCCGGAGTTCCAGTTCACGACATGGCCGTCCGGGTCAAGCATGTAGATCGCGTAGTCAGGAACCCCCTGCACCAGCAGACGAAAGCGCCGTTCCTGTTCGCGCTGGGCCATCAAGGCCTGCCGTTGCGCCGTCCCGTCACGGGTGACTTTGGCGAAACCGATCAGCGTACCGTCATCAGCACGAATCGCGTCGATGATCACGTGCGCCCAGAAGGTACTGCCGTCTTTGCGCAGGCGCCAGCCTTCAGCCTCGAACCGGCCGGTCTGACGAGCAATGTTCAGGCCGTGCATGGGGACGTCACGGGCACGTTCGTCTTCGCTATAAAACAACGAAAAATGCTGACCGACGATTTCCTCGGCCTTGTACTGCTTGGCCCGTTCGGCGCCGCTGTTCCAGTTGGCGACTACTCCCTCCGGGGTCAGCATATAGATGGCATAACCCACAACGCTCTGCACCAGCAGGCGATACATCACATCCGTGTTTTCAGCTACCAGTGTCATTGCTACACATGTCGTCCAGGGTAAGGGCAGGGTGTGCGTACTGCACTTTAATGGTGCGCAAGCATGCTAGCTAGCGCATTGCCATTATTTCACGTGGGGGTAATTGAGCGACACCCGTATTCAGGTTATTTCACGCCAATTAGGGGGGAAGAAAACTGCGGGTGTTAACGATGCGCAATCAGGAGTGCGTTCCTGATAGGCCGACGGTCAGCGCCGCGCACTGTTGATGTGCGCGGCGCGGCGCCAATCAGGTGCGAAAGCGCCGTACCAGTGCGTCGAGTTCGTCAGACAACGACGCCAGGCTCTGCGAGTCGGACCTTGCCGACTGCGCAAGCTCGACCACCAACTGCGCATCGCCATGGATCTGGCTGATATGCCGGTTGATGTCTTCGGCGACCTGATGCTGCTCTTCGGCAGCGGTGGCGATCTGGGTGTTCATGTCCCGGATTACATCCACCGACTCCCGGATCAGGCTGAAGCTACTGCGTGCCTGGCCGATCTTGCTCACCGACTGCTGCGACACCTGCAGGCTCGAATGCATTTGTTGCGCGACCGAGGCGGTACGGCTGGCCAGGTTGCCGAGCAAGGTGTCGATCTCGGCGGTGGAGTCGGCTGTGCGTTTGGCCAGCGCCCGGACTTCGTCGGCCACCACGGCAAACCCACGGCCTTGCTCACCGGCGCGCGCGGCTTCGATGGCGGCGTTGAGCGCCAGCAGGTTGGTTTGCTCGGCAATCGAGCGGATGGTGTCGAGAATCGACTGAATGTCGTTGCTGTCTTTTTCCAGCTGGCTCATGTCCTTGGCCGAGCGAGAGATTTCTTCGCTGAGCCGATCGACACTGTGCACCGCGTCGTCGATCTGCCGCTGGCCGTCGCGGGCCTGTTGCTGGCTGGTGTCGGCCGATTCGGCGGCCTGGCTGCAGGAGCGGGCGACTTCGTTGGCGGTGGCGACCATTTCGTGGAAGGCGGTAGAGACCATATCCACTGCCTCACGCTGACGATTGGCGGCGTCGGCCATGTCACCTGACACTTGGGTGGCGCTGCGTGAGGCCGCCAGAATACTGCTGGCGGCGCCGGCGATGTGCTGGATCAGGCTGCGGATCGCGCCCAGGAACTGGTTGAACCAGCCGGCCAGCCTGGCGGTTTCGTCATTGCCACGTACTGCCAGGGTCACGGTCAGATCGCCTTCGCCTTGGGCAATGCCTTCCAGGCCGCTGGATACGCCATTGATGGGGCGTACGATCAGGCTGGCGAAGCTGGTGCCGATCAGCGCAAAGACCACGGCCAATACGGCGGCAATCACCCCGATCAGCCAGGTCAGGTTGTTGGCCGAGGCCATGACTTCGTCACGCTTGATCAGGCCGATAAAGCTCCAGCCCAGTTGCGTCGACGGGTAAACGTTGGCCATGTAGCGCTCGCCATTGAGCTGCACTTCGCGCAGGCCCTGGCTGGCCTTGGCCAGTTCGCTGTAGCCGTCGCCCAGCTCCGCGAGCTTTTTGAAGTTGTGTTCCGGCTTGCTCGGGTCGACCAGCACATTGCCGTTGTTTTCCACCAGCATCAGGTAGCCGCTGTTGCCCAGCTTGATCTGCTTGACGATGGTGGTCAGTTGTTTGAGTGACACATCAATGTTGATCACTCCGCCCGGATTGCCCAAGGCGGTGGGGATCGCCCGGACGGTGCTGACCAGTACCGCGTCGTCGGCTGCCCAGTAATGCGCTTCGGTGCGCAGCGTCTTGTTCGGGCTGGCCATCGCCAGGCTGTACCAGGGGCGAGTACGCGGGTCATAGCTTTTCAGGTCGGGCTCGCCCGGACCAATCGCATAGCTGCCATTGCTCAGGCCAAACTGCACATAGGCATAGGCCGGGTGGCTCTTGATCAGGCGGCTGAACAGGTCGGTCAGTTGCCGGTCGGTGTCCGAGGCCGCCACGCTCTGAGCATCGGCGCTGACGTAGCTCTTCACATCGTTGCCGGCATTGAGCAGCAGCGGGTGGCTGGCCAGGTTATCAACGTTCTGGCTGATGCCTTCGAAAAACAGCTGCATGGCGTTCTCGACCTGGCGGATTTCCCGGCCACTGCTGTCGGTGAAGGTGTCGGTCGCTTCACTACGCAAATTGAGAATAACGATGCTGGCCACCACCACGATGGGGAGGCACGCGATAACCGCGAAGGCACCGGTCAGCTTTTGTTTGATGTTCATTCAGGCTCCAGATTGTTATTAGGACCGGGATGCGACCGCCGCTGTGCACGCAGGGTGGGTCTAGCCGCCAGAAAACCGGGGCTTGGCAAGTAACCGTCAGGGTCTCGGCCAATAAGTGCGATTCTTTAGCTTTTTTGTCTGATGGTATGCCAATTTTTTCTATCGGGGATCATTGGCAATGCTTGAACTAGAGGGGTTTAGGCGAAAACTGAGCGAGCGGGGAGGCCAGAAAACAACCAGGCGGCCTAAGCCGCCTTTTGCTTGAGCAGGGTAGCAATCAGGTGCGGAACTTGCGCACCAGGGTATCGAGTTCATTGGACAGCGACGCCAGGCTTTGCGAATCCACCCGTGCCGATTGAGCCAGTTCCACCACCAGCTGTGCATCGCCATGGATCTGGCTGATGTGCCGGTTGATGTCCTCGGCGACCTGATGCTGCTCTTCGGCGGCGGTCGCGATCTGGGTGTTCATGTCGCGGATCACATCCACCGATTCGCGGATCTGGCCGAAACTGGTGCGTGCCTGGCCGATCTTGCTGACTGACTGCTGCGACACTTCCAGGCTTGAATGCATCTGCTGGGCGACCGAGGCCGTACGGCGGGCCAGATTGCCGAGCAGGGTGTCGATTTCTGCGGTGGAGTCGGCCGTGCGTTTGGCCAGCGCCCGGACTTCGTCGGCCACCACGGCAAAACCACGGCCCTGTTCACCGGCCCGCGCCGCTTCGATGGCGGCGTTGAGCGCCAGCAGGTTGGTTTGCTCGGCAATCGAACGGATGGTGTCGAGAATCGACTGAATGTCGTTGCTGTCTTTTTCCAGCTGGCTCATGTCCTTGGCCGAGCGAGCGATTTCCTCGCTGAGCTGGTCGACACTGTGCACCGCGTCGTCGATCTGCCGTTGACCGTCGCGGGCCTGTTGCTGGCTGGTGTCGGCCGACTCGGCGGCCTGGCTGCAGGAGCGGGCGACTTCGTTGGCGGTGGCGACCATTTCGTGGAAGGCGGTAGAGACCATGTCCACCGCTTCGCGCTGGCGATTGGCGGCGTCGGCCATGTTGCCCGAGACCCGGGTTGCGCTCTGGGAGGCATCGAGAATGCTGTGCGCAGCATTGGTGATGTGCTGGATCAGGCTGCGGATGGCGCCCAGGAACTGGTTGAACCAGCCGGCCAGTTTGGCGGTTTCGTCATTGCCGCGCACCGGCAGGGTCACCGTCAGGTCACCTTCACCCTGGGCAATGCCTTCCAGGCCACTGGATACGCCGTTGATCGGCCGCACGATGAGGCTGGCGAAGCTGGCACCCACCAGGGCGAACACCACGGCCAGCACGGCAGCGATAATGCCGATCAGCCAGGTCAGGCTATTGGCCGAGGCCATGACTTCGTCCTGCTTGATCAGGCCGATGAAGCTCCAGCCCAGTTTGTCAGCCGGATAGACGTTGGCCATGTAGCGCTCGCCGTTCAGCTCGACCTTGACCAGGCCCTTGCCGGCCTTGGCCAGCTCACTGTAGCCGCCGCCCAGTTCACCGAGCTTCTTGAAGTTGTTTTCCGGTTTGCTCGGGTCGACCAGCACATTGCCGTTGCTTTCCAGCAGCATCAGATAACCGCTTTGGCCCAGCTTGATCTGCTTGACGATATTGGTCAGCGCCTTGAGCGTCACGTCGACGCTAACGACCCCGCCCGGATTACCCAGTGCATTGGGAACGGCGCGGACGGTGGCGACCATCACCGCATCATCGGCTGGCCAGTAGTAAGCGTCGGTGCGCACGGTCTTGCCGGGGTTGGCCAGCGCGGTCTTGTACCAGGGACGCACACGCGGGTCGTAGTTGTCGAATTTCTGGCCTGCTGGCCAGGAGGCGTAAGTGCCGTTGGCCATCCCGTAGGAAATGTATGAGTAAGAGGGGTGTGAAGTGCCCATGCGATCGAACAGGGCGAAGATCGCCTTGTCGGCCTCGCTGTCTGGCAGCGCCTTCTGCTCCGGTGTCATGTAGCTTTTCAAACCGTTGCCGGCGGTGTTGATCAGCGGGTTGGCGGCCAGGTAATCGATATTCTGGCTGATACCGTCGAAGAACAACTGCATGGCATTCTCGACCTGGCGGATTTCCCGTCCGCTGTTGTCGACAAAATCATCCGTGGCCTCTGTGCGCAGGTTGACGATAACGATGCTGGCGACAACGACAATCGGCAAACACGCGATAACCGCGAACGCCCCTGTCAGCTTCTGTTTGATATTCATTTTGGCTCCGGATTATTTTTATACATCGCAATTGAGCAACCGCTGATGCACGCTGCGTGCCGGTCCCAGCAAAACCGGTCAAAGCAGAAGTACACGTTAGTAACGTCGGCGTTGCGGTGGAATTCTTGAGTGGCTGATTGCGCTTAAATGTTTAAGCCAGCGGGCGTGTGTCCCGGTAACCCAGTTCACGGCTGATACAGGCGCTGGTTTCCAGCAGCAGGGTCTGAAAACGCTCCGTTGCGCCTTCAGGGTCCATCACGGCATCGGCCCCGGACAGGTTGATCGCCGCCGTCACCTGCCCGGTGTGATCGTGGATTACCGTGGCAATCGCGGTGGAGTAATCGGAGCGATGCACGACCCAGCCGCGCTCGCGGTCCTGGCGGATCATGCTTTGCAGTTCGGGTAATGTCCGCGGCGCGGGTGACGGGTAATCGTCCAGGCGAATGTGCTGGTACAGTGCCCCGAGCCGGGCATCATCCAGGGCGGTGAGCAACATGCGCCCCATGGCAGTGCAATGGCAGGCAATGCGCGTACCCACCGGAATGTTCACCGACAGGCGCTGGGCGGCAAATGCGCGATACAGGTACAGGCTGTCGGTGTGTTCACGGATGCTCAGGTGGCACGACAGCGACGTGCGGTCGCGCAAGGCATTAAGGTGTGGCATCGCCACATCGACGATGTCCCGGCTGGCAAGATAGCTGAAGCCATCGCTGACCACCCGCGCGCCGAGTTCGTAATGGCTGTTGAGTTTGTTCAGATAGCCCATGTGCGTCAGCGTGACCAGAATCCGGTAAATAGCCGAAGTGCTGACCTGCAGCCGCTCGGCGATCTCCTGAATGCTCAACGCCCGCACCTGGGCGTTGAACAGGCCCAGCACGCTCAAACCCCGGGCCAGGGCCGGGACCAGGTAATCGACGTCTTTGTCCAGAGGTTCGATCATGCAATCTCCAGGGTGATGCATTGGACCGTAGGAGCAGCTTTAGCAGCGAAGGCTTCGCAGCTAAAGCAGCTCCCAAGTCCTGTGTTTGCTGCGCGATCGGCCCTGCTCAGGAAAATTCGCCCATCGCATCGAGCAACGCCGCCTTGAAATACTCCAGCGAGCAGCGATCAAAGAGAATCTGCAAACACGCGGTGTGCGTGGCACCGACATTGATCACGATCACGCTGATCCGCGCTGCCGAGGTCTGGGCCACGGCGCCGGGGCCGAAAGCCTGGGGCCGCAGGTCGACGCCGCACAGCTTGGCCATCACCTCACTGACCGCGCTGCCCGACAGTTGCAGCCAGGCGTGGCTGTCCTGGCGTGGCAGCAGGTAGTTGGCGTGGTGATCCAGTTCCCAGCGGGCCTCTTCATCGGCAATCCGCTCGCCCTGATCGGCGGGGCTGCCCAGCAGCAGGTACTCGGTTTGCGACAGCCGTACCACATGGCTGCCATCGGCCTGGGTCACGGCACGGTTCGGTGCGTCTGGCAATTCAAAACCGCGCGCCGCCAAGTACTCGGCGCTTTGTGTGCCACGAAAGCCGACCCGCGGCAGGTCGGTCAGGTCGCTCAGGCTGCACAGCGGCAGGGCGTCGGCGCTCACCTGGCGCCGGGGGGTGACATTTTCAACAAGAAGGCTGGACATGTTCAAAGCTCCTGACGCTGGTTTTCAGGGTCGAAGAAAGGCAGTTGCACCACAGTGGCCTGGACCATCACGCCACCCTCGACGCGAATCGGGATCTGCTGGCCGGGCTGGCTCTGATCAAAACCTGCGTAGGCCAGGCCGATGATCTTGCCGAGGGTTTGCGAGTACTCGCAGGACGTCACGTTGCCACTGATGTCCGGGCCGCTGAGCACCAGATGGCCTTCGAGCGGCTGCGGGCTGCCCTCTGGCAAGGTGAAACCGACCAGTTTGCGCTTTTGCGGCTGCGCTTCGAGGATATCTATCGAGCGGCGGCCGACGAAAAACGGCTTGCTCCGACTGACCGCCCAGCCCATGTCAATCTCGCCGGGATGGGTCATGCCGTCGGTGTCCTGGCTGATGATCACGTGGCCCTTTTCCAGGCGCAGCAGGCGCTGGGTCTCGACCCCGAACGGCTTGATATCGTACTGCTTGCCGGCTTCGATCAGCGCATCCCAGAGCTGCACGGCATGCCGGGCCGGCACGTGGATCTCATAGCCCAGCTCACCGACAAAGCCGACCCTCAGCAGCCGCGCCTTGATCCCGGCGACCGTGCCCTGGCGCACTGCCAGATAAGGAAAACCGGCGGCAGACAGGTCGATGTCATGACACACCTTTTCCAACACGTTGCGTGAGTCGGGACCGGCCACATTGACCGCGCTGATCGCGGCAGTAACGTTGGCGATATCGACGTTCAGCCGCCACTGGGCATTCCACTTGAGCATTTGCTGATAGATACGGTCCACGCCGCTGGTGGTGGCGGTGACGTAGAAGTGCTGCTCGGCAAAGCGTGCGCATACGCCGTCGTCGATCACCGCGCCCTGTTCGTTGGTCATCAACGCATAGCGCGAACGGCCCACCGGCTGCTTGATAAAGGCAAAGGTGTACATCCGGTTCAGCAGCTCGGCGGCGTCCGGTCCGCGGATGTCCAGCCCGCCCAGGGTCGAGACGTCGATGATCCCGACCTTGCTGCGCACATGCCTGGCTTCGGCCTGCATGCAGGCATCGCGTTGTGCGGGCTGGCCATAGAACGCCGGACGCTGCCAGATACCGGCGGGCATCATTTTCGCGCCTGCCTTTACATGCCGGCTGTGCATCGGGGTCTGGCGGTACGGGTCGAAGCCGCGCCCGGCGACGTGCGCAAGTTTTTCCGCCTCGAACGGCGGGCGCGCGGTGGTGACCCCGGTTTCACTGATGCTGCGCTGGGTCGCAGCGGCGACCAGGCGTGCGGTCGGCAGCGCCGAGTGACGGCCCTGAGATGGACCCATGCCCACCGTGGAGTAACGCTTGACCAGTTGCACATCGCGGTAACCGATGCGCGTGGCATTGACGATATCGCGCACCTGCAGGTCTTCGTCAAAGTCGACGAAATCCTTGCCTTTGGGATGCGGGAAAATCGGCCAGGGGAAATTCACCTGTGCCTCGCCTTTGAGCGGCGCGGCCTGCTGGGTGGTGTGCAGGCCAAGGCTGGCAATGATGTCGAGGGCGGCGCGGGTGGCGTCTGCCAAGACGTTGTCCAGGCTGTGCTGGCCGTTTACGGAACCGGCAATGTTCAGATTGGCCGGCAGGCCGCTGAGGTTGAACCCGGCGCTTTGCTCGTCATAGGCGAGTTTGCCACCGGCCTGGCACAGCAATTGATAAACCGGCATATAGCCGCCTGACATACACAGCAGGTCGCAGTCCAGGGTCATGCCCGCACTGGCCACCTGACCCTGGCCGGTGATTTTGCGCAGCTCGACGCCATTGATGTGGCGCATGCCCTTTTCGTGCAGTGCTTCATACACGGTGGTGCTGGCGTGGCAAGTGATGCCGCGTTTTTCCAGCTCGATCAACAGGCTGCGGTCGGCTGGCTGGTTACGCATATCCACCACAGCGGCCACCTGCACGCCCTGATCATGCAGATCCAGCGCGGCCAGATAGCCATCATCGTTACCGGTGAGTACCACGGCGCGTTGGCCGGGCTTGACCGCATACAGCTTCATCAGCCGTTGCGCCGCGCTGGTCAGCATGATGCCGGGCAGGTCGTTGTTGCGGAAAATCACCGGCTGGTCGAACGAGCCGCTGGTGATCAGGCACTGCGTCGCGCGCACTTTATACAGGCGTTTGCCTTGAATCACCGGCAGGTAGTTGTCGGTGAACCAGGCGTTGCAGGTGGCGCTGTGCAGAATCCGGATGTTGGCGTGGCCTTCTACGGCCGCCACCAGTTCGGTGCGCAGTTGCCCGGCCCGCTGACCTTCAAGGTCAAAGCGCGCATACGTCAGCGAGCCGCCCAGAATCGGCTGCTGCTCGATCAGCAGCACCTTGGCGCCGGCATTGGCGGCGGTCAGCGCCGCTTGCAGGCCGGCGGGACCGGCGCCGATCACTGCCAGGTCGGTAAACAGATACGCCTTGTCGTAGTACTCGGGCTTGAAGCCGAGGTCCAGCACACCCAAGCCGGCTTTTTTGCGGATCGCCGGCTCCCAGACTTTCCACATGCCCTTGGGCTTATAAAAGGAGCGGTAGTAGAACCCCACCGGCATGAATTTGGAGAACTTGCCGAGCAGGGCGTCCTTGTCGTTGTCCAGTGAGCCGTTGTAGTTCTGGCCGCTGACCCGCAGGCCGTTTTCCAGGGCAAACGTATCGGCCAGCACGTTGGGCTCGCGGGGCAGTTGCACCAGGGTATTGGCGTCTTGCCCGGCCATGCTCAGCGGGCCGCGCGGGCGGTGGTACTTGAACGAGCGCGACAGCAGATGACGGCCGCTGGCGAGCAGGGCGCTGGCAATACTGTCGCCTTGCAGGCCTTCATAGGCCTTGCCATCGAAGCTGAAGGTCAGCGGCTTGCTGCGGTCGATCAGCAGGCCCATCGGGGCGGGCAGGCGGTTGGCGGTACTCATCCTGCAATCTCCTGAGTCTGTTGGGTGAATTCGACCCGGCTGTTGAACAGCTCGCGGGCATCGAAGGTGCGCACAATCTCGTCACTGCCGGTGTGGCGCTCGGCCAGAAACCAGTAACTCGATGGCGTGTGCATCCACCACTCGCGAACCACCCCCAAGGTATCTTCGCTGTTGAACACGTAGTCGGCCCACTGGGCATCGCTGCAGGTCTGCGGGTCGGGCATGGGTTTGAATTCGCCGCCGTAGGTGAATTCGCTGATGTTGCGCGGCCCGTTGAGCGGGCATGTCATGACTTTCATGTGTCGCTCTCCGCTTAGTGGCTGGCCGCCGTGGCGCCCATTTCGTTGACTTGCTGGAAGGTCGAGAAACGCTCCAGGCCAAATGGCTTGATCAGCTCCGGGACCTTGCCGCCACTGGCGACCAGCTCGGCCATGGTCTTGCCGCAGATCGGCGTGGCCTTGAAGCCCCAGGTGCCCCAGCCGGCGTCCAGGTAGTAGTTCTTGACCGGCGACAGGCCCATGATGGGGCTGTAATCGGGGGTCATGTCGGTGATCCCGGCCCACTGGCGCATCAGCTTGGCGTTGGCCAGAAACGGGAACATCTCGATGGCGTGCGAGAGCAGGCTTTCTTTCAAATCGAGCGTTGAGCGAGTGTTGAACAGCGGGTAGGGATCCGAGCCGCCGCCAAACACCACCTCGCCACGGCTGGTCTGCTGCACGTAACAGTGCAGCGCCGAAGAACTCACCAGCGGGTCGAGAAACGGCTTGAACGGCTGGGTGACCATCGCTTGCAGCGGGAAGGTCTGGATCGGCGAGCGGATGCCGGCCTTTTTCATCATTTGCGAACTCATGCCGGCCACCGCCTGCACCGCGCAGCCACAACGCACCGTGCCCCGGTTGGTCTTGACCGCCGTGATGGCGCCGTTTTCGATCACCAGTTCCTGAACGTCGGTCAGTTGATGAATCTCGACCCCGCGCTTGGCGGCCTGCTTGGCGTAGCCCCAGGCCACCGCATCGTGCCGCGCTGTCGCCCCGTCGATGTGCCAGAGCCCGGCGAGCACCGGAATATGCCCCGGATCAAGGTTCAGGCTCGGCACCAACTCGCGGATCTGCTGGCGGTCGATCATCTCGGTGCGCCCGCCAAAGTGTTTGTTGACCTCGGCGCGCTGGCGGAATGAACGCACCGTGGCGTCGGTATGCGCCAGGGTCAACTGACCCCGGTGCGAATACATGATGTTGAAGTCGAATTCATTGGACAGCCCTTCGAACATCCGTACCGATTCAGCGTAGAACTTCACCCCCTCGCTGGTCAGGTAGTTGGAGCGGATCACCGCCGTGTTGCGCGCAGTGTTGCCGCCGCCCAGGTAGCCTTTTTCCAGCACCGCAATATTGTTGATGCCGTGGTACTTGGACAGGTAATACGCGGTGGCCAGGCCGTGGCCGCCTCCGCCGATGATCACCACGTCATAGGCTGGCTTGAGTTCCTTGGGGGCCGGCAAGTCGACTTCCACCGGGTACTCCGAGCTGAGCCCGTACTTCAATAGACCTAAAGGCATACGGCCTCCTGCGGCTGGCTATGGGCGAGGGCACGCTGGCGTTGCTGCTGCGCGGCGATCAGGGTGTTTTTCATCAGAAAGGCGATGGTCATCGGCCCGACCCCGCCGGGCACCGGGGTGATGGCCGAGACCTGGGGCAGGGCGGCGTCAAAGTCGACATCACCGACCAGCCGGCTACGGTCGTGGTCCTGAATACGGTTAATACCGACGTCAATCACCACCGCGCCGGGCTTCAGCCAACTGGCATCGATCATTCGTGGCCGACCTACCGCCGCGACCACGATGTCGGCCAGTTGGCACAGCGCCTTGGCATCCTGGCTGCGCGAATGCACCACCGTCACCGAGCAGTGGGCCTTGAGCAGCAAGGCTGCCATCGGCTTGCCGACAATGTTCGAGCGGCCAATCACCACCGCGTGCTTGCCGCTCAGGTCGCCGAGGGTTTGCTCCAGCAGATACATGCAGCCGGTGGGGGTGCAGGGCGTGAGTACGTCACGGCCCTGGCTCAGGCCGCCAACGTTCTCGCTGTGAAAACCGTCGACATCCTTGCCCGGATCAATCGCCTGCAAGGCGCGGGTTTCTTCAATGTGTCCGGGTAACGGCAGTTGCAGCAAAATGCCGTTGACTGAAGCGTCGTTGTTCAACTCGGCGATCAAGTCCAACAGCCGGGCCTGCGGGCAATCGGCTGCCAGCCGGTACTCGATGGAGCGAATCCCGCATTCCTCGGCGCGTAGAATCTTGTTGCGCACATACACCTGGCTGGCCGGGTCTTCACCGACCAGAATCACCGCCAGCGCTGGCTGGATGTGATCGGCCTTGAGCATCAGCACGTCCTGTTTGACCTGCTGCAGCACCCGGGCGGCAGCGGCCTTGCCGTCGATCAGTTTTGAGCTATTCACCGGAAGATCACCGTTCTGTCAGTGTTGAGAAAGACCCGGTGTTCAAGGTGATAACGGACCGCCTTGGACAGCGCCACGGTTTCTGTATCACGGCCGATGGCGACCAGGTCATCAGGCAAATAGGCGTGGTCGACCCGCTGTACTTCCTGCTCGATGATCGGCCCCTCGTCCAGGTCGCTGGTCACGTAATGGGCGGTAGCGCCGATCAGCTTCACGCCACGCTCATAAGCCTGGTGATACGGCTTGGCACCTTTGAAACCCGGCAGGAACGAGTGGTGGATATTGATGGCGCGGCCTGAAAGTTGCTTGCACAGATCATCGGAGAGGATCTGCATGTAGCGCGCCAGCACCACCAATTCAGTACCGGTCTCGTTGACCACCTGCATCAGCGCCGCTTCCTGAGCGGCTTTGGTGTCTTTGGTCACCGGCAGGTAGATAAACCGGATGCCCTCACGCTCGGCCATCGGCCGCAGATCGAGGTGATTGGAGACAATGGCGGTGATGGTCATGTGCATCTCGCCCTTGTGATAGCGATACAAGAGGTCGGTCAGGCAATGATCGAACTTGCTGACCATCAGCAGCACCCGCATCGGCCGGCTGCTGTCATGCAGCTCCCAGTCCATGTCAAAGCTGGCCGCTACATCGCTGAACCCCGCCTTGAGCTGCTCGATGTCACCGGCGTGACCCTCATTGAAGCGAAACACCGCGCGCATGAAAAAACGCCCGCTGAACTCATCATCAAACTGCGCCATTTCACCGATGTAGCAAGCGTTACCCGCCAGATACGACGTCACCGCCGCGACAATCCCGGACGTCGCCGGACAGCTGATCTTCAGGATGAAATGGTTCTTTTCGTGTTGCATGGCACGTCCTCGGAAAATGGCGGCAGCTCAACGCAGAGCGAAAAAATTCAGCAGTAAATTCTGGTTTTAAGGGTGAATAAAAATTCCCCTAAGGAATTAAATATTCGTCTTGGCGAATTTATAGGTGAAAGCGGACGGGCCGTCCAGAGAAATCTGGAAAGAATATTTCTTGTGGGGAAAGTCGCGCCGTGGGCGCGGGCGGCAAGCGGTAAGCTTCAAGCGGCAAGAAAAAAGCCTAAGCCAGGCTCCATTTGCTTTTGCTCTTCGAACCGAGATGGTCCAGACGACGCCAATCGCGACTTGGGCGCTGGCCGGGCGGCGATTCGCTTTAGCCGCGAAGGCTTCCCGGCTAACGCCAATACATTCACTTAAGCACTGTATGCCCCCGGTGGGAGCTGGCTTGCCGGGGTGCCGGACCACAGCGAAGACGGCGGCACAGTCGCAGCAGATGCTGTGACTTTACTGGCCCCTTCGCGAGCAGACCGGGGCGCCGGCCGGCTCTTCCCACCGGGTCCGTGTCTGCTGCGCGACAGCGCGGCGCCGAGGCGGCGGGCGATCTCCTACACAGAGGCGAGCGGCTTACTCGCCCTGCGCCCCATAGTTCATGATCGACAGCAACCGGATCGGCACTTGCACCAGTTGCTCCGGCCCATGCGGCACCTCACCGTCGAAGGTCAGGCTGTCGCCGGCTTCCATTCGGTACAACTGATTGCCATGCCGGTAAATCAGCTCGCCCTCCAGCAAATGCAAAAACTCGGTGCCCGGATGCGAGAAGGTCGGAAACTCTTCGCTGGCGTCATCCATGCTCACCATATACGCCTCGAAACTCTTCTTTGGCCCACGGGTGTGGTTAAGCAAATGATAGGTATGGCCCTTCTCCGTACCGCGGCGCACCACCTCCAGCCCTTCATCCTTTTTGACCAGCAACGCCGTGCTGCCCTGCTGATCGTACTGGCTGAACAGTTTCGACATCGGCATGCCCAGCACATCGCATAAACGGCCCAGGTTATCCAGGCTGGTCGACACCTGGGCATTCTCGATCTTGCTCAACATCCCTTGGCTGATGCCGGCGATGCGCGCCACATCCGCCAGCTTGAGTTCCTGGGCCTGGCGCTGGCGTTTGATCTGAATGCCGATGTACTGCTCCAGCTTGAGCTTGGGGGTGTCCGATTGAGTCATAGGCTGTGCACGGTTTCCGTTCAATAATTTTTATTTCGCACTGAGAATGTGCAGCGACGTTCGTATGGCTGTTTTGCCGGTGAAATATTCGCGGTGGGAAAACAAGTTTCCCATATATACAGAACAAAAGGCTTGATCAAAGGTTTTTTAGCCCTGCTTGAAAAACTGGCAAGGGCATTGCATTCCTGTAATGAAAGTAAGTTTCCTGATCGGAATAAGTGCTTCCGGCAGCGAAACAGGGGTTCTTCTTTCAAGCCGCTTTCGTCACAGGAGTCACGCTCTATGTTGCCAACAGAAACACAGCGTCTGATCCAGGAGCACGGCATCAAGTACGTGCTGGCTCAGTTCGTCGATATTCACGGTTCGTCCAAGACCAAATCGGTGCCGGTCAGCGGCCTGGAAATGGTCGCCGAGAGTGGCGCCGGTTTCGCCGGGTTCGCCATCACCGGTATGGGCATGGAGCCGCACGGTCCCGACTTCATGGCCCGTGGCGACCTGTCGTCACTGGTACCGGTGCCATGGCAGCCCGGTTATGGCCGCGTGGTGTGCATCGGTCATGTTGAAGGTAAACCCTGGCCTTATGACAGCCGCTACGTGCTGCAACAGCAGGTCGAGCGTCTGAGCCAGCGTGGCTGGACCCTCAACACCGGGCTGGAGCCTGAGTTCAGCCTGTTCAAGCGTGATGCCGCCGGCCACCTGCAACTGGTCGATGCCAGCGATAACCTCGACAAGCCTTGCTATGACTACAAAGGCCTGTCGCGTTCACGCGAATTTCTCGAACGTCTGACCGAAGCCCTGCAACCGGTGGGCTTTGACATCTACCAGATCGACCACGAAGACGCCAACGGCCAGTTCGAGATCAACTACACCTACAGCGACGCGATGGAGTCGGCCGACCGCTTCACCTTCTTCCGCATGGCCGCCGGCGAGATCGCCAACGACATGGGCATGATCTGCTCGTTCATGCCCAAACCGGACCCCAAGCGCGCCGGTAACGGCATGCACTTTCACCTGTCGATCAGCAGCGCGACCAACAAGAACCTGTTCCACGACGCCAGTGACCCAAGTGGCATGGGCCTGTCGAAAATGGCCTACCACTTCGCCGCCGGCCTGCTGGCCCACGGTCCCGCGCTGTGCGCGTTCGCGGCCCCCACAGTCAACTCCTACAAGCGGCTTGTGGTTGGCAACTCGCTGTCGGGCGCGACCTGGGCGCCGGCGTTCATTGCCTTTGGTTCCAACAACCGCTCGGCCATGGTTCGCGTGCCCTATGGCCGCCTGGAATTTCGCCTGCCGGACGCCGGCTGCAACCCGTATCTGGTCAGCGCCGCGATCATTGCCGCCGGCCTGGACGGTATTGATCGCCAGTTGGAAGTCCCCATGGTGTGCAACGAAAACCTTTACAAGCTCGGCCTTGAAGAAATCGCTGCGCGCGGCATCAAGACCCTGCCGCAATCGCTCAAGGAAGCCTGCGACGCGCTGGAGGCCGACCCGCTGTTTGCCGAAGTGCTGGGCCCGGAAATCGTCGGCGAGTTCATCAAGCTCAAGCGCATGGAATGGGTGGAATACAGCCGCCACGTCAGCGACTGGGAAGTGAAGCGCTACACCGAGTTTTTTTAAGCGACACGTTTAAAGCCGCAAGCTGCAAGCAAAAGCAGAGTTGCGGTGAGTACACGACTTTCTATCAACACGGTCAGCTTGAAGCTTGCAGCTTAAAGCTAGCCACTGCCGAACAAAGTGAGGCCTGCCTTATGTGTGGAATTGTTGGTTTGTATTTGAAGAACCCGGCGCTGGAGTCGCAGCTCGGCAAGCTCTTCGAGCCGATGCTCGAAGCCATGACCGATCGCGGTCCGGACAGTGCAGGTTTTGCCATTTATGGCGATGAAGTGGCTGATGGCTGGGTCAAGCTGACCTTGCAAGCCACCACCGAAGGCTATGACTTCGCCGGGTTGGTCGATGGCGTGAAGAGCAAATTGGATGCCGAGCTGGACTGGTTTCAGAACGCCAGCGCCATCGTGCTGAAAATCAAGGCTGAAGAAGCCGCAGTACGTACCGTACTGGCCGAGCTGGCGCCGAGCGTGCGCATCATGAGCGCCGGGCAGAGCATCGAGATCCTCAAGGGCATGGGCTTGCCACGGGAAATTTCCGAGCGCTTCGGCCTGGCCGGCATGAAGGGTAGCCACATCATCGGCCACACTCGCATGGCCACTGAAAGTGCGGTGACCATGGAGGGCAGCCACCCGTTCTCCACCGGTGCTGACCTGTGTCTGGTGCACAACGGTTCGTTGTCCAACCACTTCCGTCTGCGCCAGGAGCTGCGCCGTGAAGGCATCAACTTCGAGACCGAGAACGACACCGAAGTGGCCGCCGGTTACCTGGCCTGGCGCCTGCAACAGGGCGATTCCCTGAAACAGGCCTTGGATAACTCGCTGGAAGCCCTCGACGGTTTCTTTACCTTCGCCATCGGCACCCGCAACGGCTTTGCCGTGATCCGTGATCCGATTGCCTGCAAGCCCGCGATCCTCGCCGAAACCGAGGACTACGTGGCCATGGCTTCGGAGTATCAGGCGCTGTCGAGCCTGCCGGGGATCGAAAACGCCAAGGTCTGGGAACCTGTTCCCGCCACCATGTACATCTGGGAACGCGAGTCGGCTTAAGGAGCACGCATTATGAAAACCATCGATCTGTCCAGCGCCAGCGTGCGTGATCTGAACCAGGCTCTGCATGACCAGGCCAAAACTGTCGAAGAGCGCGAGTGGCTGGTGACTCATCCCAACGGCGCGCATAACCTGGCGGTGGGCGTCAACGAAGCCATCTCCATCGATATCCAGGGCCACGCCGGCTATTACTGCGCCGGGATGAACCAGAAAGCCTCGGTCACCGTGCACGGCAATGTTGGCGTCGGCTGCGCCGAGAACATGATGAGCGGCTACGTGCGGGTCAAAGGCAGCGCCTCCCAGGCAGCCGGTGCCACCGCCCACGGCGGGCTGCTGGTCATCGAAGGCGATGCCGGCGCGCGTTGCGGGATTTCCATGAAGGGCATCGACATTGTGGTCGGTGGCAGCATCGGCCACATGAGCTGCTTCATGGGCCAGGCCGGGCGCCTTGTGGTGTGCGGCGATGCCGGTGATGCGTTGGGCGACTCGTTGTATGAAACCAAAATCTTCGTCAAAGGCAGCGTCGAGTCACTGGGCTCTGACTGCATCGAGAAAGAGATGCGCGCCGAGCATATCGAAGAGTTGCAGGCGCTGCTCAACCGCGCCGGTTTCAAGGAGAACGCCGCCGATTTCAAACGCTACGGCTCGGCGCGCCAGCTGTACAACTTCAAAGTCGACAACGCCAGCGCGTACTGATCAGGAGCACTAACCATGACCGAGTTTTCCAATTCCAAAGCCCAGGCTCCGGTCCTGCGCGAGTCGGCCACCTTCGATCGCCTGACCATCCAGGAAATCCAGCGCGCCGCCGAAACCGGCATCTATGACATTCGTGGCGGCGGCACCAAGCGCAAGCTGCCGCACTTCGATGACCTGCTGCTGCTCGGCGCCAGCGTGTCGCGCTATCCGCTGGAAGGCTACCGCGAGAAATGCGGCACCGACGTGATCCTCGGTAACCGTTTCGCCAAGAAACCGTTGCACCTGAAGATTCCGGTGACTATCGCTGGCATGAGCTTCGGCGCGCTGTCGGCCAATGCCAAGGAAGCGCTGGGCCGTGGTGCCAGCATTGCCGGCACCAGCACCACCACCGGCGACGGCGGCATGACCCCGGAAGAACGCGGCCAGTCGCAGCACCTGGTTTACCAGTACCTGCCGTCGCGCTACGGCATGAACCCGGATGACCTGCGCAAGGCCGATGCCATCGAGATCGTGCTGGGGCAGGGCGCCAAGCCGGGCGGTGGCGGCATGCTGCTGGGCATGAAAGTCACCGAGCGGGTCGCGGGCATGCGTACCCTGCCGATCGGCGTCGACCAGCGCTCGGCCTGCCGTCACCCGGACTGGACCGGCCCGGACGATCTGGCGATCAAGATCGCCGAGATCCGTGAAATCACCGACTGGGAAAAACCCATCTACGTGAAAATCGGCGCCAGTCGTCCTTACTACGATGTGAAACTGGCAGTCAAAGCCGGTGCCGACGTGATCGTGCTCGACGGCATGCAGGGCGGCACCGCTGCGACTCAGGAAGTGTTTATCGAACACGTCGGTATCCCGATCCTGCCGGCCATCCCGCAAGCGGTTCAGGCCCTGCAGGAAATGGGCATGCACCGCAAAGTGCAATTGATCGTCTCCGGCGGGATTCGTAATGGTGCAGACGTCGCCAAGGCCATGGCCCTGGGCGCTGATGCGGTGGCCATCGGTACGGCTGCTCTGGTGGCGCTGGGTGACAACCATCCGCGGCTGGACGAAGAGCTGAAGAAGATCGGCTCGGCCGCCGGTTTCTACGACGACTGGCAGAACGGCCGCGACCCTGCGGGCATCACCACCCAAGACCCGGAACTGGCCAAACGTCTGGACCCGGTCGAAGGCGGGCGCCGCCTGGCAAACTATTTGCGTGTATTGGTGCTCGAAGCCCAGACCATGGCCCGCGCCTGCGGCAAGAGCCACCTGCACAACCTCGACCCCGAGGACCTGGTGGCTCTGACCGTCGAATCGGCCGCCATGGCCCGCGTACCGCTGGCCGGCACCAGCTGGATTCCGGGTTCGCAGTATTGATTCGGTGATCCCTTTGTGGGAGCGAGCAAGACGGATCGCCGCCCGGTCGCTCCCACAAATGATCGGCATCACATCCAGAGAGGCCGCAAAGGCCCGTTTTCCAAACAACATTCCCCGCTGCCAGACACTTTCCATTACCCCGCAGGAGCGTTGAAGATGGTTAATCGTCTACCTGGCAAATCCCTTCTTGCAGCACTGGCGCTGGGCGCCTGTATTCCTTTGGCCCAGGCGGCCGAAACCCCGACCCTCAATACCGGCAGCACCGCGTGGATGATCACCGCCGCGGTGCTGGTGCTGTTCATGTGCCTGCCCGGCCTTGCCCTGTTCTACGGCGGGCTGGTACGTGCCAAGAACATGCTCTCGCTGTTCACCCAGTGCTTTGGCATCGCCGGGCTGGTCGGTGTGTTGTGGGTGCTTTACGGCTACAGCCTGGTGCTGGACACCACCAATATGGTCGCCGGGGAGGTGACCTTTAATAGCTTCGTCGGCAGCCTGAACCGCGCTTTTCTGGCCGGCCTGACCCCCGACAGCCTGGTCGGCGAAATCCCCGAAGGTGTCTTCATCACCTTCCAGATGACCTTCGCCATCATCACCCCGGCGCTGATCGCCGGGGCCTTTGCCGAGCGCATGAAATTCTCCGCCGCGCTGCTGTTCATGGCGCTGTGGTTCACCCTGGTTTACGCCCCGGTGGCGCACATGGTCTGGGGCGGCGGCGGGGCGGTGATGCACAACTGGGGCGTGCTTGATTACGCCGGTGGTACCGCTGTGCACATCAACGCCGGGGTCGCGGCACTGGCTGCCTGCCTGGCACTGGGCAAACGCAAAGGCTACAAGAATGAACCCATGCCGGCACACAACCTGAGCCTGACCATGGCCGGCGCGGCGATGCTCTGGGTCGGCTGGTTCGGCTTTAATATCGGCTCCGGCGGCGGCCTTTCCGGGTTGTCCGGGATGGTGATGATCAACACTCAGGTCGGTGCGTGCGCCGGGATCATTGGCTGGATGTTCAGCGAGTGGCTCAAAGCCGGCAAACCCAGCGCGCAAGGGCTGGCCTGCGGCGCGCTGGCCGGCCTGGTCGGCATCACCCCGGCCTGCGCCTACGTCGGTGTCGGTGGTGCGCTGGTGATTGGCCTGCTGTGCGGCGTGTGCTGCTACCTGGGCGTCACCGTGCTGAAGAAACGCCTCGGCTATGACGACAGCCTCGACGTCTTCGGCCTGCATGGCATTGGCGGGATTGTCGGCGCGGTGCTGACCGGGGTGTTCTGCGTGCCGGCACTGGGCGGTTTGGTGCCGGACGCCAACATGCTCGATCAAGTGATCGCACAGATAAAAGGCGTGGCGCTGACTGTGGTGTATTGCTTCGTGGTCAGCTGGGCGATCCTCAAGGTGGTCAAGGCACTGGTCGGTTTGCGCGCCGATGACTCGACCGAAGAGCTGGGCCTGGATCTGGGCGAGCATAACGAGCGGGCGTATAACCACTGAGTTCAGGGATAGCCGCCTTGCACCCATGCAAGGCGGCCAGGTTCTCCTTTTCAAGTCCTTCAACGAGTGGAACGCCGCCCGCGCTGGCGCGATTTTGGGGCGCAACCCGCAGGGCCTCGGCGCGGTTGTGATGAAACGGCAACAGACCAGGAGTCAGTACTCAGTCGGGCTGGTGGTTGATCTGCAAGCGTGTGGCCAGGCTGGCCAGTCGTTTGTCCAGCGTCCACAAATGCGCCCGAGTGATCAAGGCTGATGCCAGCAGTGTCATGTCCACCAGCCCGCACCCCAAACCGTAGAGCTTGTGCTGCTCCACGAAAGTCATTACTTCGGTCCATGTGGGTTGCTGGCAGTGCTTCAAACTGGACAGATCTGCCAGCGTTCGAGTCCGCTCAGGTGGTGTACCGCACGCCAGTTCACCCATAACCATGGGGTGGATCAGCACCCGGTCCTGTTGAAGCAAGTTCGAAAGGCCCGGGTTGTAGCTGCGAAAGTGAGCCACCCAGATAGAGGTATCGATAAGCACATCCATCATTCGGATGCATCACTTCGACGGGGGATATCCTCCATTGAGGGCATTGCAGAGCCAAGGGCTGCCAAACGCTTTGCTGCCTGAATACGGACAAACATCTGCACGGCCTCACGAAAAAGCTCGGCCTTGTCCATATTAGGGTCTGCGACTTCAAGGGCACGTTCATACAAGGCGTCATCAATCGTAACGGTCGTTCTCATGATCAAGCTCGCATCTGTCATCAATAATGATGCAATTCTACATCAGCCTTGATGAGGTCGGGGGCATCTCTGTCAACGTTAGACGCTCGACAGGCTGTTGAAAAACGACCTGCTGGCTGAGGGCGTACG
The DNA here is from genome assembly GCF_000829415.1 of Pseudomonas sp. StFLB209. Lineage (NCBI taxonomy): Bacteria > Pseudomonadati > Pseudomonadota > Gammaproteobacteria > Pseudomonadales > Pseudomonadaceae > Pseudomonas > Pseudomonas sp. StFLB209. Next base: position 5,402,200 of record NZ_AP014637.1, on the reverse strand, counting down.
GCGCTCAGTCTCCCACAAAAAAGCCGGGCATCGCGCCCGGCTTTTGCGTCACTCAGCGTATCTCAACGAAACGCCGGCACCACGTGCTGGATGAACAGCTCCAGCGATTTCTTCTTCTCGGCGTGCGGCAGGCTGTTGTCGCACCAGAAGCTGAACTCGTCGACACCCAGTTCCTGGTAGTAACGAATACGTTTGATGATTTCTTCCGGGGTGCCGATCATGGTGTTTTTGCGGATGTTCTCCAGTTCGAACTCCGGGCGCTCGGCGAATTTCGATTCCGGGCTTGGCTCCAGAAAGCCGTTGACCGGTACGGTCTTGTTACCGAACCAGGCGTCAAAGGTGCGGTAGAACTTGTTGATCGCGGCGGCGCCGACTTTCCAGCCGTCCGGGTCATCTGCGCCGTGCACGTGGGTGTGGCGCAGCACCATCAGTTGCGGGCGTGGCACGTCCGGGTTGTTGTCCAGCGCGGCCTGGAATTTGTTTTTCAGGTCCAGGACTTCTTCGTCGCCTTTCATCAGCGGCGTGACCATCACGTTGCAGCCATTGGCAACCGCGAAGTTGTGCGAGTCCGGATCGCGGGCGGCGATCCACACCGGTGGAGTGTTGACCGGCTTGGGGATGCTGGTGGAGGTCGGGAATTTCCAGATCTCGCCGTCGTGGGCGTAGTCGCCTTGCCACAGGGCCTTGACCACCGGAACCATCTCACGCAGGGCCTTGCCGCCTTCGGTGGCGGGCATGCCGTTGGCCAGGCGGTCGAACTCGACCTGATAGGCGCCACGGGCCAGACCCACTTCCATGCGACCGTTGCTGATCACGTCGAGCAGGGCGCATTCACCGGCCACCCGGATCGGGTGCCAGAACGGCGCGATGATGGTGCCGGCGCCCAGGTGGATGGTCGTGGTGCGCGCTGCCAGATACGCGAGGATCGGCATCGGGCTTGGCGAGATGGTGTATTCCATGGCGTGGTGTTCGCCTACCCAGACGGTGCTGAAACCGCCTTTTTCGGCCAGCAGGGTCAACTCGGTCAGGTCATCGAACAACTGCCGGTGGCTGACTTGCTCGTCCCAGCGTTCCATATGCACGAACAACGAAAATTTCATGACATTACCTCGGTCTTGGCGCCCGACAGTGAGTGGGGAAGGGCGGATCTGTATTTTTTGGTATACCGTAATATCGAATGCTGATGCAGATCAAGCCGCCGTGGGCAGGGCACCCATTTTGCCCAGGCAATACACCATTGGTGCGACGGGCTGCTCAGGCAGGATCAGGTTCTTCACTGCGCCAACCATGATCGCGTGATCGCCACCTTCGTATTCGCGCCACAGCTCGCATTCAATGATCGCCGTAGCACCGGCCAGCAATGGATTGCCCAGTTCGCTCAAGCTCCACTCGATGCCTTCAGCCTTGTCTTTGCCCTTGCGCGCGAAGGCATAAGCTTCGGTTTTCTGCTCGCTGCCGAGCAGGTGAATGGCAAAGCGTTTGTTCTTGATCAGTACAGGATAGGAGTCGGAGCTGTAATTGGGGCAGAACAACACCAGGGCCGGTTCCAGGGACAGCGCGCTGAAGGCGCTGGCAGTCAGCCCGACCACTTGGCCATCATCATCCAGGGTGGTGATGACGGTAACGCCGGACGGGAAGGAGCCCATGACGTTCTTGTAGACATTCGGGTCGATCATTGGATACCTCTCGTTGGAGACCGCTGGGGGCACGCTGGTGGACGGGGCCGAAGCAGATTGTTGTCTGTCTGATGGTATACCGTAATACTTAATTCGCAAGTGTTTTTGTTGCATCGCTTGTCTGAGCCTGACGCTGCAATTGGGCTGTATGCCTTGATATTGCTGACCTGCACCGTTGTTTGCGGCCGCTTCTGACGCTTGACAGGCGCCTGTTGAGGGGCCGAAAGATGGCCGGTAGGGGGTTGTGTGTATGTGGCATACCATAATATGGTGTTATCAGCGCAATGAATGGCACGAATGACACCTTCACTGCCTCACACTCATTCCGGCCCTGTTTAAGCAGGGCGCTGCATGGTTTGGCTCTGCACAACAACAAATTCAGGCGAGACGATGTTTCTTCACTTTTACCCAATGGTGCCGGTCACCACGCTGCCCAGCGTTATTCGATTCGTAACGGATTTCTCAACTGCCAAGAGTCTGCGCACCCTCAGTGCGTAAGGCGTCGGGCCTGCCGCTTTTCTAAGCCCGGATGATTGAGCCTCGTCGGCCTGCCATATGCAGGTCGTGGCCCGGCTCGTCCGGAAAAAGCCGCAGGGCCTGATGGGTTTGTCATCTGGCGCCCGCCACGGCGTCGGCCATCGGTTTCGAGATAGCGACTATGTCCAAGCACAACACGCCCCAGCAAAACCCACATGACAGCGGCAGCGCGCCGCTGATCGAAAACCACACCGTTGATTACGTTCCCCCGGCAGAGCGCCACGGCAAGGCTCGCGACCTGTTCACCCTGTGGTTCAGTACCAATATTGCGCCACTGCCGATCGTCACCGGCGCGATGGCCGTGCAGGTGTTTAACCTCGACTTTTTCTGGGGGCTGCTGGCGATTGTGCTGGGTAACCTGATCGGCGGCGTGGTCATCGGTCTGGCTTCGGCGCAGGGCCCGCAACTGGGCATCCCGCAAATGGTCCAGAGCCGGGGCCAGTTCGGTCGTTACGGCGCGTTGCTGATCGTGTTCATCACCGCGCTGATCTACGTCGGCTTCTTTATCTCCAACATCGTCCTGTCGGGCAAGTCGATCCAGGGCCTGGCACCGTCAGTGTCGATGCCCACCGGCATCCTGATCGGCGCACTGAGCGCTACCGCCATCGGCGTGATCGGCTATCGGTTCATTCACACCCTCAACCGGATCGGCACCTGGGTGATGGGCGCGGCGCTGTTGGCCGGCTTCAGCATGATCTTCCTGCAAGAGTTGCCGGATGACTTCTTCATTCGTGGCGGCTTCGATGCCGCCGGCTGGATCGCCACCTTGTCGCTGGGCATCATCTGGCAAATCAGCTTCTCGCCATATACCTCGGATTACTCGCGCTACCTGCCCAAGGAAATCGGCATCGGCAAACCGTTCTGGGCTACCTACTTCGGTGCCAGCCTGGGCACTATCGCCTCGTTCAGCTTCGGCATGGTCGCAGCATTGGCCACCCCGCAAGGCACCGAAGCCATGGCGGCGGTCAAGCAATCCACCGGCTGGCTGGGGCCGATCCTGATGGTGCTGTTTCTGCTCAACATCATCAGCCACAACGCCTTGAATCTGTATGGCGCGGTGCTGTCCATCGTCACCTCGATCCAGACCTTCGCTGCGCAGTGGACGCCGAGCATCAAGCTGCGCGTGGTGTTGTCGACGATCATTCTGGTGGGTTGCTGCCTGGTGGCGGTCAGCGCCTCGGGCGACTTTATCAGCAAGTTCATCGGCCTGATCCTGGCACTGCTGATCGTGCTGGTGCCGTGGGCGGCGATCAACATCATCGACTTCTACCTGATCAAGCGCGGCGTGTACGAGATCGAGTCGATCTTCCGCAATGACGGCGGCATCTATGGGCGCTTCAACCCCCACGCGATCATCGCTTACGCCATCGGCATCCTGGTGCAACTGCCATTCGCCAACACCTCGCTGTACGTCGGCCCATATGCCAACTACATCGAAGGCGCCGACCTGTCGTGGCTGGTCGGTCTGGTGGTCACTGCGCCGCTGTATTACTGCCTGGCCACGCGCAGTAAAAGCGAAGCCAGTCGGGCTGCACGGTTGCGGTACAACGACTGAGTGGATCATCCCGCCCAAGGGCGCCCCGGCCGTGTTGCCGGGACTCGGGAATGGGTCGTGCAGCCACTGTATGCCCCCGGTGGGAGCGACCTTGCTCGCGAAGACGGCGGCACATTCGCTACAAATGCTGTGACTTTAACGGCCTCTTCACGAGCAAGCTCGTTCCCACAGAGGTTTGCGGCGCTTAATTGAACAGTATTGGCTTTAGCCGCAATACTGTTCAGTTAGACGAAGTGAATGCTGGCCGAGCTATCCTCCTGTAAATGGCTCAGGAGGACACGCCTGTGGCTCGGACACGCAAATGCCTTCCAGACTCCCTCGATCTGGCTCATTTGATCAGTGCAGGTGTGTTGATAAACAGCTGTCCTCGTACCTTGATCGACGAAGTTCTCAAACAAACAGGACGCGGCAGCCAACGTGAACGTCTGTTAACTGCCCCCACCGTTGTCTATTACGTAATGGCCATGGCGCTTTGGCGTGACGCTCCGCTCGAAGAGGTTTTACGGATCGTCTGTGAGGGCGCGAACTGGCTCAATATTGGCGCCGGAGCTCATCCTCACAACCTCCAACTACCCACCAAATCGGCGATTTCGGCCGCCCGCAACCGGCTAGGTGCCAAAGTCATGCAGGGTCTCGCACAACGGGTGCTACGCCCGCTGGCCACACCCGAGACCCGAGGTGCCTGGTATCGTGGTTGACGCTTGATGGGCCTTGATGGCACCGTCCTCGACGTGGCTGACGAGCAAGCCAACGCCGACTACTTTGGCTACCCGCCTTCATCGAGAGGTAGCAGTGCGTTTCCACAACTGCGGCTCGTCAACCTGGTCGAGTGCGGAACCCATGTCATCACGGCGGCCCAGCTTGGGAATTGCCGCCAGAGCGAGCAAACCCTGGCAGAGCGATTGTTGCCCGAACATCTTCGATCTGACGAGTTACTGATGGCCGACCGGGGCTTCTACAGCTTCAAGCTTTGGAGTTTGGCGACTCAGTGTGGAGGCAAATTGCTTTGGCGAGTCAAAAGTACCGTCAAGCTGCCAGTCGAAGAATGCCTCAGTGATGGCTCGTATTTGAGTACGACGTACGAACTCCATGGCCGAAACCGAAAAAACAGCCATCGCGTACGGGTCGTGGAGTTCACTCTGGTGGATGAGGAGGGGCAACTGGGTGAGCGCTACCGACTGGTGACCAATCTGCTAGTGCCTGAGGAAGCTCCTGCAGCAGAGTTGGCCGCCTTGTATCACGAGCGCTGGGAGGTCGAAAACGTCTTCGATGAACTCAAAACCCATTTGCGCGGAGCCAGCACGGTACTGCGCAGCAAGAAGCCCGAACTGGTCAAGCAAGAGATGTGGGGTTTTCTACTGGCACATTTTGCAATCCGCCAGTTGATGATCCAGGCGGCTGATAAGGCAGCGATCGACCCGGACAGGCTGGGTTTTACGAACGCCGTGTGGGTAGTCAGAAGGAAGCTGCCGCAAGCGGCAGCTTTTCCCCCCTGAGCACGTCGAACTTTGGCGTGAATCGGTTTTGAAAGAGATCTTGCGCGGCAAGTGCATCAGCAGTCGAGGCAAGGCCAATCCGCGAGGCGTTAAGCGCAAGATGAGCGGCTATCCCGTCCGACGACGAGGACAGCCCCTCAATCGGCCATGTAGTCAAGTACCCATTTTTGCTTAAGTGAACAGTATTGGCTTTAGCCCCGAAGCTTTAAGCCCTGAAGCTTTCAGGGCCCTTCGCGGATAAATCCGCTCCTGCAAACCGTCGGGATCAGAACTGGCCTTTGAGACTCAGCACGAAGTTGCGCGGCTCACCATACAGGTTGCCGTAGCCACTGGACGAGACGGTGCTGTAATAGGTCTTGTCGAACAGGTTGTTGCCGTTCAGGGCCAGCGTCCAGTGCTCGTCGAGCTTGTAGGCCGCGCGCGCTGAGTAGATCGTATAGCCGCCTTCGACGTAGGAGTAGTCCAGCGACTGTGTGCCACCCAGCGGCACGACGCTGCCGGCCTCGCTTTGCGCGCTCTGGGCCAGGACCCCGGCGCCGATGCTGAGTTTGGGCAGGCTCTGCAAGCGGTAGTCGCTCCACAGCTTGAACAGGTGCCGTGGGGTGTGGCTGCTGAAACGCGCGTCGCCTTCGCGCTTGTTCTCGTTGGCGTTGTAGGTGTAGCCCATGGCGACCTGCAAGCCCGGCAGCACTTCGCCGTTGAGTTCCACTTCAAAGCCCTGGCTCAACTGGTAGCCATTACCGATGTAGCAGCACGAGGTCACGCTGCCCCACTGGCGTGGGTAGCTGGTGTCTTGCTGGCCTTCGCCTTTCTTCTCGATGCGGTACAGGGCGAAGCTGCCAAGCAGTTTGCCGTCGGCCATTTCGCTCTTGATGCCGATCTCGTAGTTGGTGCCGGTCATCGGCTCCAGCGCCTTGCTGCCCGGCGGCGGGCCTTGCAGCAGGGTGGACTGGGTCTTGTAGATTTCGGCATGGCTGGCGTACAGGCTGACGCTCGGGGTCAGTTCGTAGACGATGCCGTAATAAGGAACGAACTGGCTGTCGACGTCCAGCGACGACAGTTTCTGGCCGGTGGCGCCGACGTACTCGGTGTCTTCCTTGAGGGTGTAGCGGCCGCCGACGATCAGCGATAACTCGTCGGTCGGGCGAATCCGCAGCGAGGTGTACGAACCCACCTTGCGGATGTCGGTCGAGGTGTCCGGGAAGCTCTCGGCGGTCGGGAAGTAGGCCGGCAGGGTCGGCGCAAAAATCGTGTCTGAGTACAGGTAGTTCCAGTAGCTGCCGCCGCGGCTTTTGATCTTGGTTGCATCGATACCGACGGTCAGGTCGTGGCTATGGCCCAGCAGCTCGAAAGAGCCCTGCAGGTTGAGATCGAAGGTGGTCTGGGTATTGCGGTAGCTGTGCTGGTTGTTCCACCAGTCGCCGCCGGTGCCGGTGGCGCGATCGATGGGGTTTTCCAGCTCGACCACGTTCTGGTCATTCTGGTTGATGTTGTGGCGCAGGTTGGCCACCGCCTTCCAGTTGTCGCTCAGTTGCTGGTCGAGACGCACGAACAGTGTGGTGTTCTCGATATCGTTCCAGCTCCAGGGCGTGGTCATGTTGGTGCGCCGCGACAGGCCCAGGTCGCCGCCGTCGGCGTAGCGGCCGATGGTGTTGCGCACGCCATTGAGGTCATCGCGCTGATGGCTGAAACCGGCCAGCAGCAGGGTGTCGTCGGTGGCATCGAATTCGAACGAGGCGTAGTTGAGGTTGCGCTTCTTGTGGTCGTAGTTGACGAAGTTGCGCTTGTCTTCCAGTGCCGCGACATAGCGGCCACGCAGGCGGCCGTCCAGGCCCAGGGGGCCGGTGACGTCAATCTCTCCACGGTAGTTGTCCCAACTGCCCGCCGAGGTCTGCAGCTTGACCTGGTTGTAGGCCAGCGGCCGCTTGTACATCAGGTTCAGCACCCCGCCCGGCTCGCCACCACCGTACAGGCCATCGGCGCCGCGCAGCACGCCGACGCTGTCGAACTGCGCCAGGTCTTCATAACGGGCGCTGTCGAGCAGGGTAGAGGTCGCGCCACCCTGATAGCGCACGTCATTGATCGCGAAACCACGGGACAGGTAGGTGTTCTTCGCCCAGGCTTCCTGACGCGAGATGCCGGTCATCTGGTTCATCACCTGATCCATGCTCTTGAGCTGCTGGTCCTCCAGGCGCTGGCTGGTGATCACGGTCACCGACTGGGCGATGTCCTTGAGCTTTTGCGCACTTTTGCCGCCCATGGCGGTGGTGCCGGGCGCATAGCTGCCGGTGTTCTCGGTGCTTTCACCCAGGGCCTGGCCCTCGATGTTGGTGGCCGCCAGCTCTACGCCCGAAGCGCTGTCATGAGTGTCGACGGGCAGTGTTTCGGCCTGTAGCGGGCCGTGCAGCAGCATGCTGCTCAGGGCCAGGCAGACAGACAGGTGCAGGGACGTACGCCGGAAGGAGCGGGGAGGGAGCATGGGAGAGATCCGAATGTGAGTGCTAATTGTTTTCGGATGCGAATTATTTACATTTGAATTGCTTTTACAAGTGCTCCTTAACGAAATTTTTACAAAATGTTTTTTCTTGAGCGTAATACCACCCCCTATTGGTCGGCCTCAATTAATCAGACCGGGAAACCTCGGCGGGCAGTTCCTGCCCGCCAAGGGTCGCGGGTAATCAGCGAATGTCGGCGATCATGCGCCGTTGTTGGCGCTTTTCGGGGCCTTGGCAATGACCTTGATTTCAAAGTCGAACCCGTACAACCAGGTCACACCAACAGCGGTGATGGTCGGGTAGGGCGCCTCGCCCCAGTATTCGGGCACCACCTGCCAGATGGTTTCGAAGGTCGATTGCGGATCGACCATGAACACGGTGACATCCACCACGTCCTCGAAGCTGCCACCCGCGGCCTCAAGAATCGCATTGAGGTTGTCAAAGGCGCGACGCACCTGATTCTGCAAACCGGGTTGCGGCGAGCCGTCTTCACGGCTGCCGACCTGGCCGGACACGAACAGAAAACCGTTGGAACGAACCGCCGGCGAGTAGCGATTGCGCTCATAAAGGGCCTGGCGGCCAGCGGGGAAAACAACGTCACGTTGGGTCATGGGAAACTCCTGGGGATGAGCCGGAAAGCGATGTGCTGAAGGCCACTTTAGGTGGCGCCCCGGTGCGGATAAACTCGCAAACTCACCCATCACTGTTTGTAAATCGCAAACAATCAGGAGCGCTGATGGACCGTTTCGACGCGATGCTGGCCTTTGCCCGCGTAGTGGAAACCGGCAGCTTCACCAAGGCTGCCGACACCCTGCACCTGAGCAAGACCAGCGTGACCCAACTGATCCAGCAGCTTGAGGCGCGCTTGCGGGTGCGCTTGCTCAACCGCACCACGCGCAAGGTCAATGTCACCGCCGATGGCGCCGCCTATTACGAGCGCGTGGTGCGGCTGCTGGCAGATATGGACGATGCCGAAACCAGCCTGTCGAGCGCCGCTGCAGTGCCACGTGGACGGCTGCGGATCGATGTGCCCAGCCCGCTGGCGGCCAAGGTGTTGATCCCGGCCTTGCCAAGCTTTTACGCCCGTTACCCGGACATTCAACTGGACATGGGTGTCAGTGATCGCAAGGTCGACCTGATCGACGAAAACGTTGACTGCGTGGTGCGCGGCGGAGAATTGACCGATCAGTCGCTAATCGCGCGACGACTCGCTGACTTGCGGCTGGGCGTCTACGCCGCGCCGGCTTATTTGCAGCGCTTCGGCACCCCGGTGCACCCCCGTGAGCTGGAAGATAGCCGCCACCGGATCGTCGGTTACCTCTGGGCCCGCACCGGTAAACCCTTGCCCTATGCCATGCAGCGGGGCAACGAAAGCCTCAAGGTCCAAGGCCATCACGCGCTGGCGGTCGATGACGGGAATGCCTATCTGGCCGCCGGCCTGGCCGGGCTGGGTATTCTCTGGCTGCCGGAGTACATGGCGACAGCGCATGTGCAAAGCGGTGAGCTGATGCAGCTGTTCAGCGACTGGCAGCTCGACTCGATGCCGATGTACATCGCCTGGCCGCCGAACCGGCACGTCAGTGCCAAGCTGCGGATGTTCATCGAGTGGGTGGTTGAAATTGCGGGGGAGTGGACGCCGCCGGCTTTGAAATGATTTGTGACGCTCTGTTGACTTTGTTTGCCCGGCCCGCGCATGATCGCCGGGCAATCACTGCGCCACGGACTACCAATGCCTACCAGCCTTGACCACTCGCCGCTTTCCCGGGACCTCTGTCTCGCGGCGTGCGTGTGCGTGTCCGTTGCCAATAAATCCAAGAAACAGTCGCTCATTTGACCGGGGCGCGCTGTCCCGTCAGATGGGCTGACAGGACACCAAGGCGCCAGGCAGATACCCTCCCAGCACCCGCTCCCGCACCCTCCTGACGAGACCCGCCGGTCTACTCAAGGAGATTTTGCATGTCAGCTTTTCGTGGTATCTGGGTCGCTCTGGTCACACCCTTTCGTAACGATGAAATTGATTTTCCTGCCCTGCAGCACCTGGCTGGCAAGCTGCTCGACGATGGGGTTCGCGGCCTGGTGGTTTGCGGCACTTCCGGCGAGGCCGCAGCGCTCAGCCATGCCGAGCAACTGGCGGTGCTTGATGCGGTGCTTGAGCGGGTGCCGGCCGATCAGGTCATCATGGGCCTGGCCGGTAACAATCTGCGCGAGCTGCTGGCCTTTCAACAGGACATCCAGCAACGGGCGCTGGCTGGCCTGCTGGTCCCGGCGCCGTATTACATTCGTCCGTCCCAAAGCGGGCTGGAGTCGTTCTTCAAGACCGTGGCTGATGCTGCCACGGTGCCGGTGGTGCTTTACGACATTCCTTATCGCACCGGCGTGCGCATCGAGCGCGAGACGATCCGGCGGATCGTGCGCCATCCGCGTATTGCAGCGGTCAAGGATTGTGGCGGCGACCTGGACACCACCACTGTACTGATCGCCGATGGCAACGCCGAGATTCTCACCGGCGAAGACCTGCAGATCTTCAACAACCTGTGCCTGGGCGGTGCCGGTGCGATCTCGGTGTCAGCGCATATTCGTGCCGATCTGTATGTGCAGATGCAGCGTCAGCTCGACAACGGCGAACTGGCCGCCGCCCGCGCGACCTTCTACCGTCTGCGCGAGTGGATGCAGGCCGCGTTCTGTGAACCGAACCCGGCGCCGGTCAAAGCGGCCCTGGCATTGCAAGGTTTGCTGGCGCCTGACTTGCGTGCGCCGATGCAAGGCTGTTCAGTGGCGACGCGGGAGCGTCTGGCTGATGTGCTGGCGCAACTGGACCTCAAGCCGCGGATCTAAAACCGGTCAAACAGCTTCAGTCGGGCAGGGCAGCGGTCCTGCTCCTGATCTGTTGCAGGGCTCGCTGGTACACCGGGTGGCAGGGTTCAGGCAGATCTTGCTCCAGTGGTTGCCAGAAAAACTCAAAAACCCGGCCGCCATCGTCCGCGGTGGTAAAGCGCCAGTGCTCCGGCACTGGCCCGACAGCTTCGCAGCACTGCAAAGACCACAGTTGCCCATCAACGCCGCAAGGCCAGACGCCCAGGTCGCATTTGATCCGGGCGCCGGTAAGCCCCGATTCTTCCGCGAGTTCGCGCACGGCCGCCTGGGCTGCTGACTCATCAGGTTCAATACTGCCTTTCACCAGTTGGTAGCCGGCCAGCGGGTGCCGGAAAGCAAGGATCTGCACTTGTTCGCCCTGGCGCCGCAACAGCACCGGGCAAGCCTTGCCCGGCTTGTCCAATAGCATCTCAATGAACGGCGCCTTGCCGGCCAGGTATTGGCCCATACCGGCCGTGTTACTCGCTTCGAGTTCGAGCTTGAGCGCTTGATAACGCTGGCGCAGTACCGCGTCCGCACGCAACAGGTCGCGAAACCGCAGCACCCGTTCAATCTGCGGATGACCGGTTACGCAGATGTGCAATTTGTGAGTGCGCACACCGTCGACATTGCGGCGATAAAAATGATGCCCCGGTGTAAGGTCGCTGCCGCGTACATAGCCGAACCCGGCCAACACGGCATCACGCTGAGCTTCGTTACAGTGTTCACGGACTTCGATCAGTACGTCGATTTCCGGCTTGGCAGCCAGCCCTTCGACGGCGGTGCTGCCCACATGGTGGGTGGCAACATGCTCAGTACCGAAGGCTGCAGCAAGCTGTTCAAGGGTTGCTTGAAACAGCGTTGGCCAGCGATCGTCGTAGGGGGTAATGGTGCTGGTGAGTGCCATGCTGCGTCCTTGTATCGGCGGCCCATAAGAAGCGGGGCGCGATAGTAACGGCTCAGCGCGCATGGCGCACCTCTGTTTCAGGCCGCAAAGCCACCATCAATGGTCAGGTTGGCACCGGTGATATAGCCCGCTTCCGGCCCGGCCAGGTAGGCGACAAACCCGGCGATCTCTTCGGCGCTGCCATAGCGGTCCAGTGCCATCAGGCCCAGCAGGCCGGGCGCCATTTCACCGTTGGCGGGGTTCATGTCGGTGTCCACCGGGCCGGGCTGCACGTTGTTGACGGTGATGCCCCGTGACCCCAGATCACGGGCCATGCCTTTGACCAGACCGATAAGCGCCGACTTGCTCATGGCGTAGGTGGCACCCCCTGCGAAGGGCACGCGCTCGGCATTGGTGCTGCCAATATTGATGATTCGCCCGCCAGTGCCCATATGTTGCAGCGCCGCCTGGCTGGCGACAAACACGCTGCGTACGTTGATCGCCAGGGTGCGGTCGAAGTCGGCCAGCGGCAGCTCTTCGACCGAGCCCAAGGCCAGTACACCTGCGTTGTTGACCAGAATGTCGATCCGGCCAAAGGCTTCTGCTGTTTGTGCGACCGCCTCAATCACCGCTTCGGCGTCGGCGCTGTCAGCCTGAATGGCCAGCGCTTTGCCGCCAGCGGCAATGATTTCGTCCTCCAGCGCCTGGGCTTTGCTGGCCGAGCTGACGAAGGTGAAGGCGACGCTGGCGCCCTCGGCGGCGAGGCGTTTGACGATGGCTGCGCCGATGCCGCGTGAGCCGCCTTGAACCAGAGCGACTTTGCCGGCGATTGAAGGGCAATGAGTCATGGTTGTTCTCCTGAAAGGGTCAGGGCGATGCGCCCCGCAGTGAGTCAAGTATTGCGGGTGAATTACCAGCCCGGTAGACCATTAATCGCATGCTCTGAGTAAACCAGAAGTTTATGATCAGGCCGTGTTTGTCTTCTGCAAGGATCGGCCATGGAAACCTTTGGCAGCATCGAGAGCTTTATCCGGAGTGCCGAAGCCGGCAGTTTCGCCGAGGCCGCGCGGCGGCTGGGGCTGACTTCCGCTGCGGTCGGCAAAAATGTCGCTGGGCTGGAAGCGCGGCTTGGCGTGCGGCTGTTTCTGCGCAGCACCCGCCGACTGACCCTGACCGAAGCAGGGCGACGCTTTCTTGATGAGGTCGGTGGCAGTTTTGGTGTGATCCAGAATGCCGTGGCCAACCTGGCCAGCGCCGAGGGCCAGCCTGCCGGTACGCTCAAAGTGAGCATGGGCCTGATGTTCGGGCGGCTTTATGTGCTGCCGCTGCTGGGTGAGTTTTTGCAGCAGTACCCGGCGATCGTCGCTGACTGGCATTTCGATAACCGTCAGGTCGACCTGATCGGTCAGGGCTTCGATGCCGCCATCGGTGGCGGCTTTGAGCTACCGCCCGGTGTAGTGGCGCGTAAATTGGGACCGGCCCATCGCATTCTGGTGGCCGCCCCGGAGTATCAGCGCAAGAACCCGGTCGAACACCCGGATGATCTTGAAAACGCCGCCGGCATCCTGATTCGCTCGCCACAGACTGGCCGGGTACGCAGTTGGCCGCTGACTCACCGCAGCCCTCATCAAAATCAGGAGCAAAGCCCGCTACGCCTGAAGCCGCGCATGACCCTGAGCGACTCGGAAGCCGCCTGTGCCGCCGCCGAGCAGGGCCTTGGCATCGCGCTGGTGAGCCTGCCGTTTGCCTTGCCGTACCTGGAACGTCAGCGTCTGGTACGGGTACTGCCAGACTGGTATGTCGACGATGGCAATATTTCCCTGTACTACGCCGAGCACAAACTGTTGCCGGGCAAGACCCGCGCGTTCGTCGATTTCCTGCTGGAGCGGTTCAAGGCGCAGGGGTTGGCGCAGCGGTTCAGCGCCGTTTGAGGCCGTGACCATCGGGGCGCGACAAGCCCGCCGTTCAGGGTGGGGAAGGAGTGCCACAGAGCAAGCGCTTGAGCGGCAGCTCAGCTAGCTCCCGCAGGTTAACTACAAGGCCGCTGCACCACGAGCAGGCAGGCTGCGCGATAAGCGTGCGACTGGCCCGTGCAGAAACTCCAAAATCCCCCTTGTTATAAAGCTAAGTGGCTGAACTTAAAGCGTTTATAAGAACTGGCATTAGCGTTGCAATACAGATCCCAACTTGGATACAAGATGGAATCTCAGCATATGTCCCAGGCTTCTGCGCTTTACACCTTGGCTGATTGGCAACAGGCCTATCGCGACGCTCTGCAACCCGGCGCCTTGCTGCATGAGCTGCGCAACCGCTTGAGTGAAGACGACACGGCGTGGATCAGCCGGGTCAGTGCCGAACAGCTCGATGCGCAACTCGATCAGTTGCAGGCCCGGCTGGAGGCCGCGGGTGGGGATCGTAGTGCGCTGCCGTTGTATGGCGTGCCGTTCGCCATCAAGGACAACATCGATGCGGCCGGTTGGCCGACCACCGCCGCGTGCCCAGAGTTTGCCTATGCTGCGCAAACCGATGCCACGGTTGTGGCGCGGTTGCGCGCTGCCGGTGCGGTGTTGATGGGCAAGACCAATCTGGATCAGTTTGCCACCGGTCTGGTCGGCACCCGTTCGCCCTATGGCGCGGTGCCCAACAGTTTTGATCCGGACTACGTCAGCGGTGGTTCGAGCTCGGGCTCTGCCAGCGTGGTTGCCCGTGGCCTGGTGGCGTTTTCGCTGGGGACTGACACCGCAGGTTCTGGTCGGGTGCCGGCGGGCTTCAATAACATTGTCGGTCTCAAACCGACCAAGGGTCTGCTGCCCAACACCGGTTTGGTGCCGGCTTGCCGCACTGTCGACTGCATCTCGATCTTCGCCCTGACCGTCGATGACGCCGAAACCGTGCTCAAACTGGCCAGCGGTTATGACGCCGCCGACCCCTACAGTCGGCACAACCCCAACAGCGCGCCAGTCGCAATCGGCGCCAGGCCCAAGCTGGCAGTCCCGGCAACCCTGGAGTTCTTTAGCGACGAGCAGAGCAGGGTGCAGTTTCAGCAAGCGCTGGACCGGCTTCGCCAGTCAGGTGCCGAAATCAGCGAAATCGACTTCACCCCATTTAGCCGGTTGGCCGAGCAGTTGTATCTGGGCCCGTGGGTGGCTGAGCGAACCGTCGCGGTTGAAGGCGTGGATCCTGCGGCAATCGACCCGGTGGTACGCGGTATTGTCGAGGGCGGCAAACGCTACAGTGCCTGCGACGCCTACAAGGCTGAGTACCTGCGCGCCGAGCTGTCGCGGCAGATCAATGACAGCCTGGCCGGCTTCGATGCGCTGGTGGTTCCGACCGCGCCGACCATCCGCCGTATCGCCGAGATGGCCGAGGAGCCGGTGCTGTTCAACAGCCAGTTCGGCACCTACACCAACTTCACCAACCTGGCCGACCTCTCGGCGCTGGCCCTGCCTGCCGGGCTGCGCGATGACGGCTTGCCGGCCGGTATCACTTTGCTGGCGCCGGCCTGGCACGACCTGGCGCTGGTCAGCCTGGGCAAGCGCTGGCAGCAGGCCCAAGAGCTTACCTTGGGCGCCACTGGCGCTGCAAAGCCTGCGCCCGCGCCAGCCCTGCAAGCGCCGGGCTGTGTGCGTCTGGCAGTGGTCGGTGCGCACCTGACCGGCATGCCGCTGAACTTCCAGCTCACCCAGCGCAACGCGGTGCTGGTCGAGCAGACCCTGACCGCCAGCGATTACCGGCTGTATGCGTTGCCCGGCACCGTGCCGCCCAAGCCTGGGCTGGCGCGGGCCGAGCAGGGTGCGTCGATCATCGTTGAGCTGTGGGACATCCCGCTGGCGCGCTTTGGCGAGTTCGTCGCCGAAATTCCGCCGCCGCTGGGCATTGGCAACCTGCAACTGGCTGATGGCCGTTGGGTCAAGGGCTTCATCTGCGAACCGCTGGCGCTGCACAGCGCTACCGACATTACCGAACTCGGCGGATGGCGGGCATTCATTGCCAGCCGCAACAGTACACCCACCCCCAACGTCTGAGGCGCCTGTCATGTTCAATACCGTATTGATCGCCAACCGTGGCGAAATCGCTGTACGTGCCATCCGCACCCTCAAGCGTCTGGGCATCAAGAGCGTGGCGGTGTACGCCGATGCCGACCGCAATGCGGCGCATGTGCGCGACGCCGATGTGGCGATTGCCTTGGGCGGCGACAAACCTGCCGACAGCTACCTGCGTATCGACAAGATTCTCGCCGCCGCCAAGCAAACCGGTGCCCAGGCGATCTATCCGGGTTATGGCTTTCTGTCTGAGAGTGCCGAGTTTGCTGACGCCTGCGAGCAGGCCGGGATTGCCTTTGTCGGCCCGACCGCCGGCCAGATCCGTGAGTTTGGCCTCAAGCACCGTGCCCGTGAGCTGGCCGGCCAAGCCCAGGTGCCAATGGCCCCCGGCACCGGTCTGCTCGACAGCCTGGAGCAGGCGGTGCAAGCGGCGGAGCAGATCGGTTACCCGGTAATGCTCAAGACCACTGCCGGCGGCGGTGGTATTGGCCTGACTCGCTGTGCTGATGAGCCAGCGCTGCGCAGCGCCTATGACAGCGTCAAACGCATGGGCGAGCAGTTTTTCAGTGATGCCGGGGTGTTCCTTGAGCGCTTCGTCGATAAGGCCCGGCATGTCGAAGTGCAGATTTTTGGTGATGGTCAGGGGCAGGTGGTGGCCCTCGGCGAGCGCGATTGCTCGCTGCAACGGCGCAACCAGAAAGTAGTGGAAGAGACCCCCGCGCCCAACTTGCCCCAGGCCACCCGCGAGCGCCTGCATGCCGCCGCCGTGCAACTGGGGCAGTCAGTGGCTTATCGCAGTGCCGGCACCGTAGAGTTCATTTATGACCCTGCGCGGGACGATTTCTACTTTCTGGAGGTCAACACCCGCCTGCAGGTCGAGCACCCGATCACCGAGATGGTCACCGGCCTTGACCTGATCGAATGCATGCTGCAAGTCGCCGCCGGCAGCCCGCTGGATTGGGCAGCGCTGCGACGCGCCCCGCAAGGCGCAGCCATTGAAGTGCGGCTGTACGCCGAAGACCCGCTGAAGAACTTTCAGCCGAGCCCCGGTGTATTGACCGACGTGTACTTTCCGGACGATGTGCGGGTCGATGGCTGGGTCAGCACCGGCAGTGAAGTGTCGGCGTTCTATGATCCGATGATTGCCAAGCTGATCGTCAGGGGCGAGGACCGCGCCGATGCCATGGCGCGGATGCAAGCTGCACTGGCCGCGACCCGGCTGCACGGCATTGCCAGCAACCTCGACTATCTGCGCCAGGTGGTGGCCGACCCGCGGTTTGCCCGTGGTGATGTCTGGACCCGGCTGCTCGACGATTTCACTTTCAAGGCCAGTGTCATTGAAGTGCTGGAGCCGGGCACCTATTCCAGTGTTCAGGACTATCCAGGGCGGCTGGGCTACTGGGACATTGGCGTGCCGCCGTCAGGGCCCATGGACGATCAGGCGTTTCGCCTGGCCAACCGGATTGTCGGCAACCATGTCAGTGCCGCGGCGCTGGAGTTCACTCTGCAAGGGCCGACCTTGCGCTTTCACAGCGCAGCCCTGATCGCCCTGACCGGTGCCGATTGCCCGGCGACGCTGGACGGCGAGCCGGTCGCCTACTGGCAGCCGGTTTCCGTACAGGCCGGCCAGGTGCTCAAGCTTGGGCGTGCGCAATCGGGTTGCCGCACGTATCTGGCCGTGCGCAACGGTCTGGATGTACCGCTGTATCTGGGCAGCCGCTCGACCTTCGCGCTGGGCCAGTTCGGCGGGCATGCCGGGCGCACGTTGCGCACCGCCGACATGCTGGCCATCTCGCAGCCGGAACTGGCCGCCTGCACCACCCCGGCGCCGATCAGTGCGCCGCAGGCAGTGCATGCCAGCCTGATTCCGCACTACGGCAATGAGTGGGAAATCGGCGTGCTCTATGGCCCGCACGGAGCGCCGGATTTCTTTACCGCACAATCGATCGAGGCGTTCTTCGCCGCCGAGTGGGAGGTGCATTACAACTCCAACCGTCTTGGCGTGCGGCTGTCCGGTCCCAAGCCCGACTGGGCGCGCAGCGATGGCGGCGAGGCGGGCCTGCATCCCTCTAACGTGCATGACTGCGAGTACGCGATCGGCGCGATCAACTTCACCGGTGACTTCCCGGTGATCCTCACCAAGGATGGCCCGAGCCTGGGCGGGTTTGTCTGCCCGGTGACCATCGCCAAGGCCGAGCTGTGGAAGATCGGCCAGGTCAAACCCGGCGACAAGCTGCGCTTCAAACCCATCGGTTTTCAGCAGGCGCAGAGTTTGGAGCAGGCACAATTGGGCAGCCTCGAAGCCCTGGCCGCGATCAGCGCCGTGCCGTTGCCAGCCCCGGCCCTGCAACCGGCCGACACCGCGTCGGCGACCATTCTCGCCGAGCTGCCGGCCAGCGGCTCACGGCCACGGGCGGTGTATCGCCAGGCCGGTGACGCCTACATTCTGCTCGAATACGGCGACAACGTGCTGGACCTGGCGCTGCGGCTGCGCGTGCACCTGTTGATGGAAGCCCTCAAGGCCCGGCCGCTCAAGGGCCTGGAAGAGCTGGCGCCCGGCGTGCGTTCGTTGCAACTGCGCTACGACAGCCGCGTGCTGCACCAGAAGAGCCTGCTGGAGCACCTGCTGATGCTCGAAGAGGGGCTGGGCGACGTCTCGCAGCTCAAGGTGCCGACCCGGATCATTCATCTGCCGATGGCCTTCGAAGACAGCGCGACCCTCGGCGCCGTCCAGCGCTACCGCGAGACGGTGCGCAGTGAAGCACCGTGGTTACCGAATAACGTGGACTTCTTGCAGCGCATCAATGGCCTGGACAGCCGCGAGCAGGTGCGTGACATCCTGTTCCAGGCCAGCTACCTGATTCTGGGGCTGGGCGACGTGTACCTCGACGCCCCCTGTGCGGTACCGCTGGACCCGCGCCACCGGTTGCTCAGCTCCAAGTACAACCCGGCGCGGACCTTCACCGCCGAGGGCACGGTGGGCATCGGCGGCATGTACATGTGCATCTACGGCATGGACTCGCCCGGCGGCTATCAGCTGGTGGGCCGTACCCTGCCGATCTGGAACAAGTACGTGAAGAACCCGCAGTTCGCCAACGGCCAGCCATGGTTGCTGCACTTCTTTGACCAGGTGCGTTTCTACCCGGTCAGCGAAGCTGAACTCAATGAACAGCGCGAGGCGTTTCGTGAAGGCCGTGGCCAGATCCGCATCGAGCACAGCGAATTCGACTTCGCCGAGTACCAGCGCTTGCTGGCCGACAACGCCGAGAGCATTGCCGAGTTCCAGAGCCGGCAGAAGGCGGCGTTCGACAGCGAGGCGCAGTTGTGGCACGACGATGAGCCGCCGGTACTCCGAGCGGCGGCCGACAGCGAGGCTGATGCGCAGGACTATGAAGGCCATCTGGTCAGCGCCGAAATGTGCGGCAGTGTCTGGAAGGTGTTGGTCGAGCCGGGTCAGCACGTCGAGGCCGGTACGCCCCTGCTGGTGGTCGAGGCGATGAAGATGGAGCTGTCGGTGATCGCACCGGTGTCCGGAGTGGTCAAGGCCGTGCGTTGCCAGCCCGGCAAGGCGATCACGCCGGGCGATGCGCTGGTGTGGCTGGAACCGGGTGAGGCGGCCTGACATGCAACTGTCCAGCACCGTCATGCGCAGCAAGGAACGCCCGGAGAATCTGGCCGAGCGGATCTATGCGCAGCTCAAGGACGACATCTTCGAGTTTCGCCTGCTGCCGGGTGACCGCTTTTCCGAAGGCGAAGTCGCCGAGCGCATGGCGGTCAGCCGCACCCCGGTGCGCCAGGCGCTGTATCGCCTGGAGCGCGAAGGTTACCTGGAGGTGTATTTCCGCAGCGGCTGGCAGGTGCGGCCATTTGATTTCGAGCATTTCGAAGAGCTTTACGATCTGCGCATCGTGCTGGAACTCGAAGCGGTCAAGCGCCTGTGTGACTGGCCGCGTGCAGAGCTACCGCCACTGCTGGCGCAACTGGCCGAGACCTGGATGGTCGCGGCCGATCAGCGCCTGACTGACGGCAGCGCCGTGTCGCGGCTGGACGAGCAGTTTCACTGCCACTTGCTGGAGGCGGCCGGCAATCGCGAGATGGCGCGGATTCATGCCCAGGTCAGCGAGAAAATTCGCATCATTCGCCGTCTGGATTTCACCCAGGGGCCGCGCATCGAGCTGACCTATCAGGAACATGCACTGATTCTGGAGGCGATCCTCAAGCGCCGCTGCGAGCAGGCACAGTCGTTATTGAAGACCCACATAGAGGTCAGCAAGGCCGAGGTCCGCAAGGTCACTCTGCATATGTTGCACACCGCCCGCCAGCGTTCGCTGGCGGCAGGTAGCAAGCAAGAACATTTCGCGTCTGCCCACCACAAGCCAACTGTTGACTCAACAATATGATGGGGGATTCATCCATGCGTCGTCGTAGCCTGATCAAAGCCTTTACCTTGTCTGCATCCATTGCCGCCATGGGCCTGAGCTGGACTGTACAAGCCGCCGAAACCATCAAGGTCGGTATCCTGCATTCGTTGTCCGGAACCATGGCGATCTCCGAGACCTCGCTCAAGGACATGGCCCTGATGACCATCGACGAGATCAACGCCAAGGGCGGTGTCAACGGCAAGCAACTCGAAGCCGTGGTCGTCGACCCGGCCTCGAACTGGCCGCTGTTCGCCGAGAAGGGCCGCCAGTTGCTGACCCAGGACAAGGTCGCGGTGGTGTTCGGCTGCTGGACCTCGGTGTCGCGCAAATCGGTGTTGCCGGTGTTCGAGGAACTCAACGGGTTGCTGTTCTACCCGGTGCAATACGAAGGCGAAGAAATGTCGCCCAACGTGTTCTACACCGGTGCCGCGCCAAACCAGCAGGCGATTCCGGCAGTCGAGTACCTGATGAGCGAAGACGGCGGGGCGGCCAAGCGTTACTTCCTGCTCGGCACCGACTACGTCTACCCGCGCACCACCAACAAGATTCTGCGCGCTTTCCTGCATTCCAAAGGCGTCAAAGACAGCGATATCGAAGAGGTCTACACCCCGTTCGGCCATAGCGATTACCAGACCATTGTCGCCAACATCAAGAAGTTCTCCGCCGGCGGCAAGACCGCCGTGATCTCCACGGTCAACGGCGACTCCAACGTGCCGTTCTACAAAGAACTGGCCAACCAGGGCCTGAAAGCCACCGACGTGCCGGTGGTGGCGTTCTCGGTGGGTGAAGAAGAACTGCGCGGCATCGACACCAAGCCGCTGGTCGGCCACCTGGCAGCCTGGAACTACTTCCAGTCGGTTGATAACCCGGTGAACAAGAAGTTTGTCGCCGACTGGCAGGCCTACGCGAAGAAGAAAAACCTGCCGGGCGCCGACAAAGCGGTGACCAACGACCCGATGGAAGCCACCTACGTGGGTATTCACATGTGGGCACAGGCGGTGGAAAAGGCCAAATCCACCGATGTCGACAAGGTGCGTGAAGCCATGGCCGGGCAGACCTTCGCTGCGCCGTCGGGCTTCACCCTGACCATGGACAAGACCAACCACCACCTGCACAAGCCGGTGATGATCGGCGAGGTCGAGGATAACGGCCAGTTCAGTGTGGTCTGGCAGACCCAGGAGCCGATCCGCGCCCAGCCATGGAGCCCGTACATTCCCGGCAACGACAAGAAGCCTGACCACGCGGTGAAGAGCCACTGATACACGCCGGTACTTGTGGGAGCGACCTCGGTCGCGAAGCTTTCAAGGCTTCGTCGCTAAAGCGGCTCCTACACAGCCCTGTCCAATCTACAGGTCACTTATCATGCCCAACTTCTTTCACCGCTTGATGCTGATCTGTGCACTGCTGCTGCCCTTGGGCGCGCAGGCCGGGGAGGCCGACGACTTTGTTGCCGGCAACTCCGCCGCGCAGGCAGACCTGCTCGAAGCCTGGTCAGTGCAACCGCTCGGTGAGCGACTGCCCTGGCTTGAAGCCTTGCGTGACGGCCGGGTCGCGGCCGACAGCAGCAAGCGCGCATTCATCGACAACAACGGCCAGTACAGCGCCGTGGACGGCGGTCCGGCAGCGGCCGACGAGCCGCGTAAACTGCGCCTGAACAATCGCCTGCGCGGGCTGGTCGACACCGCGCTGGCCAGTCATCAACTGATGAGTAACGATGCCGCAGTGCGGCTGGCCGCTGCGCAGCATCTGCAACGCAATGCCCGCCCGGCACAACTGGCGTTGCTCAGCCAGAGCCTGACCCGCGAGTCCGACAGCCAGGTATGGACCGCCCTGAACCTGGCGCTGGCCAACCTGCAATTGACCGACAGCAGCCCCACCGTGCGGCTGGCGGCGGTGCGGCTGTTGGGCGAAACCGGTGAGCCGCTGGCGCGCACCCGGCTTGAGGCGCTGCTGGAACCGGGCGTGGAGCCCGACGCCAGCGTACGCATTGCCGCGCAGACCAGCCTGGCGCAGGTCAAGCGCAAGCTGTTGATGGGCGACCTGCTTGGCCAGGCGTTTACCGGGTTGTCGCTGGGTTCGATCCTGCTACTGGCCGCATTGGGCCTGGCGATTACCTTCGGTTTGTTGGGGGTGATCAACATGGCCCACGGCGAGATGCTCATGCTCGGTGCCTATACCACCTACTGTGTGCAGGTGCTGTTCCAGCAGTACGCGCCCGATGCGCTGGCGTATTACCCGTTGCTGGCACTGCCAGCGGCCTTCTGTGTCACGGCGTTGATCGGCATGGCTCTGGAGCGCACGGTGATCCGTCATCTGTATGGCCGCCCGCTGGAAACCCTGCTGGCGACCTGGGGCATCAGCCTGATGCTGATCCAGGCGGTACGTCTGATTTTCGGCGCGCAGAACGTCGAAGTTGCCAACCCCGGCTGGCTGTCGGGCGGGATTCAGGTGTTGCCCAACCTGGTGCTGCCGTACAACCGGATCGTGATCATCGGCTTTGCGCTGTGCGTGGTCGCGCTGACCTGGCTGTTGCTGAACAAGACCCGGCTGGGCCTGAACGTGCGCGCTGTGACCCAGAATCGCAACATGGCGGCCTGCTGCGGCGTGCCCACCGGGCGGGTGGACATGCTCGCCTTTGGCCTGGGCTCGGGGATCGCAGGGCTCGGCGGCGTGGCGCTCAGCCAGATCGGTAACGTCGGTCCGGACCTGGGCCAGGGCTACATCATCGACTCGTTCCTGGTGGTGGTGCTTGGCGGGGTCGGGCAACTGGCTGGCAGTGTCAGCGCCGCGTTTGGCCTGGGTGTGCTCAACAAGATTCTCGAACCGCAGATTGGCGCCGTGCTGGGCAAGATCCTGATCCTGGCGCTGATCATTCTGTTTATCCAGAAGCGTCCGCAAGGCCTCTTCGCGCTCAAGGGAAGGGTGATCGACTGATGAACCAGCCATTGATGATGACCGCCGCGCAGAAGGCCGGCCCGAAACTCACCCTGCTGATCGGCGGCGTGCTGCTGGCGGTGCTGCTGGCCATGCCGCTGCTGTCGCTATTGCCTGCCGAACACCCGTTGCAGGTTTCGGCTTACACCCTGACTCTGGTCGGCAAGATCCTTTGCTACGCCATTGTTGCGCTGGCGCTGGATTTGGTGTGGGGGTATGCAGGAATGCTGTCGCTGGGCCACGGATTATTCTTCGCGCTGGGCGGCTACGCGATGGGCATGTATTTGATGCGCGAAGCGGCCGGTGATGGCCTGCCGGCGTTCATGACCTTCTTGTCATGGACCGAACTGCCTTGGTACTGGGCCGGTACCGATAACTTTCTCTGGGCCCTGTGCCTGGTGGTTCTGGCCCCCGGCCTGTTGGCATTGGTGTTCGGTTTCTTCGCCTTTCGTTCGCGGATCAAGGGCGTATACTTCTCGATCATGACCCAGGCGCTGACCTTTGCCGGCATGCTGTTGTTTTTTCGTAACGAGACCGGTTTTGGCGGCAATAACGGCTTTACCAGCTTTCGCAGCATCCTGGGCTTTTCGATCAGCGCGCCGGGCACCCGTGCGGTGCTGTTCCTGGCCACCGTGTTGCTGCTGGCCGGCTGTCTGTATGTGGGCTGGCGGCTGGCGCAGAGCAAGTTCGGTCGGGTGCTGACCGCGCTGCGCGATGCGGAAAACCGGCTGATGTTCTGCGGTTACGACCCGCGCGGTTTCAAGCTGTTCATCTGGGTGCTCAGCGCGGTGATGTGCGGGCTGGCCGGGGCCTTGTACGTGCCGCAAGTGGGGATCATCAACCCCAGCGAAATGTCACCGACCAACTCGATCGAGGCGGCGGTGTGGGTGGCGTTGGGCGGGCGCGGCACCCTGATCGGGCCACTGCTCGGTGCCGGGCTGGTCA
Source organism: Pseudomonas sp. StFLB209 (assembly GCF_000829415.1). Lineage (NCBI taxonomy): Bacteria > Pseudomonadati > Pseudomonadota > Gammaproteobacteria > Pseudomonadales > Pseudomonadaceae > Pseudomonas > Pseudomonas sp. StFLB209. Next base: position 5,378,359 of record NZ_AP014637.1, on the reverse strand, counting down.
ACGGCATGAAGAGCTGGTTCACCGTGGCCTTCCCGGAATACTGGCTGTTCTGCCTGGGCGCGCTGTTCATCGTCGTCACCCTGTACCTGCCCAAGGGCGTGATCGGTCTGCTGAAGAAAAGGAGCGAATCATGATTGCCAGCCACGCAAACCCGGCCTTCATGCTGGAGCCGATTCTGGACCCCAACAGCGACGCCGGCACTGGCCGAGACGCGCTGGGTCTGGGTAACAGTGCCGGCCCCGGCCTCAATACCCGGCACGGTACGATCCTGACCCTGGAAGACATCAGCGTCAGCTTCGATGGCTTCAAGGCGCTGAATAATCTCAACCTGTACATCGGGGTCGGTGAACTGCGCTGCATCATCGGCCCTAACGGCGCGGGCAAAACCACCTTGATGGACGTCATCACCGGCAAGACCCGACCCGGTCAGGGCACGGCCTGGTTCGGCGAAACTCTGGACCTGACCCGCATGAGCGAGGTGCAGATCGCCCAGGCCGGCATCGGCCGCAAGTTCCAGAAACCCACGGTGTTCGAAGCGCTGAGCGTGTTCGAGAACCTGGAGCTGGCGCTCAAGACCGACAAGTCGGTGTGGGCCAGCCTCAGGGCCCGCCTGAACGGCGAGCAACGCACGCGCATCGACGAGGTGCTGGACACCATTCGCTTGAGCGCGTCACGGGATCGCCCGGCAGGCTTGTTATCGCATGGCCAGAAGCAGTTTCTCGAAATTGGCATGTTGCTGGTCCAGGACCCGCAATTGCTGTTGCTCGATGAACCGGTGGCGGGCATGACCGATGCCGAAACCGAGTTCACTGCCGAGCTGTTCAAGCGCCTGGCCGGCAAACACTCGCTGATGGTGGTCGAGCACGACATGGGCTTTGTCGGTGCGATTGCCGACCACGTCACGGTACTGCATCAGGGCAGCGTGCTGGCCGAAGGCGCGTTGGCCGATGTACAGGCTGACGAGCGGGTGATCGAGGTTTATCTGGGGCGCTGACGCGCCGGCTTCAAGCAGAGACTTGCCGCTGCAATTTCGAGGAATCCACATGCTCCAAGTAAGCGACTTGCATCAATACTACGGCGGCAGCCATATCCTGCGCGGCCTGTCGTTCCAGGCCAACGTCGGCGAAGTGACGTGCCTGCTGGGCCGCAACGGCGTCGGCAAAACCACCCTGCTCAAGGTGCTGATGGGTCTGTTGCCAGCCCGCGAAGGCGCGGTGCAATGGGAGGGGCAGAACATCAACAGCCTCAAACCGCACCAGCGAGTCCAGGCCGGGATTGCCTATGTGCCGCAGGGCCGGGAAATCTTCGCCCGGCTGACGGTCGAGGAAAACCTGTTGATGGGCCTGTCGCGTTTTCCCGGCAGCGAGGCCAAAGAGGTCCCGGCCTTTATCTACGAACTGTTCCCGGTGCTGCTGCAAATGAAGCAGCGCCGTGGCGGTGATTTGTCTGGCGGCCAGCAACAGCAACTGGCCATCGGCCGTGCCCTGGCCAGCCGCCCTCGGCTGTTGATCCTCGACGAGCCCACCGAAGGCATCCAGCCATCGGTGATCAAGGAGATCGGCGCAGTCATCAAGCGCCTGGCCGAGCGGGGCGACATGGCCATTGTGCTGGTCGAGCAGTTCTACGACTTTGCCGCCGAGCTGGCCGACCAGTATCTGGTCATGTCGCGCGGTGAGATTGTCCAGCAGGGCCGGGGCGAGCACATGGAGGCGCACGGGGTGAGGGGGCTAGTGACCATCTAAATCTTTAGTGTCGTCACAGCATCTTGTGAATGTGCCGCCGTCTTCGTTGCGGTCCGGCACTTCGGCAAGTCAACTTCCACCGGATCGCGTTGAACCTTAACTGATCGGCATTACCTCGTAGGACCGGCCGGGCGGCGATCCGTTTTAGCCGGGAAGCCTTCGCCGCTAAAGCGGCTCCTGCAAGCGACTGGTCGTTGTCAATTCTTGGGTGCTTTCCACCAAGGGCGTGGTGGCCTCAAACCACTGCGGCCAGGAGCTGCGATGCCGGGTCTCGACCGGGATGCAGGCAATCAGCCGGTCGCTCAGCACGTCGGTTTGCTGCACAGTCTTGGCGATGCGGTACTTGATGCTGTGGATGCATTCGCGGTCGCCAAATTCGCAGCGGTTGAGCTTTGTGCCGCCGCATGGCCCGTTGGCCAGGCCTTTGGGGCAAGTCTCGGGGCACACGTAGAGGGTGTCTTGCAGGCGGCAGCGGCCACAGCTATCGCAGCCAACAATAGGGCGTTTGGCACTGCGCTCCAGGCGGTGCAACAGGCGCGCACCACCCGCCGTCGCGCACACTGGCCGCCGCACGGCCCAGCCAAATGCCCGGCTCAGCCAGGTGGTGCGGCTGAATAGCTGGTGATGCAGGGCGTCCATCAGGTGGTAACGCAGCTGCTCTTTGTTGCTGGCCCTGGCCTGCGATTGACCCGGTTGCCAGGTTTCGCCGGCCGGCTGAAAGCTCACCGGTGCCAGCCCTGGCATCTGCCAACTGGCCTGCCAGGCGCTGGACCATTGTTCAAGGTCGGTAATCTGCGCCTGCCAGTCGTTGACCGCCTGCTCCAGCGCGTGCATTTGCGTGGCGTCGTGTACGCCAGAGAGCTCCACTGCGGCATAGCCCATCAGTTTCAGGCCGACAATCTGCAACCCCAGGCGGCTGATACTGCGCTGTTGAGCGAACGCTTTCGAGACTTCGGCCTCGGCGTTCACCGCCTCCAGCATCGAGGGGCTGACCACCGTCCCGGCCACATGCTCGAGCATCCTGGCCCGGCCTGCCGTCAAGGCCATGACACAGGCCAGCATTGGCTTGGGCGAGGGTTGGCGGCGCATCCAGGCCAGGGCTTCGAGATGCTTTTGCGCATCGAAGCCCAGTTGCAGGCTGAGAAAATCCGCACCGGCCTTGAGCTTTTTCTCAGCCTTGAAATACTGCGCGCCGCTTTCTTCTTCGCGGTACTTGAACGGGTTCAGCGCCGCGCCCAGCAGCCAGTGTGGGCGCGCCTGCCGGGCGATCATCAAGGCCGATACCGATTCCAGGTAACGCACCGGCTGCTGGCCCGGCTCATGGCCGGGCAGCCGGTCGCCGGTGACGATGAACAACTGCTCAAGACCCAGATTGTCGATGCGTTCGAGCTGACCGAGTAGGTCAGCGCGCTCGCGGTCCTTGCCGGAAAAATGCACCAGCGCCGGCACCGGACGCGACAGGCGGCTGTAGGCATCCAGCGGCGTCAGGTCGAAACGGCTGCCGACCCGGTCGGCAATCGTGCCGAGCAACGGCCAGCCGCAGAAATCGCCGCGCTGCATCAGCGTCTCGAACGATTCGAAGCTTTTCGCGGTGGGCTTGGGCACGAATTCGACGAGGCAAACGAAAGGCTGCTCGTTAAGGGCCTGCTTGAGGCTGATCATCATGTCGCTACCGGTGGGGCAAGGCGCTTATTGTCGACTGGTGGCGTGGGTGCCTGTTGTCTGAGAGCGACATGGCGAGAACGGCCAAGCGGCGATTGAGCAGGGGATAAATGCGAATATGAGAAAAACTCTAGTTCATCTCAAATTATATGAGTTTGTCTCAGTCGCTGCGCTTGCCGACAATTGGCCATCGAATATCTGCACCGAAGGATTGCACCATGGCCCTGGCACATAATCTGGGTTTTCCGCGCTCTGGCCGCGACCATGAACTGAACAAGGCGCGTGAGGCCTTCTGTAACGGCGAGCTCGACGAAGCCGGGTTGCGTGCCAAAGGCCGAGCGTTGCGTAGCGCGCACTGGCAAATGCAAAAGGGGGCCGGTATCGAGCTGTTGCCGGTGGGTGATTTCGCCTGGTACGACCAGGTGCTGAGCCACTCGCTGATGTTCGGTGTGGTCGCGCCGCATGTACGTAGCAAAGGCGAATTCAGGCCGACGTTACAGACGCTGTTCAGCATGGCCCGTGACGCCACTGCCGACGACATGAGCCGGTGGTTTGACACTCAGGAGCACTATCTGGTCCCTGAGTTCAGCGCCGATCAAGCGTTTTCCCTGAGCTGGGAGCAGTTGTTCGAAGAAGTCGACGAAGCCCATGCGCTGGGGTATGCGGTCAAACCGGTGGTGATCGGCCCGCTGACTTACCTGTGGCTGGGCAAGGCCAAGGACCAGGCGTTCAACAAACTGGAACTGGTCGACCGCCTGCTGCCGCTGTATGGCCAGATCTTTCAGCGCCTGGCTGCCCAGGGTGTCGAGTGGGTGCAGATCGATGAGCCGATCCTGGTGCTCGACCTGCCGCAGGAGTGGAAAAATGCCTATGAGCGCGTCTACAACCTGCTGCAGCGCGAACCGCTGAAGAAGCTGGTCGCCACTTATTTCGGTGGCCTGGAAGACAACCTTGGCCTGGCCGCCGGATTACCGGTCGATGGCCTGCACATCGACCTGGCTTGCGCCCCGGCCCGTTACCCGGTGATTCTCGACCGCTTGCCGGCATACAAGATCCTGTCGCTGGGGCTGGTCGACGCTCGTCAGCCGCAACGCTGCGATCTGGACCGGGCGCTGGCGCTGTTGCGCCATGCTCACGAACGGCTTGGTGAACGCCTGTGGGTCGCGCCATCGTGCTCGTTGCTGCACGGTCCGGCCGCCGCAGCCGGTGATGGCCTGCCTGATGCCGGACGGCACGGCGGGCTGGCCAGCGCCGTGCAAAAGTGCGCTGAGGTTGCCGTGCTGGCCAAGGCGCTCAACTGGCCAGAGTCTGTCACCGCGACCCCGGCACAGAGCTGCGCGGCCTAAGCGTGGCCGCTTGAAGCCCAAAGGTTCCGGTGGTTGTGCTGGCTGGAGGTGTCATGAAAACCATCCTGATCATTGGCATCGGTGCCGGCAACCCGGACTACCTCACTGTCCAGGCCGTTAACGCGCTGAATCAGGTGGATGTGTTCTTCCTGATGGATAAAGGCCTGAGCAAGGGCAAGCTCAATCAGCTGCGGCGGGACATCTGCGAGCGTTACATCAAGGACCGTGACTACCGCATGGTCGAAGCGCCGAGCCCGTCACGGGCAGGTGACGCTGAAGATTACCGGCAGAGCGTCGCTGAACTCAATGCGGCCAAACAGTTGGTCTTCGAGCGGCTGATTGACGAAGAGCTGCAAGACGGGCAGTGCGGGGCGTTTCTGGTCTGGGGCGATCCGTCGTTGTATGACAGCACGATCCGTATCATCGAAGCCATCAGCCGGAGCGGGCGTCACGCGCTGGATTATCAGGTGATTCCCGGCATCAGCAGCGTCCAGGCCCTGGCCGCACAGCACAAGGTGGCACTCAACAATATCGGTCGCTCGATCGCGATCACCCCCGGGCGGCTTGTGGCCGAAGGCTTTGCCGATAATGTCGACAGTGTGGTGGTGATGCTCGATGCCGGGAATGGCTTGCACAGTCTGGTTGACCAGGATCTGGAGGTCTACTGGGGCGCTTACCTGGGCACGGAAGATGAAATCCTCGTTTCAGGCAAGCTGCATGATGTGGTTCAAGACATTGAGCGGCTGCGTGAGCAGGCCAGGGCAGCCAATGGCTGGATCATGGACACCTGCCTGCTTAAACGGCCTGAATGACCGGCCGGGCGGCGATCCGCTTTAGCCGGGAAGCCTTCGCGGCTAAAGCCGCTCCTACGGGATAATGCCGATCAGTTAAGGGCGGCGCGGCCCGGTGGGAGTCGGCTCAGCCGACGAATGCAATGGCGCGTCCACCAACTTAGCGTGAAGCCCGCAAATTCTGCAGTTGCGTAGCAAAACGCTCTTTGGCCCGCGCCGGCAGGTCATCTGGCAGACCTGCCTGGCTATTTGCTTCACCCACCTGAATCAGCATGACCATGCCCATAGCCAGATGCGGAATGCACTGCACGCCGTACAGTCCCGGCACGCTGAAAGTGTGTTCGAACGGCTTGTTCAACGGGCTTTTGAAGGCATCGGCGCCCTGCGGTAGCAGGCCCGTCAGGCTGGCCGCGTTATGGCCGCTCTGGGTGGGCAGAAATCGCACCGTATCACCGGCAGCGATGTGCAGGTGATCCGGTTCATAGACCATGGCGCCCTCGGCGCCACGGGTGAGCATTTTGACTTCCCAGACTTCTGCTGTCGCTGGCAGTGCGATACCGAGCAGCAGCCAGCAGGCCAAACGTCTCATGGCTGTTCGGCCTTGCCACTGGCAAACGCGCTGGCCAGGGTTTCCAGGCCACGGAACAGGCGCACACCAGCCTGCATGGCGTCAGCGTCGAGGATGATGATGCGGTTGTTCTTCACCGCATCCATGTTTTTGGTCACCGGGTCTTTGTGGAGAAACTCCAGCTTTTTCTGGAAGTCATCCGCCGGGAAACGCCGACGGTCCATGCGCGCAATGATGATCCAGGTCGGGTTGGCCTTGGCCAGGGTTTCCCAGCCCACGGTTGGCCATTCTTCACTGGACTCGACCACGTTGCGCACGCCCAGGGTCTGCAGCATGAAGTCGGCAACACCCTGGCGACCGGCGACGTACGGGTCGATTTCCAGGTCAGCGCTGGAGAACCAGAACACCGCACTGGTGTTGCTCAGGTCCTTGCCAGCCAGTTGACGGGTGGCGTTGTCCAGGCGTCCCTTCAGCTCGGTGTTCAACTGCTGGCCACGCTCCTGCACATCGAAAATCTCGGCCAACTGGCTGACGCTTTTATAGATGGTGTCGATCTGGAAGTTTTGCGTGCGGGTGCCGTCGGCGCCGACCAGGTTGTCCTTGCCTTCACAGTCCGAAGGCAGCAGGTAGGTGGGGATCTTCAGGTCGCTGAATTGCTCACGGGTGCCGACCACCCCTTGGGGGCCGACCATCCACTCGAACTGCACGGTCAGCAGTTGCGGCCGCTTGCCGATCACCGCCTCGAAGCTCGGATCGTTGTCGGCCAGGCGCTCGACCTTGTCGTTCTGCGCCTTGAACTCCGGCAGCACATTGTTGAACCACAACGAGGTGCCCACCAGTTTGTCGCCCAGCCCCAGCGAATAAAGAATTTCCGTGCCGGCCTGGCCGATGGTGACGGCGCGCTCGGGAGCCTGGGCGAAAGTCTGTGGCTTGCCACAGTTATCGATGGTCAACGGGTACTGGGTGGCGGCGGCCTGGGCCAGACCGGCAAGGCTGAACGTGGCGGCCAGGGTGATAAGGCGAGCGAGCATGCTGCGGTACTCCTGTCGAAGCTGCACAAAGGCAGGCGCCCGGACAGGCATCGATAAGCCCCATAAACACAGGGCTGCACCCGGAGCCGGGCGCGGATGTCCATCCCGGACACCCCGCCGGTTGGTTGATTTTTTGCCGGCAGGTCTCCTGACTGGCGCGTCCAGGCCCGGCTCCGGCCTTCCCGGATCGTTTGACCCAGTGGCATCGTGGAGCAGGCTCGGCACCTACAGTTGCGGGGGCAGTTCCGGTTCGCGGGTCAGATGGCCGAGCAACCTGATGAGCGACGGATTCCCTATTAATTCCTGGTGGAAACCGGCGAGCGGCATGGTAGGGCATCGGGCTGTAAAGCGAAAGGTCAGGGCCGGTGCCACGGCGGGTTCCCCGCACGTCTGGCAAGGTGTAGCATCAGCACCGGCCTGATGCTGCCCGCCGCTCGCCCTGCGTCTTCTACCGGCCAGGAAGGTGAAAGCATCGCTGTACACACCCAACCCTATCGCTGCTTTCAAGCGTCGAGGCTTGGCAATGCGGGCACCGGACTGCCTTGACCGGAGAGCTGTGATGATCACCATTGAACAGGCCAAACAAATGGCCAAGCGCTTGCGCGCTGCGTTGCCCGATAGCGTACTTTCGCATAGCGCCGCGCTGGAACTGGTCGCCCAACAGTTGGGTTACAAGGACTGGAATGTTGCGGCAGCGCGGCTGCCCGAGCAGTCTGCACCGGCCGCGATCAGCTTCGCCAAACCAATCCCGATCCTGCGCAGCTTCGACGAAGCCAAGGCGCGGGAGTTCTATCTGGATTTCCTGGGTTTCAGTGTCGAGTTCGAACACCGCTTCGAGCCAGGCCTGCCGCTGTACCTGGGTATCGTACGCGATGGCCTGCAACTGCACTTGTCCGAACACCATGGCGATGCCAGCCCCGGCGCGACCATTTTCATTCCGATGCAGGGTGTCGAGGCGCTGCGCGATGAGCTGCACGCCAAGCAATACGGCTACGGACGCCCGCAAATCGTCGAGCAGGCCTGGGGGCGGCTGCTGGAAGTGCATGACCCGTTCGGTAACCGGTTGAGGTTCTGCGAAGACTGATACAGCGCTTTCGCGACCCTAGTCATGAAGCGGTTGCACTCTGTTCGCGGCTGAAGCCGCTCCTGCATGGTGCCGAATTATTTCGGCAAAACGTTCAAATGCCGGTGTGGCATAGCCCCTTCGCCACACCAGCCAGGTCGTGCGGTTGCCGAGGTCCAGAGTCGGCAACTGCACCGGGTATTGGCACAGTTGCAAGACGCTGCGCGGCAACACCGTCACCGCCGCACCTGCGGCCACACAGGCCAGCATGGCGTGATAAGAGCCCAATTCCTGAAACTGCCAGCGCGGATCATTGGCCGTTTGCAGCGCCTGCTCGGCCAGCGCCCGATACGTGCAACCGGATTTGAACGCCGCCAAGGTGCGAGTGCGTACCTGAGCAGGTTTTTGCACTTCAGCCTCGCTGGCTGGCAGCAGGAGCAGCAGTTGTTCTTGCCAGAGTTGCATGCCTCGCAAGCCGCTGGTGGCCATCGCCAGTTCATCGTTCAAATCTTCGGGCAAGGCCACGAAGGCGCAGTCGAGCAAGCCCTGACGAAGCTGTTCGAGCAGCACCACCGAGGGGCCGGTGCTGATCAGTAAACGGGTTTGCGGATAAGCCAGGCTGTAGGCGGCCAGCGGCTCAGGCAAGCGACTGGCGGCGGTGCTTTCCATGCTGCCGACCCGCAGGCTGCCGCCCTCGGCGCTGCCGTTGAGCATCTGCCGTGCTTCATCCTCCAGCGCCAGCATGCGCCGGGCGTAGCTCAGGAACTGCTGGCCGGCCGGCGACAGGGCGATGCGTTTACCACTGCGAATGAACAGCTCGGTGGCAAGCTCTGCTTCCAGTTGCTGGATGCGCGTGGTGACATTCGAGGCCGCTCGACCCAGGCGCGCGGCGGCGCGAGTGATGCTCAGCTCGGCGGCCACAGCGTCGAAAATGCGCAGGCTTTCCAGATCCAATTAAATTCACCATTGAAGAATAATGTGACTATATTATTCTCAATATGATAATTATCAATCGCCGTTTTACTTGAGCATCCGGTGGAGCCGATCATGAGTTTTGCTAACGCATTTACTGCCCGGCTGGGCACCCATCCGATCATCCAGGCGCCCATGGCCGGAGTTGCCACGCCTGAACTGGCAGCGGCGGTATCGAATGCAGGTGCGCTGGGCTCGCTGGGCATCGGCGCCAGCACGGTGGCCCAGGCCCGGCAGATGATCGAGCAGACCCAGGCACTGACCGACCGGCCATTCAACGTCAATGTGTTCTGTCATGCGCCCGCCGTGCGCGATGCTGCGCGCGAGCAGGCCTGGCTCAGGCACTTGCAGCCGTTGTTCGATGAGTTTGCCGTGGAGCCGCCGGCTGCTCTGGACGAAATCTACAAAAGCTTTGCCACCGATGATCAACTGTTCGAGATGTTGCTCGACACGCGCCCGGCGGTGGTCAGTTTTCATTTCGGCCTGCCGTCTGCCGCGCAACTGCAAGCGTTCAAACAGGCCGGAATTTTCACCCTGGCCAGTGCCACCAATCTGCCCGAGGCACTGCAGATCCAACAGCTGGGCTTTGATGGCATCGTTGCTCAAGGCATCGAGGCCGGCGGGCACCGCGGGATGTTCGACCCGCAGGCGGTTGATGAGCGGTTGAGCACTTCGGTGCTGGTGCGGTTGCTGGCCAACCACATCGACCTGCCGATCATTGCCGCTGGCGGCATCATGGACGGCCAGGGGATTCGGGCTGCGCTGGATCTAGGGGCGGCTGCCGCGCAACTGGGTACGGCTTTTATCCTCTGCCCCGAGTCGGCGGCCAACCAGGGTTATCGCGCCAATCTGAAAAGCCCGCGCGCGGCTGTGACCCGCCTGACCGCCACGCTGTCCGGGCGTCCGGCGCGGGGCATCGTCAATCGGTTTATCGAGCATGCCGAGCGGGGCGGTGTGCAGCCTGCGGCTTATCCGCTGGCCTATGATGCGGCCAAGCAGCTCAATGGCGCAGCGGCCAGGGCCGGCAGCGATGAGTTTGCTGCGCATTGGGCCGGGCAGGGCGCACCGCTGGCCCGCCAGCTGCCGGCCCGCGAACTGGTTGAGTTGCTGGTGCAGGAGTGGCAAGGCCTGTAGGCGCGAGCTTGCTCGCGAGGGCGGCGGCACATTCGCTGCATTGCATCGGTGGTGGCTTTGTCGGGCTCTTCGTCGGAGTGCCGCCCATACCAAGGTAGCTCCGATAGAAGTGTGCAGCGTTTAACCGAACACTATCGGGCTTGAGTCGCGTTCTCCGTTCACCGGCGTTCAATTCTGTGAACTTCAACCGCTTGGCAACCCTCCATCGCAATAGGGTATGTTGGTACCGATTACTGCATGGAGGAACGCCCGATGAGCAGCAACGACTTCACCCCCAACGAGCCCTTCAAGCGGTTGTTCTTCGCCTTGCCTTGCGATGGTGCGCAAACCAAGGCCATTTCACGCTGGCGCTCGGACTTGAAACTGCGCGGCGGCCGTCCGGTACCGGCGGCGAATTTTCACCTGACCCTGATGTTTCTGGGCGATGTCGGCGTGTCACAGCTGCCAGCGATCACCGAGGCGGCTGCGCGCTTGCGCCCGCTGGCTGCGTCGCCGTCGATTGTGCTCGACCAACTGCAGGTCTGGCGGCGCAGCCAGGCCCTGGTGCTGGTGCCGGAGTACCCGCAAGCGGCCTTTTTGCGTTGGGTGTATGAACTGCAGCAGGCCATGCTGCCATTGGGCTTTGCCGTCGACCCTCGCGAGTTTCAGCCCCACGTGACCCTGCTGCGCGACTACCGTGGCGAGGTGCCGGAGGCGCCGTTGGGCACCGAGTTTCACCTGAGCGCCCGCGAGTTCGTGCTGTATGAGTCCTACAAGGGTAAGTACGAGCCCCTGGCCCAATGGCCGCTGGCCGAGGCGCCGGTGAAGATTGAGCGGCACCGGCCGCTGGTGCATCCATTCGGGTTATAGACCAGTGGCCAAGCGACTTGGCCGATCAGGTAACTGAAAACTGTTCAGTCCAGCCCGGCCCAGAACGCTTCGGCAAACGGCGGCAAGGGTGCCAGCGGGCGGGTCAGGTGGATTTGCAGCGGAATGTCCCAGCTGTCATCCAGCGCCCGCACCAGCTTGCCGTCGGCGCGCTCCTGCTCGGTGAGGCTGTTGGGCAGCCAGGCCACGCCTTTGTTTTCAAGCGCCATGGAGGTGAGCACCGCGGCCAGATGACTGCTGAACGAGGGTTGCAGGTGCAGGTAACCGGCCTTGTCTTGCAGGTGATGGTCGATGATCCGCCCCAGCCCCGACTCTTTGCTGTAAGCCAGGTAGGGCAGAGTTTGCAGGTCGGCGCTGAACCCGGCGTCGGCGCCCATCAGCGGAATCAGGCTGTCCTCACCGATGGCCTTGCTCAGGTACTGGCCCGGCGGCAGCTTCGGTGGCACCTGCGGGTGCCGATGGCTGATCAGAAACTGCACCTGACCGTGCATCAGCAGCCGCTCACACTCGGCCATGCTGTCGGACTGCAGGCGCACCGCCTCAATCGGGGCGCCACGCCCGAGCTGGCGGATCCATTTCGGAAAAAACGTGAACGACAACGAATGGGTCGCCGAAAACCTGAGACTCTTGGCCGCCGTGCCGGCCACCTCTCGGGCTTCTTCGCGGATGCGGTACAGGCGTGCTGCGGCATCCTGAACACTGGCCAGCACATGCTCGCCGGCCGGGGTCAGGGTTGCGCCCTGGGCCGAACGCTGGAACAGCTCGACCCCCATCCATTGCTCCAGCGCACGAATGCGTCGGCTGAATGCCGGTTGGGTCACATGCCGGGTTTGCGCTGCGCGAATAAAGCCGCCGTGTTCGGCCAGGGCAATGAAGTCTTCGAGCCAGACCAGTTCCATGGTGATGCTGCCTGTGCATGGGGGTGAACCGTTATAGCACGCCTAAAGCAAATATTTCGTACCCATCCAAGTTTGGGCGATGCTGTTTCGGCATTGCCCGGCGCGATAACGGCATTATTCGCCACGGCGGGATGCGCCTAACGTTGTGCTCAACACAACAAGAGGACAGCGCCATGCGCATCGTTGATATCCGCGAAAAAACCGTTTCCATTGCCTCGCCCATTGCCAACGCTTACATCGACTTTTCGAAGATGACCTGCTCGGTGGTCGCAGTGGTCACCGATGTGATCCGCGACGGCAAGCCGGTGATCGGTTACGGCTTCAACTCCAATGGCCGTTATGGTCAGGGCGCGCTGATGCGCGACCGCTTCCTGGCGCGGATCAGCGAAGCCAGCCCCGAATCGCTGATTGATGAGGCCAACGACAACCTCGACCCGTTCGCCATCTGGAAAACCCTGATGACCAACGAGAAGCCCGGCGGTCATGGTGAGCGCTCGGTGGCGGTGGGCACCATCGACATGGCGGTCTGGGACGCGGTAGCCAAGATCGAAGGCAAGCCGCTGTACCGGCTGCTGGCCGACCGTTACCGCAATGGCGTAGCCGACGACAAGGTCTGGGTCTACGCCGCCGGCGGTTACTACTACCCCGGTAAGGACCACACCCAGCTCAAGGCCGAAATGCAGAGCTATCTGGACCGTGGCTACGACGTGGTGAAGATGAAAATCGGCGCCGTGCCGCTGGCCGAAGATTTGTCGCGCATCGAAGCGGTGCTGGATGTGGTCGGCAGCGGCAAGCGCCTGGCGGTAGACGCCAACGGCCGCTTCGATCTGAAAACCGCGATTGCCTACGCCGAAGCGCTCAAGCCATACGACCTGTTCTGGTATGAGGAAGCCGGTGACCCGCTGGACTACGCCCTGCAAGCCGAACTGGCCAACCACTATGACCTGCCGATGGCCACCGGCGAGAACCTGTTCTCCCACCAGGATGCGCGCAACCTGCTGCGCCACGGCGGCATGCGCCCGGACCGCGACTTCGTGCAGTTCGACTGCGCACTGTCTTACGGCTTGGTGGAGTACCTGCGCACCCTCGACGTGATGCAGGAGCTGGGCTGGTCGTCGCGGCGCGTGGTGCCGCACGGCGGGCATCAGATGTCGCTGAACATTGCTGCCGGTCTGCACCTGGGCGGTAACGAGTCCTACCCGGACGTGTTCCAGCCGTTTGGCGGCTTTGCCGACGGCATCCGCGTCGAAAACGGCTACGTCGGCCTGCCGGACATTCCGGGGGTGGGTTTCGAAGCCAAGGCCGCGCTCTATGAGGTGATGCGCGAGCTGGGCGAACGTTGATGCCCCGCAGCGGCCGTCTGGTGTGGCGGCCGCTGCGGGGTGCCTCTAAAAACGTAGGCGAGGCAGGCAGCGCTAGGCGAAATCAGGCGAGAAAGCGGATTTTACGGGTTGTAAATGAGCATTTTGAGCCTGATTTCAACAACGCGATGGCCACGCAGGTAGTTTTTAGAGGTGCCCTACTGCATGCCCTCCCAACAAAAACAAAAGAGGTGCGACAACATGGAAAAGTCCGGTTCCCGCTGGTACAGCCAGCTCTATGTGCAGGTGCTGATCGGCATCGTCATCGGTGGTCTGCTGGGTTACTTCGAACCTGGCTTCGGCGCCAAACTGCAACCGCTGGCCGATGGTTTCATCAAGCTGATCAAGATGCTGCTGGCGCCGATCATCTTCGGCACGGTGGTGGTCGGTATGGCCAAGATGGGCAGCATCAAGGAGGTCGGGCGCATTGGTGTGAAAGCGCTGATCTACTTTGAAATCCTTTCCACCATTGCCCTGGTCATCGGCCTGGTGGTGGTCAATATCCTCAAGCCCGGCGAGGGCATGAACATTGACTCCAGCAAGCTCGATGGCAGCACCATCAGCAAGTACACCCAGGTCGCGCATGAGCAGGGCGGTACGGTGGACTTCTTCCTTGGCATCATTCCCAACACCTTTGTCGATGCTTTCGCCAAAGGCTCGATGCTGCAGGTGATCCTGTTGTCGGTGCTGATGGGCGTGGCGCTGGTGCAGATGGGACCGGTCGCCAGACCGTTGATCAACATCATTGATCTGTTGCTACAAGGGTTGTTCAAGATCGTGGCGATGGTCATGCGCCTGGCGCCTATCGGTGCCGGTGCAGGCATGGCATTCACCATCGGCAAGTACGGTATCGGCACCTTGCTGTCGTTGGGGCAACTGCTGATCGCGCTGTATGTCACCACCTTGCTGTTCATCCTGATCATTCTCGGCGCGGTGGCGCGCTGGTCTGGCCTGCCGTTGATGCAGTTCCTGCGCTACTTCAAGGATGAAATCCTGATCGTGCTCGGCACCTGTTCCACCGAGTCGGTGCTGCCGCGGATGATGGCCAAGCTGGAAAAACTCGGTTGCCAGAAATCGGTGGTCGGCATGGTGTTGCCAACCGGCTTTACCTTCAACGCCGATGGCACCTGCATCTACCTGACCATGGCTGCGATTTTCGTAGCCCAGGCCACCAACACACCGCTGACGGTCATGGACCAGTGCGTGCTGCTGGGGGTGCTGTTGCTGACCTCCAAAGGCTCGGCGGGTGTCGCCGGTGCGGGTTTTGTGACCCTGGCCGCAACCCTGACCACCATTCACACCATTCCGTTGGTGGGGCTGGTGCTGTTGTTGGGTATCGACCGCTTCCTCAATGAGGCGCGGGCCGTGACCAATCTGATTGGCAACGGCATCGGCACCATTGCGATTGCCAAGTGGGACAACGCCTTTGACCTGGCTACGGCACAGCGCGAGATCGCGGCGCTGGATAACAGCAAGGTGTCGACGGTTGAAGCGCAGGGTGCGCCCAAGACTGAAAAGAGCTGAAGCCAGTGCGCGACCGTTCTCGCTCGTAGGAGCTGCTTCAGCAGCGAAGGCTTCCCGGCTAAAGCGGATCGCCGCCCGGCCGGTCTACGGAGTCCCGTGTTTGCCGTGCGACAGCGCGGCAAACACCCAGTCAAACAGCGCTGGCTCAGAAGTGGTACTTGACCAGCAGGCTGGTGGTGTTCTGGTCGGTCGCAAATACCTGGCTGTCCTTGATCCCGTATTTGTCGGACCAGTAGTCATACTCCACGCCGACATACAGATGCTTGGCCTCGTAACCCAGGCTCTTGCCCAGGTCGTACTTGATCTGCGGGTTGAAGTGCAGGTTGGCGTGGTAGTCGCTCTGCTTGCCGCCGCTGCTGGACTTGTTATTGACCACCCAGTCGATGAAGCCGTCGATCACCAGGTTGGAGTTGCCCAGCGGCAGGGTGTACGACCACGCCGGTGTGATCTGCCAGGCGCCGGCACGCACCCGGTCACCGTCAGGCTGGCGGTAGTAGAAGTTCAGCTGGAAATAGTCAAAGCCGGGAACCGCCAGGTCGAAACCCGGACCCAGCAGGTAAGCATCCACATCGTCATCGCCGAACTCCCAGGTGCTGGCCAGCAGCACGTCCTTGATCGGGCCGAATGACAGGTCGGTGTCGAACAGCTTGCCGGCGCTCAGGCGCGGGCTGATCTCGCCGTACATTGTGTGGTTGCCGTTGCCCGACTTCGCACCGTTGAACCAGATGTTATCGACAAACACAAACAGATCGCCCCAGGTCCAGGCGCTGGCATGTTCCAGGGTGATGGTCTGCTGGATCGCCGGGTCGATCTTGAAGTTCTTGCCGTACAGGTAAGTGATGCTTTCGTCATGCCACAGCAGCGGGCCGTCTGCCCAGGCACTTGGACTGGCCAGCAGGCCCAAGGTGAAAAGTGACGAAGCCAGAGTCTTGTTCATTGTTGCGTCCAAAAAGAGAAAGCCAGAACCCACCGCGCGCAGCCCGAAAGTGCCGGGCCAGATAGCGCGCCGAGATGGGTTGACTGACGATTCGCTATCCGGGTCACGTGCGTAGGGCGTTTAATCGCACGGGAGGCTCCTGAGCCGCTGCGCCGCTGAGCATCAGATCCAGATTCTGTACCGCGGCACCCGCTGCGCCTTTGCCGAGGTTGTCGAACACTGCTGCCAGCAAGGCGTGCTCGTCATGTTCGAAAACCATCAGGCGCAGCGCATCGGTGCCATTGAGCGCCTGTGGGTCGAGGTGGCTCAGTGCCGCAGACTGTTGCAGCGGCATCACCTGCACGTAGTCGCTGGCAGCGTAATGCTGCACCAGGCAGGCGTGCAGATCGGCGGCGCGGGTGCGTTGGTTCGCCTGCCGCGAGGGCAGCAGCCGCAGCTGCAGCGGCACGGTGAGCACGATCCCTTGGCGGAAAGCGCCGTAGGCCGGGATGAACAGCGGCCGTTGGTTCAGCCCGCTGTGCTTCTGGATTTCCGGTACGTGCTTGTGCGTCAGGCCCAATCCATAAACCTGAAAGGCCGGCGCGTCGGCGGCATGTGCGCCCTCGTACTGCTCGATGCCGGCGCGGCCTTTGCCGGAGTAGCCCGACACGGCATTAATACTGAGCGGGTAATCGGCAGGCAGCAGGCCGGCATCCAGCAACGGCCGCAACAAGCCAATCGCCCCGGTGGGGTAGCAGCCAGGGTTGCTAACGCGCCGGGCCTTGGCAATCTGTTCGGCCTGCCCGGCGTGCATCTGGGCAAAGCCGTAGGTCCAGCCGGCGCTGGTGCGGTGCGCAGAGCTGGCATCAATCACTCGTACCGCAGGGTTTTCAATCATCGCGACGGCGTCGCGGGCGGCGTCATCCGGCAGGCATAAAATGGCGATGTCGCACGCATTCAGGGCCTCGGCACGCAGCAGCGGGTCTTTGCGCCGCTCGGCTGGCAGGGTCAGCAACTGCAGGCCGGTGCGTCCTTGCAGACGCTGCTGGATTTGCAGCCCGGTGGTGCCTTGGTCGCCATCGATGAAGATCAGGGGGGTGCTCATGAAGCTGTTCTCGCGTGAGGAATCAACCCGGCGAATATTCGGTTGATACCTAAGATAGTGAAAGTTGAATTTAAAAATGCTTTTATTCAGTTTTTCTGAATGAGTGCCGCGCCATGCGTGAAGTCAGCCTCGACCGTCTGCGTACCCTGGTGACGATTGCCGACCTGGGGTCGTTCGCTCAAGCGGCGCGGGCGCTCAACCTCGCCGCGCCGACGGTCAGCCTGCACATTGCCGACCTTGAGGCGCGGGTGGGCGCTGCACTGCTGTCGCGTACCCGCGGGCAGGTGCAGCCTACCGCCATCGGTGAAACGCTGATCGTGCGGGCCCGCAACCTGCTGGCCGAAGCCGACCAGGCGCTGGAGGAAGTGCAACGTCAGGTCCAGGGGCTGGCCGGGCGGGTACGGCTGGGCGCATCCACCGGTGCGATTGCGCAGTTGATGCCTCAGGCCCTGGAGATTCTCGGCGAACGGCATCCGGCTATCGACGTCCAGGTTGCGGTGCTGACCTCTCAGGAAACCTTGCATCGGTTGGTCTGCGGAGCGCTGGACATTGGTTTGGTCGCCTTGCCGCAGGCGCCAGCCAAGGGGTTGTGCATCGAGCCGTGGCGGCGTGATCCGGTCATGGCTTTTCTGCCGGCCCGCTGGCAATGCCCCGAGATCATCACACCAGCCTGGCTGGCCCGTCAGCCGCTGATTCTCAATGACAGCAGCACCCGACTGGCGCGCCTGACCAGCGAGTGGTTTGCCGCTGATGAGTGCCATCCCGTGGCGCGTATCGAGCTTAACTACAACGATGCGATAAAGAGCCTGGTGGCGGCAGGCTACGGTGCCACGCTGCTGCCCCATGAGGCTGCCACCCCGGCGCCTGACCCGCGCATCGTGATGCGGCCCTTGCAGCCGCCGTTATGGCGCCAGTTGGGGATTGCCCATCGCGCCGCCCGCTGTGAACGCGCCACAACCCATGTGCTGGAGGTGTTGCGGGAGTTGCGCGTCTGAACAGAATGGCGTGCTGCGCGGCCTGTGAATCCAAACCCAATTGCACTTGCATATTTCTAAATCGTATTTAAAAACCACATTTAAATCGCGTTAGGATATATGTCATCGGGCCACCGTTATTCAAATCATAATGACCAGATGATCGCCACCGTCCGCCGCACGGATCGCTCGTCACGGCTGGGGCTGCCTGCCTCGGTAAAGGGATTCAAGGGGAGCGGTATGAGGAGTTTCAAGCGTCATTTGTTGGCCACGGCAATCGTTTCGGCCAATCTGTTGGGCGTCAGCACCTTTGCGGGGGCAGAGGAAGCGGCGCAGGAGTCTTCGACCCTGAGCACGGTGATCGTCACCGGTACCCGCGCTCAGGAGCGCACCGCCAGCGCGTCGCTGTCACCGATTGATGTGATCAGCGGCGATGCCCTGCGCAGCACCGGCTCCGCCGAATTGGGCGCGGTGTTGGCCAAGCTGATTCCATCGATCAACTTTCCACGCCCCAGCCTGGTGGACGGCGCCGAGCTGACCCGCCCGGCGCAGTTGCGCGGGCTGTCGCCGGACCAGGTGTTGGTGCTGGTCAACGGCAAGCGCCGCCACACGTCGGCGTTCATTAACCTGGGCGGCGCGGTGGGGCGCGGTTCGGCACCGGCGGATCTGAACGCCATCCCGCTGTCGGCCATCGAGCGTATCGAAGTGCTGCGTGACGGGGCTTCGGCGCGTTATGGCTCCGATGCGATTGCCGGGGTGATCAACGTCATTCTGAAAAGCGCGGACAACGGCGGTACGGTTTCGACCCGCTTCGGCCAGTACAAAAAAGGCGATGGCATCCAGCGCCAGGTGGCCGGCAATACCGGTTTTGCGCTGGGTGAAAATGGCTTTATCAACCTGTCCGCCGAAGGCGCCAACAACGACTACACCGACCGCGCCGGTGATGATTTCCGCGCCGCGAGCATCGGCTCGACCACCTACGGCCAGCATGTATTCCGTCAGGGTGAGCCGGCCAGTGAAGAGGGCAAGATCCAGTTCAACAGCGAGTACAGCTTCAACGATGCGGCCGAGTTCTACAGCTTCGGCGGTTACAGCAAGCGTCGTGGCGAAACTGCTGCCTTCTACCGGGCCAGCAACGCGTCGAACAACAACCCGGCAATTTTCCCCAACGGCTACCTGCCTCTGATTCGCGGCACCCTGGAAGACACCACCCTGGTGGCCGGTCTGCGTGGCGAACTGGCTTACGACTGGCACTACGACCTGTCGGCCAACTACGGCAAAAACAGCTACGAAATCCGCACCAAGACCATCAACACCTCGCTCGGCCTGGCCACGCCGCGTTCGTTCTATAACGGCACCCTGACCAACGACCAGAAGCAGCTCAGCCTCGATCTGTCTCGCGAGTTCAGCGCGTCCTGGCTGCCCAACCCGGTGTCGGTGGCGTTCGGTACTGAATACCTGCGCCAGGGTTATCAGATTGCTGCCGGCCAGGCTGAATCGTACTTCCAGAGCGGCAGCTCGGGGCTGGCAGGCTTCCGCGCTTCGGACGCCGGTAGCACCTCTCGGCATAACTTCGCCCAGTACCTGGACCTGGAAACCAACTTCACCGACAAACTCAGCGCTTCGGCGGCGGTGCGCCATGAGGACTACAGTGACTTCGGCTCCAACGTCAGCGGGGCGATATCGGCCCGTTACGACTTCACCCCGCAGGTCGCGTTGCGCGGCAGCGTCTCCACCGGCTTCCGTGCACCGTCGCTGGCCCAGCAGAACTTTGCCTTCACCTCGTCGCAACTGATCGGCAACAGCATCCAGGAAGCCGGCACCTTCCCGGCCAGCAGCCGCGTGGCGCAACTGCTGGGTGCTGAAGACCTTGAAGCGGAAAAGTCGCGTAACTACAGCCTGGGTCTGGTGCTCGAACCGCTGGACAACCTGACCGTGACCGCCGATGTGTACCGCATCGACATCAAGGACCGGATCTCGCTGTCGTCCAACCTGGTGCTCAACAACGCTGCGGCCAACTACCTGCGGGCCAACGGGGTAGGGGACATCAACTACACCTCGGTGCGCTACTTCACCAACGCCACCGACACCAGCACCGACGGCGTCGATCTGGTCGCCAACTATCGCTACCGCTTCGACAACGGCGTGCGCTGGAACAGCACCCTGGGCTACAACTACAGCCACACCAAAGTCACCGACGTCAAAGCCAACCCTGGCGTGCTCAGCCAGTTGGGCGTCGATCTGGTGCGCGTCGACCGCCGCGAGCGCATCGGCCTGCTGGGTGACACCACGCCCAAGCACAAGCTGAGCTTCGGCAACGACTTCACCTTCGGCAACTGGGCGCTGCATTCCAACCTGGTGCGCTACGGTGAGTTCACCAGCTACCAGGCCGACCCGGTCAACGACCAGACCTTCAGCGCCGCCTGGCTGCTGGACCTGTCGGTGGACTACAACTGGAACAACTGGACCTTCACCGTGGGCGGCGACAACGTCACCGACCAATACCCGGAGAAGCTCAACAGCTTCGCCAACAGCGGCGGCAACCTGGCGTACAGCACCTACTCGCCTTATGGCTACAGCGGTGCGTTCTACTATGCGCAGGTGGCGTATAGCTGGTAAGGCGCAACGCCCAGGAACTCGTTCGTGCAGACGGCCTGTCAGGCACGTCAGAGGATTTGTCGGCCCCGGCGTCTTCGCGAGCGAGCTTCTACCGGATCCCTTGGTCGGGGGGCATGCCCACCCTTTAATGAGTGACTGCCCGCCGCCAGTCCAGCCTGAAATCCTTCCAATACAGCCACAGCCAATGCAGGACCACCGCAAGGGTCAGCCAAGGCAGTTCAAATTTCGGCCATTTCGTGTAAATGCTGAAACTCGTTACGGAAACACAAAAGATCACCAGCCCGATCCAGCAGCCCGGTCCTGGTTCGTTTTTCCCTGATACGAAAAAAAGAAACAGCCGCCAGCCGGATACCAGGGCCCAGAGGTTGATAACAATTGCCATGGGAAGCAGAAGGCTAGAAATTATTGAAGGCAACATGACGATCGCCAGAGCCGAGCCCATGAAGGCGCTCCCCGTCGCAGGCAGCAGTGCAGTCACAAACCCGGCGACGGCCAGCACACTGTGCAGGCGAGATCGGTATTTCATAAAAAACTCCCTGTAGGTAATTCGCGGACCCGGTCAAGCGTAAATCACCTCGCGGATGTCCTTTCCCGTCGTCGCCACTCGATATCGGCAGCCTGATTCGGTTTCATTAATAAAAATGCAGGCTATCGATTTATATACCTAAGTACAGTATTGAGCCTTCGCTGCTGAAGCAGCTCCTACCCGCTTGCATTCAATGCGCGGCAGCGCGCAAACCGTCCCACATTCCCATCATCTGCGTCACCGCAGCATCCAGCGTTTCATGCGCCACGCCATCGCGTGCCAGGGTCGACAAGCCAAGCAGAAAGCTGTCAAAGGCAGCAGCAAGCGTTTCGGGGATCACCGTTGCGGGCAATTCACCTGCCGCGACAGCGCGTTCGACGCATGCAGCCATGGCGGTACGGTTGAGGATTCGGGTGCGCATCAGCGGTTCGGCGATGGCCTTGCTCTCTTCTGAACACGCACTCATCAGCCCTAACGACACCAGGCACCCCTTGGGGTGGTCGGGCTCGCATTGCATTTTCGCTGAACGGCGCAGGGCGGTTTCAATGGCTTCTCGGGGCGGCAGGGTTGTATCGAACAGGCTGTCGGTGACCCGGCCGTGGGTGTCGAGATAGCGCTCGACCACTTCATTGAACAGCGCCTGTTTCGAGCCAAACGCGGCGTAAAAACTCGGCGCGCTGATACCGCCGCCCATCCCGGCCTTGAGTTGGCTGAGCGAGGTCGCTTCATAGCCATGCTCCCAAAACAGGTGCAGCGCCTGAGTGATTGCCAGGTCACGATCAAACGTGCGTGGCCGACCCATCTGTGCCATGTCAAATCCTCATGCAGAATGATTTAAATACTAGTCGATACATAAGTCGTTGACCACCCGGCCGGATCACGCCTAACATCTGTATCGATCAGTACATAAATTGAGGTGTTAGATGGTTACCGATGAGAAACACAGCGAGAAGCTGCCGCTTGGGGCGTTATTGGCACTGGCGATGGCCGGTTTTATCTGCATCGTGACCGAGACGTTGCCTGCCGGCTTGCTGCCTGAGATCAGCCAAGGCCTGGATATCTCGGCATCGCTTGCAGGGCAGATGGTGACGGTTTATGCGCTGGGTTCATTACTGGCGGCCATTCCGCTGACCATCGCCACGCAAGGCTGGCGGCGCAGAACGGTGTTGTTGCTGACGGTGGTCGGCTTTCTGCTGTTCAACACGGTCACGGCGTTGTCGTCCAGCTACTGGCTGACCCTGGTGGCGAGGTTTTTTGCGGGAGTCTCGGCAGGTCTGGCCTGGAGCCTGATTGCCGGTTATGCACGGCGCATGGTTGCTCCACACTTGCAGGGCCGTGCGCTGGCGGTGGCGATGCTGGGCGCACCTGTCGCCTTGTCACTGGGCGTGCCGCTGGGCACCTGGCTGGGTGGGCTCATGGGCTGGCGTATGGCGTTCGGGCTGATGTCCGCAATGACCCTGCTGCTCATCGTCTGGGTGCTGGTCAAAGTACCTGACTACCCTGGCCAGGCGGCCTCGCAGCGTATGGCACTGCGTCAGGTTTTCCTCACGCCCGGTGTGCGTTCGGTGCTGGCTGTGGTGTTCACCTGGATGCTGGCACACAACATTCTTTATACCTATGTCGCGCCGTTTGTTGCCAACGCCGGGCTGGCCAATGACGTCGATCTGGTCTTGCTGGCATTTGGTGTTGCGGCGCTGGCAGGCATCTGGATCACCGGGCAGCTGGTTGACCGTCACCTGCGAAAGGCTGTGCTGGCCAGCCTGGCGACCTTCGCAGCGGTTGCGGTTCTGTTCGGCCTGTTTTCAGCGTCGGCGCTGGCGATTTACGTCGGCGCGTTCATCTGGGGCCTGACCTTTGGCGGCGCCGCCACCCTGTTGCAGACTGCGCTGGCCGACTCGGCAGGTGAGGGCGCTGATGTCGCGCTGTCCATGAACGTGGTGGTCTGGAACAGCGCGATCGCCGCTGCCGGGCTACTCGGCGGCGTGCTGCTCGGTCAATGGGGCGTCAGTTCTTTTGCGTGGGTTTTGGTGGTGTTGTTACTGCTGAGCCTGGTCATTGCATGGCGGGCGAGTGTGCATGGGTTTGCGAAGGGGCACCGGCAGGCCGGTCAGGTGATCATTGCGCATTGATGGGACATTCATGGACGCGCTGAGGCCAGAAAAAAACGGGTCAGGTGTTCGCCGGGCTGTGCCATGCCACTGCATGTCACGGCCCACCGGGCGATCTTAATGGGGCCCTCAGAAGGTGGTTAACGGCACGGCATCTGCCCACCTATTTGCATTCGCCTTGGCTATTACACTGTGTGGTCTTGAGTGGTGGGAGTCGAGCTATAGCGGTCTCTAGCCGAGGGCAGCAATCGGTCGATTCTGTTGAAAAAGTCGGCTTCGGTTTCCATGGCAGAAAAGTATGCGTCTGAGATTGAAATCTGTGTTCTGCGCAGAAGGTTCAGGGCTCAGATTTGACGTAGTAGCGTGCAAAAAAGGCATTCTCACCGCTCAATGCATGGGTACTCAGGCCTGGTCGACTTTTTCAACACAATCGGCCAATTGCTGCCCGTCGAAAATGGGCCTAGGCGACCCTAAATACTCGGTCTGTGGGTGCATGACCTTGCACTTGGCGCCAGTCGATCCATAGCCTCCCGCCCACTTCAAAATCGACGAAGCACAACCACTGACTGAAGTGCCCCTAGTTTCGTAGATACCCCCAAACCAAGTTCATGCAGGGGACTTTTTGTATACTAGTACTCGTCCGGCCATGCGTGCGAACACCAACCCGTACTGCTCAAGATTCCGCCGAACGTGTCGGCCAAAGTCATGACGCGTCTTACGTTGCAACGGTGCCCAGGCTGGTTCCCCGATAATCTGCCGAGCCGTGAACTCCTGCCCCAGTGGAATTATCGCGACGTTTTGCTTGAGGATTCGCGAAACCTCATCCCACTCGGTGATCTGGATATTCATAAGTTGCCCTTGAGTTGTAATTGTATGTTGACGAGTGCAGTACTTTAGCCGCGAATGATGATCTCGATACGTTCGATGTCCACCCCAAAGGTGATTGCCAAGCCAGCTTTGGCCTCTGCGATGCTCAAACCGCTGACACCAGAGGGGGCACTTGACGTTTTGGAGTTGGTCGTTGACTCGGACGGCTCCTGCTGTACCCCGGCACTCAAGGTGAGTTCGGGATAAAGAATCTCGTTCAGCTTTTTCCATGTGTCGGCACGGGGGGTCGCAAATTCCCCGCAGTCAAATTCTTCATAGCGACGGGGCATCACGCCATGAATATTGGCTTTTCGGGCCAGCTCGGCGCGGCTCAATCCAAGAAGTTCGCGCCGAGCTTTCAGGGCAGCAGGAAAGTCGGGAGAAGTGGGCGAAGGAAGCATGGGAAGCACCTAGGGTGATTGGTAATAGATAAGTGTATTTTAGGTTGCCCTTAATTTCAAGGGTAAGATGGTTTGGGTTTCGCTTTCGCCGCTCTCGGTCCTCAGCAACGCTCTGTACGAGCGTGGTCAATGGTCATCACGTTTTATGTACCGTGATTACAGTTCTTCCTCTCCCGAGTCGATCGATTCGGTAACCTGAATAGTCCGGCTGACCGTAGTGCCATCCATCAGTGCCTCCTCAACGCGGCCGAGCTGTTTGTCAGCGAGAGTCGGCGATGACCTTGGATACCTCTCCGCGACGACACGATTTGTCGCCCCCACATAACAAGATGAAAAAACACTAGGAACCCACTGTTATGAAGAACCTACTTGCCGCCATCGGTTGTTTAGTAGTGCTGAAGAAGGCCTGTGAGCTATACCGCGAATATCAAGATTTGAAGCGTTACAAGGAAGCCCACGCGCCCGAAGGCCACCGAACGGGTTACGTGCCCATCTGACTTTAGTCATGTGCGACGCTAGAGAGGTAGCACTGCGCCATCATTTTTATTAGCATCGTGGCCAATCTGGCTTCAGCGACTGATGCACAACAAGGTAGTCTCCATGTCCCAAGCGAAGGATACGCTGCTCAGGCTGTTCGCCCTGCTGCGCCTAATTCCTACCGAGCCGCAGCGTATAGCCAGCACCACACTGCTGGAGAAGCTGCATGACAAAGGTTTTTCCGTCACGCTGCGCTCTATCCAGCGGGACCTTAACCGGCTCTCCCTGCCGTTCTCGTTGCTTTGCGACGAGAGTGAATCACCCTTCCGCTGGAGCTTCACGCGAAACGCACCGCTGAGGCTGGAGGACATGGACGCGCCGACCGCGCTCGCCCTATGCCTGTCCGGAAGCCATTTGGCAACACTGCTACCACAAACTGTTCTCGACCAGCTCAACCCGCAGTTTCGCCGAGCTCGGAATTTCCTCGGTGATGTGGGCAACAACGGCTTGGCAGATTGGGCGCGTCGCGTCCGTGCGATACCCAACGGCAAGACTCTTCTTCCAGCGGAGATCGCTCTAGAGGTCTGGCGAGCTGTTTCGGGGAGCCTGTTAGAATGTCGACAGATCGAAGTCGCCTATCGCAGCCGCAGCAAAGGTGGTGTAAAGCAAATGGTTCTGCACCCGGTCGGACTCGTCTCTCGGCATTCCATTAGTTATCTGCTGGCATCGGTGGACGGTTATGACGACTTGCGCCAGTTTGCCCTGCATCGGATCCAGTCGATCCGCATGCTGGAGGCCGAGGCCAAGGAGCAATCCGACTTCAACATCGACGACTACATCGCCGGAGGACGCTTCAGCCAACGCCAAGGCGATGAGTGTAGTGGTCTAATGAAACCGGACACCCATTTAGGCGAGAATGCTCGCCAGATAGAGGTGTCTGATGACCAAACAACGCCGTACCTTTTCCGCTGAATTCAAACGCGAGGCCGCAGGCCTCGTGCTCGATCAAGGCTATAGCCATATCGAAGCCAGCCGTTCACTTGGGGTTGTCGAATCCGCGCTGCGTCGCTGGGTCAACCAGCTTCAGCAAGAGCGCAATGGCGTCACGCCCCAGAGCAAAGCCCTGACGCCCGAGCAGCAGAAAATCCAAGAGCTGGAAGCTCGGATCGCTCGTCTTGAGCGGGAGAAATCCATTTTAAAAAAGGCTACCGCGCTCTTGATGTCGGAAGAACACGAGCGCATGCGCTGATTGATCAACTGAGCTCCCAAGAGCCGGTCGATTGGCTTTGCGCAATCTTTGATGTCACGCGTTCGTGTTACTACGCCTATCGCATCCGACGTCGAACTCCGGACGTTGAGCGACTTCGGTTACGCAGTCGAGTCAACGAACTGTTTACGCAGAGTCGAAGCGCTGCCGGCAGCCGCAGCATCGTGTCGATGATGCAGGAAGATGGCGAGCAAATCGGGCGGTTCAAGATGCGTGGCCTGATGCGGGAACTGGCGTTGGTCAGCAAACAACCGGGATCACATGCCTACAAACAAGCGACGGTTGAGCGGCCGGATATTCCGAACATCTTGAATCGAGAGTTTGAAGTTCCGGCTCCCAACCAGGTCTGGTGTGGCGATATCACCTACATCTGGGCTCAAGGGAAATGGCATTACCTGGCTGTCGCGCTGGATCTCTACGCACGCCGAGTTGTAGGCTGGGCACTGTCGAGCAAACCCGACGCGGACTTGGTGATCAAGGCGTTGGATATGGCTTACGAGCAGCGTGGCAGGCCTCAAGGACTGCTATTCCACTCGGATCAGGGCTCGCAATATGGCAGCCGAGCGTTCCGCCAACGGCTTTGGCGTTACCGCATGCGCCAGAGCATGAGTCGTCGTGGAAACTGCTGGGATAATGCGCCGATGGAACGTATGTTTCGCAGCTTGAAAACTGAGTGGATACCGACCGTGGGCTACATGACGGTACAAGAGGCACACCGAGACATCAGCCATTACCTGACGCATCGCTACAACTGGATTCGACCGCATCAGTTCAACGGTGGGCTGGCTCCGGCTCAGGCCGAGAAAAAACTTAACGTCGTGTCCGGGATCAGTTGACCACTACAGAGTGCGTTGAGTTGGTCGCGGACATCCATCCCCAAGTTGCCGAGTTACTAAGTGAGACGCCACTCAGTCACGAGCAATCCATCGATGATCTCCCCAGCCAGACTTGGAAACGCTTGTGTGCCAGGGTCCCGCTGGACCGCGAGACCCTGTGGTGGATCTTCGGCCTCAACGAGAACATTCGTGTCCATGCACCCCAAGTTTGGGTCGACGAGATACGTCAGCGCCTTAAATCAATGCAGCAGTTCTATCTGAACGAGGATGCGCTTGTCGTTGCCGCCTCTACCCATTCCAGCGTCGGCACTGCCGTCGTTCAGCACAACGTCTGAGGCTCTCTCATGGATAAGCAGGAAAACAAACTTATCAGTCATTCGGTTAGCCTTTGCCCGATCTGGCCCACCCAAACCTCGGAAAAGATCGGCCGTATGGTCGGCGAGATCATCCAGGCCAATGACATCATGGCCAAGATCGCTTCCACCGCCCAGAACAAAGCGATTAAGGGCGGTTTCGCGGCGGAGACCTGGCACGCTGAGTCGTTCAACTTGGACGCCATCCTCAAGGATAAGGATGTGCGAGCCTTTACCGATAACTTTGCCAAAACGCCGTTGGCGAAGAACGACATGATTCACGACATCGTCATCATGAAAGGCGATACCCAACTGCAGGGCGCACAGCTGAAATACTTCAAGAACGCCGATGCCACTCAGAAGGCGTTTCGTTCAAGCAAGGACGGGGTTCACCGTTACGAGAACGCCGATGTGTTCCTCGGTCCGTCCGACCAGATTGAAGGCATCAAGCTGTCTGCTCACAAGGACATGCTGAAAAACCGGGACTCCCGCCCCGAGGTCGCCCGGGCCGCGGAGAAAGTGCATGACAAGGGCGCTGGCCGCCTCGACGCCGAGGGGGGGCAGTCCACAGAGTTGAGCAAGCGCGATGCTGAGCACGTCGGATCGGGATCGGCCTCCGGCAAAGAGCTGCATGAGAGCATGCAGACGGGCTACCTGAACAAGGCGACTTTTCAGCAAAGCATGCGCGCGGCAGGGTCGGCGGCCGTCGTAACTACTGTCATCGCCGGCAGTATCAATACCTTCCAGTACATCCGTCAGGTCAGGGATGGCGAGATAACTGCCGAACGGGCCACCGTGCTGATCCTACAAAACACGACCATCGCCGCCGGCGACAGCGCACTAAAGGCTGGTGTGGCCTCCGCGAGTGTCAGTATCGCAGCCCGCTCGATGCCTGGTCTGTTCGCCGGCTCAGTGTTCAAGCGCACCTTCGCCAATGGCGGTATTGCCGGGGCGGCCGTCTGCGCGGTGGACGTGGTGCAGAACCTAGTGTTGTTCGCCGCCGGCAAGATCACCGGCGAAGAACTTGAAACCCGCACCGGCAAGGGGTTGCTGCTGACCGGCGCGGGCGTGAGCGGTGCTTCGGTGGGCGCAGCGATTGGCGCCTTGGGCGGTCCTGCGGGTGCGCTGGTGGGCAGCATCGTCGGTGGCCTGATCACGACGCTGGCGATGAACATTGCCCTGGACAATCACATCGAGAAGAGCTTCCAGCTGACCTTGGTCGCCACGGAACGCGTGCTCAGCAACGGCGTCGTCGTTCATGAAGCCCTGGAATACCTGCAGGTTTCGCAACAATTCTATGGTGACTTCCACAAGGGCCTGTATCTGTCGGAGAAGCACTTCGCCGCTCAGGTCAAGACTCTGGAAGCGCAAAGCAAACGACTCAGCAACAAGATCAACAATCTTTAAGGCCGGAACCATGAGCGAGACAACGACAGCGCTGCAAGAGCAAATTTTCCATGAGCCGCTGCAGGGACCCGAGCTTGAGGCTGTGACCACACTCGTCAACCGCCACAAAGCCAATGCTGCCCTGACCCAGCAACTGGCTCTGGATGCCTCGCGGCTGATTACCAGTAGCCAGGAGCGATTGAAAAAACAGTCGGGCGCCGGCTTCTTCAAGCGTTTCGCCAATAGCCTGACCGGCAAGACCAGCGAAAACCAGTTGCTGAACCAAGCCGACACCCTGCAAATGCAGAAGTACGCTTGGCACTACCTCAAGCAGCTACAACAGCAGAACCTGATCAACGCGCAGGGCATCGCAGTCATCCGCAACAACCTGGGTACGATGAACGATTATATCATCGAGACCCGTGACTTCCTGGAAACCGCCATCGACCGCATCAACAGCCGGTTGAAGACCGTCGAGAACAGCGCCAGTTTCCACAACTGGTCACTGAACATCGAGGCCAACAAGCGCCGCTTCAAATCCATTCCAGGCAACCTGCTGATCCTGCACCTGACCTATGACTTCCTGCGCGCCCATCGCGATATCGAACTGACCGAGCGCGATGTCAATCATCTCGTGGTTACCCTGGAAAAACTCGGAGTCAACTGCGATGACGAAGTCGAGATGCTGGGGTTCATCATCGAACTGATCGACCAGATCGAGGTATTCGGCATCGATCGCTACCGTAGCATGATCGAGCTGGCTGTCGACGAAGGCCACGTGCTGGACTCGCACTTCATCCAGAAAAACATCTCGGGACTTGGCTTCAACGCGCTGTACTTCCTCTCAGAACAGTACGAAAAGATCATCGACCTCACCGACGATGAGCTGTGCAACAGCGACGCGGCTCGGGAGAAAATCATCTCACGCTTCTTCGGCAACGAGTTTGGCGGGCTCTACTCCAACTATGGTGTTCGTGATCTAATCGGCGAAGTAATTGGCGGCAGCCTAGTAGCGCTGGATATCTACAAGGAACAGAACGGCTTCAACGTCAGCGCTGATACGCCCCTGGATGAGGAACAACCCGAAACCCTGTCGCTGACCTCTGAACTGCCAGACATCAAGGCCCACAGCTTTCTCGACAAAGCCGACGACGAAGCGAGCCACACTTACCTGCGCCTGTTCGCGTTGTGCTTCGATAATGCGGCCTCGCTGGACGCCGCAGGCCAAGAATTTCTGAGCCAGTTGGCCGAACACAGTGGCTGCCCGGAGGTGGTGTCGCAGATTCTCGGCATCGCCGACAATCCGCTGAAGGAGCGTGAGCACCTGCCAGCGTTGCAGGCGCTGCTCAAAGACGATGACAAGGCCTACACATGGCTCATCGACGCCTTCTTCCTCCTGACCTTGTGCCGCAAGAAGGTTGAGAACCCGCGTATGCTGCGGATTTTGCTCGCCCTCAAGCCAGGCAACTTCAAAGAAAACCTGCCGCAGGTACAGGCGTTGCTCAATGAGGGTGACGAAGCGCTGCTGGTGAAAGCGGCGGCAAGCCTAGCCATGCTGACCCAAGGATGGAAGAACGTCGTGCGCTATCGCGCGTTGCGCTTCGAGCAGTCCTGGATCTCCACGGAGAAGCAGCTCTATGCCGCCAGCATGGACGCCTCGAACATGACCATGGACCT
Organism: Pseudomonas sp. StFLB209; assembly: GCF_000829415.1. NCBI lineage: Bacteria > Pseudomonadati > Pseudomonadota > Gammaproteobacteria > Pseudomonadales > Pseudomonadaceae > Pseudomonas > Pseudomonas sp. StFLB209. The sequence continues at coordinate 5,347,887 of NZ_AP014637.1, read as the reverse complement.
CATGACCGCCACCAATAAGGCCACCGACTGGTCATCTTTCATGGGTTCGTTCGATGAAGGATTCCTTGGCAAAATGGCAACGGCTGCCGGTAGCGCAGCCTATACCATCGGCCGCAAGTCGGTGCTGTCCAGCCTTAACGACATGCGCCGCAAGGCACAGGACTTTATCGCCGCCAATAGCCCGGCACTGAGTTCCGCCAACCGCGTGATCTCCCAGTGGGGCCTGCCGCGTATCGATTTCGAGAACGAGATATCCTGGTCCGACTACGACCTGGACAACGCGGCGGAGAACGATGACTGGTACCACCAACTGAACGACTGCGAGCGCCAGATCGACCGGACGCTCACGGCATTCTCCGATGCCTGCTCCGATGCGGATGATCAGCTCGGCTACTTCCGCAAGGGCGATTTCGACAGCTCGGTAGTGTTGGCCCGCGTGCGCAAGCGTGAAGAGCAGGAACAGCAGAAATTGCGCGAGGCCTTGGAAAAGCAATCCGTTACCTTTGAGCACGACGGTAAGCGACACTTGTTTGCCATCGATTGGCATGACATGCAGAACCCGCCCTGCGACCCAGAAGAGATTCGCCATATCAAGACCGATGGCAAGGTCTGGCTGATCGTGGACAACGACGAACAATTCTACCGGAGCGAAGACGGCGAGAACTGGCAGGCGGTCAAACCCAATATCGACGATGAACGCATCTGGATTCGCCGCCTTGAGGTGATTGGCGGCACCTGGATACTGATGGTGGGCTCCGAGGGCTTCTACTACTCCCGTGACGCACTGAACTGGGAACGTTCTCAGTACCCGGACGTGCGCGACAACTACGCGTTTTCCGCCACCGAAGACCTTGTCTTTTTCAATGGCCAGTGGCTGTGGCGTTTCACCGAGCGCGCCGAGTTCGAATACACCGACAAAGGCTTCCTGTTCGACTCGACCAAGACCTCCAACTACGAAAAGCCCGCTTTCTTCTGCGCCAAGGAGCTGGGCGATGTCTGGGAACGCTGGGAGAGTCGCCTGAGCCTCTCTGAGGGTGAGGAAGTGGAGTATCTGCGCGCAATACCGGGCACATCGTGTCTGCTGGCGTACTGCAAGTACAGCGGTTTCTACACCATGGTGAAGAAGAAGACCAACACCAGTTCGTCGGTAATGTACTACATACAGGGCAAGGGCTGGCGCAATTGCACCTGGCCTGAAGATGACCTCACCTTCCATGATCCGGTCGTCACCGCAATGGACGGCACACTGATGTGCTTCTCCTGGGGCAATCTGCTGACTTCGCAGAAGGGCTACGACTGGAAGCGTCAGTCAGACGGACTCAGTGTCGATACCTGCTACCACCTCGAAGACTTGAGCCTGTTCCCGTCGCGCAACGACCACCAACGCATCCACGTCAGCCAAGACGGGCAGGTGTTTAAGGAAATCATGCTTGAGAAAGGGAGCTGGAAATACTTCGCGGCCAACGACCAAGGCGCGCTGTGCGTCTACGCGCCTGACGCCCACGAAACCTACCTGCGGGTCGGCACCTTCGTCCGCCAGGTCAAGTGATGGAACCGGCCCGCCTCTGGGGTGAGGCCGGGCGTAAGCTTGCAACAGCCGGTTCGCCAGCGGTAGGGGCGCTCACCAGTGCCACATAAGTCCGTCTGGGCCTGTGACCGACATCATTAGACATGGACCCTGAGTGCTGCAAACTGCTGCCCTGAGCAGCTGCCATCGAATACCGCACACTCTTCTTAACGTCAGATTGGGAAGATGATTACCTCGGGGTGTGGACGTTTTCTGCTAAGGATAAGGATCGACAGGTATGGCAAGGCAGATTAGTGAAGCATCCCTGCGCAAGGTTGCCCATGAAGAGCTGGAGGTTCTTGAGGGGATTATTGATTACGCCGAGCGGATGATCCGTGAGGGCGATTTGGCTTACCGGAGTCTTAAGCGCAATGCCTACGGCAAGGCGCTGGTAATCGAACGTGAGAACGAGGGGGTTGCTACATTCCGGCTGGGTATGGACTCGCTGGTATACCCCAAAGCCAGCTCGGGCTATACCACTCCCCACTCACCAGTGGGCCGCCTTTGCGCTGTGGCAGGGATGGGCTTTGAGAGCTTCTCTAAGGCCTGGGGTGAATACCGGGTCACTGAGGCTCGCCAGTTTCGTCGCCATGATTTTGAAGAGCTGGAGCGTCATGCGCGCAACTTTCTGGCGGTGGGCGTAGAGAATGCGAACGGCCAAGGAAAGGTCATGGATCTGCGGGCCTTTTTGACAAAGACTAATTCGAAAGACCAGCCAATTGCCGGCAAGCAAACCACTGAACCGAGTAAAAAGTCTGCAAAGTCCAATAGCGTAGAGCAACCTGTCGCCATTGTGCCGCCCATTCGCAGGGAGCTGCTTGAGCCTGCCGAGCAAGCATTTAAAGATGCCGGGTTTCCAGACATACCGGTGACAGAGGTTTTTACGCACCTGCCAGACGACGGACAGTCAGCGGACGACCCGCTAGAGCTGACACCGTCCGTCCCTGCTGCGCCGCAGCTGCAAATTCTCGATGATGACGAGGAAGAAGATTCGGCACTGTCGATTGCTGATCTCGATGATGTGGAAGATGACGTTGGCGGTGAGCTAATTGAGCGCATGAGCCTGGATGAGCACTTTTTTCTTAATCGAACCCCTAATCAGGACAAGATCATTTCCCGTGCACCAGTTGGGCCAATGTGGGTCGAGGGCGTTGCGGGCTCAGGCAAGACCTCGGCTGCCCTTGGGAGGACCAAGATGCTCTGTGACTTCAACTCGAATGAAGTGACAGATCGTGAGACGTTCCGGTCCATTCTCGGTGACGACTTCGACTACTGGGAGGGCGAGTTTGCTGGCAAGTTTTCTCAGGACGGCAGCGTCGGTTTTGTGCGCACTGGCGAGCTGATTCAGTACCTCAAGGAAACCTGCAGCCGTTTAGGTATGCCCGGTTTGCCGGTGCTTGAGTATCACGAGTTGCGCTTCAAGCTGCGCAACTATCGCAATCTAGAGTCTTCGGCGGCTTCTGGTAAGCGCTTCAAACGCAGTAGCGACGAGGGGCCTTCTCTGACCACGACGCTGGCCTGGCTCAATGCCGCCCGGCTTGCGCTAGCGCGGGTGATTGCCGCCGACTTGCAGAGCCCGCTAGTTGAGGTCGACAGCGAGCATCTGCGACGGTTTACTGCCCAGCAGCGCAGTCAGTTCACCGCTGCCCGCCAAGCGCTTGTAGCAAGTATTGATGAACTGGTGCAAGAGCTGCTCTCGCCTTTGAATGCGGAACGAGCCTTGTATCGGTTGGCGGCCAGATTGTTGGAGAAGATTCAGGCGCTGGCTCAGCGCATTCTTGGTCCGTCAACCCAGAGTATTCATCTGGGGGAGCAAATGGCCTATGGCGAGGGCATTCCGGAACTGGCGCAAAGGCTGGCAGAGTTGCCCGTCGATTTGTTCCAGCAACCCAATCAGGTTCTGGTGCTATACAGGGCCGAGGCCGAGGGGGCTGAGGCATTGCCCTGTGTATCGAGCAGTCGATACCAATACCTCTCGGCGGATAACCACCCCTTATCCTTCAATGATGCTGTGCAGGCCTCACTGGCGGGCTTGAGCGTCCGCGCTCTACTGCCATCGATAGTAACTGTTGAAGGGTATGAAGCAAAATTCATGCTAGTCAATGAGCTGTTCATTGCGCTTGGTACGCCCAGGTCCTTGCTCTATCTGGATGGTGAGGGACTGAAGTGGTTGAAGGTCAGCAGTGGGATCGGTAGTCAGGTGCTGCCTGGCGAGGACGAGCAGGCGCGAACTTCGGTACGCAAGATATTCCTGCAGACAGCGTTGGATTATCTGGCCAAGCCGCTGAAGAACTTCGCCGGGCTGTATGCGAAGGCGCTGTATGAACATGCCGACATCTTCCCTGACGCGGCCATTGCATGGCAGGTACTGGAGCGTCTTGAAGAGCAACGCCTGTGCGAGACCGATATCGACTTGCTGCTATGCCTGGCTCACGACCTGAGTGCTGGAGTAACAGCCACGCTCCCCACCAGCCTACGCGAGGCCCCTTTCTATCAGAGCGTTTTTGTCGATGAAGTGCAGGACTTTAGCGAGCAGCAGATCTATTTAATGACCTCCCAGGCTGATCCGCGTTATAGCGCGATCACGGTGGTGGGAGACCGTTCGCAGCAGTTGCTGCACAATGAAGAAATGCACATTGCGGACTGCTTCCCGATTGGCAAACGCCCAGAGTTTGTGGCGTTGGATGAGAATTTGCGGCAGAAAGGGCAGCCGGATCTAGTCGCGCTGAGTACGGTACTTCGGCAGTTGTTTGAGCGCGGAGCCGATACGGATGTACAGCAGCTAGACGCTGACGTTCTGCATGATCAGGTTAGCGAGCAAGGTGCTTACATGATGCGTTGCTTTGCCGAACGTGAAGAAGAGTTCAGGTATCTGTGCGAGGTAATCGCCGCTATCCCTGAGAATCATTCGGTTGCTGTAGTGTTGCCTGATCAGGTAACCGCTCGGTCCCTGCATGCTTTATGTGAGCAGGAGCTGGAGGGCAGTTTCCGCAAGATGAGCGTATCAGAGCAGATCGATCTGTCGAAAAAGTACTTGGTGCACTTCACGTCGGTGTTGCATGTGAAGGGGCTGGAGTTCGATGTTGTGCTGTTGCCAATGATCGACCAGTACGATCTTGGTCAGCCGGTATTCCGCAACCGGTTGTATGTAGGTTGTACGCGAGCGAGACAGCAGTTGCTGATGAGTCGGCTGCGCTAGTAGATAACTAAGGATTGAATGAACGATGGAAGCCAACAGCCGTCCTCTGCTAAGAATCTTCGAACCCACGGTCTGCTACCAGATTCCGCTGTTCCAGCGGCCCTATGTCTGGAAGCGTGAGGATAACTGGCAACCGCTATGGGAGGACTTCGAGCGCCTGCTCGGTGTGGTGCTGGCTGGTGAGAAGTTGCGCCCGCACTTCCTCGGTGCCGTTGTGCTTGAGCAACTGCGCAATGACACCGGTTCTGTGCAGGGCCGCCAGGTCATTGATGGGCAGCAGCGTTTCACCACCTTGCAGCTGCTGCTGATCGCCGCTCGCGACTTGTGCCGCAGCCGGGGTAGCGAGCGCTTTGCCGGGCGCTTTGAGTCAATGGTCTCAAACAGCGACACGATGGTCGATGACCCGTCAGAGGTGCCCAAACTGTTGCCAACCAATGCCGATCGTCACGCCTTTACCTTGGTACATGGCGCGGGCAGTCCGGATGCGTTATTGCAGCAGGTGAGTAAGAAGGGAGTGGACTTCAGCCACGATCAGGGCATCGTAGGAGCCTACCTGTACTTTTATGGGCAGTTCGAGGAGTGGTTGCAGCCGGAGGCTGCAGAAGCCGAAGAGTCGCCGGATAAACAGCTGGACGCCCTTTGGGCTGTGGTTCGCAATGGCTTGCAGTTGGTGGTGATCGATCTCGGCGAAGACGACGAATCGCAAGTGATCTTTGAGACGCTCAATGCACGTGGCACGCAGTTGCTGCCGGCGGACTTGATCAAGAACTTTCTCTTCCAGCGTGCTCAAAGCGAAGGCTGTGATATCGATACGCTGTACGAAGAGCATTGGGCAGAGTTCGATGGAGAGTTTTGGCGCCAAGAGGTCAAGCAGGGACGTGAAAACCGTCCGCGCATTGACATCTTCATCCGCCATTTTCTAACCCTGACGATGCGCCGCGATATTCGTGTTGGTCACATCTTTAACGAATATAAGAATTACGTGCAGTACACGGCCGACTGGAGCTCTTGCTTCATAGACCAGGCCGACACTGCCAGTGAGCATATGGCGCTGCTCAAGACCTATGCCGAGCATTTTCGGCAGTTCTCTTCGCTTGCGACAGGATCTCGTCTAGCTCGTTTTCTGGCGCGCCTCGTGGTGATCGATACTTCGACGGTTTATCCGCTGCTACTGCTATGTAGTCAGCGACTGCGGCCGCAGCAGCAAACCGAGTTTGAGGCGATCCTGACGGTGATTGAGTCTTATCTGTTCCGTCGGATGATCTGTAGCCTGACCACCAAAAATTACAACCGACTATTCCTCGATCTGATTCGTCATCTCGAGCGTGAAAAGCACATCACCGCCCAGGTGGTTGGCGCGTTCCTGCTCTCCAGCGAAGGGGAAAGTGTGCGCTTCCCAAAAGATGGCGAGCTGGGCAAGGCGTTACTCGATTACCCACTGTACCAGTGGTGGCCTCAATACCGTGTGCGGGCGGTGCTCAAAGCCTTAGAGGGGGCGCTGGCGCATGCTAAAAGCGAGGCTATCAGCTTGCCGAAGGGGTTGACCATCGAGCATATTCTGCCTGTGAAGTGGCAGGAGCACTGGCCGCTGCCCGCAGAGGTGCAGAATGATCCCCAGGCTAAGATGGAATTCAGCCAGCGTCGTGATCGAATCAAGCATACGCTGGGCAATCTGACACTGGTGACCAGCAGCTTGAACCCTGCATTGTCCAACTGCGCTTGGCTAGCCAAGAAGCCGGAACTCTTGAAGTGGAGCAAGCTGAATCTCAGTCGTGCCTTGCATGACCATGGAGAATGGTCGGAGCAGGAGATTCTCGCTAGGGGAGCGTCGCTGGCCAAGTCTGCGATTCAGATCTGGCCATATCCGGATGTTGATCAGTAGCAACTGGAGTGGAAGCATCTTAAGCAACGAGTGTTCGGAGTTACTTTGCTGAGGGCAACTGCTGGCCGATTGTGTTGAAAAAGCCGACCCGGCCTGAGTACCCATGCATTGAGCGGTGAAAACGCCTTTTTTGCACGCTACTACGTCAAATCTGAGCCCTGAACCTTCTGCGCAGAAAACAGATTTTCGATCTCAGACGCGTACTTTTCTGCCATAGAAACCGAAGCCGATTTTTTCAACAGAATCGGCCACAAACCTACGCGCACCGATGATCGCTTTAACCCAATCTTTCTGGTCATCGATACCCAGTAAACTGCCCAGCGCCGATGCAACTGCTTGGTCAAGTCGGCGAAATTACCCAGGAGTAGCGCATATTGATTGGCTACCGGTTCGAACGCTCTGCGCAGGATGATCTGCACATCCACTCTCGCAATCAGGTGCAGGTCGCTGTCGTGCTATTGGTGTGCGCCATTGCCTTGAGCCTGCCGATTGCGGGTGTCGTGTTCGCGGTCACCGATGAAAGCTCGACGCTGGCAGATATGCATCCGCTGCATGCGCTGATGTTCGGCGTCCTGATGCTGTTGATTCCCGCCCTTGCGCTGTTGATGCTGGTCTACACCGCTGCCCGTGAGACCTTTGTGTTTTCGCGAGTCAAGGGTGAAGTTCAGCGCATTACCCGAAACCTGTTTGGACGCCGCGAACGTGTGCAGGCGGTGTTCAGTGTCAAATCCCCCAAACAGCTGGAACTGCGCCGCAGCAAAGGCGCCAAGGTCCGCGATACCCAGCTGTGGCTGGTGATGCGCGATGGCGTTGAGCAGCGTTTGACCAGCCAGAATGTTCCGGTAGTGCCGGGCAGCAAGCGCACTGATGTGTGGCTGCATGAACTTGCCGATTATCTGCAGGTGGCCGTGCCCACGGAGGTTGTTGAGCCGGTCTGCGGAGCGGCTACAACTGCGATAACTGCGCCGGCAACGGCAAGCAAGATGGCTGCAAAAAATGTAAAACAGCGCAAAGGCGATAAGCCTGAACAGTCAACGGAGTTGGCCGGGGCAATAGGGGTTCCGGCACGTGTTGTACTCACCCTGGTGGCCGCCTTCATGGCGGTGCTGGAACTGACCCGCGTGATGAATCTGGTGCCTGCGTTTTTTACCGGTAGGCTCAGTGTCAGCGGCTTTCGATCCCGCCCGATCATCTATTACCTGTTCGAGCAGCCCTGGTCTTTTTTATTCAACCTGCTGTTCGGTATTGGTGAGGTGCTGCTGATTGGCTTTATCGTCTGGCGGTGTCTGGATATCGCGATTCGCGGCCGGATTAAATCCTGATCCTGAGCGCAGTTGTTTCATTCCTCAATCCAATCCCGCAACACAAGGATTCAGCCATGTCGCTAACCGCTGAGCACTCTATATTCTCGGAATCAGACAGCCTGTTCATGAGCCAGGCACTGGAGCAGGGTCGGCGCGCATTGCCGGGCTGCCAGCCGAACCCGCCAGTGGGTTGCGTCATCGTGCGCCATGGCGTTGTTGTCGCCAGCGGCTACACGCAACCGCCGGGGCAGCATCATGCGGAGGCAATGGCGCTGTCCCGGTTGGCGCCAGACCTCGATGAGCTGATGGCCTATGTGACGCTGGAACCCTGCTCGTTTGCGGGGCGTACGCCTTCCTGTGCGCTGGCTCTGGTCAGTTCGGGAATCAAGCGGGTGCATGTCGCGATGCTGGACCCTGACCCGCGTAATGCTGGCGCGGGTATCGCGATTCTTCAGCAGGCGGGGATAGCGGTTACGGTTGGCTTGCTTGAAGAGCAGGCTGGCGAGGATCTGGGGCCTTATCTGCAAGGTGGGCAGGCAAACTAACAGTAAAAACCTGTGTTGCGGGCTCGCTCATCGCGGCCTCGGTCTGCTCGAAAAACCAGGTCAATGATATACGCCGAATAAACATAACAAGGATGGCCATGATCTTACCAAGCAATATGTTGAGCCCTGGCGCTCACTCAAGTCCGGAACCTGACAGCAAATGGATTTCCGTATGGGCGGCAGCCGAGCAGGGCCCTTATCCGGTTGGAAATCCTGCCGCTCAGCCTGATTTACAGTATGCGTTTCCAGATGAGGCGAGCGGGGCGAACAACCAGAGTTTCCGCCTCATCGTTCGGCCCAGTCGCTGGGGCTCACATGCCCGTATTCGACTATCAAACTCATTTGGTACACAGTCGGTGGTGTTTGAGGGAGTCTCTGTCGGCTTGCATGCTTACGGGTCTTCAATCGTGGCAGGCAGCAGTCGACCGGTTTTGTTCGCGGGCCAAAGTAAAGTGATCATTCCCGCCGGGGAGTCTGTCTGGAGCGATGCTGTTGAGCTGCCGATTCATAAACAGGCATTCCCTCTGCTGGAGGGAAGGAAAATAGCCGTCAGTTTCGCTGTCGTAGGTTCGAGTGGGCCGATGACATGGCATGCCAAGTCGCTGAGCACTTCCTATCTAAGCAACCCCAACACCGTTGCGTCTGCGAATGATGACGCCGGGCTGGAGCTGCCTTACAGCACGATATCCACTTACTTTCTTGATGTTGTGGATATGCGTATGCCTGGCGATGCACAAGTTGTCGTCGCATTGGGTGACTCAATCACCGACGGTGTGGGGTCAACGTTAAATGGTGATGATCGCTGGCCGGATGTTCTGAACCAGCGCTTACATGCCGCCTACGGCGATAAATTTTCGGTTGTAAACCTTGGGATGGGTGGCAATCAGATCATTGGCCCAAGTGTCTATACTGCGCAGCAGGCCTTTCGGGGCGGACCGGCCGCTGTATCACGAATTGACACGGACATTGTCAAGCTGTCTGGCGTTTCGACGGTGATCTGGATGCAAGGTATAAATGACTTTAGCGAGAACGGCAGGGCCTCGCTAGATGACGTCATCCAGGGAATGACGGGCGCGATTGCAAAATTGCGTGAGTGTGTAAGCGGTGTTCGTATCATCGGTGCAACCCTAACGACGGCTTACGGCAGTACCAGCGCTGCCCATGGAAGTCTCGAGCAAGACAATAAACGCAAAGCGTTAAATGACTTTATCCGGTCGAGTCAGTTATTCGACGGCTATGTTGATTTTGACCTGGCTACCCGCGATCCCGCCTCGGGAAAATTGCAAAAGCAATTCGTGCCAGACAGCACGATCGGCGGCCCGGGCGACGGAGTCCATCCGAACAGAGCAGGTTATCAGGCGATGGGAAAGGCGATAGATCTTGAAATGCTTCTAAACCCTGGAGCGAAATAAACTGTAGATCGTGGGCTATATCGAGCAAATATAAAAAAGCGCAGCCTGCTCACCACAGGCTGCGCTTTTTCTATCGCTAACCCGCCATCAACTGCCCTGCAACGGCTTGAACGAGTCCTGGAAGAAGTAGTCCTGCCATGAGGCCGGTTTGTTCTTGATCGCGCCCACGCGGAACAGGAATTCAGCCAGCGGGTAGGTGTTCTTCGGGGTGGTGGTGAACTGGAACTCGGGTTTGTCGATGATCTTCAGCAGTTCGGCCTTGTCGATCTTGGCCTTGCTGACCCGGATGTAGGTGTCGGCGGCGCCGCTGATGTCTTTCTTGATGTAGGCCTCGGCCTCACCCAGTGCTTCGATGAACGCCTTGTAGGTCTTGGGGTTCTCGGCGCGGAATTTTTCGGTGGCGAACAGCACGGTCGGCGAGTTGGGGCCGAGCAGTTTGTAGGTGTCGAGCACCACGTGCACGTCTTTGTTTTTCGCCAGTGCCTGATCCTGGAACGGCGGGTTGGAGAAGTGGCCGTTCAGTTCGGTGCCGCCGGCAATCAGGCTGGCTGTGGCGTCCGGGTGCGGCAGGCTGACGGTGTATTTGTCCAGGCGGTTGAATTCCTTGTCGCCCCACAGCTGCGCAGCGGCGTACTGCAGGTAACGCGACTGCACCGAGACGCCGACTGCCGGTACGGCGATGCGGTCTTTTTCAGTGAAGTCCGCGATGGTCTTCACGTTGGGGTTGCTGCTGAGCAGGTAGTACGGGAAGTTGCCCAGCGAGGCCACGGCCTTGACGTTCTGGCGGTCCTTGGTGCGGTCCCAGATGGTCAGCAGCGGGCCGACACCGGCACCGGCAATGTCGATCGAGCCAGACAGCAGCGCGTCGTTGACCGCCGAGCCGCCAGACAACTGGGTCCAGTCGACCTTGATCTCCAGGCCGTCGGCCTTGCCGTGTTTCTCGATCAGGTTCTGGTCACGCACCACGTTGAGCAGCAGGTAGACGATGCCGAACTGTTCGGCGATGCGAATCTCGCCTTCAGCCTGGGCGGTGGCAGGCACCATGGCTGCGCCGGCCAGCAGGCTGGTGCACAGGCCCAGTGTGGTGGCCAGGCGGCTGAGGCGAGGAAAGCGGGTGGATTTGTTCATGCATGCTCCGGTGTTCGGCAGTGGTGGCATTCGATGCATGGATCTTATAGGTATTAAAAATATTTTTTAAATATCGATATTGAATAACGATAGTTTCGAAGCGCTGCCGGGCGAATGTGCTTTCTTATGCGATTTTTAGATAAATAAATTAACGATAAATAACAAATATTAATATTAGGTTATGCGATTAAGGAATTTTACAGATCAACCAACCTGCGTTTATGTTCTAGCCATGGCCGTTCATGACGCTCCCCTGCATCCTCGGCCACAGTATGGATGTGCGTTTGCCGCGTGGCAGGATCGCCACGCACTCTGGTCACCAGGCCGGTTTTGACATTCCGGCCCAACAAGATCGCGCTCGACCCGACCCCTCGCACGGTGGAGGAGAGCTGTAGCCATATCGATTCCATGCGAGGGTTCCTGTACATGAGCACCTGACACCGCCTGCCGATCCGTCGCCCCAGACGTAGATCCTCCTTATCGACCCCGAGTCCGAACCCGAATCTGAGCCCTGCACGGCGCTTTGCGCCTGTGTTCGCTCTGAATAAAGCTCGCCAAGCCGAGCGCCAGCACGAGTAACCGGCATGAGCCAGAGACAACCTTATTCCAACAGCTTGCTGAGCCTGCCCCATGGCAATAACCGCTTGAACCTTGAGGCGGTGCCGCACCACGACGACCTGCAGCAGGAGCGCCTGCACCGCAAGCAGCGTCTGGCGGCGTCTTATCGATTGTTTGCCCGCTACGGGTTCGAAGTCGGGCTGGCCGGGCATTTCACTGCCCGCGACCCGATCGAACCGGAGCATTACTGGATCAACCCGTTGGGTGTGCCGTTCTCGCAAATCAGCGTGTCCAGCCTGTTGCGGGTCAACCGTGAGGGGCAGGTGGTGGAGGGCGAAGGCCTGCTTAACACCAGCGCGCTGGAGCTGCACGACGGTATCCAGAATGCGCGCCCTGAGGTGGTCGGCATCGCCCACTTGCACGGCTTTTATGGCCGCACCTGGTCAGCGCTTGGCCAGTTGTTCGAGCCTATTACTGCCGAAGCCGGTGCCTTTGTTGCCGATCAGGCGATCTTCCGCCGCCATGAGCTGCGCAGCGGCGACGGCCGCCTCGACAACGACCGTGATCGAGTGACCGCAGCGTTTGTCGACAGCTTTGCCAACAACAACTTGCTGTTCTGGCAGAACCACGGGGTCTGGACGGTCGGTGAGACGGTCGAGAGCGCTGCCTGGCGCTTCATTCTGGCCGAGGACGTGGCGCGCTCGCATTTGCTGGCCCGTGCTGCCGGTGTGCCGGTGGTGCCGCAAACCGACCCGGTCACTGCGCAAAGCCGCGCCCGCAACGAGCTGTTTTCGTGGCTGAACTTCCAGCCGCTGTGGGACGAGATCATCGCCCAACAGCCTGACTTGCTCGACTGAGGCGGTTGATCATGACCGACCTGACACGACGCAAGCTGCTGCGTGGCGCGGCCGCGCTGGGCGCCGCCGGGCTGCTGGCTCCGGCACTGGCGGCTACGCAGGAACCGCTGCGGGTCTGGCGCTATAAGGGCTCGGCGGCGTCGTTCATCGAGCTGGCCGGCCAGGCTGACACGCCGTATCCGGTGCAGTGGGTCGACATTGCCGGGGGCAATATCGTGCTTGAGGCGCTGCGCAGCGGCAGTCTGGATTACACCCAAATGAGTGAAGTGCCGCCAATTTTTGCAGCGCTGGCCCAAGTGCCGCTGGCGGTGGTCGCGGTACTGCCTGGCGCCCGCCAGGACCTGGGGCTGGTGGTGGGTGGCGACACCGGTATCGCTCAGGTGGCCGATCTCAAAGGCCGCAGTGTCGGTTATGTGCGCGGCACCAACACCCAGTATTACCTGCTCGACTTGCTCAGCCGTCACGGCTTGACCCTGCAAGACATCAAACCGGTGCCCATGCCGATGCAGGAGGCGCTGATTGCCTTTCGCAGCGGCCACCTGGATGCGCTGGTGGCCGGTGGTATCAGTGCCCTGCAAGCCACCGAACAAAGCAACGCCGGCGTGCCGGCGCTGCGCCTGGAAAACGCCAGCCCGTTTGTGGGCAATACGGTGATTGCCGCCCGCCGCGCCACCCTGGATGACCCGCTCAAACGGGCGCAGATCGCAGATTTTCTGCGCCGCGAGCGGGCGACTTGGGCCTGGGTTGCCGCCAACCCCGAGGCTTGGGCACAACACAGTGCCGAACTGACCGGTATCAGCGCCGACCTGTACCTGCGCCAGTTTCGTGAGCGCGGTGCGCCGATCCGCCTGGAGTCGATCAGCGAGCCGGCCATCGTTTCGGCGCAGCAGGTCGCTGACAGCTTTTTCGAGCATCGCCTGATTCGCCAGCGCGTCGATGTACGACCGCTGTGGCGCGACGATTTTAAAACCATTCTGGAAGCCTGATCCCTTATGAAACTGACGTTCCCTCAGCCCTCCCTGGCGCTGGCACCGATGCTGCTGGCTGGCTTCACGCTGTTGCCGGTGCATGCCGCCGAACCTGTTGAAAGCCTGGAAACCGTGGTGGTCACCGGCTCACGCGGCAGTGAAGCCCGCACCGTGACCAGCAGCCCGGCGCCTATTGACGTGGTCAGTGGCGCGCAACTGGAAAAAACCGGCCAGGCCAGCTTGCGCGGCGCGCTGGAAAAGGCCTTGCCGTCGTTCAGTCAGCGGCCGTCGGGTAGCTCCAACGACAGCATTGCCCGGCCTTATAGCCTGCGCGGCCTGAACGGTTCCAACGTGCTGGTGCTGGTCAATGGCAAGCGGCGCCACAACAGCTCGGTGATCAACCTCGATTCCACTGCCGCCTATGGCACCAACCCGGTGGACCTGGACCTGATTCCGGTCAGCGCCATCGACCATGTGGAAGTGCTGCGCGACGGTGCCTCGGCGCAGTACGGCTCCGATGCCATCGCGGGGGTGATCAACATCATCCTCAAGCAGACCGACCATGGCGGCTCGGTCAGCACCCAGTATGGCGAATACTACGAAGGCGGCGACGGCGGGACGATTCGCAGTGCGGTCAACTCCGGCTTTGCCTTGCCCAACGATGGCTTTTTCAACGTCTCGGTGGATGCCAAATCGCAACAGACGGCGGTGCGCTCCAGGGACGCGACCGGTAACTTCTACTTTCCCGGCGATGCACGCGAGGCCGGCGCCGACCGCCAGCCGCAGCGCAACGGTCTGCCGAAGATCAAGGGCTACAACCTCAGCTATAACGCCGAACTGCCAGTCAATGACGACCTGACCCTGTACTCGTTCTCAACCTACAGCCAGCGCGACGCCAGGGGCGGGCAGAACTTCCGGCGGCCCAACTCGACCAACATCATCCCGCAGATTTACCCGGACGGCACCGCACCGTTCTACACCCTGGACGAGACCGACTTTCAGGCCGCTGCCGGTGCCAAGGGCCAGCTCGCCGAGTGGAACTGGGACCTGAGTTCGACCTTTGGCCGCGCCAAGTCGCTGGCCGGCTCGGACGAGAGCCTTAACGCCTCGCTGGGCCCCGGCAGCCCGACCCGCTTCGACAGTTACACCAACACCTTCGATCAGTGGACCAGCAACCTCGACCTGACCCGCGCCTTTGATGTGGGGCTCGCCAAGCCGCTACAAGTGTCGTGGGGTGCCGAGCATCGTCACGAGCGCTACAAGACCCAGTCCGAAGATGTCGAAGCCTGGATCAACGGTGGCTATGTCTACCCGAGCGGGCCGCTGGCCGGCCAGCCCGCCGCCGTGGGCGCTCAAGGCGCGATCACCCTGACCCCGGAAGACGCCGGGCAGAACAGCCGCAACAGCTACGCCACTTACCTGGACCTGGGCATCAACCCCACTGACAAGCTGTACCTGGGCCTGGCCGGGCGCTTCGAAAAATATGACGACAGCTCGGGCAACACCGCCAGCGGCAAGGTTTCGGTGCGCTACGACTTCACCCCGGAGTTCGCCCTGCGCGGCACGCTGAGCAATGGCTTTCGGGCGCCGTCGCTGTCGCAATCGACCTATGCCCAGACCTCTAACCAGTACACCTTGGTCAACGGTGTGGCGCAGTTCGTCGAAGCCAAGACCGCACGGGTCGACTCGCCGCTGGCTCGCGCCCTGGGCGCCGAAGACTTCGACCCGGAAAAGTCGCGCAACATCAGCCTGGGCCTGACCTGGAAGCCATTGCCGCAAGCCAACGTGACCCTCGATGCCTACCAGATCGAGATCAAGGACCGGGTGGCGCTGACCGGCTTTCTGTTTGGCAGCGGGGTTAACCAGGTGCTGCAGCAACTGGGTTATACGCCCGGTTACCGGGTCAAGTACTTCACCAACGCCGCAGACACCACCACCCGTGGCGTGGATCTGGTTACCGACTATCGGGTCGATTACGGGCGCTTTGGCAGCGTCAAGTACGGCGTGGCGTTCAACTACAACAAGACCGAGCTGGACAGCATCAAGTCGACGCCGGCTGCGTTATCCGGCAGCGGGCTGGAGTTGTTCGACCGGGTTGCCCAGGGTTACCTGACCGTGGCCAACCCGGAGACCAAGCTGATTCTCAGCGGCCAGTGGAAGATCGACCGCTTCGACATCAACCTCGGCGTAACCCGTTACGACAAGGTCACGGTGCGCGATGCCAACCCCAACTTCGACTCGACCTTCGGCGCCAAGTGGATCACCGACCTGGAAGTCGCCTATGCGGTCACCGACCAGCTGGGCGTGGCCGTGGGCGCCAACAACCTGTTCGACGTGCGTGCCGACAACAACGGCTACCCGGCCGGTGACGTCAACGGCTTCCCGAAATTCGGCAACGCCTCACCGTTCAACCCTTATGGCGGCTTCTGGTACACGCGCCTGAGCTATGACTTCTGATCTGTAGGAGCTTTCATGAGCACAACGCAGAAACAACTATTGCTCGGCGCCTTCATCCCCAGCGCCGGCATCATGGGTTCGGCCTGGCGCCACGAGAGCGCCGCACCTGACTCGTTTCGCGACTTCGGGCACTTTCGCTGGATCGCCGAGACCCTCGAAGCAGCGCGCTTTCATGCGCTGTTCTTCAATGACACGGTCAATGTCGAACCGGACCTGGCGGTGCTGGAGCGCGGCCCCAACAGCGTGCGCTGGGACCCGTTGATCCTGCTCCCGGCACTGGCCCTGGTCACCCGGCATATCGGCCTGATCGGCACCGCCAGCACCACCTACAACGAGCCTTACAACGTGGCCCGCAAACTGGCCAATATCGACCACCTCAGCGGTGGCCGGGTCGGCTGGAACTTGGTGACGTCGCTGGGCGGCGGTGAGAATTTCAATCTCGACGCCCATGTGTTGCACGCTGATCGTTACCAGCGCGCCGAAGAGTTTTACGACGTGGTCACTGGCCTGTGGGACAGCTACGCCGATGATGCCTTTGTGCAAGACAAGGCCAGCGGGCGTTTTCTCGACACCGCCAAGCTGCATGTGCTCGACCACCACGGCAAGCACTTTCAGGTCCGTGGCCCGCTCAATGCCGCACGTCCCGTGCAGGGTTATCCGGTGATCGCCCAGGCCGGCTCGTCGGACTCCGGGCGTGCCTTGGCGGCGCGGGCCGGTGAGCTGATTTTCACCGCCCAGCACACCATCGAGCAGGGCCAGACGTTCTACCGCGAGATCAAGGCGCGGGCGGCAGAATTCGGCCGCGACCCCGATCACTTGAAGATCCTGCCCGGCGTTTCTCCGGTGGTCGGCAAGACCCAGGCTGAGGCGCAGGCCCGCTATGACCAGTTGCAGGAACTGCTGGAACCGAAAACCTTTCTGCGCAGCATCTCGAAGTTCGCCAGCCTGGGCTTTGATTTGTCCGAGCTGCCGTTCGACGAAGTGGTGCCGCTGCCGCCGGAGCAGTTCGACACCAATACTCACAAGAGCCGGCAGAAACTGGTGTTCGAGCTGATTCGCCGTGAACGGCCCACCGTGCGTGAGCTGTTCAACAAGCTCACCGCCGGCGGCCACCGGATTCTGATCGGCACCGCCCAGAGCATCGCCGACGACCTGCAAGGCTGGTTCGAGGCCGATGCTGCCGACGGCTTCAATGTGATGTTTTCCGGGCTGCACCAAGGCATCGAAGGCTTCGCCAAAGAGGTGGTGCCGGAGTTGCAGCGCCGCGGGCTGTTTCGCACCGAATACCAAGGCCAGACCCTGCGCGACAATCTGGGCTTGCCGTACATTCGCAACCGTCATACAGCGGGGCAGGTGGCATGAGCAAACCGGTGCAAACGTTGTTCAAACCCGCCGCGCTGGCATTAGCCTTGCTGCTGGCCGGCTGTGGCGAGTCGCCGCCGCCTGCCAGCCAGGCGGCGGTCGGCACGCCGGTCAGTGGCGGGGTGCTGAAGGTCGCGCTGGATGGCGACCCCAATTGTGTCGATCCGCATCAGGCCGGCAATAACACCGCGTTGAATGTCGGTCGGCAACTGGTCGATTCGCTGACCGACCAGGACCCACAGACTGGCGAGATCGTGCCGTGGCTGGCCAGCCGCTGGGAGATCGACGCCGAGTCCCGGCGCTTTACCTTTTACCTGCGCGACGGGGTGAGCTTCAGCGATGGCTCGCCACTGGATGCCCAGGCGGTCAAGGCCAACTTCGAGAAGATCATCGCCCTGGGCGCCCGCTCGATCCTGGCCGGTACGTATCTGACGGGCCTGCAGCGCATCGACACCCCCGACAGCCGTACCCTGGTCATTGAGTTCAAACAACCCAATGCGCAGTTCCTGCAGGCCACCTCGACCATGAGCCTGGGATTGCTGGCACCGGCCACGCTGGCCAGCGACCCGGCCGAGCGTTGCCAAGGCAAGTTGATTGGCAGCGGGCCGTTCAAACTCGACAGTTTTGTGCACAACCAGAAGGTCAGCCTGTCGCGCCGTGACGACTACAACTGGGGCTCGTCACTGGCGGCGCACACCGGCAAGGCCTGGCTGGACGGCATCGAGTTCATCATCGTGCCTGAGTCCGGGGTGCGGCTGGGCAGCCTGTTGTCCGGGCAGATCGACGTCGATACCGGGGTGGTGGCGCAGAACGAGAAAACCCTGGAGGCTCAGGGCATCCCCTTGCTGACCCGCGCCAACCCTGGGGTGGTGTACAACCTCACCCCCGACCTGAACAACCCGTTGTACCGCGACCTGCGGGTGCGTCAGGCGCTGATCAAGGCGATTGATCGCGAGCAACTGCGCAGCATCATTTCCCGTTACCAGCGCCCGGCGACCTCGGTGCTGGCCAGCAGTACGCCGTTCTATACGGACTTTTCCGCGCTGCTGACCTATGACCCTGACGGCGCGAAGCGGCTGCTCGATGAGGCCGGCTGGCTGCCGGGCGTTGACGGCATCCGGCAGAAGGACGGCCAGCGCCTGAGCCTGAAGGTCGATTACTGGCAGAACACGCCGATTCTGGAGCTGATCCAGCAGCAACTGAAAAGCGTCGGGGTTGAGCTGCGGCTGAACCGTACCACCATCAGCCAGGTCACCGCACTGATGAACAGCGGCGATATCAGCCTGCATTTCTACAACCTGACCCGCGCTGACCCGGATGTGCTGCGCACGCTGTTTCATGTGAACGGGCGTAACTATGGCAAGCGTCAGCCAGGCGAGCTGGACAAACAGCTCGAAGCTCCGGCGGCCACCCTCGACCCGGCGCTGCGCCAGCAACGGGTCGACGCGGTGAGCCGTGAGTTGATCGAACAGGGCCAGGTGATTCCGCTGATCGAACTGGCCACGGTGATCGCCCATGGCAAACGGGTACATGGCCTGCATTACGAGGCTTCGTCGCGCTTGCAGTTCTTCGATACCTGGCTGCAGATGCCATGAACGCCGTACGCGCCTCCGTAGGAGCTGCTTCAGCAGCGAACGGGCCACGGCTCTCCAAGGGGCTCTCCAATAGGTAACCCAATGACTGACCTTTCAACGATAACCGCCAGCCCTGGCGCGCCAGGCCAGGGATTGTTTTGGCGTCAGACGATCGCTGCCGCGTTGCACCGTCTGTGGCAGAGCGCAGTGGTGCTGTGGGCAGCGTTCACGGTGTCGTTCGTGATTCTCTATGCGCTGCCCAGTGACCCGGTAAGCATCATGCTTAACCAGAGTGGTGAACCCTCGGCGGCGGATCAGGCGCAGATTCTGGCGTTGCGCGCCGAATACCATCTGGACGAGCCGCTGGCGGTGCAGTACGGCATTGCCTTGTACAAAGCCCTGCAACTGGACTTCGGTCATTCGATCCAGAGCGGCGAGCCGGTGGCGGCGGCTTTGCTCCAGGCATTGCCTGCCACCGCACAGTTGAGCCTGCTGGCGTTGTGCCTGGCGTTACTGGGCGGTATCGGTCTGGCGCTGGCCGCCAGCCTGGTGCGTTGGCGCTGGCTGCGCGACGCCTTGCTCGGGCTGCCGGCGTTGTCGGTGTCGTTGCCCACGTTTTGGGTCGGGCTGCTGCTGTTACAAGGCTTCTCGTTCAAGCTGCACTGGTTTCCGGCCATGGGTAACCAGGGTTTTGCTGCGCTGGTGTTGCCAGCTTCGACCCTGGCCATTCCCACCGCGGCGGTGATTGCCCAGGTGCTGCTGCGCTCACTGGTCAATGTCTCGCGCCAGCCGTTCGCCGAAAGCCTGCTGGCCAAGGGGCTGAGCCGCCGGCGCTTGCTGTTCGTGCACCTGCTGCACAACGCGGCGGTGCCGGTGTTGAGCCTGTCCGGAGTGTTGGTGGGCAATCTGCTGGCGGGGTCGGTGGTCACCGAAACCGTGTTCTCCCGTGAGGGCGTCGGGCGTTTGGCTCAGGCGGCGGTGAGCAATCAGGACATTCCCATGGTGCAAGGCGTGGTGCTGCTCGCCGCGGTGATCTTCATTCTGGTCAACCTGCTGGTGGACCTGCTGTATCCGTTGCTTGATCCACGTATCCGCGCAGGTGCCCCATGACTACCACCGTTCTATATGCCGCAAACGGTACCGGTTGGCTGGCCCGCGTGCGGCCGGTGCTGCGCAAACGGCCGTTGCTGCCGTTGGGCATCGTCGTGCTGAGCCTGGCCCTGGCCTGGGCGCTCTGGCCGACTTTATTCAGCACCCAGGACCCGTTGCTGGGGCTGCCGGCCGAAGCGCTGCAACCGCCCAGCGCGCAGCACTGGTTCGGCACTGACCATCTGGGCCGCGACCTTTACAGCCGCGCCGTGCATGGGGCGGCGTTATCGCTGCAAGCCACCGCGCTGGCGGTGCTGATCGCCTTGTTGGTGGGCATCTTACTGGGCACGGTCGCCGGCTATTTCGGTGGTCGGCTGGATGCCTTGTTGATGCGCATGGTCGAGGTGTTGATGGCGATTCCGTCGCTGTTGCTGGCCATGGCGATCATCACCGTACTGGGCTTCGGCACCCTGAACATCGCCCTGGCGGTGGGCCTGTCGTCAGTGGCGACCTTTGCCCGCCTAGTGCGCGGCGAAGTGCTGCACTGGCGCAGCCGGTTGTTTGTCGAGGCGGCGTTGGTGAGCGGGGTCGGGCCATGGGGGATCATTCGTGGGCATATCCTTGCCCATGCCGCCGCGCCGGTACTGGCCCTGGCGGCGCTGGAGTTTGGTGCGGCAGTGCTGTCGGTGTCGGCCTTGAGCTTTCTCGGCTTTGGCGCGCCGCCGCCGCAACCGGAGTGGGGGCTGCTGATTTCCGAAGGACGCAACTATATGGTCGCGGCCTGGTGGTACACCACGCTGCCGGGGCTGGTGCTGGCTTCGGTGGTGCTGGCGGCCAACCAGTTGGCGCGGGCCATTCAGGACATTCAGGGAGAACACCCATGAGCCAGCCAATCTTGCAGGTTGAAGGTCTGCGCATCGGTTACTGCAGCACCGCCGGGCGGGTCGAGGGCATTGATCAGGTGGGTTTTGCCATCCATCCGGGGGAAATCGTCGCAGTGGTTGGTGAGTCCGGTTCGGGCAAGTCCACCACGGCCGGGGCGCTGATTGGCCTGTTGGCCAGTAACGCGGTGATTGAAGCCGGCAGTATTCGCCTGGCCGGCGAAGAGCTGGTCGGCCTGGGCGAGCGCCAGTGGCGTCAGCGCCGCGGCCGGCTGGTGGGCTTTGTGCCGCAAGACCCCGGCCTGTCGCTGGACCCGGTAAAACGCATCGACCAGCAACTCAGCGAGGCCATGACCGTACACGGTGTAGCGCGCCGCGAGGCCCGCGCACGGGTGCCAGCGTTGCTGGCGCAGGTTGGCCTCAATGAAGTCGAGCGGGTGGCGCGCAGCTATCCGCATCAGTTGTCGGGCGGCATGCGCCAGCGCATTCTGATCGCCATTGCGCTGGCCAACGACCCACCGCTGATCATTGCCGATGAGCCCACCAGTGCGCTGGACGTCGGCGTGCAGCGCCAGGTGCTTGATCGTCTGCAAACCCTGGCCCGCCAGCGCGGCACAGCGGTATTGCTGATTACCCACGACCTTGGGGTGGCGCTGGATCGCGCTGACCGGCTGATCGTGATGCAGCGCGGGCGCATCGTTGAAAGCGGCCCGGCGCAGCAGATTTTCCAGCACCCGGCGCACGCCTATACCCGGCAATTGCTCGATGCGGCACCGACCCTGAGCGATGCACCGCAAGCGCGCCGTGACAGGGTGTTGCGTGCCGAGCCGCTGTTGCAGGTGCATCTGCTGCGCAAGGATTTCTCCAACTGGCGCGTGCCTGGGCGCGCAGCGGTCGATGAGGTGTCTTTCAATGTGCTACGCCATGGCACCACCAGCCTGGTGGGCGAGTCGGGGTCGGGCAAGTCGACCACGGCGCGGCTGATTCTCGGCCTGGAGCGGGCCGACCGTGGCCAACTGCTGTTTGCCGGGCAAGACCTGAGCCGCCTGTCGCGGCGCGCCTGGCAGCCCCTGCGCCAGCGCATTCAGATCGTCTACCAGAACCCTTATGCGTCACTTGACCCGCGCTGGACCCTGGAGCAGATCATCAGCGAGCCGCTGCATGCGTTTGCCATTGGCGAGCGCGCTGCACGCCGGGCGCGTGCGGCGAGTCTGCTGGAGCAGGTCGAACTGCCGGCCCATCTGTTGCAGCGCAAGCCCGGCGAGTTGTCTGGCGGTCAGCGCCAGCGCGTGGCGATTGCCCGTGCCCTGGCGCTGGAGCCGGAGCTGCTGGTGCTCGACGAAGCGCTGTCGGCGCTGGATGCCTCGGTGCAGGCGCAGATCCTCAAGCTGCTGGGGCAATTGCAGCAGCGTCTGGGCCTGAGTTATCTGTTCATCTCCCATGACCTGGCCGTGGTGCGGCAGATTTCCGATCATGTCGTGGTGATGCGCGACGGTAAGGTGGTGGAGCAGGGCGCCTGCGAGCAGGTGTTTCAGGCGCCGTCGTCCGACTACACCGCGAAGTTGCTCGCTGATGTGCCGGGAAGGCTCTGGCTCGATACTCAAGTACCTGAAGCTGCGTTGGCGCTTAATTATGGAAATGCATATTAGCTTAGATTTTTAATTCATTTTCGGCATCACGCGCGGATTGCTAGCATCGCTTTATCAAGCAAATCAAACAGGAACTGATCCATGTCCCACACCGTGATCGCCAGCCAGCACGATGAAGAAATCAACGCGCTGCTGCGCCAGCGCCTGCCGGAGTACACCATCGTTGCCATCGGCCAGGGCGCGCCGCAGGTGCCGCCCGAGGCGAGCATTCTGTTGACCCGGCCGTTCTTCGGTAATTTTCTCACTCAGGAACTGCCGGAGCAGCCGGCGGGCTGGCCGTTCAACCTCAAGTGGGTGCAACTGACCTCGTCGGGCATCGACGGCTACCCGGCCTGGCTGTTCGATCAATTGCCGGTGTCGTCGGCGCGCGGCACAGCCTCGGTGGCGGTGGCCGAATTCGCCCTGGCGGCGATCCTGGCCCAGGTCAAACAGTTTCCGCAGGTCTGGATCGACAGCGCCGAACAGTGGCAGCGCTTCCCGCTGCAACAACTGAGCGGCAGCACGCTGGGCATCGTCGGCTTTGGGGCCATCGGCCGTGACCTGGCAGTGCGGGCCCAAGCGCTTGGGGTCAGGGTGATCGCGGTGAACCGTTCGGGCAAACCCTTCGATGTACCGGGAGTCGAACGCGCCGAAAGCCTGGAAAAACTGTTCGCCGAATCCGACCACGTGGTACTGGCCGCACCGGCCACCTCATCCACCCGGCAACTGGTCGACAAGGCTCTGCTCAGCCACGCCAAACCGGGCCTGCACCTGGTCAATATCGCCCGCGGCAGCCTGATCGACGAAGCCGCGCTGCTCGACGCGCTGGACGCCGGCCAGCTCAGCCGCGCCACCCTCGACGTCACCGCCGTAGAACCGACCCCGGCTGACCACCCCTTCTACAAACACCCCAAAGTGCGCCTGTCGCCCCACGTATCCCCGGCCAGCGGCGTGATCTGGCACAACATCGTCGAACACTTCGTCGCCAACCTGCTGCGGTATCACAAAGACCAGCCGCTGGGTGATGTAGTGGATTTTGAGCGTGGGTACTGAAAACAGACAGACTCGCTCCTACAAACTATTCAACAGCCAATCCCGAAACACCACCAACGCCGGCAGGTTCTGGAAGCGGGTCGGATAGGCCAGGTAATAGCGGCGTCCGCTGTCCATCGGTGCAAACAGGCTGACCAGCTCGCCACGTGCCAGCTCATCGCGCACCAGCACACTGGGCACCAGCGCAATGCCAATCCCGGCCGCTACCGCCTGAATCAAATGCGAGGTCACCTCAAAACTCGGCCCCGGGCGCATGATGTGGTGGTCCAGCCCATGATGCTCAAACCAGTCCGACCAGGCGTTGGGCCGCGATACCACGCTTAGCAGCGAACGCTGGGCGACATCCGCAGGGCGCATGCCGGCATGGTCGGGCAGGGCGCTCGGGCTGGCAATCACCAGCAGTTCCTCGGCCATCAGCGGATGCGCAATGTACCCCGGCCAACTGCCGTTACCGACGCAAATCAGCGCATTCATATCCGCCGAAGCGGCGCTCAGGTCGCCTGAGGCAATGCGCGAATGGATATGCACCACCGAGCCGGGGTGCCGGGCATAAAAGTCATGCATCTGCGGCAGCAGCCAGCGCGAGCCAAAGGTCGGTAGCACTGCCAGGCTCAAGGTGCCGCTTTGCGACTTGTGGGCGATGGTCTGTAAGGTGGCGCTGCGGATGCGCCCCAGTGCGGCGGCCAGTTCATGCTGGTACAGCGCGCCTGCGGTGGTCAGTTCGATGCGCCGGCCATCGCGCTTGAACAGCTCGACCTCCAGCTGCGCCTCCAGTGCCTGAACCTGACGGCTCACCGCACTCTGGGTCAGCGCCAGCTCATCGGCGGCCTTGGTGAAGCTGCCATGCCGGGCCGCCGCCTCGAAAGCGATCAGCAATGACATGGACGGGGTAAGACGACGCGGATTCATGCACAGGGCTCATTCATAAAAGTCATGCAAAACGGCCAGGATTTACATTTGCCGTGCGCATGGATCTTACGCAAAATCGCGGCTAACCGTGAATAGCAGCGTATCCGGGCTTGGTCCCGGGCTACGTGTTCTGCATATAAAAAGTCTTAGCATCAGGAAATACCGCCATGATTGCCCAGCTCAAACCCGCCACCGGACAGGCCGATCTCTACGAGCGCTTCCTTACCGCCCTTGGCCAGTCAGGCTTTGCCGGAGAAATTGCCAGGGATCATGGCTCACGTACCGTACTGGGCACTGATAACTCGATCTATCAGCGCCTGCCCCAGGCAGCGGTATTTCCCCGTGATCGCGATGACGTCGAGATCGTTGCCCGCCTGGCCGGCAGCCCGGAATTCCAGCAGATCGTCCTCACCCCACGCGGCGGCGGCACCGGCACCAACGGCCAGTCACTGACCGACGGGCTGGTGGTCGACCTGTCGCGGCACATGAACCGGATTCTGGAAATCAACGTCGAAGAGCGCTGGGTACGGGTCCAGACCGGGGTGGTCAAAGACCAGCTCAACGCGGCGCTCAAGCCCCACGGGCTGTTCTTTGCCCCTGAACTGTCGACTTCCAACCGCGCCACCATCGGCGGCATGATCAACACCGACGCCAGCGGCCAGGGCAGTTGCACCTATGGCAAGACCCGTGACCACGTGCTGGACCTGGACACCGTCCTGCTCGGCGGCGGCTCGGTGTACAGCCATGTGATTGACGAAGACACCCTCAACACCGCCAAAGCCGGCAGCGGCCGTGCCGCCGAGGTGTACCGCTGCGCCCAGGGTATCGCCGATGAAAAGGCGCAACTGATCAAGGACATTTTTCCGCCGCTCAACCGTTGCTTGACCGGCTACGATCTGGCGCACCTGCGTGAGCAGGATGGCCGCTTCAACCTCAATAGCGTGCTGTGTGGTTCGGAAGGTTCGCTGGGCTTCATCGTTGAGGCGCGCCTGAACGTGTTGCCGATTCCCAAGCATTCGATTCTGGTCAACGTGCGTTATGCCGGCTTCATGGAAGCGCTGCGCGATGCCAAGGCGCTGATGGCGCACAAGCCGCTGTCGATCGAAACCGTGGACTCCAAGGTGTTGATGCTGGCCATGCAAGACATCGTCTGGCACGGCGTGGCTGAATACTTCCCGGCTGACCCCGACACCCCGACACTGGGCATCAACCTGATCGAATTCAGCGGTGATGAGCTGGACGACGTCGAGCGCCGCGTACATGAGTTCATCGAACACCTGCAAACGGATACCTCGGTGGTACGCCTCGGCCACACCCTGGCGGTGGGCAGCGCGGCGGTGAACCGCGTGTATGCCATGCGTAAACGTGCGGTGGGCCTGCTGGGGAACGTCAAGGGCGAAGCACGCCCGCAGCCGTTCGTGGAAGACACCGCCGTGCCGCCGGAAAAACTCGCCGATTTCATTCAGGAATTTCGCGACCTGCTCGACAGCTTCGGCCTGCAATACGGCATGTTTGGCCATGTTGATGCCGGGGTGCTGCACGTGCGGCCGATCCTCGACATGAAAGACCAGGCCCAGGCGGCCCTGATCCGGCCGATTTCCGATCAGGTTGCCGCACTGACCCAGAAACACGGCGGCCTGTTGTGGGGCGAGCACGGCAAGGGTCTGCGCTCGCAGTATGTGCCGGGTTACTTCGGCGAGCTTTACCCGTCGTTGCAGGCGCTCAAGGCGGCCTTCGACCCGCATAACCAGCTCAACCCCGGCAAGATCGCGACCCCGGCCACGCGCCCGGAGGCAAAACTGACCCTGGTTGACGAAGTGCAACTGCGTGGCGACCTGGACCGCACCATTGACGAGCGGGTCTGGCAGCACTACGAGAGCGCCGTGCACTGCAACGGCAACGGTGCCTGCTACAACTACGACCCCAACGACGCCATGTGCCCGTCGTGGAAGGCCACCCGCAACCGCATCCACTCGCCCAAGGGCCGTGCCTCGCTGATCCGCGAATGGCTGCGCCTGCAAGGCGAACAAAACATCGACGTGCTGGCTGCCAGCGTGCGGGCGCGGTCGGCCAGTTTCTTCACCGGGCTGGTCAGCAAGGTGCGCAACAGCCTGGGCCGACGCCGTGGCGAGCAGGACTTCTCTCACGAGGTGTACGAGGCCATGGCCGGTTGCCTGGCGTGCAAATCCTGCG
Source organism: Pseudomonas sp. StFLB209 (assembly GCF_000829415.1). Classification (NCBI taxonomy): domain Bacteria; kingdom Pseudomonadati; phylum Pseudomonadota; class Gammaproteobacteria; order Pseudomonadales; family Pseudomonadaceae; genus Pseudomonas; species Pseudomonas sp. StFLB209. Next base: position 5,321,321 of record NZ_AP014637.1, on the reverse strand, counting down.
CGGGCCAGTGCCCGATCAAGGTCAACGTGCCGGACTTCCGCTCGCGGTTTCTGGAGCTGTACCACACCCGTTATCTGCGCCCGCTCAAGGACTACCTGATCGGTTCGCTGGAATTCACCATTCCGTACATGGCGCGCTTCCCCAAGCTGTACAACGCCATCATGGCCGCCAAACCGGTGCGTTACCTGCTGGAACACGTGGCCGGTATGGTCGACAGCCCGCTGCTGAGCCTGATGGATTTTCGCGCCGCCTGCGCGCGCTGGAATGTGGCCATCGCCACCCCGGAACGCCTGGCGCGGCTGAGCGACGCACAGCGCCAGCGCACCGTGATTGTGGTGCAGGACGCTTTCACCCGGTACTTCGAAACCCATCTGGCTGCCGACTGGCTGGAACTGATCAGCCGCCTGGGTTATCAGGTGTACCTGGCGCCGTTCGCGCCGAACGGCAAGCCGCTGCAGGTGCAGGGTTTCATGGCTGCCTTTGAAAAAGCCGCTGCCTACAACAGCCAGTCGCTGCGGACTCTGCAGGCCTACGGCATCCCGCTGGTCGGTCTGGACCCGGCGATGACCCTGGTCTATCGCCAGGAATACAGCAAAACCCTCGGCGAACAGGCACCGACGGTATTGCTGCCTCAGGAGTGGCTGGTCGATGCCCAACTGCCGGAGCGTGAAGCGTCAGGCCAGGTGTTCCGCTTCCTGCCGCACTGCACCGAGAAAACCAACGAACCGGGCAGCGTCGGCCTGTGGCAGAAAGCCTATAGCCGCCTGGGCCTGAAGCTCGACGTGTTGCCCAGCGGCTGCTGTGGCATGTCGGGCACCTACGGCCACGAAACCCGTAACGTGCAGACCTCCGCGATCATCTACCAACAGTCCTGGCAGCCACTGGTCGCCAAACACGGCGAAGATGGCGGGCTGGTCGCCGACGGCTACTCGTGCCGCAGCCAGGTCAAGCGCCAGGATGGCAAGGTGGTACTGCATCCGCTGCAGGTACTGCTGGCGCACTTGCGTGGCAGCAATACCCAATAACGCAAACCGAGCCTTTGAAAGCGCCCGCATGTGCGGGCGTTTTTCTGTGTACGGCAAACCTGCGGCAATCTGTCTGAATCTCTGTTGGCCGCTCGGGTCAGACCTGATGTGGCACCCGATCATCGAAGGTGTACAAACGTCGATTGCAACCAGAGAGGTCACCATGAGCAATAACGAACTGGAGCGCGAAGTTCTTACCCGTCTACTGCACGCCCACCCGGCCGGGCTGGGCAAGGAAATTCTGGACAACTACCGGGGTGAGAAGGTCGTCGCCCAAACCCTCAAGGATTTGCAGGCACGTAACCTGATCCATGGTCAGCCGGTCACGTCCGAACAGGACGAGCCGCAGATCACCTTTCCTATCAAACTGAGCAGTGCCGGGGTGGAGCAGGCCAAGCGCCTCGACGCCTGATGACTTGAGCAGAAGCCTGTGAACCTGGCTGTTCGCAGGCTTCTGGTTGAAATGCTGTGATCGCCGCATATCCAGCCGCCGACAAGATTCTCTGAACTTCCCCGCCCATCACTGGCCCCATTCAAGACAGGGCAGCCAACCGGATGCCCGCGATCCAGGAGAGTCAGGATGCCAAGTGAAGACGGCAAGATTCGCTACGGTGTGGTAGGCGGCGGGTCGATTTCTCAAGGGGCATTCATGCCCGGTGTCGGCCAGACCGGTAATTCGACGCTGACGGCGCTGGTGACCGGTGACCCGGACAAGGCTGATCGGCTGGCGACGCTGTATGGCATCAAGGCCTACCGTTATGAGGACTATGGCAAGCTGCTCAAGTCCGGCGAGATTGATGCGGTCTACGTGGCCACCCCCAACTTTCGCCATCTGGAGTTCGTGCTGCCGGCTCTGGAGGCGGGCATCCATGTGCTGCTGGAAAAGCCCATGGCCACCAATGAGACTGACTGCCACACGATGATCGAAGCGGCCAACCGTACTGGCAGCAAGCTGATGATCGCATACCGGCTGCACAGCGAGCCGGGCACGCTGGAGATCATCGAGCGGGTGCGGGCAGGGGAGTTCGGTGTGCCTCGGCTGTTTACCTCGACCTTCACCCAGACCGTCAAACTCAGTAATCACCGTACCCAACATGGCTTTAGCGCAGGTCCCGTGCCGGATATGGGGCCGTACCCGCTGAACATGGTGCGCCAGTTGTTCGCGGCCGAGCCGATTGAGGTCAGTGCAGTGGGCGTCAAGACGCCGGGCCGTGATATCGGCACCTGGGACACGGTGACCGTTTCATTGCGCTTTCCGGATGAGCGCCTGGCGCAGTTCACGGTCAGCTACAGCCTGCCGGACAGCGAGCGCTTCCAGCTGATCGGTAGCGAAGGCGAGGTCGAGGCTTCACCTTGTTTCGGTTACGGCGAAGGGGTCGGCATTGCTTACCGTGCCCATTTGCAGGACGAGAGCCGCAGGGTCACCCATCCGGTGGTGGATCAGTTTGCCGGTGAAACTGCGTATTTTTCTGACTGCATACTTAACAACGAAGTACCGGAGGCCGATGGCCAGGAAGGCTGGCGCGATGTTCGGGTGGTCGCGGCCATCGAGCGCGCCTTGCAGACCGGGCACCCACAGGTGCTGGAGCCGTTGCCGGCCAGGCGCGGACCACAACCCGGCCAGGCGCGGCAGTTCCCGCTGGCCAAGGTGCCGGAGATGATCGACACCGAGATGCCGACGGAATAATTGTCGGGAGCGCGGTCTTGTGGGAGGGCGTTTAGGCACTGCAAGTCTCTGTGGGAGCAGCCGGCCGGCGTTCCGGTCGCACGTGAAGAGGCCGGTAAAGTCACCGCATCTGCTGCGAACACGCCGCCGTCTTCGCTAGCAAGCTAGCTCCCACAAGGGCTGCGGCGCTTATCTGAGCAGTATTGCCTGTAGGCCAGAGCGCAACGAAACACTGTCACATCCCTGCCAAGCCTGGCTGTTAGCGTGAAGCCTCACATCTGCAAGAGGCTTCTCCATGACCCTGTTCGACCCCACACGCCGTCGCATCATTCAAGTGGCCGGTGCCGGTCTGCTCTTGCCGGGCCTGGCACCGGCAGTGATCGCTTCGAATCGGGACCGACCGAAGATCACCGATGGCGTGCAGTCCGGCGACATTTCCGGCGACCGTGCCGTGGTCTGGAGTCGCTGTGACCGGCCTGCGCGGCTGATTGTGGAATGGGACACCCGCAGCATGTTCAGCAACCCGCGCCGGTTGGTCTCGGCGCTGGCCGATGCGCGCAGTGACTTCACCGCCAGGGTCGACCTGAGCGAATTGCCGGCCGATCAGGCGATCTTCTATCGCGTGCAGTTCGAGGATGCGCAGTCCGGTGTGCTGAGCGAGCCGGAGTTTGGCCACTTGCGCAGTACCCCGCAGCAACGGCGCAACCTGCGTTTTGTCTGGAGTGGCGACACGGTGGGGCAGGGGTTTGGTATCAACCCGGACATCGGCGGCATGCGTATCTATGAAGCGATGCGCCTGCGTCTGCCGGATTTCTTTATTCACAGCGGCGACACCATTTACGCCGACGGTCCGGTGCCGGCGCAACTGAGTACCGAAGGCGGGCGGATCTGGCGCAACATCACCACCGAGGCGAAAAGCAAGGTGGCCGAGACCCTCGACGAGTACCGCGGCAATTATCGTTACAACCTGATCGATGAAAACCTGCGCCGCTTCAATGCCCAGGTGCCGCAGATCTGGCAGTGGGACGATCATGAGGTGACCAACAACTGGTCACCGGGCAAGCAGCTCGATGACCGCTACAAGGTCAAGGACATCAAGCTGCTGGCGGCGCGCGGTCGTCAGGCGTTTCTCGAATACGCGCCGATGCGCCTGCAGCAGGCTGACAACGGCGGGCGGGTGTATCGCAAGATTGGCTATAGCCCGATGCTTGATGTGTTCGTGCTGGACATGCGCAGTTACCGTGATGCCAACGACGCCAATCTGAGTGAAAAGCCTGGCTCAGGCACGGCTTTTTTAGGGCGCGAGCAACTGGACTGGCTCAAGCGCGAACTCAAAGCCTCTAAAGCGCAGTGGAAGATCATTGCGGCCGACATGCCCATTGGGCTGGGTGTGCCGGACGGCGAAGTCAGCCCCGGCGTACCGCGCTGGGAAGCCATTGCCAACGGGCAGGACGGTGCGCCGGCCGGACGGGAGCTGGAAATCGCCGAGCTGCTTGGCTTTCTCAAGGCCCAGCAGGTTCGCGATTGCGTATGGCTGACCGCCGACGTGCATTACTGCGCGGCTCACCATTACCAGCCTGAGCGCGCGGTGTTCCAGGATTTCGACCCGTTCTGGGAGTTTGTCGCCGGTCCCCTGAACGCTGGCAGCTTCGGCCCCAACCCGCTGGACAAGACCTTTGGCCCGGAACTGGTATTCCACAAGGCCCCACCAGCGCAGAACACCTCGCCGTTTGCCGGCTTTCAGTTTTTCGGGGAGGTCAATATTGACGGGCAAAGCGCCGCGCTGACCGTAACCCTGAGGGATCTGGACGGGGTCGCGGTGTTCGAGAAGACCCTGGCGCCCGCTGTCAGTTGAAGGGCGATTGGCCTGGTTGCAGCGGCCAAATTCCTGTGAAAGCCTGTGCATACAGCTGGTTAAACAGTAACCAGCTGTTTTAAAAGTAATTTTTTTAAACAAAGGGCTTCACAGACGTAAATAATGTTGGTAAATTGCCGCTCATTCCAGCACAGCCCGCCAAACAGGCTTGCAGGAATCTTCAGCAGAGTGTTTCGCACTCGTCGCTACAGGGGCGTCGCCAAGCGGTAAGGCAGCAGGTTTTGATCCTGCCATGCGTTGGTTCGAATCCAGCCGCCCCTGCCATTTTCTCTCAGGCTCAGCCGGGCCGAATCTCTAAATAATCGCTCTTGAAGTCGTCAGCACATTAGCCGCCAACAGGCCCGTATGCGTGCGCAGATTTTTTTTCGTTCAGATGCCGCAGGGTATGAAACCTGCAGTGCGTAGCGTAACTGCCAGAACTTTGACGACGATTTATGAACCCAACTGCCTTCCTGTCTGGACGCCTGACGCCCAAAGCGCTGTCGATGTGGATCGTGGTCTTCATCTGCCTGGTCTGTGTCTCGCTGCTATTGGCCACGCTCTGGCAGGTCAAACAGTCGGCGGATGAGCGTCTGGCCAATGCCCGCAGTGCGGTGTTCAACATCGTCCGGGCGGCCGAACAACACGCTACCGACACCGTGCGCCAGGCTGACAGCACTCTGAAGAACATTGCTGAACGCATCGAGGTCGATGGCTGGGGTGCGCCGCAGCGGCTGCGTCTTTCACAACTGATGGCCCGCAACGTGGTGGATGTGGAGGGCGTGCAGGGGCTGTTCATCTACGATGAACACGGCAACTGGATCGCCAACTCGTTCACCCAGACCCAGAGCAGCCGCAACAACAGCGACCGCGACTACTTCATCTGGCACCGGGACAACCCCAGTGCGGCGGTCCATATCGGCTCGATTGTCGCCAGCCGCACGACAGGCGATCTGATCGTACCGATCAGCCGACGCCTCAATCATGACGATGGCAGCTTTGCCGGCGTGGTTCTGGCCACTGTGCCGGTGGCGTATTTCCAGAGCTTCTTTGAACGGCTGGACGTTGATGGCAAGGGCGTGATTTTCCTGGCCCTGGCAAATGGCGACCTGCTGGCACGTCGCCCGACGCTGGAAAAGATCATCAGTACCAATATCGCCAAGGGCGAGATCTTCAGCAGGTACTTGCCGCTGGCTGATCATGGCAGCGCCGTGGTCACTTCCGTGGTTGACGGGGTCGAGCGGCTGTATGCCTATCAGCGTATTCCCGGCTTGCCGCTGGTAACGGCTGCGGGCCTGTCGCTCGATGCGGTGTACGCCCAGTGGTGGAACTATGTGTGGCGTTCCTTCGCCCTGACCGGTTTGATGGTGACGGTAGTGGCTTTGCTCGGCTACCTGATCTGGCAACAGATTCAGCGGCTGTTGCGTGCCGAGCACAGCCTCAGTGCTGCGCACCGTGAACTGGAACAGATTGCCCGCACCGACGGCCTGACCAGCATTGCCAACCGCCGCTCGTTCGACCTGGCGCTGGAGCGCGAGTGGGCTCATGCCAGGATCAACCGGCTGCCGCTGGGTGTCATCCTGCTGGATATCGACTGGTTCAAGCAGTACAACGATCGCTACGGCCATCTGCAAGGCGATGAGTGCCTGAAACGGGTCGCCCGCCTGCTGCGTGACAACCTTGAACGCCCCGATCATATGGCCGCGCGTTACGGCGGTGAAGAGTTTGTGATCCTGCTGCCCGGCAGCGCACTGGCCGATGCCGCTGCTGTCGCCGAGCGGGTTCGCGCAGCGATTGCTGCCGACTGCCTGGAACACGCTGCCAGCCCGCTCGGCCATGTGTCGATCAGTGCCGGTGTGGTCAGCAGCGACAGTCTTCAGGCCAGTAACGCTGCCCAGTTGCTGGCCAGCGCCGATCAGTTGCTGTACCAGGCCAAGCAGCAGGGCAGAAACCGGGTCTGCCAGGCTGGGCCCAGGGTGTACCGGGTTTCCTGACTCAGGCTGTACGGGGTTTGCCGAAACCTGCAAATAGCAGATAAAACGCACCGGCCATAATGGCCATGTCGGCAATATTGAACACGCCGGTATGCAGGCTGCCAACGTTCAGCACCAGGTAATCCACCACATGGCCGTTGCGCCAGGCGCGGTCGAACAGGTTTGAAGCACCGCCCAGAGCAATCAGGTACACCGCTGCGGCTTTGGCAGGTGCAGCCTGCCAGCGCGACAACGCCCACCAGAGCGCCCAGGCCACCACCACACCCACCCCGACGATGAAAATGCCTTGTTTGAGCATCGGCGGCAGCCTGGCGCCCAGGCTCAGAAAGGCGCCGGGATTCAGGCTCAGAGCGACGTCCAGCCATAGGCTGTCGGAGCCGTAGCGAAAGTGCTCGTAGGGCAGGCGGGCGAGGGCGACAAGTTTGACCCACTGGTCGAACAGCACGAACAGGATGCCTGCAACAATGGCGAAAGCCGGTTTTTTCAGGATGGATGGCATAGAGAGCGACGCTGCCTGTCAGCAATGGAAGAGGGCGTGAAGATAGCCTGTTTCTGCAGCCAGTTCATGAAATCCGCAAGCGCTCAAGCCCCATTGCCGCAAGCCGATACACCCAGGTCTTTGTCATGGAGACTTCGTTATGCCTCGCAGGACGCGCTTGTTACTGACTCTTTTGGTGCTGGTGGCACTGTTTGCCGTTGGGACCCGGCTCGACTGGTCGTACCCCTGGAGAATGTACACCGGCTACCAGCAGTTTTCGAACAGCCTGCCCGACCGTGCAACAGTCGAGCGGCTCAACCTGCGCCTCAAGGCCGAGTTTGGTGGCGATGTTGAAGCTGACTACCGCATTAGCGTGAACGACGAAGGCAAGGTCACCCGTGTGATTGGCCTGAACTGGGTGTGTCGCACCGGTGTTGAAGGGCAGGCTTTCATCAAGGCCACCATGCGCCAACTTGACCAGCCAAGCTTTGAATGGCCTGATGAGATCCATATGCAATTCAAGTGTGCCCTGGCCAAACGTGAGGTCTGGCGCGGTTGATCCTGATGATGGAGAACCCATGAAAATCGGCGTCATTTCCGATACCCACGGCCTGCTGCGTCCCGAGGCCGTGGCGGCCTTGCAGGGCTGTGAGCGGATCATCCACGCCGGGGATATCGGCAAGCCCGAAGTGCTGGAACACCTGGCGCGTAACGCACCCTTGCATGTGGTGCGCGGCAATAACGACCTGGACTTTGCCTGGGCGCAGAACCTGCCGGATCAATCACTGTTCGATCTGGGGCCGTGGCAGGTGTTGCTGGTTCACGATATCGCTGATGTGCCTGCGCCGCTTGATCCGGCGATAAAACTGGTCATCACCGGCCACTCGCACAAACCCTTGATTGACTGGCGCGGCGAGCGGCTGTTCCTTAACCCCGGCAGTGCCGGGCCGCGACGCTTCAAATTGCCGGTGACCGTGGCGCTGCTGGAGGTGTTGGATTCGGGTATCGAGGCGCGGCTGGTGGCGTTGCTGGCTTCATGAGGCAACGCTCGGTTTTCACCGTGCTGATGCTGCGAGTCGTGGCCATTGTGGTCATGCTCCCGGTGACGCTGTTGGCCGGGGTCTATGGCCTGCTGGCGCTGGGTCTGCTGGTGTCCTTTGTCGTTGAAGAGGCTGTGCTGTCTATCGAGGACATGCTCCGCCGCGTGGGGCTGGCGGTTTTGCTCGGTGGCGGCTGGTTCGGCATCGTAACGGGCTGGCGGCTTTACTATCATTTTTTAAAATCATTCGGGTATCCGCGGTGGTCCAAATGGGCCTGGGCCGGTTTGCTCAGCGGCACACTGTGCAGTGTGGTCCTGCTGGTCATCACCGGGCAGTTGTTCATGCTCTGGCCGCTGCTGGGGGCCGCCTGGCTGGCCGGCTTGCTGCTCAACGCTGGCCGTAACAGGCGCAGTGCCTGAGCGGGCGAATCAGCCGCAACGAAATGGAGGACGGTATGCCGTACTTGATCATCGCTTATGACCATCCGGGCAAGGACCAGGCACGTGAGCAGGTGCGTGATGCGCACCGCCAGTACCTGGCGACCTATGGCCGCAAGTTGCTGTCATCCGGCGCGCTGCTGGATGAGACTGGCACCCGGATCATCGGCGGTGCTTCGTTGATCGACACCGAAAACCGGCAAGAGGCTGAACGCTTCGAGGCAGAAGATCCTTACGCCAAAGCGGGCATTCGCGCCGAGGTGCAAATCATACCCTGGCGGTTGCGCTGGTGGCTGGGGCAGTTCGATGCGGCTGGGCATCATCCCTCGAACAACTGCTGATATTCTGCCAACCCCATAGCTCCTTCTGGTCCGCGATGCACATTCCTGAACACCTGATCATTTTTGAAACCGGGCACTGGGTTCTCAACCATCACATGGCTTCTGCGCTGCCAGGCTATCTGATGCTCGGTGCCAAAACTGCAGGTGCCTTGGGCGATTTGCCTGAGATCGCCCAGGCTGAACTGGGTGTGCTGCTCGCCAAGGTTCAGCGAATCATGCAGAGCGAGTTGCAACCTGAGCAGTTGTATATCAGCCGTTACGGTCATGAGGCGGGCTGGCCTATTCATTTTCATTGCATCCCTGTCTATGCCTGGGTCGAAGAACTGTTCTGGAAGGATGAGCGCTACCGGGCGCTCAGAGCGTTCGATTACCCTCCCGCTGCCAGCCCGAAGACCGACGGTGCCGAACTGACTCTGTTCATTTGGCGCGAGTTTGGGGAGAACCCGACCAAACCACCGGTTGTCGGGCCAGGGCGTGAGCAGGTCGTTGCCATACTTCGTCGTGCTTTCGAAGAATGAGGGCTTACCAAGCTGGCGCGAAAAGCCCCTTCCTTCAGGTGGGGGATGAAAGCGCCACCGCGAAGCGGTCATAGGGGTTAACATCCATAAAACCGCCCCATCCTGTGTTTCATGACTGAAATGAAAGCGACCAAAACCCTCAAGATTCGAGTGCGAGACAAGCATGCAGCGCAACTGCGTGAAGCTTCTCGTGCTGTGAATTTTGTGTGGAACTACGTAAACGAGTTGAGTAGTCGCTCGATTCGTGAGCATGGTCGTTTTCTGTCGGCGTTCGACATTCACAAGTACACCAACGGGGCTGGCAAAGACCTGGGACTGCACAGCCAATCGGTGCAGGCTGTTGCCGACGAATATGTCACACGGCGCAAGCAGTTCAAAAAGCGCCAGCTCCGCTGGCGCTGCTCGGGCGGTGCTCGGCGCAGCCTGGGCTGGGTGCCCCTCAAGGCCGGCGCTGCTGTCTGGAAAAACGGCCAGGTCGTCTTTAACAAACAGCACTTCAAGGTCTGGGACAGCTACGGCCTGGCGGGTTTTAAATTCAGATCCGGTAGCTTCAACGAGGACAGCCGTGGACGCTGGTATTTCAACGTCGTGGTCGAGGTCGACCGCCAGCTGTCGCCGGGCCAGGATGCCGTGGGTATCGACCTTGGGTTGAAAACCACGGCCACTTGCAGCGACGGTGACAGGCTCGAAAGCGGACGCTTCTACCGAGACCTTGAAAAGTCGCTGGGCACGGCCCAGCGCGCCGGCAAGAAGGCCCGTGTGCGGGCGATTCACGCCAAAATTGCGAACCGCCGCAAGGATGCCCTGCACAAGTTCAGCAACGCGCTGGTCGCGCGTTGTGGCGTCATTGTGGTGGGCGATGTGAACTCACTGAAACTCGCGAAAACCAGGATGGCCAAGTCGGTGCTGGACGCCGGCTGGGGCCAATTGAAAACCATGCTGGAATACAAATGCGATCACGCAGGCACGGTTTTCAAGGTTGTCAGCGAGAGAAACACCACCCAAACCTGTTCGAGCTGCAAGCAATTGCCGGACTCGAGGCCCAGAGGTATCGCAGGGCTTGGAATAAGGGAATGGACTTGTTGTGGGTGCGGTGTCACCCACGACCGCGACGTCAACGCCGCAAAGAACATTCTCGCGCTCGGGCATGAGCGTCCAATTGTGGGAATCCCAGCCCTTTAGGACGGGGAGGATGTCAACCTCTGCAACATCCGCAAACGCTCTAGTCGCGAACTCACAGTGCAGGCAGCGAGTCGAAATCCGGCTTTTCAATCATGGAATTTCACTGCTGCAAGGAGACTGTCGATGTTGCATTCAATCCCCCCATTCCTGCGTCGTGCCTGCCTGGCCGGCCTGTTGCTGGGCGCGCCACTGGCCCAGGCTGCCGAGGTGCTGTTGGTCGGCAACAAGGACGGCGCCAGCGTCTCGGCGCTGAGCATGGCCGATGGCAAGGAACTGTTGCGTCTGCCGGTGGGCACCGGTCCTCATGAGGTCATCGTGTCGCGTGACAATAAACTGGCTGTGGTTGGCAATTACGGTGCGCCGGGCAAGCCCAACAACAGCCTGACGGTGATCGACTGGCCGACGCGCAAGGTGCAGCGCACCGTGGACCTGGGCGAGAACACCTTTCCTCACGGCATCCGCTTTCTGCCGGATAACCAGCGCATTGCAGTCACCACCGAGGGCAGCGAGCGCCTGTTGCTGGTGGACCTGAAACAGGGCGAGGTGGTGCAACGCATCGCCATTGGCGGTGGCAAGCCACATATGGTCGAGCTGTCGCCGGATGCGAGCCGTGCTTATGTGACCCATGTTGACGGCGGCAGCCTGTCGGTGGTGGATCTTGAGCAGTACCAGAAGATCGCCGACGTCGAGACCGGCAAAGGCAGTGAAGGTATTGCGATCAGTAAGGATGGCCGCGAAGTGCTGGTCAGCAACCGCGAAGCCGATGAAGTGGTGTTTGTTGATACGCAGAGTCTGAAGGTCACCGAGCGGATCAAGACCGGCCAGTTTCCGATCCGCATCGTCATGACCCCGGATGGCAAACACGCGCTGGTCACCAATGCGCGTTCGGCTGAACTGTCGGTTATTGATGTAGCACAGAAGAAGGAAATCAAGCGCATCGCCCTGGCCCAGGAGGGCGTGAGCTACCGCAAGACCATGCTCGGTGAAGCGGCATTGCCGATCGGTGCGATTGTTGCTCCCGATGGCAAGCGCGCCTTTGTGGCGGTCAGTGGCGGTGACCATGTGGCGGTGATCGACACCGCTACATGGACTATTCAGCAGCGCTGGAAGGCCGGGCCGGAGCCCGATGCGCTGGCCATCATCCGCGATTGACACGAGGGGCGGATTGGCCGGGCAATGGACTGGATTCGCCAACTGAGCTGCCTCCCACCGAATGCGCGTCTAGCTGCAATACTGTTCAGATAAGCACCACAGATCTCTGGGGGAGCGACCTTGGTCTGGGCGGCACTCCGACGAAAGGGCCAGGAAAGTCACAGCATCTGCTGCGAATGTGCCGCCGCCTTCGCTGTGGTCCGGCACCCCGGCAAGCTAGCTCCCACAGGTTTAATAGAACAGTATTGCGTCTAGCTGCGAATCAAGCTCTGCCAGCGTCGCGCCGGTGCCCGGCAAGGGGTGTGCGGGATTGCCATCGATATACAGCAGCGTCGATTAAGAGCTGACGCCTGACTGGCGCGTGATGCGCGCTCCCTTACCACTTCATTTCGCCGGTAGCGACCTTGGCGCCGATATCCAGGGCGATGCCCAGCCCGGCATTGGGATAAGCGGTTTGCATGGCCTTGATCAGCGTGGCGCTGTCTTTGGCTTTCTTCAGTTCGGTGTCCCAGCGTTGCAGGTACTGCTGGGTGTAGGTCACTTGCGAAACGTCCTGCGCGGCGCCCGGTGCAGCGTGCCCTGGCACCACGATGGCCGGTTTCAGGGCGGCGATGTCCGCAAGCTTGGCCGACCAGGCCGCGCGGTCTTCAGCGCTGGCAGCGTCGGCGGTCCAGGCATGCAGCCCGGCGTACACATTGACCCCGCCGACCACGGCTTTGATCGAGGGAATCCACACATAGCTGCGATGCGGCAGGCGGCCGTCGGCGCCACGGATTTCCAGGGTCTGGCCTTCCAGCGTCAGCGCGTTGGCTTCAAGCACGGCAGGCAGGCTGACATGTGCGGGGGCATTGGCGCCCATTTTCGCGGGCCAGAAGCTCAGCTTGGTCGGCAGGGTCGCCTCGATCTTTTTGATCGTTGGCGCAGTGGCAACTACTTGGGCATCCGGAAAGTAGCCTTTGAGGATATCAATGCCGAAGTAGTAGTCCGGGTCAGGCTGGCTGATGTAGATGGTCTTCAGGGTCTTGCCGCTGTCGAGCACCATGGCCGCGATGCGCAGCGCGTCAGCGCGGGTGAAACCGGTGTCGACCAGCAGCGCGTCAGTCTTGCCGGTGACCAGCACGGCGTTGACGTTAAAGCTGTTGGCATCGGCATGGTAGACCTTGAGGTCCAGTGGGTCGGCTTGAGCGGCCGCAGCGGCCGACAGCGAGAGTGCGGCGACGGCAGCCAGACGGGTGAAAAGGCGCGGGATCGTCATCAAAGGTGTTCTCCAAGCTGGATTGCAGCGGCTGCTGCGGGTGGAGAGCACTGTATTGATTCAATAGGCGCAGATAAACTTCGCTTCAGGCAATAGTTTGTCAACCGGATCGAGCATATCAATGGATCGTCTTACCGCCATGCGGGTGTTTGTAGAGATTGTCGAGCGGGGCAGCATGAGCGCTGCCGCCGAGGCTTTGGACATGTCCAGGGCCATGACCAGCCGCTACCTTGAAGGGCTGGAAGCCTGGCTGGGCGTGCGTCTGCTACACCGCACCACGCGCAGGTTGGCCTTGACCGATGCCGGTGAGCAGGCGCTCAAGAGCTGCCGGGAAATGGTCAGCCTGGCCGGCGACATTGTTTCGCAAGCCAGTCAGGCCGGCGAGGTGCAGGGGCGGCTGCGGCTGACCTCGGCGCCGTCGTTCGCGCAGGCGCAATTGACCGCAGCGGTGGTGGAGTTTCAGGCCCTGCACCCCAAAGTCGAGATTGACCTGGTGATGGTCGACAGGACGGTCGATCTGGTCCAGGACCGCATCGATCTGGCCATTCGCCTCAGCCAGCGCATCGATGACGAACTGGTCGCTCGGCGTCTGGCGGTCTGCCGATCGGTCCTGTGCGCGTCGCCGGCTTATCTGGCCCGGGTCGGTACGCCTTTAAGCCCCGAGGATCTGGCGGCGCATAAAAGCATTCTGCACAGTCATGGCTTTGCGACCAGTTACAACCTGCGCAAGGGCGAGCAACTGACAGTCGTACAAGCGCGAGGCAGCCTGACGGCGAACGAAACCTCCATCGTGTTGGCCGCCGCACTGGCGGGTGCGGGGATTGCGATGCTGCCGACCTATTACGTGGGCGAGGCGCTGGCCCGCGGCACACTGCAGGTGGTGTTGCCCGACTATGCACTCGATACCATGAATATCCACGCCGTCTACCTGTCGCGGCGCCACCAGCCGTTACCGCTGCGCTTGCTTATCGAGTTTCTGGCCGAGCGATTTGGCGGCGATGTTGCACCTTGGGACCGGGTTGCGCTTGATTCGTAGGAGCGGCTTTAGCAGCGAAGCTTTTCGCGGCTAAAGCCGCTCCTACGAGGTCGGTCGCGCAGGCAGATCAGCGAATGTGTCAGCTGTGTAGCAGAGCACTACCAAGCGGCGATTGCCCGGAAAAGAATGACGTTTATACCTGTCGGCCAGATTTGAAGCGTCGGGTATCCGGCCAGACCAGGGAGCAGCATCGTGCCATTGGCCAGCAACCACCCGCTTGTACGGCGTAGCACAGGCAGCGGCGAGCACAACGCCGTATTTATCGTCGCCTCCGGCCCATCGGCGCGGGACTTTCCTATTGAGCGTTTTGCCAAGGTGCCGATGATTACCATGAACGGCGCGATCTCGATGTTCGCCCGCACCAGCATCCGACCTTTCTGTTACGCCTGCACCGACAAGGATTTTCCACGCCAGCAACCGCAGTTGTTCAACGAGGCCGTTCAGCGTAGCCAGCGCCTGGCTGTATGGGACGAGCTGCTGGACGACCTGCCTGCGCTGTCGGCAGATAAAGTCCTGCCTCTGAAGAAGGCCGGGCCGCCGTCGCTGTTGCGTACGTTGCTGCGCCGCGAGCGCAACCTGGTGCGCAGCGGCGCTTTCTGGAGCCGCCGTGCCCGTTCGCTGGGGTTCAGCAAGGACCTGTCGCAAGGCTTTTTTGATGCGCGCACGGTGGCGTATCTGGCGCTGCAAATCGCCTATCACTCGGGGTTTCGCAAGGTCTTTCTGGTGGGCGTGGATCTGGATCAGTCGGCCGGGCGCTTTTACGAGGCCAGCCCGAACGATCCGGCCAATTCACCCTGCGGCCTGGACCAGCATTTTCAGCGGCGAATTTTGCCGTCGTTGCAGATCATGGCTGACAAGGTGGTGGGCGAGGACTTTGCGGTGTACAACCTGTCGCCACGCTCGCGAATCCCCGAGCGGGTGATTCCCAAGGTCAGCCTGGCGCAGGTCGAAGGCATGCTCAACGCATAAAAAATCAGCTCAGAACGCCTGCAGAATCCGCCCCAGTACCCCCATCGCCGCTTCGCGCTGCGGGGTCCACGGGTAGCCATGGTTGAGCCGCGCACAGTGGCTGAAGCCGCGCTGCGCCGAGAACATTGGCCCTGGCGCGATGCTGATGCCCTGCGCCAGCGCCATTTGGTAAAGCTTCAGCGAGTCGACCCGTTCGGGAAACTCAAACCACAGAAAGTATCCGCCGGTTGGCCGGGTGACCCGGGTTTGTTCCGGAAAGTGCCGGGCCGCCGAGGCGAGCATCGCGCCTTGTTGCATCTCCAGGGTATGGCGCAATTTGCGCAGGTGCCGGTCGAAACCGCCGTGTTGCAGGTAATCGGCAATGGCCGCTTGCGCGGGCACCGAGGGCGAAATGCTGGTCATCAGTTTCAGGCGGCTGATTTTTTGCGCATAGCGTCCGCCCGCCACCCAGCCGACCCGGTAACCCGGTGCCAGGCATTTGGAAAACGAACCGCAGTGCATCACCAGGCCTTCGGTGTCCAGGCTCTTGACCGGGCGTGGCGCGCGGCTGCCGTAATACAGCTCGGCATAGACATCGTCTTCGATCAGCGGCACCTGATGGGTCTTGAGCAACTCGTACAGCGCCTGTTTGTTGGCATCGGGCATGCTCGCGCCCAGCGGGTTCTGCAGGCTGCTCATGAACCAGCAGGCCTTGATCGGCAATTGCCCGAGGCGGTCGGCCAGTTGCTCAAGGTCCACGCCGTCACGCGGGTGCACCGGTATTTCCACGGCCTTGAGCTTGAGGCGTTCGAGCATCTGCAAACAGGCATAAAACGCCGGAGCCTCGATAGCCACCAGGTCGCCCGGCTGGGTCACGGTTTGCAGGCACAGGCTCAGGGCTTCCATCGCGCCATTGGTGATGACCAGTTCTTCGCGTTCCGGGTGCACGCCGCTGTTGAGGTAGCGCAGCGCGATCTGGCGCCGCAGTTCCTGGTTGCCGCTGGTCATGTCGGCGATCACCGCATGGGGCAGCAGCCCGCGCACGCTGTGGGCCATGGAGCGGGCCAGGCGCGGCAGGGGGAACAGGTCCGGGCTGGGAAACGCCGAACCAAACGGCACGGTTTGCGGGTCCTGCAAGCTGCCCAGCACCGAAAACACCAGCTCGCTGACATCCACCTCGGTGCCCAGTGAAGGGCTCAGATGAATGGCCGGTTCGCTCAGCGAGCGGCTGGCATGTTCACGCACGTAATAGCCCGAACGCTCCCGCGCCTGGATCAGCCCGCGGTCTTCAAGCCGGTAATAGGCCTGGAACACGGTTGAGGGGCTGACCGCAAAGCGCTGGCTGGCGACCCGCACCGATGGCAGCTTCTCACCGCCCTTGAGGGTCCGGTTGCGGATCATCTGGGCGATGTCTTCGGCAAGTTGTTCGTAGCGCTTCATGGGCAGGTCGTGTCATGCGGATCGAGGCGTCAGCATGCCTGCGGGAAAAAAACGACACCAGATGCATTTTCGATATTTATTTACGGATCAGATGACTTGTTTGGCATGAAGCTGAATCGGAGGCATTGAAGACGCTGCTCTGCAAAAAACGCCCGGATCTGAGCCTGTTATCCGTGCCTATGGATTACAGAACATTGGTATACCGTAATACGGTGTTCATAAATCGGAGGCTCCATGGCATTTCAGATCCGCAAACTCGTCACGTATAAAGAACAGATCTTCATCGAAGGTGGCAAAGCAGTGCAGACGCCACTGAACATGGTCGCGGTGGCGGCAATCATCACTAACCCCTGGCACGGTCGCGGCTTTGTCGAGGACTTCAAACCGCAGATTCGTGAGCATTGTTCGGACCTTGGGCAACTGATCGTTGCGCAACTGGCCCAGGCCATCGGTGGTGCTGCGCGCATTGAGGCCTATGGCAAGGCCGCAGTGGTTGGGGAGGCGGGCGAAATCGAGCATGCCTCGGCGGTGATCCACACCTTGCGCTTCGGCAATCACTTTCGTGAGGCGGTGGACGCCAAGAGTTACCTGGTGTTCACCAACAAGCGCGGCGGGGCGGGCACCTCCATTCAGGTGCCGATGATGCACAAGGACGATGAGGGCTTGCGCTCCCACTATCTGACCCTGGAGTTGCGCATCGACGACGCGCCACGCGCCGACGAAATCGTGGTGGTGCTGGGCGCCGCCGATGGTGGCCGGCCCCATGCGCGGATCGGCAACCGCTACTTGGACCAGCAGGAACTGGCCGCAGAACAGTCGGCCATCTGATCCGGTTTTTATTCAGGTTTCTGAATCTGTAACCGGATCAGTGGCTGCGGCATCATGGCCCCATGATCTTTTAGGGCTATGGGAGCAATCTGATGGGCAAGATGGCGTTTTTCATGCTTGGGTTCTTGGCTGTGACCATTTTGATTGGCTTGCTGGCGACCATCCCGCCGCCGCTGTAAGCCGCGTCAATTCAATTGCGCAAAAGGCTCTTGAGCAATCAAGGGTCTTTTCTGCGTGCCTGCTCAAAGGCGCTGAAAAGGGCAGGCCAGACGGTTGCTCTGTTGCACAGGCGGTTTAAACTGTGGCCCTTCGCCCGACTGGACTGCTCCTTTGACTCTTCCTCTCGTCATGCTCCCCGGCCTGCTCAACGATGCCCGCCTGTGGGCGCAGCAGCAGGCGCTGATCGCTCGCGACCGCCATGTGCAGATCCCCGACCTGACCCAAGACACTTCGGTTGCGGCGATGGCCACACGGGTGCTGCAAGCGGCGCCACCGCAATTCGCCCTGGCGGCGTTGTCCATGGGCGGTTATGTGGCTATGGAGATTCTGCGCCAGGCGCCGCAGCGCGTAGTGCGCCTGGCATTGTTTGACACCATGGCGCGGCCCGACAGTGCCGACCGGGCCAGGGTACGTCGCGGCTTGCTGGAGCTGGCGCAGATGGGCACCTTCAAGGGCGTCACGCCGCAGTTGCTGCCCAAGCTGATCCACCGCAACAGTCTGGGTACAGCTGCCGCGCAACAGGTCAGGGACATGGCGCAACAGGTTGGCCGCGACGGCTTCATTCGCCAGCAGCAGGCGATCATCGAGCGTGCCGACTATTCAGGGTTACTGGCGCACATTAAGGTGCCGACCCTGGTGGTCGTGGGCGAGGACGACCAGATCACTCCGCCGGCTGAGGCACAGTTCATCCATGAACAAATCGCCGGCTCACGGTTGGTGACACTTGCCGAGTGTGGGCATCTACCGCCGCTGGAACATCCTGAGCGCACCACGCAGTTGCTGCAGGAGTGGCTGGCTGATTGACCATCGGGGCGCGACAAGCCCCGCCGTTCAGGGCGGGGAAGGATAGCGCGGACGGCGTAGCCGTCCTCGGTCGCAGTGGGGGCTGCTGCAACTGTTCGGTGTACGCACCGCCACAGGATGAGGCGAAGTAACATGGCGACACAGATGCCCTTATACGGCGGTATTTCGTTACAAAGACCCCATGGGCATGCACCTTGAAAACACCGTGCCGTCCGCGCCTAATGTCGCCTTCATTGCTCATGGCTCTAGAGCAGCATGCAACGACTTCAAGCCTTCAAGTACGAACTCATGCCAGACGGCCAGCAGGAGCGGCAAATGCGCCGCTTTGCGGGCTCCTGTCGCTTCGTCTTCAACAAGGCGCTGGCGTTGCAGAAGGAGCGCCACGAGCAAGGCGAGAAGAAGCTCGGCTATGCGGGCCTTTGCAAGTTGCTGACCGAGTGGCGCCATAGCCCGCAAACCGCATGGCTGGCCGATGCGCCTGTTCACCCATTGCAACAGAGCCTCAAGGATCTGGAGCGGGCCTACACCAACTTCTTCGCCAAGCGAGCCGATTTTCCCCGATTCAAGAAGAAGGGGCAGCGCGACAGTTTTCGCTATCCCGACCCGAAACAGATCAAGCTCGACCAGACCAACAGCCGCCTGTTTCTGCCAAAACTGGGCTGGCTGCGCTACCGCAACAGCCGCGAGGTGCCTGGCACGGTGAAGAACATCACCGTGAGCCAGTCGTGTGGCAAGTGGTTCGTGAGCATCCAGACCGAACGCGAGGTCGATGAGCAACCCACGGCACAGGGGGCGGCAGTCGGCATCGACATGGGCATTGCCCGCTTCGCCACGCTTTCGGATGGCTCCTTCTACGCACCCCTGAACAGCTTCAAACGCCATGAAACCGCGCTGTGCAAAGCGCAGCAGGCGATGAGCCGCAAGGTCAAATTCAGCCGCAACTGGAAGAAGGCGAAAGCCTGCGTCCAGCGCATTCACTCGCGCATCGGCAATGCCCGCCGCGACTACCTGCACAAGTGCTCGACCACGATCAGCCAAAACCACGCGATGGTGTGTATCGAGGACTTGCAGGTACGGAATATGTCCAGGTCGGCGGCAGGCACGGCAGAGGCACCGGGAAGAAACGTCCGTGCCAAATCTGGCCTGAACAGGGCCATCCTCGATCAGGGCTGGTTCGAGTTCCGCCGCCAGCTGGACTACAAGCTGGCGTGGCGCGGCGGCTGGCTGATTGCCGTGCCGCCGCAAAATACCAGCCGCACGTGCCCCTGTTGCGGCCATGTGTCGGCGGCCAACCGCCAGACGCAAGCGCTGTTCGGGTGCGTGGGATGTGGTTTCGAAGGCAACGCCGATGTGGTCGGCGCGATGAATGTACTAAGGGCGGGACACGCCCGGTTAGCCTGTGAAGTGAGCGCAGAGGTCATGGCGCCAGCAGCAGGAACCCACCGAAGCGACTCGGGGGCGGCCGATGCCGCGCCTGAGCGCCGTAGGAATCTCCGGCCTTCAGGCCGGGGAGGATGTCAACGCTTAATGGGCCGGATCGAGTTCGATACACGCTACTCGAACAGTTCGATCAGGTAATCGGCCACCACTCGTAGCAGATGTATTGCTTTTACTGGCCTCTTCGCGAGCAGAGCTCGCTCCCACCGGGTTTGCGTCGTGCTCAAGTATCAGGCATCACGCCACCTCGGTGGGAGTGGCCGGCCGGCGCCCCGGTCAGCCGACGAATGCGATGTTGCGTTCACAACTGAAATAACGGGCTTGCACAGGACCATAGAATCTCCCACCTTGGTCCGCAGTGCTTATCTGAACAGTTTTGCGGCTAAAGCGGATCGCCGGGTCCTACAAACTCCACGAAACCCCGGCATAAACCCCGGCGCCTTCGCCCGGTGTCGAGCGGGCGGTATCAACCCCGCGATCGTCGTAGCCTGGCGTCACGGTCGTGGCGTAGCGCTGGTTGGTCAGGTTGCGCAGGTCCAGCCAGGTCTGCCATTTCTGGTCCGGCGAGTTGTAGCCCAGCGTCGCGCCAATCAGGGTGTAGCGGTCGGCGTAGAACGAGTTGGCGTAGTCCACCGCCACTTTCGCCGCATGCTCAGTGTTCAGCCCGACATACACGCCGCTGGGGTGGGTGTAGCGCACTTCGGCCTGGTAGTAGTGCTGTGGGATGCCCGGCAGGCGGTTGTCGCCGAACCGCGGGTCATCACGGTAGCGGAAGTCGTTCCAGGTGTAGGCCTGACGCAGTTCGACCTTGCCGGCCGGACCTTGCCACAGCGGGCTGTGCAGGCCCAGCTCAATGCCTTGGTGCACGGTCGGGCTGGCGTTGTTCTCGGCAATGATCGACGAGGTGGTCTGGGTCGCCGCCTGAATCTCGACGCTGAGCAGTTCATGACGAACCTGCGAGTAGTACCAGGCCAGGTCCCACTGGCCGAACCGGCTGTCGCCGCGGCTGCCCAGTTCCAGAGTGGTCGCGGTCTGGTTGTCGAGCTTCACGCCGCCGCTTTGCAGGCCGGTTGAGGCGCCGCTGCCGGCCGGGAAGTACTTGTTCGAGCCCCAGATCATCGACCAGGCGTGCGGCGGCTCCACCGAGCGGCTCAGGTTGCCGTACACCTGCAGGTCCGGGTTGATCTGGTAACGCAGGCTGAGCCGTGCGGCGTAGTCCCACTCGCTCATGCTCAGCGGGTCGCGGGCGTCGGGGTAGGTGACTTCGGTCTCGCGGCGGGTGTACAGCGCGGCAACCCCGGTGCTCAGCCACAGGTCCGGTGCCAGCTCCAGCTCATTGGCGATATGCAGCGTGGTGTCCGAGCCCAGATAGCTGAAGTCGCGGGTGCGGGTGCCCGGTGCGTAGCCGGCGGTATTGCCGGTGGGAATGCGCACGAACTCCGAGCTGCCATTGTTCGGCAGGCCTTTGGTATGGCGCAGGCCGACGGTGGTCTGGCTGGCCATGCCCAGCAGCGTGTCCTGGCGTACATAGTTCAGGGTGCCGCTGATGTCGGTGTAGGCCACCTTGAGGCGGTTGGTGCCTTCGCGCAGGTCCATGGGGTAGTCGTGATAGACCAGCCCGGCCTCGATGCGTGAGCTGTCATCGATGTAATAGGTGGTCTTGTTGGCCAGCCAGGTGCTGCCCGGCTGAATACGTTTGTTGTCGCGGGCCACATTAAGCGGGCTGGCCGCGCGGCTGTCGTGACGGATCTGCTCGCGGGTCAGGCGTCCTGGCGTCTCGTAGTCGTTTTCCCGGTAACGCAAATAAAACCGGGTTTCCAGGTTCGGGCTGAGCCGGTAGCCGAGGTTGGCGGCGATGCCCTTGCTGCCACCTGCGGTCTGGTCCTGAAAACCGTCCGTGCTGGAGTCGGTCAGGCTGACGTAGTAATCCAGATCGCCCAGCACCTGACCGGAGCTGATCTGCCGTTTGCTGTAGCCATGGCTGCCAACTTCGTAGCGCAGTTGCAGCGGCGAAGCATCACGGCCGGTGCGGGTTACATAGTTGATCGCACCGCCCAGCGACAGCGCGCCCTGGTCGAAACCGTTGGCGCCGCGATACACCTCGACCCGGCTCAGCCACAGCGGTTCCTTGAGTTCATAAGGGGTGCCGCCGGGGCCGGTCAGCGGCAGACCGTCGAGCATCTCGAACAGCCCCGAGGCATGGCCGCCAGGGGCACGGTTCAGGCCCGAGCCACGAATGGAAATCTTGCTGCCTTCGTTATGCGCGGTGCGCGCATAGATGCCCGGCTGATAGCGGAACACATCTTCGCTGCTGCTGACCCGGCCCTGATCGACCTGGCTCATGTCCACCACATTGGTGGCGCCCGCCACCTGGCGCAATTGCTCCTGGGCGGTTTCGACGGGGCTGGCGGCCGTGGCATTGACGGCAATGCCCGACAGGGTCACGGCACCCTCTGCCGCCAGTGCGCAAGGCGCGCCAAGCAACGTGGCGCTGAGCGCAAGGGGAAGGGCAGGCTGCACACGCATCGCAGGGTTCCTTGGGACAATAAACTAAAAAGGGATGGTCATTCGATGCCGGGCCGGCGGCTGGCGTCACGTCATGCTGGCACTTGAGCGAACTCTTTTACTGCTCGACAAGTCGTAGCCAGTAAGACGAACAGACATCGGGGAAACACAGCGTGGCGGACAACAAGATACGGGTCGACAATGCGGCCACCGGGGACATATCCCAGCTGGGCAAGAACATCTTCTTCGCTGCCGTGGAAACCACCCGCATGCCGATGATCGTCACTGACCCGAACCGGCCGGACAATCCGATCCTGTTTGCCAACAAAGCCTTCCTGAACATGACCGGCTACAGCAGCGAGGAGGTGCTGGGGCACAACTGCCGCTTCCTGCAGGGGCCTGAAACCGACCCTGAAATGGTCCGCAGCGTGCGCGAGGCGATTGCTCAGCGCAAGGACGTGTCGACCGAGATTCTTAACTACCGCAAAGACGGTTCGAGTTTCTGGAACGCATTGTTTATTTCGCCGATCTTTAACGAGAACGGCGACCTGATCTATTTCTTCGCCTCGCAACTGGATGTCAGCCGCCGCCGTGATGCCGAAGACGCGCTGCGCCAGTCCCAGAAAATGGAAGCCCTCGGGCAACTCACCGGCGGCATTGCTCACGACTTCAATAACTTGCTGCAGGTCATGGGCGGCTACATCGATCTGATCGGCAGCGCTGCCGAGAAACCTCAGATTGACAGCCAGCGCGTGCAGCGCAGCGTCTACCACGCCAAGGCCGCCGTGGAGCGCGCCAGCACCCTGACCAAGCAATTGCTGGCCTTCGCCCGCAAGCAGAAACTGCATGGTCGGGTGCTCAACCTCAATGGCCTGGTGGGCGCCATGCAACCGATGATCGAGCGCACCTTCAGTGCCGATGTGCAGGTGGAAACCGATCTTGACCCGACCTTGGGCAATTGCCGGATCGACCCGACCCAGGCCGAAGTCGCGTTGCTCAACATCTTCGCCAATGCCCGCGACGCGCTGGTCGGCAGGCCTGAGCCGAAAATCTTCATCGAAACCCGCAACCTGGAAATTCATGACCTGGCCGGCATGTCCCATGACGGTCTGCTGCCGGGGCATTACGTGAGCATTGCGATCACCGACAACGGCATCGGCATGCCGGCCAGCATCCGTGAGCGGGTCATGGACCCGTTTTTCACCACCAAGGACGAAGGCAAGGGCTCGGGCCTCGGCCTGTCGATGGTCTATGGCTTTGCCAAACAGTCCGGCGGTGCCGCGCGCATCTACACCGAAGAGGGCGTTGGCACCACCTTGCGTCTGTACTTCCCGGTCGATGAGGCCAGCGTCGCTCACCATGAAGTCCATTACGTGCCCGAGCGGCGCCAGGGCAGCGAACGCATCCTGATCGTCGAAGACCGCCCGGACGTCGCAGAACTGGCGCGTATGGTGCTGGACGACTACGGCTACACCACCGAAATCGTCTACAACGCCCGCGAAGCGTTGAGCAAGTTCGAATCCGGCGCCCGCTATGATCTGCTGTTTACCGACCTGATCATGCCCGGCGGCATGAACGGCGTGATGCTGGCCCGCGAGGTGAGGCGTCGTTATCCGGGAGTCAAGGTCCTGCTCACCACCGGCTACGCGGAAAACTCCATCGAGCGCACCGACATTGGCGGCTCGGAGTTCGATGTGGTGTCCAAACCGTGCATGCCCCACGACCTGGCGCGCAAGGTCCGGCAGGTGCTGGATGGGCCGAACGGGATTGCCTGATTCGGCCATCAGTGAGGCGCGGTAGCGTTTATGCTGATATTCATTTTTTGTATATGGAAGTAATCTTTTATTACTTCCGTTGACTTCCAGTCTTCATGCACAGTGCGCCGTTCAAGCGAATGGAAAACTCCATCGCAAACAGATTGCAGTTGAGCGCTGGTATGAAGCATTCGATGGGCATTGATCAGAACCTGCGCTATGGTCTGATTGATCAGATGTTCAGAAGTGATTACCGCTGGCTCTGCGCCAGAGTCGCGAGAGCGATGGGCTGCCCGCATGGCGCTCAGGACATCGCCTCGGAAACCTTCGTACGGGTTCTTGACCTGGCGGATCCCTCGGCAATCAAGGAACCGAGGGCGATGCTGACTATCATCGCTCAGCGTCTGATGTACGAAGGCTGGCGGCGACAGGACCTCGAGCGCGCCTACCTGGAGACCTTGGCTCACGCCCCCGAAGCTTTGCACCCTTCGCCGGAAGAGCGATTGGTGCTGATTGAGGCCCTGCTGGAAATTGACCGGTTGCTCAGTGGACTGTCCGCCAAGGCCAGGGCGGCATTTCTCTATCACCAACTGGACGGGCTGACTTACGCACAGATTGGCGAGTTGTTGCAGGTCTCTACCAGTCGCGTGCAGCAGTACATGGCAGAGGGCTTCAAGCGTTGCTATATGGCCCGCTTGTCAGGATGAAAGCTTCGCTCGTGGATGAAGTCATCATTGATGAGGCCGCCCAGTGGATGGCTTTGTTGCAGTCTGGGCATGTCAGCCCACAGGAGTTTCAGGCATTCAACCAGTGGCGTGAGGATCCACGCCGCGCCGAGATCTTCGATAGCATGGGGGCGGGTATCGCTGTTCTGCAGAGCCCTAAAGTGCGTGGCATGTCCCGCGAAAGTTTGCTGCACACGCTCAACGCTCCTTCCGGGCGTCGTCGCTTCCTGCGCAACAGTCTGGCCCTGGCAGGGCTGGCAGTCGCCGCATGTCTGGTGACCCGATTCCCCGCAAGTTGGCTGCAACCTGACAGGCTCGTCACCGGCACGGGGCAACGTACGAGCCTGACCCTGGCCGACGGCAGTGCGCTGACCCTCGACGCACGCAGCAGTGTGCTGACACGCTTCGACCAAAACCTGCGTAGCCTGCAACTGCTCGAAGGGGCGCTTTGGGTTGATGTGGCCAAGGACCCGGCTCGGCCCTTCGTGGTACAGACCGCACAAGGGCAGATGCGCGCCTTGGGCACGCGCTTTCTGGTCCGCGAGGATGGGCAGCGCACGCACATTGTCATGCTTCACAACGAAGTCGAAATCACCACCCGTCACGGCACGGTGCAGCTGTTGCGTGAGGGCCAGCGGGCGACATTCGACGCTGAGCGAATCCTGCATCTGGCGCCGGCGGCGGGCGACGAGGCAGCCTGGACCAACGGCTTGCTGGAAGTGCGCGACCGGCCGTTGGGCGAAGTGATCGCAACCTTGCGCAACTACCGCCCCGGCATCATCCGCGTCAGCCCCGAAGCCTCTGCCCAACGCCTGAGCGGGATCTACCCGCTGGACGATACCGACTTGTCGTTGCGACTGTTGCAACGCTCGCTGCCGATCAGGGTGGATTACCACACGCCCTATTGGGTCAGTATCGATCTGCTGAAGGACTAACGACTCTTGAGTACTGGGTAATCGTAGAGGCCTGTCAACTGAAACGGGTTGACAGTCAGGCAAGCGGGTTGAGTAGAAACTGGCCGTGGAGCGCATCTGAGTCACAGCAAATGAGCAGATACCTGTTCTAAGCACAGAGCCGATCAATCTAACGGTTGCCCTATAAAATCACTGCTCTGATTGCTCATTCCCATCGAACACTCTAACGATGGGGAGCTTGCAGGCATGACCAAAAAAATATCTCGCGATACCGCATATGCAGCACTGGCGCTGGCGGTCGGGCTGGTTGCTGCCGGGCAGGCCAGTGGGTTGCAGGCGCAGACCAAGGCATCATCACCTGCTGCGCCTGCCTACCAGGCACAGACCTACGATTTCGATATTGCTGGTGGTCCTCTGGATCAGGTCTTGCTCGGCATTTCCCGGCAAAGCGGCGTGAACGTGTCGTTTTCCCAAACCTTGGTACAAGGGGTCGGCAGCCAGCCTGTGCATGGCGTCCTGACGGTCGAGCAGGCGCTGCGCCAGGCATTGCACGGCGCCAGTCTGGAGGCTGTGCCGGGTGAGGGTGGTTGGGTGTTGCGTCGGACAGCGGCCAGCCCGTCCAATTCCTCGGCATCCAGCCAGCGCCCTCAGGTCCCTGGGGATGTCGAACTGGAGCGGGTAACGGTCACCGGATCGCGGATTCCGCGCGCGCAGAACGAAGGGCCTTCACCGGTGACGGTTATCAGCAGCCAGGAAATCGCGGCCCGGGGTTATCGCAATGTCTATGATGCCGTCGCGTCTCAGACGCAGAACACCGGCATGACCCAGGGCGAGGACTACGGCAATACCTTTCAGCCTGCGGCCAGCGCGCTTAATCTGCGTGGCTTGGGTCCTAATCATACGCTGGTGCTGATCAACGGCCGACGGGTCGCAGATTACCCCACCGCTTATGGCGGCAGCGTCAACTTTACCAACCTGGCGAACATCCCTTCGATGATGATCGAGCGGATCGAGATCCTCAGCAGCGGGGCCTCGGCGGTCTATGGTTCTGACGCCATCGCCGGGGTAGTCAATATTATTCTCAAGGACAAGACCCAGGGCGTGGATGTCAACCTGCGCGGTGGCTATGTCGAACGCGGTGGCGGTGACAATCAACGGTTACAGATTACCGGTGGTGACAGTTGGGGCGACTTCGATGGCATCTTCGGTCTGGAACTGACCAAGCGCCAGCCAATCTGGGGCAACCAGCGCGACTTCATGGACCGTAGTGCGCAACGTGATGTGGGCTACCGTCGCAACCTGAGCACGGGCCAGTATCTGGGGCCAGGTTGTGCTGGCTATGGCGGAATTTTCAATGGTCAGTTGACTGGCAGCGGCGGGCGTTGCACCACCGATCAGTATTACAACGATTACTGGACACTCCAGACACAGAAGGAAAACTACGATGGCTATACCCGGGGTACCTGGCATTTCAGCGACACCGGCAAGGTCTTTGCCGACCTGATGTTCGGTTTTGACCATACCCAGAACAATACTCGTGGTCCAAGCTTCACCTCGCCTGACTTCATCAACCAGAACACCGGTGATCTGGAGCGTTGGTATCGCAGCTTTGCCAGTGAAGAGATTGGCGGCAAGAGCACCAATAACAGCAAATGGCGGGAGGTTTCGTGGACCGGTACGCTGGGGCTGGAGGACAGCATCGGGGACAGTGGCTGGAGCTACCAGGTCGCAGCCAACCGTTCCGAATACATCAGCAATCGGACCACGCGCTATACGCCCTTGAGCAGCATCAGTGATTTTTATCTCGGGCCGCAACTGGGCACGCAGGATGGTTATCCGGTGTATGCACCGGATGCCTCGCGGCTGGACCGGCCATTGAGCGAAGATGAGTGGCAGCGGTTACGCGGCAGCCTGGTGCAGAAAAGCAAGTCAGTGTCACAGACATTCAGTGCCAGTCTCAATGGCGAGTTGTTCGATTTGCCAGCAGGCCCGGTAGGCTTTGCCGGGGTCGCGGAAGTGGGCAAGCAGTCTTACCAGGTCAACGTCGATGACGGGCTCAGCGATGGCAGTTTCTACGCCACCTCGCCAGCCTCCGACGCTGGAGGCTCAAGAGATCGTTATGCGACAGGGGCCGAACTGAGCATCCCGATAAACGACAGCCTGCTGGCCTCAGCTGCCGGACGCTGGGACCAGTACCGTTTCAGTGGCCGTACCGAGCAACAAAAGACGTATAACCTCGGGCTTGAGTGGCGCCCGGTGTCGAGCCTGTTGGTGCGTGGCAGTTATGGCACCAGTTTCCGTGCCCCGGACCTCAATTACCTGTATCAGGCCGACACCAATGGCTATACACCGGCCCAAGTCGATTACTACGGTTGCCGGCAAGGGGTGGAGAGCGCCTGTGAGCGGGGGCGTGTCGACTACACCCAAAGCGGCACCCCGGACCTGGCTTCAGAGCGTGGCAAGTCCTGGACTTACGGGTTTGTCTGGTCGCCTTCCAGCCAGTTTGATTTCTCCGCAGATTACTGGCGGGTCCAGATTGACGACCTTTTGACCACCCTGGATATCAATCGCCTGCTCCAACAGGAAGATCAATGCCTCACCGGGCAGCTTGATTCGTCCACTTGCCAGCAGGTATTGGCGCGCATCCAGCGTAATGCAGGCAGTGCAGCTGTCGACCCCAATCGTTTGCAACGGGTGCAGATCAACGCAATCAATGCGGCCAGCGAGCGGGTCAGTGGTCTGGACCTGCGCAGCAACATCCGTTGGGGGGCTGGGCGTTACGGAGCGTTCAGTTCCAGCCTGGGCTACAGCCTGGTGCTGTCGCATTATTACAAGGAGTCGCAGGAGGCCGAAACCGATAACCTGCGCTCCAGTAGCAACAACTATGATTGGCGCAGCAAGGTCAACGCCAGCCTGACCTGGGACTATCAGGACTTTACCGCCACGCTGCTGGGCGTACGTTATGGCAGTGTGACCAATTCGGCAGGGGATGGGCGACTGACACCCTGGACGACGTTTAATGCAAGTGCACGTT
Source organism: Pseudomonas sp. StFLB209 (assembly GCF_000829415.1). NCBI lineage: Bacteria > Pseudomonadati > Pseudomonadota > Gammaproteobacteria > Pseudomonadales > Pseudomonadaceae > Pseudomonas > Pseudomonas sp. StFLB209. Next base: position 5,292,734 of record NZ_AP014637.1, on the reverse strand, counting down.
ATCGCTTGAACAAGCAGGCTACCGTAGGGCTCACCGTCAACAACGTGCTCGACAAGGTCAAGAAAGACGATTCAGCGGGCTGGCCCAATTACCCCACGGGTAATTACGACCCTTATGGCCGCCAGGTATGGCTGGACGTCAGCTACCATTTTGGCGGCTGAAGAAGCATAAGCTAATAAAGCAACGTTCTAAAAAAAGCCCTATAAAATCGCGAGCTTCGCCGCACAACCTGGCAGATGCATGAATCTGATAGGGAGTGATCGAGGCAATGCGAATTAGAAAAGTGGAGTCAACCCGGCTGGTCATGACCTTGGCTGCCAGTCTTGTCAGCGGCCTGTCTTGCGCCAGCAGTTTCGATATTCCGGCCGGGCCGCTGGATCAGACGTTGCTGAGCATTACTCGCCAGGGCGGTCAGCCGATTTCCTTCGATCAAAGCCTGGTAGCGGGTTACCAGGCACCTGCCATCAAGGGTGAGCTGACCCAGCAGCAGGCTCTGCAGCTGGCGCTTGAGGGCACTCACCTGCGTGAGCAGCAACAGCAGGGCGGCATCGTGCTGACAGCCCAGCCAGGGACGGTGGCGAGCGCAGCCCCGGCCAGCGCCTCGAACGCCAGTGCCATACCCCAGTTGCAAAGGGTCGAAGTGACGGGTACGGCGATCCGCCGGGTGGATGCCGAAACCGCGGTGCCGGTCACCGTATTGCGTGCCGAAGAGCTGAAAAAGCAGGGCGTGACGTCCACTGAGCAATTGGTGAACCGTATTGCAGCCAACCAGTCTTCGGTAGGCTCTGGCCGCTCGGTAGGCAGTAGCAGTGGCGGGGCGGCTTTTGCTGACTTGCGCGGAATCGGTGCCAACAAGACGCTAGTGCTGCTCAATGGGCGCCGTTTAAGCAACAACGCCAACGATGGTTCCGGTGTCGACCTCAATACCATTCCTTTTGCAGCAATCGAACGGGTCGAGATCCTGCGCGATGGTGCCTCGGCGCTATATGGCACCGATGCCATTGGCGGTGTGATCAACTTCATCACCAAAAAGAGCCTGACCGACGGCCAGCTGAATCTGGGTGGCAGTACCCCCACCCATGATGGCGGCGGTGATACCACCAACCTCAGCGGCAGTTGGGGATTCGGTGACTTGGAGAACGACCGCTTCAATATCTTCGGGGTACTGAGCTACGAAAAGCAGCAAAGCCTTAAAGCCAAAGACCGCGACTACACCTATAACTATCAGCCCGGACGTGGGCTGGATTACTCCTCGGGTACAGCGTCTCCTGCCAACTGGAGTCAAGGCTCCAATGCCACCAATCCACTGGCGGCCACGGGCTGTGACGCACCAGGCCTGATTTCACGCAGTGGCATCTGCCGCCAGAGCGTATGGAATTATCTGGACCTGGTCCCGGAAACCGAGAAAACCTCGTTCTTCGGCAAAGCCACGGGCAAACTGGCCGATGACCACAACGTCAGCTTTGAGTACTTCCTGGCACGCAACAAGAACATTACCCAAATTGGCCCTGGGCTTTTGACCGGACTGCAGGTCAACCCGGGCACAGCGTTTTATCCAGGCAACGGCATCACCCCAGGGCCTACCGGGTTTGCCCTGGACCCGAGTCAGCCGGTCAATGTGAACTGGCGTGAAAGCGAGGTTGGCGCACGCCGCCACGAAGATGACAACGTCAGTCAGCGTCTGCTGCTGGCCTTTGACGGCACACTGGGCGGTTGGGACTACAATCTGGGCGCTTCCTGGAACCAGAACAAAGTGGTGCAGACCATTCTGGGCGGTTATGTCGACGATCGCGCCGTGGCCAACGGCATTGCCAATGGCATCATCAATCCCTTCGGAGCACAGTCCAGTGCCGGGGCGGCATTGTTGGGCGCCAACGCGGTCACCGGCGATTACGGCAGCGCTGTCGGTCGGGTCAAGACCATCGACGGGCGAGCCAGTCGTGAAATTGGCGACTGGTTCGGCGCAGGGCCTGCGGCACTGGCCGTAGGCGGCGAGTACCGCAAGGAGGATTTCCACAAAGACTTCGCCGACTTTGCGTCCAACGTGCAAAGCCTGGGCGTTGACCCGGCAGCCCGTGTCGCCGGTTCACGCTCGGTACAGGCCCAGTACGCCGAGGTTAACGTGCCGGTGCTCGACAGCCTTGAGTTGTCGGCGGCCATACGCCATGACCAATACAGCGACTTTGGCAGCACCACCAACCCCAAGTACTCGTTCCGCTTCCAGCCTTTTCGTGAGCTGGTGGTACGCGGTGCCTACAGCGAGGGATTCCGTGCGCCTTCACTGTATGAGCTGTATAACCCCACGGCCACCACCTTTACCGTTGCCAACTACAACGATCCGCGGCTATGCGCGGGCGGTACGCCCAGTAACGGAGGTATTGCCAACCGCGACTGTGCACAACAGTTCTTCAGCCGCAATGGCGGTAATCCTGATCTCAATCCTGAAACCGCTCGCAATCTGACCTTCGGTTTTGTCTACCAGCCGGTGGCTGATCTGTCGTTGGGCCTTGACCTGTGGTGGATCAAGATCGCCAATCAGATTGCCGAGTTCCCCGAGTCTGAAGTGTTTGCCAGACCGGATCTGTACCCTGAGCGCATCGTGCGCAACGCCGATGGCTCTATTGATCATGTTGTCACCGGGTTGGCGAACCTTGGCAAGGTCAAGACCAATGGCGTGGATGTCAGCGTCGATTACCGGTTTCCAGTCTCCGCACTGGGGCAGTTTGGCTTGAACCTGCAAGGCACTTACGTCAATCGCTACGACTTCCAGCAGCAACTGGACGGTGAGTATCTGGATAAGGTCGGTGATTTCCGCGGTGGCAGTTTCTCTTCCGCAGGCGCCGTTGCTCGCTGGCGCCACTCGTTGACCGGAACCTGGAGCCAGGGGCCTTTGGGGGCTTCGCTCACTAATCGCTACACCAGTGGGTACCATGACGCTGACCGAGACAGCCATGGTCGGGTAGGTTCATGGAACGTGTGGGACCTGGCAGGCACCTACACCTGGCGTGACACCGCACAACTCACGCTGGGTGTACAAAACCTGTTCGACCGCGAGCCGCCTTTCAGTAATCAGACCACCACCTTCCAGAGCGGCTATGACCCGCGCTACTCCGACCCCTTCGGACGCACCCTGTACGGCCGGGTGACTTACAACTTCTGATGATCACGGCCCGCTCGGCAGCTGATTGGCTGCTGACCTGGTTGTGCTCGAATGCGGGCAAGGAGTGTTTTTCGTGATGTTGTTTCGTTTGATTGTGCTGGTGGCGGTGCTGAGTGGCTGGGCGACTGGCGCGTCGGCGCAACCGGTCCATGCCTTGACGGTGTATGGCGAGGCTGCCAAATACCCACCTGGCTTCAAGCAGTTTGACTATGTGAACCCTGATGCCCCCAAAGGCGGCAGTTTTCGCCGCTCGTCCATGGAGAACGGCCAGTTTGACCATTTGATTCCTTATGTGGACAAAGGTATCGGGATTACCCAACTCGATGGCTGGCTCTACATCCCGTTGGCGTACCGCTCCAAGGACGAGCCTTACACCGTGTATGGGCTGCTGGCGCAATCAATGGAGCTGGCCAGCGATCGTAGCTGGCTGCGCTTCAACCTGGACCCACGGGCACGCTTTCATGACGGCAGTCCGGTGACGGCAGAAGATGTGCGCTACACATTCGAGTTACTGATGACCCAGGGCAGCCTCAAGTACCGCCAGCAGTTTTCCGATGTGCAAGAGGTCATCGTCGAGTCGCCTGGGCAAGTGAAGTTTGTCTTTGCCCGAACCGACAATCGTACCTTGCCGTTGGATATCGCCGTGTTGCCGGTCTTGCCGGCGCATTGGTGGCGACAGCGCAATTTCGCCAACGGGGCAGGTTTCGAGCCGCCGCTGGGCAGCGGGCCTTACCGGATCAGCGCCGTCGACAACGGGCGCAGCGTGACTCTGGAGCGGGTCAAGGACTGGTGGGCCAAAGACTTGCCGGTCAATCGCGGGCAGTACAACTTCGATAGCCTGCGCGTGGAGTTTTTTGGTGACACGGATGTATCACGGCAAATCCTCAAGGCGCGGGGCTATGACTACAACCGCGAGTTTTCGGCAACTCACTACACCGTGGGCTACGACGCCGATGCCTTGCGCGACGGACGCCTGCAACGCGAACACCTTGCCCCTCAGGCTGTGCAGGGTACCCAAGGTTTTGTGTTCAATCTGCAAAAGCCGGTTTTCCAGGACCGTCGGGTGCGTGAGGCCCTGACTCTGCTCTGGGACTTTGAGTGGACCAACCGGCAAATCATGCAGGGCATGTACATCCGCCAACGCAGCTTCTTTTCCCGCAGTGAACTGGCCGCCCAGGGCTTGCCAGGTACACGTGAGCTGCAGTTGCTGGAGCCCTGGCGCGGGCAGATCCCCGATGAGGTGTTCGATAAGGCTTTCGCCCCCCCGGCCAGTGATGGCAGCGGCAATGTTCGCAGTCAGCAATTACAGGCGCTGGCGTTGCTGGAGCAAGCGGGGTGGCGAGCGCAGGGCGACCGGTTGGTCAATGCCCGTGGTGAGCCGCTGGTGTTCACCTTTCTGGCGACCCAGAAGGGCTTCGAGCGTTTGCTGTTGCCGTACAAACGCAACCTGGCACAAATCGGTATCGGGCTGCATATCCGGATGATCGACTCCGCCCAGTACACCCATCGGCTGCGCGCCCGAGACTACGACATGATCGTGACCGGGTATCCGGTCAACCCGTCACCGGGCCGGGAGTTGATGAATTTGTATGGCTCAGAGAGTGCTGATGACCCGGGTTCCAACAACTACATGGCGCTGCGCAACCCTGCGGTCGATGCACTGATCGAAGGGCTGGTGCGGGCCAATGATCGCGCAGACATGGTCGCTCATGCTCACGCGCTGGATCGGGTTCTGCAATGGGGACACTACTGGATTCCCAACTACTACCCGCCAGGAACATCGACGGTGTGGTGGAACCGGTTTGGGCGACCTGCGATTGCTCCACGCAATGATGTAGGCATCGATACCTGGTGGGAAATCAGCGCCACCGCGCTGAGTACTGCACAAGCCCTTCGCTTGAATCGGGAGTCTGCTCATGCTGGCTTATAGCGTGCGGCGCTTGCTGCTGATGGTGCCGACCTTGTTGTGCATTCTGTTGGTCAATTTTTTCATCGTTCAGGCCGCGCCTGGTGGTCCGGTAGAGCAGGCCATGGCCCGCTTGCAAGGGATTGGCGGCATGGGCGCTCCAGGCGGTGCGGCAGTGGAAACCGTGGGTGGCGAGTCACGCGCAGGACGTGGCCTGGACCCGGCGTTGATCGCCGAGATCGAGCGCCAGTACGGCTTCGACAAACCCTTGAATGAGCGCTTGTGGTTGATGCTGGGCAACTATGCCCGTCTGGATTTTGGCGAGAGTTTCTTTCGTGGTGCGAAGGTCACCGACCTGATCCTTGAAAAGCTGCCGGTAACCTTGTCGCTAGGATTCTGGGCCATGCTGCTGACCTATTTGATTTCCCTCCCTCTGGGCATTGCCAAAGCGGTTCGGCACGGCAGCCGCTTTGATATCTGGAGCAGCGCGGTCATTATCATCGGCCACGCCATGCCCGCGTTTCTTTTCGCGTTGATGCTCATTGTGGTGTTCGGTGGCGGTAGCCTGCTGAGCTGGTTTCCGGTGCGCGGGCTGGTCTCGGAAAACTTTGCCGAGCTGTCGGTAGCGGCAAAGGTTGTCGATTATTTTTGGCACCTGGTTTTGCCAGTCGCGTCGCTGGTGATCGGCAGTTTCGCCACGCTCACGATACTGACCAAGAACAGCTTTCTGGATGAAATCACCCGACAGTACGTGGTAACCGCCCGCGCCAAAGGGTTCAGCGAGCGGGATGTGCTGCAGCGTCATGTGTTTCGCAATGCCATGCTGCTGATTGTCGCAGGCCTGCCACAAGCACTGATCACTTTGTTGCTGGGCGGCTCGCTATTGATTGAAGTGATCTTTTCTCTCGACGGTCTGGGGCGGCTCAGCTATGAAGCGGCTGTGTCACGCGACTATCCCGTCGTATTTGGCACGCTGTTCATTTTCACCCTCGTGGGTCTTTTGATCAGGCTGCTGGGCGATCTGTGTTACCGGCTGGTGGACCCGCGCCTGGACTTCAATACGAGGGCGTTGTGATGCAGGTACTTACTGCGCCAAGCCAGCGTCGCTGGAAACGCTTCAAAAGCAACCGCCGAGGTTGGTGGTCATTGTGGATACTGGTCGCGTTGCTGGTTCTATGCCTGGGCGGTGAGTTGATCGCCAATGACAAGCCCTTGCTGGTTTCTTACAAGGGGTCGTTGTATTTCCCTGTTGTGCAGCGCTACACCGAACGGGATTTTGGCGGGGCACTGCCATTCCAGCCCGATTACCGGGACAGCCATGTCCGGGCATTGATCGAAGAGCAGGGCGGCTGGCTGCTTTTTGCACCGATTGCGTTCAGCGCCGAGACTGTGAACTACGACCTCACGCGACCTTCACCGACCCCCCCGACCCGTGAGAACTGGCTAGGCACCGACGATCAGGCCCGGGATGTACTGTCCCGGGTGATTTATGGCACGCGGGTTTCTTTACTGTTTGCTTTGGCACTGACCGCAGTCAGCGCACTGGTCGGCATTGTTGCCGGTGCGCTGCAAGGGTTTTATGCCGGATGGGTCGATTTGCTGGGGCAGCGGTTACAGGAGGTCTGGTCAGGACTGCCGGTGCTCTACATGCTGATAATCCTTTCAGGGTTCGTGGAGCCTGGATTCTGGTGGCTGCTGGGGATCATGGCCTTGTTTTCCTGGCTGAACCTGGTGGATGTAGTACGTGCCGAATTCTTGCGCGGGCGCAACCTGGAATACGTCAAGGCTGCCACAGCACTTGGCGTCAGCGATATCCACGTCATGCTGCGGCATATCTTGCCCAATGCGCTCAATGCCACGTTGACGTTCCTGCCGTTCATCCTGACCGGCGCCATATCGACACTCACCGCTCTGGATTTCCTGGGCTTTGGCATGCCTGTGGGTAGCGCTTCGCTGGGTGAACTGATCAGCCAGGGCAAAAACAATTTACAGGCCCCTTGGCTGGCCCTGACGGCGTTCTTTGCCTTGGCGCTGATTCTGTCCCTTTTGGTATTCATCGGCGAAGCCTGCCGGGATGCCTTTGATCCGAGAGCTTGATGTGACTGAACCCTTGATTGAAATACGTGACCTGCACGTCGCCTTCGAAGGCCATCAGGCCGTGCGCGGCATCGATCTGCAGATTCTGCCCGGCGAATGCCTGGCGCTGGTCGGGGAGTCTGGCTCGGGAAAGTCGGTGACAGCCCACTCTATCCTGCAACTGCTGCCTGCCCATCTGACCCAGAGCCGTGGCAGCATTCGTTATCAGGGCGAGGAACTGATCGGGGCACATCCGCAGCGTTTGCAACAGATTCGCGGTGACCGAATCGCGATGGTGTTCCAGGAGCCGATGACTTCTCTCAATCCCGTTTACACCATCGAGCGTCAGTTGGCAGAGACACTGCTACTGCACAAGGGACTGGTGGGCAGTGAAGCCCGCGAACGGGTAGTCGAACTGCTGGAGTTGGTTGGTATTGGTGAGCCTCGACAGCGTTTGCAAGCCTACCCTCACCAGCTTTCCGGTGGCCAGCGCCAGCGCGTGATGATCGCCATGGCTCTGGCGTGCGAGCCACAATTGCTGATTGCCGACGAGCCGACCACTGCACTGGATGTCACCGTGCAGCGGCGCATCCTGATGTTGCTCAAGCAACTTCAGCAACGCCTGGGCATGGCCCTGCTGTTGATCAGTCACGATCTGAATGTGGTGCGAAGCATTGCCCAGCGCGTCGCTGTGATGCGCGCCGGAGAAATTGTTGAACAGGCTGATTGTGCCCAACTGTTCAGCGCTGCCCGGCATCCGTACAGTCGCCAGTTACTGGATGCCGAACCGCAGGGCCAAGCGCTGCCATTAGCTGAAAGCCAGACCCTTTTAGAGGTAAAAGGTCTGAAAGTCTGGTTTGCCCAAGGCCGACTGCTGCGCCGCCGGCCGCCTATAAAAGCGGTGGATGGTGTCGATCTGAATCTGCAAGCGGGCCGCACGCTGGGCATTGTCGGTGAGTCTGGATCGGGCAAGTCCACTTTGGGCCAGGCCATATTGCGCCTGATCAGTTCGCGGGGCAGCATCCGCTTTCAGGGCCAGGCACTGGACGCTTTGCAAGGCAGGGCGTTGCGTCCTTGGCGGCGCCGGCTGCAGGTTGTCTTTCAAGACCCGTTCGGTAGTCTCAGTCCCCGCATGAGCGTGCAGCAGATTCTTGAAGAGGGTTTGCGCGTGCATACTGATCTTGATGCTCAGTCACGTGAGTCGCAGGTTATCGATGCCTTGGTCGATGTGGGATTGGAACCGTCGATGCGCCACCGTTATCCTCATGAATTTTCTGGAGGACAGCGCCAGCGTATTGCAATTGCCAGGGCGCTGGTACTCAAGCCAGAACTGATTCTGCTGGACGAGCCGACCTCGGCTCTGGACCGGACCGTGCAGAAGCAAGTGGTTAACTTGTTGCGCCGTTTGCAGCAAGAACACGGCCTGTCCTATCTGTTCATCAGCCATGATCTGGCGGTGGTACGCGCTCTGGCCCATGAGGTGCTGGTAATCAAAAATGGTGTCGTGGTGGAAGCAGGCGCTACCGAGCAGCTTTTTTCTGCGCCCAAGCACCCCTACACCCGAGAATTACTGGCGGCATCTTTCGTTGAGGATACTGCCAGTGCGTACTGATAGCCTGATCGCTATATAGCCCAAGCGCATAACATCGATCGATTGGTTATTGGACCAACCAGTCGCCAATCCAGATGCTGACAGGCAAATTCTTCACGAGGCTGCCTGATGAGCACTCAGCGTCAACTCAAACTGGGCGCGTTCATGCGCCCGGTCAGTATCCACACTGGCGCCTGGCGCTACCCCGGTGCGTGGCCGGATGCCAACTTCAACCTTCAGCACCTCAAGCAACTGGCGTGCAAGCTCGAAGAGGGGCGCTTTGATGCGTTTTTCATGGCCGACCACCTGGCGGTGCTGAACATGCCGCTGGAAGCGCTCAAGCGCAGCCATACCGTGACCTCGTTCGAACCGTTGACCTTATTGTCGGTGCTCAGCCAGGTCACTGAGCATCTTGGTTTGGTGGCCACGGCGTCGACCACTTTCGAGGAACCCTTCAACCTGGCCCGGCGTTTTGCCTCGCTGGACCACCTGAGCGAGGGCCGGGCCGGCTGGAATATCGTCACCACCGCCAACCCCGATGCCGCGCTGAACTTCGGCCTGGAACAGCATTTCGACCATGGCCAGCGCTATGCACGGGCGCGGGAGTTCTATGACGTGGTGACCGGGCTATGGGACAGCTGGGCCGACGACGCCTTTATCCGCAACGTTGAGACCGGCGAGTTCTTCGATCCGCAGCGCCTGCACACCCTCAACCACCAGGGCGAGTATTTCTCGGTCAAGGGGCCGCTGCATATCGCCCGTCCGGTTCAGGGCTGGCCGGTGATCGTCCAGGCCGGCTCCAGCGAGCCGGGCCGGCAACTGGCGGCAGAAACTGCCGAGGTGATCTTTGCCGCGCCCTCGACCCTGGAAGAAGGGCAGTCATTCTATGCCGACGTCAAAGGCCGCATGAAAGGGCTGGGCCGCGACCCCGAGCATTTGAAAATCTTGCCGGCAGCCTTTGTCGTGGTTGGCGATACCCTCGAACAGGCCCGGGCCATTCGCGCCCGGCTCGACAGCCTGGTGCATGAACAGAGCGCCATCGCCTCGCTGTCCATCGCCCTGGGCACCGACGCATCACGCTTCGACCCCGACGGTTACCTGCCGCCGACTCCTGAAACCAACGACAGCAAGACCGCCCGCGAACGGGTGATCGCCCTGGCCGACCGCGAACAACTCACCGTGCGTCAACTGGCCCAGCGGCTGGGCGGCTACGCCGGCCTTGCCTTTGTCGGCACACCGCAAAGCATTGCTGATGAAATGCAGCAATGGCTGGAAGAAGGCGGCAGCGACGGCTTCAACATCATGTTCCCGTGGCTGCCGGGCGGCCTGGAGGACTTTGTCGACAAGGTCGTGCCAGAGCTGCAGCGTCGCGGGATCTACCGCCGCGAGTACGAGGGCAAGACCTTGCGCGAGAACCTGGGGTTGCCGAGGCCTCAGAACCGGTTCTTTGCCGGTTGAAGAGCATTCGTCGGCAACCGGAGCGCCGGTCGGCCACTCCCACCGGTTTTGTGTCGTGCTCAAGAAGTAGGCATTACGCCGAACTGGTGGGAGTCGGCTCAGCCGACGAATGCGATGCTGCATTCAAAACTGAAGTAACGGGCTTGCTCATAACCATAGAATCTCCCACCGGGGCCGTGTCGAGCTCAAGCAGTAGGCACGACGCAGGACGGGTGGGAGGCAAGTTCTGCTGGCGAATGGGCTGCAAAAGCGCTCAGTCGATTTCAAATGACCATCGGGGCGCGACAAGCCCCGCCGTTCAGGGCGGGGAAGGATAGCGCGGACGGCGTAGCCGTCCCTGGTTGCAGTGGGGTGTCTGCTGCTGTTCGGTGTACGCACCGCCACAGGATGATGCGCAGTAACATGGCGACACAGATGCCCTTCTGCGGCGATGTTTCGTTACAAAGACCCCATGGGCATGCAGCTTGAAAACACCGTGCCGTCCGCGCCTAATGGCGTCTTCATTGCTCATGGCTCAAGAGCAACATGCAACGACTTCAAGCCTTCAAGTACGAACTCATGCCAGACGGCCGACAGGAGCGGCAAATGCGCCGCTTTGCGGGCTCCTGTCGCTTCGTATTCAACAAGGCGCTGGCGTTGCAGAAGGAACGTCACGAGCAAGGCGAGAACAAGCTCGGCTATGCGGGCCTGTGCAAGTTGCTAACCGAATGGCGCAATAGCCCGCCAACCGCATGGCTGGCCGATGCGCCTGTTCACCCGTTGCAACAGAGCCTCAAGGATCTGGAACGGGCCTACACCAACTTCTTCGCCAGACGAGCCGACTTTCCCCGACTCAAGAAGAAGGGGCAGCGCGATAGTTTCCGCTATCCCGACCCGAAACAGATCAAGCTCGACCAGACCAACAGTCGCCTGTTTCTGCCCAAGCTGGGCTGGCTGCGCTACCGCAACAGCCGCGAGACGCTGGGTACTGTGAAGAACATCACCGTGAGCCAGTCGTGTGGCAAGTGGTTCGTGAGTATCCAGACCGAACGCCAGATCGATGAGCAGCCCACGGCACAGGGTGCGGCAGTTGGCATCGACATGGGCATTGCCCGCTTCGCCACGCTTTCGGATGGCTCGTTCTACGCACCATTGAACAGCTTCAAACGCCATGAAACCGCGCTGTGCAAAGCGCAGCAGGCGATGAGCCGCAAGGTCAGATTCAGCCGCAACTGGAAGAAAGCGAAAGCCCGCGTCCAGCGCATTCACTCGCGCATCGGCAATGCCCGCCGCGACTACCTGCACAAGTGCTCCACCACGATCAGCCAAAACCACGCGATGGTGTGTATCGAGGACTTGCAGGTACGCAATATGTCCAGATCGGCGGCAGGTACGGCCGAGGCACCGGGAAGAAACGTTCGGGCCAAATCTGGCCTGAACAGGGCCATCCTCGATCAGGGCTGGTTCGAGTTCCGTCGCCAACTGGACTACAAGTTGGCGTGGTGCGGTGGCTGGCTGATTGCCGTGCCGCCGCAAAATACCAGCCGCACGTGCCCCTGTTGCGGCCATGTGTCGGCGGCCAACCGCCAGACGCAAGCGCTGTTCGGGTGCGTGGGATGTGGTTTCGAAGGCAACGCCGATGTGGTCGGCGCGATGAATGTACTAAGGGCGGGACACGCCCGGTTAGCCTGTGAAGTGAGCGCAGAGGTCATGGCGCCAGCAGCAGGAACCCACCGAAGCGACTCGGGGGCGGCTCGATGCCGCGCCTGAGCGCCGCAGGAATCTCCGGCCTTCAGGCCGGGGAGGATGTCAACGCTTCATTAGGCAAAGCAATACCGCCCACATTCTCCAATGCCAGCAGCTGCCCATTTTCAAGCTGCCAGTCGAAGAAATCCGAGAAGTCCCCGCGCACCAGCGCCCGCACGGTCTTGCCCACGAAACCATGTGCCACCAGCACCACGGTGCCGCCCGCATGGCGCTCGACCAGTCCATTCAGGCCCAGCCGTACCCGCTCGACCACCTCGGCAATGGTCTCGCCGCCATCGGGTGCTTGCTGCCATTGCCGGGTGATATTGCGCGCCCACAACTGCGGATAGCGGGTCCGGGCCTCAGCCTGGGTTAGCCCTTCGAATACGCCGACGTTACGCTCACGAAAGTGGCTATCCACATTGAGGGGCAGGCTCAGCGACTGATTGAGAATCTCGGCGGTTTGCCGTGCCCGCAACAGCGGCGAACTGACCAGCACGTCGATCTGCGCGGGTAACGCGTTGCGCAAGGTCTCGGCTTGTTGGCGGCCTTCTTCAGTCAATTCTGCATCCAGTGCGCCGAGGTAGCGCCCCTCACGGTTGGCCCACGTCTGGCCGTGGCGTACTACGTAGAGCTGCAGGCTCATGGTTACAGGCTCCTGATGATTGCCAAAAGTATTAACAGCATTTTTTATAACCAGCCTTGATGGCAGGGTGAAAGGCTTTAGCGTTCTAGCTGATTCCATCCCGGAATATAAAAAGCGGTTTCTCATCGTCGTCCCTGGGCAACCCCAGAGCCAGCAGGCCGAGCAGTGGCAGGCAACTGGCGTAACCGAAGATGGCAATCACGCCCCAGCGGTCAGCCATCACCCCCAGCCCTGCTGCACCGATGCCGCTGATGCCAAAGGTCAGGCCGAAGAACGCGCCCGCTACCAGGCCGATGCGGCCGGGCAGCAGGTCCTGAGCCATCAGCAAAATGGCGGCGAAGGCCGAGGCAATGATCACGCCGATCAGCAGCGACAGGCCAAGTACCAGCCCTGGCGTGGCCAAGGGCAGGCCCAAGGCGAAGGGGCAGGCGCCGAGTATCGACAGCACAATCACCCTGCGCCGGCCCAGACGATCCACCAGCGGCCCGCCGAGCAGGCTGCCGAGGGTGATGGCGGCCAGAAAGGCGAACAGGTACAGCTGCGCCTGGCGAATGTCCATGGCGAAGCGCTCGATGAGAAAGAAGGTATAGAAGTTGGCGATGCAGGCCAGGTAAACATATTTGGACAGCACCAGCACCACCAGCAAACTCAGCGCCTGAACCTTGCGTCTGGCTGGCAGCAACCCCAGTGGCGAGGGTGGGCTTACCGGCATCAGGCGGGCATTGCTATTGCTGCGCACCACGCTGCGCAACAGCAACCAGCCGGCCACCGCCAGGGCGGCCATCCACCAGCCTAACTGAGCAATCGGCATCAGCAGGACTGTGGCCAGCAACAGTGGTGCGGCCGCCGAGCCAAGGTTGCCGCCCAACTGGAACACCGACTGCGCAAGTCCCGGCCGGCCAGCGCAAGCGGCCCGTGCAGCGCGGGAGCCTTCGGGGTGGAAGATCGATGAGCCCAGGCCGACCAGGGCCGCCGCTAGCATGAAGCCGGTAAAGCCCTCGGCGTAGGCCAGCAGCACCATGCCCGCGCCCATGCACAACATGGCGCAGGGCAGCAGCCAGGGGCAGGGGCGGCGGTCGGTGTACCAGCCCACCAGCGGCTGGCAAAGCGAGCCGATGAGATGAAACATCAGCGTCAGCAGGCCAAGTTGCGCGTAACTCAGGCCGTACTGACTCTGCAGCACTGGATACAGCGATGGCAGCACGGCCTGGAACAGGTCGTTGATGGCATGAGCCATGGCGATGGTGATCAGCAGCGGGGAGACGCGGTTGGCGGGCTGGGTCAAGGCAGGCAGTGCTGTCATGGGCGATTGATCATCAGATGAAAAAGGCGATGAGCCTAAATGTGAGCAGCACCGTTCGCCCGCGACGGGTTTCAACACAGCAGCAACTGCCTGGCGTGTACGCGGCGTCCATTGGGCACGAGGGCTGCGCAGTAAACCCGCTTCTTGTACGGACGGCCAATGCGTTTTCATCAAGATTTTTTTGCGCTTTGCACATAACCGCTGCGCACCACGGATTAAGCCGTTTATGCCATCAGGGCATAAGCAAGGGCGCTTTAGGTATTTAGCGGCAGGCATTGCGCCGTGATTAAAAGGCGCCGTGCAGCCAGCCTGTGTGCTGGCGATTGAATCCGGAGCCGAAGATGTCTGTTGTTTTCCGCATAGCCCTGACCCTCATGTTCAGCCTTGGCCTGAGCAGTCCAGCTGCCATGGCTGAAGCCCTGCAGCTCAATGTTGCAGTGTCCGATATCGGTGCCGGCGGCAAGCCGGCCGGCGGCGCGCTGGTGGATGTGATCCATGCCCAACAACGCCTGGAAAAGGCTCTGGCGCCCAAGGGCGTGCAGGTCAAATGGCACTTCATCAAGGGCGCCGCACCACTGATCAACGAGTCGTTCGCCAACGGCCAGATCGACATGGCGTACCTCGGAGACCTGGGCAGCATCGTCGGCAAGTCCGGCGGGCTGGACACCCGCGTGGTGGCGGTTGCGGCGCGCGGCATCGCGCATCACCTAGCAGTGGCGCCGGGTTCGGACATTCATTCGCTGGGCGACTTGAAGGGCAAGCGCGTCGCGGTGTTTCGCGGCACCGCCGCCCAACTGTCGTTGATTGGCGCACTACGCACCGCCGGGCTGACCGAGCAGGACCTTAAAGTGGTGAACCTGGACTTCGCCGCCGCCAGCGCGGCCCTGGCGGCCAGGCAGATTGACGCCACCTGGGGCGGCGCCAACGTGTTGGCCCTCAAACGGCGCGGCCTGGCCGAGATACCGGTGTCGACCCGCAGCCTCGGTGGCGCCGGTGAGCTGGCCGGGCTGGTGCTGGTCTCCGGGCGCTTGCTGGAAAAACACCCCGACTGGGTGCAGAGCATCGTCCAGGTGCAGCGTGAGGCCGCCACCTGGGCCAGTACCCCGGACCATCGCGAAGCTTACCTGCAACTGCTCAGCGAGCAGGCCGATTACCCCATCGACCTGTTGCGCAGTGACCTGGAGGGTGCGCCGCCGCTTTCGCAGTTGTTGTCGCCGGAGCTGGATCCGGCCTTCGTCGCGCAACTGCGCCAGGCCATCGACAGTGCCAAAGAAGCGCGCCTGATTCGTCGCGATATCGATCTGCAGCAGTGGCTTGAGCCACGCTTTTTGAACAGCTCCGCCCAATAGTTTCGTCATTCCTGTGCCGGCGCCCCGAGCGGCCGGCTGGCCTGAACTCGTCCTCTGGAAACCGCCATGAACCTTCTACCGCAGTACAAACACCTTCCCTGGCTTAGCGCGCTGGTGCTGGCCCCGGCCTTGACCCTGGCCGAGCCGGTCACGCTGTCGACCGTACAGGTGGAGGGCGAGCGCCAGGCCGACGCTCAGCAACCGCCGGCTTCGGTGCGCAAACTCAGCGGCAAGACCCTGGAGCAGCAGGGCGTCTATCGCCTTGAAGACCTGCAACAGGTGGCCTCCGGCCTGGACGTGGCGACTGTCGACGCCTTCGACACGCGCATGACCATTCGCGGCGTCGGCGATGGCGGCGGCAGCGAGATCAACATCGGCATGCCCAGCAGTGTCGGGCTGTTTCTCGATAACGTGTACCTGAGCCGCCCCGGCATGCTCTCCAATGACCTGCTGGACATCGAAAGCGCCGAGGTGATGAGCGGCCCGCAAGGCACCCTGCGCGGCTTCAATACCACCGGCGGCGCGGTGGACATTTATACCCGCAAACCGACCTTTAGCCCCGAGGGTTCGATTCGCCAGTCCCTCGGCCAGCGTGGCTACACCCAGACCCAAGGGATGTTCTCAGGCCCGCTGAGTGAAACCCTGGCCGGGCGCATCAACGTGTCGCACACCGAGAAGGGCGGCTACATCAAGAACGAGTACAGCGGCCACCAGTTGGGCGGCAGCAACCAGGACGGCGCGCGCGGCCAGTTGCTGTGGGTGCCGAGCGATGATTTCAGCCTGCGGGTGATCGCCGACTACAACAAGGCCACCAGCTACCCGGTGCAGGTGCTCGATGCGGCGCACAGCATCAACGGCAGCGTGCCTTACATCACCCGCACCAACCTGGTCGGCGCACGGGTGGTGGGCGGCGGCTATCGGGTCAATACCGACGACGAGAACCGCGCCTACGTCAATCAGGGCGGGTTGTCGGTCGAGGCCAACTGGAAGCTTGACGGCGGCTACAACCTGCGCTCGACCACTGCTTACCGCTATTTCGGCTACCAGCCGAACAACACCGACGGCACTGACATCAAGCTGTATGCCGGCAGCGGTGCCGATGTGCGCGACCGGGTGTGGTCGCAGGAGATTCGTCTGGACTCACCCAAGGGCGAGTTCTTCGACTACACCCTGGGCGCGGTGTACTGGGGCGAAAACCTCGACACTTACGCCCACGACTACTATGGCAGCAGCGCTCAGGTCACCCAGTACTACGGCAACACCAGCAATACTGGCAAGCTGGTGCAGCGCTGGGGCCAGATCGACGACACGATGTTCTCGGTATTTGGCCAGGGCACCTGGCACCTGAGCCCCAAACTGGATGTGACCGCCGGGTTACGCGCCACCTATGAGAAAAAATCCGGCTCGTTCCGCCGGGTCAACAAGAACGACTTCGACTCTGGCGAGCTGAACCAGTACGAGGTGCTGCCCGCGGCGATGCTCAACGCCACCTACTACTTCACTCCGACCCTGCAGGGTTACGCCACGCTGGCCTACGCCGAGAAATCCCCCGGCATGAACGTGTCGTCGGGCGCGGCGGCCAGAGCCGGTTTCGACAGCCTGCTGCTGGAACCGGAAAGCACCCGTGGCGCGGAGTTGGGGTTCAAGAGCCAGTGGCTGGACCAGCGCCTGAGCATCGATGCGGCGTTGTTCTGGTCGCAGGTCGAGCAGTTCCAGACCACCGCCTATGACCTGGAAAGTCAGAGCAGCTACCTGATCAACGCCGGCACCATGCGCTCGCGCGGGCTGGAGACCAACATCACCCTTAAGCCGCTGGACGGCCTGAGCCTCAACTTCAATGGCACGCTGCTGGACAACAAGTACCTGGACTTCGCGGACGGCCGTTGCCCGGCGGAAATCACCCTGGCGCCCAATGCGCCGTCCTCGTGCAACATGAACGGCGAACGGGTATTCCGCTCGCCCAAGGTCACCTACAACCTGACCAGCCGCTACGAGTGGCAGACCTTCGCCGCCCTGCAGGCGTTCGCCCAGGCGCGCTGGTCGTACCGCAGTTGGGCCTACGGCTCGGTGGACAACTCGGCGTTCACCCGGATTCCCGGCTACGGCCTGCTCAACCTGTCTACCGGGTTGTCTGGCAAATACGCCGACGGCACCTGGAATGCCTCACTGTGGGCCAACAACCTCACCGACAAGCGCTACTACCGCAGCATGAGCGCCGGTGACTATGGCTCGGCCTTTGGTGTGCTCGGCGAGCCGCGCACCCTGGGTGTGACCGTAGGTTATGACTTCTGATGCGCGGCCCGCTGATTGACCGCCGCCGCTTCATCCAGGCCAGCGCGATACTGGCCGGCGCCGCACCGTTGCTTGCTCAGGCGCAGGCCGCCAACCCGGCGCTGGCGCCCGCGTCGGCGCCATTGGCCTGGCTGGGCGGCCTGCGCCCGGACGCCTTTGCCGGGGTGACCTGGGGCACGCCGTGGGCGCGTGGGCAAGTGCCGGCCGGTAGCCAGTTCGCCTTGCACGCTCACGGCAGTGGCTCGACCGCTGTACAGAGCTGGCCGCTGGCTTACTGGCCGGATGGCAGCCTGAAATGGACCGCCCATGCTCTGGCACCCGGCGCACCACTGGCTGAGCAGTTCGAGCTGCGCCCGGCCCGTGGCGCACCGGCCGGTAAACCACTGGCCGATGAGCAGCCGGGCAGCATCGTGATCGACACCGGCCTGTTACGTTGCGTCATCCCGCGCCAGGGCGACGTGCTGCTCGCCAACGTGCAACGCCAAGGCCAGGCCCTGCTGCGCAACGGCCATCTGCTGCTGCAAGTGCAGAGCGACCCGGACCAGCCCGGCGGCGCGCTGCGTCACTACCGCAGCCAGGTGCAGCGCGTGCTGCTGGAGCAGAACGGTCCGCTGCGCACCGTCGTCGCGCTGCACGGCACCCATCAACTACAGGGCGGCGAGGGCAGCCTGCTGCCGTTCGTGGTGCGCCTGTATGCCTACGCCAACAGTGACAGCCTGCGCATCCTGCACACCCTGGTGTTCGACGGCGATGCGCAACAGGACTTCATCAAGGGCGTGGGGCTGCGTTTCGACAGCCCTCAGCAAGCGCCGCTGCATGACCGCCACGTGCGCTTTGTCGGTGCCAACGGCGGGGTGTTCAGCGAAGCGGTGCGCGGCCTCACCGGCCTGCGCCGCGACGCCGGCGAGGCGATCTTGCGCGCCCAGGTCGAAGGCCGCAGCACCGGCCCGGTGGAGCAGTTCGCCCCGGAGGTCGGCAACCGTCTGCACTACATTCCGGCGTTCGGCAGCTACCGGCTGGTACAGGCGCACCCGGACGGCTTCCAGATCAGCAAACGCACCGCCAGCGGTCGCAGCTGGCTGCACAGCGCCAGTGGCCAGCGTGCTGCAGGAGTCGGTTACCTCGGCTCGCCGAGCGGCGGGGTGGTGTTCGGCCTGCGCAACTTCTGGCAGAGCTACCCGGCACAACTGGACATCAGTGATGCGCACACCGAGCAGGCGCAGATCACCCTCTGGCTGTGGGCGCCCCAGGCCAGCGCCATGGACCTGCGCCCGTACCACGACGGCCTAGGCCAGGACAGCTTCGTCAAACAGCGTGAAGCGCTGGAAATCACCTACGAAGACTACGAACCGGGCTTTAACACGCCACTGGGCGTGGCGCGCACCAGTGAGCTGGAACTGCAACTGGTCGCTGCCACCCCCAGCAACCGCCAATTGCAGCAGATCGCCCGGCGTATTCAGGAGCCGCCGCTACTGCTGGCCAGCCCGCAGCACCTGCACGCCGCACAGGTGTTCGGCCCCGGCTGGGCGCCGGCGGGCAAGGGCGGGGCACGCGAGCAACAGCTTGAGTCGCAACTGGGCTGGTACTTCGACTTCTACAAAAACGAAGTCGAACAGCGCAAATGGTACGGCTTCTGGGACTACGGCGATGTCATGCACACCTACGACGAGCATCGCCACGTGTGGCGCTACGACGTCGGCGGCTACGCCTGGGACAACTCGGAACTGAGCACCGATCTGTGGTTGTGGTACTACTTTTTGCGCAGCGGCCGCCACGACGTGTTCCGCATGGCCGAGGCCATGACTCGGCACACCGGTGAAGTCGATGTGCACCACCTGGGCCGCTTCGCACCACTGGGCTCGCGGCACAACGTCCAGCATTGGGGCGATAGCGCCAAGCAACTGCGCATCTCCACCGCCGCCAACCGGCGTTTTCTTTATTACCTGACCGCTGACGAGCGGGTCGGCGACCTGCTGCGCGAGCAGAACGAGGCGCTGCGCACCCTGCGCGAAGTGGTGCCCGGGCGCAAGATTGGTCAGCAGGCGGAGCCGCGCGAAGGCTACGCCAGTATCAGCTTTGGCACTGACTGGGGCGCCATCGCCGCCGCCTGGCTCACCGAGTGGGAGCGCAGCGGCGACCCGGCCATCGGCAAACGCCTGCTCACCAGCATGGAATCCATCGCCGCCCAGCCCCACGGGTTTTTTACCGGCGTGGCGAGCATGCACCTCGACAGTGGCCGCTTCGAGTCCAACACCACTGGCAAGCTCAGCGTCTCGCACCTGTCAGCCGTGTTCGGCCTGGCAGAAATCTGCAGCGAACTACTGCAACTGCTGCCCTCGGCCGGCTTCGAAAAAGCCTGGCTCGACTACTGCCGGCTCTACAACGCGGCACCGGCTGACAAGCAAAAGGCGCTCGGCCAGCCATTGGCCCACCTCAACCTGGCCCAAGGGCATGCCCGGCTGACCGCGTTCGCTGGCTGGCGGCTCAACGATAGCGGCCTGCGTGAACGGGCCTGGAAGGAGTTTTTCGCCGGCTCAGGCGGCATCCCCCAACCCAACGAGCGCCTGAACCGCGTCGAGGTGCCGGCCTACCTGTACCCGCTCGATGAACCGGACCCGGTGTCGCGGATCGACGAACAGGCTGGCACCTCCGCAGCGGCCAACCTGTCGACCAATGCCGTGGCGCAATGGGGTCTTACCGCCATGGCCCTGCTGGCCTTTAACCACGATGCCTGACCTATCTACCCGTTCAGAGGGCGTAACCATGCTTTCCCAGATCGCTCAACCGGCCGCGGCCATCGAGCAGGATGACTTCAGCGCACTGGACCCCCAGCGCTGGCGCATCGAAACCCAGGACCCAGCCGGCTCGGCGGTGTACGTCGAGCAACAACGGCTGATCATGGACACCCGCGCCGGCATGACCGTCTGGCTCGACCGGCCGCTGCGCGGTGCCTACCGCATCGAATTTCTGCGCCAGGTGCTGGTGGCCGGCCAGGCCAACGACCGCCTCAGTGACATGAACCTGTTCTGGGGCGCCCACGAACCGGACCTGCCAGACGGGCACTTGCGCCTGGCGCGACGCAACGGCGTGCTGGAAGCCTACGACAACATGGCCAGCTGGTACGTGGGCATGGGCGGCAACGGCAACAGCACCACGCGCTTTCGCTGGTACGACGG
The DNA here is from genome assembly GCF_000829415.1 of Pseudomonas sp. StFLB209. Taxonomy (NCBI): domain Bacteria; kingdom Pseudomonadati; phylum Pseudomonadota; class Gammaproteobacteria; order Pseudomonadales; family Pseudomonadaceae; genus Pseudomonas; species Pseudomonas sp. StFLB209. Next base: position 5,272,052 of record NZ_AP014637.1, on the reverse strand, counting down.
CAGCGGCGAGCGTCACTTGCTGGGCGAACACCTGCAACCCGACTACCTGCTCGAAGCCGGACGCATTTACCGCATTCGGGTTGAAGTCAGCGCCGACAAGACCGCCTATTGGGTCGATGACCGGCTGATGTTCCAGCAAGCGCTGGACGGGCGATCCACAGACGGCTACTTCGGCTTTCGCTCGGTCTGGTCACGCCAGGCCATCAGCCGCTTCAGGGTGATTGAGATTTGAAAACAATATCGCGGCCCGACATGTGGGGTGATCACGTTATATGAATTAGTTCCTAACTCTCCAGTAGCTGCCTTCAGAGACTTTTATGGTAGTTAGGTTAAATCGATGTGAGGGTCGCTTGCCTTGCAGTGTTTCATAAATATCTGCAATTATCGATGAGCTGTCTCCGTAATAGGAGTGCGCAATAAAATCTGTTTTTATGGGGCTTGCATCTATTAATTCAACCCCGTCGATCAATGTCACGGGGGTGGCGAAATCACCCGCTCTTCTGAAAGAATGAAATGTTTTTGATGCCTGGAGCGCCCGGTCATTAGAGGATGCGTACAAGGTGACGGGAGCCCCTTTTTTTACGATTGACGGAGCAATGTTATCTATAAAAGTAGCGGCATCAATATCCGGGGCTGCCAGGATCACTTCTCGTAGCTTCTCTGCCAGTTTGGGTTGCTCTGTATAGAGGCGGGTGAGCGCATGGGTCAGAGCACGGGTTCCCATGCTATGGCCGATGAGGTAGACGTTCCTGGTGTTCTCGTCATCCAATAAGTCTTTCAGAAATGTGTAAAGCGAGGGGTATGACCATTCCACCGTTGCTTCATCGGCCATGTAGGCCCCCTCTGATCCCGCTGAAGGCCAACTGAAAAAGACAGGCGCCCCCTGGAATTTCAGGTCGTACGTCATTTGCGCGGTTCTCTTGGCAGCGTCCAGAAATGGAACGTTGTAACCATGCACAAAAACCAGCGATGCTCCTGAGTCTTTGCTCAGATTTGAAACCATGGCCCTGAACTCGGACCGATTCAGTGACTGTCCGCTCACCAGCATGACGTGCTTTTCAGGCCGTTCCTTTCCCCAGAGCATGGAGGGTGCCTCAATGACACCCATCCGATGGTCTGGAGGTATGGAAATCGTGCAAGAGCCATAAGTAATCACGTTGTGTTTCGACCGTTCTGCACCAAAACTACAGGCTTGGTCTGTTGATTTTCGATTGGTTCCATAAAACACGGTAACTTGCGGGGCTTCATTATTTTTATTTTTGTACGGGTCGGGAAGGTCTTTGTCGGGTGACGTGTGAGTGGTGTGCCTGGATAAAGATATAAGGTCGTGAAGTTGTGAGAATGGATTGCTTGACCCGTAACGGATAGGGTTGAGAATTAAAGAATAAATAAGATAGGCGACCACTATCGCGATTGCTGCGAGTCCCACGAATGACTTGTTCAATCAAAAATTCCTTTTTGCTTGGGTTCTGAAGCATTTTTTTCATTTGCGCGTACAAGGGATGAAAGTAGGTATGCCGATAGTGCGCAGTTTTTATTGCAAGTTTAAATGGGTGTCGGGCAAAGCGCCACCCTGCATTTCGAGGGGTTGTGTGTAATCGCATTATTACAGGGTGCCTGTAAAACGTAGGCGAGGCAGCCGCCGCTGCGATGGCAACGCAGGTAGTTTTTAGAGGTGCTCTTCAGCTTCCAACACTTGCATCGCCCGATCCGCCTCATGGAAACACTCGATCAAGGTCTGGGCCAGAAAGGACAGCTTGTAACCGGCCCGGCTGACGATCCCGTAGTGGGTATAAAACTCCGGCAACTGCGGATCCAGCCCCTGCACATCGAGAATCTTCAAGCCCTGGCGCAGGTACGGATTGCTCTTGCTGACATTGGTGGTGCCAATGGCATCGGAATGCTGAATCACACTGATCAGGCTATAGCCGTTGTCGCACTCGATACTGGTCTGAAAATCCGGCCGCCCGCTCAATTCCACCAGCGCCTTGCGCAGGTTGGGCGGGCGCACCGAACCTGCCAGCGGATAACTGAACAACTGCTCCACCGTCACCTGTTCCAACCCCGCCAGCGGATGATCGCTGCGGCAGCAAAAGCCCCAGCGATGCGAACTGAGCAGCTCCACCCGGTAATCCGGGTCATGCTCGAAATTACGCGCATCGGCGACGAAAAACTCGCATTCCTCCGCCAGCAACCGCTGCCCCAGCGCCTGCCAGTTATCGACATGAAAACGCAGCCGCACCTTCGGCAGCCGCCGGGTAAACAACCCCAGCGCCTGCGGCATCAACCACGCCGCGGGCGCCGGGCCGCAGGCAAACGACAACTCACCGGCCTCACGCTCATTGAACTGACGCACGGCATTGAGCAGATCATGGGCATTGCCCACCATCAACCGCGCATGCTCCAGCACAATCAGGCCCTTCTTGGTCGGCTCCAGATTGCGCGTGCGATCAATCAACCGCGCCCCGAAACTCTGCTCCAGCCCCTGAATACTGCGGCTGAACGCCGACTGCGAGATATTCGACGCCTGCGCGGCCAGGCCGAAGTTACGGTATTCGACCAGAGCGATGAAATGACGCAATTGACGCAGATCCAGATGCATGGGGCAGGGCGGCTCCTGGCGGGTAACAAGAAGAGTGGGGAAGTACTGTGCCTGATGCGGGAAAATTTGAAAAAGAATCAAAAATTGGATTTTTATGCCATTTCGGATTTACTGCGGGGAGTAAATTTCGGTTATTTAAAAATAACCAATAATTCTTTTTGGAAATATACGGGGTTGGTCATCATGGCCGGGTCCGGTGGCCTGAAGGCTCTATTTGAGCCGTCGCCGTACATCTCACTTCGCGGGCTACCTGAACCAAGGCGCGTCGCAATACCCCAGCCCTGGAACAGGAATAACGCCATGGAACTGCTCGAATCGCCTTTTCAATCGATTGAAAACTCTGTCGTGTGGTTGTTGATTGTGTTTTCGATCGCTGTGCTCGGGCTGGCCGTGATGGAAAGGGCCGGGGCAGCGCGGTTGGCAAAGGAGAGTGACGAGTCGCACCGGTTATAAGCGTTGTAGCCAGTCTCAATGCTGGCCTGACCGAGCATCCCGGACGTGGCCGATAATTATCTTCGCCAGGCATTTGTACAAACGGGTCAAATGTGATTACATCCGCATATTCGTTTATCCGCATATGCAGGCTGCTCGCCGATGATTCTTGCACCACACACGTTCTTCAAATGCCTGGGGGATGAAACCCGCGCGCGGATCATGCTGATGCTTTGCGCTGAGGGTGAGCTGTGCGTGTGCGAGCTGATCTGGGCGCTGGATGACAATCAGCCGAAGGTATCCAGGCACCTGGCCCAACTTCGTGCCTGTGGCTTGCTCGCAGACCGCAGGCAGGGTCAGTGGGTTTACTACCGGCTGCACCCCGAGCTTGAACAGTGGGCGCTGGATGTTCTGAAGGTCACAACGCACGCCCACCAGCGCTGGGTCAAAGACCAGCAAGGACGGCTGGCTTCGATGCACGACAGGCCCGTACGCCAAACCTCCTGCTGCTGACCTCTTGATCTGGAACATCCCCATGTTTATCGCTGCGTCGATTTTTGTGGTTACGCTGGTGCTCGTTATCTGGCAACCAAGGGGCTTGGGCGTCGGCTGGAGCGCAGCAGCGGGTGCCTGTCTGGCATTGCTGACGGGTGTGGTCAGTTGGGAGGATGTGCCGGTTGTATGGCACATCGTCTGGAACGCCACCGCGACCTTCATTGCCGTGATCATCATCAGTCTGCTGCTTGATGAGGCAGGCTTTTTCAAATGGGCAGCGCTTCACGTCGCCCGCTGGGGGGGCGGCAGAGGCGGGCGTCTGTTTGCGCTGATGATCCTGCTCGGGGCAAGCGTCTCGGCATTGTTTGCCAACGATGGCGCCGCACTGATCCTCACCCCCATCGTTATAGCGATGCTGACGGCGCTGCGTTTTAGTCCTGCATCGACCCTCGCGTTTGTGATGGCCGCAGGCTTTATCGCCGATACCGCCAGTCTGCCCATGGTGGTGTCCAATCTGGTCAACATCGTTTCGTCCGACTTCTTTGGCGTGGGTTTCGCAGAGTACGCGTCAGTCATGTGGCCGGTGAATCTAGTGGCGGTGGCGGCGACGCTGGTGATGCTCTGGATGTTCTATCGCAAGGACATCCCCGCCCGCTACGACGTGGGTCAGCTTGAGGCACCAGAGGCGGTTATTCGTGACCGGGCGACCTTCATTGCTGGCTGGTGGGTGCTTGGCCTGCTGTTGCTCGGGCTGTTCGCCCTGGAGCCATCAGGCATCCCCATCAGCGCCGTCGCTGCAGGGTGTGCGGTAATCCTGCTGGCTATCGCTGCAAGAGGCCACATCATCTCGACAAAAAAAGTCATCAGGCACGCGCCCTGGCAGATCGTGGTGTTTTCACTGGGCATGTACCTGGTGGTCTATGGCCTGCGCAATGCAGGACTCACTGACGCCCTCACCGGGTTGCTTGATACGTTCGCCGGGCATGGACTGTGGGCGGCCACCTTGGGCACGGGCATTACCGCTGCGCTGCTGTCGTCGATCATGAACAACATGCCGAGTGTGCTCATCGGCGCTCTGTCCATCCAGGGCAGCAACGCTACGGGGCTGGTGCGTGAGGCCATGATCTACGCCAACGTCATCGGTTGCGATCTGGGTCCGAAGATCACCCCCATCGGCAGCTTGGCCACACTGCTGTGGCTTCATGTCCTGGCGCAAAAGAACATCCGTATCAGCTGGAGCTACTACTTCAAAGTTGGCAGCATCCTCACCCTCCCTATCTTGCTGGTAACGCTCGCGGCACTGGCGTTGCGGCTGAGCATCCCCTAGGAGAAAGCCATGAAAGTGTTGTTTATGTGCACGGCCAACAGTTGCCGCAGTGTTCTGTCGCAAGGGCTGTTCAACCACCTGGCTCCGAGTGGATTGACTGCGGTCAGTTCAGGCAGCTTGCCAAGCGGCCAGCTCAATCCTCGCGCCGTCAGCACGCTACAGGCGCTGGGTATCGACACCACCGGTCTTTACAGCAAAGGCTCAGAGGTTTTTTCGGATTCACCACCGGATGTGGTGATCACCGTGTGTGACCAGGCCGCAGGCGAACCATGCCCGGTCTATTTCGCAGCCGCTGTCAAAAGCCACTGGGGCCTTGCCGATCCTTCTACCGTGCAAGGATCAGACAGCGATGTTCAGGCCGCATTTGACGCGACAGTCGACCAGATCAAAAAGCGTTTAGAAGCATTCTTGCGCCTGGATCATTCGGCCCTCACAGCGGAGAAGCTCAAGCACGAGCTGGACCGCATAGGTCAGCAGTAACGGTCGCCGGAGTCTGCGATAACCCCGAACCAGACACTTCGTGGTGGCATATTGCCAAGTGGCAAAATCCTGATCGCCAGTTGACAAACCAGCAAAACATTACAGAACATTGCGCCCCTTTCATGCGAAGGATTCTCGTTATCGATGCGTTTCGCATTGGTAATCGAACGTCCACGGAACAGGAGTCAATGGATGTCCGCTTGTTTTTCTCCCCTCGCCATCAGTGTTCGTCAGGCCACCCTGGCAGCGGGCCTTTCAGGTGCGATGCTGGTGGGGGTCAATGCCTGGGCAGACCCGGTCGCCTACAGCATCCCGGCGGGTTCGCTGGCCGCTGCCATCAACCAGTTCGCCACCGTCAGCGGGGTGACGGTCAGCTTCAGCAACGAACAAACCGCCGGCCTGCGCAGTCAGGGGTTGCAGGGCAGTTACGAGCCCGAGCAAGGGTTGGCGCGCCTGCTGCAGGGCAGTGGGCTGCAGATGCAGCGCGCCGCAGACAAGCGTTACCTGTTGGCCCAACCCGCACCTGGAGCTGGGCGCGACCACTGTATCGAGCGTGCAGTTAGGGGCCACCACTGAAGGCACTGGCAGTTACACCACAGGTTCTGCCAATACCGCGACCGGGCTGCGCCTGTCGGCACGCGAGACACCGCAGTCGGTGAGTGTGGTCACCCGCCAGCAGATTGACGACCAGAACCTGACCGATGTTACTCAGGTACTGGAGCAGACGCCCGGTGTGGTCGTCGACAGCATGGGGCCGGCTGGCAGCGACGCCAACCATATCTATGTGCGCGGCTTTGAGGTCGGCAGTATTCAGGTTGACGGTTTCAACCGCCCGGATACCTTCGGATTTCGCGACGACCTTGCCGACATGGTCAGCTATGACCGGGTCGAGGTGGTGCGAGGGGCCACCGGGCTGATGTCCGGAACCGGGGACCCCGGCGCGACGGTCAACCTGATTCGCAAGAAGCCGACCTTCGAACCGCAGCGTTCGCTGACCCTCAAAGCCGGTTCCTGGGACACCTACCGCACTGAGCTGGACCTGTCCGGCAAGCTATCGGACAGCGGTCATGTGCGCGGGCGCCTGGTTGCCTCGGCCAGCGATGGCCAGAGCCATGTCGACCGCCAGTCCCTGGAAAAGCAGGTGGCTTACGGGGTGGTGGAGTGGGACCTGACTGACAGCACGATGCTGACCGTGGGGGCTGAATACCAGGAAATGGACAACGAAGGCGCCGGCAATCACGGCTTCCCGATGTACAACACTGATGGCAGTCATTTCAAGCCTTCGCGCTCGTTCAACTCGGCGTCGGACTGGAGCTACCACAAACGTCGGAGCAAGACGTTGTTCACCAGCCTGGACCATGAGCTCGGAAATGGCTGGCAGTTGAAACTCAACGCCGAGCATAGCCGCCGCAGCTATGACGATGCCTTTGCCACCGCTGCCAGCGGTACTGTCAACCCCGATGGCAGCGGCATCAGTACCTGGACTGGCCGCTGGGCAGGGGAGCCGCGCCAGACCTCGTTCGAACTGTCGGCGTCCGGCCCGTTCCAGTTGTTGTCCCGCGAGCATCAGCTCTACCTCGGAGCCAGCCACTACAAAGCCTACTACCGTAGTTACGGTTACCCGCTGTGGTCGTTTCAGACCATCGACAACATCTATACATGGGACGGTTCGCTGGCGACCCCGAGCGCGATCCATACCCGCTCTTCGCGCACGGCGCAGGACGAAACCCAGACCGGGCTGGTGGCTTCGGTGCGTTGGAGCCTGGCCGATGATCTAGCGTTGATTACCGGAGCACGGGTGATCGACTGGCAACGTGACGACCTCTCCCAACGCTTGTCGACCGGCAGTGTCACCCGCACTTCACGTGGCGAAAGCGGGGTGGTCACGCCTTATCTGGGGCTGGTCTATGACCTGTCCGAGAACTGGTCGGCCTACGCCAGTTACACCACGATCTTCAAGCCTCAAAGCAACAGGACGGTCACTGGCAGCTACCTTGATCCGGAAGAGGGCGTGAATTACGAGCTGGGTCTCAAGAGCGAGTTCTGGGACAAGCGTCTGACCGCAGGCTTGAGTGTGTTCGAGGTCCGCCAGGACAACCTCGCGGTGGCCGACGGCAGCAACCTGGCGCCGGACGGCAATCAGGCCTACCGTGCCGAGTCTGGTACCAAGACCCGTGGTTTCGAGATGGAAATGGCTGGCGAAATCCTTCCTGACTGGCAAGTGTCTGCCAGCTACACCTACGCGGTGATTGAGGACTCGGATGGCCAGCGCCTGCGCACTGAAGTGCCCAGGGATACCCTCAAGCTGTTCACCAGCTATCGCCTGCAGTCAATGCCACAACTGAAAGTGGGTGGCGGTGTGCGCTGGCAAGGGGCGGAGTACTACAAGGGCGCCGGCCCCAATGACGAAACATTCGGCCAGGATGCCTACAGCATTGTCGACGTCATGGCGCAATACGCGTTCACCGCGCAAACCAGTGTTGCGCTCAACCTCAATAATCTGTTTGACGAGAAATACTACACCGCGATTGGTTCACGTGGCTGGTATGGCACCCCGCGCAGCGCCACGGCCATACTGGTGTATGCGTTCTAGTCAAGGCGCGTGACGGCCGATGGTTCTTGCCGACAGGAACCATCGGGACTGTTCAGGCATGATTGAGCATCTCAAAGACCAGGCATCAGGCCATTATCCACTCATCGGAATCCACGCCCGTCACCACCACCTTTGCCCAAACCCACGGTCACGACCGTTCGGCAAAATTCTCTGAACCGTTTGTCCAGTCAAGGCTTCACATGGGTAACAACTGATGGAGCCGAGTCTATGGAACAGTACGTATTAGTAGTGGAAGACGAGCCGGTGTTATTGGAACTGGCCCAGGAGATTCTTGAGCTTGGAGAGATCAAGGCACTGGGTGCGCCCAATGCCGACCAAGCGTTCAAGATTCTTCAGGAGCACCCCGACATCGGGCTGGTCATCACCGACATCAAGATGCCGGGCAAGATCGACGGGTTCGAGCTGGCCTGGCTGATTTCTGAATGCTGGCCGCAGATTCCGGTGTTGGTGACATCCGGACATCGCGCCGTGCGCAATGACGAGTTGCCGGCCAATGCGCGGTTCATGCCCAAGCCGTGGCTGATCAGTGATTTTCTCGATCAGGCCAAAGAGATGCTGCTGATGGCCAAGGGGTATCCGTGGAACCGCTCGGATAAGACGCCGGGCCTGCATTCCTGATGCGCTCGGGCTATGATGCGCGCCTGTCATGGCGGGCGTGTCTGAATCTGCCCCCGTTATTCGCATCAAGCCCGGGAATCGCTCATGTCTTTGCCGCAAGAAAAACTCCAGGAGTACCTGACTTTCGCCCACCAACTGGCCAATGCCTCGGGCCTGGCGATTTTGCCGTGGTTCCGTGCGCCGCTGGCGGTGCAAGACAAGGGCGGGGCGTTGTTCGATCCGGTGACCGAGGGCGACAAGGCGGCAGAGCGGGTGATGCGCGAGCTGATCCAGGCCCGTTACCCGCACGACGGCATTCTCGGTGAAGAAGAAGAGGCGGTGGCCGGCAGCAGCGGCCTGACCTGGGTACTGGACCCGATCGACGGCACCCGTGCCTTTATTACCGGGCTGCCGCTGTGGGGCACGCTGATTGCGTTGAATGACGGCGAGCAGCCGGTGCTGGGCGTCATGAACCAGCCGTTCACCCGCGAGCGTTATGTCGGCACCCGCGACGCCGCCTGGTGCAATGGCGCGCCGCTGAAGACCCGCCGTTGCGCGAGCCTGTCGCAAGCGACGCTGATGGCGACGACGCCAGACATGTTCGATCAAGCGCAGCGTGCAGCCTTTGATCGGGTCGCCAGCCAGACCCGCCTGATGCGTTGGGGCGGTGACTGCTATGCGTACTGCATGCTGGCCAGCGGGTATGTCGATGTGATCATCGAAGCGAGCCTCAAACCTTATGACGTGCAGGCACTGATGCCGATCATCGAAGGCGCGGGTGGCGTGATGACCAGCTGGACCGGCGGCACGGCGCAGCATGGCGGCCCAGTGGTGGCTTGCGGTGATCCGGCGCTGCACGCGCAGGTGCTGGAGTTGCTGGCGGGCAAGGGCTGAATCCTGCCCTCTGATGGAGCGATGCACTGATTATGCAAAGCCTTGCCGAGCTCACGGCTGTCGTGCGCCAGGACGATTTTTTCCAGCGCCTGCTGGGCAATATCGATAATTGGGATGCCGTGCTTGACCTGCGCGACAGCGCTTCGTTCGACAGCAGTTGGGTGCAGGCCTGCACCATGGTCGATTGCCATGAACATGTTTCGCCAGAGGCGGCTGAGCAGGTCAGACAGTTGCGCGAGTACGTGTTCAAAAGCTGTTTTCGTATTACTCGTAATGCCGAGATCGCTGCCTGCGTGTCCGATGACATGGGCTTGCTGGGCGATGCGCTGGGCAAGCAGATGATGACCCCCTGGCTGCGTGACATGCTCGCAGCGTATTGCAGCGAGCGGTTTCCGTCCTGAGCGTGTTCGCGCCGGGGGGGGCGGTCCGGGTAGGAGCGGCTTCAGCCGCGAATTAGTCCTGCAATCCGGTGTTTGCTGGAATCAGCGCCCGCCTGTCCAGTTCATGGAACAAACACTGCACATTTCCTTTCGACTGCTTATGGATCATCCACCCGTCCGGGAGAGCAGCCGTGATGTCGCCCCTAGAGCTTCGCCAGATCATCGAGTCTGGCTTTCTTCCGTTGAGGTGCATCTGCACCATCGACAACAACCAGAAAATGACCGTTTCGGTCTACCAGTCGGGCAAGGGCCACCCATCGTTCATTGCCCATGAGATTGACGCCTCCAGTCTGACCACCAGTCGGGCCATCGTGGATCTGGTGTTCCAGCTCAAGCAGGAGCTGACTCAACAGCATCACGGAACCCTGGAGAGCTGGCGCAAGGAAAGCTGAGCCGGGGGTATTCACGTAACCAACCGGGCTGTCCGCTTAACTTTTTCAGGCTTTCAGGCCGTTATTAAAGTTGAAATAGACAGTTGTTGGTGAGTGGGCTTTTGCCACTGGACACTGTTCAATTGACCAAGGCGCCGCTTGTCTTGCCGTCCGTCATTATAAATATCGAAAGATGAACGATTCGCCGGTCAGCTTCGGTCGTAACTAAACACAGCGCATTGCGTGTGAGCGAATTCAGGTAGTCCATTGCGGCCAGTATTTACCTTGCAATGCTTGCCTCGCCTGGCTTTTTTGACGGCACTTTTACTGAGCCTGTGTACTTGTTTTTTTTTGCGGCTAAACCCGGTGTTGATGCACGCGCTAAACAGTGATGGGCTGTCAGGTGTTTTATTGGCAGTGGCTGAGTATTTGTAACTAAGGTGAGCCGGTGTTTATCGGTTGTATCGTATTTTTATTGGAGAATTGTCATGTCTAAAGCTACCCGTACTACGGTTCAGGATCTGTTTGTGCACGAACTTTCCGATGTTTACAGCGCAGAAAAACAGATCACCAAAGCGCTGCCACGCCTGGCACGCGCTTGCACAAACCCGTTACTGGCAGAGGCCTTTGAAACGCACCTGGAAGAAACCCGTGGCCAGATCGAACGGATCGATCAACTGGTCGAGGTCACCGGGCTCAAGCTCAAGCGCATCAAGTGCGTCGCGATGGAAGGGCTGGTTGAAGAGAGTAAAGACCTGCTCGAAGAAATCGAGAAGGGCGAAGTACTCGATGCCGCCCTGATCGGCGCGGCGCAGAAGGTCGAGCATTACGAGATCGCCAGCTACGGCACCTTGATCGCCATGGCCAGGCAACTGGGGTTCGACGAGGCGGCAAAGCTGCTTAAGGACACTCTGGTCGAGGAAAAGGGCGCCGACGAAAAGCTCACCGTGATTGCCGAACAAGGTGCTGCTCAGGCCGCCAAGATGGCCAATAAAAAGTAAGCCGAACGGATGTGCGAGCTTGCCCGCCTTGATGGCGGGCTTTTTTTCGCGGCCAATCACCCGCCGCCCATGCCGCCCCAAAGGCCACGAACCGCTCTGGCCCGATGCGTTCAACCCAATCCTGCGGTTTGTCCCTGCTTCCCCTGTCAGAGTGCCACTGCCGGATGCTTTAGTTTTCTCCCCCGGTAGCGGGCCAGGATGGCTCGCGTTGGCTTTGCAGTTGGAAAACGCCCGCCCGGCTGTTTCCGTCAACGATTTCACGGCAGGTTCTTCCCATGCATTTGCGCGAATTAATGGCTGTTCTTTCCACCCACGCGATCGGTCTGCAACGTGAAGGCGCCGATCTGATGTTGCTGGGCAACGATGAAACGCTAGACGATGCGCTGTGGGACAGCCTGGCCGAACACAAGGCCGGGCTGCTGGACATGCTCGCCCTGCGCGGTGGCAACTGGCTGAGCCCGGCCTACCGGATCACCCCGGACATGCTACCGCTGGTGCAGCTGGATCAGGCGGCCATCGACCGCATCGTCGCGACGGTGCCCGGTGGTGTGGCCAACCTGCAAGACATCTACCCGCTGGCGCCGTTGCAGGAGGGCATGCTTTATCACCACCTGGCTGCCGGGCAGGGCGACCCTTACGTGCTGCAGGCGCAGTTCGCCTTTGCCAGTGCCGAGCACCTGCAAGCCTTTGCCCAGGCGCTGCAATGGGTGATCGATCGCCACGATATCCTGCGCACCGCCATCGTCTGGGACCGGCTCGACGAGCCGCTGCAGGTGGTCTGGCGCCGGGCAACCCTGGCTTTTGAGACGCTGAGCCTGGCCACTGACGGCGATGTATTGCAGCAACTGCGCACCCGGCATGACTCGCGGCAGTTGCGTCTGGATGTCCGCCAGGCGCCGCTGCTGCGGCTGGTTTCTGCCGAGGACCCGGCCAATCAGCGGGTGGTGGCCTTGTTGCTGTTCCACCATATGGTTATGGATCACACCGCGCTGGACGTGGTGCGGCGCGAGATTCAGGCGGTGCTCGCCGGCCAGGCCGATCAGTTGCCGGCGGCCGTGCCGTTTCGCGATGCCTTGGCTCGAGTGCGGCTCAATAACGACATTGGCGCCCAAGAGCAATTTTTCGCTGCCATGCTCGGCGACATTGATGCACCGACCTTGCCGTTCGGTTTGCAGGAAGCGGATGTAAAGGACATCGAAGAATCCAGGCTGATGCTCGACGCCGGCCTGAGCCGCACGCTGCGTGCGCAAGCTCGCCAGACCGGGGTGAGTGTGGCAAGCCTTATGCACCTGGCCATGGCCCGGGTGCTGGGCGTGGTGTCCGGCCGCGAGGCGGTGGTGTTCGGCACCGTGCTGCTTGGCCGCATGGACGCCGGCGCCGGTGCCGAGCAGGCGTTGGGCATGTTCATTAACACCCTGCCGCTGCGGGTTGATGTTGGCGGGCAGGGCGTGCGCGACGCGGTGTTGGCCACCCATCAGCGGCTGACCGCCTTGCTCGGCCATGAACAGGCATCGCTGGCGCTGGCCCAGCGTTGCAGTGCGGTGAACGTGCCGACCCCGTTGTTCGGCGCGATTTTCAACTACCGGCACAGCGATGCCGTCGACGGCGCGCAGATCATCGACGTCGCCCCAGGCATCCAGATTCTCGGGGCCCAAGAGCGCACCAATTACCCGCTGACGGTGAACATCGACGACCTTGGCGAAGACTTGCGCATCACCGCCATGGCCGATACCCGCATTGGCGCCGAGCGGTTCACCCATTACCTGGAGACCGCGCTGCACAGCCTGAGCCAGGCCCTTGAGCAGCAGCCGGACAGCGCGCTGCATGACCTGGACATTCTGCCGGCCCAAGAGCGCCAGCATTTGCTGCACGGTCTGAACCCGGCACCGCAGCAGTTTGCCGACCTGCCACTGATCCATCAGCAGTTCGAAGCCCACGCCGCAGCCCGGCCGCAGGCCACGGCGCTGATTTTCGAGGGGCAGCGGCTCAGTTATGGCCAATTGAACAGCCGCGCCAATCAGTTGGCCCATCATCTGCTGGCGCTGGGCGCCGGGCCGGATCAACGGGTGGCGATCTGTGTCGAGCGTGGCGTGGAAATGATCGTCGGCCTGCTGGGGGTGCTCAAGGCCGGCGCTGGCTATGTGCCCATCGATCCGGCTTACCCGCAGGAACGCATCGTCTTCACCCTGCAAGACAGCGCGCCGCTGGCAGTGCTGGTCCAGGGCGACAGCCGTGAGCGAGTCACCTCAGCCGGCCTGCCGATCATTGAGCTGGGCGACGCCGGGCTTGCCAGCCAGCCTACCAGTAATCCGCAGGTCGTCGGCCTGGGCCGCCAGCATCTGGCCTACGTCATCTATACCTCTGGCTCCACCGGCCTGCCCAAAGGGGTGATGGTCGAACACCGCAACGTCACCCGGCTGTTCTCGGCCACCCGTGAGTGGTTCGACTTCAACCAGCAGGATGTCTGGGCGCTGTTCCATTCTTTTGCTTTCGACTTTTCGGTCTGGGAAATCTGGGGGGCATTGGCCTACGGCGGTCAGTTGCTGATCGTGCCGCAACGTATCAGCCGTGAGCCGCAGGCGTGTTACGCCTTGCTCTGCGAGGCCGGCGTCAGCGTGCTGAACCAGACCCCCAGCGCGTTCCGCCAGCTGATCGCCGCCCAGCAGGGCAGCCCGTTCAAGCATTCGCTGCGTGAGGTGATCTTCGGTGGCGAGGCGCTGGAACCGGGCATGCTCAAGCCTTGGTACGCCAATCTGAGCAATGCCGGCACGCGGCTGGTGAACATGTACGGCATCACCGAGACCACCGTGCATGTTACCTACCGGCCGTTGCAGGCGGCCGACGCGCAACTGATCGGGGTCAGCCCGATCGGTCGGGCGATTCCCGACCTGCAACTGTATGTGCTGGACGAGCAACGCCAGCCGCTGCCGGTCGGCGTGGTGGGCGAGCTGTACGTCGGCGGTGCCGGGGTGGCCCGCGGCTACCTGAACCGCGAACAACTGAGTGCCGAACGGTTTATCAACGATCCGTTCAGCAGCGACCCGCAGGCCCGCTTGTACCGGACCGGCGACCTGGCGCGCTGGAATGCCGAGGGCGACCTAGACTATCTGGGTCGCAATGACGATCAGGTAAAGATTCGCGGTTTCCGTATCGAACTGGGCGAAATCCAGGCGCGGCTGGCCGCCTGTGCCGGCGTGCGTGACGCGGTGGTGATCGCGCGCCAGGACAATCCCGGCGACCAGCGTCTGGTGGCTTACTGGATCGCCGCCGAGGGTGCAGCGCCGACGGTCGCTGAACTGCGCGAGCAATTGCTGGCAAACCTTGCCGACTACATGGTGCCCGGTGCGTTTGTGCGCCTGGATGCCTTGCCATTGACCACCAACGGCAAGCTCGACCGCAAGGCGCTGCCGCGCCCGGACAGCGAAGCGTTTGCCCGCCAGCAGTTCGAGGCCCCGCAAGGTGAGGTCGAGCAACTGATCGCCGGGCTCTGGCAGGACCTGCTGCAGATCGAGCGGGTCGGGCGGCATGACAACTTCTTTGAGCTGGGCGGTCACTCGTTATTGGCGGTCAAGCTGGTCGAGCGCATGCGCCAGCACGAATTGCACGCCGATGTGCGGGTGCTGTTCGGCCAACCGAATGTGGCTGCGCTGGCAGCGGCGGTGGGGGATTCACAGTACGCTGCGCCGCAGGTCGCGGTGCCGGCCAACCGCATTGCCGCCGATGCGCAGCACATCACCCCGGACCTGCTGCCGCTGGCCAGCCTGAGCCAGGCCCAGATCGACCAAGTGCTGGCCACCGTGCCGGGCGGCGCGGCCAATGTGCAAGACATCTACGCCCTGGCACCGTTGCAGGCGGGGGTTCTTTACCACCACCTTGCCAGCGCTGCCGGTGACCCTTACGTGTTGCAGGTGCAGTTCGCGTTTGTCGATATCGAGCGGATCAAAGCCTTTGTCGCCGCTCTGAACACGGTGATTGCCCGTCATGACATTCTGCGCAGCAGCGTGGTCTGGGAAGGGCTCGAAGAAGCGGTGCAAGTGGTATGGCGCAGTGCGCCACTGGCCCTTGAGCGAATCGACGAAGCGCTTTTGCAGGGTGATGTACTGACGCAATTGCAGGCGCGTTTCGACCCCCGTCATTACCGCCTGGACCTGAGCCGGGCGCCGCTGCTGCGGCTGGCTTATACCCGCGACCCGGCCAACCAGCGCTGGGTCGGGATTTTGCTGCTGCATCACATCATCCTCGACCACACGGCGCTCGAAACCCTGGTTACCGAAATCAGCGCGGCGCTTGCCGGGGTTGCCCAGCCGCTGGCGCCGCCAGCGCAATACCGCAACTACGTGGCCCAGGCACGACTGGGTGCCAATGAGCAGGCTCATGAAGCGTTCTTCCGGACCATGCTCGGTGACATCGACGAACCGACCCTGGCCTATGGTTTGCAGGATGTTCACGGCGACGGCAGTGCCATTGTCGACAGCCACCTGCCGGTCGATGCTGCACTGGATACACGCCTGCGTCAGCAGGCCCGGCACCTGGGCATCAGTATCGCGAGCCTGGTGCATCAAGCCTGGGCACTGGTGCTGGCGCGCCTGTCCGGGCGCGAGCAGGTGGTGTTTGGCACCGTGCTGCTGGGCCGTTTGCAGGGCGGCGAGGGCGCGGACCGGGCACTGGGCATGTTTATCAACACCTTACCGCTGCGCATTGATGTCAATGCCGCCCCGGTATTGCAGGCGCTGCGCAGCACCCATCAAAGCCTGGCCGAGTTACTCGGTCATGAGCAGGCATCCTTGGCCCAGGCGCTGCGTTGCAGCGCGGTGCCGGCGGCCCAGCCGCTGTTCGGCACCTTGCTCAATTATCGCCACAGCACCACGCCAGACAGCGGCGCCGCCGGTTGGCAAGGCATTGACGTACTCAGCTCCCGGGAGCGCAGCAACTACCCGCTGGTGGTCAACGTCGATGATTTCGGCAGCGGCCTGCGCCTGACCGTGCAAGCGCTGGCCAGCGTGGACGGGGTGCGGGTCTGTGAAGCCTTGCATGCGGCGCTGGACAACCTGGTTCTGGCTCTGGAGCAGGCCCCGCACCGTGCCGTGCACAAGGTTTCGGTGCTGTCGGCGGCCGAGCGCGAGCGGGTGGTGAGCGGTTTCAACCTGACCGGGCGTGACTATCCCCGCGAGCAAACCGTGCACCGGCTGTTCGAGCTGCAGGCTGCCCGCCAGCCGCAGGCGGTGGCGGCGGTGCATGGCGCGCAGCAGTTGAGCTATCGCGAGCTCAATGAGCAGGCCAACCGCCTGGCCTATCATCTGCTCGGCCTGGGCGTGCAGTCCGGGCACAGCGTGGCGGTGTTGCTGGAGCGTTCGTTGCCGCTGCTGGTGGCGCAACTGGCAATCAGCAAGTGCGCGGCGGTGTACGTGCCGCTGGATGTCAACGCCCCGGCCGAACGCCAGGCGTTCATGGTTCAGGACAGCCAGGCGGTGCTGTTGTTGACCGAGAGCGGTCAGCCCGTGGATTACCCGGCGCGGCGCCTGAATCTCGACGAGCAGGTGCTGCACGATTACCCGGCCCACGATCCGCATCTGATGCAATCAGCCGAAGGCGTGGCTTACATCATGTACACCTCCGGTTCCACCGGCACGCCCAAAGGGGTGCTGGTGCCGCACCGGGCCATCAGCCGGCTGGTGCTCAATAACGGCTTTGCCGAATTCAACGCGCAGGACCGGGTGGCCTTTGCCTCCAACCCGGCGTTCGACGCCAGCACCCTGGAAGTCTGGGCGCCGCTGCTCAACGGCGGTTGTGTGGTGGTGGTCGGCCAGGACACCGTGCTGTCGCGCCAGGACTTTGCCGCGTTGCTGGAGCAGCAGGCCATCAGTGTCCTGTGGCTGACCGCCGGGCTGTTTCATCAATACGCCGCAGACTTGCTGCCAGCGTTCAGCCGGTTGCGCTACCTGATGGTCGGTGGTGACGTGCTCGACCCGGCGGTGATCGCCCGGGTCCTGCGCGACGGCGCGCCGCAGCACCTGCTCAACGGCTATGGCCCGACCGAGGCCACTACCTTTACCACCACTGAGCTCATCACCCAGGCCGGGCCGGGCAGCATCCCGATTGGTCGGCCGATTGGTAACACCCGGGTTTATGTGCTCGACGCGCGCCAGCAGTTGTTGCCGGTCGGTGCGGTGGGCGAGCTGTACGTGGGCGGTGACGGCGTAGCCAAGGGCTACCTGAACCAGCCGCAACTGACTGACGAGCGTTTCATTGCCGACCCGTTCAGCGACCAGCCCCAGGCAAAGCTGTACCGCACCGGCGATCTGGTCAGTTGGCAGGCCGATGGCACCCTGCTGTATCTGGGCCGTAACGACCAGCAGGTGAAGATTCGCGGGTTCCGTATCGAGCCGGGTGAGATCGAAGCGCGGCTGGCGGCGCTGCCGGCATTGCGCGACGTGGCGGTGCTGGTGCGCGAGGACGCGCCGGGAGACAAACGCCTGGTGGCGTACTTCACTATTCAGGCCGGCGCGCCTGCGCCGTTGCTGGCCGAACTGCATGAGCATCTGCACAGCCAGTTGCCCGATTACATGGTGCCGGCTGCCTATGTGCAGCTCGATAGTCTGCCACTGACCCGCAACGGCAAGCTCGACCGCCGCGCCTTGCCGGCCCCGGACCAGCAGGCGCTGGTCAGCCGCGCGTTCGTGCCGCCTCAGGGCGATACCGAGATTGCCCTGGCGGCGATCTGGAGCGAGTTGCTCAAGGTCGAGCAGGTTGGGCGCTTCGATCACTTCTTCGAGCTGGGCGGGCATTCGCTGCTGGCCGTGACGCTGATCGAGCGCATGCGCCAGATCGGCCTGAGCTGCGACGTGCGTGCGCTGTTCAGCCAGCCAAGCCTGGCGGCGCTGGCGGCAGCGGTGGGCAGTGGCCGGGAAGTTCTGGTGCCGGACAACTTGATTGCGCGCGGCGCTGAACATATCAGCCCGGAGCAGTTGTCGCTGACCGTGCTGGACCAGCCGTCGATCGACCGGATCGTCAGCAGCGTGCCGGGCGGTGCGGCCAATGTGCAGGACATCTACGGCCTGGCACCGCTGCAGGAAGGCATTCTGTACCACCACATCAGCGCCGAACGCGGCGATCCGTACCTGTTGCAGTCGCGTCTGGCGTTTGACAGTGTCGAACGTCTACAGGCCTTCGCCGCGACGTTGCAGCAGGTCATCGACCGCCATGACATTCTGCGCACTGCGGTGCTCTGGCAGGACTTGCCCGCCGCCCAGCAAGTGGTCTGGCGCCACGCCGAGCTGCCGGTGCAGCACGTGCCGCTGGCGGCGCAGGACGGTGATGTGCTCAACCAGTTGCAGGCGCGTTTCGACGCCCGCCACTACCGGCTCGACCTGAGCCAGGCGCCGCTGTTGCGCATTGTTTACGCCGATGACCCGGTCAACCAGCGGGTGGTCGCGATTCTGCTGTTTCACCACCTGATCCTGGACCATACCGCCATGGAGGTGGTCGGTCAGGAAATGCAGGCGCTGATGTTCGGCCAGGCCCAGTCGCTGAGCCAGCCTGTGCCATACCGCAATTACGTGGCCCAGGCCCGGCTTGGCGCCAGCGAGCAGGAGCATGAGCTGTTCTTCCGTGAGCTGTTGGGCGATATCGACGAGCCGACCCTGCCGTTTGGCTTGCAGGACGTGCAAGGCGACGGGCGTGGCATCGAGGAGGCGCGCCTGCCGTTGGCGCCGTCCTTGAGCCGCCAACTGCGCGAGCAGGCCCGTCAGCTCGGGGTCAGTGCCGCGAGCCTGATGCACCTGGCCTGGGCGCGTGTATTGGGGGTTCTGGCCAACCGGCGTGACGTGGTGTTCGGCACCGTATTGCTCGGCCGCATGCAGGGCGGCGAGGGCGCCGACCGGGCGCTGGGGGTGTTCATCAATACCCTGCCGCTGCGGGTCGACACCCGTGCGGCGCTGCGTGACGGGGTCAAGACCACCCATCAACGCCTGACCGCCTTGCTCGGTCACGAACATGCCTCGCTGGCGCTGGCCCAGCGTTGCAGCGGCGTGGCCAAGGGTTCGCCGCTGTTCAGCGCCTTGCTCAACTACCGGCACAGCGCCGTCGAACACCAGCCGCGCGACGGCCAGGGGATCTGGGAAGGCGTGCAACTGCTGGGCGGTGAAGAGCGCAGCAATTACCCGCTGACCTTGAGTGTCGATGACCTGGGCGAAGACTTTGCCCTGACCGTGCTGGCTGCCAGCAGCATCGGCGCCGAGCGCATCTGCGGCTATATGCAGGCGGCCGTACAGCAATTGAGCGAGGCGCTGCGGGCTGATCCGGCGCAGACGCTGGAGCAGTTGCCGATTTTGCCGGCCGCTGAGCGCCAACAGCTGCTGGACGGCTTCAACGCCACGACTGCGGATTATCCGCAGCGCCTGACCATTGACCAGCGCGTGGCCGCGCAGGCTGCCGAGCGTCCCGACGCCGTAGCTGCCGTGTATCAGGGCCAGAGCCTGAGCTACGGGCAACTGGAGCAACGCGCCAACGGCCTGGCGGCCCAACTGCTGGCGCAGGGCGTGCAGCCCGATGAGCGGGTGGCCGTGGTGGCCCGCCGTGGCCTCGACACCCTGGTGGGGTTGCTGGCGGTGCTCAAAGCCGGCGGCGCATACGTGCCGGTCGACCCGGCGCACCCGGCCGAGCGGCTGGCTTACCTGCTCAGTGACAGCCAGCCCAAGGTGGTGCTGACCTTGAGTGAGCTGGTTGGCCGGCTACCGGTGTTGTCGGTGCCGGTGATCGAACTGGACCGTCTGCCTTTAGCGCAGTTGAACGGCGAGCTGACTCAACGGGCCACGGTCAATAACCTGGCCTACGTGATCTACACCTCCGGCTCCACCGGCCTGCCCAAAGGTGTAATGGTCGAGCACCAGACCCTTAAAAACCTGGTGGACTGGCACTGTCAAGCCTTCGAGCTTGGCGTGGGCAAACACACCTCCAGCCTGGCCGGCTTCGGTTTCGACGCCATGGCCTGGGAAATCTGGCCGGCACTGTGCAGTGGCGCGACCCTGCATCTGGCCCCGACTCAGGACGGCGAACAGGACATCGAAGCCTTGCTCGACTGGTGGCGGGCTCAGCCGCTGGACGTCAGCTTCTTGCCGACCCCGGTAGCGGAATACGCCTTTAGCCAGCAACAACCGCACCCGACCCTCAAGACCCTGTTGATCGGCGGTGACCGGCTGCGCCAGTTCCAGCGTGATCCAGGCTTCGCGGTGGTCAATAACTACGGCCCGACCGAAGCCACGGTGGTGGCGACCTCCGGCGTCATGCAGGTGGGTGAGCTGCTGCATATCGGCAAGCCGATGGCCAATGCCAGGGCTTACGTGCTGGACGAGCAGCAACAGCCGGTGCCAATCGGTGTGGTCGGTGAGCTGTATGTCGGCGGTGCCGGTGTGGCGCGCGGTTATCTGAACCGTGAAGACCTCACCGCCGAACGCTTTTTGACTGACCCGTTCAATGGCGGGCGGATGTACCGCACCGGCGACCTGGTGCGCTGGCTGGCCGATGGCAATCTGGAATATCTGGGCCGTAATGACGACCAGGTGAAGATTCGCGGGGTGCGGGTCGAGCTGGGCGAGATTGAAGCCGCACTGAGCAGCCATGCGGCCGTCAAGGATGCGGTGGCGCTGGTACGCGGCGGGCAACTGGTGGTCTGGTTCACTGCCACACAGCCTGTGGACCTGCAGGCGCTGCGTGATTACCTGCAAGGCCGGTTGGCCGATTACCTGATACCGGCAGCCTGGGTACAGCTCGACAGCCTGCCGCTGACCGTCAATGGCAAGCTCGACCGCAAGGCGCTGCCGGACCCGGATCAGGAGGCGTTGCTCAGCCGTGAGTACCAGGCGCCGCAAGGCGAGACCGAAACGGCCCTGGCAGCGATCTGGGCTGAGGTGCTCAAGGTACCGCGGGTCGGGCGTTTCGATCATTTCTTTGAGCTGGGCGGGCATTCGTTGCTGGCGGTCACGCTGGTCGAGCGCATGCGCCAGGCCGGGCTGGCCAGCGATGTGCGGGTGCTGTTCAACCAGCCGACCCTGGCCGCGCTGGCCGCCGCCGTGGGCAACAGCCGTGAAGTGGCGGTGCCGGCCAACCTGATCACGCTTGATACGCAACGCATCACCCCCGACCTGCTGCCGCTGGTGCAGCTCGATCAGTCAGCCATCGACCATATTGTCGCCAGCGTGCCGGGCGGCGTGGCCAATGTGCAGGATATCTACCCGCTGGCGCCGTTGCAGGAAGGCATCCTCTATCACCACATCAGTGCCCGCCAGGGTGACCCGTACCTGCTGCAATCGTGCCTGGCGTTCGACAGCCATGAACGCCTGCTGGCCTTTGCTGACGCGCTGCGCGCGGCCATCGCCCGGCATGACATCCTGCGCACTGCGGTGCTCTGGCAGGGGCTGCCGACCCCGGTGCAAGTGGTCTGGCGCCAGGCGCCATTGCCGTTGCTGGAAGTGCAGCTCAACCCGGCCGCCGGCGATGTGCTGACCCAGTTGCAAGCGCGCTTCGACGCCCGCGATTACCGCCTGGACATCAGCCAGGCGCCGCTGGTCCAGTTGGTGCTGGCCAATGATCCGGCCAATCAGCGGGTGGTCGCGATCCTGCTGTTCCATCACTTGGCGCTGGACCATACCGCGCTGGAGGTGGTACGCCAGGAAATGCAGGTCAGCCTGCTGGGCCTGGACGCCTCGCTGGGCCAGGCAATTCCCTATCGCAACTATGTGGTCCAGGCCCGTCATGGGGTCAGTGAGCAGGAGCATGAAGGGTTTTTCCGCGACATGCTTGGCGACATCGACGAGCCGACCCTGCCGTTTGGCCTGCGTGACGTGCAGGGTGACGGCGCCGATATCGAACAATTCCAGCTGGAGCTGGCGACCAGCCTGGCCAGCCGCCTGCGCAGTCAGGCGCAACAGGCCGGGGTCAGTGCGGCGAGCCTGTTCCACCTGGCCTGGGCACGGGTGCTGGGCGCCACCAGCGGCAAGGACAGCGTGGTGTTCGGCACCGTGTTGCTTGGCCGCCTGCAAGGCGGTGCCGGCGCTGATCGCGGCCTGGGGATGTTCATCAATACCTTGCCGCTGCGGGTCGACCTTGACGGCGCCGGTGTGCGTGACGCGCTCAAAAGCACCCATGCCCGGCTCAGTGCGCTGTTGGTGCATGAACACGCGCCGTTGGCCCTGGCCCAGCGTTGCAGCGGGGTGGCCGCGCCGCTACCGCTGTTCAGCGCGATGCTCAACTTCCGTCACAGCGAGAACCACGCCAGCCAGCAACAAGCCTTGCAAGGCATCGTCACCCTCAAGCATGAAGGGCGCACCAACTACCCGCTAACCCTGAATGCCGACGATTTGGGTGATGGTTTTAGACTGACTGTCTTGACGCCGGCCAGCATCGGTGCCGAGCGCCTGTGCGGCTACATGCAGCAGGCCCTGAGCGAGCTGGTCGAGGCTCTTGAGCAGCAGCCGCGGCGGTCGGTCAATACCCTGCCGGTGCTGGACAACGAAGAACGTCAGCAACTGCTGGAAGGCTTCAACGCCACCGCCGTACCTTACGATCTTGAGCAGACCCTGCACGGGCTTTTCTCTGCCCAGGTGCAGCGCACCCCGAATGCTACGGCATTGCAGGCCGGTGAGCAGGTGCTCAGCTATGCGCAACTGGAGGCACGGGCCGATGCTCTGGCTCAGGTGCTGATTGAGCAGGGCGTACAGCCCGATGCGCGGGTGGCGATCTGTGTCGAGCGCAGTGTCGAGATGGTGGTCGGCTTGCTGGGCATCCTCAAGGCTGGCGGTGCCTATGTGCCGCTGGACCCGGCGTATCCGCTGGAGCGCCTGCAGCACATGCTCGAAGACAGCGAGCCGGTGGTGTTGCTGGTGCATCAAGCGACCCGCAACCTGTTGCCCGTCAGCGGCATCCCGGTCATCAATCTGGAGACAATTGTCGCTGGAGCACCTGTAGGCGCGAGCTTGCTCGCGAATGCATCCGCCTCAAATCTGGCCTATGTGATCTACACCTCCGGTTCCACCGGTAAGCCCAAAGGGGTGATGAACGAGCACGCGGCGGTGGTCAACCGCCTGCTGTGGATGCAGGACGCCTATGGCCTGACGGCGCAAGACCGGATCTTGCAAAAGACCCCGTTCAGCTTCGACGTCTCGGTGTGGGAGTTCTTCTGGCCGTTGATCACCGGCGCGCAACTGATCATGGCCAAGCCCGAAGGGCATAAAGACCCGGCCTATTTGAAGCGGATCATCGATCAGCAGCAGATCACCACCTTGCATTTCGTGCCCTCGATGCTGGAGGTGTTCCTGGCCCATGGCGAGGCGGGCGATTGCACGTCGCTCAAGCGCGTGGTGTGCAGCGGTGAAGCCCTGCCGGGCCACCTGGTGCGGCGCTTCAAGACGCAGTTGCCGCACAGCGAACTGCACAACCTGTATGGCCCCACCGAAGCAGCAGTGGACGTCACCGCCTGGGATTGCGCCGGGCCGCTGGAGCAGACCCCGGACAACACGCCGATCGGCCAGCCGATTGCCAATACCCGCATGTACATCCTCGACAGCCAGCAACAACCGGTGCCACTGGGTGTGGTCGGTGAGCTGTACATCGGTGGCGTGCAGGTGGCGCGCGGTTACCTGAACCGCCCGGAGCTGAATGCCGAACGTTTCCTCAATGACCCGTTTGCGGACGGCCGCATGTACCGTACCGGCGACGTCGCACGCTATCTGGCTGATGGCACCATCGAATATCTGGGGCGTAATGACGACCAGGTGAAGATCCGTGGTCTGCGGATTGAGCTGGGCGAGATTCAGTCACGCCTGACCGATCAGTCTGAAATTAATGAAGCAGTCGTGGTTGCCCGCGAAGACGTGCCGGGCGACAAGCGTCTGGTGGCGTACTACACCGCTGCCCATGCCCTGGAAATCGCCACCTTGAGGGCGCACCTGCTGGCAAGCCTGCCGGAGTTCATGGTTCCGGCGCAGTTCGTGCACTTGGCGGCCTTGCCGCTGAGCCCCAACGGCAAGCTGGACCGCAAGGCCCTGCCGGCGCCGGATGCGCAATCGCTGGCGGTGCGTGAATACCAGGCGCCACAGGGCGAGCTGGAAATCACCCTGGCCGGGCTGTGGGCCGAGCTGCTGGGGGTGGAGCGGGTCGGACGGCAGGATCACTTCTTCGAGCTGGGCGGGCATTCGTTATTGGCGGTGACCCTGATCGGCCGTCTGCAACAGCAAGGAATCGAGGCCGATGTCAGGGCGTTGTTCGAGCAACCGACCCTGGCCGGCTACGCGGCAATTACGGAAAGAATGGAGATCGTCCTGTGAGCCTGAATGACGTATTGGCGGCCCTGAAGGCCAAGGACATCCAGTTGGCGCTCAAGGATGACCAACTGGTGGTGCAAGGCAACCGGCAGGCGCTCAGCGAGCCGGGCATGCTGGCGATATTGCGCGCGCACAAGCCGGCGTTGCTGGAGCTGATTCGCGCAGGGCTATACGACCCCGGCAACACCGGCCAGGTCACGGTGCCGGCCAATGCCATTACCGAAGCAACCACCCGGATCACCCCGGCGATGCTTAACCTGGTAAGCCTGGACCAGGCCCAGATCGACGCCATCGTCGCCACGGTGCCGGGCGGGGCGGCCAATGTGCAGGACATCTACCCGCTGGCACCGCTGCAGGAGGGCATTCTTTATCACCATGTCAGCGCCAGTGGCGGTGACCCTTATGTGCTCCAGGCGCAGTTTGTGTTTGCCAGCGAACAACGCCTGGACGCCTTTGTGCTGGCCTTGCAGGCGGTGATCGACCGCCACGACATTCTGCGCAGCGCGGTGCTCTGGCAGGGCCTGCCAGCACCGGTGCAAGTGGTCTGGCGCCAGGCCTTTCTGATTCAGCAGCAAGTGCTCGCTGCACCCGGCCAGACGCCCGATGCGGCGCTGCAAGCGCACTTCGAGCCGACCCGTTTGCGGCTGGACGTCAGCCGGGCGCCGCTGCTGCAACTGGGCTTCAGCCGTCACCCAGAAAACGGCACGATCAGCGCGGTGCTGCTGTTTCACCATATGGCACTGGACCACAGTGCACTGGATGTCGTGCGCCATGAAATGCAGGCGTTTCTCAGTGGCCAGGGCGGCAAACTGGGCAAGCCGGTGCCATTTCGCAATTACGTGGCCCAGGCCCGGCTGGGCACCAGTGAGGCCGATCACGAGGCGTTTTTCCGCGACATGCTCGGTGCGGTCCACGAGCCGACCTTGCCGTTCGGTCTGCATGACCTGCAAGGCGACGGCAGCGCGACCCGCGAGACCGGCCTGAACCTGCCGCCGCCACTGTGCCTGCGCCTGCGTGAACAGGCGCGCCAGCAGGGTATCAGCGCCGCCAGCCTGTTCCATCTGGCCTGGGCGCGGGTGTTGAGCGTGCTCAGTGGCCAGGCCCGGGTGGTGTTCGGCACGGTGTTGATGGGCCGCCTGCAAGGCGCCGAAGCCACTGACCGGGCGCTGGGCATTTTCATCAATACCTTGCCATTGCGGGTGGATATCGACGGCGCGGCCACCGACCAGGCATTGAAAACCACCCATGCCCGGCTGATCAGCCTGATGCGCCACGAGCACGCACCGCTGGCCCTGGCCCAACGCTGCAGCGGCGTGGCGGCACCGGCGCCGCTGTTCAGCGCGTTGCTCAACTACCGACACAGCGCCAGCGGCACCGTGGCCGGCGCCAATGCCGAGGCGCTGGCGGCCTGGGAGGGCATCGACACCCGTCATGGCCGCGAGCGCACCAACTTCCCGCTGACCCTGAGCGTCGATGACCTGGGTCGTGAGTTCAGTCTCAGCCTGCTGAGCACGGCGGGCATCGACGGCCCGCGAGTCTGCCAGTACATGCTCTGCGCCGTGGAGCAACTGGTCCAGGCGCTGGAGCTGACCCCGCAGATCGCCATTGATAGCTTACCGATCCTGCCGGCGGCTGAGCGCCGCCAGCTATTGAATGGCTTCAACGCCACGGCCGCGGATTATCCGCAGCACCTGACCATTGACCAGCGCGTGGCCGCGCAGGCTGCCGAACGGCCCGACGCCGTAGCCGCCGTGTATCAGGGCCAGAGCCTGAGCTACGGGCAACTGGAGCAACGCGCCAACGGCCTGGCGGCCCAACTGCTGGCGCAGGGCGTGCAGCCCGATGAGCGGGTGGCCGTGGTGGCCCGCCGTGGCCTCGACACCCTGGTGGGGTTGCTGGCGGTGCTCAAAGCCGGCGGCGCATACGTGCCGGTCGACCCGGCGCACCCGGCCGAGCGGCTGGCTTACCTGCTCAGTGACAGCCAGCCCAAGGTGGTGCTGACCTTGAGTGAGCTGGCTGGCCGGCTGCCGGTGTTGTCGGTGCCGGTGATTGAGCTGGACCGTCTGCCTGTAGCGCAACTGAACGGCGAGCTGACTCAACGGGCCACGGTCAATAACCTGGCCTACGTGATCTACACCTCTGGTTCCACCGGTTTGCCGAAAGGGGTGATGGTCGAGCACCAGACCTTGAACAACCTGGTGGACTGGCACTGCGAGGCCTTTGACCTTGGCGTGGGCAAGCATACCTCCAGCCTGGCCGGCTTCGGTTTCGATGCCATGGCCTGGGAAATCTGGCCGGCGCTGTGCAGCGGCGCGACCTTGCATCTGGCCCCGACCCAGGACGGCGAACAGGACATCGAAGCCTTGCTCGACTGGTGGCGTGCCCAGCCGCTGGACGTCAGCTTCCTGCCGACCCCGGTGGCCGAATACGCCTTCAGCCAGCAACAGCCGCATCCGGCCCTCAAGACCCTGTTGATCGGTGGCGACCGGCTGCGCCAGTTCCAGCGTGATCCGGGCTTCGCGGTGGTCAATAACTACGGCCCGACCGAAGCCACCGTGGTGGTGACCTCTGGGGTGATGCAGGTGGGTGAGCTGCTGCATATCGGCAAGCCGATGGCCAATGCCAGGGCTTACGTGCTGGACGAGCAACAGCAGCCGGTGCCAATCGGTGTGGTCGGTGAGCTGTATGTCGGCGGCGCCGGTGTGGCGCGCGGTTATCTGAACCGAGAAGACCTGACCGCCGAACGCTTTTTGACTGACCCGTTCAATGGCGGGCGGATGTACCGCACCGGCGACCTGGTGCGCTGGCTGGCCGATGGCAACCTCGAATATCTGGGGCGTAATGACGATCAGGTGAAGATTCGCGGGGTACGCATCGAGCTGGGCGAGATTGAAAGCGCATTGGCGCACGTACCGGGCATCAAAGAGGCGGTGGTGCTGGCGCTGGAAGACGAGCCCGGCCAGAGCCGGCTGGTGGCCTGGTTCACCGCTGCCCAGGTCATGGAGCCGCCTGTGTTGCGTGAGCAACTGCTCGGCGTATTGCCGGAGTACATGGTGCCGGTGGCGTTTGTCAGCCTTGACGCGCTGCCGCTGACCGCCAACGGCAAGGTCGATCGCCGTGCCTTGCCGCGTCCGCAGCGCAGTGCCTTGTTCAGCCACGGTTACCAGGCGCCGCAGGGCGAACTGGAAACCGCGCTGGCGCAGATCTGGGGCGAGTTGCTCGGCGTGGAGCGAGTGAGCCGCCATGATCGCTTCTTCGAACTGGGCGGGCATTCGCTGCTGGCCATGCGTCTGGCTGCCCAGGTGCGCCAGCGGCTGGGGGTGGAGCTGAGCCTGGGCGAGCTATTCGCCAATGGCGAGCTTGCTGCCGTGGCCCAATCGCTGAGCCGCGCCAGCCGCAGCAGCCAGCCAGAGATTATGCCGGTGGCGCGCAATGAGCCGCTGCCGTTGTCGTTTGCCCAGCAGCGGCTGTGGTTCCTCGCCCAGATGCAGGGCGCCAGTGCGGCCTACAACATTGCCGTACGGCTGCGCCTGAGTGGCCGGCTCGATGAGCATGCCCTGCAACGCGCGCTGAGCCGTATCGTGGCCCGCCATGAGACGTTGCGCAGCCGGTTTGTCGCCCATGACGATGAACCGCGGGTGCACATCAGCCCGGCCGAAGGCGGGGCGCTGCTGCGCGTCAGTGACGCGCAGGGGCTGGATATCGATGCGCTGATGCGTGAGGAGGCGGCGCGGCCTTTCGATTTGCAGCACGACGCACTGATTCGTGGTCAGCTGCTGCGCATTGCCGACGACCAGCATGTGCTGTTGTTGACCTTGCACCACATCATCGCTGACGGCTGGTCGATGGGCGTGCTGACCCGTGAACTGGCCGCCTTGTATCAAGCCTTCAGCCAGGGGGCGGCCGACCCGTTGCCGCCTCTGGCGCTGCAATATGGTGACTACGCCGTGTGGCAACGGCGCTGGCTCAGCGGTGAAGTGCTCAGCCAGCAGGCCGACTACTGGCGTCAGACCCTGGCCGGGGCTGCGGCGCAACTGCTGCTGCCCACCGACCGCCCACGCCCGGCGCAGCAGGACTACAGCGGCGCCAGTGTGCCGTTCGAACTCAATGCCCGGCTGAGCGCCGGGCTCAAGGCCCTGGCCCGGCGTCACGGGGTGACCCTGTATATGGTCATGCTCAGTGCCTGGGCACAGTTGCTTGGGCGCTTGTCCGGTCAGCAAGAGGTGGTGATCGGCTCGCCGGTGGCCAACCGTGATCCTGCACAAATCGATAACCTGATCGGGTTGTTCGTCAATACCGTGGCCCTGCGCATCGACATCAGCGACGCGCCTGACACCCGGACCCTGCTGGCACGGGTCAAGGACCGGGTATTGCAGGCCCAGGCGCATCAGGCATTGCCGTTCGAGCAGGTGGTCGAGGCTGTGCGCCCGGCCCGCAGCCTGGCTTACAGCCCGATCTTCCAGACCTTGCTGAGCTGGGACTCGGGGCTGGATGGCGGGCTGGACGGTAGCGCCGATGGCCAGCCGATGCTGGGCGAGTTGCATCTGCAAGGTATTGCCCAGCACAGCCAGGTGGCCAAGTTCGACCTGTCACTGAACCTGGGCGAAACCGCCAGCGGTATTGGCGGCAATCTGGAATACGCCAGCGCCTTGTTTGATGCCACGACCATCGAGCGTTATGCCGGCTACTTGCAGCGCACCCTGCAGGCCATGCTGGATGCCGAGCAGGCTGCGCTGGAATATGCCGACATTCTCACGGCCGAGGAACGCTGGCAGTTGCTGGAAGGCTTCAATGCCACCGCCGTACCTTACGATCTTGAGCAGACCCTGCACGGGCTTTTCTCTGCCCAGGTGCAGCGCACCCCGAATGCTACGGCATTGCAGGCCGGTGAGCAGGTGCTCAGCTACGCGCAACTGGAGGCGCGGGCCGATGCCCTGGCTCAGGTGCTGATTGAGCAGGGCGTACAGCCCGATGCGCGGGTGGCGATCTGTGTCGAGCGCAGTGTCGAGATGGTGGTCGGCTTGCTGGGCATTCTCAAGGCCGGTGGCGCCTATGTGCCGCTGGACCCGGCGTATCCGCTGGAGCGCCTGCAGCACATGCTCGAAGACAGCGAGCCGGTGGTGTTGCTGGTGCATCAAGCGACCCGCAATCTGTTGCCCGTCAGCGGCATCCCGGTCATCAATCTGGAGACAATTGTCGCTGGAGCACCTGTAGGCGCGAGCTTGCTCGCGAATGCATCGGCCTCAAATCTGGCCTATGTGATCTACACCTCCGGTTCCACCGGTAAGCCCAAAGGGGTGATGAACGAGCACGCTGCGGTGGTCAACCGCCTGCTGTGGATGCAGGACGCTTACGGTCTGACGGCTGGCGACCGTGTGCTGCAAAAGACCCCGTTCAGCTTCGACGTCTCGGTGTGGGAGTTCTTCTGGCCGTTGATCACTGGCGCGCAACTGGTCATGGCCAAGCCGGAGGGCCATAAAGACCCGGCCTATTTGAAACGGATCATCGATCAGCAGCAGATCACCACCCTGCATTTCGTGCCCTCGATGCTGGAGGTGTTCCTGGCCCATGGCGAGGCGGGCGATTGCACGTCGCTCAAGCGCGTGGTGTGCAGCGGTGAAGCCCTGCCGGGCCACCTGGTGCGGCGCTTCAAGACGCAGTTGCCGCACAGCGAACTGCACAACCTGTATGGCCCCACCGAAGCGGCAGTGGACGTCACCGCCTGGGATTGCGCCGGGCCGCTGGAGCAGACCCCGGACAACACGCCGATCGGCCAGCCGATTGCCAATACCCGCATGTACATCCTCGACAGCCAGCAACAACCGGTGCCACTGGGTGTGGTCGGTGAGCTGTACATCGGTGGCGTGCAGGTGGCGCGCGGTTACCTGAACCGCCCGGAGCTGAATGCCGAACGTTTCCTCAATGACCCGTTTGCGGACGGCCGCATGTACCGTACCGGCGACGTCGCACGCTATCTGGCCGATGGCACCATCGAATATCTGGGGCGTAATGACGACCAGGTGAAGATCCGTGGTCTGCGGATTGAGCTGGGCGAGATTCAGTCACGCCTGACCGATCAGTCTGAAATTAATGAAGCAGTCGTGGTTGCCCGCGAAGACGTGCCGGGCGACAAGCGTCTGGTGGCGTACTACACCGCTGCCCATGCCTTGGAAATCGCCACCTTGAGGGCGCACCTGTTGGCAAGCCTGCCGGAGTTCATGGTTCCGGCGCAGTTCGTGCACTTGGCGGCCTTGCCGCTGAGCCCCAACGGCAAGCTGGACCGCAAGGCCCTGCCGGCGCCGGATGCGCAATCGCTGGCGGTGCGTGAATACCAGGCGCCACAGGGCGAGCTGGAAATCACCCTGGCCGGGCTGTGGGCCGAGTTGCTGGGGGTGGAGCGGGCCGGACGCCAGGATCACTTCTTTGAGCTGGGCGGGCATTCGCTGTTGGCCGTGACCCTGGTGGCGCGCCTGCGCCGGTTGGGGCTGGCCACGGATGTGCAGGTGTTGTTTGGCCAGCCGACCCTGGCGGCGCTGGCGGCGACCCTGAGCCGTGGCCCGCAGGCTGATGTACCGGCCAATCGGATCCCGGCAGGTTGCACCCAGATCACCCCCGAGTTGTTACCACTGCTGGCGCTGCAACAGAGCGATATCAACCGCATCGTTGCCAGCGTCCCTGGCGGCGCTGCCAATGTGCAGGACATCTATCCGCTGGCGCCGTTGCAGGCCGGGATTCTCTACCACCACCTGGCCGCCGGTGAGGGCGACCCCTATGTGTTGCAGGCGCAGTTCGCGTTTGCCGACCCGCAACGTCTCGATGCGTTTGCCGAGGCCTTGCAGGCAGTGATCGATCGCCACGATATCCTGCGCAGTTCGATGTTCTGGGACGCTCTGGCGGAGCCGGTGCAGGTGGTCTGGCGCCAGGCCACGCTGATTCGCGAAACATTCCACGCCGCGCCGGGCGAGGCCGGGCTGTTGCAACAGTTGCAGGCCCGTTACGCCAGCCACAGCTACCGCATGCCGCTGGATCAGGCGCCGCTGCTGCGTCTGGTGCAGGCGCAAGAGCCGGGCAGCCAGCGAGTAGTGGCCTTGCTGCTATTCCATCATCTGGTCATGGACCACGTGGCGCTGGAGGTGTTGCGCCATGAAATGCAGGCGCTGTTGGTGCACGAGCAAGCGAGCCTGCCGGCCCCGGTGCCGTATCGCACTTACGTCGCGCTCAGCCGTCAGGGGCTGGGCGAGGAACAACACCGTGCGCTGTTCAGCGAGATGCTCGCTGATGTCGATGAGCCGACCTTGCCGTTCGGTATCGCGCAGCTTGCCGCCGGGCCGACCGGCCGGGCACAGCAGCGGGTCGACGACGGCTTGAGTGTGCGCCTGCGCGAGCAGGCCCGGCGGCTGGGCGTCAGCACTGCCAGCCTGGTGCATCTGGCCTGGGCACGGCTGCTGGGGCAGCTAGCGGGGCGGGATGATGTGCTGTTTGGCACCGTGTTGCTGGGGCGTCTGCAGGGCGGCGAGGGTGCCGAACGGGCGCTGGGGGTGTTCATCAATACCCTGCCGCTGCGCGTCAGGCTTGCCGAGGATAGCGTCGAGGTCGCCGCCCGCGCAGTACACGCCGGGCTGACCCGCTTGCTGCGCCACGAACACGCGCCGTTGGCGCTGGCCCAGCGCTGCAGCGGCCTGGCCGCCGGCACGCCGCTGTTCAGCGCCTTGCTCAACTACCGGCACAGCGCCGAGCCGGCCGATGCGGCCAGCCAGGGCCGACAGGCCTGGCAAGGCATCGAAGTGCTGCACAGTGAAGAACGCACCAACTACCCGCTGACCTTGAGTGTCGATGATCTGGGCAGCGGCTTGAGCCTGACCGCCCTGACCACGCCGGGCATCAATGCCAGCCGGGTGTGCGGGGCAATGGCTGAGGTCTTGCAGCAACTGACACTGGCGCTGGAGCAGGCACCGCAGTCGGCGCTGCTGGCGCTGGATCCGCTGCCAGCGGCTGAACGCCAACGCTTGCTGGTGGATTTCAATGCCAGCGCCCGTGACTACCCACGCGAACTGACGGCCCATGCGGCGTTTGAACGGCAGGTCGCGCAGCAACCGCAGGCCACGGCGGTGGTGGACGGGTCGCAGACCTTAAGCTACGAGCAACTCAACGCCCGTGCCAACCGCCTGGCGCATTACCTGATCGGTATCGGAGTCAAACCCGGCGATCATCTGGCAATCCTGTTGCCACGCAGCATCGACTTGCTGGTCAGCCAGTTGGCGATCAGCAAATGCGCGGCGGTGTATGTGCCGCTGGACATTCATGCGCCGGCCGAGCGCCAGGCGTTTATCGTCCAGGACAGCCAGGCCGTGGCGTTGCTGACCCGCAGCGACACCG
This sequence comes from Pseudomonas sp. StFLB209, assembly GCF_000829415.1. Lineage (NCBI taxonomy): Bacteria > Pseudomonadati > Pseudomonadota > Gammaproteobacteria > Pseudomonadales > Pseudomonadaceae > Pseudomonas > Pseudomonas sp. StFLB209. Next base: position 5,239,107 of record NZ_AP014637.1, on the reverse strand, counting down.
CGCTGGAGTACCCGGCCCGGCGCCTGGATCTGGACCAGTTGCCACTTGCCGACCAATCGGTCCATAACCCGCAACTGGCGCAGGACGCGGCTGCGCCGGTGTACATCATGTACACCTCCGGCTCCACCGGCACGCCCAAGGGCGTGCTGATCGCCCATCGCGGCATCACCCGGCTGGTGCTCAACAGCAACTATGCCGACTTCAACGCCCAAGACCGGGTGGCCTTCGCCTCCAACCCGGCATTCGACGCCAGCACCATGGACGTATGGGGGGCGTTGCTCAACGGCGGCTGCGTGGTGGTGGTCGACCACGCCACCTTGCTCGACCCGCAACGCTTCGCCGATTGCCTGCGCGAGCAGCAAGTCAGCATCCTGTTCGTCACCACCGCGTTGTTCAATCAGTACGTGCAGTTGATGCCCGAGGTACTGGCCGGGCTGCGGATTCTGCTGTGTGGCGGTGAACGGGCCGAGCCGGCGATGTTCAGGCGGCTGCTGGCCGTGGCGCCGCAGCTGCGACTGGTGCATTGCTATGGGCCGACCGAGACCACCACCTACGCCACCACCTACGAGGTGCAGGCGGTGGATGAGCACGCCCAGGGCGTACCGATCGGCGGGCCGATTGCCAACAGCACGGTCTATGTTCTGGATGCGCGGCAGCAGCCGGTGCCGTTGGGGGTGCCCGGTGAGTTGTATATCGGCGGCGACGGGGTGGCGCGCGGTTACCTGAACCGCCCTGAGCTGACCGCCGAGAAATTCCTCCGTGACCCATTCAGCCCACAGGCCGACGCGCTGATGTACCGCACGGGCGACCAGGTCCGCTGGCTGGAGAGCGGCCAGCTGGAATACATCGGTCGGCATGACGATCAGGTCAAGATTCGTGGTTTCCGTGTCGAGCTGGGCGAAATCGAAGCACGCTTGGCCGCCTGTCCGGGCGTCAAGGACGTGGTGGTGCTGGCCCGCCAGATCGAACCTGGCACCCTGCGGCTGGTTGCCTGGTACACCGTGGCCGAGCAGCCCGGCGCATGCCCTGATAACGTTGCGCTGCGGGCCTGGCTGCAGGCGCGTCTGCCGGAGTACATGGTGCCGGCCGCCTGGGTGCGGATGAGCCAGTTGCCGCTGACCAACAACGGCAAGGTCGACCGCAAGGCATTGCCGATGCCGTCCCCGGAAGCCTTTGTCAGCCGCGTTTTCGAGGCCCCGCAAGGCGAGCTGGAGCAGCAACTGGCGGCCTGTTGGCGCGAAGTGTTGCAGGTGCCGCAAGTGGGCCGCCATGACAGTTTCTTCGAGCTGGGCGGTCATTCATTGCTGGCCGTGCGGCTGGTCAACCAATTGCAGCAGGCCGGGCTGAGTATCACCCTGGCCGAGCTGTTCCAGCACGTCAGTGTCGAGTCTGTGGCCGCCTTGCTGGCGCAACGCAGCGGCTTGCCGGAGCAGAATCAGGCGCTGATTACCGTGCGCGGCGGGGCCAGCGGCACGCCGTTATTTCTGGTTCATGAGTTCAGCGGCCTGGATGTGTATTTCCCGGCGCTGGGCCGGCACATCGACGGCGACTTCCCGATCTACGGCCTGCCGGGTATCGCGTTGGGCCAGCCGCAACTGCAGACCATGGAATGCCTGGCCGCACGGCTGGTGACGGTGATCCGCAGCGCCCAGCCTGAAGGGCCTTATCGTCTGGCCGGCTGGTCATTCGGTGGGGTGCTGGCCTTTGAGGTCGCCCTGCAACTGCTGGGCATGGACCAGCAGGTCGAGTTCCTCGGCCTGCTCGACACCTATGTGCCGCGCTGGACCGACCAGGGCAAGGCGCGCTGGTCCGGCGTCGATGTGCTGCAACAACAACTGCTGCTGCACTGCCGCATGCATTGGCTGAGCCAGGGCGAGGCTGGCCGGCAGCCGTTGCAGGACCTTGATCGGTTACCGGCGGGGCTTGAGTTCAACGAACTGCTGCAACGCTGCCGCGACCAGCAGTTGCTGTATCCGGACCTGGCCGCTGCCAGTGCAGCGGACCTGCAACAGTTCATGGCCCGGGAAGTGGCCCACGGGCATGCGCTGGCGCATTACCGGATCAACCCGATCAACCTGCCGGTCCACCTGTTCTGCGCCGCCGAGCGGCCGACCCCGCTGTCGCAGCGCAGCCCGAGCCTGGGCTGGGAAACCCAACTGGCGGCCGGGCAATTGTGCTGCATCGAGGTGCCGGGCGATCACCAGAGCATGATGCAGGCACCCCATGTGCAGGTGCTGGGCCAGGCGCTGAGCGCTGCCATGAGCCGGGCGCAGCAGGCGCGGGCCGGGCAGCCACAGGCTGCGGCGTACCAGCCGTTGGTCACCATCCAGAGCGGCCAGCCAAGCCATGCACCGGTGTTCTGCGTGCCGGGCGCCGGCGACAGCATCACCAGCTTTATTGGCCTGAGCGAAGCGCTGGGTCCGGAATGGCCGATCCACGGTCTGCAACCGCGTGGCCTGGACGGTACCTCGGTGCCCCACAGCCGAGTCGAAGCGGCCGCGCGCTTCTACGTGCAAGCCATCGAACAGGTCTACCCGCACGGGCCGCTGAACCTGGTCGGGCATTCATTCGGCGGCTGGGTGGCTTACGCAATGGCGGCCGAACTGCAACGCCGTGGCCGGGAAATCACCTCGCTGACCCTGATCGACAGCGAAGCGCCCGGCAGCAGCGGTGTGGCGGGGCGGTCCTACACCACCACCGCCGCCTTGCAGCGGTTGATCGAAGCCTTGCAACTGGCCTCGGGCAAGTCGCTGGGCATTGACCCGCAGGTGTTTGCCGACGCCGACGACGCCAGCCAGTTGCAGCTCTTGCACCAGGGCCTGGTCAGCGCTGGCGTGCTGTCGCGCCACTCGGCTCCCGACGCCATGCACGGCCCGGCGCGCACCTACGCCAGCGCTTTGCGAACCCGCTACCGCCCGACCCAACGCTACGACGGCCCGCTGCGCCTGGTGCTGGTCGACGACCCGGTGCTGGACAGCGCCGGCAACCAGCGCGAGCAAACCAACATGCTCAACGGCTGGGAAAAACTCACCCCGGAACTGGCCGTCTGGTACGGCCCCGGCAACCACTTCACCATCCTCAAAACCCCCAACGTCTATAGCCTCGCCGCCTGGTGGCACGATGGACAGACCGTCACCGAAGGTGAGGTGTTGTCATGAAACCTGGAATGCGAATCCATTCTTGCTCCAGCATTGTTCTGGTAGCCCGATGGGAGTTGGCTTGCCGGGATGCCGGACCACGACCGATACAGGGTGACATCCACAGCAGATGTGCCGCTTTTGCTGGCCCCTTCGCGAGCAGAGCTCGCTCCCACCGGGTTCGCGGTGTTTATTCGGACAGTGTTGACGCCAGCTCTTGCTCTTCGAACCGGGATCTCACAGACGCCGCCGAACGCGACGTTGGTGCTGGCCGAGTGCAGGTGTCATGGAAGGGGGAAAACCGGCATGGATGCCGGTTTAGCCGCACCGGGCCATGGATGGCCCATTGCGGCGCCCCCCTGGAATGGCGCCTGCGCGAGGGAACCCCGAAGGGGCCAAACCCGGAGCAAGCGGTTTGGTTACTTTGCCGCAACAAAGTAACCCGCCCGTCGGGGCGGAACCCGAGGTTCAGGCACCGGTATTTCGGATCAATCACAAGACCGCAAGACCACCAATCAGCAATCAGCAAACAAACCCACAACACCCCAGCAACACCCATGCAAAGCCTGGAACGGTAGTGATCTATGCAAACTTCAACATTGCGCAAAACCGCGCTTGGCCTGGCCCTTGCCGTAGCGGCTGGCCTGGCTCTGTACGCCATACAAGCACCTGCCGACGCCCCTCAATACCTCAGTGCCCCGGTCGAACGCAGCGACATCGAAAACGCTGTGCTGGCCAGCGGCACCCTTGAAGGCATCAAACAGGTTGACGTCGGTGCCCAGGTCTCCGGCCAGCTCAAGTCCCTCAAGGTCAAACTCGGCGACAAAGTCCAGAAAGGCCAGTGGCTCGCTGAAATCGACCCACAGATCCTGCGCAATACCCTGCAACAAGCGCAGATTGCCGAAGAAAACCTCCAGGCCCAACTGCGCGCGACCGAAGCGCAACTGAAGAAAACCCGACGCATTTTTGAACGCTACACCATTCTTGAAAGCGGCTCGTCCATCTCTCGCCAGGAATTCGAGAACGCCGAATCCGACCACGAAGTGCAGCAGGCCAACCTGCAATCGCTCAAGGCCCAGATCAAAGATGCGCGGATCCAGATCGATACGGCCAAAATCAACCTGGCTTACACCCGCATCAACGCGCCCATCGACGGCGATGTTGTCGCGATCGTCACCCAGGAAGGCCAGACCGTCATTGCCAACCAACTGGCACCGGTCCTGCTCAAACTTGCTGACCTCGACACCATGACCGTCAAGGCTCAGGTCTCCGAGGCCGACGTCATCCACATCAGCCCCGGCCAGCAGGTGTACTTCACCATTCTTGGTGAAGACAAACGCTACTACGCCACCTTGCGCGGTATCGAACCGGCCCCGCAGGACTTCCAGAAGGCCGACAGCGAGAGCGCCAAACAGAACGTCGCGGTGTTCTACAACGCCCTGTTCGACGTGCCCAACCCCGGCCACCGCCTGCGCATCGCCATGACTGCCCAGGTGCATATCGTGCTCGACACCGCCAAGGCGGTACTCAACGTGCCGGTGGCCGCCCTCGGAGCGCGCAGCGCCGATGGCAGCTACAACGTGCGGGTGCTGGACGGCAAAGGCCTGGCCCAGAGCCGCAGCGTCCAGACCGGCATCAATAATAACGTCAGGGTCGAGATCAAATCCGGCCTGGCTGAAGGCGATCGGGTGGTCATTGGCGACCCGATCAACGCCAACAAGGACACCTGAGCATGGCGCACGGCAAGCAACCTTTGCTGCACCTCAAAGGCATCACCCGCAGCTTCATGGCCGGCGACCGTGAGTTCATTGCCCTCAAGGGCATCGACCTGAGCATCCATGCTGGCGAAATGGTCGCCATCATCGGTGCCTCGGGGTCGGGTAAATCGACGCTGATGAACATCCTCGGTTGCCTGGACCAACCCAGCGCCGGCAGCTACCGGATCAATGGCCAGGAAACCCGTGAGCTCGATGATCAGGCACTGGCCGAATTGCGCCGTGACTACTTCGGTTTCATCTTCCAGCGCTATCACCTGTTGCCGCACCTGAGCGCGATGCACAACGTCGAAATGCCAGCGATATATGCCGGCACCGCGCCCGAAGAACGGCACAGCCGGGCCCGGCGGTTGCTCGAACGACTGGGCCTGAGCGGCCATGTGCATCATCGCCCCAGCCAGCTGTCCGGCGGCCAGCAGCAGCGGGTGAGTATCGCCCGGGCGCTGGTCAACGGCGGGGAGGTGATCCTGGCGGACGAACCCACTGGCGCACTGGACACCACCAGCGGCAAGGAGGTCATGACGATCCTCCAGGAGCTGCATGCTGCCGGGCACACGGTCATTCTGGTGACCCACGACCCCAAGGTGGCCGCCAATGCCGAGCGGATCATTGAGGTCAGCGACGGGGTGATCATCAGCGACCGGCGCAACGATGCTCAGCTTTCGGCGCATGACAAACCGGCGACGGAGCAGCCAGCGGCGGGGGTTGCACGGCGCATGGTGGCCAGCGTCGGTTTGTTCAAGGAAGCGTTCCGCATGGCCTGGGTGGCGCTGATCTCGCATCGCATGCGGACCTTGCTGACCATGCTCGGCATCGTTATCGGCATCACCTCGGTGGTGTCGATCTCGGCCATCGGCGAAGGTGCCAAGCGCTACGTGCTCAAGGACATCCAGGCGATCGGCAGCAACACCATTGATGTGTACCCCGGCGCCAGCTTTGGCGACAGCCGGGCGGCGGCCATCGAGACCTTGCAGCTTTCGGACGTGCAGGCGCTGGGGCAGTTGTATTACGTGGACAGCGCAACGCCGGTGGTCAACCGCAACCTGCTGCTGCGCTATCGCAATATCGACCTCGATGCCCAGGTCAACGGGGTCAGCGACAGTTATTTCCAGGTGCGCGGGATCAAGATGGAGGCGGGCATCACCTTCAGTGAAAGCGACGCCCGGCGTCAGGCCCAGGTGGTTGTGATCGATCACAACGCGCGCCAGCGGTTGTTCGGCAACACGATCGACCCCTTGGGCCAGGTGATCCTGATCGACAACTTGCCGGTGACGGTGATCGGCGTCACCGCCGACAACAAGAACATGTTCGCCGCCAGCAAGGCCCTGAACGTCTGGGTGCCTTACCAGACCGCCGCCGGCCGGCTGCTGGGCCAGCGCCACCTGGACAGCATCAGCGTGCGCATCCGCGATGGTCAGCCAAGCAAGCTGGTCGAAGAGAAAGTCACCGAGTTGCTGCAGCAGCGCCACGGCACCAAGGATTTCTTTACCAATAACCTCGACAGCATCATGCAGACCGTGGAGAAGACCAGCCGCTCCCTGGCGCTGCTGTTGTCGCTGATTGCGGTGATCTCGTTGCTGGTCGGCGGTATCGGGGTGATGAACATCATGCTGGTGTCGGTGACCGAGCGGACCCGGGAAATCGGCATTCGGATGGCAGTCGGCGCGCGTCAGTCAGACATCCGCCAGCAGTTTCTGGTCGAAGCGGTGATGGTCTGCCTGTTGGGCGGGGCGATTGGTATCTCGCTGTCCTACGGGCTCGGGCATCTGTTTACGGTGTTCATCAAGGAGTGGGAGATGGTGTTTTCGGGCGGGGCAATCATCACCGCAGTGGCCTGTTCGACCCTGATTGGTGTGGTGTTCGGCTTCGTCCCGGCGCGCAACGCGGCGCGCCTGGATCCGATTGATGCGCTGGCGCGGGATTGATCGAATGCTGTTTGGCAGAAGCGGCCAGGCGGCGATCCGCTTTGGCCGCGAAAGCTTCGCCGCTAAAGCGGCTCTCATCAAACAACATTACAAACCATTGATTTTTAATGGTTATTCCGTAGGAGCTGCTTCAGCAGCGAAGGCTTCCCGGCTAAAGCGGATCGCCGCCCGGCCGGTCCTACGGGGTCCGTGTTTGCTGCGCGAGAGCGCGGCGCAGAGGCGGCAGCGTTATTGAACGTACCGCTCGCCAGCGAGCGGTGTGTCGTCTGCCGAGTACATCCAGCGTTTGAGTGAATGCCGGCCACTGATGCCCAGTTTGATCGAGGCGCGTTTGAGATAGCTTTCGATGGTATTGACTTTCAGGTCCAGCTGAACAGCCAGCTCCGGTGCGGTGCGCCCGGCCAGCAGGCCGACACAGACTTCCATCTCGCGGGCCGACAGTTTCAGGCCGCTTTGCTGCAGGCGTTCGATGAAGCGCAGGCGCAGCGTTTGCGGTTCACTGCTGTCATCGACTGGCGCTTGAGTATCGGCCGGTTGCACGGCGCTGATGTGTTTTTCGACCATGGGCAGCAACAGCGGCGAGATATCCTGCAGCAGCGTGCGCTCCTGGGCCGAAAAGCCCTGCGGCTCGCGGCTGCGGTACAAGGAAATTTCGTAGCGGAAACCGTCCTTGTGGCGGCTCAGATGCAGTTGCGCGGCCTCTGTGTGCGACGCGGTTGGCGTCTGCTCGGCATGGGCCGAAGCGCAGAAGTCGATTTCATCGGGGGAGCTGGCCTGTTGCACCGGGTCCAGTGGCAGGCGGCGAATGTGCGTGGCATCGATGGCCAGATGACTGTGGATCAGATCATGCAGCATGCGCGGAAAATGCCGGCTGCCGGTACTGGCAATGACCTTGCCGAGGTGAGGGAACAGCGCACGTGAATTCATCGTTTCATCCCTGAGTTACAAGTGTCGTGATTAGTGCGCGCGATCAGCCTGACCCATGCGCGTAGATTGGGAACAGGCGGGACGGGGCACGACGTCATGCATGGCCAGAGACTTCTCGGGCAGAGGATACATAGGCAGGTCCTTCTAACAGGGGGGTAAGTGCTCAAGGCGCGGAACAACAGCATAACCGTTTCTGTGCCGGTATTACTCATTTAAAGGTTCTAAGCATAGCGTTTTTGGTCTTCGCTAGTTTCAGTGGGGGGCTGTAATTTTCCATGTTTAGTTGGGGTTATTACACCTTACAGCAAAGTGCATTACCGATTTATGTTGGTGAATCTGGTACTCCAGGAAAGCCCCGGATGACGTCCGGGCACAGTGTCCGGCTTACCGTTTGTCGCCTTTTCAGTCATTTTTTGTAAGCTTCCACGCACCCGCCAGAGCGTGTTACCAGTGGCCCCGGCGGTTTGCCTGATGAGGCCAGACGGCAATTGACACAGCCGACCAGCGGCGCGTGATGGCATATTGATTTGATGGTAGCACAGTGACATATTTGCGCCGTCTTCATCTCCTGCCGTGAGTCAAAATGATTTCCTGCAAGCCTCTATTGGCAGCATGCATGCTGCTGGGTGGTTGCAATGGAATGTCCACCGCGTTAACCAAGGATCCCATTCAAGAACAGGCATTTCTCGTCCATGCTGGCGGGCCGTTGTCATTATTGATGCTCGGTACCGCAGTGCAGTGGAACGATGACTATGCCGTTACGGTAAAACACTTGCCGTATTTACCGGGCGCGGTATTCCAGGGCCGTGGCGATGTGCAGTTTTTCCGCCACAAGGCTGAACAGGCGCCGGTATGGCGCCAGTACAAACCGGGTGAGCAAGTCACCGCGGTGGGTTTCAACTCGATGTATCTTCCGACTCAGGGGCAGGGCCATGCGCTCAGTGCCATGGTGCGTCTGGATGCCAATGATGGGGGAGTGATGTACGCCACCCACAATGGCCCTACCGTCAAGGGGATGTCGGGCGGACCGGTGTTTGCCGCCGATGGTCAGGCGGTGGGCATCAGCGTGGCCTATCTGGAAGGCGACGACCTGCAGGCGCTCAAACGCGCCGACTTGCCGGCGCAAGCCCAGGTCAGCATTTTCATGCCGTACTCGGAAATCAACCGCGAATGGCAGCGCTTTCAGACCCAGTTGCAGGCCAAGGCCAGAGCGGTGCCGGCGCCGGTGGGTTTGACGGCGGCGCGGTAAGCCACCGTGTGGCTTTTCGTGCCAATGGCTGGGTCCAATGTAAGGATCGTTGCCGCGGTTGTCTGAACTGCGGGTTTCGCCCCGACGGGCGACCCTATTTTGTGCTTGGCAAAATAGGGGAAAACCGCTTGCTCCTGGTTTGGGTCTGCCCTGCGGGCAGACTTCCCTCCGTCCGGCGCCGATTCGGGGGCCGGCGCGATGGGCGTCCTGCCCAGCGCACCTGAAACCGACATCCATGTCGGTTTCTCCCCCGAATCGACGCCTACCCTCGGCCTGCACCCAAGTCGCGTTCGGCGGTGTCAGTACTATCTCGGTTCGAGCAGCAAAAACAAGAAGCCGGGCCATCAGGCCCGTTGCCAGCCGCCGCCCAGGGCTTTGTAGATGGCGACGATGCCTTCATACAACTCGATCTGCGCTTGAGCCTGGGCGTCTTCGGCAGCCAGGCGCTCACGCTCGGCGTCGAGCAGGACCAGAAAATCCGCCGTGCCTTCGCGGTATTGCACCGAGGCCAGACGGGCCGCCTCGCGGCTCGCGTTGCTCTGGCGCAGCAGGGCGAGCAGGCGCTGTTGGCGTTTGTCGTAATCGCTGAACGCATTCTGCGACTCTTCAAGGGCTAGCAATACCTGCTGCTCGTAGCTGGCCAGCGCGCCTTCGGCGTCGGCGTCGGCACCGCGAATCCGGGCACGGACGCTGCCCAGGTCGAAGGCCGCCCAGGTGATGCTCGGGCCCAGGCTCCAGGCTTTGGCCGCCTGAGAACCGATCTGCGAACCGCGCCCGGCGGTAAACCCCAGGAAACCGCTGAGGCTTACCCGTGGGAACAGGTCGGCGGTGGCCACACCAATGCGTGCGGTGGACGCCGCCAGTTGCCGTTCGGCGGCCCAGACGTCAGGCCGCTGGCGCAACACCTGGGTCGGATCACCGACGGCCAGGGTTTTACTGATCGCTGGCAGCCCGGCCGGGCTCAGATCGACACTCAGTGCATCGGGGCGTTCGCCCAGCAGGGTCGCGATGCGGTTGCGCTGGCGCACCTGTTCGGCCTGCAGTTGCGGCACGCTGGCCTCGACTGCGGCCAGGCGTGCATCGGCGCGCACCACGTCCAGTTCATTTCCCACCCCGGCGTCACGCAGTTGGGTGGTGACGTTGCGCGAGTCCTGCTGGTTTTTCAGGTTGTCGCGGGCAATGGCTTCACGCAGCTGGGCACCGCGCAGGCGGCCATAGGCATCGACCACATCAGCGATCAGGGTCACTTGCAACTGGTACAGCTCGGCTTCGGCCGCCTGCTGGTCGGCATCGCTGGCTTGCAGTTGGCGCTGGATGCGACCGAACAGGTCGACTTCCCAAGCCATGTCCAGGCCCAGATCGTAGCGTTCGCTGTTAACCCGGTCTTCGGTCTGGCCGGGGACCTGGCCCTTGCCGATCTGGCTGCTGGCGCGGCTGGTGATCACCGGCATGGCGTCGTTGCTGACGTCATCGCGGATCGCCCGGGCGGCCTTGAGGCGCGCGAACGCCACCCGCAGGTCACGGTTGCCGGCCAGAGACTGCTCGACCAGTTTGTTCAGGGTCGCATCGTCGAACTGCTGCCACCAGTTGGCGGCGCTGCGGCTGCGGTCATAGGCCGCCTGGGCGCCAGCGGCCTGGGCGCTGGCGTCAGCTGTGGTCGGGGCCTTGTAGTCCGGGCCGACGGCGCAGGCCGCCAGCGCCAGCACCAGCAAGGAAGGGGCGAAGAGTTTCAGGGCACTCATCAATGCGCCTCCACGGAGTGAGTCGGTTGTTGGGCGATGCGGGCCGCCTTGCGGGCCTCGCGACGCTCGACGAAGTTACGGATCAGCACGTAGAACACCGGGGTCAGCAACAGGCCGAAGAAGGTCACCCCGAGCATCCCGGAGAACACCGCCACGCCCATGGCATGACGCATTTCGGCACCGGCGCCGCTGGACAGCACCAGCGGCACCACGCCCATGATGAACGCGAAGGAGGTCATCAGGATCGGCCGCAGCCGCAGGCGGCAGGCTTCCAGTACCGCGTCCAGCGGGCTGAGGCCTTCTTCCTGTTTGTCCTTGGCGAACTCGACGATCAGGATTGCGTTCTTGCACGCCAGGCCGACCAGTACGATCAAGCCGATCTGGGTGAAGATGTTGTTGTCACTCCCTGCAATGATCACCCCGGCAATCGCCGACAGCAGGGTCATCGGTACGATCAGGATCACCGCCAGCGGCAGGCTCCAGCTCTCGTATTGTGCCGCCAGTACCAGGAACGCCAGCAGCACGCACAGCGGGAACACGAACAGCGCGGTGTTGCCGGCCAGGATCTGCTGATAGGTCAGGTCGGTCCACTCGTAGGTCATGCCGTTGGGCAGTTCTGCGCGCAGCAGCTTGTTCATCGCCGCTTCGGCCTGGCCGGAGCTGTAGCCGGGGGCGGCCGCGCCGTTGATTTCAGCGGTGATAAAGCCGTTGTAGTGCATCACCCGGTCGGGACCTGCGGTGTCGCTGACCTTGACGAAGGTCGCCAGCGGGATCATCTCGCCCAGGTTATTGCGGACCTTGAGCTGACCGATCTGCTCGGCATCCTGACGGAACTGCTGTTCAGCCTGGACGTTGACCTGATAGGTACGGCCGAACCGGTTGAAGTCGTTGGCATACAGCGAGCCCAGATAAACCTGCAGGGTGTCGAAGATATCGCTGATCGCCACGCCGTGGGTCTTGGCTTTCTCACGGTCGATGGCGGCATCGACCTGCGGCACGTTCACCGTGTAGCTGGTGAACAGCCCGGCCAGTTCCGGCACGCTGCGACTCTTGGCGATGACGTTCTGGGTTTCTTTGTACAGCTCGTCATAGCCGAGGTTGCCACGGTCCTGAATCTGCAGGCGGAAGCCGCCAATGGTGCCCAGGCCCATCACCGGTGGTGGCGGGAAGATCGCCATGTAGGCTTCCTGGATCGAGGCAAACTGGCCGTTCAGCGCACCGGCAATGGCGTTGGCCGATTGGCTCGGGTCCTTGCGTTCATCAAAGGGCTTCAGGGTCACGAATACGATGCCGCTGTTCGGGCTGTTGGTGAAGCCGTTGATCGACAGGCCGGGGAAGGCCACGGCATTGGCCACCCCAGGTTGCTTGAGGGCCATATCGGACATGCGTTTGATCACCTCTTCGGTGCGGTCCAGGCTCGCTGCGTCCGGCAGTTGCGCGAAGGCCACCAGGTATTGCTTGTCCTGGCTGGGCACGAAGCCGGTCGGGGTGGTCGAGAAGCCCAGCCAGGTCAGGGCCATGAGCCCGGCATACACGACCATGGCAATGCCGCTGCGCCGGATCACCCGCGCCACAGTGCCCACGTAGCCATGGCTGGCTTTTTCGAACACTCGGTTGAACGGCTTGAACAGCCAGCCGCCCAGCAGACGATCAAGCAGGCGCGAGAAGCGGTCTTTCGGTGCGTTGTGACCTTTGAGCAGTACCGCCGCCAGGGCCGGCGACAGGGTCAGCGAGTTGAATGCCGAGATTACTGTGGAAATCGCGATGGTCAGGGCGAACTGTTTGTAGAACTGGCCGGTCAGCCCGGAAATGAACGCCGCCGGCACGAACACCGCGCACAGTACCAGCGCCGTGGCGATGATCGGCCCGGTCACTTCGCCCATGGCTTTGTGGGTGGCAGCCACCGGTTCCAGGCCCAGCTCGATGTTACGTTCGACGTTCTCTACCACCACGATGGCGTCGTCGACCACGATCCCGATCGCCAGCACCAGGCCGAACAGCGACAGGGCGTTGAACGAGAAGCCGAACATGTGCATGACCGCAAAGGTGCCGATCAGCGACACCGGCACGGCCGCCAGCGGGATGATCGAAGCGCGCCAGGTCTGCAGGAACAGGATCACCACCAGCACCACCAGAATCAGCGCTTCAAACAGGGTGTGGATCACCGCCTCGATGGAGCCGCGGACGAAGATGGTCGGGTCATAGACGATCTCGTAGTCCATGCCCTGCGGGAATTCCTTCTTCAGTTCGGCCATGCGGGCCCGGACCTGGTTGGAAATGTCGATGGCGTTGGAGCCGGGGCGCTGCATGATCGGCAAGGCGACAGCAGGTTTGTTGTTGAGCAGTGAGCGCAGCGCGTACTGACTCGAACCCAGCTCGATGCGCGCCACATCCTTGAGGCGAGTGATTTCACCGTTGGCACCAGAGCGGATAACGATGTTCTCGAACTCTTCCTCGCTGACCAGGCGGCCTTGGGTGTTGATCGACATCTGGAAGCTGGTGGCATTCGGCGACGGTGGCGCGCCCAACTGGCCGGCGGCGACCTGGCGGTTCTGTTCACGGATCGCGTTGACCACGTCAGTGGCGGTCAGGTTGCGCGAAGCGGTCTTGTTCGGGTCCAGCCAGACCCGCAGCGAGTAGTCACCCATACCGAACAACTGCACATCGCCCACGCCATTGAGGCGCGCCAGCTCGTCCTTGATGTTGAGCACCGCGTAGTTCGACAGGTAGAGCATGTCGTAGCGGTCATCCGGCGAGGTCAAGTGCACGACCATGGTCAGGTCGGGCGAGGCCTTGTCCACCGTGATCCCGATGCGCGTCACTTCCTCGGGCAGCTTGGGCTCGGTGCGGGTCACGCGGTTTTGCACCTGCACCTGGGCGTTGTCCAGGTCGGTGCCCAGCGCGAAGGTGATGGTCAGGGTCAGCTTGCCGTCGGCGGTGGCCTGGGACGACATGTAGAGCATGTTTTCCACGCCGGTGATGGCTTGCTCCAGTGGCGAGGCCACGGTTTCGCCGATCACTTTGGGGTTGGCACCGGGGAAGTTGGCGCGCACCACCACGGTGGGCGGTACCACTTCCGGGTATTCGCTGATCGGTAACTGGAACAGCGAGATGGAACCGGCGATCAGGATCAGCAGCGATAACACGGCGGCGAAGATCGGCCGGGATATAAAGAATGTCGAGAAGTTCATCGGTCGTATCCCTTAACCGCGTGGCGCTGTGACGCTGGCGAGTTTGACGGTGGTCTTGGTGCTGACAGGCGTCATGTTGCTGGCTTCCAGCGCCTCACGTTGTTGGCGCAGGGCCGCGAGGGTCTGGTCGCTGGCCATCGGCGTGACCTGCGGGTCCACCGGCTGGCCGGGACGCACACGTTGCAGGCCCTTGACCACGATGGTGTCGGTCTTGGCCAGGCCGCTGCGCACGATGCGCAGGCCTTCAAGCTTTGGACCCAGCTCCACGGCGCGGTAAGCCGGGGTGTTGTTCTGGTCCATGACCAGCACGAACTTCTTGCCCAGGTCGGTGCCGACCGCTTCGTCCTGGATCAGCACTGCCGAGTAGGTGCCGCTGCCCACCAGCTTCAGGCGCGCATACAGGCCAGGGGTGAAGCGCCCGTCAGTGTTGTCGAACACTGCCCGGCCACGAATGGTGCCGGTGCGCGGGTTGACCTGGTTATCGACGAAGTTCATCTGGCCCAGGTGCGGGTTATCCGCTTCGTTGGACAGGCCCAGATACACCGGGGTGCTCTGGCCGCGCTGACCCTGACGGGCCAGTTCGTTGTACTTGAGGAATACGCGTTCGTCGGCGTCGAAGTAGGCATAGACCTTATCGGTGGAAACGACGCTGGTCAGGGCCGTGACGTCGGCGGTGACGATGTTGCCACTGGTGATCTCGGCGCGGCTGACCCGGCCACTGATCGGTGCGGTAACCTTGGTGAAGCTCAGGTTCAGGCGCGCCAGGTCCAGTTGCGCCTGAATCGCTGCCACGCCGGCCTTGGCTTCCTGTGCCGAAGTGGTCCGCGAATCAGCCAGTTCGGCAGAAATCGCGTTGTTGGCGCGCAGCCGGTCGCCACGCTCGGCTTCGTTCTCGCTACGGCTGGCCACGGCCCGGGCCTGTTGCAGTTGGGCTTCGAGACGGCGCACTTCAGCCTGGAATGGACGCGGGTCGATCTGGAACAGCAGGTCGCCTTTCTTGACCAGCGCGCCGTCGGTGAAGGCCACCTGATCAATCTGGCCGGAGACTCGTGGACGGACCTCAACGGTTTCCGGCGCTTCGAGCCGCCCGGTGAATTCGTCCCACTCGTTGATCGGCTGCTCCAGCACCTTGGCCACACTGACCTTGGGGGCGGCTGGCGCCTGAGTGGCTTCCGGGGCGCGACCACAGGCGGTGAGTACCACCATGGCCAGTGCGGTTAAGGGGTAGCGCAAAAAGTGAAGTGACTGAGCCATGGAGAATCCGCCGCAGGTAAAAAGGGTGATGGGGCGGATTCTGTTGTGCGCGCGGACTATTAACGAATCGAATGGGACGAAGGTTAATATCGATCTGATTGATGTTTACCGACTACTGTTCAGATAAGCACTGCGGACTCGGTGGGAGGGAGCCGGCCGGCCCCTCCCACTAGAACCAAGCTCGGCCGAAAGATCTGGCATTAGCGCTACTGACCAGCATCAATCTTAAACGGCCGCCTCAATCGCCAGCGCTGCCGTCAGAGTATTTTTCATCAGGCAGGCCACGGTCATCGGCCCGACGCCGCCTGGCACCGGGGTGATGGCCGAGGCCACCTGGCTGGCAGCCGCAAAGTCCACATCGCCTACCAGTACCGGCGCGCCGTTGCGTTCGATGCGGTTGATACCGACGTCGATCACCACAGCGCCAGGCTTGATGGCCTCGGCACCGAGCAGTTCGGCGTGGCCGGTGGCGACTACCAGGATATCGGCCTGACGGCACTCGGCATTGAGGTCCTGGGTGCGCGAGTGAACGATGGTCACCGTGCAGTTTTCCTGCAACAGCAGGCTGGCCATGGGTTTACCGACGATGTTCGAGCGCCCGACCACCACGGCTTTTTTGCCGGTCAGGTCGCCGAGTCGGTCCTTGAGCAGCATCAGGCAGCCCAACGGTGTGCAGGGCGTCAGGCCGGGTTTGCCCTGCGCCAGGCGGCCAACGTTGACCGGGTGAAAGCCGTCGACGTCCTTGGCCGGAGCGATGGCGGCGATCACTCGGGCTTCATCGATATGGGCGGGCAGCGGCAATTGCACCAGAATGCCGTGCACGCTGCGGTCATGGTTGAGGATGTCGATCAGTGCCAGCAACTCTTGCTGAGGCGTGCTGCCCGGTAACAGGTGAGGGAACGACTCAATGCCCAGCTCGGCGGCCTTTTTCATTTTTGTTTTTACATAAACCTGGCTGGCCGGGTCGTCACCAACCAGCACCACGGCCAGGCCCGGTCCTCGCTGGTAAGTGTCACGAAACGCTCGGGCACCCTCGGCGACTTCCTGACGCACCTGCTCGGCAAAGCGCTTGCCGTCGATGATTGCCGCCTGGGTGGGCGAGGAGAGGTCGCAGGTGTGTGAGGTGGTCATTGCCGGGGCTTCCGCTGCGGGGTTGGAAAGTTGCCAGACGATGAATCGTTACGCTGAATATCAACGCTGGCAAGCCGCTCATGGTCGCGGCCATGAGCGGTGTCGTCAACTCCCCCTTAGCCGGCCGTCTTGCCGCGTACCGCCGCCACATACACCAGCAAGCCCAGCAGCGCGGTGGTAGCGCCGACGAAGCCGGTCGAGGTCCAGCCCCAGCCGGCGGCGATGGCCATGCCGCCCAGCCATGGCCCCAGCGCGTTGGCCAGGTTGAACGCGGCATGGTTGGAGGCCGCAGCGAGGGTTTGCGCGCCCTTGGCGATGTCCATCAGGCGGGTTTGCAGCACCGGACCGAGGGCGATCATGGTGCCGACACAGGCAATGCCCGGCAGCAGGGTCCAGATCGACTGCGCCGCCAACGGGAAAGCCAGCATCACCACGATCGACCAGACCAGTACGATGCCGATCGCCTGCACGCCGTAGCGGTCGAACAACCGCCCGCCGACGATATTGCCCAGCACCGCGCCGGCGCCGAAACTGGCCAATGCTGCCGGAATCCAGTTTGGCGAAGCGCCGGTGACCTGCAGCAAGGTGGGCGCCAGGTAGCTGAACACGCAGAACATACCGGCAAAGCCGACCGAGGCGATCAGCAGCAAGACGCCAATCTGCGGCTGGAAGAAGGCTTTGAGTTCACCGCGCACGCTGCTGGCTTCAGGTTTCGGCCCGCCCGGCAGCAGGGCGTACACCAGCATGCTGGTCAGCCCGGCAATCACCGCCACCACTACAAAGGCGTAGCGCCAGTCGAGGATCTGCCCCAGCCAGGTGGCCAGCGGATTGCCGATCAGGATCGCCAGGGTCAGGCCCATCATCACTGCACTGACCGCCGCGCCGCGTTTGTGCAACGGGCTGATGGCCGCTGCAGCCAGGGCGGCGACGCCAAAATAGGCGCCGTGTGGCAGGCCACTGATAAAGCGCGCCAGCAGCGCGCCGTGGTAATCGCTGACCATCGCGCTGGCCAGGTTGGCGACGCCGTAAAACAGCATCAGCGCCACCAGCAGGGTTTTGCGTTTCAGGCGGCTGCCGAGAATCGCCAGCACCGGGGCGCCGATCACCACGCCCAAGGCATAGGCGCTGATCAGATGGCCGACCTGTTGCTCAGTGATGGCCAGCCCTCGGGCGACTTCCGGCAGCAAGCCCATGATCACGAATTCGCTGGTGCCGATGGCGAAACTGCCCATCGACAGGGCGATCAGAATCAGCAGGCGCATGCCGGAGGAGGGGGTATTTTCATGACTTGTTGACACGGATGAACCTCATTACAACGGTGGTACGCAAGACAGCGAGGCCGGGCACCATACGGCATCAGGCCCGCACCGTCATGTGGGCACCTCTAAAAACTACCTGCGTTGCCATCGCGTTGTTGAAATCAGGCTCAAAATGCTCATTTACAACCCGTAAACTCCGCTTTCTCGCCTGATTTCGCCTAGCGCTGACTGCCTCGCCTACGTTTTTAGAGGCACCCGGATGTAGATGCTTGTTCTAGAGCATTCTCGACCCGCTTCGTTCAGCTTGAAGGCGGCGCTGTGCTTTGCCGCAGTGTCAGCTCGAACGGCAGGGTTACGTGCTGGGCGGTCAGCGGCTTCTTCTCGATCAGGGCGATGAGCATTTCGACCGCCAGTTGGCCGAAGGCTTCTGCCGGTTGCGCGATGGTGGTCAGCGGCGGGTCGCAGTAGGCCGCGAACGGGATGTCGTCGAAACCGACCAGCGAGATGTCTTCGGGTACGCGCAGGCCCTGTTGTTTGATCTGCTTGAGCGCGCCAATCGCCATTTCGTCGTTTTCACAGAACAGCGCGGTCGGGCGCTCGGCCAGTTGCAGCAGGTTCGCCGCGCCGTCATAGCCGGCCTGCAGGCTGAAGTTGCCATGACAGATCAGCGCCGGGTCTGGCGCGATGCCGGCCTGGTGCACGGCATCCTGATAACCGGCCACACGTTCGCGGGTCAGCGGGCTGCTTTTTGGCCCCTTGATCAGGCCGATGCGCCGGTGGCCCAGCTCGATCAGGTGTTGGGTTACGGCCCTGGCGGCGGCGCGATTGTCCAGGCTGATGGTCGGATGACGCCCTTGGGCGTCGACTTCACAGGCATTGACGATGGGCGGTAATTCGACACCGGGCAGTGGCTGTTGATAGGGATCGTAGGCGCGCAACTGAATCACCCCGTCGGCCTGGTGGGCGTACACCAGCTCGGCGAACTCGCGTTCGACGGCCTCGCGGCCCTGGGTGTCGCATAGCAACAAGCGGTAGTTGGCCGCTTGGGCCGCCTGTTGTGCGCCGCTGATGACCCGGGCAAAGAAGGTGTTGGCGATGGTCGGCACCAGAATCACCAGATTGCCGGTCTTGCGTGAACGAAATTGCACTGCCATCTGGTTGGGCCGGTAGCCGGCCTGTTTGACTGCCGCGTTGACCTTGTCACGGGTCTGGGCGAGCACGCGCTCGGGGTATTTCAGGGTTCTGGACACGGTGGCGACAGAGACCCCGGCGAGCCGGGCGACTTCACGGATATTGGACACGAGCACCTCTTTCAGAACGCGTAGGCTGCGAGCTTACCGCAGCTGGCCTTTAGCCTGAAACGCTCAGGTCGTTAAGGCGAGCATTGACAGACCGGCATGACGGGCCTAGATTTCTGCATCAATGTAACCGGTTACATTTTGTGCGTTACGAGCTCAATAGTCTAGCCACACCCTGCAAACGGAGAATGGATGAACACTGCAGTGCCGAAAGTAAGAATGGGTTTTGTCGGTGGCGGTGCCGGGGCGTTCATCGCTCAGGCGCATCGTCAGGCCGCCGGGCTCGATGGCCGTTTCGAACTGGTGTGCGGTGCATTCAGCCGCGACCCGGCCAACAATCAGGCCACGGGCGCGGTGTTGGGGGTGGCGGCTGCGCGGTGTTACGACCAATGGCAGCAGATGTTGCTGGCCGAACAGGCGTTGCCTGCCGAACAGCGCATGGAGCTGCTGGTGATCGTCACCCCTAACCACTTGCACGCGCCAATCGCCAGCCAGGCGCTGCAGGCGGGCTTTCATGTGTTCAGTGAAAAGCCCGCCGCGCTGAACCTCGACGAGTTGCTGGCGCTCAAGCAGGTGGCCGAACGCAGCAACCGTCTGTACGGCCTGGCGCATACCTACTTGGGTTACCCGATGGTCTGGCAGGCGCGCGAGATGGTGCGCAGCGGGGCTATCGGCAAGGTCCGCAAGGTGCTGGTCGAGTACCCGCAAGGCTGGCTCAGTCAGGATGTGGCCGGGCAGGGTAACAAGCAGGCGGCCTGGCGCGACCAGCCGGAGCACTCCGGGCTGGGCGGCTGCATTGGCGACATCGGCACCCACGCTTTTGCGCTGGCCGAGTTTGTTGCTGACCAGCCAATCCGTCAGTTGAGCGCGATGCTCGGCACCCACATTGAGGGCCGGCAACTGGACGATGACGCCGCGATGCTATTTCGCATGGCCGATGGCGCCAGCGGCGTGTTGATCGCAAGCCAGGTCTGCGCCGGCGAAGAGAACCCGCTGAAAATCCGCGTCTACGGCGAGCTGGGCGGGCTGGAGTGGCAGCAGGAAAACCCGGCCAGCCTGATTCAGCGCTCGCTGGACCAACCCATACGCATCCTGCGCGCCGGCCTTGGCCAGCCATGGTTGTGCGCAGCGGCGCTACAGCGCATGCGCCTGCCGGCCGGGCACCCAGAAGGCTATCTCGAAGCCATGGCCAATTTGTACGGCGACTTCGCCACGGCGATTCGTAGCCACGTGAGCGGTCATCAGGTTCCCGGTGTACCGGGTATCGAGGTCGGCCTGCGCGGCATGGCCTTTATCGAGACCGCTATCGCCAACCATCACGGCACGGCCAAGTGGAGCGAGCTGCCGCAACGGAGCACACCATGACTGATTCACTCAAAACCTCTGACGGCCTGCGCGGGCCAGGAATTTTTCTTGCGCAGTTCATCGCCGATCAAGCGCCGTTCGACAACCTGGCCAATATCGCGCAGTGGGCGGCTTCACTGGGCTACAAGGCGATTCAGTTGCCGACCCTGGATGCGCGTTTCATCGACCTGCAGCGCGCTGCCGAAAGCCAGGCCTATTGCGATGAACTCAAGGCGGTGTGTGCCGAGGCTGGTGTCGAGATCAGCGAGTTGTCGACTCACTTGCAGGGCCAACTGGTGGCGGTGCATCCGGCCTTCGATGAGTTGTTTGATGACTTTGCCCCGGCCCATTTGCGCGGCAAACCGGCCGAGCGCACGGCCTGGGCCATTGACCAACTGAAACTGGCCGCCCGCGCCAGCCAGCGCCTGGGCCTGACCGCTCACGCGACATTTTCCGGGGCATTGGTCTGGCCGTTTGTTTACCCCTGGCCGCAACGCCCGGCCGGGCTGGTCGAGCTGGGCTTTGCCGAACTGGCCAAACGCTGGCTGCCGATCCTCGACTGTTTCGAGCAGGCCGGGGTCGATTTGTGCTACGAGATTCACCCCGGCGAAGACCTGCACGACGGCGCGTCATTTGAGCGCTTTCTGGAGGCGGTCAATCACCACCCGCGGGCGGCGATCCTCTATGACCCCAGCCACTTGCTGCTGCAGCAGATGGACTACCTGGGCTTTATCGACCGTTACCACCCGCGGATTCGCATGTTCCACGTCAAGGATGCCGAGTTCCGCCCCGATGCCTGCTCCGGGGTGTATGGCGGCTATCAGGACTGGGTGCAGCGGCCGGGGCGCTTTCGTTCGCTGGGCGATGGGCAAATCGATTTCAAGTCGATCTTCAGCAAACTCACCCAGTACGGCTACGACGGCTGGGCGGTGCTGGAGTGGGAGTGCTGCCTGAAGGACGCCCGCCAGGGCGCCGCCGAGGGGGTGGCATTTATCGAGCGGCACATGATTGAAAAGACCCGCAAGGCGTTCGATGACTTTGCCGGCGTGTCCGCCGATGCGGCGTCCAATCGGCGCCTGCTGGGCTTGCCCGAGGCCTGAGGCCGGCACGCTGCTTGGCAAACCTACAACAACAATAAGGCGGTACTGTCATGACCAGAATGAATGCGCGACTGAGCGTAATGATGTTCTTGCAGTTCTTTATCTGGGGCGGCTGGTTCGTCACCCTGGGCACCTTTTTGGGCAGCAGCCTTGGGGCTTCGGGCGGGCAGATCGGCATGGCGTTCGCCACCCAGTCCTGGGGCGCGATCATCGCGCCCTTTGTGATCGGCCTGATCGCCGACCGGTTCTTCAACGCCGAACGCATTCTTGCGGTGCTGCATCTGCTCGGTGCAGTGCTGTTGCTGCAACTGTACCGGGCAGAAGACTTCAGCAGCTTCTACCCCTATGTGCTGGCCTACATGATGGTCTATATGCCGACCCTGGCGCTGGTCAACTCGGTTGCCTTCCGCCAGATGCGCGACCCGGCGCTGGAGTTTTCGCGCATCCGGGTGTGGGGCACGGTCGGCTGGATCGTGGCCGGTCTGCTGATCAGCTTCGTGTTCGCCTGGGACGCCCAAAGCGCGATCGCGTCCGGCGCGCTGCGCAACACTTTCCTGATGTCGGCACTGGCTTCGCTGCTGCTGGGGCTGTACAGCCTGAGTTTGCCGAGCACGCCGCCGGTGCAGGCCACGGCAGGCAATGCCGGCGTGCGCCAGAACCTGGGGCTGGATGCCTTGAGCCTGCTCAAGGACCGCAACTACCTGGTGTTCTTCATCGTCTCGATCCTGATCTGCATTCCGCTGGCGTTCTATTACCAGAACGCCAACCCGTTCCTGGCCCAGACCGGCATGGCCAACCCGACCGCAAAAATGGCCATCGGGCAGGTTTCTGAAGTGCTGTTCATGCTGCTGTTGCCGTTGTTCATCCAGCGCTTCGGGATCAAGCTCGCGCTATTGGTGGGCATGTTGGCCTGGTCGCTGCGTTACCTGCTGTTTGCCTACGGCAATAACGGCGAGCTGGCGTTCATGCTGTTCATCGGCATCGCCTTGCACGGTATCTGCTACGACTTCTTCTTTGTTTGCGGGCAGATCTACACCGACGCCAGGGCGCCGCAGCGGTTCAGGAGTTCCGCCCAGGGCCTGATTACCCTGGCCACGTATGGCCTGGGCATGCTGATCGGCTTCTGGGTGGCGGGGCGAGTGACTGATCACTACGCCATCGGCGCTGGCAGCCATGACTGGCAGGGCATCTGGCTGTTCCCGGCGGCCTTTGCGACGGTCGTGCTGGTGTGCTTCCTGCTGGTGTTCAAAAGCCGTGAGCCAGGTACAGCGACAAATAAAGGCGTTAAGGCTGCGCCGTAGCGGCTCAGTCAGGCGCTTGGTGCTTTTTCAGGCGATAGGCGAACTGCGCCCGGCTCAGGCCCAATTGCCTGGCCGCTGCCGCCAGATTGCCTGCACTGCGCTGCAAGGCCTCGTTGATCAGCCGTGATTCGAGGCCGTGCAGGGTAAAAGCCGGGTCCAGTTGCCCAAGGGTTTCCAGCAGCGGCGGGGCAACTGCTGCTGTTGGGGCAGGTGGCATGCTGTTGGACAGGCTGCCGTGATCATCCACCCCATACGGGTCGCCGGGCAGCGGCTCATTGCGAAACAGATGCACCAGATCAATGGGCTGACCTTCATCGCTGGCAATCAGGCCGCGCTCGATGAGGTTCTGCAGTTCCCGCACATTGCCGGGAAAGTCATAGCGCAGCAGGACCTTGAGGGCACGCATGGTCAGGCCGGCCGGGGTGCGCTCATAGTCCCGGCAGAAGCGGGTCAGGAAGGCGTCGATCAGCAGCGCAATGTCATCACGGCGCTCGCGCAAGGGCGGCAAGGCAATCGGGTAGACGTTCAACCGATAGAACAGGTCTTCCCGAAAGCTGCCGTCAGCCACGGCCTTGCGCAGGTCGATATTGGTCGCCGCCACCACCCGCACATCGACCTTGATGCCGTGCACGCCACCGACCCGCTCGATCTCCCGCTCTTGCAGGGCGCGCAGCAGCTTGCTCTGGCCGGCGAGGCTCAGGCAGGTGATTTCATCGAGAAACAACGTGCCGCCGGCGGCCCGTTCAAAGCGTCCGGGTCTTGAATGGGTGGCCCCGGTGTAGGCGCCGCGTTCGACACCAAACAACTCGGCTTCGATCAGGTTGTCCGGAATCGCTGCGCAGTTCAGCGCCACGAACGGGCCGTTGCGACGCTGGCTGAGTTGGTGCAACTGGCGGGCGAACAACTCTTTGCCCACCCCCGACTCACCGCTGATCAGCACGCTGGCCGGGGTTTTGGCGACCCGCTGCAGAGCCTGGGTGGCAGCATTGAAGGCCGCGCTGGCGCCGATCAGCGGCGGGTGCGGGCCGACCGCGGCGTGTGGCACAGGCGCGGGGGCCGGATCAGGATGGCTCAAGCTCGACGAGACATTCAGGTAGCTGAGGTCTTGCCCGGCATCGTTCCACTGCGCAGCGGTCTTGCCGATCACCCGGCAACTGGCGTGGCCCATGCCGCGGCACTGCACCTCGCGGAAAATCACCATTTGCCCGAACAAGCCACTGACAAAACCCATGGCGTAACCGGTTTCGGTCCAGCACACCGGGTCCTGGGCGACACCGTGCACGGCCAGGTGTTCATCGGCTTCGCAGCAGTGGTGCCAGAGAAACTCGCCTTCGTAGAAACCCGATTCGGCGTCGAACTTGAAATACAGCGGTTCGACCTTGGTCATGCCTTCCAGGGTGTGCAGGTGGGTGCCGGCACGGAACACCGCAGCGGCATCGGCCTGCGGCCAGCGCTCGCGGATCAGCCGGGCATCGCGCAGGCCCGAGGCATAGCCAGTGCGGGTGAATAGCCCACGCGCCTGCTCCAGCCCCAACCGGGCGATCACCTCGCTGCGCAGCGCGCCGAACGATGAGCTGTGCAGCAACAGCATGCGCTGGTCATTGAGCCAGATCCGTCCGTCTTCAGGACTGAAAAACAAACAATCGGTCAGTTCCGCGGTAGTGGGCGAACTGCTGGCGCTTAACTGGCGGCTGTCACCACGCGGTGGAGCAGTAACGGGTTGGGCGCTGCGGGGATTAGTCATTGTTATGCCCCTGGATGGCTGAGTGCTTGATATGAGCAACTACGCAGATAGTTATTAAACATAACTTTATCAAATGAACAAGTCCGCGCGCTGATGCCCCGGCAGCCGCTTTGCACTGTGCAGCAGGGCCGCTGCATGCAAAGCCTTGGTGCAGAGCCTTTGGGCATTTATACGTGAAGGTGCTGAGCAACACGGCACAGCCCTTGCTCTGACCCTGGTGCGGCGCAGCCGAACACAATCATAAGAATCAGGAGTTGCCATGTCAGAGTCACACACCCCCTCTTTGCTGCAACCGGCGCTGGTGCCCGGATGCCTGTTCAACGGTGACTGGATTCGCGGGTCCGGTCTGGTTGATCCGGTTGTCGAGCCGGCCACTGGCGAGCCGCTGATGTACTGCGCCATGGCCGATGCCGATGATGTCGCCGCTGCCTGTCGCAGCGCTGCCTTGGCGCAGCCGGCCTGGGCGGCACTCGGGCCTCGCGAGCGGGCGCAGATCTTTCGCAAGGCTGCGGAGGTGGCCGAAGGCAATTTCGCTGAACTGGCGCTGTATGTGGCGCGGGAGACTGGCGGGGCGTTGTTCAAAGGCGAGCATGAAGTACGTGAGGCGATTGTCCTGTTGCATCAGGCGGCAGGCCTGTTGTCGCAACCCCACGGTCTGGTGCTGCCCAGCGCGGCCGGGCGGCTGTCGTATGCGCGGCGCCAGCCCCATGGGGTGGTGGGGGTGATTTCGCCGTTCAATTTTCCGTTGATTCTGTCGCTGCGCTCGGTGGCTCCGGCGCTGGCGGTGGGTAATGCGGTGGTGCTCAAGCCCGACCCGCAGACCCCGGTCAGCGGCGGCTTTCTCATCGCTCGGCTGCTCGAAGAGGCCGGCCTGCCCAAAGGCTTGCTGCATGTGCTGCCGGGGCGCGCTGACGCGGGCGAGGCGCTGTGTCGGCACCCGGATGTACGAATGATCGCCTTCACCGGCTCTACCGGCGCCGGGCGCAAGGTCGCCGCTGTGGCCGGTGAGCACCTGAAAAAGGTCGCTCTGGAACTGGGCGGCAAGAACCCGTTGATCATCCTCGAAGACGCTGATCTGGACCTTGCCGCGAGCAATGCCGCCTGGGGCGCCTGGTTGCATCAGGGGCAGATCTGCATGGCCAGCGGGTTGATTCTGGCGCACGAGTCCATCGCCGCCAGCCTGACCCGCAAGCTGGCCGACAAGGCCAGGGCGCTGAGCGTCGGCAATGCGGCGCGTGGTGAAGCGGTGTTGGGGCCGCTGATCAACCCGCGCCAATTGCAGCGCCTGCACGCCATCGTCAGCGACAGCCTGCAGGCCGGGGCACGATTGGAGGCGGGCGGTGAGTATGAACAACTGTTCTACCGCCCCACGGTGCTCAGCGGGGTGCGGCCGGGCATGCGCGTGTTCGAGGAAGAACTGTTCGGCCCGGTGGCGGCCGTGGTGAGTTTTGCGACCGATGAGGAGGCTGTCGAGTTGGCCAATCGCACCGAGTACGGCCTGTCGGCGGCGGTGATCTCGGCTTCGGTGGGCCGCGCCATGGCCATCGGCGAGCGGCTGAACTGCGGTCTGCTGCACATCAACGACCAGACCGTGGCAGATGAGTGCAGCAACCCATTTGGCGGCCGCGGCGCCTCGGGCAACGGCGGCAGCGTCGGCGGCCCGGCGGACTGGGATGAATACAGCCAGTGGCAATGGGTGACGGTGAAAAACACCGCGCCGCAGTACCCGTTTTGAGTGATCGATTTATCGCGGCATGCCTACACAACAATAAGAGGGCTTGAACATGAATCTGTACAACAAAACCCTGCTGGTCACCGGCGTTGCGTCGGGCATCGGTGCCGAGGTGGCAAGACTGGCGCGCTTTCAAGGCGCCAGGGTTATCGGTGTGGACCGCCACGAGGCGCAACTGAGCCTGGACGGTTTTTTTCAAGCCGACCTGGGCGACCCTGCCAGCATCGACGCGCTGGTCGAGCGCCTGCCGGCAAGGGTCGATGCCTTGTGCAACATCGCCGGGGTGCCCGGCACCGCGCCGCTCGACGTGGTGGCGGCGGTCAACTATCTGGGCGTGCGGCAGTTGTCTACCGCGCTGCTGCCGCGCCTGGCCGGTGGCGGCAGCATCGTCAACGTGGCGTCGGTGTTGGGCGCGCAATGGCCGCTGCGCGTGGAGCAGCACAAGGCGCTGGCCGGCACTGAAAGCTACGCGGCAGGCCGCGCCTGGCTGGACGCCAACCCGGTACAGCACAGCGATTGCTATCAATACTTCAAGGAGGCGCTGATTGTCTGGAGCTTTCAGCAATCGCAGGCGTGGTTCCGTGACCATGGCGTGCGCCTCAATTGCGTCGCGCCCGGCCCGGTATTCACGCCGATCCTCGGTGATTTCGTCAGCATGCTCGGCCCGGAGCGGGTGGCCCGCGACAGCCAGCGCATGACCCGCCCGGCATTGGCCGACGAGGTGGCGGCGGTGATTGCCTTTTTCTGCTCGGATGCGGCGCGCTGGGTCAATGGCGTAAACCTGCCGGTGGATGGCGGCCTGGCAGCCACTTACGTTTGAGCGCTTGCCCCCCCCGCCAGCCCTGAGGCGGCGGGGTTCTGAACAATAAAAACAATACAGGACTTACAAGATGCCCAAGCCATTCTTGCGGCCGGTTGCGGCCATGCTTTGTGTTGCGCTGTGCTCGACTGCCCACGGTTACGACTTGCCCGGACTCAATCTGGGCTCCACCAGTTTCTATGATGGCTCGCCGGCCCCAGCCGGGCCTGGCTGGTACCTGGAAGAGTACCTGACCTACTCACGGGCCAGCCGCTTCAATGATGCCAATGGCGACAAGCTGGGCTTGCCCCGGCAGGATCTGGAGGTATTCGCGCCGACCACGCAAATCATCTACCTCGGCCAGCCATGGGCCAATGGCGCAATGCCGGGCTTTACCCTGATCAACACATCACTGGCCCATGTGGATGTCGATGACGGTCTGAACAACGCGGCGCTCAGCTCGCGTGCCGGGCTGGGCGATCTGGTGCTCGGCGCGTTCTTGCAATTGCCGACCCTGACCCGCGCCGACGGCAGCCCGGTGCTGACCCAGCGCATTGAAGCTGATGTGTCGATCCCGGTGGGCGCCTATGACCGTGAGCGCTCGATCAATCCGGGCAGCAACTTCTGGTCGTTCAACCCGTACTACGCGGCCACCTACTGGTTCACGCCAAAATGGTCGGCCAGCGGCCGTTTCATGTACCTGTGGAACGGCAAGAACAACGACCCGCAGGCCGGCTTCGGTGATGTCTCCGACACCCAGGCCGGTCAGGCGCTGCACGCTAACCTGACCTTGCAATACGCGGTCAGCCAGGCGTTTAGCGTGGGTCTGAACGGCTACTGGCTCAAGCAGTTCACCGACACCAAAGTCGATGGCCACGCGGTCAGCGGCCGCCGCGAAAAGGTCTGGGCAGCGGGGCCGGGGATGCTCTACGCGTTCAGCAAAGAGGACGTGCTGTCGGTCAACCTGTACTTCGAACAGGGCGCCGAGAACCGCACCGAGGGCGACAAGCTGGTGCTGAACTGGCTGCACAAGTTCTAGCTGTGCAGCCATCTGCCTAGCCGTTACCAGTTGTAGCTGACTGAACCCACCAGGCTGCGTTCATCGCCATAGCGGCACGAGTTGGCGCAGTACAGGTAGCGCTGGTTGGTCAGGTTCTGCGCGCGGACGGCCAGTTGCCAATGGTCGTCCAGTGCGTAGCTGAGCCGTGCGTCGAACAGGGTGTAGGCCGGGATCTTGCGGTCGCTGATGCTCGGCAGGGTATGGGTGGTGCCGTTGTAGCGCGCTCCGGCCCCGACGCTGACGCCGTGCAGACCCAATGCGGCGAGGCGGTAGTCCAGCCACAGCGAGGCACTGTGGTAGGGCGTGCCCTCAATGCGCGAGCCTTCCAGTTGCGGGTCGTTGTCGGCGATCACATGGGCGTCGGTGTAGGCGTAGCCGGCGCTGAACGCCAGGTTATCGGTCAACTGCGCCTTGGCTTCGAGCTCCAGGCCCTTGCTGCGTTCCTTGCCGGTCTGCTCGTCGAAATCGGAGCCGGGAATCGAGCTGGTGACGTTACGCTGGGTCAGCTGATACAGCGCTGCACTGAGCAGCCATTCGCGGTCGGCTGGCTGATAACGCAGGCCGATCTCGTACTGTTCACCTTCGGTGGGTTTGAACGGTTTGCCGTCGGCGCCGCTGCCGCTGGCCGGCAGAAATGACTGGCTGTAGCTGGCGTAGGCGGCCAGGCCGTTGCCTGCGAGGTAGACCACCCCGACCCGGCCGGTAAGCTGGCTGTCGTCGGTAGTGCTGCGTGCGCCTTCGCGGTAGGTGCGGGTCGTGCTGTCGGCCCAGTCCTGACGCAAGCCGAACACGCCGACCCAGTGCTCATCAAACTTAATCTGTTCTTGCAGGTAAAGACCCAGTTGTCGGGCGTGCAGGTCTGAGCCGCGATCGACTGAGCGGTCAACATTGGGCAGGTTACCGTACACCGGATTGGCCAGGTCCAGCACCGGCGCGTTACCGCTGAAGCGATGGCTGTCGTAGGTCTTGTGGTAATAGTCCACGCCGGCCAGCACGGTGTGTTGCCAGCGCCCGTGTTCCAGGTCCAGTTGCAGGCTGTTGTCGCTGGTCCAGCCGGTGGCGATGTCTTCGCGGCTGTTATAACTGCGCGACAGTTGCGAGAGATTGGCGCCGCTGACCCGGCTGGTGTTGAGGGTAATGTAGTCGTAGTCGGCTCTGGACTCGAAATAGCGCACGGCCTGGCGCAGTTGCAGGTGCTCATTGACGCGATGTTCGAACAGGTAGCCTGCGGTGTGCAGGTTGCCGTCATAACGATCGTAATCCGGCTCGCCGGCAAACAGGTCATACGGCACCTTGTAACCGGGTGTGCGGCTATACACGGTCAGGTCATAACGCATCGGCGGGGTGAGGGTGGTGCGGGTGCGCTGCTGGCTGGCGAGCAGGGTCAGGCGGCTGTCGTCGCTGATCTGCCAGGTCAGCGCCGGGGCAATGTAGTGCTTGTCGTCGTCAATGGCCGAATACTGGGTGCCGCTGTCACGGCTGAGCGCAGTCAGGCGATAGCTCAGGCGACCTTGCTCATCCAGTGCGCCAGCGTGGTCGGTAGACAACTGCATGCGCTGGTGATTGCCATACTCCAGATTCAGCTCATGCAGCGGCGTCAGGGTCGGGCGTTTGCTTACCGTGTTGACCAGCCCGCCCGGCGCCAGTTGCCCGTAAAGCACCGAGGAGGCGCCTTTGAGCACTTCAACGCGCTCCAGGCCGTAAGGCTCCTGGCCGCCTTCGAATTGAGTGCTCTGCATCTTCATGCCGTCGCGCAGCACGCTGCCGGTGCGCGGGCCGATGTCGAAACCGCGCATCCGGTAGTCATCGGCCACCCGGCTGTAGCCGTTGGGTTGGGCGATCACACCGGGGGTGTAGTTGAGTACATCGGCCAGGCTGGTGTGCTGGCGGGCGGTCATTTCTTCGCGGGTGATGATCGAGACGGACTGTGGCGTTTCCAGCAGCGGGGTGTCGGTCTTGGTGGCACTGGCACTGTGGGTCGCCACGCGGCTGTACGCCGGTCCCCAGGCATTCTGCGCGTGGCTGGCGGCGGCAATGTCGATGGGCGCCAGTTGTACGGCGGCGTCGCTACGCGGCTCGATGCTCAAGGTGCCGCTGGGGGTGACGCCCAATTGCAGGGCCAGCCCTTGCAAGGCTTGCTGTACTGCTTGCTCGGCGCTGTAGCGACCGCGCAGCGCGGGGCTGTTCAGGCCACGGGTCAAAGACGCGCTGAAGGCGATATTGCGCCCGCTCTGGCGGGCAATGGCGGTCAGGGTGGCATCCAGCGGGCCGGCTGGCAGGTCGAAGTCGAATGATGCGTGACTGATATCAGCAGGCGCAGCCAGGCTGTCGGCACTGGCCAGGCTGGAGCCAAAAGCCAGCGCCAAGGCCAGGGCGATAGGTGAGAAGGGCGACGGATGATGCATGGCGGCGGGTTCCTGATGAGGTCGATGCCTGCCTTGTGACGTGAGCGGGGTGGTTATTAAGGGGGCGATGAAAAAATAATTCAGGCTCAGCGCAGGCTCACTTGGGTCCACCAGCTCAGCGGGCGCTCGACCCGTACTGGCAACACCTCCTGGAGGATGCGCAGTGCCTGGGGGCTGTCGTCCAGCGGGAAGATGCCGGTCACCCGCAAGGCCGCAGCCTCGGCGCTGATCCGCAGCCAGCCGGGATGATAGGCGCGCAAGGCTTCGATCACCTCACTCACGGGGCGGTCATGGACCTCCAGGCGACCATCTTCCCAGGCCGCGGCGCGGGACAGTTGAGGATCCAGCGCCTGCACCCGCCGACCGTCGAGCTGCGCGCCCTGGCCTGCGCGCAGTTGCAAGGGCGCCGCGCCAGGCACCGAGACCAGCACGTGCGACTGTTGCACCCAGACCTGCGCCGATTGCTCGTGCAGCGCCACGCTGAAGCGGGTGCCCAGCGCCCGCGCCTCGCCAAACGCGGTACGCACCACCAATGGCCGCTCAGGGTCGCGCGCCACCTCGATATTCAACGCGCCCTGACGCAGCAGCAACGTGCGCTGGCGCCCGTCGAACAGCAGATCGACGCGGCTATCGGCATTGAGCAGCACCCGGCTGCCATCGGCCAGGTCGAAGCGCTGGCGTTGGGCGATTG
Organism: Pseudomonas sp. StFLB209; assembly: GCF_000829415.1. Taxonomy (NCBI): domain Bacteria; kingdom Pseudomonadati; phylum Pseudomonadota; class Gammaproteobacteria; order Pseudomonadales; family Pseudomonadaceae; genus Pseudomonas; species Pseudomonas sp. StFLB209. Next base: position 5,208,043 of record NZ_AP014637.1, on the reverse strand, counting down.
CAGTTTGCAGATCGGCGCCCAGGCCGGGCAGCAGGCCCTGGCCTTGCAGCCACCAGCCAGCCAACCCCACTCCGCTCAGCCCCAATGCGCCACGTAACAGGTGGCGACGGCTGTTGCCGGCACGGTCAAGCATTTCTCGCGAGCTTTGCGGTGTGCCGCTGAACACCTGACCGATTCGCTGCTGCAGCTGCTGCCAGGCCAGGCTGTGTTCAGGACTGGCGTGCAGCCAGTGTTCGAAGCGTTGCCGGTCGCCGTCACTCATTGTTCCGGAGCGTTGCAAGGCCAGCCATTCAACGGCTTGGGCTACAGCGGGCGGCAGTTGGCGGGCTTTCATGCCGGCTCCAGCGCCAGATAACAAAGCGCCAGCGCCTTGGCCACGTACTGATGAACCCGTGGCGCAGAAATACCCAGGCGCTGGCCGATTTCGGCGTAGGTCAGGTTGTCCAGCTGGCTGTACAGAAAGGCGCTGCGGCCAATCGGTGACAGGCCTTCGAGCAGCCGATCCAGCGCCACCAAGGCTTGCAGTGCCTGGGCCTGTTCTTCGGCCGACGGGGCGTAAACTTCGGGTTGCTGCGCCAGACTTTCCAGATAAGCGCGTTCCAGATCACGGCGTCGCCAACTGGCAAACACCAGACGCTTGGCGATGGTGGTCAGCAGCGCACGCGGCTCACGAATTGTCAGCGGGCAAGGCGCAGCGACCACCTGAACGAAGGTTTCCGAAGCCATGTCTGCGGCTTCTGCCGGGCAGCCCAGGCGTGCGCGCAGGCGGCCGAGCAGCCAGCTGTGGTGATCGCCGAACAACTGATGCAGGACACGATTGCGGACGTTCAATTGCGCGGCGTCAGACCTGGATGGTGGCATGGCTCAAAAGCTAATGGAAATTGTTATCAAATGATGCCGGGAAGGCCGTTTGATTGCAATCCGCCAGACGCCCTCGCCACATGAGCCAGCCTTCTGGGGGAACCTTCGCGGTTTAAAACGATCAGACGCGCAGCCGCCGGGCAGAGACTCCCTGAGGCGGCAATCCTCGTTACACCCCGCAAACCTGCAACAGTTGTCAGCCGCTTGCCACCGATGGAACGCGACTTATCCAAAGGACCCCTCATGTCTGGATTTATCCGTGCATTCGCACGTCTTCTACCTATCGCCCTGATGACCGGCTGCGCCGCCAAGTCTCCGGTGTTCGTCAGCGAGCCGTTGCAACCGACGGCCGGTAGCCCGGTGGCTTGGCTGGTCGGCAGCATCGGCCCGCAGGGGCGCGACAGCGCTTTTACCAATCAGCGCATTCTGCTGCGCAAGCGCGGTTCGCAAGACGGTGCGGCAGCCTGGTGGGGCCATGCCGAGGTGGCGCATACCCCCAAAGACATCGAAGACTCGCGCAGCGCCGATGAAAAGGCCCTGCCGGGCCAGGCCAGTGTGTTCGTCATGCCGCTCAAGCCGGGCGATTATGAGCTGTATGACTTCCAGTTTTTCTGGACTGGTGCCAACAGCAGCTTCCGTTCTTTGCAGGCGCGCGAGCAGTTCGTGGTGCCGCTGCGCCTGGAGGCCGGCAAGGCCTATTACCTCGGTGAATTTCGCTCGCGCTGCATCGGTATGTCGGTGTGCATGTTCTTGCATGCCAATCAGCAACCCCGCGATGAGCAAATCGCCCGGCGCTATAGCCCCGGTTTACCGGTATTGCAGCCCATGAACCTGGACCTGAAACCTGCCTATCCCTTCGTCCTGCCAATGCCAGCGCAGGGGCGAACCGACGCGCAATCAACCACCCCAAGGAACACGCCATGAACAAACCGATGGTCTTTGCTGCCTGCCTGCTGCTGGGCGGCTGCGCCGGCACCCAGACGCTGCCCGATCCACAGATCGAGGCGGGGCGCGATTATCTGCCGCCGATCACGGTGATGGTTGATTCACTGGAGCATGGCGCCGAGTTGAGCAATTACCTGCGCGAAAGCGGGGTGTTCAGCAAGGTCGAAAATGGCAGCGCCAAGGCCGGGGAAACCCAGGTGATGGTCAACCTGAACGTCAAACGCGAACTGGCGCCCATGCCGCTGGTGTTTCTGAGCGCTGCGACACTGTTCCTGTTGCCGCTGCAAAACGACATGGACTCCAGGGCCGACTTCACCGTGATGCGCGACGGCAAGGTGCTCAAGCGTTATCACTACGAAAACTACATGGGCAAGTATTCCTGGCTGTTTGATCTCGGGGTGCCAGAGCGGCAGGAAAACATCCGGCGTATTGCCCGCGCTTTTGCCCGTGACATGCAGACTGCGAGCCTGGCCGACCAGCCGCTGGATGCACCACGATGAGCCGCTTGGTCAAGATATCAATAGCGGCTGGCGGGCTGCTGTTGCTGGGCGGATGCAACCCGTCAATGAAGCCGCTGGGCTATCACGCGCAACAGCGCTATGTGCCGATGAGCCTGATGGTGGTGCCGCAAGGTTATACGCGCCATGACATGCAGGAACGCAACGAACTGACCGAGGCGGTCAAGTCATCGGGCGCGTTCTCGTTCGTTGACCACGGTTTCTCACGCAAGGGCTATAGGCTGGTCATCAGCCAGCCGCCGGGCGAGGGCGCGGGCGTGCTGGTGGCGCTCAACGCCCTGACCCTGCTGACCTTGCCGGTGCCTTACAGCTACGTGCATAACCTTGAAGGCAAGGTCTACAAGGACGGCCAGTTACTGCGCACTTTCACCTACAAGCGCGAAGGCATGAGCGTGGCCACCTGGTACGTCCCGCCGCCGATTACCGAAAACCGGCGGCAGATGCTGACCGAACTGATGCAGGATCTGGAGCGCAGTGCACTGATACCGCATGAGCAGGAGCAGCTTTAGCTGCGAGGGATGCGCAAATGGCGCTATATGCTCCCACCGAGGTATGTAGTGCCTAATTGAACAGTAGTGGCTTTAGCTGCGAAGTCTTTCGCGGCTAAAGCCGCTCCTGCAGGTTAATGCTGCGCGGTTATTCCACGGCCTCAACCACCCCCTGATCCTCTCCCAGAAACCCGCCACTCTGGTGCTGCCACAACCTTGCATAAACGCCGTTTTTCGCCAGCAACTCGGTATGCGTGCCCTGTTCGATAATCCGTCCATCGTCCATGACGATCAGCCGGTCCATGGCGGCGATGGTCGACAGTCGATGGGCGATGGCGATGACGGTTTTGCCGACCATCATTTCATCCAGGCTTTCCTGGATCGCCACTTCGACTTCTGAGTCCAGGGCACTGGTGGCTTCGTCGAGCAGCAGGATCGGTGCGTTCTTGAGCATCACCCGAGCGATGGCGATGCGTTGCCGCTGGCCGCCGGAAAGCTTGATGCCGCGCTCGCCAACCTGGGTGTCATAGCCACTGCGGCCATGCTTGTCGCTCAACTGACGGATGAAGCCGTCGGCCTGGGCGTTGATGGCGGCGCGCCGGACCTGCTCGTCGCTGGCATCCGGGCGGCCGTAGGCGATGTTGTCGCGGATCGAACGGTGCAGCAGCGAAGTGTCCTGAGTGACCATGCCAATGGCGCTGCGCAGGCTGTCTTGCGTGACCTTGGCGACGTTCTGGCCATCAACCCGAATCTCGCCTTGGTCGACGTCATAAAAGCGCAGCAGCAGGTTGATCAGGGTGGACTTGCCGGCCCCGGAGCGGCCCACCAGGCCGACTTTTTCACCCGCGCGGATGTTCAGCGTCAGGCCGTCGAGTACCTGGCGCTCGCCGTTATAGTTGAAACTCACGTTGTCGAAGGTCACGGCGCCGCCGGTGGTCGCAAGCTCCGTGGCATTCGGCGCGTCCTGGACCTTGGGCCCCTTGGTCAGGGTTTCCATGCCGTCCTGCACGGTGCCAATGCTCTCGAACAGCGAGGTCATCTGCCACATGATCCAGTGCGACATACCGTTGATACGCAAGGCCATGGCGGTGATTGCCGCCACTGCACCGGTGCCGACGTCACCCTGGTGCCACAGCCACAGGGCATAGCCGCCGGCACCGATGATCAGCGCGACCACCAGGGTCTGGTTGACGATCTCGAACTGGCTGACCAGCCGCATCTGGCGAAAGCCGGTCTGCTTGAAGTCTTCCATCGCGGCGCGGGCAAAGTGCGCCTCGCGCTTGGAGTGCGAGAACAGCTTGACCGTGGTGATGTTGGTGTAGGCGTCGGAGATCCGGCCGGTCATCGAGGAACGCGCATTGGCCTGTTCCTGACCCACCTGACCCAGACGCGGCACGAAATACAGCATGGCCAGGCCGAACAACACGATCCAGGCAATGAATGGCAGCATCAGCTTGAGGGCAAAGCCGCCGGCCAGGGCGATGATCGCGATGAAGTACACACCGATACCGGGAATGATCTCGATCAGGGTAAACAGCACTTCACGCACGCCCAGCGCGGTCTGCATCACTTTGGTGGTGACCCGCCCGGAAAACTCATCGGAAAAGAACGACAGGCTCTGGCGCAGCATCAGCCGGTGAAAATCCCAGCGCAGCCGCAGCGGCAGGTTGATCGCCAATACCTGATGCTGAACCATGGTGCGCAGCGCCACCAGCACGATACTGACCAGCAGCACAATGCCAATACTCCACAGCACACCGCTTTCTTCGGCGCTCACCGCACCGCCGGCCTGCCAGGTCGACAGCAGGTCCACAACTTGCCCAAGGAACGAAAACAGCCAGGCTTCGTAGATCGAGACGGCTGCGCTGAGCAGCGCAAACATGAGGATGTAGCCACGCGCACCGCGGGTGCAGGCCCACAGAAAACGCGCCAGGCCCATGGGCGGTGGCGGCGTCTCGTCGGGCGGGAAAGGGTCGAGCCAGCGTTCAAAAATGCGAAGCATCGGGGTCTCCGAAGTGTTCAAGTTAGCGCGATTTTGCCACTGTGTGATTGTCTTGAGTGATCTCTGGACGATTTTTCCCAGAGAAGATTCAGTTCGTCAGGCGCGAGCGCGCGCTGGCAAAGTCATGAGTCTCGACCCGGTCGCAGACAGGTGGCCAGGCCATGGATGGCTACACCGGCGCTGTAAATGGGACTAGACTGGACCTGTCGCTGAAACGTTTCATCTGTTTAAGCGAATCATAATTCCAAGAAAGGAACCGCCCATGAAAATGCCTCTGATTTCCTGCGCCATTGCCGCTCTTTCTCTTAGCACTCAGGCCCTTGCCTGGGACTTCGTGCTGCTCGACAGCGACAAGCCCGCCAGCAATATGCGGATCACCAGCGAGCAGCTTGGGGTCAAGCTCGACAAGCCTTTTTCCATCAGCATGCGCACCCTGCATGGCGGGCGTCAGGAAGGTGTGAGCCTGATTGATATTGATAACGGCACGATGAAGCTGACGCTGGTGCCGACCCGTGGGATGAACGTACTCAATGCTCAGGTCGGCGAGGCCAGGATGGGCTGGGATTCGCCGGTCAAGGAAGTGGTCAACCCGGCCTTCATTGAGCTTAACGGGCGCGGCGGTCTGGGCTGGCTGGAAGGCTTCAACGAACTGGTCACCCGCTGCGGTTACGAATGGGTCGGTCATCCGGGCATCGACAACGGCGAGTTGCTGACCCTGCATGGCCGCGCAGCGAATATTCCGGCCAGCAAGGTCACAGTGCATATCGACCAAACCCCGCCGTATGCCATTCGGGTGCGTGGTGAGTTGAAAGAGCAGGCGTTCAAGAAAGTGGACTTCAGTGTGCAGACCGAACTGGTGACTGAGCCAGGTACGGCGCGGTTCGTGCTCAATGACACCCTGACCAATAATGGCGACTATCCAAAGGAATACCAGGCGCTGTACCACAGCAACTTCAGTACGCCGTTTTTGGAGGAGGGCGCGCGCTTTGCCGCGCCGGTCAAGCAAGTGTCGCCTTTCAACGATAAAGCCAAAGCCGACCTGAGCGACTGGCAGACCTATCGCGGGCCGACCCCTGACTACGATGAAACCGTGTACAACGTGGTGCCTTACGGCGACGACCAAGGCAACACGCTGACGGTGCTGCACAACAAAGCCGCCAGCCTCGGCGTTGCAGTGGGCTTCAATATCCAGCAGTTGCCAGTGTTCTCGCTATGGAAAAACACTGACACCCGCGGCCAGGGCTACGTCACCGGGTTGGAGCCTGGCACCAGTTTCTCGTACAACCGGCGTTACCAGCGACCGCTGAATCTGGTGCCGACTATTGGTCCTGAACAACAGCGTCAGTTCAGCATCAGCTACGCCTTGCTGGCCGATAAACCGGCGGTGGACCAGGCACTGCAGCAGATCAAAACGATCCAGAACGGCCGTGCGACCGAGGTGCGCCAGGTGCCGTTGGTGGATTTGAGCAAAGAGTAAACAATCATTTTGCCGGTGCCCGGTGCTTGAAGCGCCGATCACCGGCACGGGCGCGCGTTGTCTGCAAGTCGAGCGCCCCATCAATCGGGTTTTGCGTATCGAGCGGGTGCTTCATGATGTCCTTTTGGGAGGGCGGGAGGAGTTGTTTAGTTAGCCGCTGGACGTATTTTTACTTGAAGTTTTTGTGCCGCGATTAAACAACGGCTGCGTGGTAATCCTTGGTTAGGCTCTGTACGTAAAGTAGCTGCGCTCGGTCACGCTGCGTTAAAAACAGGCTTTTGCGCGAGTCCGACCCGATCGTTTCTCGCTTGTTTTGACTTGTTCCAGCAAACCCAGGAATGCACCGATGGCAGGGCCTGGGTACCGGACGTTGGGTCACAGGTTTTGGGTTATCACCACCTTGCCAAACAGATTGCGTGCCGCAAAGCGTCGCCACGCACTGGACGCATCATCAAAAGCATAGCGGCTGTCGATCACCGGTTTGAGATCATGCCGGGCCACGGTGGCGATGAGATCTTCCAGGTCCTGTCTGTTACCGGTGGCAATCGGTTGCAAGCGTGCCTGGCTCAGGAAAATATCCATGAACCCTGGCATTTCGCCGGCCGCCAATATGCCCACCAGTGACACTTGCCCGCCAATGGCGACCGCTTTGACCGATTGCATCAAGGTGCCGGGGCCGCCGACTTCGACCACACGGTCCACGCCACGACCGTTGGTCAGTGCCCGAACGGCCTCGCTCCAGTTCGGGTGCTCAAGGTAATTGATGACGTGATCGGCGCCCAGGTCGCGCAATTGTGCGGCTTTCTGTTCCGAGGACGTGGTAGCGATGACCTGCGCGCCAGCGGCTTTGGCCAGTTGCACGGCGAACAGTGACACGCCGCCGGTGCCTTGGGTCAGTACCCGTTGATGCGGGCCGATGCCTTTGAGTGCTGACCAAGCGGTAACGGCGGCGCAGGGCAGGGTGGCTGCGGCCTCGAAACTGATCGAGTCGGGTAACGCTACCAGCTCTTGTTGGTCAATAGTGCGATATTCGCTGGACCAGCCATCGAGCTGCAGACCGTATTGCGGGGCAAACTCACGAAAAGGCCCCGACACCCAGCCGGGAACGAACGCGTTGACCACTCGATCGCCCACCGCAAACCGGCTCACACCGGCGCCCACTGCCTCGACAATGCCGGATGCGTCCGACAGCGGTACTCGACCGTCCTGCGCGCCGAACGGCAATGAGCCATTGAGAATCGCCAAGTCTCGGTAGTTGAGGGAGGTGGCCACAATGCGCACCAGAACCTCACCTGGCCCTGGTGTCGGGATGGGCTCCTCACATAGCTCCAGGCCTTCGATGGATCCGATTTTCTGTAAACGGTAAACCTTCATGCGTCACCTCGGTCGATCAGGTCCCAATGGCCTGAATAAGGCCTATGGTGGCCTTGCTTGACTGGATGGCCCATTGCCTGGAGTATCGAAGTCTTAACCCATCGTCCAAAGTCGGCGCCATGCACCCCTTCGACTCCGTACTCAATGCCATGCACCTGGAAAGCTCCCTGTTTGTTCGTTTGCGTGGGCAGGCGCCGTGGGCGATTTCGTTTGACAGTGGGGGGCAGGCTCGGCTGTTGGTTGTTGCCAGCGGCCAGTGCTGGTTCACCCGCATAGGGCAGGCGCCTGTCGAGATCAGGGCCGGTGACTGCCTGATCATCAAGCAGGGCGTGGACGGCGTGTTGGGCGACACACCGGACACCGTCGCCATCTCCTGCTGGGAGGTGGCGGATCACGTGACAGGCCATCGGGTCACCTTTGGCGGTGAAGGGCCGGCCTGTGAGTTTTTCTCGACCCTGTTCAGCTTCGACCATGCCGCCGGCGAGCCGCTGTCAGCCTTGCTGCCTGATGTAGTGCACGTTGCCATGAGCGATTCTGATACCGGGCGCATGCTTTCGGTTCTTGAACAGATCGGCCTGGAGGAGGCCCAAGATGGGTTGGGCACGCCCTATATCGTCAGTCGGTTGCTGGACATTCTGTTCATTCAGGCGATTCGGGTGTGGGCGGCATCCGAAGGCAACATGGCCGATGGCTGGCTGGCCGGCCTGAGTCACCAGCAGTTGGCGAAAACCCTGCGGCGTATTCATGCAGACCTCGCCCATCCCTGGACGCTGGAGCAGTTGGCGCGTGATGCGGCCATGTCCCGTTCGGCGTTCGCGGCGTTGTTCAAGTCGGTTATCGGCATACCGCCGTTGGCCTACATTGCGACCTGGCGGATTTATCAGGCCAAGCTACTGCTGGCGGCGGGGCACTCGATTGCGATGGCGGCTGAGCAGACGGGCTACGGCTCGGATGTGGCCCTCAGTCGCGCGTTCAAGGCCGCCACCGGGGTGGCCCCCGGTCAATGGCGCAATGAGCGCCACAGGGTTGCCCGAGGCGCCTCGCTCAGCTCAAGCTGACTTCACATTCATGGTGATTTTGGCCGTAAACACTTTCACATCCGCCTCATCAAAAATATCCACCGAGACGATCTTGTCGCCTGCGCTGTTCCAGTCAACGCCACTGCCATCGGCAATTGCGCGGATGCCGGTTTTGGCTTTTGCCAGGTACTCAACGGTCATGCCCTTCGGAATCCACTTGCCGCCCGCGGGAATGGATACGTCCGTCAGCATGCCGCCCGCCAGTTCAGCGGCGTTGCACAAGGCAATGGCATGCACTGATGCCAAGTGATTGGTGATTTCTTTGCGAAACGGCACTTTAACCAGCGCATAACCGGGCCTCAGCTCAGCCACTTCCGGGGTAATAGTGCTGAAGTAAGGGGCCATCTGGCAGACCATGTTGCTGAATGCAGATGATCCGACGCTGTTGAACATGCTCAGGGCTTGGCTCATGGAACACGACCTTCTTGTTGGTTGCAGAATATTACTCTGTTACAGAACATAATTCTGTATTTGACAGGTGTCAAGCGCCGCTTCCTGCAGCCCCCGTGGTCGTCGTACCATTCGTCTTTTTCAGGCGCACCCGCATGGAATCTGATCTGCTAGACCGTGTTTTTCCCGGGAGACGCGGCGACCTTAAACGCGCCATCCTGCGCCAGGCTTTGCGCTTCTTTAACGATATGGGTATTGAAGCCACTACCATCGAGGCCATTCGTGCCGAATGCGATACCAGCGTGGGGGCGATTTACCACCACTTTCAAAGCAAGGAAGGGCTGGTGGCGGCGCTGTTTTTTGCAGCGCTTGATGACCAGGAACGGCTGCGCGACGCCTACCTGCAACACGCAGGTGACGCCAAGGCCGGGGTACTTGCGCTGGTGCACAGCTATGTCGACTGGGTGGACGCGCAACCGGACTGGGCACGATTTGTCCTGCAGGGGCGCTTTGCCGTGGCCACCGGTCCGTTCAAGGAAGAACTCGCCGCCCGCAACAAGCAGCGCAACAAGAAATTGCTGGAATGGATGACCGCGCAAGGCATCGCCGAGCATTTTGCGCACGTGCCTGCCGAGTTATTGCCGTCGCTGATCATTGGTCAGGCAGAAAATTATTCACGGGCCTGGCTATCGAAACGTGTGGTTAATAGCCCCAGGCACTATCGGGACATGCTGGGGCGGGCGGCGTGGCAGTCGATCGAAACGGCGGCCAAAGCGGGTTAGCCTCATGCCGCACGGGTTTGCAGGCTTGATCTACAGTGTGCTGATTGAAGTGCGGACTGCATCAGACTCATGACTGCAGCCGCACTTGTTCAGTCAAGCGCTAATCAAAACACAAAGCGTGCCACCATGCCGTTCAGGGCCACTGCCAATCTCGACAACTCATGACTGGCGGCACTGGTCTGATTGGCCCCGGCTGCCGACTGAGTGGCCAGGTCACGAATGTTCACCAGATTCCGGTCCACTTCGCGAGACACTTGGGCCTGCTCTTCCGAGGCGCTGGCGATCACCAGGTTGCGTTCGTTTATTTTCGAAATGGCTTCGGTGATCTGCTCAAGCGCTTCTCCGGCAGCCCGGGCAAGCTCCAGCGTGGTGAGCGTGCGGCTGGTGTTCAAACTCATCGACTGCACGGCATTGCCGGTTCCGCTTTGAATACCGGCGACCATCTGTTCGATCTCTCGAGTCGACTGCGCCGTACGGTGGGCCAAAGCCCGAACCTCATCGGCCACCACAGCAAAGCCACGACCTGCTTCGCCAGCCCTTGCAGCTTCGATTGCCGCGTTCAATGCCAGCAAGTTGGTTTGCTCGGCAATGGAGCGAATCACATCCAGCACCTTGCCGATATCGCGGCCCTGTTCTGCCAGGCCTTCAATCAGGTTGGAGGTGGTCTGCACATCCTGGGTCATGGCCTGAATCGCTTGTACGGTCTGCACGACCTTGTCGCGACCCTGACGCGCTGTATCCGTTGACTGCTCTGAAGCTTGGGAGGTGGACACGGCATTGCGCGCAACTTCCTCGACAGCGGCGGTCATTTCGTTCACGGCAGTCGCTGCCTGTTCAATTTCATCGTTTTGCTTTTGCAAGCCGCGGGACGACTCTTCAGTGACTGCGCTCAACTCTTCTGCTGCCGAGGCCAATTGCGTGGCCGACCCTGAAATCATCTGGATAGTCGTACGAAGGTTCTGCTGCATGACCACCAACGCTTCAAGCAAGCGCGCCGGTTCGTCCTTGCCATCGACTTCAATGTGTTTGGTCAGGTTGCCCGCCGCGATTGCCTGAGCAACGCTAACCGCTCGCGACAAAGGCGTCACAATACTGCGGGTCAGTAACCAGGCGAGCAGGACCGTCATCATTGATGCAATTATCGCCACGGCAATAATGGCAACCGTTGCACCGTCATATTGCTGCCCAGCTATGTGAGAGCCTGCAATAGCAGCGGCTCGGTTGATATCAACCAGATCCTTGAGTTGTTTGGTCATCAAGTCAGAAGTTTGTCGCATACCCGTGTTAATCATGGTCCGGGTTTCTTCGGTCTTGTTCTCACGCGACAGCTGCAGTGCCTGATTGAGTAACCCAAGATACTGAGTCAGTGTTGTATCGAACTGTTGATAAGTAGCTCTCTCTTGCGCCTCGGCCGGTAGCGCACTATAAGCAGACTTGGCCGTTTGCAATTGGGTGGTTATTTCAGCAATCCGCTGATCGGTCTCCTGCAGCATTTCAGGCTCGCGATTGACCAGCAGGCGTAATGAAAAGACCCTAAGGCGCAGCACCGATTCATTGACGTTGCCTAGCAGCGTGATGCTCGGCATGGTGTTGGTTTCCATGTCGACCGTGGCCTGGCGGATCAGGCTCATGCGGTTCAGCGCAAAAAGCCCCAGCGCGACGACCAATAGAGCAATGAACGCAAAACCAAGAAACGCTCGTGGAGCGATATTCATGTTTCTTATAGACATAAATTTTTCTCAGTGAAGTAAACAGCAAAAGCGCTTCATGCTCTAACCGTTACGCCGCAACCTGCCCTGTAGGATCCTGCCTTGTTAAACCAGCGTTTAGACAAGAGGATCTGCGCTCGTAACACCTTGTTACTTCTATCGGCAGGCCTTCGGGAATTGTTGAGGAGATATTTAGTTCTATTTTTTGACGCCAATAAGGTGGCTGGCGAGGAGGGCGAAACTTCAGTGGCAACGGTACAGGTTCAATGAGGGCAGTGATATTCGCAAAAACTATCAGTTTGTGATTTTTTCGCAGAAACCCCAATCCGGCCGTCAGTTGACCTCAGGTGTTCTCATCGTTGATCCATGCGCGGACAATCACTCTGGATTTGGAGTCGTGAATGGGTCATAGGCATGGATCATCAACGACTTGCGCTCGGTTGCGAGTAACAGCGGGTTGCCTCACCTTACGACTTAATCCAGGGGTTTTGCCGGTAATGCGCTTGAAGGCACGACTGAATGCGGCCTGCGATGTGTAGCCCAAACGCTGCGCTACCTCTTCAATCGGCAGCCTTTCGAGGGTCAGCCACTGGCTCGCAAGCCGCATTCGCAGTTCGGTGACATAGCGCAGCGGGGCCATGCCAATTGTCACCTGGAAGCGCTCCGCGAACACCGAGCGTGAGGTATTACAGTGCGCTGCCAACTGCGCAACGGTCCAGTCGCGGCCTGGCTGTTGATGGAGCGCAAGCAGTGCACCGGCCAGGCGCGGATCCCGCAAGGCGGCGACCAGACCTGAAGCATTGCCGCAGGCGCATTCCACCCAGCCGCGAACGACCATCGCAGCCACCACGTCGGCCAAACGCGCAAGGATACCGGCGAAGCCGACCCGTGCGCTGCTAACCTCGCGCTCCATGGTTGCCAGGATCGGTACCAAACCGGGGTAACGCTGGCCGCCGGCATCAATCAGCATCACGCCCGGCATCAGCTGGCCAAGGCCATGGATGCTGCCCAGTTCAAACTCCATACAACCACTGAACAACGTAGTGCTTGGCGTGGGGCTGGCATCGGCTCCGGTATCCACTGCGCTGACGGTGTCACCGAGCGGGGCGCCGTCCAGGCGGTTGATGTCTAGAACCGGCGCGCCAGGGTGGGAAAGCAGTTGATGGGCTGCGCCATGGGAGATGAATACGGCGTTGCCGGCAGACAGCGCGTAGTGGGTGCCATCCTCCATTTGCAGCACCGCATTGCCGACGGCTATGAAGTGGAACCAGGCGTGCCCAGGTTTTTCCGTGAAGCCCAAGCCGAAGGTAGGACCTGCCTGAATACGTCGGTATTCGACGCCGCGCAGGCGCATGCCGCGCAACAGTTCGTTAATGAGGTCCGAAGAAAGAGCAAACTGATCTGCAGGCATCATTCAGGTGTTTTGGTCAAAAAATAGAGATTTTCAATCATAGATCATCCGGATTCGGAGGCCTAGACTTCGGCTCGTAATGAAGATTGGGAGATCCGTACGATGACTGACTGTGTATGTAATGCCGTACCCGACCGCCATCCTGGCGTCGACTTGGAGGTGGAGCCTGCGACCCCCGCGTGGCTGGCGGTCTTTTCGTTGGCAATGGGGGTATTCGGGTTACTGACCGCTGAGTACCTTCCGGCCAGTTTGTTGACGCTGATGGCCACTGACCTTGGCGTGTCCGAAGCGCTGGCTGGCCAGGCGGTAACGGTGACAGCAGTCGTCGCGCTGTTCGCCGGCCTGTTGGTGCCAGGCCTGACCCGTGGTATCGACCGGCGTTGGGTGTTGCTGGGCTTTTCCACGTTGATGGTCGCCTCCAGTCTGTTGGTCGCCGTTTCCTCCAGCTTCGCGGTGCTGTTGTTGATGCGTATCTTGCTGGGTATTGCCCTTGGCGGGTTCTGGAGCATGGCGGCGGCGGTCGCGATGCGCTTGGTGCCGAGCGCTTTGTTGCCACGGGCGCTGTCGATCATTTTCAGCGGCATTGCCATCGGGACAGTTGTTGCCGTGCCGCTGGGCAGCTATCTGGGTGGGTTGTATGGTTGGCGCAGCGCGTTCTTTGCAGCGGCGGCGGTTGGCGTGGTGACCTTGGTGTTCCAGTCGTTCACTCTGCCACCCCTTGCGCCGCGCCGGCCGGCACGTCTGCGCACCGTGCTCGAGGTGTTGCAGCGTCCGGGCATTGCCATGGGCATGTTTGGTTGCGTGCTGGTGCACAGCGGCCACTTTGCGATGTTCACCTATGTTCGGCCATTGCTTGAAGGGACTACCGGCATCGGCCCGCAAGGGCTGTCACTGATGCTGCTGGGCTTCGGCGTGGCGAACTTCGCCGGCACGCTGCTGGCCGGGAAACTGCTGGAGCACCACCCGCTGGCCACGCTCGTATTGATGCCCGCGCTGGTCGGTATTGCAGCACTGGCGTTGGTGCTGTTACCGGCCTCGGTGCCGGGGCAGGCGATACTCCTGGCGGTCTGGGGCTTGGCCTTTGGTGGTGTGCCGGTGGCGTGGTCGAACTGGGTTGCCAGTGCGGTCCCCGATCAGGCGGAAAGCGCCGGGGGCATGGTGGTGGCATCTGTGCAGTCCGCCATCGCAACAGGCGCAGCCGCTGGCGGTGCAGTGTTCAGCCTCAGTGGCAGCGCAGGCGTATTCGTCGCAGCGGCCGTGCTGATGCTGCTGGCCGCGCTGCTGATTGCGCTGCGGGTCCGGGTCCCATCTGGCCATGGCGTTGGCCAGCCCAAGCCCGCGTTGCATCTTTGATTCGGTTTGCCAAATCGTCTTGATTGCGTCCGTGATCAGGAGTTAACCCGGCAACGATACGACGTCTCACCAGGTACGCCTCAAGTCGTTGCCAGGTTGAGCTACACAGCACGGACACCTGTTCGATACGACCGCCGGAAGGGTACGGCGTGTTCGTGATCCAGGTGGGCAACGTTTGATGGCAGGGAGGTGTAGGTCAGAGACTATCTGGATCCCCAAAAAACATTTTGACTAGGCTCTAGGACGGTATTTTTAGGCGGAAAAATATCAAATATGTCCCCAATTTTGCCCCCAATGGCATCAGTTTTGCGAGTGATCGCGAATGGCGATTTCTTAAATAGACCAAGATGGATTCGGATGGCTTTCAGTGTACCTTCATCTCAGATTGGACTGTTTGGCATCGATAGTCGGTTGGTGAAGGCAGAGGGCGTGGCGCGTTTGAGCACTGCTTTTCGGGGGACACCTGAAATGATGTTCACTGATAGCATGTAGCCATTTAATAATCGGTGCTGATTCTCACATTCAATTTGGTGAGCGCAATGGTCGATGCTACAGGGAAGTACTTAGACGTATATCAAAGCTGGCAGCAACACCTCTTCAACTTCAACCTGGCAGTCCGGGATACCAATACGCCGGGTTTGCGTAAGCCTCAGCTTGCCGCCCTATACGCTTCACTGGGCCACTTGGTGATGTCTCCGGCCACGACGGCAACGATCGTGATGCCAACGGGTACCGGCAAGACCGATACCATGCTTGGTCTGCTTATCGCAGGGCGGTTGGCAAGGACATTGGTGCTCGTCCCGTCAGATGCCTTGCGTTCCCAGCTTGTCGAAAAATGCCTCGGGCTGAAAAAACTTCGGGAGATCGGTGCTGTTTCTGCCACAGCACTTAACCCTGTGGTTAGGGCTATCGGCTCAGGAATGTCGGCTGAAGATGTCCAACAGCTTGCCGAGGCGAATGTAATTGTCGCTACCCCGCAAGCATTGCAGCGATTCGACACAGAGTCCCTCCAAGCCTTGGCTGAGCTCTGCAGCCACCTTATCATCGATGAAAGCCATCATGTGGCCGCCATGACATGGGGGCGGGTGAAAACCGCGTTTAAAGAGAAGCCATGCCTGCAGTTCACTGCCACGCCTTTCAGGGAGGACAATCAGCCCCTTGAAGGCAAGATTATCTACAACTACCCGTTGAAGGATGCGCAGATCGATGGCTACTTCAAGTCGATCGAATTTCACCCAGTGCGCGAATACAACCTCGAGTTGGCTGACCAAGTGGTTGCTGATAAGGCGGTAGAGTTGTTGCGAGGCGATCGAGAGCAAGGCTTTAACCACCTACTGATGGTACGTGCACGATCGCAAAAACGTGCTGAAGCCCTATTTGAGCTCTACAAAAAGCATGAAGACCTCTCACCCATTCTCATCCACAGCAAGGTGCCGAATCGGGTCAAACTGCTGGGTGAAATTGTCGAGAAGAAATACAAGATCATCGTATGCGTGGACATGCTGGGCGAAGGCTTCGACCTGCCAGAGCTGAAAATCGCGGCTATTCACGACCAGCATCGCAGTCCGGCCGTCACGCTACAGTTCATCGGTCGGCTAACCCGGGTTGATGACACGCTAGGCGACGCCAAATTCGTCTCAAACATTGCCAACCAGAAAGTCGATTACCAGATGGCAGTGCTTTACAAGGAAAGTGCCGACTGGAGCGCCGTGATTCGAGATGTGAGCCAAGACAAGATCGCCCGCGAAATCGAAAAAGAGGCGTTCACTGAACAGTTCCCGGATGATGCCGACTCCGAGGAGATCTTCGGGTTGAACCCAAACCCGAAGATCAGTGCGATCGCCTACCATGTGGAGCGCGACCATTGGCGGCCAGAAAAAGCGGATCACTTCTCCCAGAAGAAAGAACCGCTGCAGTTCCTTTCTATCAACGACGATTCAGACACCATCATCATGGTGACCCGACGAGAAACACCCGTCGGATGGGCTCAGACCTCGGCGATTGTGGACACGAACTGGATTCTGTACCTGGCGTACTACCACGCGCCCGACAAGACGCTCTTCATTCACTCCTCTGGTGATGAGTCGCAAGCGACGCGTTTTTTGAATTTGATTGCCAAGGATGCCAGGCGAATCAACGGTGAGTCTACCTTCCGAACCCTGCACGACATCAAGCTCATGAAGCTGCAGAACGTGGGGCTGTCCAGGACACGCAAGGATCTGAGATTCACGATGCACGTCGGGCGGGACATCAATATCGTCATCAGTGAAATCGAGAACGGCACTGCGAAAAAGTCCAACATCTTCGCAACGGGCTATGAAGATGGACAGCGCACCACCGTTGGCTGCTCTCACAAAGGGAAGATCTGGGAGATGAACTCTTCCAGCATCATTTACTGGATTGAGTGGTGCAAACGTGCCTCGCAAAAACTCAACGATGCCTCGATCAACCCTTCTGAAGTGCTCAAGGATGTGATTCGCTCGGAGAAGATCGAAGGGGCTTGGCCAACGGGACTTTTCTATGCTGATTGGCCAGAGTCCATTGCGATCGAAAACGAGCAGAAAATTTCGCTAGCGTTCAACGGTGAGATTTTCAACCTGCTTGATGTCGAGCTTGGCAAGCCTCGGCGAAGAGATGACCCGACACTAGAAGTGCCCCTCATCGCCATTGCAGTAGATGGCACGGAGCGTCTGTTGCCTGACATCACGATACGGTTACTGAACGACAGCTACAAAGTCTCCTGCCCTGGGGTCAAGATCATTTTCGCCGAAGAGAGCTCGTTCGAGCAGTACCTGGATATGAACCCTTTGGTCCTGCTAGCCGTGGACGGCTCGATGATCGAGGGCAATTACCGGTTCTACACACCCAATAGTTTGGACTTGAAGCTTCCGATAGCGCTGATTGAGGCTTGGGACTGGGGGACCACTCAGATTCACAGCGAGTCCATGAGAGCAACTCGTAACATGGACACCGTCCAAGGGTTCACCTACAGCCGAATCGAGGACGACTATGCATTCATTTTCAACGATGATAGCGCAGGTGAGATTGCGGATTTGGTGGCAATCAAAGAGAGCAAAGACGCAATCTTTGTCGACCTTTACCACTGCAAGTATTGCCCCCAAAAAGATGGAGAGGCTCGACCTGGCGCTCGTGTGAACGATGTCTATGAGGTCTGCGGCCAGGCCTCACGATCGGTGAAGTGGCTGCACACCGAGGAAAAATTCTTCAATCGATTGATGGGACGGTACCAGCAATCGCTGCCGAAAGGGTTCGACAGAATCCTCAAGGGTGACCCAATGGATTTGGAGCTGCTTCGCAACAAGTGCCACGACCACGAGATGATTTTCAGATTCGTGATCGTACAGCCCGCCATTTCAGCAGCGAAAATCTCCGCTGATCAGCTTGCTGTCCTCGGCACCAGTTACTCTTATATTAAGAACGTGTCCGGTTCAGATGTCCGGGTCGTAACCAGTGCGTAACACGAAGGTGGACTCATAACTCTCAGAGACTGAACACTTAGTGTGGTGCTTCAGAAAAACCATTGAAACATCGCTGACGCACCGCCTCATCGTTTACACGCTGGGGTTTATGGAACGCTTACGATCAATAAAAGCCAGGCAATGCTTGGCTGTCGTGGTTGAGTCAAAGCCCGAGGCCTCTGCAACGAATTTCGATTCCATTAATCTCCGTTTGCACTACAATATTGTCAGCATCAAAAATTGTGCCGATGGAACATGCAATTTGTGCAGGGGAGTTTTTAATGTAGTGCATTATAAGCTGATCAGGGTCTTCAAGTGGAAGAACATTTGCATGCTGCCAAGTTTTTAAAGCTTGTTGGCTATGGCCAAATCGTACCATTCCATTATTTAATACGTTCCTGAGCGTATTCCATTCGTACGAAATCACGCCTTGTGGCCATATTGTGAAGTCAAAGTTAAAAATATTATGAATTAGAAGGAGGTGTGAGTTCTCGTTGGTGCAGTCGTATATTCCTTTTCTTTTAAGTATTTCGTCGAGTTTTCCTTCCTTTAGTGCAAGTCTAGCGTCAGTCAGCTGTCGAAGGCCTTTATTTATTTTGTCGGTAACGAGGTGGTCACTATCCCCAAGAATATAGGCTCTGCCGCCTGTTCGAAGATATTTAACCTGAGTAAAATAATATTGATTTCGCTTTATGTCTTTGATTATCAGGTCTGCGTCAGGGTTAAGATTTTTCTCACCGAGTTCATGAGGTACAAAGCCTTCAAATGCGCAGTAATTTTTCTTGATGTCTTCACGGAAAAAATAGTCAAACACACACCTTTTTTCGAAAAATATTCCAATTTCATGGTTTAATTTCTCGTCAGAAATCTTGTTGGCGAGATAATTGATTGTATGCCGAAGCTGTATTGTAATGCTGGGGTTATTAATGGATATTCCTTTGCTGGTGACATCGAACACCCGGTCAGGTCTTGGCTGTTTTTCCGAGAACTCTTCGATTTTTTGAATTTCGTCTGTTGTTATACCTATCTTGCTGATGAGCTGATTGGGTGCGTAATTCAATTCGTTCTTGATCTGACACCATGAGCAAAGAACTGCAAGCTTACAAAGCTTTCTAGCCCATTGTATGCTTGGAAGGTTTTGAATTTTATATGGTAGTTCCCCTTCGGGAACAAAAAATATTTTGTCTGTAAGTTTTTCGCCCAGCGCCTTTATAATCAAAGGGAACATGGAATGCTTATCGAAGCCTAAAGGAATCATGTCAAGATAAGCTATGTTGGCTGCGCAGCTATTTTGCTCCCATTGATTAGCAAACCACTTTCGATGCAATTGCTTCGTGACTTCATGGGAGGATGGTCTGACTTCGATTGAGTTACCCTGCTTTGTCGCGGATGCGGTTTTTGATAGCAGAAGAAAAAGCACCTCGCTAAGAAAGTAAAGCCTAATAATGTCATATAGGCCTTCATTCGGCTTTGTGCCGTGATATTCATTTATTTTAAGAGAGTCAGAGATCCTGTCTAGTTGCATGTTGATGCCATCGCAAGCTTTAATGGTTAGCGCTTGTTTGAGTGGTTCTGAAAGGCTGGTCTTTAAGAATTTGTATTCTAGTGGCCTAGGCTTTGCTGTGGTGTTTTCAAGGTTTAATGGTCCGCTATTCGCTAGATCGGAATGAATCTGGCCCAGTGAAGGCAGTAACTTTTCTCTAAGCCTGTTGAACTCACTAGCCAGAATCAGCGTTTCCTTCGAGGGATGAGAGTCAGGTTCATGAAGGGTTTTCTCAATGTAACTTATTGGGTCAAAGTCGGGCGGATGCATCATCATTCGCCGCAACGTCTTAATTTGTCCTATTGGTAGTCCGTACCAGATCAAAGCCTTTCCTCCACTGTCTTTTTGAAGCCGTTTATCTGTATTGGCGGTTTTTTGGGTTTTGGAGATTCAGGGCTGGAAGATGCAGATTCCGTCGCTTAAGCTCTTCTATGCCCCTGTAAGAAATGGATCGGTGGAGAGCAACTGATGCGCCTTGACTCATCCACTGATGTCTCAAGCTGCTGTCCTGCTGGCTCGGCAACCAGGCCTAACGCAGCATCGAGTCAGACTTAGTTTCTGAAGCAGTGTTACTGAGCAGCCAAATCAGCGCTGGGGATTGCTTGACGTGTTCTGCCATGGTTGCTATTGCAACCTTGAGAGGCGGAATAGTTGACACGACGACATCATAATTCTCGGCAGGCTGTAGACGAACGCCAATGATGACACTTTTGTCTTCTAGTTCGCGGGCGTAAGCGATAAAGCCATTCTCCAATGGATGCACATATTCTCCAGTCCGCACGTCGGGATAGTTAGGGGTCTTGTGGAAATCACTTCGTAGTGCAATGACTTTGGTCACGGCCTTGAAGGCCGGATTGAAGTTGTCGGTAAGGTAGCCGTAGCTCATGGCAAATAGCACGCTAATGATCAGTGCTCCTGCACCATGGAACATGATCATACTGCGCGATTGCTTGAATTTAGCTTGAAAGCCGAGGAGCGCGGCCAAGCGGGTTATATGTTGCCAGGCTGCTTCAAATGGCAGGCTGATCATCGCGATGACCATGATCAGCACTGCTGTCAGACCAAGGAGTATTGCCACCACAAGCAGCCACGATGGAATGTAGAACAGCAACGCGAGAAAGCCGACTGTCAGATCAAAACTTTGAGGGGGCAGCCCTAACGTCTCGGCAACCGCGAAACGCGCGCATGCTGTCGATACCAGCAGTGCAAGCAGATGCATAATGATGATGGGCGTTTTGGTGAATGGCTTATCCCATGCTGTATGGAGCCAGCGGGCGAAAGGGATGCACCAGGCAATGAATCCGCAGATTATCAATGCAGCCGCGACCGTCGTCCCGATGGTAAGCGCGGATGTGCCCGTGTATAGGGAAGCTGCAATCGTGATGAGGTACGTAACTACCGAGGCGAGATAGAACCGCTGGGATACGGAATATTGCAGGAATTTGGTGAGCAGTTTTGCTTTCAGAGCTATCATTTTCATCCTTGAACTTTTTTCAGTGCTTCTAAAATCCATGCGGATAGCAATGCTTGGCCACCTTGATGTACGTCTTGTTTTGCCAGTTGAGGTGGATGACCCCGTGGCGGCCCATCAAACCACCACGAGTTCAGCTTATTTATGTGGGCACGAATGGCGAATCAATCGGCTGGCAGACAATTCGCCACATCCCGCGTACTCCGTCTTCGACCCAAGTGCCGTCCAGCACATTCGAGCCTTCAAAGCGGTGCAGCGTTGCTCTGCCGTCGAAGCCTTCTGCTTGCAGTTCGTAATGCCCCGGGCCTTTTGCCTGGCCTCGGTATTGCCAGGTCTGCCCCGCGTCGTCATAGGAGACGGTGATAAACTCGATGTCGATCGTAACCTTGCAGGGTTGATCGAACGACGCGGCACTGCTGGGGCGGAAGGTGTCCATTTTGGCGTACATGTTGGCGTCCTTGTAAAGATATCAGGAGCGGCTCAGGGCAGCAGCCAAGTGCTGTTTGGGGTGGTTGACCGGATGCCGACTGCCTGGCACTGCTCCAGAATCGGCAGAATGTAGGTGATGTTGGTACGGCCCGGCTTGCCTTCTGCTCTGTAACGAGCCGCCTGGCAAAGTGGACCGGCGTTTTCGTACGTATGGTTGGAGCTGATTTCCACAGCTTGTGCTTGGCCGAAATGATTGTTACCGGCGAGGTAGTCCAGCGTTTGCTGGAAAGCTGTTCGAGTCAGCGCCAACTGCGAGTCTTTCGATCCGGTCTCAATCACAACGCGATTTGCGTCAACGGTCGTGATACGGAAACGGGCGCTACGCGACGGTGTTTGCAGTTCCTTGCCTTGCAGGCGGCTGATCAATGCCCAGAGAGTGTTGTCGACTTGAGTGATGTGCTGCATGGATAGTTCCTTCGTTGCTGAACGGGCGCGAGCTTTAACCTGAATCGACTTATGGAATCTTGATACCCAACGCATTCAGCGATGGTGTATCCATCCGGCCATTCACGGTCAGCCCACTGTCCATCTGAAAGGCCATTAACGCCCCACGTGTTGCTTTGCCCATCACCCCATCAATGGAGCCTTGGTAATACTGGCGCACCATAAGCGCGGTCTGCACACGGGTGACCAGATTGCTTTTCTGCTCATTGGTCGCGCGACTCTTAGAAGTGCTCGAACTTATCCCGCTGGTAGTGCCAGACGACTGATAAATGCTGTTGCTGCTTGGAGGGCTGCTCGAAGCACTCGGCGCGCTGTAGCCTCGGGTACTAGTAGCGGGTGGGCTGTAGTAGCGAGGTGCGCTATAGCCACCTGAGCCGCTGTAGTGAGAACTGTGCGAGCTGTGGGACCGGTGAGAACTGTGCGAGCGATGCGCCGCATAGATGTTGACGGTGTTTGGCGCATTGAGCGTATCGGCAAATACCGGAGGCTGTAGCTTGTCGTTGGGTTGCCAGTTTGCATCGGCGAGTGGCAGATGGCCCGATTGTGCCAGGGTGGTACCTGCTATTGGCAGCAGGCTGATCCCACTGATCAGGACTTTCCAGCGGTCGAGCAATTTCACTGTGCACTCCTTGCATAGGCGCTAAAGGCCTCGGTCGATAGTAGTTGTACGCCGCGGCTCTGCCAGCGGTCGGTGTGGGATTTGAAGAAGCCAGAGCAATGTTTGACGGCAGCACATTGCTGGCAGGTATCGATGAACAGATTCTTCCAGTCCGAGATGCTCTGGCGGGCGAAACGCGAGAGGTGGGCCGGGATCAGGCACAGGGGCAAGTTGTAGATCGAAACCGGCACTCCGCGGTTGAACAGGAAATACACGGCTTGGCTCAACGACTCTTGATAGTCCAGCGGGTCAATCCACAGTTCTTCGTAGTTTTTCCTGGCCAGGCCGGTGCTTTCGATACCCATCAGCGCAACATGCCGCACGAAGGGCAGGTTCCTGAACACGTAGTGGGCGAGCTCGGGCAAGCGTGGCGTGGTCAGGCGATTGAGTACCACGCGTATCTCGATGATCTGGTTGGCGCGCGCCAGGTTGTAAAGACCTTGCAGGGTTTCGCTGAACGCGCCTGGAGCCTGCACGACATGGTCATGGTCTTCGGCATTGTCGGCATACAGGGGGATGCCCCAGCTCAACTGAGGGTGGCTGATGGCAGAGAGCGCTGCGATCCAGCTCGGGTCTTGGAACAGACGCCCGTTGCTGAGTACATGAATGGATTTCTGTGGCAAAACGGCTTTGCACTTGGCCAGGATTTCAAGCAGGCCGTCGCGATAAAGTGTTGGTTCTCCGCCGCTGATTCCCAGATTTTCCTCGCCCGAGTCCATCAGGTCGATCAGCCGTAGGTTCTCCTCGATGTGCCAACGGTCATCGATATCTTTGGGCGGCTGCGAGCACATCAGGCAGAGGCTGTTGCAACGATCGGTCATGAACAGCAGGTTGCTGTCTGAGCCTCGTCGATAGAGCACTCGCACCAACGTGCTGCCTGGTGTGATGGCAATGACATCGCCGGGCTGCACGACATCCGCATCTTTGGGGGTGTGCAGGTATGGCCGCGCGCTGTCGAAGTCGCCGATCACTGGCTCCGGGATCAGGAATCCTCCCACTGGTAATGAGAGCAGATGCGGGCTCCGTAGCCGTTCTTCGTTTGGCAGCCAAAGCAGCAGGTCACCGAACTCAGCGCTTCCGGCACAAACAACCAAGCCTTGTTCGATGAACTCATCCAGAGTGATGACCTTGAGCAATTTCGGCTCATTCAGGTGATGGATTTCAAAGTGGGTATCTTTGCGCAGCATCGCCATCAGCCCCTGTAACCCGGGAGCGGGACATCGTTGTAAGAGCGCCTGTTCAACCAAGACAACAGCACTCTCTGCACGTTGTCGTCACCATCGCAAAGCAGGCCGAAAAGATGCTTCAGCAGCCCCATGTTCTTCTTGCAGAAGCTGCTGAACACTCGGTGTCCGATCGGGTCAGCTTGGCGGGCATAGTGTTCGACGGGGTCAGCACCACAGTACGGAACAAGTGCGCAGTCGGAGCAGCCCGGCAGCGCTTCTGCTACACCACTGGCGAGCAACGCATTCATAACGGGCGATGCGAGTAATTCAGACAAGGGTTGCTGCACGGTGCCGAGCCTCAAGCCGTCTTCACCCATCTCCAGCAACATTCGGGCTTCGTCCGAGGGATAGACGTAACCGTCATAGTTGTAGACCAGCGCCGCAGTGCCTGCGCCAGCGGGGGAGCGCAGGTCTACATAGCCGGAGGAGAAGGGTGTCAGAATATTCTTCAGCAACAAGCTCGTATAACTCTCTGAGAGGTAAACGCCCTGTTGGTTGATATGCAGCAAGTAGGCCAGTGCCTTCTTGTAGAAGGCCAGGTATCGCTCAATAGGGTAATCAAGTCGATGGACACTCTTGGTGGCAAATCCATAAGGGCTCAGAGGCCGAAGCGAGATGCTGGAGAAGCACTGGCTTACATACTCATCGATGATTGCTTCAGGTTGTTCGAGGCTTCTTGAAGTCAGCGTGGTCAACGCGGAAACTGCATCATGGCCAAGGCGCTCACGGACCCATTGGATGCCTTTTACAGTGCGTTCGTAGGAGTCTCGTGACGGGGTAGGGCGGTTCGCATTGTGCAAGGGCGCCGGCCCATCGAGCGAGGTCGAAAACTGGATGTGATTTTGTTCTGCGAAGTCGAGTATTTCCTCCGTCAGGTGGTGCAGCGTGGTGGTGATGACGAACTGAATATCCCGTTGTTCGACCACGTTCCGTTCAACGATCCATTCGACAATCTGGCGGACGCGCTCGAAGGCCAGAAGCGGCTCGCCACCCTGAAACTCCACAGTCAGGGCGGGAGCGTTCGATTCGAACAGGCGATCGATCGCCGCCTGTGCATCCTCTTCCGACAGGTCGTGGCCGGATCCTCCCAGAGGAGCCCGCGACACCTGGCAGTATTGGCAGGTGTGGTTGCAGCGCAATGTAACTACGAACAAGTGCAGTGCTGGGCCCTGGAAGAGGAAGTCCTTGCGGCTGCGATACTGCGCAGCCATTTCCGGGAACGGGTCGTGTTGGCCTGGTTCGTAGATGAAGTGGCGGGCCAGCAGGTCCTTGTAAAAAGGCGTACTTGCTTGAACGTCGAAGTAGCTGAGGGCTCGTAATTGCGCGTCGTTCACGTGCATGTACTCACCGGTATCAGAGGTGAGTAGGATGTCACGGTCATGTCCCGTGTTCATGCGCATGAATCGAAAAGGCAGCAAGCGGTAGTGCTTGGCGTCTGTCGCTATCAGTGTCACTGCGAAACCCCACATCCAGCGAGCGCGGCTCGGGCCAGGACTTCGCGCAACCCTGCTGTTTCGCGGTTGATATGGTCGCGTAGGGCGAAGTCGTTCAGATGCTGGAGGATCAGCGAGTGAGCCTGCTCCGGGGAAAGCGTTAGCCTTGCTTCAGCGGGGTGGGCCGTGAGGCTTATCTGATTGGTTTCAATACCGACCTGGATCGCGACAGTGTTGGCCAGGGAATAAGCGGCGCGTTGCACCACGCTGAGCGGGTAGGCTGCGCTGTCGAGTTTCAGCGTGACTGGCCATGTCATCGGAAGCGCTCCTTCAAATCCGTTGGGAACGTGTGGATATTGCCGGTTTCCGAGGCATTGTGCCATCATAATTTTTTACATTTGCACGCATTTGTCTAGCATGGTGGGTGGTGCGCTCACTACGGCTCGGCCATTGATACGGGGTAGGGCCGAGGGTTCATATCTCCCTCAGTCCACCCATCCTCATCAATAGCTTGCTTGGCCTCAGGCTGGGGGCATCCTTTTCAAACCATCCCAAGCATGCCCTCACATGTGCCCCCAATGTAGCAATCCACTGGAAGTGAATGGATCTCCATGGTTTGTGGAAAGGCAGAAATGATCAGCTAAACAGCCTGCGTTACGACGCCTAAAGACTATCCGGATCCCCGAAAAACATCTGAATCCGCGACCTCAACCATCTCTCCGCCGGATCATTATCCTGCGCGCCGCGCCAGGCCATGTGCAGTTCAAAGGTCTGGCACTCCAGCGGCAGATCCTCGGCCCGGACCCCGCCACTGGCCGTCAGCACTTCGGCCGCATAATCCGGCACGGTGGCAATGATGTCTGTCCCGGCCAGCAGGGTAGACAGTCCGTTGAACTGTGGCACGGCCAGTACCACATGGCGTTTGCGGCCCAATTTTTCCAGGTGCTCGTCAATAAAACCGGTCAGGTCGCCGGCGATCGATACCAGAGCGTGCGGTCGGGCGCAGAAGTCGTCCAGGCTTAGCGGGCCAGGCACGGAGTCGGCGCGCAGCAGTTGCGGGCGGCTTTTGCGCAGGATTTTGCGTTTGGCGTTGGCCGGCAGGTCGCTGGTGTAGCTGACCCCGACAGATATTTCCCCGGAAGCCAGCAATGCCGGCATCAACAAGTAGTTGACCCGCCGGATCACCAGCACGATGCCGGGCGCCTCGGAGCGCAGGCGCTTGAGCAGTGACGGCAGCAGGGCGAACTCCACTTCATCGGACAAGCCGATCCGGAACACCGCGTTGCTGGTGGCCGGGTCGAATTCCGAAGCGCGGCTGACCGCGGTTGAGATGGAGTCCAGGGCCGGTGACAGCAGGGCGAAGATTTCCGAGGCCCTGGCGGTGGGCTCCATGCTGCGCCCGGTGCGGACGAACAGCGGGTCGTCGAACAGCCCGCGCAGACGCGACAAGGCGGCGCTGATCGCCGGTTGACCGAGAAACAGTTTTTCCGCGGCGCGGGTCACGCTGCGTTCGTGCATCAGGGTTTCGAAGACAATCAGCAGGTTGAGGTCGACGCGGCGCAGGTCGTTGCGGTTCATACGTGGGGGCTCGGAACGGTGGTCGATGTACCCGGTGCGGGGCGTCGGGCAAACATGCTGTGGTGCGCATAGTAAGGGTAAAAGCCATCATCAGGTAAGCCTTGGATTATTGTCGGTGTGGCAAGAATCAACTGTGCAGGCGGTTGCAATGTGGCATTTGGATGCCACAATGACCGCCTTTGAGTCATCCGCTGCATCATGCGGTCCAATGACGAATCAATGACAGGCATGTCGACTATTAATAGCCACTGACTGGTCCTGCCGGAAAAGCCCGGATAAAGTGCAGGGCATTCAGGTTCATAAGGCGAGGTTCTCAATGTCCCGCACGATCCGTTTCAACCAGTTCGGCCCGGCCGAGGTGCTCAAGATTGAAGAGCACCCGGACCCGTTGCCTGCGCCCGGTGAAGTGCAGGTGCGTGTCCAGGCCATCGGCATTAGCTGGTACGACGTTCTCTGGCGGCAGAATCTGGCGTGTACTCCGGCGCGGCTACCGGCCGGGATCGGCCAGGAAATGGCCGGTGTGGTCACTGCCCTCGGTGAAGGGGTTGAAGACCTCGCGCTGGGCGATGCGGTGGCAAGCTTTCCATCCGCCGACCCTAATCAGCATCCAGTGTATGGCGAGGTGATTGTCCTGCCGCGCTCGGCGCTGGTCCGGTATCCCGATGTGCTGACCCCGGTGCAGGCCAGCGTGCACTACACGCCTCTGCTGATTGCCTATTTTGCCTATGTGGATCTGGCGCGTATCAAGCCGGGTCAGACCGTACTGGTCACCGATGCCAGCCACTGTGCCGGGCCGTGCTTCGTGCAATTGGGCAAAGCCCTCGGTGCCAGGGTGATTGCCGCGACCAAGACCGAAGATGCTCGCGAGTATCTGCTGGCGCTGGGTGCCGACAAGGTGGTGGTCACCGAAGAGCAGGACTTGCTCATGGCGGTCAACAAGTACACCGACAATAAAGGTGTCAATGTGGTGTTCGACGGCATGGGCGGCCCGCAGATGTCGATCATGGGCGATGTCCTCGCGCCACGCGGCAGCCTGATTCTTTATGGGCTGCAGGGCGGCAACCAGACGCCATTCCCCGCGTGTGCGGCGTTCCAGAAGAACATCCAGTTCTATCTGCATTGCCTGGGCAACTTCACTGGCAAGCCGGCACTGGGCATCGATCCGGATAATGAGGCGCTGCAGCGTGCGCTGCGTGATATCAACCAGTTGACGGCCGATGGTGTGCTGACACCGCTGGCGGTCCGTCCATTCCCGTTCGAGCAGGTGGCCCAGGCGCACCGTTATATGGATGGCTGTCCGATTGGTGGCCGTGCGGTACTGGAGTTGGCTGACGCTTGAATCTTTCCCCTCTCTTGTTTGTAGGAGCAGCTTCAGCTGCGAAGATATCGTTGAGAATCTTTCGCTGCTAAAGCAGCTCCTACGGGTTACATGTCTTGTTGTAGGAAAGTTCGCTACGCAATCAGGCATGTTTCTGTCATTGTCTGTCGCGCTTAAACTCCTTTGCCTGTCTGGCGATCATCGATAATCCAGTCCACCTGCTCCAGAGATCTGCCGGCTTGGCCGTCAGGCGCTTGAGCGGCGCGGCTTGTGGCATGTGCTGCTGATCATGTTTAAATGAATAACAAACGCGCGCTATAAATGCTTGTTGTTTATTTGTATCGTTTAATAGTCGCGGGTTGTCCATCTTTGGATAAAACAGTGTTGCTTGTAATCGTGCAGACGATCCCGATAATGAGTTGAGAATTATTACTCAGGGAACGAGCCATGTTTGATAACAAGACCAACAGTCAGCAGCTTCGTGTTTCAATCTCCTGGAGCGCGGGACAATGATGATGAGCGACATTCACGAGCAAGCGATGAATTATGTCTACCAGCAGGTGTTGCAGCGCCTGCTCGGTTACATGACCCGCGCCGAGCGCACAGCGCTGCAGTTGCTGATCCAGCGCCTGATTGTTGCCGCGGGCGGGCTGGAGCAGATCAGCCAGTTCAGGATTCTGCTGCCGTTCAGTGGCGGCAAAGACAGCGCCTACAGCCTGGCACTGTTGCGCGCCGCGCAATTGAGTATCTGCACCCGGGCGCCGGGCACGTTCAATCTGCGCGTGGCGACCATGCGCCACAGCGGTTTGAGCAGCGATGTGCTGGGCAATATTCACCGTATCTATTCGGCGCTGTTTCTCTACGATGATCCGCGCGTCGAGATGCTGGTGTTTGATAACCAGTATGTGCACGCCTTTGAGCCGGACCTGCCGTTCTCCAGCGCCGGTCGCGAGCAAAACCGTACCGATATGCTGCTGGCCGGGCATTTGTCGGCGGGCGAGGGGCGCAGCACCTTCTGCGACAGTTGCCACCTGAACCTGGCGGACTCGCTGTCGCGCGCCCTGACCTGGGGGGAGGGCGTGGGCGCGGTGGCCAGCGGCGATCCACGCAAAGAGCAGAAGCAGTACATCACCTGGCTGATGCGTCTGGCGCAAGGCCGCGGCGAACACACCGGACATTGGCGCAACCAGACTTTTCAGAGTGTCATGCGCAGCCTGCACGGTCTTGGTCAGGACTGGCGCGAAGCGTTGCATGGCGAGCCACAAGCAATTGAGCCGCTGACACCACCAGACAAGCCATTGGCGCCGGTGCTGGTGCCGCTCAACGACCTGTTTCCCGGCAGGGCCGATGAGCACTGGAACTTGCTTACCGAGTTTCTAGAGTTTCGCTTCGATGACCTGGCGTTCAGTTTCAGTGAGTCGGACTGCGCCAACCCCTTGCTGATGGCGCATATGCAGGGCCTACGTGCGCAGTTTGTCGAGCATCGTGACTATGCCGATGGTATTGCAGGCTACTTACAGCACGCGCAACGCCAGATGCGCAACAAACAGGTGCCGGCACGTCTGATCGATCAGGCGCTCAGTGCCTATCACGGCGACTCACGTATCGAGGCGCGGCGTGTGCTGGCCGCTGAGTTTGCCCAACAGGCGTACGGGCTAAACGAGGCGCAACTGGTGTGCATGCTGTTCTCGCCGTTCACTGACAAAGGCCTGGGCCTGGAAGTGTTTCTGCGCACTTGCCATCCCGGCATGCTGGTGGCGGTGGCTGACCTGCATCGAGCACTGTCCGGCCAGCCTGCTGCCGATCAGGTGGTGCAGTGGTTGTTGGATATCAGCGGCCTGACCCTGGCGCAACTGCAAAGCCTGTACGGCAAGTCGCGGGTCAATTTCGCTGCCGCCGACTCGATCATCGCCCGCGTACGCGCGGCCGATCCTGAACGGCGACGCGTTCGCTCAGCCTGATTCAATCCCTTTGCCGGAAGGCCTGTCATGAAAGAAAAAGACGATTTCGCCTATCAGGCGGTGTATCGCTATCTCGTACGCCTGATTAATGAGGTACAAACCGACTCGACGCTCAAATTGCCGTCGCTGCGCCAGTTGGCCCGGCGCCTGCGGGTGTCGATTTCGACCATCCAGAGTGCCTATGCGCTGCTGGAGCAGGAAGGGCGCATTTGCTCGGTGCCCAAGTCAGGCTATTACGCGGTGCCGGGCAGTTTTGAAGATGAACTGGCCGGCGAAGGCCATAGCGTGCTTGAACGCCTGTACCGTAATGTGCGGCGGCCCGGCTGCACCATGCTTTCGGGTGATGAGCCGCATCTGTTGTTGTCGCTGGAAAGCGCGCTGCAAACCATGGAGCGCGAGTTGGTGCGTCAGTACCCGCGCCCCCTGGACAGCGGTTTTCAACCGTTTGGTGATCTGGAACTGCGCAGCGCCCTGGCGGCCCGCTACACCCGGGACACTCGGGATTGCTGGCACGCCGAGCAGGTTTATATCGGCCCGGACTTGCTCGGCATGCTCAAGGCGGTCGTTCAAGTGCTGCAACTGGGCGGCAGCACGGTGCTGGTTGAGTCACCGTGCACCTGGACGCTGTTGCGGCTGTTGCAGTCGCTGAACGTCCAGGTACTGGAAATGCCGCTGGCCGACGACGGCCGGGTGAACCTGACCGATCTGGATCACCTGTTGCTGGAGCATTCGGTCAGCCTGGCGATTCTGCCTTCGACGATCAATCCGGTCAGGGGCACGCTGCAACCTGGCGACAACCGCAGGGCCATGGCGCAATTGCTCAATCGCTATCGGATATGGGTACTGGAGAACGACAGCCATGGCGAACTGGCCTTTGAGCGCAATGGCCCGCCGCTGCGCGAGTTGATCGACCCGCAACGGCTGTTGATCCTTGGCAGTTTCGACAAGGCGCTGGGCCCTGAAGCGCCCTATGGTTATCTGCTGTGTAAACAGTTCGACCAGCGCTGGCAGGAGTACTTTCTGCTGCGCGCCTTTGACTTGCCGCCGATTCGCCAGAAGGCCGTTGCCCGGCTGTGTAACAGCGGCCGCCTGGACCAGCACCTGGCGGACTTGCGTCACCTGCTTGAGCAGCGCATGCAAGGCATGGGTGAACTGCTCGACAAGCACCTGGGTTGTTGGTTGCGCTATGAATTACCTGCTGGCGGCAGTGGTATCTGGACGCAGACCCAACAGGGTGTGGACCTGCGCCAGGTATTCGACACTCTACTGAGTCAGCGCTTGGTGATTGCCCCTGGCGAGCTGTTCAGCCTCAGCGGCTTGCACCGCCAGCAGCTACGCATCAGCTATGCGCTGGACTGGACCCAGGATGTGCCGGCGGCCCTTGAGCAACTCGCCGGGGTATTGCGTCAGGCGCGGCGCTGAGCATCGGCTTGCCGTTATTCAGGTGCCGGCCATCCATCTGGCCAGGCCGTGGCGGCCGCTGACCCCGAGCTTGGCGGCCGCCCGTTTCAGGTAGGTTTCCACCGAACTGTTTTTGACCTTGAGCCTCTCGGCCAACTGCGGGACGGTGCCACCGGTCAACAGGCCGAGGCAGACCTCCTGCTCGCGGGCCGACAAGGTGATCTCGCCGAGCGCCAGCCGCTCACTGAATGCTTGGCGCAAGGGCCGCACCGGCTGCTCGCCGGCGTTTGATTCCGGGCGGCGCAGCAGGCAGAGCCTGCTGGCCTGCGCGTGTCGTTCGACCAACGGCAACAAGGTGTCGGACAGGCTTTTAAGAAACGACAGTTCGGCCAGGGAAAACAAGCGTTGCCCAGGCTGACGCAGCAGGGTGATGACCCAACGGCGGTTACCAGCATGTGAAACCAGGCTGCAGTGGTGCGCGGCGTTTGGGCCCAGGCGCCGCCTCAAGGGCGCACGCGGCTGGATCAGCAGGGCTTCAGTCATGACCCGCATATGCTGCAGCAGTGTCTGCTGGTGCTCGGGCTGGGCGGTTATGGGTGCCTGACCCTGGCTGCCGAGCTGCCTGATCTGCACCGCGTCAGTCTGGGGCTGGTCCAGGGTCCATTCGCTCAGTTGCAGGCCGTCAAGGGGCACTAGCGGTTCGATGAGCCGGAACATCATGGCCGCGAAGTCATCATCGCCGGTACTGGAAATCAGTTCGCCCAGATGAAAGTAGAGGTGTGGGCTGTGGCTATTTTGCATACTGTCGGTGATGTTCATCTTTTTTGCCTTCCTGGAACCAAGTCGGGTGGCATCCTCTGCACGTGCTCGGTTGAGAGCTGACTCGCTCTGGATTTAAGCCCATGTAACGGTCAGCGTCTGTAGTGGGAACCGGGGACAACTCCTGTCAATTAATCAGACGATTTGAGTTGCAGTTTCTTAAGGGGATATCTGTTTGACGAGCGCGCGCGGGTAGTTTTCAGTGCTCTGCAAACGATTGATTACACGAGAAATATTGCGTGACGATAAGCTTGATGCGGCAATCACGTGCAGCATCTATATCTTATTTCCTACACGAATTTAGGCGCTGCGGCGGTGAACTAACCGCCGGCACAAGTGTGGCTTTGGCGCGCATCAACAAGTTGTCCGGGTTTAAGGGGGCAGGCAGCCCAACAGGGCAGTGCTTGAATACCGCGCAGAATCAGCTGAGACGGATCTTATGAACTCCACCTGCGCCGCTGCCCAAGCCCTTGGGCCTGCCTGTACCGAAACCTTCGCCTTGACCTGTGCCCAGCGTGATATCTGGCTCGATCAACTGAGCCGGGGTGATTCACCGCTGTATAACATCGGCGGGTATGTCGAGCTTGAGGGCAGCCTGGCGCCGGAACTGCTGCAGCGCGCGATTGAACAGCTGGTGGCCCGACACGATGCGTTGCGTACCGTGCTGTTGCCCGGCGCCGGCGCCGACGGCTTGCCGATGCAGCACTTTGCCGGCCACGCAGCCGTGCACCTGCCGCAGTATGACTGTTCACAGTTCGATGACCCCGACAGTGCGGCCCAGGCGTTGATCCAGGAACAGATGCGCCGCAGCTATGCACTTGATGGCGGGCCGCTGTTTCGCTTCTTTCTTATCCGGCTCAACGAGCAGCGACACTTTCTGGCGACCCAGGCGCATCACCTGATTCTTGACGGCTGGGGCTTTGGCCAGATGCTCAAGTCGCTGGGGGAAATCTACAGTGCATTGCTCGCCGGGCAGCCAGCCCCGCAAGCCGCGCCAGCCTATGCCACGTTCGTTGAAGACGATGCCGTGTATCAAGGCTCGCCACGTCATGCCCGTGACCTTGACTGGTGGCTGGATAAATATCGCAGTATCCCGGCACCGCTGCTGACCCCGCGTTATCGCGAAGCACCGACATTGCCGGGACAAAGCCTGGTGCAGCCCTTCAGCGCGGGACTGCACGAGCGCATGAAACAATTGGCCGGCGAGTCTCAGGCATCGGCTTTTCATGTGCTGCTGGCGATGTTGCATGTGTATTTCACCCGCACCGAACAACGCGACGAGTGGGTGGTGGGCATGCCGATCCTCAATCGGGCCGGGGCGCGCTTCAAGTCGACTGTGGGCCTGTTTGCCCAGGTCAGCCCGATCCTCATGCCGTTTGGCCGTGAGCTGAGTTTTGTTGAGCTGCTCAAGGGTATACGTGACGAGTTGCGCCAGGATTTCCGCCACCAGCGCCTGCCACTGAGTGAGCTCAATCGTGCCTTGGGTCTGCTGCGTGAGGACCGTGCGCAGTTGTTCGAGGTCACGGTGTCTTATGAGCAGGACGACCACGACTACCGTTATGGCGACGCATTGGCCCATACCTTCAAGGTCTCCAACCGCCATGAGCCGACGCCGCTGGCCATCCACCTGCGCAGCAACCGCTACAACGACCGGGTGTGGATTCATTACGTGTACAACGAGGCGTATTTCCAGGCCGTCGACATCGAGGCATTGGCTGAACGGTTGATGCATGTGCTGGAACAGGCCCTGGACAACCCAGCCGCGAAAGTGGCCGAGCTGAGCATCGCCACCCCGGCCGAGCAGGCTCAGCTGGATGCATGGAATCGCAGCGAGGCCTGTTACCCACAGGGCTTGGCCATTGATCAGCGCGTGGCCGCGCAGGCTGCCGAACGGCCCGACGCCGTAGCCGCCGTGTATCAGGGCCAAAGCCTGAGCTACGGGCAACTGGAACAGCGCGCCAACGGCTTGGCGGCTCAATTGCTGGCGCAGGGCGTGCAGCCCGATGATCGAGTGGCCGTTGTCGCCCGCCGGGGCCTCGACACGCTGGTGGGTTTGCTGGCGGTGCTCAAGGCCGGTGGTGCATACGTGCCGGTCGACCCGGCGCACCCGGCCGAGCGGCTGGCTTACCTGCTCAGTGACAGCCAGCCCAAGGTGGTGCTGACCTTGAGCGAGCTGGTTGGCCGGCTACCGGTGTTGTCAGTGCCGGTGATCGAACTGGACCGTCTGCCTTTAGCCCAGCTAAACGTCGAGCTGACTCAACGGGCCACGGTCAATAACCTGGCCTACGTGATCTACACCTCCGGCTCCACCGGTTTGCCCAAAGGTGTAATGGTCGAGCACCAGACCCTGAACAACCTGGTGGACTGGCACTGCGAGGCTTTCGATCTGGGCGTGGGCAAGCACACCTCCAGCCTGGCCGGCTTCGGTTTCGATGCCATGGCCTGGGAAGTCTGGCCGGCGCTGTGCAGCGGTGCGACCTTGCATCTGGCCCCGACCCAGGACGGCGAGCAGGACATCGAAGCCTTGCTCGACTGGTGGCGGGCTCAGCCGCTGGACGTCAGCTTCTTGCCGACCCCGGTAGCGGAATACGCCTTTAGCCAGCAACAGCCGCACCCGACCCTCAAGACCCTGTTGATCGGCGGTGACCGGCTGCGCCAGTTCCTGCGTGATCCAGGCTTTGCGGTGGTCAATAACTACGGCCCGACCGAAGCCACGGTGGTGGCGACCTCTGGCGTCATGCAGGTGGGTGAGCTGCTGCATATCGGCAAGCCGATGGCCAATGCCAAAGCTTACGTGCTGGACGAGCAGCAACAGCCGGTGCCAATCGGTGTGGTCGGTGAGCTGTATATCGGCGGTGCCGGTGTGGCTCGCGGTTATCTGAACCGTGAAGACCTCACCGCTGAGCGTTTTTTGACTGACCCGTTCAATGGCGGGCGGATGTACCGCACCGGCGACCTGGTGCGCTGGCTGGCCGATGGCAATCTCGAATATCTGGGCCGTAATGACGACCAGGTGAAGATCCGCGGTGTGCGGGTCGAGCTGGGCGAGATTGAAGCCGCGCTGAGCAGCCATGCGGCCGTCAAGGATGCGGTGGCGCAGGTGCATGACGGGCAACTGTTGACCTGGTTCACCGAGCTTTCGCCGGTCGATCCCGGCGCTCTGCACGAGCATCTCAAGTTGTGTCTGCCGGCGGCCTTGCTGCCGAACGCTTATGTACGCATGGCGCAATGGCCGCTGACTGCCAACGGCAAGCTGGACCGCCGCGCCTTGCCTGCACCCGACGCCGAGGCCCTGTTGCGTCGCGAGTATCAGGCGCCCGAAGGCGAAACCGAAACCGTTCTGGCGGCATTGTGGGCCGAGCTGCTGGGGGTTGAGCAGGTGGGCCGTCAGGATCATTTCTTTGAGCTGGGCGGGCATTCGCTGCTGGCCGTGAAACTGATCGAACGCATGCGCCAGCAGGGCCTGAGCGCCGATGTGCAGGTGCTGTTCGGCCAGCCGACCCTGGCCAACCTCGCCGCTGCGGTGGGCCGTAACCGTGAAGTGAGCGTGGCGGCCAATCGCGTGCCGGCCGATTGTGAACACATCACCGGTGACATGCTGGCGCTGCTGCAACTGGACCAGGCCAACATTGAGCGGATCGTCGCCACAGTACCGGGCGGGGCGCGCAATGTGCAGGAAATCTACCCGCTGGCGCCGCTGCAGGAAGGCTTGCTCTATCACCATATGACCGCCGGTGAGCGCGATCCCTATCAACAGCATGCGCTGTTCGCGTTTGCCAGCCGCGAGTGTTTCGAGGCGTTTGCGGCGGCCCTGCAGCAGGTGATTGATCGTCACGACATTCTGCGCACCAGCCTGTTCTGGGAGGGGCTTGAGCAACCGGTGCAGGTGGTCTGGCGTGAGGCCCGCCTAAGCGTTGAAAACCTGAGCCTGGATGCCCGGCAGGGCGATGCGCAGCAGCAATTGCGCGAGCGTTTCGATGCCGCGCGGCGCCCGCTGGATATTTGCCGCGCACCGATGATGGCGCTGGCCGGTGCTGAAGATGTGCAGCAAGGGCGTTGGCTGGGGCTGTTGCAGTTCCACCACCTGATCAACGACGCCACCTCCACGGCGGTGCTGATGGCCGAAATTCATGCCCTGTTGCAGGGGGCCGGTGCGACCCTGAGCGCACCGGTGCCGTATCGCAATTATGTGGCCCAGGCCGGGGCGGGCAATCATCAGGCCGGGCATGAGGTGTTCTTCCGTGAATGGCTGGGAGATATTGACGAGCCGACCCTGGCCTTCGACCTGCGTGAGCGCCCGCTCGACGACCGTGACCATCAAGAGGCGCGGGCCTGGCTGGACCAGCGCCTGGCCGAGCGCTTGCGTCATGAGGCGCGGCATTGGGGTGTCAGCCCGGCCAGCCTCTATCACTTGGCCTGGGCCCAGGTGCTGAGCCTGCTGGCCGGGCGCGACGATGTGGTGTTCGGTACGGTACTGCTCGGCCGTCTGCTGGCCGGCGACGGTGCCGACCGGGCCATGGGCATGTTCATCAATACCTTGCCGCTGCGGGTCAAGCTCGCCGGCCAGAGTGTCAGCCGCGCTGCTGTTGATGTGCATGGGCGGCTGGCCGCGCTGCTGGCCCATGAGCATGCGCCGCTGGCGCAGGTGCTGCGGTGCAGCGCGCTGACGGGCAGTACGCCGCTGTTCAACAGCCTGCTCAATTACCGGCATGCAGCAAATCAGGATGAAGCAAAACTGCCGGGTATCGAGCTATTGAGCAGCACTGAAGTGGTTAGCTACGCCCTGATGCTGGCAGTCGACGACACGGACAGCGGTTTCCGGCTCAGCGCGCGGGTGCCGCGCCAGATCGGCGCGCAACGGGTTCTGGACTATCTGCGCACCGCCATCGAGGGGCTGGTTCAGGCACTGGAGTGCGAGCCGCATAAACCTTTACATCAGGTGGCGGTCACCCCTGATCACGAAGTCCGGCGCTGGTGGCTGGACTACAACGCAACCGCTACCCACTGGCCCATCGAGCAGGGCGTGCAAACCCTGTTCGAGGCTCAGGTGCGGCGCACGCCTGAGGCCATCGCCCTGCAAGCCGCAGACCGCAGCCTGAGCTATGCCCAGCTCAACGTTGAAGCCAACCGCCTGGCGCATCGGTTGATTGCCCTCGGGGTCAAACCTGATCAGCGAGTGGCCTTGTGCGTGGAGCGCGGTGTGGAGCTGGTCGTCGGTTTGCTGGGCATTCTCAAGGCCGGCGGCGCCTATGTGCCGCTGGACCCCGGCTACCCGGCCGAACGTCTGGACTACATGCTGCGCGACAGCGCGCCGGTGGCGCTAATGGTGCATGCCGCGACCCGCGCGCAACTGAGCCTGCATGAGCTCCCGCGGCTTGATTTCGACCAGTGCGACTGGCAGCAACATCCCGACAGCAACCCGCAGCCTGTCGGTTTCAGCGCCGCCAACCTGGCGTACATGATCTACACCTCAGGCTCTACCGGCACCCCCAAGGGGGTGATGATCGAGCATCGCGGTTTATGCAACCTGGTGCACTGGGGCTCGCAACTGATCCCGCCGCGTCCGGATGCGGCATTACTGCAAAAGGCGCCGTTCAGCTTCGACGGTTCGGTGTGGGAGTTCTTCTGGCCGCTGACCGCCGGGCTGCGGCTGGTGCTGGCCGCGCCGGACGGGCATCGCGACCCGGACTATCTGGTGCGTGAGGTTCGCCAGCGGCGCATCAGTGTGGTCAAGTTCGTGCCGGCGCTGTTGCAGCAGTTTCTCGATGCCGAGGGTGTCGAGCAGTGCACCAGCCTGACCGATGTGGTGTGTGGCGGCGGCGAGCTGACGGCCTCGCTGGCCCGTCAGGTTCGTGAGCGCTTGCCGCAGGTGCGGCTGCACAACGTCTATGGCCCCACCGAGGCCACCGTAGACAGCAGCGCCTTCACGCTGGAGCCGCACATGCCGCTGCCGGACAATGCGCTACCGATTGGTTGTCCCTTGCCCAATACCCGTGCCTACGTGCTCGATGCCCATGACCGGCCGGTGCCGCAAGGCGTGAGCGGCCAGTTGCATGTTGGCGGGGTAGGCGTTGCGCGTGGCTATAAAGGCTTGAGTCAACATAACGCCGAGCGCTTTATCGCCAGCCCCTTTGTAGCCGGTGACCGGCTGTACCGAACGGGCGATCTGGTGCGTATGGAGGCAGACGGTAATCTGGTGTTTCTCGGCCGCAATGACTTCCAGGTCAAGCTGCATGGCTTGCGCCTGGAGCTGGGCGAGATCGAAGCGCGGCTGATGCAGCATGTGGCGCTGCACGAGGTGGTGGTGCTGCTGCGTGAACAGCGTCTGGTGGCCTATTTCACCCTGCTGGCGGGGCATTGTGCGCCGGGTATCGAAGCTCTGCGCGCCCATGTGCTTGAACAGCTGCCGGATTACATGACCCCTTCGGCGTTCGTCTGCCTGCCGGTCATGCCGCTTAGCCCCAACGGCAAAGTCGAGCGCAAGGCGCTGCCCGAACCCGGCCAGGACGCGGTGCTCAGCCGTGACTATCGGGCGCCGGAAGGCGACACCCAGACCACCCTGGCGCGGATCTGGGCGCAATTGCTGGGGGTCGAGCGGGTAGGGCGCGACGACAACTTCTTCGAGTTGGGCGGTCACTCGTTGCTGGCCGTGACCCTGGTGGCACGGATGCGCCAGGCCGGCCTGCACGTGGATGCCCGCGCGCTGTTCAGCCATCCGACCCTGGCGGATCTGGCGCTGCACACCCGGCATGAGGCGCAGCAGCCACAGGTCATTCCGGCGACCACCATCCCGAGCCTGAACCGCAAACGCAGGATTTGACCATCGGGGCGCGACAAGCCCCGCCGTTCAGGGCGGGGAAGGATAGCGCGGACGGCGTAGCCGTCCCTGGTTGCTGTGGGGTGGCTGCTGCTGTTCGATGGACGCACCACCACAGGATTATGCGAAGTAACATGGCGACACAGATGCCCTTCTACGGCGGTATTTCGTTACAAAGACCCCATGGGCATGCATCTTGAAAACACCGTGCCGTCCGCGCCTAATGGCGTCTTCATTGCTCATGGCTCAAGAGCAGCATGCAACGACTTCAAGCCTTCAAGTACGAACTCATGCCAGACGGCCGGCAGGAGCGGCAAATGCGCCGCTTTGCGGGCTCCTGTCGCTTCGTCTTCAACAAGGCGCTGGCGTTGCAGAAGGAACGTCACGAGCAAGGCGAGAACAAGCTCGGCTATGCGGGCCTGTGCAAGTTGCTGACCGAGTGGCGCAATAGCCCGCCAACCGCATGGCTGGCCGATGCGCCTGTTCACCCGTTGCAACAGAGCCTCAAGGATCTGGGACGGGCCTACGCCAACTTCTTCGCCAAGCGAGCCGACTTTCCCCGGTTCAAGAAGAAGGGGCAGAACAACAGCTTGCGCTATCCCGACCCGAAACAGATCAAGCTCGACCAGACCAACAGCCGCCTGTTTCTGCCCAAGCTGGGCTGGCTGCGCTACCGCAACAGCCGCGAGACGCTGGGTACTGTGAAGAACATCACCGTGAGCCAGTCGTGTGGCAAGTGGTTCGTGAGCATCCAGACCGAACGCGAGATTGATGAGCAGCCCACGGCACAGGGTGCGGCAATCGGCATCGACATGGGCATTGCCCGGTTCGCCACGCTTTCGGATGGCTCGTTCTACGCACCCCTTAACAGCTTCAAACGCCATGAGACCGCGCTGTGCAAAGCGCAGCAGGCGATGAGCCGCAAGGTCAGATTCAGCCGCAACTGGAAGAAGGCGAAAGCTTGCGTCCAGCGCATTCATTCCCGAATCGGCAATGCCCGCCGCGACTACCTGCACAAGTGCTCCACCACGATCAGCCAAAACCACGCGATGGTGTGTATCGAGGACTTGCAGGTACGCAATATGTCCAGGTCGGCGGCAGGCACGGCAGAGG
Source organism: Pseudomonas sp. StFLB209 (assembly GCF_000829415.1). Classification (NCBI taxonomy): domain Bacteria; kingdom Pseudomonadati; phylum Pseudomonadota; class Gammaproteobacteria; order Pseudomonadales; family Pseudomonadaceae; genus Pseudomonas; species Pseudomonas sp. StFLB209. The sequence continues at coordinate 5,167,904 of NZ_AP014637.1, read as the reverse complement.
CGCCGGGAAGAAACGTTCGGGCCAAGTCTGGCCTGAACAGGTCCATCCTCGATCAGGGCTGGTTCGAGTTCCGCCGCCAACTGGACTACAAGCTGGCGTGGCGCGGCGGCTGGCTGATTGCCGTGCCGCCGCGAGATACCAGCCGCACGTGCCCGTGTTGCGGCCATGTGTCGGCGGCCAACCGCCAGACGCAGGCGCTGTTCAGGTGCGTGGGATGTGGTTTCGAAGGCAACGCCGATGTGGTCGGGGCGATCAATGTACTAAGGGCGGGACACGCCCGGTTAGCCTGTGAAGTGAGCGCAGAGGTCATGGCGCCAGCAGCAGGAACCTACCGAAGCGACTCGGGGGCGGCCCGATGCCGCGCCTGAGCGCCGTAGGAATCTCCGGCCTTCAGGCCGGGGAGGATGTCAAGTCGTCGTCAGCCAGCGCTCAGGCCTGGCTGCGCAGCACAGCCATCCTGCGGCTGACCGACGAGCTGAACACCCGCTCCAGGGTGTCCAGCTCGGCCTGCGCCAAGCCTTGAGAACAGGCCAGGCCGAGGGTAAAGCCCTCGGCAACCCCGGCGAGCCGGGACATTTCCAGCACCCCGTCGGCGCGTTCGATATCGGCCAGAATCTGAATGGCTTCGGTCTTCACAGCATCGGGTATCAGCAGGTCGGGCAGAGACATGAGCTTCACCATATGAGGACTATCTGGGCACTCAGCGTAACAGCAAAACCGCGAGCCGGTGCGGCCCCGGAGCAATCACCGGCAAGCCAGGGATAGCTCAGGGCGCCAGGGTGGCGTTGTCGATCACAAAGCGATACTTGACGTCCCCCTTGAGCATCCGCTCGTAGGCTTGGTTGATCTGTTCGGCAGCGATCAGCTCGATGTCCGAGACGATGTTGTGTTCGGCGCAGAAGTCGAGCATTTCCTGGGTTTCAGCGATGCCGCCGATCATCGAACCGGCCAGGGTGCGGCGTTTGGTGATCAGATTGAACACGTTAGGCGAAGGATGCGGCGAAGCTGGCGCGCCGACCAGGGTCATGCAGGCATCGCGCTTGAGTAGCACCAGCAGGGCATCAAGGTCGTGGGGCGCCGCCACGGTGTTGAGGATCAAATCGAAACTCTTGCGGTGGGCGGCCAGTTCGTCCGGATTACCGGTCACCACCACTTCATCGGCACCCAGCTGCCGCGCCGCTTCACGCTTGGACTCGGAAGTGGTGAAGGCCACCACATGGGCGCCCAAGGCGTGGGCCAGCTTGATGCCCATGTGCCCCAGGCCACCGATACCAACAATGCCGACTTTCTTACCCGGGCCGATGTTCCAGTGGCGCAGCGGCGACCAAGTCGTGATGCCGGCACACAGCAGCGGCGCCACGGCGGCCAGTTGTGCTTGAGGATGGCGAATGCGCAATACATAACGCTGGTGCACCACAATCTGCTGCGAGTAGCCGCCAAGGGTGTGGCCAGGGGCGTCCGGGGTCGGGAAGTTGTAGGTGCCGATCATGCCGTCGCAGTAGTTTTCCAGCCCTTGGTCGCAGTCTTCACAGTGCTGGCAACTGTCAACGATGCAGCCGACGCCGACCAGATCACCGACTTCAAACGCTGCAACATGCGCGCCCTTGGCGGTAACCCGACCGACGATTTCGTGACCGGGCACACAGGGAAACTGAGTGCCGGCCCATTCAGCACGCACCTGATGCAGGTCGGAGTGGCAGATACCGCAGAAGGCGATGTCGATCTGCACATCGTCGGCGCCAGGCGCGCGGCGGGTGATTTGCAACGGAACGAGCGGCTGGTCGCCAGCATGGGCGCCGTAAGCATGGATGGTCATGGGAAAACTCCAGGCGGTTGGTCGTGATCAACATTTTTCCGGGTAACGACCAGAACCGGCTAACGTATTTCGCTGGATTTCTTGCCTGATCCGCTGGCTGTGCACATTTTCAGTAGGAGCACTCTGGCGGCCGAATTATTCTGCACATCTCAAGCAAATAGCCTGCAGGTTCGCTCGCCCATGACCACCCCACAAGCTTCACTGGCCCGCCTGATCGCTCGGCAGGTTGCCGAACCGGGAGACCTTGAAACGGCCATCAGCGGGCTGACCCTGTACCGGCGTAACGAGCTGGCGCCGCCCCAAAGCTGCATGGTGCCGCCCAGCATCGTGTTGGTCGCTCAGGGCGCCAAGCAGCTCTGGGCGGGCGGTGAGGGCTTTGCTTACGACAGTTCGCGGTTTCTGGTCACCTCGCTTGACCTGCCGGCCAACTCAGAAGTGACCCAGGCCAGTCCTGAACAGCCGTGCCTGGGGTTGGTGTTCAAACTGGACCTGCGGGTCATGGCGGAGCTGATTGCGTTGGGCGGCCTGGCGCTCAGTCGTGACAAAACCCCCGGCAAGAGTGTCGGCATCGGCACCGCCACCCCGGCGATCCTGACGCCGATGGTGCGCTTGCTGGAATTGCTCGATGAGCCCGAGGCCATTGCGGTGCTGGCGCCGATGGTCCAGCGCGAGATTCATTACCGGCTGCTATGCGGCGACCAAGGCGCCAAACTGCGCCAGATCGTCAGTGTCGACAGTCAGGGGCACCGGATCGCGCGGGCGATTGACTGGCTGAAACTCAACTACGCCAAGGCGCTGCGAGTCGAAGAACTGGCGGCGCGGGTGCAGATGAGTTCGCCGACTTTCCATCATCATTTTCGCCAACTCACCGCCATGAGCCCGTTGCAGTACCAGAAGTGGCTGCGCCTGACCGAAGCCCGGCGGCTGATGCTCAACGAGCATCTGGACGTCTCCAGTGCGGCGTTCAAGGTGGGTTATGAAAGCCCTTCGCAATTTAGCCGCGAGTATGGGCGATTGTTTGGCATTGCACCCAAACGCGACATTATCCAGTTGCGAGAACTGGCCGCAGCACAGTTGTTGGCGTGAGTGGCAGATTTACGTCATTTTTGCGAAGTACCGAAGAAGACCGCTTAGGTATTGAGAAATATTTGGCGCTTTTAGAACGTTTATTCATGAATTGAAGGTGGATAGATCAATAAGCGATATCTATCGCATCGGTATCGCAGCGATGCTGATTAGCTGTTTCGCAATAGCGTCGAATCATCCGCTATAGCCAGCGGTTCGTGCGCATGCACGACCTTTTCCCGGTTGTGTGCCCCATGGGGTGCTGCTGTTTCGGCATCTTGTGCGCAACCGGCAAATTCTTAGAATCGGCGCCATCAAGCAGTTATTCACGCTTATCGATAACGGAGTTTCGATCATGATGAACGCAATGCAGATGCCGATGAACACTTCCATGCCAATGATGCCGATGATGGGCATGCCGATGATGATGGCGACCATGAAGTGCGAAATGATGGCCGACGCCATGATGTGCACCATGAAGCCTGCGGCCGGCATGGACATGGCCATGTTCAAGAACAACGCCGAAATGATGGCGATGATGATGAACTGCGGCATGCCGATGATGATGCATTGCGGCAACATGGCGATGATGTGCATGTCCGAGAACGGCATGAACATGATGAACATGATGACCGGCATGAACATGCCAATGATGATGCCGATGGGCATGCCCATGCCGATGATGAAGTGCATGATGACCTGCACCATCGAAGCCGACTGCATGAAGTGCATGATGATGCCGATGCCAGGCATGAGCATGGAGATGATGAACAACTGCTGCATGCTGATGAACAAGATGATGAACGACTGCAGCATGCCCATGATGATGAGCTGCAATGGTATGCCGATGATGTGCTGCACTTGCTGATTCGAACCGCTGAATGAAAAAAGCCCGCCAGTTCGCACTGGCGGGCTTTTTTCATGAACATTTGTCGATCAGTGGAAGAACTCGGCAATCAGCACCGCGCCAATAAAGGTGCCGAAGTTGGCCAGAAACGAGACCAGCACGATGCGCCAGCCCAGGCGCCGGAACGCTGGCAGGTCTTTGGCGATCGACAGACCGGCGAAGGCCAGCATGGGTGTGATCACCGCCAGCATGTTGATCGAACCCACCAGCCGGGAAATCTCTGCCGCCCATGGGCACAGCGGTGAAGTCAGCAGCATGGCGACCACCGAGACGGTGCACACCGCCGGGATCTTGCGGCGCAGCAGCGAGCAGAGCAGTTCACCGACAAATACTGCACCAATCATGATCGCCATACCGGCAAACGCATCGGGTGACAGCACTTTGTAGCCGACATAGTTGGCCAGCAGTGCCAAGCCACCGGCAGCGAACCAGGCACTGATACGACCCAGCCAGCCCAGGTCTGGGGTCTCCAGCGACACTTCGTTGCTGGCTGGACCATTGTCGAACACCGAGGCCTTGGTGGTGCGACCGATCAGCGGCTCTAGTACCCGGTAACCCCAGACTGCCAGTGGCAGCGAGATAAACAGGGTGAAGTAGGTGCCCAAGGTGGTAGTGATCAGGTTGGCAGCGGCCGCCAGGGCCATGACTTCCTTGGCCACTTCAGGCGTCTGTTGCGCTGCGATGGCGCCTGCTGCGGCGGCCATCATGCTGCCCGAGCCAATGCCCGAACCCATGGCCAGTGATTTAGGGTCGAAAATCCCCAGGCTGGTGATGAAGCCGGCGACGATGGCAATGAACAACGCACCAAACAACGTACCGGTCAGGTATTCCGCCAGTACGCCACGGCCCTCCGGCGAATCCATGCCGTAACGCTCACCGATGATCGCCAGGCTCGGCTCGCGACCTACCGAGAAGGTCGCACCGATCGCTTCACGCTTGATACCCAGCAGCAGCGCCACCGGCAGGCCGAGAATCACCGTGCCGACAAAATGCCCGAACTCCTGAAACACCAGCGCCCAGCCAGACGCCATGACCACCGGCAGCGAACCGCCGACCACCAGCCCCAGCTTGGCGATAAACACCAGTAGCGCCGGCTGCAGAATGGCTGCCGCGCGGGCCTGGGCGCGTTTGTCGATGGCCAGGCTGCCAGGCAGGCGATGACTGGCGATCCCGATCGCAGCACCGATCAGCAGGGCCCAGACCATGGGCAGCAGCACGACCTTGCCGGGCCCCAGCGGAATGCTCAGGGCGCCGATCACTTCGGCGATGATGAGGATGATTGCAGCCCAGATGTACAGCTTGACCGTGGCTGAGACGGCATTGTGCTCGCGCACGGCGAGCGTGTTGGCGTGATGCATATGAATCCCCTTGCCTGCTGGGCACCGGTCAGGATGGCCCAATAGTTGTTGTGTTGTCAGGGAGCGCCTTGCGGCACTCAGGGCAGAAAGCAAATCCATGGCAGGCATGGAGTGTCGCGATTGATCTTTTTATAGGCACCGCAAGTGGCGGGGCGTCCTCAGTATGGCCAGCACCTGGGCGCACTCCAATATTCTGAATTTCATTTGTTGTTGCTTAAAACAGAACGCACAAACGCCAGGCGCAGAAGCTCAGCCGCTGTCGCGGACTGGCCGGGCGGCGATTCGCTTTAGCCGGGAAGTCTTCGCGGCTAAAGCCGCTCCTACCGGGTAATGCCGATCAGTTAAGTGATCTTGCGGCCGAGCTTGGTTCTAGTGGGAGGGGCCGGTCGGCGCCCCGGTCTGCCCGCGACAGGGCCAGTAAAACCGGCACATTTGCTACTATCTCACCGCAGCAGTCGTCAGCAGAGCTGCCTCCCACAAAGGCCGCGCTGCCCTTAACTGATCGGCATTAGCGTGTAGGACCGGCTTTAGCCGGGAAGCTTTCTCGGCTAAAGCCGGTCCTACCGGGGACATGGAGACAGGAAAGGGCAAGCGGGGGCCGGGCGGCCCCCGCGCAGTGGCTCAGCGAGCCGGCAGGTTCTGTTCGACCAGGGCGGTCCAGACCGCAACGCCGGGCTCGATGACCTGGTCGTTGAAGTCGTAGTAGGGGTTATGCAGGGCGGCTGAAGGCTGTTGACCATCGACGCCCATCCAGATGTAAGCACCGGGGCAGGCTTGTAGCATGAAGGCGAAGTCTTCCGAGGCCATTGAAGGGTTGCAACCAAACTGTACGTTGCTTTCGCCCAACGCAGACTGCGCTGCTTGGCACACTATCTGCGCCTCAGTCGGGTGGTTTTCGGTGACCGGATACCCGACGTTGTAGCTCAGCGCACCGTGCACGCCAAAGGCGGCGGGCAACTGTTCGACGAATTCGCCAATCAGTTGCTGGACCTTTTCACGCACCGGGGTTTGCAGGCAGCGTACGGTTCCACGCAGCGTGGCGGTTTCCGGCAGCACGTTGATCGCTTCCCCCGCATTGATCTGGGTGACACTGATCACCGCACTGTCCAGCGGTGACAGGCGCCGGGAGGTGATGGTCTGCAAGCCGAGAATCAGTTCGGCCGCCGCGACAATCGGATCGAAGCCACGGTCGGGCATTGCCGCATGCGAGCCCTTGCCGGTCAGGACAATTTCAAAGGTATCCAGCGAGGCCATCATCGGCCCCGGATTGACCAGCACCTTGCCGGCCGGCACCCCGGGCCAGTTGTGCAGGCCATAAATGGCTTGCATCGGAAAACGCTCGAACAGGCCGTCTTCGATCATCTTCTGGGCACCGCCCAGGTTCTCTTCAGCCGGCTGGAACACCAGATAAACAGTGCCGCTGAAGCGGCGCGTCTCGCTCAAGTGCCGGGCGGTGGCCAGCAGGATCGCGGTATGCCCGTCATGGCCGCAGGCATGCATGCAGCCCTGATGGGTCGAGCGGTGCGCGCACTGGCCCAGTTCCTGGATCGGCAAGGCGTCCATGTCGGCGCGAATGCCAATCGCCGGCCCTTCACCGTTGCGCAGCACGCCGACCACCCCGGTGCCACCCAGGCCACGATGCACCTCGATCCCGAAACTCTCCAGCAGGCTGGCGACCCGCTCGCTGGTCTGCACTTCATGAAAGCCCAGTTCGGGCGCGGCATGAAACTGACGCCGCCACACGGTGGCGTCGTCGATCAATTTGGCTGAAATAGTCATTGCAGTTACTCCAGGCTCGCGCCGTAGCCGAAACTGGCCGCCGGGATGGCAGCTGTTTCGACCCAGACGCTTTTCACTTCACTGTATTCGCGCAAGGCATCCAGCCCCGAAGAGCGACCATAGCCGCTTTCACCATAGCCACCAAACGGCGAGCTGACATGGATGGTCTTGTAGCCGTTGATCCAGAACGTGCCAGCCCGGACCTGTTTTGCCACGCGGTGGGCTCGCCCGACATCGCGGGTCCAGACCGCGCCAGCGAGGCCGAAACGGCTGTCGTTGGCGATGCGGATGGCCTCGGCCTCGTCTTCGAAGGGAATCGCTACCACCACCGGGCCGAAGATTTCTTCCTGGGCACAGTGCAGGGCGTTGTGACCTGACAATACCGTGGGGTTGATGTAGTAGCCGGGTCGTGCAGGAACCGGTTCGGCACCTTCGCCCACCAACTGTGCGCCGTCTTGCAAGGCACGCTCGACCATGGTTTTCACATGGCTGTACTGCTTGGGGTTATTGATCGGGCCGATCTGGGTCTGCGGATCGCTTGGGTCACCGACCACAAATTGCTGCGCGGCACTGGCCAGCGCCTGGGTGAACTTGTCGAAGATCGAGGCCTGGACCAGCAGCCGCGAGCCGGACACGCAGCTTTGCCCGGCGCCGGAGAAGATCGCTGCCTGGGCGCCACGCAGCGCCACGTCGAGATCGGCGTCGGCGAATACGATATTGGCTGACTTGCCGCCCAGCTCCAGCACCGCCGGGATGCAGCGCTGTGCAGCGGCGCTGGCAATGTGGCGGCCGGTGGCCGGCGAGCCGACGAACACCACCTTGCGGATATCGGCGCCGGCAATCAATTGCTGACCGATGCTATGGCCGAAACCGGCCACCACGTTGACCAGGCCCTTGGGTACACCGGCACGCTCGACCAGCACGCCGATGACCAGCGACGACAGCACGGTCAGCTCCGAAGGCTTGAGGATCACCGCGTTACCGGCGGCGATTGCCGGTGCGACCTGCCAGCCGCAGGTGAACACCGGCGCATTCCATGGGGTGATCTGCAGTACCGTGCCAAGTGGTTCATAGGTGACGTAGTTGAGGTGCGAGGTCGGCACCGGAATCACTTCACCGTGCAGTTTGTCGGCCCAGCCGGCGTAGTACTCGAACATCTCGGCGACCTTGGCCACTTCGACCTGCGCGTCCCGGATCGGCTTGTTGGCGCTCAACGACTCGATCTGTGCCAACGCCTCGCTGTGCTGGCGAATCTGCGCGCCGACCTGGTACATGGCGCGGCCACGGGCCTGGGCGGTCATTGCCCACCATTGTTGCTGAGCGGTGCCGGCGGCGTTGCTGGCGACCTCGACCAGTGACTGATCGGCATCGGGGTAGCTCAGCATCAGGCTGTCGTCGTGGGCGTTGCGCACTTCAATCGGGGTGCCGTGGCCCGCAATGAACTCACCGCCAACATAACTGGCGATGACCTGACGATCGCCCCAGAACGGCTGCATCAACTCGATAATCTTGTGCATGCTCATGGTTTATTCCTCACGGCCAAACAGGGCGTTGTCGGTGCGCTGCACGATGCAGCAGAAGTCTGCGCCGTCGGGCAGGGTGGCGCTGCTGTCTTGCCATAGCTGCGCAACGGTGCGTGCCAGCGGCAGGTCGAGATCCATACTTGCTGCAAGATCGCTGGCCAGCCCCACATCCTTGCGCATCAGGCCCATGCTGAAACCTGAGTCATAGGCTTTGTTCAGCACCCAGGTCGGAAACATCACCTGGCTGGCGCCACTGCGCCCGGAGCCGGCATTGAGGCCCTGCAGGAGTTTTTCCGGGTCTACACCGGCCTTGGCGGCCATGCTCACGGCTTCGGCGGTGGTAATCAGGTGCGCGGCGGCGAGCATGTTGTTGGCGATCTTGGCCACGTTGCCGGCGCCACAGCTACCAATGTGCACACGGCTGCCGCTCATGGCTTCGAGCACCGGCATGACCTTGGCCAAGTCTGCTTCGTCGCCGCCGATGACCATCGACATGCTGCCGGTGGCTGCGCCTTTGGGGCCGCCAGATACTGGTGCATCCATGAACGCAATGCCTTTGTCGCGCAGCGCCGCCGCCACTTTGCGGCTGGCCTCCGGCGTTGAGGTGGTGGTGTCGATCACCACCAGGCCCTCGCGGCCCAGTTCGATGATGCCTTGCTCACCCAGGCACACCGCCTCGACATGCTCGGCCTTGGGCAACGACAGGATCAGCACGTCAACGGCCTTGATCAACTCGTCACGTGCCGCAACCGGCTTGACGCCTTTGTCCTGCGCCTGGGCCAATGCGGCAGGCGACAGGTCGAAGCCTCGTACATCGAATCCCTTGCCGGCCAGCGTGGCCGCCATGCCGCCGCCCATATTGCCCAGCCCGATTACGCCCACCTTGAATGTCATGTCGCACGCTCGCTGTTATTCGAAATCATGAATGAAGTGAATGAAGCCAATGGGTCGAGTATGGACAGCCCTCAGTCATCGCAGCAATAATCGGTCAAACCCAATTCTGTTGCTTTTATAGCAACACAGGAGCCTTATGAGTCTGGTTCAGGATCGGCGCATTCTGTATTTCTTCGAGGCCGTACGGCTGGGCAGCGTGCGTGCCGCGGCGGACTTTCTCGACGTGGCGGCCTCGGCGGTCAGCCGCCAGATCGCCCAGCTTGAACACGAACTGGGCAGCCCGCTGCTGGAGCGCCATCGGCGCGGAGTAAAGCCCACCGAGGCCGGTGAACGGGTCTTGCTTTACTACCGTCAGCGGCTCTCGCAACAGGAGGTGTTGCTCGATTCACTGCAGGCATTGCGTGGCTTGCAGAGCGGTTCGGTGGTGCTGGCGATCGGCGAGGGTTTTATTGATGGCCTGGTCGCGCCGCTGAGCCGGTTCTCCGAGCAGTACCCGCGCATCGACCTGCAGGTCAACGTGTGTGGCACTAACGAAGTGATTCGCCAGGTCGTCGAGGATGAAGCTCACCTGGGCCTGGTATTCAACCCGCCCACCGACCCCAAGATCCGCTCCCATGCACATACCCGCCAGCCGGTGTGCGTCGCGGTCAGCCCGGAGCATCCCTTGGCGCAGCAAACCGAGCCATTGCCGCTCAAGGGGCTGGACAGCTATCGGTTGGCGTTGCCTGGGGTGTCATACGGGATTCGCCAGATCGTCACCCAGGCCGAACACCGCCTGGGGTTAACCCTGACGCCGACGCTGACTTGCAGCACCTTCGCCATGCTCAAGCGGTTTTCGATGCGTGGTGGAGTGACCTTGATGCCGATCTTTATCATGGAAGACGAGATCCGCAATGGTCAGTTGGTGGCGTTGCCGCTGGAGAGCGAGATCTTCAGCACCCCGGAAACTCACCTGATCAGCCGCCTGGGCCGTCAGTTGAGCGTGGGTGCCAGCCGCCTGTTGAGCATGGTCCTGCAGGACATGACGGCTTTCAAGGGCGAGGGTTAGATACCCGAATATGGCCCGTAGGAGCGGCTTTAGCTGCGAAGCCTTTCGCAGCTAAAGCTGCTCCAGTGGCGCCGTGGCAGCGGGCAAGCTCCAACAGGCTTAGTCCAGTTGCTCGGGATGGCTGATCACCAGATACGCCACCGCTTCGCTGTCTGCCGGGTTGCGATAGCGGTGCGGCTGGTCGGCATAGAACAGAATCGAATCGCCAGGGGAGAGCAGGTAGCGCTCCTCATTGACGCTGATTTCCAGCACGCCTTGAGTCACCACCAGGTTCTCTTGTACGCCGGCGGCATGACCCTGCGAGCTTTCTTCAGCCAGGGGGCTGAGGCGGATTTCATAGAATTCGGTCTGGCGTGAACGGTCGAACGGGAACAGCGCACGGCTGACAAAGTGGCCGCCGGGGCTGACCAGCCGTTTGCTGTCGCGGGCCGGTAGCAGCTCGACTCCCTCGAAGGCGCGTGTTTCGAGAAACGCCGCCACCGAGACTTTCAAGCCTTTGGCAATCTTGCACAGTACTTTGATCGACGGCACGCTGCGCCCGGACTCAATCTGCGCCAGCATGGCGCGGCTGACCCCGCTCAAGCGCGCCAGGGCGTCGAGTGACAGATACCGTTTGCTGCGCAGACGTTGCAGGTTAAGGGCCACCCGCTCGCCGATCAGGTCCTCGTCGGCAGGCGCATATTCAGTCGACAGCGGCGGCGCTTCCTGCGCGGCCACTGCGCTGCGCAGCAGGCTCATGGCCGTGCCTTGCCGATCTGCACATCCTGTTGCGCCATCATCTGGGTCCATGCGTTGAGCCCGGAGCACGCGGCATACATCTTCCACATCAACTCGGCGTTACGGCGTGCTTCACGGCGTTTGCGATGGAGGGTGAAGTCGATGACGGTAGCGGTGGCTTGCATGGTGCGTACTCAGTGCGAGGTAAGTGGGGCTACAGTAGCGACTTTCAGTTAGACCCAGAAATACTGAATTTACATGTGTTAATTCCTTTTTGGACTTAGCGAAAGCTGCACGCTCGTGCCTCGCTTATGGCGACGAATGGCAGATTTTTGTGCCTATGCTTAGTCGATAACGTTATTTCCAGGCAGGCTATTTGTACCTATAGGCTATAAGCAACTGGCCACAAGCCAATACTGCTCGCTTATAAGTCCTCGCAATGACCCTCGACTATGCATTTATTCTCAGTACGCTACCGGCGTTTCTGAAAGCTGTTGGCGTGACGCTCCAGGTCGGCCTGATCGCCATCTGTACCTCGCTGCTGGTGGCCCTGCTCAACACCGTGATTCTGATGTTCCGCACCCCGGTGCTGTGCCGTCTGATCGGTCTGTATGTGGAACTGGCGCGTAACACGCCGTTGCTGATCCAGCTGTTCTTCATTTATTTCGCACTGCCGACCCTGGGCTTCAAGGTGTCCGGCTTTGCTGCGGCGATCATCACCATGACCTTTCTTGGCGGCGCCTACCTCACTGAGGTGCTGCGTGCCGGTATCGAGGCGGTGCCGACGGCGCAACTGGAGTCGGGGCGCTCCATCGGCCTGTCGGATTGGCAATTGCTGCGCCACGTGATCCTGCCCCAGGCCGGAATCCTCAGCCTGCCGGCGCTGTTCGCCAATTTCATTTTCCTGCTCAAGGAAACCACGGTGGTGTCTGCCGTGGCGGTGCCGGAGATTCTCTACACCACCAAGAGCTACATCGCCCTGTACTACAAGACCTACGAGATGCTCACGGTACTGACCCTGATCTGCATACTGCTATTCCTGCCGCTGTCATTGCTGCTCAGCTACCTGGAACGGAGGCTGCAACATGGCCAGTTCGGGTCTTGAGTTGCTGTGGGTGTCGCTGCCGCTGCTGGCTGAAGGCGCGGCGCGAACCCTGTCGATCTCGGCGTTGAGCATTGTATTGAGTACCGCTGGCGGCGTGCTTTACGGCTCGCTGACGACCTTGGGGATCGGCTGGCTGAACGTTTTGCTGCGCATTTACCTGGAGCTGTTTCGCGCTATTCCGGTGCTGGTCTGGTTGTATCTGCTGTTCTTTGGCTTGCCGATCTTCTTCGGCCTGAGCATTCCGAGCTTCTGGTGCGCAGTGCTGGTGCTGAGCCTTTGGGGTGCCAGCGAGGTGGGTGAGGTGGCGCGTGGCGCCCTTAAATCGCTGCCTAAAGGTCAGCGTGAGGCCGGGCTGTCGATTGGCTTGTCTGCGGTGCAGCTTTACGGCCATGTGCTGCTGCCCCAGGCGCTCAAGCGCATGACCCCGCCGACCATCAACATCTATACGCGGATCATCAAGACCAGCTCGCTGGCGGTGTTGATCGGTGTGGTCGACGTCATCAAGGTCGGCCAGCAGATCATCGAGCGTACCTATGAGTCGGTGCTGATCTACGGCGCGCTGTTTCTATTTTTCTTCTTTATCTGTTACCCGCTGTCGGTCGCCTCGCGCGTGCTGGAGCGGCGCTGGACACAAGCATGAGCGCACTGATCGAGTTCAAGGGCTTCAACAAGTTTTTCGGCAGCAACCAGGTGCTCAAAGAGGTTGACCTGCAGGTCGCCTCCGGCGAAGTCATTGTGGTGCTCGGGCCCAGCGGCTGCGGCAAAAGCACCTTGCTGCGTTGCCTCAATGGCCTGGAGCAGGCGCAGGGCGGCGAGCTGCATTTTGCCGGTCAGCAGTTGCTGGCAGCGGGCACCGACTGGCGCAAGGTGCGCCAGGACATCGGCATGGTGTTCCAGAGTTATCACCTGTTCCCGCACATGACCGTGCTCGACAACATCCTGCTCGGCCCGCTGAAAGTACAGCGCCGCGAGCGTAAAGAAGCGCGGACCCAAGCCGAGGCCCTGTTGCAGCGAGTGGGCCTGGCCGACAAGCGTGATGCTTATCCAAGGCAGCTCTCCGGCGGCCAGCAGCAACGCATCGCGATTGTCCGTTCGTTGTGCATGAACCCCAAGGTCATGCTGTTCGATGAAGTCACCGCCGCCCTTGACCCGGAAATGGTCAAGGAAGTGCTGGAGGTGATCCTCGACCTGGCACGGGGCGGCATGACCATGCTGATCGTCACTCACGAAATGGGCTTTGCCCGCGCTGTGGCCGACCGCATCGTGTTCATGGAGGCCGGGCGCATCCTTGAACAGCGTGATCCGGAGTCTTTCTTCACCCATCCTTCGAGCGCACGTGCGCAGCAGTTTCTGGAGAAGTTCTCTTACGTTGAATCCCTGCCGGGCAAGGCCAGCCATGCCCGCGCAGAGGCTATCTAAAAGCTGCCTAGATAAAGGGACATCCTTATGAGCACTGCCACATTCAAATCTGCGCGTTCTTTACTGCTGTTGCCATTGCTAAGCCTGGGCCTGTTAGCCGGTTGCGGCAATGGCGACAAACCGGCCAAGCCCGCTGCGGCAGCACCGGCCCAGGCGGCTGCTCCGGCACCGGCCAGTTACCTGGACAAGATCAAGGCCCGCGACAAACTGATCGTCGGCGTGTTCACCGACAAGCCGCCATTCGGTTTTGTCGATGAGAAGGGCAAGTACGTTGGTTTCGATACCGATATCGGCCGCCAGTTTGCCAAGTCACTGCTCGGTGATGAAAACAAGGTCGAATTCGTTGCGGTCGAGCCGGCCAGCCGGATTCCGTTCCTGCAAAGCGACAAGGTCGACATCATCCTTGCCAATATGACCGTGACCCCGGAGCGCAAGCAAGCGGTGGACTTCACCAACCCGAACCTCAAGGTCGCGGTGCAGGCGTTGGTGCCGGATAACAGCCCGGTGCAAAAGCTCGATGACCTGGCCGACAAGACCATCATCGTCACCACTGGCACCACCGCTGACGTGTGGCTGACCAAGAACCATCCGGACTGGAAGCTGCTCAAGTTCGAGAAAAACTCCGAGTCGCTGCAAGCCCTGGCCAACGGTCGTGGTGACGCTTATGCGCAAGACAACCTGGTGCTGTTCAGCTGGGCCAAACAGAACCCCGGCTACCGGACCCTGCCGGAAAAGCTCGGCGGCGAAGCACCGATTGCTCCGGCGGTGAAAAAAGGCAATATCGAACTGCGTGACTGGGTCAATGCCGAACTTGCCAAACTCGGCCAGGACAAGTACCTGCTGAAACTGTACGACCAGTATGTGCGCAAGGAACTGGCTGAAGACACCAAACCTGAAGACGTGATTGTCGAAGGCGGCAACTGGCAGGGTTGATCGGCATTGTAGGAGCGGCTTTAGCCGCGAAAGCTTCGCCGCTAAAGCTGCTCCTACAGGGTTCTGTGTTTCCTGCGCGATAGCGCACAGCGCTGCCAGAGTCTTAATGCTCGTTGGCTTTGGCTAACACCGCCTGCAACAGCACATTCGCCCCGGCCTCGGACCAGTGCGGATGAATATGCTCAGCCTCGTTATGGCTCAGCCCATCGACACAAGGGACAAAGATCATCGCGGTCGGTGCCACCCGGCTCAGGTAACAGGCGTCGTGGCCGGCCCCGGAAATCATTCGCTTGTGGCTGTAGCCCAGTTCCACTGCTGCGCGCTGCACCTGATCGACGCAAGCCGCGTCAAAGGCAATCGGCGCGTACTGGAAGATCTGCTTGAGCTCATGGCCCAGGCCGGTGGCTGCGGCGATATCGGCGACTTCCTTGCGCAATTGCGCGTCCAGCTGCTCCAGCACCGCTTCGTCCGGGTGGCGGAATTCGACGCTGAACAACGCGCGCCCCGGCACTACGTTGCGCGAGTTCGGGTAAACCTGCACCCAGCCCACGGTGGCGCGACCTTCATCGCCTTGGGCCAGGCCCATGGCGTTGACCGCTTCGACGATGCGCGCCACACCGAGCAGGGCGTCGAGGCGATGGTTCATCGGTGTAGTGCCGGCGTGGGCGCTGCGCCCGTGCAGTTCTATTTCGTACCAGCGCTGGCCCTGCGCGCCGCTGACCACGCCAATGGTGATGTCTTCGGCTTCCAGAATCGGGCCTTGTTCGATATGCAGCTCGAACGCGGCATGGATGTCGCGCCCGCCCATGGGTTCGTTGCCCGCGTAGCCGATTTGCTGCAGCGCCTGGCCGATGCTTACGCCTTGGGCGTCTGTGCGCGACAGGCCGTATTCGAGGTCAAATACCCCGGTATAAACCCCCGAAGCAATCATCGCCGGGGCAAAGCGCGAGCCTTCTTCGTTGGTCCAGTTGATCACTTCGATGCTGCGTTCAGTGGCGATGCCATGATCGTTGAGGCTGCGCACCACCTCCAGCCCGGCCAGCACGCCGTAGATGCCGTCGAACTTGCCGCCAGCCGGTTGCGAGTCACCGTGCGAGCCAGTCACTACCGGGGGCAGGCTGTCGTCACGGCCGGGGCGGCGGGCAAACATATTGCCCATGGCGTCGACCTTGACGGTGCAGCCGGCCTCGATGGCCCATTGCTTGAACAGGTCGCGGCCAATGCGGTCTTCTTCGGTCAATGCCAGGCGTGATACGCCGCCCTTGGGCGTGGCGCCGATCTGCGCCATTTCCATCAGCGAGTCCCACAGGCGTTGGCCGTTGATACGCGGTGCCTGGCTCATTGGTCTTTTACCTTGTAGCGGAAATTGCAATGCGACGAGCCCTGCATAATGGTCTGGGTGCGGGTCAGCTCGACATTGGGGTCATAGCCTACGATGAACAATTCATCACGGGCACACGACAGCAGGTGGCCGATCTCGCCCAGGCCCATCTCGTGGTACATCTCGGCGTAGCGGCAGCGGTGCACGTCATAGTCGTAATGGGTCGCATCGCTGGCAATCACATCAACCTTCAAGGCGTCGTCCTGCTCCCACAGCGTTTGCAGGGCGACGAAACCGGCCAGGTCCGGGCCGTTGGGTTCCTTGGCCGCAAAATGCTGGCCGGCCTTGACCGCCGCCTGGCCAACCGCCTCGCCAATCACCGCCTGGGCCTTGTCCTTGCCGTAGTCGCGGACCAGGATTTCGTAGATTGGCTTGATGATCTCGGCTTCGATCCGGCGCCGGGCCAGAATGCCCATTTCGCCTTGTGCAGCGCTCATAGTGGTTCTCCTCTTCACGGTATTACAGGGTACAAACGTAGCGAGCGAAGGTCAGGCAAGGCGAAAACCGACGAGCAAGCGCAATGTACTGAAGTACCTGAGCATTGCGAGCCGGTTTTCAACGCCGCCTGGCCGAGCGCAGCAGTTTTTACTTGCCGCCGGCTACGCTGACCGGTTCCCACTTGTTGCCCTTCACCTGGTAAACGGTAAAGGTCGGGTTTTTCAGGTTGCCCTGTGCATCGAACGCGATGGTGCCGGTTACGCCCTGATACTCGCTGGCGCGCAGCACCGGCAGGTATTTCTTTGGATCAAGGGAATCGGCTTTTTCCAGGGCATTGATCAGCACACCAACGCCGTCATAGGCGAACGGTGCGTGCAGCTCGATCGGCTGCTTGTAACGTTGCTTGTAGCTTTGATCGAAATCCTTGCCGCCGGGCATTTGCTCGACGGCCAGACCCGGCTCCAGGGCGGTGACGCCTTCGCCGTCTTTTTGCGCCAGGTTGAGGAAGGTCTGGCTGACGAAGCCGCCAGCGCCCATCAGGGTCGCCTTGATACCCAGTTGCTTGAGACGACGTGCCAGGCTGGCGGCCTGGGCGTCGACGCCGCCGAAGAACACCAGGTCCGGGTTCTTGCTGCGGATGCTGGTCAGCACGGCGCTGAAGTCGACGGTCTTGTCGTCGACGAACTCGCGGGCCACCACGTTGCCACCGCCGGCTTCAACCGACTTGACGAATTGATCGGCCAGGCCCTGGCCAAAGGCGGTGCGGTCGTCGAGCACGGCGATGCGCTTGGCCTTGAGGTTTTGCAGGGCATATTGGCCGGCGACCTGACCGCCGTCATCGTCATGGCCCATGACCCGGAAGCTGGTGTCGAAGCCTTGCAGGGTATAGCCGTGGCCGGTGGCGACCGGTGCCACCTGGGCGATGCCTGCATCGTGATACACGCGGGCTGCCGGGATGCTGGTGCCGGTGTTCCAGTGGCCAACCACACCGACCACGCCGGCATCGACCAGACGCTGGGCGACGGTGACCGCGGTGCGCGGGTCGGACTGGTCGTCTTCGGAGACCAGCTTGTAGGTCACCGCTTCGCCGGCGATTTTCGGCTTGCGCGCGTTGGCCGCGTCGATGGCCAGTTGCGCGCCGTTTTCCAGGTCCTTGCCGATCCGCGCCGACGGGCCGGTTAGCGGGCCGGCCAGACCGATCAGGACGGTCTGGTCAGCCTGGGCGATAGCTGAGGTCAGGCTGCCGAGTAACAGACCGGCAGCGGTGGCGCGTTTGAAAAGGGTCGAGTACTGCATGGGTGAAGTTCCTTTGATCATTGCTATTAGGTACACGCCGGCTGCCCGGTAGCGCGGGTTTTAATTCAATCTTGAGCGCGTGTTTATGTAGGAGCGAGCTTGCTCGCGAAGACGGCGGGTCAGGCGATATAGGTGCTGTGACCTTGCTGACCTTTTCGCCAGCAAGCTGGCTCCTACAAGCATCATCATTCTCCAAGGTAGGCGGCGCGCACCTGCGGGTCTTCGAGCAGTTCGCGGGAGGCGCCTTGAAGGGTGATACGCCCGCTGTCCATCACGTAGCCGCGTTCGGTCACTTGCAGCGCCAGCCGGGCGTTCTGCTCCACCAGCAGCAGGGTCATGCCGCTGCGGCACACTTCAGAGATCACTGCGAAGATCTTTTCGACCATCACCGGCGCCAGGCCCATGGACGGTTCGTCCAGCACCAGCAGGCGCGGGCGCGACATCAGTGCGCGGCCCAGGGCGAGCATCTGTTGTTCGCCGCCGGACAGCAGCCCGGCCGGTTGCTCCAGGCGCCTGCGCAGGTGCGGGAACCAGTCGAGGATGCGTTCGATCTGGTCGGCTATGGCTGTCGTATCGCGGCGCAGGTAGGCGCCGGTGTGGAGATTTTCCAGCACGCTCATGCGCGCAAACACGCCTCGACCTTCCGGCACCATGGCCAACCCGCGTTGCAGGCGCTGGTGGGCGCCCAGGCTGTGCAGCGGCTGGCCGTCGAAATGAATGGTGCCCGCACTCGCTGTCAGCAGGCCGGTCAGCGCCTTGAGGGTCGAAGTCTTGCCTGCACCATTGGCGCCGATCAGGGTCACGTGTTCGCCCTCAGCCACGTTCAGGCTCAGCGCGTTGACCGCTTCAATGGCGCCGTAGTGCACCGACAGGTCACGAATTTGCAGCAAGGCTTCAGGCATGGCTGCCGGCTCCCAGGTAGGCCTCGATCACTGCCGGATTTTCACGCACCTGTTGCGGCGTGCCGCGGGCGATCACTTGGCCGTGGTCGAGAACAGTGATGCGGTCGCACAGGCCCATCACCAGTTTTACGTCGTGCTCAATCAGCAGCAGGGTGCGGCCGTCGCGGCGGATCTTGTCCAGCAGCTCGCGCAGTTGCTGCTTTTCCGAGAGGTTCATCCCTGCCGCCGGTTCGTCCAGTGCCAGCAGGCGTGGCTCGGTGGCCAGCGCGCGGGCGATTTCCAGGCGCCGCTGGTGACCATAGGAGAGGGTGTCAGCGCGGCGCTCGGCCAGTTCGCCGATGCCGACGTAAGCCAGCCAGTCACGGGCAATGGCGCGGGTCTCGGCTTCTTCCTGGCGGGCGCGGCGATGGCGTAGCAGGGCGGCGAGCACGCCGTTGCGGGTGCGCACGTGGCGGCCAACCATAACGTTCTCCAGCGCAGTCATCGAACCGAACAGGCGGATGTTCTGGAAGGTTCGGGCGATGCCAGCCTGTGCCACCTTGTGCACCGATGACGGCTCGTAACGTTCGCCGTCGAGACTGAACTGACCGCTGTCGGCGCGGTACAAGCCGGTCATCAGGTTGAAAAAGGTGGTTTTGCCTGCGCCATTGGGGCCAATCAGGCCGTGCACTTCGCCCGCCTGAATCGCCAGGCTGACATCCTGCACGGCGGTCACGCCGCCAAAGTGTTTACTGACATGGCGCAGCTCCAGCAGTGGTTTGCTCATCGACTGACCTCCCGTTGGGCTGGCCATAGACCGGTCGGTCTGAAATGCATCACCAGGATCAGCGCCAGGCCATAGAACAACTGACGGATGATTTCCGGATCGATCAGCACTTCACCAAACAGGCTCATCTGCAAGCTGCCCATGGTCGAGCGCAGCACCTCCGGCAGGGCGGCCAACAGCACGCAGCCAAGGATCACCCCAGGCACATGACCCATGCCGCCAAGCACGACCATGGCCAGCACCGCCACCGACTCGTTGAGGGTGAATGACTCTGGCGAGACGAAGCCCTGGAACGAGGCGAACAGTGCGCCGCCAATGCCGCCGAACGCAGCGCCGATGGCGAAGGCCAGCAATTTCAGGCGTTTGGTGTCCAGGCCCATGGCCGCTGCTGCGTCTTCGTCCTCTCGAATCGCCAACCAGGCGCGACCGATCCGCGAATCCTGCAAGCGTAGGCAGGCCAGCATGATCAGAACCGCCAGCGCCGCGAACAGGTAGTAATACAGGTGCACCGATGGCACACGCCAACCGAATATTTCCTGGGTGCGCGCCAGGTTCATGCCGAACAACTGGATCGGCTCGATGGAGGCGATGCCTTTCGGGCCATTGGTGATGTTTACCGGCCGGTCAAGATTGCGCATGAAGATGCGGATGATCTCGCCAAAGCCCAGCGTCACAATAGCCAGGTAGTCACCGCGCAGGCGCAGGGTCGGCGCGCCAAGCACGATACCCAGCCCCGCGGCGAGTAACGCGGCCAACGGCACGATCAGCCAGATTGAGGTATGCAGGCCGTCCGGCAAGGCGGCCGCCAGCGCCGGGAACTGGGTCAGCAAGTGCGGCGAAGACAACAGCGCTGCCAGATAGGCGCCCAGCGCGTAAAAGGCAATAAAGCCCAGATCCAGCAAGCCGGCGTAGCCGACCACGATGTTCAGGCCCAGGGCGAGCATGATGTACAGCAGGGCGAAGTCCAGCGTGCGCACCCAGGCGTTGCCACCGGCATACCCGGCCAGCCAGGGCGCCAGCAGCAGGGCAGTGGCGAACAGCACCACACCCAGGTGTGGGCTGGCGCGCCGTGGCAAGTTGATCACGCGGCTGATGATCGGGCTCATGCGCGCACCGCCAGCCGCTCACCGAGCAGGCCGCTGGGGCGCAGCACCAGCACGGCGATCAGCACCATGAACGCGAACACGTCCTGATAGTTGCTGCCGAATACACCATTGGTAAGTTCACCGAGGTAGCCGGTGCCCAACGCTTCGATCAGCCCCAGCAGAATGCCGCCGAGCATCGCGCCCTTGATGTTGCCGATACCGCCGAGTACGGCGGCGGTAAACGCTTTGAGTCCCGGCAGAAAGCCCATATAAAAATGTGCATTGCCGTAATTGCTGGCCATCATCACGCCGGCCAGAGCGGCCAGCGCACCGCCTATTGCGAACGTCAGCACGATCACGGTGTTGGGGTTGATGCCCATCAGGCTGGCGACTTGTGGATTTTCTGCCACGGCGCGCATGGCACGGCCCAGGCGGGTGCGGTTGACCAGCAACAGCAGGGCGCC
Organism: Pseudomonas sp. StFLB209; assembly: GCF_000829415.1. Taxonomy (NCBI): domain Bacteria; kingdom Pseudomonadati; phylum Pseudomonadota; class Gammaproteobacteria; order Pseudomonadales; family Pseudomonadaceae; genus Pseudomonas; species Pseudomonas sp. StFLB209. Next base: position 5,147,008 of record NZ_AP014637.1, on the reverse strand, counting down.
CATCACCGTCGCGGCGATGGCCACAGTGGCAATCGCCGTGAGGTTGGTGATTGCCGGGGCGCTGTCTTCACTGCCGGCGGTGAGCTCAATCGGGTCCAGCGGCAAGAGCTGAGGGAACATCAGCGGGTTGCGGCTCCAGATCAGCATGGCGACGGTCTGCAATAGCAACGACACGCCCAGGCCGCTGATCAGTGGTGCCAGCCGTGGCGCGTTGCGCAGGCGGCGGTAGGCAACGCGCTCAATCAGCCCGGCCAGCACCGCGCAGACTGCCATGGCCGCCACCGTGGCGATAGCCAGTACCAGCAGGTCCGGGCAGCCGGGCAGTATGGCCTGCAATAGGTGAATGGCTGACAGGCCGACCAGCGCGCCAATCATCAACAGATCGCCATGGGCGAAATTGATGATGCGTAAAATTCCGTAGACCATGGTGTAGCCCAGTGCGATCAACGCATACAGGCTGCCAAGCACCAGGCCGTTGAGCAGTTGCTGGATGAAGGTATCCATGAAGAGCGAAAAGCCTTTGGTTCAAGCGCGGGAGAGCGAAGGCGGCACAGTAGGTAATTATTCTAAATTTATCAAATATCTAAAACTCATATGGTTATAAGTGATTTCGATATGGAATCAATTATCGATTTATCTCAGTAAATATTGAGTGTTCACAAGCAGGTTGAATCGGGTTAAGCTCAATACATGAATAAATTAGAACAGTTTGATAGTGACCCTCCACTGCGTGCAGTGCGAACTTTCGAAGCCTTCGCCCGCCATGGCGGGGTCAACGCCGCCGCCCGCGAGCTGGACATTTCGCCTTCGGCCATCAGCCACCAGTTGCGTCTGCTCGAAGAGTTTCTCGGCCAGCCGCTGACCTCGCGGCAGGGCCGTAACCTGATTCTCACTGATGATGGCCGCGAGTATTACCGCGCCATTCGCTCGGCGTTCGCGGTGCTGCGCAGCGCCACCGATCATGTTCGAGAGCAGTCGAGCGCTCGCCAGGTGACTATCAGTTTGATCCCGATGTTCGGCATCAACCTGTTCATTCCGCGATTGGCGCAGTTTCTTGCCGATAACCCGGGGGTGGACGTCAATGTCACCTACGCCAACCACCGTAGTTACCCGAGCGATGCGGCCGATATTTCCATTCGTTTCGGCACCGGCCACTGGCCGGGCTATCACAGTGAGCCGATGATGTCCGGCGCGGTGACGCCCTGGTGCAGCCGCGAGTTCTACCAGCGCCATGGCCCGTTCGATTCGCTGCAGGCGCTTAGCGAATTACCGCTGCTGCACGACGAAGAGCGCGGGACCTGGGCGCAATGGTTTCACCGTGCTGGCGTGAAGCATCCGGCGGCTTTGCAAGGGCTGCTGTTCGAGGATGGACAGCTGGCGTTGAGCGCGGCGCAGAACGGCCTGGGCTGCGCGTTGTTGCGCGAGCCACTGATTACCGGGCTGCGTGATAGCGGGGAACTGGTCAAGCTGTCGGATCTGACACTCGATGACGGGCGAGCCTATTGCCTGTGTCGGCGGGCGGACGGGCAGTTGTCCAGGGAGGGGGTGAATTTATATAGCTGGCTCAAGAGCGGGTTGGGAGGCTGACAAGGCAGGGTTGAGTCAGCCTCTTGTTGGATCGGCCGGAAACAGCCACCCTGTGCATTCTCTATACAAGGAGTCCGCTAATGGCCGACAAACAACATCAGTACCAAGTCAAAGTGACCTGGACCGGTAATCAGGGCACTGGAACCTCTGCTCACCGCAGCTACAGCCGCGATCACCGGATCGAAGCGACTGGCAAGCTCAGTGGCATCGACGGCTCTTCTGACCCGGCCTTTCGCGGCGATCCGGCGCGCTGGAACCCTGAGGACTTGTTGGTCGCCTCGTTGTCGGCCTGCCATAAACTCTGGTACCTGGGCTTGTGCGCCAGCGCCGGCATTGTGGTCCAGGCGTATGAAGACAACGCTGAGGGCGTGATGCTGGAGCAGGCCGACGGTGCCGGGCAATTCACCTCGGTAGTGCTGCGACCCACGGTAACCCTGGCGCCGGGCAGTGATCTGGACAAAGCCCTGGAGCTGCACCATGCGGCCCATGAAACATGCTTCATTGCCCGTTCGGTGAATTTCCCGGTGACCTGTGAGCCGCAGTTGGTGATTGGCTGAGCGGGCCAGCCGCTGACTTGTACTGGGTCGATTCGAGCACCCCATAAAAAAGGAGGTCGCATGTTCAGCCATATCCAGATCGGCGCCCGTGACTTGCCGAGGATGATCGCCTTCTACGACGCAGTCCTCGCTCCACTCGGGCTGGTTCGCGCCCCTGACGCCGACGATAACGGACCACCGGGGGCCGGCTGGCATAAACCCGGTAGCGGCTGGCCGTTTTTTTATGTGCAATTGCCGTTCAATGGTTTGCCGGCGACCTGGGGCAACGGCGTGCAGGTCAGCTTTGCGGCGGCTTCACAGCAGCAGGTGCGGGATGCCTGGGAGGCGGCCGTGGCGCTGGGGGCTGTCAGCGAAGGGGAGCCCGGGATCCGCGCGCACTACGCGCCCGATTATTACGGCGCGTACTGCCGCGACCCGGAGGGCAACAAGCTGTGCTTTGTGCATGCCAATGATTTGCCTGAAGCCTCAAAAGCACTGCAAACGCTGTCCTAATCGCTTAAGCAAGACAGCCGCGCCAGCAAGTGCAAGGGCTGGTGCGGGCGCAAGGCTTACGGCAACACCCCCAGTACCGACCAGATCCGCCGGGTATCGACATCGGCATTGACCAGTTCACCCAGCAGGTCGCGCAAGGGCTTGTTGCCCCATTCGATGCCCCGGTCAATCAGATACGGCACCGGGCTGTGCGGCTCGATCCGTGCCAGGTACTCGGAGATAACCTTCAGTTGTTGATAGGCGGCCTCCCGGGACTGGGGAGGACCCATCGCGGCGACTTCAGCGGCGCGCTCAGGTGCCGCGGACGCTTGCTCGGAGATTGCCGCTGCCGGCTGGATAACCGGCGCTGGGGCGGGCTCAGGGTGCATGGCGAGAAATTCCTGTTGGGCCTGTCGCTGCTGTTCCAGTGCATGTTGCAGGATGATAAGGCTGGGGGCCTCTTCACCAAGGTGCAGGTCGCTCCAGCGGTTGAGGCGCTCCAGATTGAGCAGGCAGGTGGTGAGCATGTCGACCTGCAAGGCGATTTCGCGGGCTGGCACTTGCAGAACCGTCTCGGCCCAGCCACGCAAGATGACTTCGGCTTCTTTGGCTTGAGCCTGGGCGCGTTTATTGTCACCGGTGACGCGGACCTGTTTCTGTGCCTGGAGCCATTGAGAGTGGGTCAGTGGTTCTCGGTCACGAAGCTGGACGTCCAGCATCGGCATGCGCACATTGAGTATCTCGCTGTACTTGCGTGCTGCCCAGGCCAGCGGTGGCGCCAGCCAGCTGGGGTCCTGATCGCCAGAACGTGGATGTAGCCGGGTGCCATAGCGCTCACCCAGCTCGACGAGCAGCTCCAGTGCGGCGCATAACCCGGCCAGGCGGTGATTGTGCAGCCAGGCTTCGCCGAGCCAGGCGGCGAGCAGCAGATCCTTGCTGCGGGTGGCAAGCAGTTGGCTGGTGATGGCTTCGACATTGGGCCAATTGCTGCGCTTGAGGGCGTGCTCCCACACGCCCATGGGCAGGCTCGCATCATCTTCACGGCGTGCCTCGCGCAGCCGGTCTATCTCGGGCGAGTCCTGCAGGCTGGGGCCGGTGGGGTCTTCGCCGGGGATCGCGGCAAGCAACTGCGCCAATTGTTCGCGCAGGCTGTCCAGGGAGTGTGTATCGGTCATGGCTTGAACTCGGCGGTGATCGGCTCGGGTAACGGGTCGATGACAGGGTAGGGTGACGGCGGTACGCGAACCGGCAACTCACTCAGTATCAGAGGCTGTTTGCCACCGACAGCCTTGAGTGAGAAGCGCAAGAACATCAAGGCGCCGCTGTTGCGGTTTGGCGTCAGCAATGGCAACTGGATCGCCAGTGGCCGGTCGGCGTTGTCGCGAGCAGTGAAATGATTGATGGCCTGATGGCTGCGAATCAGGCGTAGCAGCGCCCATGGGCCCTCGTAAGTCCAGCTGGCGCTCAGGCCGGATACGCTCAGTGCTGCCTGCGTGGCGTCATCAAGTGGGCGCTGGCTGCTGCCTTGTGCCCAACGCAGGTTCAGCCGCACGGGCTCGCCAACTGTCCAGTTGGTGTGGCTGATACTCTCGGCCGGGTAGCTGGCCAGGCGCGAGCCGGTTTCCATATTCCATTCGATGACCTGATCGGCGCCGCGCTCTTCTTCGCGGTCGGTGCGCCAGCGCACCTCGACGTCCATACCGCGCAAACCTTCCTTGTCACGGATCAGCATGGGGCCCAGCCAGGCGCGTGCCTGTTGCAGGTTGAACAGGAAATCGGCGGCCTGTCCGCTATTGCTGGAGATATTGTTTTGCAGCCCGTTATAGGCATCGGGCAGGTACTTGTCGACCAGTTCGAGGAATTCGCGCACCCGGTCAGGGTTGGCATCTACCGCGCTTTGTTTGTTGCTGAATGGAAAGCGTCCAGCCAGGTAGGTATTGAAGTAAACCGCCAGTTGCTGCCAAGCCACCGCAGCGGTGTAATTCTGCAGTGCGGCGCAGCGTTGACGGGCCTGCTCCCAGGTTTGCCGCGCCAATACCGCGAAGCGGCCGCGCTCCTGGGGCAGCGCGGCGGCCGCGAGCGTCTTGCTGCAATTGCCCAGGTCCATGTCGTTGAACTCGCGGGCCACCAGTTGCTGGTACATCAGCGCCGGGCTGGTCGGGTTCTGTTCGCTGTATTTTTTCATCGACGCAATGGTGTCACTGATACTTTCAGCCAATTCCAGGTCGCTGCCTGACAGGAATGATCGCTGGGTGTTGATCCAGTCAATGGCTGGCGTGATCTGTTGCAGGGTGTCGATTATGAGCCGGAACTGACGAGCCATCGATTGCTGCAGGTTAGGCACATCCGGCTCGCGAAAGCTGCGCAAGGCCAGGTTGCGAGTTCCATCCCAGGCGGCGAAGTTGATCGGTGAGTTGAGAATGGGCATGTTCTGCAGGTCTGCCGTGGCCCGCTGCATGTCATTCAGGGCGCGGCGATTGAACTCTTGGCGCAGCAGCTCGACTTGATGGTTGTCACCCACATCGGCGAGTGCCTGCATCAGTTGCAAGGCCTTTTCCACCGGCAGATCGAAGTTGCGCTGGGTGCCGGCAGCGCTCCAGCTTAACGTCGTATCGCGCGTGCTCAAGCGTTGCCACATGGCCAGATTGGCCGCGGCACGGGCCGAAGCCAGCAGTCCTTTGCGGTAGGCGGCTGGCAGTTCTGCAACCTGCTGATCAAGAAAGCTCTGATAGCTGGCATGGTACTGCAAGGCGGCGCCCAGGCTGCTGCTGTCGATGTTGCGCAAGCCTTCGCCGTTCTGTAACGAGAGGCCGCTGTTGTTCAGGGCGGCCTGGGCGAAGTCTTCGCGCAGCAGGTTTTCGATGCCTTGATCAAGCTTTTCCAGATTGCTTTGCAGTGCAAGGGTGCCGCCCGCCTGCTGGTGCAACAAGCTTTGCTGTTGATCGCCACGGTCCAGCCAGTGGTCTTTGAACGTTCGCTTGGTACGTTTGGCGTATTGCTCGATCTGCTCGACCACTGCCGGGCCGATCAGGCTGCTTTGTCGGGCGCGCTGCAGGCTCTCTTTATAGGCGGCAGTGAGTTCGACCGCCGAACCCTGACTCCATGCCGCGTTGGTATGGTTGATCACCTGGCGCAATTGGCCAATCGCCGAGTCGATCTGCTCAAGCTCGCTCATGCTGCTGCGCTGGCCTGATTGCAGCTTGCCCAGATGCAGGTTGAGCAGTTGCGACAATTGGCTGAAGTCGGTGCTGGAGAACTGGCCGTCGAGCCACTGATGCATGCTCTGTTGATAGCGCCGGGCAACGGCGGCCTTGGCGGTGTCCAGGTCCAGAGGGCGTGCCAGAGCGGTTTGAGGATCGCTCAAAATACGTTGGTACAGCGCTTCGTTGCTCAGGCTCTTGCTCTGCAGGCTCAGGCCGAACAGTTCGTTGGCCAGTTGCGCGATATCGTCCAGTGGGCGCTCGCTCAGGCTCAGGCTCTGATTGAACAGGCGAGTGCGACGTTCCAGATCCTGGGCCTGCTCGACAATCTGCTGGGCCTGTTGCCAGGCATTTTCGCTATTGCCCGTATCGTTATGAGCATCGCTGTTATCGTTGACCAGTTGTTCAAGATCGCGTTGCAGGCGCTGGCGGACGGGGCCGAACATTTGCAGCGCGGCACGCTGCTGCAGTTCATGATCAAGCTTCTGATCAAGGCCATAAAGCCGCGAGCCAGGCAACAGTACCGTGCCCAGGTGCCAGCGCGGTGCGGTGCTCAGAACGTGCCAAAAACTGTTGATACGCTGGCGCGCCCGGGCATCGTCCTCTCCTTGGGGCACCAGCGCCTGATCGTCGTTGAGCAGTTGCGCCAGGCGCTCTGCGTCGGCGCTGCGTGCATGCCAGACCCAGAGCATGCCTGATGCCCAGAGCACGCCAAACAGCAGTGCGCCTACGCCCACCACCCGCTGCCAGCGCTGGCGCAGTTGCAGGATGCGGCCGATCGGCTGAGCCAGACCCTGGTCGGCAGTGATGCGCTGGCGCCACAACCGGCGACTGAACAGCGGCGGCTCAGCGGGCTGGTCGGCGATCTCGGCAAACAGGTCGGCTTCGGCCGGGGCGGCACGCGCAACCGCACTGGCTGCAACGCAGAACCAAATCCCGCGCAAGCGCGGCGCCTCGCCCAGTGCGTTACCTTGAAACACCGAGTCGCACAACGCTTGCAACGGGTCGTGCAGCGCGTGCAGGTGTTGAGGCAGTTGAAAAAGATCGGCATGGATTTCACCGCGTAGCGTACCCAACTCCAGGATCAGGTCGGCCAGAGCGGTCTGCATCTGGCTGATCGCTTGAGTGATCCAGCCGGGGTTCCAGCGGGTTTGCGCATCGTACGGTGAGGTCCAGCCCAGTGGCAGATCTTCGGTCGTGGTGGGCAGGATGTTGACCAGATCCACCAACCCCGGAACGCCTTCACCACCGCTGGCGACCATGTACACCGGCAGGCTCAAGCCCAGGCGCTGTTGCAGGTCGATGAACTTGCGGCGGGCCGCCGCGCCGGTCGTCGCGGTAGCCTGGCTGTCGGTCAGCTGGTCCAGTGCGCACAGCCAGATCACCGCATCCAGTGGTCGGCGCGCCCGGCTCTGAACCAGCAGGCCGAGCAATTGACGCCACAGTTTGAGCTGCACGCTGGCGTTTTCGCCATGGTTGAACAAGGCATTCGGCACCACCAGCACTGCGCCTTCCGGGCCGTACCACCAGCGTCCAAACCAGGCCGGCCGGGCGCTGCTTTGCAGGCCCCAGCCGTTAAGCAGTGGGGTGGCCAACTCGTCGTCGCCGACCATCAGTGTCCATGGCGTTTCGTAGCGATCATTGACGCCGAGCGCCTGTTCCCACTCACGCAGGGCGTTGTAGTAACTGCGGTTGGCGCCGCTCAGGTGCATGCTGGAAAACTTCCAGATCACGGCCGACAGGATGAGCAGCAAAATAATGCCGACAAGAATCAGATCCAGAGTACTCATCACTCGCTCTGCTCCGTGCTCGGCTGCCCCAGACTCGCTTCCAGATGTTGCCTCACATCCCACCACAGGCCTTGCCCCAGGCCGATCAGCAACACCAGGCCAAGGGTCAGGGCCAGTACCAGTCGGTAACCATCGGGCATGCTACTGCGCTGTGGCATCTGTTGTGCCGGTCGGGCGCCGAGCCGCTCCATCTGCAACTGCACTTGATCAAGTGAAGGCGGGCGCTGGCGGCTGAAGGTAAACAGCGCGCGCCGCCATTTCTCGTGCAGCGCCTTGCCGTTGCCGTTGCGCAAGCGGCCCTGAAAGCCCAGCGTCAGGCACAGCAGGTAGACATTGGCCAGATCACGCAGGGCAGGATCGCGACTGTCCAGTACCCGTTTGATTTCCAGTGGCAGCCGATCACCGGCCATGCGCGTCTTGAACAGCCTGCTTTCCATCGGTTGCTCGACCCAGGCTGCCTGGCCTGCCCACGAAGTAAACAGCAGAAACTCGTCGACCACAGCGACAAACGCGAACAGTGTTGCCTTGGCCTGATCGCCCTGCGCCTCACCTACCGCTGCATAGGCGCTACGCCACAGACGCCGGGCAATCAGGCTGACTTGTTCAGCCACCTGAGCGGTCTGATCCTGTGCTGCGAGGGTGTCGGCACGCGTTTGCCAGAAGCTCAGCCATTCAAGCCAGGCGCGGCCGAGCGCCGAGGAAAGCGGCGTGCTCTCGAAGTTCGCGCCGGACTGCGATGGGTCGTTATCAAACATGTGCGATCAATCCCTGAGGGGTTCAGTCCGGTCTGCTCATGTCGAACATGACGATTTCGGCAGGCTCTACCCAGCCGCTGCCAGGTGGTACGTACAGGCACAGCTCGCTGTCGGGGGTGAACCATTGGCCGCTGGCGTGGATTTTGAACAGGCGAATGTCTTCGCCGGCACCGCAGGCAATCAACTCATCGCGCTCAAGGTTGCCAAACTCGAGGCCGCGCATGCGCTGACGGCTGAGGGCCGGCAGATGCGGGCGAGAGCTGATGATCGCTTGTTCCAGCCAGCCGCGTGCGGCTTGTGGCGTGGACCCTGAGGGCATGCGCAGGCCGATGATCAGTGCTTGCTGGGTGCTTCTGGTGTCTTGCAGGCCGATCAGGAACAATCGCTCGCGCAACTCGAAACTGCGTCGCTGGTAACCGGCGCTGATGCTGCTCAGGCGTGACTCGAGCCAGTCCAGCACGGGATCGAAGCCGGCCTGCAGGTCTTCGAAATTCAATGCCGCGAAGCTGCGCACGCCCAGCTCCGGTTGCAGGCTGGCGATTGCTCCGGCCATGCCGGTCAGTTGCAAGTACAGTGAAACTGGCGTGGCGACGCCGGTTTCCAGGTTGGCTTGCAGCTCTGGCAGACGCGACCACAACGCGTTGATCTGCATGCGCAAGTCGGCGCGTTTGTACATGTGTAATTCAGCGCTGTCGTTGCCTTTGCCGGCCTCCTGCAACTGGATCCAGCGTCGGGTCAGTGCTTCGCCTTTCTGGCGCACCTGCTCACACAGGCTGGCGATTCTTGAGCCAATCGGCGACTGGGCCGTGAGCAGCGGGGTGGGCGGGGTGTAGGGCAGCTGGCTGATGACGTTGTCTTCGCAGCCCAGGCGCAGCAGGGGCAGGCATACCGAGTCGGAGCGTCCGGCCGCCAGCACCAGGCGCAGGTTCGGGCGCCACACGCTGACGGTCTCGGGGTGTTCGCCGCTGCTCAGGTCCAGCACCGGCTGAGCATTGTCTGAGCGCAGTCGGCCATTGAGCGGCACCAGTTGCCCGGAGCGCCACAACGGATCGACCGCCAGGTAGACGATCAGGCTGCGCTGGTCTTCAAAATCCTTGGGGGTGATGGTCAGTTGCGGGACAAAGTCCCTGTCGCGTTCGGGGTTGAATTCCACCACCAGGCCATCGGGCATTACCGCATTGAGGGCGCTGATGCGCAGCGTTCCGTTGCTCAGTGCCAGTTGATCGATCTGCAATTGCTGTACGCCCCAGTACCAGGGGCGGGAATGTTCTGTCAGGCGGGCGCTCAGGCTTTGCGCTCGCAGGTCTTGCAACTGGAAATGCTGGGGCAGCAAGTGCATGCCTTCGTACCAGCAAATCGCGTCTGGGGTACTGCGCATTCTCGACTCCTGAGCCATCCTGAGAAACCTGCGTTCATTGCCCCTTGGCATCAAGCAGGCGCATCTCGCGCGAACCCACTTTGAGCCAGATGCTGTCTTGTGCCTGCAGCAGCAGGCGATGCGGGCCTGGCGTGCTGTAGCGGGCAAAAATCAGCAAGCCTTGCGCCTTGCGGCGGTGCAGCGGGTTGTCGGTCAGGTTGAGCAATTGACCGGGTACTACCTCCAGGCTCCAGATGTGCACGGCGCCTGGATAATCGCGTTGCAACTGCTCGCGTTGTTCGAACCACTGGCTGGCGGTGGTGGCTTTGAGGCGGTCGAGCATCACGGCATCACTGGCAGCTACAAAGTCCAGCGCCAGTGGGGTGTCGTTGTTGGCTCTTGGCTCGACGTCAATGCGCACGCTGTGCAATTGAACGCGTTGAGCAAAAAGGCTGCAACCGTTTATCAGAAAAACTGTCAATACGACAACCAAAACTTTGATTGTAAGGAACTTCGACAAATTCATACGAATCCAACATAGGTTTTATAAGAAATTTCTTTGCTTTCTTATAGCCTTCTTCTAATGTTTTGCCCAGCCAGCTTTCCAACGGGAGTTGCGCCTGTGTAGTCAGAATTTGTCGACAGTGTGTGCCTGGCCTCCTGTGTGGCGAGGCATCTGAAGGAGTAAGGCATGGCAGCGAATCAGGAAAGCAAACAGCGTTATTTGGGGCGCAATCGTCCGCCGCGGGTCCAGATCACTTATGACGTTGAAATTGGCAACGCCTTTGAAACAAAGGAGTTGCCTCTGGTCGTGGGGATTCTGTCCGACTTGTCAGGTAATTCAGCGCCGGCCAAGGCAGGATTGGATAAGCGGGGGTTTGTAGATATTGATCGTGACAATTTCAATACCGTGCTGAGCAAGATTCACCCGCAAGTGAGCTTCACTGTTGAAAATGTTCTGGAAGGCCAAAGCGGTAATCTCAAAGTCGATCTGCAATTCAACAGCATTGATGATTTCAGCCCCGAAAAACTGGTTCGTCAGGTCAATGGCTTGAAAGAACTGTTCGAAAAGCGCCAGCGCCTTCAAGACCTGCTGATCAAACTCGATGGTAACGAAGCCCTCGATCAGAGTCTGGTTTCCGGCCTCTCCAGCGACGATGCGGTCAAGCAGCTTCAGGCTCAGCTCGCGGCGGCACTGCCTGCGCCAACGCCAGCGTTACCGGTGAATACGGATACCCCAGCGGGGCAGGATGAAACGCCTGAAGATCCGAACCCGACCACCAACCCTGCCTGATCCGCGCCGTCCACGGAGGATTTTTCATGCCTAAAGAGCCTGTTGCCACTACCACCGGCACCCAGACCCTGAACGACTCGTTGCTCGACCGCATTGTCGCCACCATGAGCGTGAGCGGCAGCAGCGATGACAAGACCCATGCGCACCAGATGCTGCAGGTGTTCGCTGAAGAGGTCGAAAGCCACAAGGTTCACGCCGACACCAACATGCTGACCACCATCAGCGAGCGTATCAAGGCGCTGGACGACCAGATTCACGCGCAGCTCAACCTGATTTTGCACGCCGAACCGTTCCAGAAGCTCGAAGCCTCCTGGCGCGGTTTGCACCAGTTGGTGAGCAACACCGAAACCGGCACTTCGCTGAAACTGCGACTGCTTAACGTCGGCAAGGAAGAGCTGGCCAACGACCTGAAAAAGGCCGTGGAATTCGATCAGAGCGTACTGTTCAAGAAGGTTTACGAAGAAGAGTACGGCACGTTCGGTGGCAGCCCGTTCAGCCTGCTGATGGGGGACTATGAGTTCGGTCGCAGTGCACCGGACATTGACATGCTCACCAGCCTGTCGAATGTCGCCGCTGCCGCCCACGCGCCGCTCATCACGGCCGCCAGCCCGCAGTTGTTCGACCTCAAGAGCTTTGCCGACCTGGGCGTGCCACGTGACCTGGCCAAGACCTTCGAGAGCACTTCGCTGGTGAAGTGGAACAAGTTCCGCGAGAGTGAAGACTCGCGTTACGTGTCGATGGTGCTGCCGCATTACCTCGCGCGCCTGCCATACGACCCGGAGAATGCGCCGGTTCCGACCATGCTCAACTTCGCCGAGAGCGTGCACGAGGGCGACGATTTCATCGCGTTCGACCCGAACGATGGCCGCGAGCTGAAAGCATCGGAAAAAGGCCTGAAAACCGATCCGAAGAAGTTTCTGTGGGGTAATGCCAGCTGGCTGCTGACCCAGCGCATCACCGATGCGTTCGCCAAACACCGCTGGTGCGCGGCCATTCGGGGGCCGGAAGGCGGCGGCACGGTCAGCGATCTGCCGCTGTATCAGTTCCTTACCCCGTCGGGTGATCTGGCGTTGAATTGCCCGACCGAAGTGGCGATCACCGACCGCCGCGAGAAGGAGCTCGACAGCCTGGGCTTCATTGCCCTGTGCCATCGCAAGAACAGCAACGACGCGGTGTTCTTCGGCGGTCAGACTACCAACAAGCCCAAGACCTACAACACCTTCGAGGCCAATGCCAACGCGCGCATTTCCGGCATGCTGCCTTACGTACTGGCTGCTTCGCGCTTTGCCCACTATCTCAAAGTGATCCTGCGCGACAAGGTCGGCACGTTCGCCACCCGCGAAAACGTCCAGAGCTACCTGAACAACTGGATCACCGACTACGTGTTGATCAACGACAACGCGCCGCAGGAGATCAAGGCGCAGTACCCGTTGCGCGAAGCGCGTATTGACGTCACTGACGTACCGGGCCGTCCGGGCAGCTACCGTGCCACGGTATTCCTGCGTCCGCACTTCCAGCTCGAAGAGTTGACTGCGTCGATTCGTCTGGTCGCCACGCTGCCGCCGTCCGCCGCTGCCTGATTGTCCGGCCCGCTGTGCGTCAGCGGGCCATTCACCCAAATTAAAGCCGTAGCAAGGAATACACCCGATGGATGCAATCATTCTGGATCTGGGCGACACGATCAAAGGCGACTCGCTGATCGAAGGCTACGCAGACAAGATCGAAGTCATGTCCTACAGCCACAACGTGGCCATGCAGGTGACCAACGACGTCAGTAACTCGGAACGAACCTCCGGCAAGCCGCACATCGGCGAGTTCACCCTGACCAAGTTCATCGACTCCTCGACCCCGGACCTCAACGGCTACTGCTGCTCTGGTAAACCCATTACCGAGGCAAAGATCACCATTGGTCGTAACGCTGCAGAAGCGGACGGCAAGATTCTGCCGTTCATCGTCTACACCCTGACCAACGTGGTGATCTCCAACGTCAGCGTCAGCGGCGGTTCTGGCGGCAAGCCGGTAGAAACCCTGTCGCTGAACTTCACCAAGATCAAATGGGAGCTCACCGCCCAGAAAGACGACGGCACCAAGGAAGGCACCGCCGCGGCTACGTGGGACCTGGCGGCCAACAAACTGCAATCGAAGTAATCGCTCACCTGTTGCGCCATCGGCTGGAGTCCGGGTATGCGTGTTGCGTTGTTCGACCTGTTGGCCGGTGGCCAGGCGACCGATTTCGATGCGCAGGACCCGCGCCGGATCGGCGAGTCAGTGCGCCGGGAGCTTGAGCGTCTGCTCAATACCCGGCGCACTGAGCGCCATCATGGCATGGCCGCCAGTGTCATCGATTACGGCATCGGTGACTGGAGTGCGCTGTACGCCGACCGTGAGCAGGACCAGCGACTGCTCAGCCGTGAAATACGCAAAGCCATCAATCATTTCGAACCGCGCCTGGAGCTTGCGAGCGTGGAAATCAGTGGCGTGCCCGGCCAGCGCACGCGCATGACCATTCGTGTGATCGGTCATATTCGCGGTCTTCAGGAGGCCAGTATGGCTTTTGTAATGAATCTGGGTGAGGGCGGCTTCGAGGTCAGGCATGAGCGATTCGATTGATGCCGAACTGCTGGACTACTACCAGCGGGAATTGACCTGGCTACACCGTGCCGGGGCAGATTTCGCGGCCAGCCATCCAACACTGGCCGGGCACTTGAAGTTGTCTGCGGCCGGCTCCCAGGACCCTCATGTAGAACGCCTGCTGGAAAGTTTCGCGCTATTGACGGCACGTCTGCAGCGGCGCCTGGACGATGGTTATGCCGAGTTCAGCGACGCCTTGCTCGAACAGCTCTACCCCTTGGCCTTACGTCCGATGCCGTCGTGTGCCATCGCCCGTTTCGTGCCCGACACCTCCAAGGGCAATATTGCCGACGGCTACCTGTTACCCCGCGCAACGTCGGTGTTCAAGGCCCCGGACAAGTCTCAGCCTGACAGTCTGTACTTCCGTACCGGTTTTGACCTGACACTGTGGCCGGTAAGGGTTGAAGAGGTGACACTGCTCGATACCGACCGAAGCCAGAGTGAAACGGCGATCAATCGCGCCAGCTCGTCACTGTGCCTGCAACTGTCGTGCAGTGGCGAGAAGAACTGGGCGCAGCTGCCTGACAGCCTGACCCACTTGCGCATTCACCTGGCAGGCTCGCCGATCAATCGGGCCTTGCTTTACGATTTGCTGGCCGCGCATAGCCTTGATGTTGTGTGCGCCGTGCCAGGCGGCACCCCGCAGGCGGTCAATGCCTTACCCGCTGCGGTTGGCTTCGCTGAACAACAAAGCCTGTTGCCTGACGAAGACGGTGTCCATCCGGCATTGCGGCTGTTGGTGGAGTACTTCACCTTCCCGGAAAAATTCGCTTTTTTCGATATCCCGCTACGTATTCCGGCCCAGGCCACTGATCGTTTGCTGGTCTACATCGCGTTCGATACGCTGCCGAGCCAGCGGGTCAGCCTGCAACGCGAAGACATCGCACTGGGGTGTGCGCCAATCATCAACCTGTTTCCTCGCACCGCCGAAACCCTGCGGCCCGATGGCACACGCAGTGAGCACTTGCTGGTTGCCGATTCGCACCGCGACAGCAGCACAGAGATTCACAGTATTCGCAGCCTGGTATCCAGCCACAATGGCGTAATCCAGCCGGTTGCGCCGTTCTATGGTGACCAGCATGGCGTCGGCGACCGAGCGCTGTTCTGGCATGCGCGACGCATCAGCGGCCTGAAAGCCGGGCGTCCCGGTACTGACCTGATGCTCAGTCTGGTCGACAGCGAGTTTCAGCCGAGCCAAGAGCAGCCCGGACGCCATTTCACCGCCAAGGTACTGTGCACCAATCGGCATCTGGCTGAGCGCCTGGCGCCCAATAGCGTGCTCAAATTCGAAAGCAGCGGCCCAGTGGCACAGATTCACCTGCTTAAAAGCCCGACCCGGCAATCAATGCCCAATCTGGCCGGCGCCTCGCGCTGGCGGCTGGTGTCGCAGCTCAACCTTAACCATACCTCGCTGGTCGAAGGCCCCAAGGCACTGGCATCGCTCAAGGAAATGCTCGTGCTGCACAATCTGCGCGAGGACTCTGCGGTACGTCAGCAGATCGACTGCATTGTCGGCATGCGCACTGAACGGGTGGTTGATCGGGTCGGCCAGGATGCCTGGCGTGGCTGGCGTAACGGCCTCGAAGTACGCCTGACTCTCGATTCCAAGGGCGCGGCGGGGCATAGCCGGGTACTGTTTTGCGCGGTACTGGCGAATTTCTTCGCCTTGTATGCCACCACCAACTGCTTCGTGCGTACGGTGCTGGTCGAAGGTGACAAGGAGATCATGAGATGGCAACCCGAGAGCATCGCGGGCCTGGCACTTTAAGCGCACGTCTGCGCTGGGCGCCGCAGCGTTTCGAATGGTTGCAGGCGCTGCAGATTCTCGAGCGTGAGCAGCCGCACTTGCCGGCACTGGGCTGCAGCAATGATCCGCAGCAGGAAGCCGTGCGCCTGCGTGGTCCTTTGTTGCCGGTGTTTTCACCCAGTCAGATCAGCAGCCTGCAGCTTGCCCCACAGGCGTTTGCGCCTTTGTCAGCGCTGCGCCCGCCATTGGTATACCGCCATTTGCACCGCAAGCCGCTGGTCGTGCCACGGCTGACCTTGCATACCCCGGTTTTTGGCCTCGGTGGCCCTGATGGCCCGCTGCCTTACGCCTATCAGGAATGGTTGCAACAACGAGTCCGTGCCGGGGATCGGGGCACGCTGGCGTTTCTCGACCTGTTTCAGCACCGCTTGCTGAGCCTGCTATACAGAGTCCAGCTTAAACACCGGATTGCTTTGCCTTATCAGCGCAGCGAACACAGCCCGGTTTACCAGCAGTTGCAAGCGCTTTGCGGGTTGACCAGCCAGCCGCCCGGCATGCCTGTGTCGGTTCCGGAAAAGGCACTGATTGCCCGGGCGGCGTTGCTGGCCAACGGGCGGCGTTCGGTGGCCGGTTTGCAGAGCTTGCTCCGCCATCACTTCGACCTGAACGTGCGGATTGAGGACTTCCTCGGCGGCTGGCGGCGCATTCCGCCAGCCAGCCGCACGGTGCTCGGTCGCCAGGGGCGCAACCTGAGTCTGGGCCGCAACGCGGTCTGTGGCAGTCGGGCCTGGGACCAGCAACAGGGGGTGCGCATTCATCTGGGCCCACTGCAGCCGACCCGGGCTGACAGTTTTATGCCAGGGCGTTTGAGCCATCGACAACTGGCAGCGCTGGTGAGCTTCTATTTTGGTGCCGAACTGCAGTGTGAGTTGCGCATCCATGTCGACAAGAGCGACATCCAGCGGCTTGGTCAGGTACACCAGCCAGGCCTGGGGCAGGGCAGTTGGCTGAACCGTGAAGTACGCCAGGGTAATTACTGGATCGACGTCAGCCTCGGTAAAAACGGAGCCTGACATGGAAATCGCAAGCCTGATCGGGCGCCTCAACAGCCATTGTCGCGATGCCATGGAGCGCGCCGCGCAGCGTGCCTGGCAGGGTGGCCATGAATTTGTCGAGGTCGAGCATCTACTGCTCGAATTGCTCGATGCGCCCGAAGGGGATCTGGCGGTCTTGTTACCGGCCCTCGGGGTCAACAGTGCGCCGCTGTGCGCTGAAATCCAGCGAACCTTGCACGGCTTTACGCCAGGCAATAGCCACAGCCCAACCCTGTCCCGACAGCTGTTGGGGTTGATCGAGGCAGCCGTGCAGCAGTCCTGCGCGCAAGGCATTGCCAGCGTGCGTTCGGCACTGCTGTTATTGACCTTGCTGGAGCACCAAGCGCAGTACCCGGAGGTGTTCAGTCGTCTGCCCGGGCTGCGCTCGGTATCACCGCAAAAGCTGCGCGAGCAATTGCCGGACTGCATCGCACACTCGGGCGAATCGCAGAACCCGCCAGCCAACGCGGCCAGCGTACCGTCCAGTGCCGACTCGCAGAATGATACCGCTGGCGGCTCCTTGCTGACGCTGTACACCCACGACCTGACCGCCGAAGCACGGGCCGGTAACATTGATCCGATCATTGGCCGTGACAACGAGATTCGCCAATGCATCGATATTTTGCTGCGCCGCCGCCAGAACAACCCGATTCTGGTCGGGGCTCCCGGGGTGGGCAAGACCGCTGTGGTCGAAGGTCTGGCGCTGCGGATTGCCAAAGGCGAAATCCCGCCGTTGTTGCAGGGCGTAAGCCTGCGCACGCTGGATCTTGGGCTGCTGCAAGCCGGGGCCGGGGTCAAGGGCGAGTTTGAGAAGCGCCTCAAAGGGGTTATCGACGGCGTGCGCAAAGCGGCTGGCAAGGTGATTCTGTTCATTGATGAGGCCCACACGCTTATCGGTGCTGGTGCCGCCGAAGGCCAGAGCGATGCTGCCAACCTGCTCAAACCGGCGCTGGCCCGCGGCGAACTGCGCACCCTGGCCGCGACCACCTGGCTGGAATACAAAAAATACTTCGAGAAAGACCCGGCGCTGGCCCGGCGTTTTCAATTGGTTCAGGTCGAAGAACCGGACGAGCCTACCGCTGTGCAGATGCTGCGTGCCGTCACCGAGCGGCTTGAACAGCATCACGGTGTCGATGTGCTCAACAGCGCGATTGTCGATGCGGTCAAACTCAGTCAACGCTACATTTCCGGGCGGCAGTTGCCTGACAAGGCCATCAGCGTGCTCGACACGGCCTGCGCCCGAGTGTCCCTGGCCCAACACGACGTGCCCCCGGCGCTGGAAGCGTTGCGTCATCGCCAGGCCGCTGCGCTGGACGAACTGCAACGGTTGCGCCGTGAACAGTTGACCGGTCAGGACCATCGCCTTCGTGTCCAGGTGCTGGAGCAGCAGGAACTGGACAGTCGCCTGGCCGCTCAGGAACTGGAGGGCCGTTGGAGCCAGGAGCGCGCGGCAGTGCGTGAGCGTGCCGATATTCGTCAGCAGTTGCTGGTGCTCAATGAGGCTGTCGATCCGGCGGTGGATGACGCCGAGCTGGATTTGCGCATCGATGAACTGGCTGCGCGGCTGGAGCGCCTTGAAAAAGGCCTGACCGTGATTCGTCAGGATGAAACCCTGGTGCCGGAGCAGGTTGACTCCAGGGTTGTCGCGGCGGTAATCGCCAACTGGACCGGCATTCCGCTGGGCAGGATGCTCGCCGACGAAGCGTTTGCCTTGCGAACGCTGGCCCAGCGTCTTGGCCAGCGGGTCATGGGCCAGGGCGTGGCATTGGCAACCATTGCGCAACGCTTGCAGGCTTACCGCGCCGGGCTGACCGATCCGCACAAACCGGTGGGCGTATTCCTGCTACCGGGGCCGACCGGTGTCGGCAAGACCGAAACAGCTTATGCGCTGGCTGATGCGTTGTATGGCGGCGAGCGCAACCTGATCAGCATCAACCTTTCCGAATACCAGGAGGCGCACACCGTCAGCCAGCTCAAAGGCGCACCGCCTGGCTATGTGGGTTATGGCCACGGCGGTGTGCTGACCGAAGCGGTACGACGCAAGCCCTACAGTGTGGTGCTGCTCGACGAAATCGAAAAAGCCCATCCCGATGTTCTGGAAGCGTTCTACAACGTGTTCGACAAAGGTGTGATGGAAGACGGTACGGGCTTGGTGGTGGATTTCAAGAACACCGTGATTCTGGCGACCAGCAATGTTGGCGCCGAGCTGATCCTGGAAACCCCGGCGCCGGAACTGGCAGGCGAACCGTTCAATGCTCGCTTGCAGCAGGTACTGCTCGGCGCTTTTCGCCCGGCCTTGCTGGCGCGCATGACCGTGGTGGCCTACCAGCCGCTGGATGAAGCGACGCTGGAGTCAATCGTGCTGGCCAAGCTGGAAAAACTGCGCGCGCGCTACAAGGCGGCCACCGGCAAACCGTTCGAGTTTGATCAGCGGATCGTCAAGGCAGTGCTGGCGCAATGTGGCGGGGCGGGGGCAAGGGATATCGAGAATGTGTTGATGCGCCAGGTGACCGGGCGGTTGGCAGAGTGGGTGTTGGAGTAACAAGCTATTTTCCTGGACTGGCAGCAATGCCTGCCGATTACCTGTTGGAGCGGAGGAGCAAGACATGTTGCTGATTGTAGGACCCATGGGTGGTCTAGGCTGGGATAACACGCAGACTGTAGCCCGGCATAACTGGGAATTCGTCAGGAAACGTATCGGCCGCGACGGTGACAATACCCCGACCAAGCTGTTCGACTCGCCATTCAACTGGGATACGTTCAAATGTGCGGGCCGCTGTGGCGGGCGCATCTTGCCGATCGATATCGCCGATGTGGATCATATGCAGGCGAAATCGACATTTACCTGGAACGTTGTCAAGCAGACGACCATGATGACAGTCGCGGCCTTCACCCCCCAGAACAACGGCAACCATTGGATCATTGCCGAGAGCGGATCGATTCCGGTGCGCTACACCAACACGGGTGAATCTGATCACTTGCAATATGAGGTCGGGGTGAACAACACACTGACCGTCAGACTGGGCAACCGGCTGGTCTCCTGGAGTATCCAGGACGTCCTGGCCAACAACATCGACAACTTGCAACTGCTTTGCCCTCCCTGCAACCGCTCTAAGGGCGCCAAGTAAACGATGCCGCGTCCTGTAGATTCCAATAGCACCCTGGCGCTCAGCGGTTCGACACTGTCAGCTTTGTATCCTGAGTCACTCAGCGGCCAGGAGTCGCTCGGGGTTGCGGGCGTGTACCAGTTGTACGGCTTGAGTGACAGTGCCGTGAACATGGCCTCAGCCATCGCTACCCACGTCACCGTCACCCTGCACAACGACGCCAACCAGCGTCCACTTGACGCGCTGGTGGCCGAAATCCGTCAGTTACCGGGTGATGCCACTGCCGATCACTACCAACTGCTGTTGCGCCCCTGGCTGTGGTGGCTGACCCTGGCGCGCAATAACCGGGTGTTCCAGAATCTCAGTACCTCAGACATCGTCACCACAATTTTCAAGGCCCATGGCTTTACCGATTTCAAGCTGTCGCTGACCGGCAGCTACAGCCCGCGTGAGTATTGCGTGCAGTACGCTGAAAGCGACTTTGCCTTTGTGTCGCGGCTGCTGGAGGAGGAAGGCATTTTCTGGTTCTTCACCCATGCAGAGGGGGCGCATACGCTGGTGCTGGCCGACAGCAACGATGCCTTCTTGCAGATTCCCAACGGCCCCACGGTGGCGTATCTGGGCCAGGGCATGGGCGGGCGTGAGCTGCATGGGGTGCGTTCCGGGGAGCTGGTGGTGCAGGCGGTGTCCGGGGTGTATTCGGCGACCGATTATGAATTCACCACGCCGACGACCTCGTTATACAGCCAGGCGCAGGCCAGTGCAGGGCCTCTGACCGTATACGATCACCCTGGCGGCTACGTGGCCAAGGCGCGTGGCGATGCATTGACCAAGCAACGGGTCGACGCCTTGCGCAGCCAGCAAAAGCGTTTCGTGGGTGACAGCGATTGTCGCTGGCTGGTGCCGGGGCACTGGTTCACGCTGAGCGGTCATGACGACGCCGAAGCCAATATCGATTGGGTCGTGACCTCGGTGTCTCATCAAGTCAGTCACGAAAGTTACCGCAATCGTTTTGAGGCCATCCCCAAAAGCGTCAATTATCGCCCGCTCAAGACCACGCCCAAGCCGACCATGCACACTCAGGTTGCCAAAGTGGTGGGCAAGGCTGGCGAAGAAATCTGGACCGACGAATACGGGCGGATCAAGGTTCAGTTCCCCTGGGACCGCGATGGCAAGAATGATGAAAGCAGTTCCTGCTGGGTGCGGGTCGCGCAAGGCTGGACCGGCAAAGGCTTTGGCATGCAGTTTATTCCGCGTATCGGCCAGGAGGTGGTGGTGACCTTCATTGACGGTGATCCGGACCGGCCGCTGGTCACCGGCTGCATCTACAACGGCGACAACTCGTTGCCTTACAGCTTGCCCGCCAATCAGACCCAATCGGGGATCAAGACCCAGTCGTCAAAGGGCGGCGGAGGTTTCAACGAACTGCGTTTTGAAGACAAGAAGGACAGCGAACAAGTGTTTCTGCAAGCGCAGAAAGACCTGACCTTCAATGTGCTCAACGACACCACCGCTACCGTGGGGCATGACGAAACCCTGACTGTCCAGAACGCCCGGACCCGTACGGTCAAAGAAGGCAATGAAACCGTTACCCTGGAGAAGGGCGACCGTAGTGTCACCCTGCAAGCTGGCAGCGACACCCTGGACATCCACACCGACCGTACCCTGAAGGTCGGCGGCAACCAGACCCTGACCACCAACGGCAACTATAGCCACACCGTCAAGGGCGATTACTCGCTGACGGTCAGCGGCGACCTGACCATCAAGGTCACTGGCAAGCTGACACTGCAGAGCACCGGTGACTACCTTGCCAAAAGCAGCGCCAGTGTCACCACCCAGGCCGGAACATCCCTGACCAACCAGGCGGGTACGGCGTTGACCAACAAGGCGGGGACTTCGCTGGATAACAAGGCCGGTACCACTTTGACCAACGATGCGGGGGTCAGCCTGACCAACAAGGGTGGTGCCGAACAGACGGTCGATGGTGGCGCGATGCTGACGATCAAGGGCGGTCTGGTGAAGGTCAACTGATGAGTAGCGAAGACGTTGACCTGCGGCGTGGCGACAGCCGCTTGCGCGCCCGCCTGCAGGATGGGCAGTTACACGGGGCTGCGCAAATAACCGAGAACGACCGGCCACAGGCGGCACTGAGCTACCGCAACGGGCTGCTGGAAGGGCCGATGGTCATCTACCACAGCAATGCAGTGGTCAGTGCCCGGCTCAACTATCGCCAGGACAAGCTGCATGGCCTTGCGCAGTATTACAGCGCCCAAGGCCCATTGATTCGTCAGGCTCACTATCAGGCCGGGCTGCTGCATGGCGTTGCCGACACCTATTTCGAGGATGGCACCCTGGCGGCCCGGGACCACTACCGGCTGGGTCAGTTGCATGGTCAGAGCCAGCGTTTTCACGCCAATGGTCAATTAGCGGCGCGCCTGGAGTATCAGCGAGGCAAGCTGCTGGAACGTGCCAGCGAGTACAGTAGCGATGGCAGGCCGCTTGATCTGGAAGGCAAACCGCTGTCGCGCTGGAAGGCCTGGTGGCTGAAGTGGCGTGAAGCGCCCTGACCATCGGGCGCGCGACAAGCCCCGCCGTTCAGGACGGGGAAGGATAGCGCGGACGGCGTAGCCGTCCCTGGTTGCAGTGGGGGGCTGCTGCTGTTCGATGGATGCACCGCCGCAGGATGATGCGTAGTAACATGGCGACACAGATGCGCTTCTACGGCGATGTTTCGTTACAAAGACCCCATGGGCATGCACCTTGAAAACACCGTGCCGTCCGCGCCTAAGTGCGGCAGTCGGCATCGACATGGGCATTGCCCGGTTCGCCACGCTTTCGGATGGCTCGTTCTACGCACCCCTTAACAGCTTCAAACGCCATGAGACCGCGCTGTGCAAAGCGCAGCAGGCGATGAGCCGCAAGGTCAGATTCAGCCGCAACTGGAAGAAGGCGAAAGCCTGCGTCCAGCGCATTCACTCGCGCATCGGCAATGCCCGCCGCGACTACCTGCACAAGTGCTCCACCACGATCAGCCAAAACCACGCGATGGTGTGTATCGAGGACTTGCAGGTACGCAATATGTCCAGGTCGGCGGCAGGCACGGCCGAGGCACCGGGAAGAAACGTTCGGGCCAAATCTGGCCTGAACAGGGCCATCCTCGATCAGGGCTGGTTCGAGTTCCGCCGGCAACTGGACTACAAGCTGGCGTGGCGCGGCGGCTGGCTGATTGCCGTACCGCCGCGAGATACCAGCCGCACGTGCCCCAGTTGCGGCCATGTGTCGGCGGCCAACCGCCAGACGCAAGCGCTGTTCAGGTGTGTGGGATGTGGTTTCGAGGGCAACGCTGATGTGGTCGGGGCGATCAATGTACTAAGGGCGGGACACGCCCGGTTAGCCTGTGAAGTGAGCGCAGAGGTCATGGCGCCAGCAGCAGGAACCCACCGAAGCGACTCGGGGGCGGCTCGATGCCGCGCCTGAGCGCCGCAGGAATCTCCGGCCTTCAGGCCGGGGAGGATGTCAAAGGTGCCCTCAAGGAATCAGCAGTTGCACCTGCCCCGGATACAGCACCTTGATTGCGCCGCCCCAGTTGCACATCAATGTGCAGTTGGCGTCCAGCGCCGGCATCGAACCTAACAGCATGGTCGGCGCACCGGGTATCCAGGGTGAAGCGGTGGCCGGGATGCAGGGCATCGGGGTCAATACCCCCAGTGCCGCTGCGGTGGCGGCTGCGACCATTGGGTTGGCCATGCTCATGCACATGCCGAATGGCAGAATGTTGAGCAGCGGAATGTGATCCATGATGTTCGCAGCCGGCATGCCGGCAGTCAGCATACGGTTGGCAGGCAGTACGTTGAGCATCGAAGGCGCGACACCAAAGCTGCATTTGAGCGTGGCACCGGCGCAGACATGCGGGCATCCCATGATGAGCATCCAGGCAAGAGTCAGACTGACCCTGTCATTCTATGCTGCGCAGAGCGCCGGATGCCATGGTCAAGTGCCGCTTGCAGGGCAGGTCTCGCGGTTCAATCCTTCACGGCTGAAGCTGTTCCTACAGTCAGGCTCGGCCATCGGCAACGTCGCGCTCGATCTTGTCGACTTGACGCTTCAGCTCTTCGGCTTCCTGCTCTTTGGTGCGGATCGTCGTCGGGGTCAGCACTTCATCCACCGCTCGGGTTGTGCCAGACGGATCCTCAAGGTCGCGGCGTACCACATCCACCGGTTTGCCTTGGGCATCCACGGCGCGGCCTGCGGTCTCTGCAACTGCATTACGTTCGAGTTTGCTGTTGTCGTTCATGGTAATACCTCCCGTGCATGTAAGAATGTTGAGAGTTCTCATGCACAGGAGTTCGACTTTTTTCACCCGCGCGCTTACTGGGCACCGGTCAGCGTGCGCCGTACCTTCTCCAGCAGCTCATGAATCTGGAATGGCTTGAGCAGGATGTCCATGCTGTCGTCGAGAAACAGCTGACGGTTGATGACGCCTGCCGCGTAGCCGGTCATCAACAGAACCGGCAGCGTCGGGTGCTGAATACGGGCTTGTCGCGCCAGTTCCCGGCCATCCATGTACGGCAGGCCAATGTCGGTCAGCAGCAAGTCGAAGCGTGCGCCTTCCTGCAGGTGCATTTGCGCGGTTTCAACATCACTGCACTGAGTGCAACGATAGCCTGCATCTTCCAGAACCTCGGTCACGAACATGCGCACCGAAGCAATGTCCTCGACCAGCAGTACGTGCTCGCCTGCGCCCTCCAGGTCCACGGCAATGCTTGAGGCCTCGGCGCTTACCGGATCACTGCTGGCGGGCAACATGATGGTGACTTCGGTGCCGCGCCCGGCCGCGCTGCGAATACTCGCGTTGCCGCCGGACTGGCGGGCAAAACCGTAAATGCTCGACAGCCCAAGGCCGGTGCCCTGACCCAGCGGCTTGGTGGTAAAGAACGGGTCGAACACCTTATCGATCAGGGTGTGCTCGATGCCGGTGCCGTCATCGCGCACGGCCAGCGCCACATAGGCGCCGTCTGCCAGATTCGGATCGCCGCTGGAGCGCGCCATGTAGGTGGTGATCCATACGTGCCCGCCATGGGGCAGGGCATCGCGGGCATTGATCACCAGGTTGAGTACGGCGCTCTCAAGCTGGCTGGGGTCAACCATGGCGATGGCCGGGTGGCTGGTCAGCTCAAGCTTCAGCGCAATGCGCTCGCCCATGGTACGCATCAGCAGTTCTTCCAGTGAGCTGATCCGTTCGTTGATATCCACCGGCCGGGTATCCAGCGGCTGTTTACGGGCAAACGCCAGCAAACGATGGGTCAGCGAGGAGGCGCTCATTGCGGAATTGAGTGCGGCTTCTGCGTAAAACTGAACCTTGTCCAGACGTGAGTCGTTGACCCGCTTGTGAATCAGCTCCAGGCTGGTGATGATCCCGGTCAGCAGGTTGTTGAAGTCGTGAGCGATGCCGCCGGTCAGGTTGCCCAGCGCATCCATTTTCTGCACCTGCAGCAACTGCGCTTCGGTGCGGGCCAACTGGCTGGTGGCGTCATTGAGCTGCGCAAGGTGTGAGCGTTCCCGATGGCGGTGCTCGGTGACGTCTTCGACGAACACCAGGCTCAATCCGGCAGCACGGTATGGCGACAACTGCCATTCGGTTTCGCGCAACTGGCCATGAACCCGCATGTTGAGCAGGCCTTGCCAGCGTTCGCCGGCCACCAGCCGCAAGCGCAATTCATCGAGCATCGCTTGCTGGTCGTCAGCAAAGCACTCTTCGAGTCGCTGCGCATTGCGGTTGTCTTCAATCAACTGGGTGAAGGCGCGGTTGCACTCGTGCACCTTGAGATCAGCGTCCAGCACGGCGATCGGTGCCGAAACATTGACGAAGATCTCGCGAAAGCGCGCCTCGCTTTCGCGCAGGGCGTTTTCCGTTTCGCGTACACGCAGCAGGGTGCGCAGGGTCGCCAGCAATACATCGGGATCCACCGGATGGATCAGGTAGGCATCCGCCCCGGCATCAAGACCGGTGATGATATCGCCGGTCTGAATCGAGGCCGCCGACACGTGGATGACTGGCAGCAGTGCCGTGAGCGGGTCGGCACGCAAGCGGCGAACAATATCGAAGCCGCTCATGTCTGGCAGGTTGACGTCAAGAATCAGCGCGTCAGGCAGTTCACTGGCAATCAGTGCGAGCCCTTCGCCGCCGGTGCCGGCTTCATGCACTTGATAGCCGTGACGCTCCAGGCGGCGGCGCAGGGCATAGCGCGTGGCCTCATTATCGTCGACGACCAACAGGCGGATATCAGTTTTCATCGACAGACTCCGCAGCCACTGCCAGCGGAATGACAACGAAGAAACTTGAACCCACCCCTGGCGTGCTTTGCACGCCCACCCGACCGCCCAGCAGCGCGGCAAAGCGTTTGCACAGCGACAGACCAAGGCCGGTGCCGCGCAGGCGTTTCTGCAGCGGTGAGTCGACCTGGGAAAAGTCCTCGAACAGCGTGTCATGCAACTGCGGGTCGATGCCGATTCCGGTGTCGGTCACCGCGAAGCGAATGTGGCTATCGCCCTCAAGCTTCGCAGAAACCCGCACTTCACCCTGAGCGGTGAACTTCAATGAGTTGGAAATGAAGTTGCGCAGGATCTGCGCGAGTTTCTTGTCATCGGTGAACAGGCGCGGCAAACCTACCGGTTCATCGAAAATCAGGTCGACCTGGCCGCGGTCCACGATAGGCCGGAACATGCCGCGCAGGGCTGCGAACAGATCGAACATGTCGAACCAGGCCGGTGAGATGCTGATGCGTCCGGCCTCGATCTTGGCAAGGTCAAGCAGGTCATCGACCATGTCGCTCAGCTCACGCGTGGCAGTGCTGACAAATGCCACCTGCTTGTGTTGCTCAGGGCTCAGCGGGCCGTCCAGTTCGTCGCTGAGCAGGCTGGTAATGCTCAGGATCGAGCCCAGCGGGGTGCGGAACTCATGGCTCATGTACGACAGAAAGCGGCTTTTCAGGTCCGAGGTCTGGCGCAGTTGTTCGGCCTGGGTGTCGAGCTCGGCGTACAGGGCCAGTACCCCTTGATTGGTTTCTTCAAGCTCGGCGCGCAGTGCTTCATTTTCGCTTTGCAGGCGGGCGAGCAGCGACGCCTGTTCGATGAGGTCACTCATGGCGGTTCTCCAGTGCCACGACCAGCACCGTGACATCGTCGCGGCCACGGCAGAAGTCACGGTACAGAACCGTCGCGATCACGGCAGGGTGGCGATAAACCAGACCGGGGTAGTGCTGAAGATTCCAGCGTGACTGCAAGCCGTCGCTATGCATGATCAAAAGATGTCCCTGTACGTGAGGGTAGTCGAACGCTTTTGCCTTGCGGTACTGAGCGCCAACGATACCGGGATGCGAGGCCAGCCCTCGTGAGCGCTCGGCAGTGACCAGGCTGGCGCTGATATTGCCGATGCCGGTGAAACTCAGGTGACCGCCCTGATCGCCTGCCCGGTACTGGGCAAAGCCAGCAGCGCCGCCGCGAGTGCCGAGCATGGCTTGATGCAAGTCGTCCATCAGTATGGCAGGCGCGCTGCAACTCGCCCGCGCAAAGGCCGCCTCGCCGGCGCGAGCGGCCTGTTCGGCCTCCACGCCATGCCCCAGGCCATCGATGACCAGCGCATTGAAACCTTGTGGGTGCAACACCAGATGCCAGCTATCGCCGCAGGCTGGATCGTTGTGCAATGAGTGCTGGCTAACGCCCAGCGCCAGGTCTGGCGTACTGTCGCCGCGCGGGTAGAAACGGGCCAGCACCACCGAACCGCGCGGGTCGGCCTGCACGTCGAAGACGTCGGCCATACGACTGATTGCGCCGAGGCCGATGCCTTGGGTGCCACCAGTGGAAAAGCCGTCGGTCAGGGCGGTCTGCACATCGAAGCCCGGGCCACGATCCACGGCCAGAATTTCGATCCCGCAACTCTGCGCTCGCGGCAGGACACGCAGATGAAGCTCACCATGCCCGGCGTGCTTGAGCAGGTTGCTGGCCAGCTCGGTCGTGACCAAGGCAACCCGACCGGCATCGGTTTCATCGAACCCGTGCTGCTGAGCGAGCTTTTGTGTGGTGCGCCGGGCGTGCCCCACCTGACTCTGGTCTTCGATCGGCAACACCTCGGTGAGGCTGCCGCTGATATTCATGTCCATCGGGTGATCGTGACTCGCGTTCCCTGGCCGGCGGCCGTGTCCAGTTCAAATTCGTCGACCAGTCGACGGGCGCCGGTCAAGCCCAGGCCCAGCCCGTTGCCGGAGGTCCAGCCGTCGGTGAGCGCCAGTTTGGTGTCGGGGATGCCGGGGCCTTGATCACGGAAGGTCAGGCGCAGACCGACCCGGGTGTTTTCTTCGAGAATTTGCCAGTCCATGTCACCGCCGCCGCCATACACCACGGTATTGCGCGCCAGTTCACTGACGGCTGTGACCATCTTGGTCAGGTCGACCAGACGCATGCCGCACTCGGTGGCCAGCTTGCGGGCGGTTTGCCGGGCCAGCACCACATCCTGCTCGATGGTGATCGGTTGGGTGCCGCTGCTGCGCAGGATCATCGGCGCGTCACTCGTTCACGCAGCAACTGCATCCCGCGCTCGACATTGAGCGCGGTGCTGACGCCGGGCAGGGTCATGCCCAGCTCGACCAGGGTAATGGCCACCGCCGGCTGCATGCCGACCAGCATGGTTTCAGCATCCATGATGCGCGACAGGCCGGAAATGGTGCCGATCATCCGGCCGATGAACGAATCGACCATGTCCAGCGCCGAGATATCGATAAGCACGCCACGGGCCGAGGTCTTGCTGATCAGCTCGGCCAGGTCGTTCTGCAGGGTCAGGGCGAGCTGGTCGTGCATGTCGACCTGAATGGTGACCAGCAAAAACTCACCCATGCGCAGGATCGGAATTCTGTCCATGGTTTCAGACCGCTTTTTCGACAGAAACACCCAGGCGGGTCAAGGCCAGTTTCAGGGCGTCGGACAGGTTGGCTTTGGTCACCACGCCTTGCAGGTCCAGGCCCAGATGGACGATGGTCTGGGCGATCTGCGGCCGTACGCCACTGATGATGCAGTCGGCGCCCATCAGGCGGATGGCGGTGACGGTCTTGAGCAGGTGCTGGGCCACCAGGGTATCGACGGTTGGCACGCCGGTAATATCGATGATGGCGATTTCCGAACCGGTGTCGACGATGCGCTGCAGCAGCGACTCCATGACCATCTGGGTGCGTTGCGAATCCAGGGTGCCGATCATTGGCAAGGCCAACACGCCATCCCAGAGCTTGACCACCGGGGTGGACAGTTCCAGCAGTTCTTCCTGCTGACGCTTGATCACCGCCTCACGGGACTTCTGGAAGGTGGCAATGGTATGCATGCCCAACGCATCGAGCAGTTCGGAGACCTCCCAGAGCTGTTCGGCCAGTTGCTCCGGCTCGTTACGGTAGTGCTCTTGCAGCAAGCCAAACAACGGCCCTTTGAACGCGAAGATAAAACTGGCGGTCTGTTGCGAGTCATGGCCTAACAGGGCGCGGCTGGCCGAGAGTCTTTCCAGAAACTGGCGGATATCGGTCCAGCCACTGATCGCAAGGGAGGAGCCATTACCGTTTTCCAGGCCCGCGCTCAGCAGATTGATAAATTCAGACGTCTGTTGCTGCAAGTCGTGTTCTTTGAGATTGCGTGTTGCGCCACTGGCTTGCAGGCCTTTGATCCAGTTATCCAGAAGCTGCGTCTTTTTGTTACGGATCGCCTCGATGGTGCCGATCTGCAGTACCGCCATGTGCCATGCTCCTGAGTATTAAATACACCGGCTTCCCATAGATGACCGGTGTGCGTTGACAGACACTAACTGTCAGAAATAGTTGGGAATAATTTCATTATTTGCACAGGAAATATAGAACCCCCTGATTGACGTCAAGGAACCGCCACCATGCCGCCCGGTCTGCATGTCACCGCCCCACATTAAAGCAGAGAGAAACAGCGCATGAACGAGGATGAACAATACATCGCCGACAGCATCCATCTGTGGGTGTGGTCCGGGTATTACACGGCCGAAGAAATGCACGAGATGGTCGACGATATTCTTGAAGATGGCTGTGATGAGGCAATGCTCAAGGCGTTGATCGAACCTGAACTGCAACGCAAGCGCGAAGCGCAGCACAGCTGGGCGCAGCAGACCGATTGCGACCGGCTAGACGCGGTGTTCTATCAGTTACACGAAGAGGGCATCTGCGCCTTGGGCAATGCCGGCTACACCATGTCTGACGGATTCACGGAAGTGGCCGAAGCCATCCACCAGGCACCTGACGGGCATTATCACGGTTATTGCTTCTATCACGGTCAGGACGTGGAACGGTCGATTCAGGAAGGCGGCCTGATGCTCGCCTTCGGCGCGCTGAACGACGACCCGGACATCGCCATGAGCGTTGCCCGGCGTCTTGTCCAGGCGCTGGAGGCGGCCGGGTTTGCGGTGCAATGGGATGGCACCCGGAAGCAGCGGATCGATGTGGCCGGCTTTCACTGGCAGCGACGCAGTTAAGGCATCGCCCGCCAGTGTGTGCATTATTCGCCCGCCTGGCCTGTGACAGCCATTTGCTGCCCTTGATAGCAGCGGTCAGCGCTTGGACCAATTCCTCACCGCTGGCTGAGCCGTGCGGCCAAGAGCAGCCCGGCAAGCCGGCCAATCAGGCGTGAGCAACGACCTTGGTCTGCCTGATCAGATACGCCAGCCACAGACACAGGGCGAAGGCCAGCAACGCCAATGCGTTGAGCAGGTGCAGCATCGCGTTGCTGCCAAAGGAGGAAATCACGTAGCCGCAGGCCAGTGGCGCCGCCGCCTGGGCCAGTAGCGCGGGGCGGGCCATGCGCCCGGACACCACCGCGTAATGGGCTGGGTTGACCACCACCATCGGCAGGGTGCTTTTGACCATTGCGCGCAAGCCATTGCCTACGCCATAGCAAAGCAGACCCAGCACCACCAGGTCCGGGGAAAAGTCCACCAGCAACAGACCCAGAGCGGTCATGCCGCTGGACAGCAGGGCGGTGAACAGCGGCGCCTGGCGCTTGGCCAACAGATCCACTACCCGGCACAGCACCTGGGCCGGACCAATCATCGCTCCCAGCGCGATCGCCGAGGCCAGGCTGTGGCCGCGATCCTGCAGCACAGTGATCAGCACGATCGAGACGCAGGTCATCAGCGCTGCGGCGATGGCAAACAGCAGGGTCATTGCCCAGTACAGCGAGGGCGCCAGTGATTGATCGTTACCTTGCGCAGCTTTCGTCGCGCTAATCGTCGGGGTGTGGCGCTCCAGTGCATAGCGATACAGCGGAAACAGCGTGCACAGCGAGACTACGCCCAATACCCCGCAGGTCATGCGCCAGCCCATGCTGTGTTCCATTATCGCCAGCAGTGGCCAGATAACCGTGGTGCAGAACCCGGAAATCAGCGTGATACCGACAATCACCGGGCGTGCCTTCATGCCGTAAAGTGCCCCCAATGCCGTGAACAGCGCGTCGTACAGTCCGGTGGCCATCGCTGCGCCAAGCACCACCCAGGCCAGCAGGAACACCGGCAGCGAAGGGGCCAGCGCCATCATGACCAGACCCGCCGCAAGAATCAGGCTGTGGGCACTGAGCACCTGCCGGCCGCCGACTTTGGCGATCATCCGCCCGCACCACGGCGACAGCAGCGCTGCGACCAGCAAGCCCAGCGAGGCCGCGCCCAGTACCCATTGATGCGACCAGCCGGTGTCGGCGGCAATCGGCGTGGCCAGCACCCCCAGCAGATAGAACGAGCCGCCCCAGGAGAGGATCTGCAGCAGGCCGAGCAGGATTATTTTCGCGTAGCTGGGCGGCGGTACGGCGGTAACGGTATTCAAACGGGGTCCTTGGGAAAGCAACAGGGTGCGTCGGCGGTGCCGGGAGGGCCACAGCTTAGCGGCTCAAGGCCGGGTGTTACAGCCTGAAATCATTGAGCGGTTGCAGCAAGACAATAAGCCAATGTCTGAGCCTTCGGGCAATCAGTCAGTGCAGCCACGCCTATTGACGCCTGCGCCGCACACACCACACTCTGCCGTGCCCGCCGCCCGTTGAATACGGCTGCTGTATGATGGCGGGCTGCGTCTTGATCCGAATCAGAGTGAACACGTCCATGATCGAAGTCACCGAAGTCTCCATCGCCGAGTTGCGCCAGGCCCTGCAAAGCGGGCAAACCACCGCCGTTGAGCTGGTCCAGGCCTACCTGGCGCGCATCGATGCCTATGACGTCGCAGGCACGGCCACCGCGCTCAATGCCGTGGTGGTGCGTAACCCCGATGCGCTCGAAGAGGCCCGTGCCAGCGATGCCCGGCGTGCCCGTGGCCAGACCCTCGGACCGCTCGATGGCATTCCCTATACCGCCAAAGACAGTTATCTGGTCAAAGGCCTGACCGCCGCGTCGGGCAGCCCGGCATTCAAGGATCTGGTTGCTCAAAAGGATGCCTTCACCGTCGAGCGCCTGCGTGCCGGTGGCGCGATCTGCCTGGGCAAGACCAACATGCCGCCGATGGCCAATGGTGGTATGCAACGCGGCGTGTATGGCCGCGCTGAAAGCCCCTATAACGC
Organism: Pseudomonas sp. StFLB209; assembly: GCF_000829415.1. NCBI lineage: Bacteria > Pseudomonadati > Pseudomonadota > Gammaproteobacteria > Pseudomonadales > Pseudomonadaceae > Pseudomonas > Pseudomonas sp. StFLB209. The sequence continues at coordinate 5,114,827 of NZ_AP014637.1, read as the reverse complement.
CGACTACCTGACTGCCCCCTTTGCCTCGGGCTCGTCCAACGGTGCCGGCACCGCCACGGCGGCGAGCTTCGCGGCATTCGGCCTGGCTGAGGAGACCTGGTCCAGCGGTCGTGGCCCTGCGTCCAATAATGGCCTGTGCGCCTATACGCCGTCACGCGGGGTGATTTCGGTACGCGGTAACTGGCCGTTGACGCCGACCATGGATGTGGTGGTGCCCTACGCCCGGACCATGGCCGACTTGCTTGAAGTGCTCGATGTGGTGGTCGCCGACGACCCCGACAACCGTGGCGACTTGTGGCGGCTGCAGCCCTGGGTGCCGATTCCCAAGGCTTCCAGCGTGCGCCCGGCGTCTTATCTTGACCTGCAGGCGGCGCCCGCTGCACTGGCCGGCAAGCGCTTTGGCGTGCCGAAAATGTTCATCAACCAGGACCCGCAGATGGGCAGCAGTGAAGCACCGGGCATTGGCGGGCCAACCGGCCAGCAGATTCATACCCGTGCCAGCGTGATCGAGCTCTGGCAGCAGGCGCGCCGGGCACTTGAGGCGGCCGGGGCCGAGGTGGTCGAGACCGATTTTCCGCTGGTGTCCAATTGCGAAGGCGACCGCCCGGGTGCACCGACGGTGTTCAATCGCGGTCTGGTCAGCAAGGAGTTCCTGCACGATGAGTTGTGGGAGCTGTCAGGCTGGGCGTTCGATGACTTTTTGCGTGCCAATGGCGATCCGCAACTCAACCAACTGGCCGATGTCGACGGCCCGCAGATATTCCCCCATGACCCCGGCACCTTGCCTAACCGTGAGGATGAACTGGCCGCCGGCATGGACGAATACGTGAACATGGCCAAGCGCGGCATCACGCCCTGGGACCGGATCGCCACGCTGCCTGACGGCTTGCGCGGTCTGGAGCAGACGCGGCGTATCGATCTGGAACAATGGATGCAGCACCAGGGCCTGGACGCCGTACTGTTCCCGACCGTGGCCGATGTGGCGCCGGCCGATGCCGACATCAACCCGGCGTCCAACGACATAGCCTGGAGCAACGGCATCTGGGTGGCCAACGGCAACCTCGCCATCCGCCACCTGGGCGTGCCTACCGTCACCGTGCCGATGGGCGTGATGGCCGACATTGGCATGCCGGTGGGCCTGACCTTCGCCGGCCGGGCCTATGACGACAACAACCTGCTGCGCCTGGCGGCGGCCTTCGAAGCCACCGGCAAGCGCCGCCAGATCCCGCCACGCACCCCGCCCCTAGGGTAGAAAACGCCGGAAATCCTACGCCTGCAAGTAAACGACGTGAGTATGGGTGTACTCGTACAACCCATGCTTGCCGTCGGCGCCGCCGATCCCGGATTTGCGCACGCCGGCATGGAAGCCTTGCATCGCCTCGAAGTTCTCGCGGTTGATGTAGGTTTCGCCGAAGTCGATCTCACGCATGGCGTACATCGCCTTGTTCAAATCCTGGGTATACAGCGATGAGGTCAGGCCGTATTCGCAGTCATTGGCCAGGGCAATGGCTTCATCCAGGTCGTCGACGATCTGGATCGGCAGCACCGGACCAAAGATTTCCTTGCGCATGATTTCCATGTCCGCGCTGCAACCGGCCAGCACGGTGGGTTGGTAATGGTAACCCTGGCCGAGATCGGCAATGCTCCCGCCGGTAATCAACTGGGCGCCTTGAGACTGGGCCGTGCGGACCTTGGCGGCCACGCTGTCGAGTCCCTGGCGGTTGATCAGCGGCCCCATTTCCACGTCCCTGTCGGCCAGCGGATCGCCGTAGCGAGTGGCGGCCATGGCAGCGCTGATCTGCTCGATGAATCGGTCGGCCACCGGGCGCTCCACGTAAACCCGTTCGGCGCAGTTGCACACCTGGCCGCTGTTGATGATCCGCGAATCGCGAATCGCCTTGACCGCCAGTTCCAGGTTGGCGTCGGCCAGCACAATCGCCGGGGCTTTGCCGCCCAGTTCCAGATTGAGCTTGGTGATATTACCGGCTGCGGCAGCCATGATCCGCGAGCCGGTCTCGACGCTGCCGGTGAAGCTGATCATGTCGACATTGGTATGCGCACTCAGCGCCGCACCGACTTGACCCGCCCCGCAGACCACGTTGAACACGCCTGGCGGCAGGTCGGTTTCAGCCACCAGCCTGGCGAATTCAAAGCAGTTGTTCGGGGTTTCTTCGCTGGGCTTGATCACGATGGTGTTGCCGGTCAACAGCGCCGGGGCCATCTTGCGGGCGATCAGGAAGAACGGGAAGTTCCACGGCAAAATGCCGGCCACCACCCCCAGAGGTTTGCGAAACACAAAAATGTTCTCGCCGGGACGGTCGCTGGTGATGATTTCGCCTTCAATGCGCCGCGCCCATTCGGCCATGTAGTCCAGATAGTCAGCGGTAAAGTTGACCTCCACTTCGGCCAGCGCACTGATCTTGCCTTGCTCCAGGGTAATGGTACGCGCCAGATGCGCCACGTTCTCGCGGATCCGGCTGGCGATCTTGCGCAAGTAGCCGGCGCGTTCATTGGCGGTGCGTCGCGCCCAGCCTTTTTGCGCGGCGCGGGCCGCAGCGAGCGCCGCTTCGACCTGGCCGGCGTCGGCGGCCGGGACCTTGGCCAGCAACGCGCCGGTGGCGGGGTTGAAGACGTCCAGATGCTCGCCGCTGGCGATGAACTGGCCGTTGATGTAGTTCTCATAGACAGGCAGGGAAGTCATGAGCAAATCCTTTGGCGTGAGTTCAATAGGTCTTTGAGGCCGTGTGTGGCTCGGCGCTCTGGCGATAGCGCGCCAGGTTGGCCAGTGCGGCCTGGCGCATCAGGCTGATGTCGATGCCCACGGCAATGAACTGGCAGCCCCAGTCCTGATAGCGTCGGGCGTCTTGTTCAGCCGGGGCCAGGATGCCGCTGAGCTTGCCGGCGGCCCGGGTGGCGTCGATGGCCGAGCGGATTTTTTCCTGCACCTCAGGGTGCGAAGGATTGCCGACATGGCCCAGCCCGGTCGACAGGTCAGCCGGGCCGATGAACACCGCGTCCACCCCGTCGACCGCTGCAATGGCGGCGGCGTTTTCGATGCCGGCGCGCGATTCGACCTGCACGATCAGGCACAACTGCTGGTGCGCGGTATTGATGTAATCCGGCACCGCATCCCAACGGGTGGCGCGGGTCAGGCCGCCACCCACGCCGCGAATACCATGCGGCGGGTAACGGGTAGCCTGCACCAGGGCACGGGCCTGCTCGGCGCTTTCGACCATGGGAATCATCAGGGTCTGCACGCCGATATCAAGCAACTGCTTGATCAGCACCGGGTCATGGCTCACGGCCCGCACCACCGGTGCGCTTGAGTAGGGCGCAACGGCCTGCAACTGGGCGAGGATTGAAGGCACGGTGTTAGGCGCATGTTCGCCGTCGATCAGCATCCAGTCATAACCGAAACCGGCGGTGATTTCGGCGGCATAGCCGCTGGCAAACCCGGCCCAGATGCCGTACTGCGGAGCGCCGCTGGCCAAAGCGGCCTTGAAGCGGTTGATAGGCATGTTCATGAAGGGTTCCTCGCAGAGTCAGTGCTGATAGGGCCGGTGCAACTGGCACTCGGGGTTCAGTTCGACGCCAAACCCCGGCTTGTCCAGTCTCGACAGGCGCATGCGGCCGTTCTCCGGCACCGGTTCACCGAGCAGTTGCGGGTGGAACATCGGCACCACCTGGTCAGCCTTGGGCGCCATCATCAGAAACTCGGCGAACGGGCTGTTGGTGCGGGTGGCGACAAAGTGGTAGCTGTACACGGAGGAGCCGTGGGGCACGACCATCGCGTTATGCGCATCGGCCAGCGCAGAGATCTTGATCAGCTCGGTGATGCCGCCACACCAGCCGACATCGGGCTGGATGATGTCGCAGCAGCCCATCTCCAGCAGCATCCGAAAGCCCCAGCGGGTCGCTTCGTGTTCACCGGTGGTCACCAGCATGCCGGTGGGGACGTTCTTGCGCAGTGCGGCGTAACCCCAGTAGTCATCCGGCGACAGCGCCTCTTCGATCCACTTCAGGCCGAACTCCTGAGCACCATGGGCCAGCCGCGTGGCGTAGTTGAGGTCCAGGCTCATCCAGCAGTCGAGCATCAGCCAGAAGTCCTTGCCGACCCGCTCGCGCATCACCGCCAGCTCTTCGAGGTTTTTGCGCAGGCCCTGCTCGCCTTCGGCCGGGCCGTGATGCAACGGCAGTTTGCCGCCGATAAAACCCATCTGCTGCGCCAGGTCCGGGCGCGCGCCGGTGGCGTAGAACTGCAGTTCGTCACGCACCGCGCCCCCCAGCAACTGGTGGACCGGCTCCTGACGGACCTTGCCAAGCAAGTCCCACAGCGCCAGGTCAATCCCGGAAATGGTGTTGATCACCAGGCCTTTACGGCCGTAGTACTGCGATGACAGGTACATCTGGTCCCAGATCCGCTCGATATCGGTAACCCTGGCACCCTCGACAAAGCGCGCCAGGTGTTTTTCGACGATATAGGCCGCCGGTTCGCCGCCGGTGGTCACGGCAAAGCCGACATTGCCGTCGCTGTCCTCGACTTCGACCACCAGCGTGCCCAGCACGTTGATGCCGAAGCTGCGTCGGCTCTGGCGATACTCGGGGTACTTGCTCATGGGCGTGGCGATATGATCGTCGATCCAGTGCCCGTCGCCCTGGTCGTGATAGTCGGCGCCGCCGCCGCGCAGCACATAGGCGCGCACGTGTTTGATGACAGGAATGGCCATGGATAATGCCTCTTGGTCAGTACAAAAAGAGTCGGTATTGAAAAAATCAGTGTTGAAAGCTCGCTTGCTTGTGCGGCTGCGCACTGCCAGGTGAGCGAATGCCCAGGATCAGCGCCGCAGCGATCAGGGTGGTCACCGAGAGCACGTAAAGGCCGGCCGCCGGTGACTGGAACAGGGTCTCGGCCTGGTTTTTGATGATCGGTGCGATAAAACCGCCCAACGCGCCGAACGAGTTGATCAGGGCGATGGCGCCGGCTGCGGCGGAGCCGGCCAGGAAGCTGCCAGGAAAGGTCCAGAACACCGGCTGCACGGCAATGAACCCCGACGCTGCAAAACACAGGGCCAGGATGCCCAGTACCGGGCTGGAGACGCTGACCGAGGCGGCAATGCCCAGACCGGAAATCACCAGCGTCAGGGCCGCCACGGCGCGGCGCTGGCCGCTGCGGTCGGCAATACCGGGTACTTTCCAGGCCGCGAGCAGGGCGCACAGCCACGGGATCGCGCTGACGATGCCGACCATCAGCCCGACTTTAGTGCCCAGCAGCCCGGCCACCTGGCTGGGCAGGTAGAACACCACGCCGTAGACGCTGGCCTGGATCAGCAGGTAGATCAGGCACAGGTACAGGACTGCCGGCTGGCAAAGGATTTTGAGCAGGCTGCCGTGGCTTTGTTTATCGCGATCCTCGGCATCGAGCACATTCTGCAGTTGGGTGCGCTCCTCAGCCGTCAGCCACTTGGCATCGGCAGGGCGGTTATCCAGGTAAAAGTAGGCCCAGATGCCCACGGCACTGGCCAGCAGACCTTCTACCGCGAACAGCCACTGCCAGCCACGGCCGCCGAGTACACCATCGAGTTCCAGTAACAAGCCCGACAGCGGGCTGCCGAAAATGAACGCCAGCGGCGCGCCAAAGTAGAAGAAACCCATGGCCTTGCCGCGCACCGCACTGGGGAACCAGTAGGTGAGGTACAGAATTACCCCGGGAAAGAACCCGGCCTCGGCCACCCCCAGCAGAAAACGCAGCACATAGAAAGTCATTTCATCGTGGGCAAACATCATGGCCGCTGACACCAGCCCCCAGGTGACCATGATCCGGCACATCCACAGCCGGGCACCGACCCGGTGCATGATCAGGTTGCTGGGCACTTCCAGTAGCGCGTAGCCGACGAAGAACACCCCGGCACCGAAGGCAAAGGCCGCGTCACTGATACCGGTATCGGCCTGGAACGTCTGCTTGGCAAAGCCCACGTTGGCGCGGTCGAGAAACGCCATGATGTACATCAACAGCAGAAATGGCAGCAGGCGCCAAGAGACCTTGGCCACCACAGAGGCAGGGAGAGTGTTCACGTCAGTTTCCTTTTTGGAGTTATCGAACTGAGCAACAACCGGGTGTTTTGTTGTGGCACTGACTCTACTGCGCCCTTATGATGCCTGACTAATCGAAATTAGCTGTTGGCTGATACTTTAAGGGTATCGGTCTAAAGGGCAGCTTCAGAAGGTCATGCGATGAACGAACACCACCTGTTTGGCCGCCTGCGCTACAAGCATCTGCAGATGCTGGTGATGCTGGGCGCCAGCCGTAACCTGCACCGCGCCTCGGTCAGCATGAACATGTCGCAGCCTGCTGCCAGCCGCATGCTGCAGGAAATTGAAGACCTGTTTGGCTGCGAACTGTTCGAGCGTCTGCCACGCGGCATGCAACCTACGGCGTTGGGCCGCGAGCTGCTGCGCTTTGCCGAGGCAGCGTTGAGCGGCCTTGAGCGCTGCGCTGCGGACCTGACGGCTCGGCAACAGGGCGGTTACGGCTATTTGTCGATTGGCACCATCATGGGCGCCGCACCGGACCTGGTGATGCAGGCGGTGGCGCAGATCAAGGCGCTCAACCCACAGTTGCGGCTGCGGATCATGGGCGATACCAGTGATCAGGTCGTGCAATTGCTGGAGCAGGGCCGGGTGGATATCGCCGTGACCCGGCGCAATATTGACAATGATCGCGAGCAATACCAATTCGAGGCGCTGGGTAACGAAGAACTGATTGCCGTGGTGCACAGCGGCCACCCGTTGGCCGATCGCGAAACCCTGCAATGGGACGAACTGGTCAGGGACTGGCCGTGGATCCTCCAGCCGCAATCAAGCCCTGCGCGTATCGCCTTCGATCAGGCGTTGCTGCGCCAGCAACTGCCGATGCCGGCAGACATCATCGAGTGCAGCTCGGTGTACTCCATGCAGCAACTGGTGCAGTTGACCGACGCGGTCATGGTGCTGTCCGAATCAGCGATGCGCGACTACCTGAAAATGGGCCTGGTCAAGGCCCTGCCGCTGACCATCGACGCGCAGATGGCGCCGTTCGGCCTGCTGCGCCGCAAGGGCGAGCCGGTCAGTCGCGAGTTGCAGTTGTTCATCGACTTGCTGCGTGAACGCCGTGAGCCGGTCTCAGGCGCAAACCAGTGATTCACGGCCGATCTCGCTGATCGAGCGGGCACCGGTCAGTACCATGGCCACCCGCATTTCCTTCTCGATCAGCTCCAGCAGGTGCGTCACGCCCTGGCCACCGGCGGCAGCCAGGGCATAGATAAACGCGCGACCGAGCATCACGCTGTCAGCGCCCAGGGCAATCATGCGCACCACATCCAGACCATTGCGGATGCCCGAGTCCGCGAGGATCGCCAACTGGCCTTTGACCGCATCGGCGATGGCTGGCAGGGCCCGCGCGGTCGATAAGACGCCATCAAGCTGCCGACCGCCATGGTTGGAGACCACGATGCCGTCGGCACCAAAGCTCACCGCATCGCGGGCATCCTCGGCATCGAGAATGCCCTTGATGATCATCGGCCCTTGCCAGAATTCGCGGATCCACTCCAGGTCTTTCCAGGAAATCGACGGGTCGAAATTGGCGCCCAGCCAACCGATATAGTCGGCCAGCCCGGTCGGGTGGCCGCGATAGGCCGAGATATTGCCCAGGTCGTGCGGCTTGCCATTAAGTCCGACATCCCAGGCCCAGGCCGGATGGGTAAAGGCTTGCAGCATGCGCCTGAACGCAGCGTTCGGGCCGCTCATGCCGGAATGCGCATCCCGGTAGCGGGCGCCAGGCACCGGCATGTCCACGGTGAACACCAGGGTGGTGACGCCCGCCGCTTTGGCGCGCTCCAGGGCGTTTTTCATGAAACCGCGGTCTTTGAGCACATACAACTGGAACCACATGGGGCGGTTGATCGCCGGAGCGACTTCTTCAATCGGGCAGACTGAAACTGTCGAGAGGGTAAAGGGAATGCCCTTGGCATCCGCCGCCTGCGCGGCCTGGACTTCACCCCGGCGCGCATACATACCGGTCAGCCCGACCGGAGCCAGCACCACCGGCAGGGCCAGTTGTTCACCGAGCAGCGAGGTTTTCAGGCTCAGATCCGACATGTTGCGCAATACCCGCTGGCGCAGGGCAATCTCGGCCAGGTCACTGACGTTGCGCCGCAGCGTATGCTCGGCGTAGGCGCCACCGTCGATGTAATGGAACAGAAAGGGCGGCAGGCGGCGCTGTGCTACAGCGCGATAGTCGGTGCAGGCCGAAATGATCATCTGGGGGCATTCTCTGGGGTCATTAACTGCTTCACTTGGCCCAGTCTAGCGGCAACGACCCATGTCGGACCAATCCGGCTTTTTGAGGCGGCGATACCTTTTGGTTATGCCACTGCCCGGCAATCACCGCAGGTGAATGCCGGGCCGCAAGGCTCAGGGTTTTGCCGGGGGCTGATCGCGAGCTTCCTGGCCACGGTCTTGTTCGCGGAGGATTTTCTGCCGTGCATCACGGTCTTTGCTCTCTTGCTCGTCAATGTCCGGGCTGATCCGGGTCGGTGGCCGTACGCTGCTGCCTGAAGCGTCCATGCCGTTGCCCATCACCGGATCGGTGGGCAGCGAACTGCCTGGCGGCAAGGCGCTGCCCGCCGGTGCGGTTTCGGTGTGGGGAATCGACGATGACTGACCGTCGCCTGGGGACGCAGGTGATGCAGCAAGGGCCGGCACGCTCAGCATGCAGGCCAGCCCGGCAATTGCGAACAGGTTGCTCAGTGAAGTTTTCATGAGACACCTCTTGTTATCAAAAAACAGGGTTAGCAAAAGCAAGGGGTGATCGAAAGCGCGCAGCGCTCAATCTTCGCCCATTACAGGTACGGCACGTGAACGCCGGGAGAAGTTTGTCGGACGCGACGAACGGCCACTCAGTCGCTGAACAACTCGAACATCAAATCCCGAAACCACTGGTTGGCCGGCTCTTTGTGAAAGCGTGCATGCCAGAACAGGTTGATGGTGATTTCCGGCAGCGGCACCGGCAATGGCAGCGCAACCAGGCCGAACGGTTGCAGGCAGGTCGAGGCAAAGCGCTCCGGTACGGTGGCGACCAGGTCACTGCGCTGGAGGATATGCCCGACGGCCACAAAGTGCGGCACTTCCAGGCGGATATCACGCTGCAGGCCGGCGCGGCGCAGATACTGTTCGACTTCACCGTGGCCGGTGCTGGCGGCGGCCACGTGGACGTGACTCTGCCGGGCAAACGCTTGCGCGGTCATCGCTTGCCCGGCCAGCGGGTGGTCGTGACGGCACAGCACCACATAGCGATGCACAAACAGCCTTCGCTGGTAAAAGCCGCTCTGCAGGTTGGGTTGCAGACCCACAGCCAGATCGATCGCGCCGCTGGCCAGTGCTTCGGACAGCTGAGCGTCGCTGCGCACGGTCGTCACCGACAGCCCCGGCGCACGTTGCAGCAGGGTGTCGATCAACTGCGGCATGAAGTAGATCTCACCAATATCGGTCATCGCCAGGGTAAAGCGCCGCCGGCTGCTGGCCGGGTCGAACGCCGCAGGTCGTTGCAGCGCCTGGTGGAGCAGGGCGATGGCCTGGGCCACGGGTTGTGCCAGCTGTTCGGCGTAGGGCGTGGGTTGCATGCTGCGTCCGCTGCGCACGAACAGCTCGTCGTTCAAGGTGCTGCGCAAGCGTTTCAGAGCGTTACTCATTGCCGGCTGGGTCAGCCCGAGATTGTCGGCGGCACTGGACACCTGACGGTCGATGAGTAGCTGGTGCAGCACCAGCAGCAGGTTCAGATCAAGGTCGCGCAGGTTCATGGGGGCTCCGTCGCCGTGGATGAAGCGCTATTCACAGTGGTGATAGATCCTATGCGATCTGCGTTATTTATCAATACAACCGTGCGCCGCAAGATACAGACATTCCAATAACAACCAGCCCGATGGGGTGTCTTACATGCAGAGCAAATCTCCCTTGCGTATCGCAATCGTCGGCGGCGGTATCGCCGGCGTCGCCCTGGCCCTGGACCTGTGCCGCCATGCTCATCTTCAGGTGCAACTGTTCGAATCCGCTGCTGCTTTCGGTGAGGTGGGCGCGGGCGTGTCGTTTGGCGCCAATGCAGTACGGGCCATTGCCGGCCTGGGGCTTGGCGAACCTTATCGGCAGATCGCCGACCAGACCCCGGCACCCTGGCAGGATGTCTGGTTCGAATGGCGCCGGGGAGTCGACGCCGGCTACCTGAGCGCCAGCGTCGCGCCGGGTGTGGGCCAGTCTTCGGTGCATCGCGCAGACTTTCTCGATGCCTTGGCCAGCCGCCTGCCAGACGGTATGGCCTGTTTCGGCAAGCGCGCCGTGCAGGTCACCCAGCAGGCTGAGCGGCTGCAGATCCGCTTCAGTGACGGCACTGAGCATGAATGCGATCTGCTGATCGGTGCCGACGGCATCAAGTCATCAATCCGTGATCACGTGCTCCAAGGGTTGGGCCAGCCGCCGGCTGCACCGCAGTTCAGCGGCACCTGTGCCTATCGCGGGCTGATCGATAGCGAAATCCTGCGCGGCGCCTACCGTGAGCGCGGTCTGGACGAGCATCTGATCGACGTGCCGCAGATGTATCTGGGCCTGGACGCCCATATCCTGACCTTCCCGGTCAAGCACGGCCGGTTGATCAATGTCGTGGCGTTCACGACCGACCGCAGCCGGCCCGATCCGCAATGGCCGGCCGACCAGCCTTGGGTGCGTCAGGCCAGTCAGGCCGAAATGCTCGACGCTTTCAGTGGCTGGAGCGAGGCGGCGCAGGTGCTGCTCGAATGCATCCCGACGCCGAGCCTGTGGGCCTTGCACGATCTGGCGGAGTTACCCGGTTACGTGCATGGCCGCGTGGCGCTGATCGGCGATGCCGCCCACGCGATGTTGCCGCACCAAGGCGCTGGCGCCGGCCAGGGGCTTGAAGATGCCTGGCTGTTGGCCAGGCTACTGGGCGACCCGCAACTGCTGGATGCTGAGGTGCCGCTTATGCTGGCCGCCTACGATGCAGTGCGTCGGCCCCGAGCCTGCCAGGTCCAGCGCACCTCGCGCCAGGCCGGCGAACTCTACGAGTTGCGTGATCCGGCAACGGCCGCCGATCAAGCACGCCTGGGCCAGACCCTGGCCCAGCGTTTCGACTGGCTGTGGAATCACGACCTTGCGGCCGATCTGCAGCAGGCCAAAAGTCGCCTGGGCTGGCTGCAACCAGCCTGAGCTGCCTTGAACGACAATAACGACAATAAAAAGAGTCATGCCATGCACAAGACTAACGTTACCGCCCTGCTGGACGGGGCCCGTTTCAATGCCTTTCATGCCCGCGTGCTGCTGTGGTGCGCGCTGATCATCATCTTCGACGGCTACGACCTGGTGATCTACGGCGTGGTGCTGCCCTCGCTGATGGCCGAGTGGGGGCTCAGTGCCCTGCAGGCCGGCGCGCTGGGCAGTTGCGCACTGGTGGGGATGATGATTGGCGCGCTGTTTTTCGGGTCGATTTCCGATCGCATCGGGCGGCGCAAGACCATTGCCTTCTGTGTGACGCTGTTCAGCGGTGTCACAGCGCTCAACGGCTTGGCCAGCAGCCCGGAAATGTTCGGCCTGTGCCGCTTCATTGCCGGATTGGGCATCGGCGGAGTGATGCCCAACGTGGTGGCGCTGATGAACGAATACTCGCCGCAGCGCTCGCGCAGCACCCTGGTGGCGGTGATGTTCAGCGGCTATTCACTGGGCGGCATGCTCTCGGCGGGCCTGGGTATTGTGCTGATTCCACAATGGGGCTGGCAGTCGGTGTTCTATGTCGCGGCGATTCCATTACTGCTGTTGCCGCTGCTGATTCGCCAATTGCCCGAGTCGATGGACTACCTGCTGCGCAGCGGCCAGACCGCACGGGCGCAGCGCATCCTCGCCCAGGCCGCGGCCGGTTATCGTCCGGCTGCCGACGAGCAACTGCAGCAGGGTGGTGCGGCGCGGGCCAGCGTGTCGATTGCCGAGCTGTTTCGCGAAGGCCGTACGCTCAGCACCTTGATGCTGTGGCTGGCGTTTTTTTGCTGCCTGCTGATGGTCTATGCCTTGAGTTCCTGGCTGCCGAAACTGATGAACAGTGCCGGTTACGGCCTGGATTCGAGCCTGAGCTTCTTGCTGGTGCTCAACGCCGGAGCGATTATCGGCGCTATTGGCGGCGGTTGGCTGGGGGACCGGGTGGGCCTGGGCAAGGTGCTGTTCGGCTTCTTCATCTGTGGCGCGTTGGCCTTGAGCCTGTTGGCTTTCAAGGCGCCGCTGGTGGTGTTGTACCTGCTGGTGGCAATGGCTGGTGCCTGCACCATCGGCACCCAGATCCTGGCCAACGCCTGCGCGGTGCAGTATTACCCGGCCCAGGTGCGCTCCACGGGCCTCGGCTGGGCGATGGGCATCGGCCGGACCGGGGCGATTATCGGCCCGCTGTTGGGCGGGGCGCTGCATGCTTCGGGGTTACCCTTGCAGGCCAGCTTCCTGGCGTTCGCGTTGCCGGGCCTGGTTGGCGCTCTGGCGGTGCTGGTGTTTTTGTGGCGAGGCTCGCGAGCTGCTCAGCTTGTGGCGCTCAGCCCAAAACCTTAGGGTGCAATAAGGCTGAATCCATCAGCGATGGGCGTCGATCGGCTTTCGGTAGACTATGTTCGATGATGGCCTCGATCTCGTCGATAAAGCCTTCGAAGACCTTGACCACGTTCGGGTCGAAGTGTCGGCCGCTTTGTTCGCGGACATGCCCCAGTGCGCGTTGGCGATCCCATGCCTGCTTGTATGGGCGCCTTTGGCGCAGCGCATCGTAGACATCGCACAGGGCCACGATACGTGCTGCCAAGGGAATGGCTTCGGCAGCAAGGCCGTTGGGGTAGCCGCTGCCATCCCACTTTTCATGGTGCGCCAGGGCAATTTGTGCCGCCATGTCAGTCAGTTCGTTGTTGGCCGGGTCTTGCAGGATGGCGTGGCCAATGTGCGCATGGGCTTGCATGCGGGTACGCTCTTCAGGGGTCAGGGCGCCAGGTTTGAGCAGGATTTCGTCGGGGATGCCGATTTTGCCGACATCATGCATAGGTGCTGCCTGGCGGATCAGGTCGCACCACTCTGGTGGCATCCCCATACCATGAGCCAGCATGCCGGCAAATGTACCGATGCGGTAGATATGCTCGCCGGTGTCATCGTCGCGATAAGACGCGGCGCGACCCAGCGCGCGAATCAGCGCTGTGTAGCTTTCAGCCAGTTGCTCGGTGCGTTCCCGGACCCTGGCTTCGAGTTGGCTGTTGACCTGCTTCAACTGCTCGGTGGCTTGTTTGAGAAGCAGGCAGTTCTGGACCCGCAGCATCACCTCGGCCAAGTCAATGGGCTTGCAGATGTAATCATTGGCCCCCAGTTCCAGCCCTTGGCGGCGGCTCTGCGGGTCATTCAGGGCAGTGACGATGATCACTGGCTGTTCGATTCTGTTGCGCTGCCCCAATGCCTGGAGAATGTCATAACCATTGGGCGCAGGCATGTCCAGGTCCAGCAGCAGAATGTCCCAAGGGTTGTGTTCAAGCCAGTGCAGGCCAGCCTGCGGGTCGGTAAAGGTGACAATCTGCTTGATACCGAATGCCTTGAGAGTCGAGCCGAGCAAACGGACATTGGCCGCAACGTCATCGATGATGACGATCGGCGCTTTTAGCTGAAGGTTACGGAACACGTTGGATATCCTCGCACAGGAAAACAGCAGCCAGTTCTCTGAGTTCGTCTGGATCGACAGGCTTGCTCAACAGGCCTTGGCAGTTGAGGTTCAACAGGTAACGCGGAATCTCTTGGGAACTCATCACGATCACGGGTGGACAGCGCGCTTCATAGAGCTCCTGCAGGCTGACCAGCAGTGCCTGAATAGCTGAGCCGATGCAGTCCAGATCAATAAGCAGCAGTTGCACCGGTGCCTGACTCATTTGTTCAAGCACCAGACGGTCCTCGTCCACTATGCGCACACTGGCGATGTTCTTGAATGCCTGCCTGATCAGCGCGCGCTCGGCGTTGTCCTGTTGCAGGCACAGCACGCTGGCCTGGCGATTGCTGGCAGCAGCAGTTGGCTCGCTTTGCGCGCAAGGCAGTTCAATCCAGAACAGGCTGCCGCTACCCAAGGTACTGGTGACTCCGATTTCGCCGTTCATCCGTTGCGCCAGTTCCTTGCACAGCGCAAGTCCGATGCCGGTGCCGGGGATCGCGGTATTTTCCTGGCCCAGGCGCTGAAAGGGCTCGAACAGCCGTGTACGGGCCTGGCTGTCGATGCCGAGCCCGCTGTCCTCGACATAGATGCGAGCACGGCCGTGCTCATGGCGGCAACTCACGGTGACCGCGCCGCCAGGCCGGTTGTATTTGATGGCATTCGATAGCAGGTTGAGTATCACCTGACGCAGCCGCCGTGCATCGGCAATGATCCCGGGGCCGACCTGAATTTCTCCCAGACTTAACGTCAGCTCTGCCTCTTGAGCATCGCGGCTGACCATGTCAACGCATTCGCGTAGCAGTTGCGTGGTATCGATAGGTGCCAGTTGCAAGCGCGCCTGCTCGGCCTGCACGCTCGACCAGCTCAGCAGATCGTTGACCAATTGGCACAGGTGATTGCTGGCGCGGATGATTTCATCGACCGGCCCGGCGCTACCTGGGTTGTTGTAGCTGAGCAACTGGGCGAAGCCATGAATGGCATTGAGCGGTGTCTTGAGCTCATGGGTCATGCTGGAAATGAAGCGTGACTTGGCCAGGCTGGCGGTCTCAGCCTCCAGCGTCTTGAGCCGCAGGTCGGTTTCGACGTTCTTCAGACCGTTGATGTCCATGCAGGTGCCGGCCAGCAACAGTGGCTTGCCGTTGTCTGGATCACGTGCCAACACTCGCCCGCGGCACTGCAGCCATACGGTTTTGCCGTGATGATCGACAAGGCGCAACTCGCATCCGTTGTGATATCGGCCCTTTTCCAGGTCCTTGATAAAACGGATCAAGGCCTCGCTGTCGGCTGGCTGCAGGCGATCATGCAGCAGCCGGTGGTCGCTTATTTTTTCCGGCAGGTTAAAGCGATGACACAGGCTGCCGCGCAGGTTCAGTTCGCGCTTTGCAACATCGAACTCCCACAGCCCTTCAGTGGAACTTTCCATTACCACCGTTAGACGTTGCTGGGCCACGTGACGTGAGTCTTGTGCTTCATTGAGCTGCTCACCCATCGAGCTGGCGCTTCGCGCCATACTGGCCAGTTCGTCGATGTCGGTCTGCGGCCTGTCGGGTTGCCAGTGCCCTTGGCCGATCTGCGCCATCATCTGCGAAACCCCGGCCAGGGGGTGAACCAGGGCCTGGCTGAGGTGCTTGACCCGCCACCAGATGAACAGGAAAAAACCCAGATAAAAGATCACCAGACCGCCAATGAGCCAATAACCCACTTGGCGATAATGGGTGGCCAAGGTATCGGTGGTGGCCGTAATCGCAGCTTCATCTACCACTGCCAGCAAATGCCAGCCTGTGTTGGCCACCGTATCCCAGGCCACCAGATGCGCACGCCCCTCGAAGCGGGTGGTCAGCACGCCACGTGGTTGGCTTTCGATAGCGTTGGCCAGGGCGTCATGGGCGTCGTTATAACGCAGGTTGAAGGTCTGCGGCTTGAGCATCTCGTTGGACACGGCCTGGGTGTAGGCATGCGCGGTCAACTCAATGAGTTTGAAATCATGCTCACCGGCCTCAGGCATGACCATGATGGTCAGGTCCGGGGCCACAAGCATCAGGTAGCCATCCCAAGGCACCTTGAGTTCGCCGATCTGCTTGAGGATGCCGCTGACCGTGATGTCCAGACCGACCACACCCTCGAGAAAATCGCCGCTATACACCGGGGCGATGGCCGACATCATCCAGCCGTTACCGGCCGGGTCCAGATAAACCTCGGTCCAGCGGCTACTGCGCTGCGGGTTATTGCTGGCATCGGCCAGGTAATAGAAGTTGTACTCCGGGATATTCATGTTGTGGGGGTACTGTTGCAGGATATCGAAGCCCGGATAGATTCTGTTGTAGCTGTCCCAACTGTTGAAGTAAACGCTGGCGATCAGCGGGTTGCGGTCTTTGAGTTGCTTGATCAATGGGTCCAGTGTCGCCAGGCGTGTGACCTTGCCAAGGTCTTGGCTGGCCAGCGGGGTATGGCTGGAATAGAACGATGCCACCTGATCATCAGCACCGTTGTCATAGCGCACACCGTCTGCCGAGGTGGCGAGGATTGCAGGGGCGTGCTGCTCGCCCTGCAGGGCGTGTTCGGTCAGCCGGGCAAACAGGTTGGCGTCGTTGCCCAGCTGGCTGAGTTCGGTATTGATAATGTGGGTATTTTGCCCGACTGATTCGGTCAGGTCGCTAACGGCGGTTTCATGCAGGTAGTCGATCTGCGTGTTGCGGATCGACTGGTTGGTAAACAGATAGATGCCGATCAATACCAGCTCCACGGCGATCAATGGGATCAGGGCAGTACTGGCCAATGCCTTCCACATCCAATGCCGCAGGCTGATAGTCTTGTCATTCATGGCCGACCTCGTCAGGCGACGAATTGAGGCTGAAGGTGTGGGGGGCAGAAGTGCTGATAATGGGTGATATCACTTTGACATCAATCTACACATATTAGTAGGGTTTTACGAAGTATGGCAGGCGCCAATGTTCATGCTTTGGTCGTAGGGGATCGTCGGGTATCAGCGTAGTGCAGGGTATCGTCTTGCGCACAGTAGTAAGCCAGCGGGCCCGCACCACCCCCCGTACAGTCCAGAGCCAGCACGTTGCCCAGTCGCTGCGGCGTGTCGACCCGGGTATGCCCGGTGCACACCCGCCAGACCCCGGTCACGCCATGGTGGTTGCCACGGCGGATGCGCTCGCGGCCCCACAGCGCGGTCTCGCTGACCCGTGGTGCATCCAGGGCGCCGGTAAAGGCTTGCCAGCTCAGTTGCGCCGGCACGTCGGCATGCAGGACGCCGACCATCCCGTTGACGGTGTCGATCTCGATCACAATCGGCAGGCTTTGCAGCTTGCGCACGATCATTGCTTTTGAGTCGTCATCGATATACAGCCACCACTCGGCACCGTGGGCCGAGTAGGGCGCGTGGGGGTTGCGCAGCCAGGCGTCGATGAGCATGCGCTCATGGTTGCCTTGCACCATGTAGAACCAGGGCTCGCCCAGCAGCCTGAGTCCTTGCAGCACGCCAGGGCCGCGGTCGATCAGGTCGCCCACACTGATCAGGCGGTCGCGCTCTGGATTGAAGTCCAGCGCTTCAAGACCTTCGAACAATTCCTGCAGTTTGAAGTGGATATCGCCGACCACCAGGTCTCGGCCCTTTGTGTTGCGGGGCAGTCTGAGAAGTTTCTGATCCATGAACGCGAGCGATCTGCAACTGAGGGGCCCTGAGGGTGCGCCATGTGCTGGCGCAGGTCAAACAAGACCGCTCAGTCAGCCTGGAGCAGGGTGATGCGGGTATCGGCCTCGAACTCCAGCAGTGCTTCACGGCGTGCGGTGGTGATCAAGGTCCAGTGCGTGTTGAGCGGTGTCCAGTGTTGCTGCTGATCGCGACCGATCTTGCTGGCGTCGGCCAGCACGAACACTTCGGCAGCCTGCTGCAGCATTTTTTCTTTCAGCCAGGCCTGGTCGGCATTGGCTTCGCACAAACCGCGCCCGGCGACCACGCCGTCGGCGCTGACGAACACCTTGTTGGCAGTCAAGCGCTCCAGAGCGGCGAGGGCCGCGGCGCCGAAGGTGGCCATGCTGCCGGGGCGCAGGTCGCCGCCGAGCAGGGTAACCCGCCCTTCGGGCAGCTCGCGCAAGGCCGGCAGGGCAAGAATGTTGTTGGTGATCACATGCAGGCCGCGCCGCTCCTTGAGCAGTTGCGCCAGGGTCGCGGTGGTGGTGCCGCTGTCCAGTACGATGGTGTCGTTATCCTGGATGTGCGCCAGTGCGGTGCGGGCAATCCGGCTTTTTTCCGGGCCGGACTGGATGCTGCGCTCTTCCAGCGAGGTCTCTGGCGCCTGCTTGCCGATATGCGTTGCACCGCCATAGGTACGCATGATCATGCCTTGCTCGGCCAGCGCGGTGAGGTCACGGCGTACCGTGGCTTCGGAGACCTGCATGATCGAGCACAGACTCTCGACGTTCATATTGCCGTGGTTGGCAAGCACCAGCTCCAGAATGGCCTGGCGGCGTTTGGCGACTTTCATGGCGATCCTTCAGGGGGTGAGGCGACACTTTAGCATTTGTTGCCGGGGGCCCATTGAATCATCTTTGGGCGCTCGGCAACGGCTTACAACGACGCCCCTCCACAGATCACCAGGCTCTGGCCGGTAATGGCCCCGGCCTGCGGGCCGAGCAGGAACGCGGTCATCGCGGCGACTTCCTCGGGTTGAATGAAGCGGCCGATCGGTGGTTTGCGCGGCGGCGTGCCTTGCCGGCCGGGGGCGCTGAGCATCGGTGTCGCGGTGGCGCCGGGGGCGACCAGATTGACGGTGATGCCTTGCGGTGCCAGTTCGATGGCCCAGGAACGCACCAGCCCGACCAGCGCGGCCTTGGTCGCTGCGTATTGGCTACGCCCACTGGCGCCGTTCATGGTTCGGCTGCCGATCAGCACAATGCGTCCGGGCACCCGCAGGCGTCCGAGCAGGCTGTCGACCAGTTGCGTGGCGGCGGCGACATGCACCTGCCACATGGCCGCGCCGTCTTTGGCCAGTAGCTCACCCAGCGGTGCAGTGCGCATGAAACCTGCAGCATGCACGATGGCGTCCAGTTCACCGACCTGTTCAAGGGCGTGCTCAAGTGCTTGATTGTCAGCCATGTCAGCAGCGACCCAGCGCAGTTGCGGATGCTCCAGTGCAGGACGGCTACGGCTCAGACCGATGACCTGCCAGCCATCGTCCAGCAGACGGCTGGCAATGGCCTCACCGATACCGGAGCTGACCCCGGTGACCAGGGCGATGGGGGAATTTTCAGGCATTGAAGGGTTCTCCATAAAGTTGGCCAGACGCACTGCCCCGTAGGAGCAATGCCGATCAGTTAAGCGATTAGTGGGTCTGGTTGGGCCCCGTGGGAGGGGCCGGCCGGCGCCCCGGTCTGCTCGCGACAGGGCCAGTAAAACCGGCACATCTGTTGTAGATGTACTTCTGTATTCGCCAGCAGAGCTGCCTCCCACAAAGATCTCAATGCTCTTAACTGATCGGCATTACCCCGTAGGAGCGGCTTTAGCCGCGAAAAGCATCGCTGCTGAAGCAGCTCCTACGGCGGTTTAGACCTCCAGGTCTGCTTCAGCGGATCGCCGCCAGCGGGATGTGCACGTGCTTGATCTTCTGCCGGAAGTAAGTGAACGCGACATGCAGACTGCCGTCACGGGCCTGGATGATGCTCGGGTAGGAGTACTCGCGATTGAGCTTCTCTTTGGAGTTGTTGGTCATGCAAAAGCCGTCTCCCAGCTCGATATCCAGGCGCAGCGGCCAGCTACGGCCTTCATCGCGAGAAATCGCCAGGCTCATCGGCGCCCTGGGGATGCCCCACACCGCGCTGCGCCCGTCGGCGTTGGCGCCGGGGGTGACACGCTCATCACCCTCGTCCTCGATTTCGTCGTACAACGACAGCCGCCGCTGCTCGATGCCTTCGGCGTTGATCGGGTTGTAGACCAGCGCCAATTCACCGCTGGCCAGGCGCACGTACTGGATCGATGAGTTGTTGTTGGGTAGCTCGGTCGGCGCAGGTGCGCTCCAGGTCCGGCCCTGATCGGTGGAGCGGCTGGAATAAACATGATCGGCCCAGCGGCTGCGGAACAGCCCCAGCAGGCTGCCGTCGGCCAGTTCATGGACGTTCATGTGCACGCAGCCGGTGCTGTGCGGCACGTCGTGACGGCTCCAGGTGCGGCCATGGTCGCTGCTGATCATCACCGCGCTGATGTCATGGGTGCCGACCCATTTTTCGCCAGGCAGGGTGATGCAATACCAGACCGGCAATACCCAGTCGCCGTTGCTAAGCACTTCGGGCGGATGGCGCACGAAAGTACCGGCCTCTTCAAATAGGTCAGCGATTGGCCCCCAGGTCTTGCCGCCATCCTCAGACAGGCGGCGGCGTACCACGGCGGTTTCCTGATTACCGGAAATCTGCGCGGTCCAGATCAGCCACAGTGGGCCATCGGGGGCCTGGAACAGGATCGGGTTCTGCTCGGAGCGGGCAGGGTCATCCGACAGTTGCTCGGCCTCGCTCCAGACACCGCTGTGCGGGTCGCGGCGTGACAGCAGCACGAAGATGTCGGCCATGCCTTCCTGGGTGCCGGCAAACCAGGTGCACAGCAACGTGCCATCAGCCAGTTCATGCAGGTTGGCGGCGTGATTCTGCGCGTAAGGGGTCGGCAGGTAGGCGTCCTGGCGTTGCTCAATTGTTGACATTGCTGGCCTCCGAAGACTGGGTAGCGGGCTTGTTGCTGCGTGGCAGCAGACGTTCGATGCAGATGACCAGGGCAGGGGTCACCAAGGCGATGTACATGTTGTCGACACCGTACGGGTTACCCAGTACATACCACAGGCTGGTGGTCACGGTCGCCGCGCCCAGCCCCCAGGTGGCACCGCGACCGGTGGCGAACAGCGGCAGGTAGATGGCGACCAGGGCAATCACGGTGATCGACAGGCGCAGGGCGCGGGTGAAGAACGACAGGCTGAGGATTTCCGGCACGGCAAAGACGAACACCAGCGGCAGGAAACCGATCACCAGGCTGATGAGCTTGGTCATCTTGAATTCGCGTTCAGCCGAAGGTTTGCACAGCGGTACATAGAAGTCGCGCACCACCAGCGAGGTGATCGCCAGGGCCACCGCGCTGACGCCGACGAACACCGAAGCCACCAGCGAGATGGTCACGACACCGGCCAGCCAAGGGCTCATCGAATGCAGGAACACCGGCATCGCATACAGGCTGTTCATATCGGGGTGCAGGTACTTGGCGACGACGCCGATCAGCCCCAGAGCAATCGAGATCGGCAGGCACAGCAGGCCCGCCCACAGTGCTGAATTGCGCGCCGCGTTGGGGTTTTTGGTCGAACTGATCGCCTGCATGATGTACTGGGTGGAGAAGATCGCGCCCACCGTACCGATGATCCAGGCCATGACCTTGGAGCCGCCGATGGCGCCGGTCCAGGTGAAGTAGTGCTCTGGCAGGCCCTGATGGACCTTGTCGAAACCGCCGGCGAGCTTGACTGCCACCCACAGTACGATCATCACCCCGGCATACTTGACCACGGTGTGCAGGACACTGATGTAAGCCACGCTCTTGAGGCCGCCAAAGGCGTAGTAAAGGGTACTGACGACGGCAGTGATAAAGGCTGCGGTGGGCAGGTTGATGTGCATCACCGTGGAGATCGCCGCCGCGCCGCTGATGTAGTTGCCGACGTTCACCAGCAGCAGGGCATAGATCATGATGATCGACACCATCAGTTTGGCCGAGTAGCCGTATTTGCGCTCAATGAACCCGGAGATGGTGTATTCGCCTGAGCTGTAGAGCTTTCTCGCCATCAGGATGCCGAACAACGGAAAGCCGATCGCCGCCGCCACCACTGCCCAGGCAGCGGCCATGCCACTTTCGAAGGCGGCCTGCGCGGTGCCGATGGTGGACTTGGCACCGATGTATTCGGACATCATCAGCACGCCAACGATAAACGCCGGCATGCTGCGCGCCGCCACCATGTACTGCTCGCTGTTCTTGCTGCGCATGCGCAGGGTCAGCCAGGTGGTGAACAGGACGTAGACGACAACCATCCCGACGATGATTAACGTCGCTTGAGAGTCAAAAGTTTCCATCATTCGCTCCAATTGTTGTTATTCAGGGCTTGCTTGAGGAAAAGATGCATTGAGGTTCAGGCGTGCGCGGGTTGCTCCAGGGTGCGTTTGCGGGTCGCCAGCTCGACCGCCTGACGCAGTGCCTCGATCAGGCTGCGCTCGTCGGCGATGCCCTTGCCGGCGATATCGAAAGCGGTGCCGTGGTCCACGGATGTGCGGATCACCGGCAGGCCGACCGTGACGTTGACCCCGGCTTCCAGCCCCATGACCTTGACCGGGCCGTGGCCCTGGTCGTGATACATGGCCACCACCGCATCGAAGTCGCCGCGCCCGGCGCGGAAAAACAGCGTGTCGGCCGGCAGCGGGCCTTCGACGCGCCAGCCACGGGCGCGCAGCTCGTCAATCGCCGGCTGGATCTTGGTCGCCTCTTCGCCGTAGCCGAACAGGCCGTTTTCACCGGCATGCGGGTTGATGCCGCACACCGCGATCAACGGGTTGTCGATCCCGGCGCGGCTCAGGGTTTCATGGGCACGTTCGATGGTGCGGCGCACCAGACCTGGCTCGATGCGCGCAATGGCGTCGATGATGCCGATGTGGGTCGTGACATGAATGACCCGCAGCGTCGGGGTCATGAGCATCATCGACACCTCTTCGATGCCGGTCAGGTGCGCGAGCATTTCGGTGTGGCCGGGGAAGATATGCCCGCCGGCGTGCAGTGCTTCCTTGTTCAGTGGCGCGGTGCATATCGCGTCCAGGGCACCGGCCTCGGTCAGTTGCACGGTGCGCTCGATATAACGAAAGGCCGCATCACCGGCCACCGCCGACAACTGGCCGTAGGGCAGGTCATGGGGGATCAGCCCCAGATCGATACAATCCACCACGCCTGGCTGAAAGCGGGCCTGCTCGGGCTGTTCGATGGCGTTGACTTGCAGCGTGCCAGCGACGATCCGATTGGCATCGACCAGCCGCTTGGCATCGCCAATCACCAGCGGCCGGCACATGGCATAGACGCTGTCGTGTTGCAGGGATTTCATGATGATTTCCGGACCGACGCCGGCCGCATCACCCATGGTGATGCCGATCACAGGACGCTCAGACATGCTGGGGTTCCTCGTTATTAGGTGGTGTGGGCTCAGAGCGTGAGTCGCGGGCCTGGCACAGATGCTCCCAGGCCTGATAGAGGGTGTCGGGCTGGCCGAAGCCGCCGGCCTTGGTGACGACAGGTAACGTGCGGCCCTGATGGAGGGCGCTGGACAACACCACCCCAGGCGCCAGTTCGCCATGCAGTTGCAGCGCATTGAGCTCAGCGACAGTCAGCAGGGCGCGGGCGGTTTCACCGCCGGTGGCGATCAGCGCAGCGGCCTTGGCTGGCAGGGCAGCCAACAGCCCGGCCAGCGCCTGGCTGAGCTGCGCGGCCTGTTCAGGGGCTCGCTGCGCCTGATCAAGGCTGACCAGCAGGTCGCTGCCGCTGTCCAGCACACTGGCCAGATGAATTGCCAGCGCCTGCCGTTCACTGTGGGCACTGCCATCGAGCAGCAGCCGTGGTTCGACCCGCGCCCAGCGTTGCCCGGTACGCTCGGCCAGCAAAGCTGTCTGGGCCTGGGAGTGACGCGACATGCTGCCGACCACGGTCAGGATCGGCCCGCCTTGTGCTGCCTGCGGCCGGCAAGGCTCGCCTGCGGCGGGTAACCCGAGGGCGGCAGGCAGGTGCAGGGCCAGCCCGGCCGAGCCGACCCAGAACAACCGGTCGGCGAAAGCGGCCGAAGCGAGTGCCAGGCTGTGCAGGTCAGCATCCTGCTCGGCATCGCAGATCAGCACCTGGGTACCGTCGAGCAAGTGCTGGTGCAGCTGCCCGGCCAGATTACCGCCACGCACCTGCAGCAAATCCAGAGCCGCACAGTTCAGACCCTCGCCGCTGAACAGCTCCAGCAGGTTGGCGGTGCCGGTCAGACCCTCGTTGCGCCACACATCACTATCGTTGACCGGTACACCGTCGAGGTACTGAATACTGTCGCGGGTGGTCCTGCGCAGCGCCGGGAACGCCGGTGCTACCAGAGCCATGCCATGTTCCAGCAGGGCGCTGACCTCGCTCGGCAGGTTGCCGCGCAGGGTCGAGTCAATTTTCTTGTAAAGGTAACGACCGCGCAGGGCCGGGTTGCCGAGTACCGAGCGATTGAGCCGGGCAGCGGGCTGCGGCGCCAGGCGGCGGGTGTCGAGGTCCAGCGCAATGACCGGGCAGCCTGAATGATCGGCGGTCTGCTCGAGCAACACGCGGGTCGGCAGGTGGCGGGCGAAGCCGGCGGCGCAATCGGCCGCACCGGACAGATCGTCGGCGATGACCAATAGCCCGACCTGGCGAGCTTCGGCACTCATGGCAGCAGGCACCGATACAACTGCTCAATATCATCCAGGCTCAGGGCCTTGGGGTTATTGATCATCAGCCGGGTGACTTTCGAGGCGGCGACCGCCATGTCGGCCAGATGCTCTTCGGCCACTCCGAAGTCGCGCAGGTTCTGCGGAATCTCCAGGATCCGGGTCCATTGCTTGATCTGCTCGATCAACTTGCCGGCCGCGAGCGTGTCGCTGTCGCCGGGTTGCGCGATGTCGCACACGCAGGCCGCCCGCTTCAGGCGTGCTGCGCAGCTGTCCATGTTGAACGCCATGACATGCGGCAACAGCATGGCATTGGCCACCCCGTGGGTGACATGGAACTTGCCGCCCAGCGGATAGGCCAGTGCATGCACCGCCGCAGTGCCGGCCGCGGTCAACGCCAGGCCGCCGTACATCGAGCCAAGCAGCATGTCGCTGCGCGCCTGCACCGAGCCAGGCTGCTGATAGGCCTCGACGATGCTGCCGGCGATCAGCCGCATCGACTCCAGAGCAAAGGCGTCGCTGATCGGGTTGGCCTTGGTCGAGATAAACGACTCCAGCGCATGGGTAAAAGCGTCCATACCGGTCGCAGCGGTAATCGGCTTGGGCAGGCCCAGGGTCAGGTTGGCATCGAGAATCACCAGGGTTGGCAGCAGATGACGGCTGACCACGCCGATTTTCAGTTCTTCGTCGGGCAGGGTGACGATGGCATTAGGGGTGACTTCCGAGCCGGTCCCGGAGGTGGTGGGGACCAGCACGGTCGGCCTGCCGGGGTGGGCAACCTTGTCGATGCCGAGCATGTCCTTGAGCGGGGTGTCGTTGCTGAGCATCACTGAAAACAGCTTGGCGGCATCCAGCACACTGCCGCCGCCAATGGCGATCAGCGCATCCGGCGCGGCAGGGGCGATGGCGCTGCGGAACACCCCTTCGATATTCTCCAGGGTCGGCTCAATCTCGACGTTATCGATCACGGTGACCGCAATCGACTGCGCTTGCAGTTGCGCGACCACCTGTTCGGTGACGCCCAGACGATGCATGGCGTCCTGGGTGACCAGCACCACACGCTTGAGCGGGGTGTCGAGCAGATGCAGGCGCTCGCCCAGGCTGGCCAGGCTGTCGGGGCCGTGGATGACATGCTTGACGGTTTGAAAGTGGTACATGGTGATCCTCCGGCTCAGGCGCGGTAGACAGACAGCAGACCTTCGAGCTTGTGCACGGTCTGCGCATCGAGTTCGGCAGTCGGGGCGCGGCATGGGCCGACGCGCACGTTGAGCAGGTCGGTGGCCTTTTTCAGCACCGAAGGCATGGTCCCCAGCGCAAAAGCATCGCGCAGTGGCCGCAGGGCTTCCTGGGCCGCGCGGGCGCCATCGTGGTCGCCGGCCTGGAAGCGATTCCAGATATCCATCACCACCTGCGGTACCGCGTTGGCGGTGGCTGCCACCGCACCGTCGCCACCGGCCAGCAGGTTCCAGTAGATCAGTGAGTCGGTGCCGGCAAACACGGCGAAGTCGTCACTGCGGTAGCGCAGCATCTGCACCAGGCTGTCGAAGTTGCCGGCGCTGTCTTTGATGCCCTTGATTTGCGGATGCTGCGACAGGGTGGCGACTGCCGGGATGCCGATCGACATGCCGGTTTTGGCCGGGATGTTGTAAAGCATGATCGGCAGTGGCGAAGCATCACCAATCGCGCTGTAGTGGTTGATCAGTTCGGCCTGGCTGACCGCATTGAAAAACGGCGTAATGACCGACAGGGCCTGAACGCCCACATCAGTCATTTTTTTGTTCAGTTCAATCACATCGCGGGTGGCGAAGGCGCCGGTTCCGGCAATCACCGGTACCCGGCCGCGGGCCGCTTCCACGGTGAGCCGGGCGATGCGGACTTTCTCGGCCTCGCTCAGGGCAAAGAACTCACCATTGGTGCCCAGCACAAAAAGCCCGTGAACACCGGCGTCAATCAGGCTTTCGATCAGGTTGCCGAAGGCCTGCTCGTCGATTTGCTGACGGGCATCGAAGGGGGTCACGAGGGCTGGAACGATTCCAGTGAACTTCATCGGTGATCTCCATGTTATTGGTCTTGTCATCATCATTGAATGATTGAATCGATCATTAATGGCGATCCTATACGCAAAATTCAGCGCTTAAAAGTATTTTTTCAATCAAAATATCGCTTTGGTCGTGACTGATTCGTTCATTTTTCGGATGCAGGGCAAGCGCGGTTGCGGGTCAACCGGTACAAGCCCTAGCATGAACGCCTTTTCAAGGAGGAACCCTTCATGCTCGCTTCGCTGTTTGCGGTATTGGCCCCAGTGTTTATCGTTGCGGCCATCGGCTATGGTTGGGCGCGCAAAGGGCATAGCTATCCGACCGACTTTATCGCCCGGGTGGTGATGACCATCGGCACGCCAGCGCTGGTGCTCTCGACCCTGAGCCGGACCCAGCTTGACCCGGCAGCCTTTACCAGCATGGCGCTGGCCTGCGTATTGAGCATGTTTGCCATGGCCATGATCGGTCTGCTGCTGAGCAAGGTGTTTCGCCAGCATTGGCGCGTACTGGTCCCGGCGTTCATGTTTCCCAACACCGGCAACATGGGCCTGCCGATCAGCCTGTACGCGTTTGGCGACCAGGGCCTGGCGCTGGCAGTGGCGTTCTTCCTGACCCTGTCGTTGTTTCAGTTCACGTTGGGGCTGGCGCTATCAGGGGGCGCCGCTTCATTCAAAGACCTGCTGCGCAATCCGATCATCATCAGCCTGGCGCTGGCCATGCCGATCATTTTCTTTGGCCTGCAACTGCCGCGTTGGCTGATCAACACCGTCGATCTGCTCGGCGGCATGACCATCCCGTTGATGCTGCTGACCCTGGGGGTGTCGCTGGCCAGTATCCGCTTGCATCACGTAGCCAGTGGCATGCTGCAGGGTGGTCTACGAATTGTGCTGGGTGCGGCGGTGGGCTGGCTGATCGGTCTGGCATTGGGCATGCAGCCACTGGCCCACGCGGTGCTGGTCGCCCAATGCTCGATGCCGGTGGCGGTGTTTAATTACCTGTTGGCAATGCGCGCCAACCAGTCGCCGGAGAAGGTGGCGAACCTGGTGATGTGTTCGACCGTGCTGTCATTTGCATGGTTGCCGGTGGTGCTGGCGGCGTTGATGTGACTAACTGCGCAGGCGCAATATTTTTTGCCAGCTAGATAAGCGACGCCGGATGATGCATTCCCAGATCTGCGCAGCGGCCAAGCCCTATGGTGTCCGTCACCATTTCCAAACTTCTTCCCGGTACGTTGTTACCTCAGGCAGTACAGTGCGCAAGAACGCCAGGTACTGCTCGAACAGCGCCTTGTTTGGCAGGCGGGCTTCGAAGCCTATGGTCAGGTCTGTTCTGTGGATCACGATGATGCGGTAGCGGCGGTCTACGGTGACGGCGTTGTATTTCTCCCAAACCATACTGGTTTCCAGTTCGCAGGGCGGTGGCTTCCATTCCATGATGTTCAGGGCAGATATGATCATGAGGGCCACTGGCCCCAGTAGAAATAGTAATGAGCCGACGAAGGCTGCCAGTCCGAGTAGAACGATGATGGCTATTATCGCAACGCCATTAAATACGTGTTTTGTGTATTTTGCGTAGTAAGGCTGAACGTCTACTTCTCCGCATTCTGGATAGATTCGATACTCGAATACTGAAGGGCGCAGCATGAAATAGAGATAATAAAATGTCGTTGCAAGAGCTACTCCAAACAACCAATAAAACGTGCTTGGGTCGGCGCTCAGAAAATCTAAAGCCGAGATTCCTATACAGGCAGGCCAAACTGACAATATGAGAGGGATTAGCCAAATGTTTTTTCTGCGAAGGTTGATCCGTTTTACTTTCCATTCAAAAATGGGGTTGCTATTTCCCTGCCGTAGCATCGGTGTAGAACTTAATATTGGTGCGTATTCGTCGATTTTGGATGACATGCTGTGCGTCCGGAGCAAGATAAATAATACAAGGCAAATGAGGCTTGAGCGTGAATCGGTCACGCGCTTTAAAGTGTGAAAAATATTTGTTTGGCTTTGGTGCGATCTGAGTTTTTGACCAGCAATTCAGTTTCGCTTAATCCATCAGTGCTTTCTGTGACGGACGCTTTTAACTCAATTTGATAAAGGTACCCTGTGTCTGCCGGTGATGGATGCGCAACATCGACCGGATACCATATCTGTAGCTCTAAATAGGTCGCCTCTTGGTCTAGTGGTATCCAGGTTTGCCAGAGAATGTCGTGATTTTCTTTTATTTCAGGTATGAACGGAGCTCGGTAGTCGTGTGAAGGACGTTGGTTGGTAATGTTTCCCCATTCACTGATGGGCATGTAGATTCCGTTACTGATAAAGCTTGTCTGAATTGAGGTGTCCACTTTCACGGCTGGAAATAGCCGTAGGGGTTTTCTGCTGCTGATAATATCGAACAGAACGCTGCTGCCTCTGACCCGCCCTGGAAAGCGGATTTGTACCCATGCGCCGTTTTGCGTGATGTGCGGCATGTGGCTTTTTCCTATTTGGACAAAACGGCAGGACCAAGTGCTCTTTACGAGTATCTGCGGGCATAATTGGACCTCTAGGAGTGCACGTATCTCCTCTTGTTGACCTTCGAAAGTGTCGGCATAGCGGTTCTCGGAGGTGATGGACCAGCAACAACGGCGTAGCCAGGATCCGATGTTATCTTGCTTTAAGTGGTTTATGAGTTTGCTGGCCATTAGATATATAACACCGCCTATCATTGAGATCACAGCAGCCCACCCACTGAGCGCTACTGTGGCTGCACTTAAAGCCAGGGTTCCGGTAAGCAGCGCCGATAAGATTGGGGCGGCCGCAACAGCCCCCATAATGATCACGCCAGCAGCTTTTATTTTAAGTAATGTTTTGTCTGTCAGGGTTTTGGCTTTCTCTATCTCATCTTGTAGTTCTCGCACTTCTAGAAAGGCAGCCAACCCTCCAAATATGCCTGCGGCAAAAGCCCGAACACGAAAACCACGCACTGCATTCGCCCAGCCATGATTCCCCTGAGTTTTCCAATACGCAGCCGATCTGCCCATTATGGATATGCTTTTCGTATTGATAACGACCGGCTTGGCATTCCTCACCACCTCCCAAGGCGCTTCCAGATACAGCACCATCATCAGGTTGAGGCTGTACCCCATGTTGTAACCCAGCTTCCTCAGGTCTTTACCGTCAATCTTCCCGTCACGAGTGATATCGCTCCAGACAAAGGCGGTGTTGAAGAGGTTGAGGGTGATCACCGTCCAACTGATACCGGCGCCATGAATGCCCAGGCGCTGGCTCCACTGGCGTACGTGCTGGCTCCAGTCTTTGGCCACGTTTTTGCCGGCCTGGAAGAAGTTGTACATCTCGCGCTTGAACTGCTCGGCATAGCGTTGATGGCTGAAGTCCAGAAGGTCAGGCAGGGCCATGGCATGAGCACGAATACGGTCGTTCTGTGCCTGTAGCTGGATGCCCAGGCTGTGCCGATCATGGCGGTTGGCAGCGTAGTACCAGGCTTGTTGCAGGCTGCGCAGTTGCTGCTCATACAAGGCTGTAAGGCGCCTCCATTCGTTGATGCGCGCCATGAACTGGCGGTCGATGGCCAGTCCTTCGGGCGTGTTGCCCAACAGCTGGCCGATCAGCAGGTTGCGCAACAGAATCGGCAGGGTCTGGGGCTCTGTTCTGGATAGCTGGGTATTGGTGATCATGGCGGCGCTGAGCATGCCTTGGGCGATGGCTTTGCCAGCGCCACTGGCTAGCTCTCGCATGGCCTTGAGCGTCGCCTGGGCAGTGGCATCGAGCGCTTTGTACCAGGCGCTGTTGGCAAAATCCCGGTGGTTGAGGGCGTTGTTGAGTTCGCCAATGCGCGTACCGAGGTTGGTCACGTCGCCCATGCCGGCGAGCAGTTTGTTGGCCTCTGTGTCCAGCGCCGCCTTGATCGCGGGGGAGAAGCCGTAGCGCTGGGTGCCAAACAGGGTGGTGGCTTTATTTTCCTGTGCGGTAAGCCATTTGAGGGTCTCCTTGTCTTGCTCCAGGATGGTGGTGAGGTTTTCCTTGATGGTTTGCAGGTACAGCAGGGTCTTTGGATAACCGGTATCTATGAACAGGGCGTCTGGCTCAAGGCCAATGTGTAGTGCCCAGTTTTGAATATCCGTGCGTGTGTCGCGCACTCGCTGCAGCAATTGCTCATGCACAGGCTGCTGCTGTTGCAGGCACTGCCGCGCTGCCTTGAGGTCAATCTCGCGGCGCCACTTGCTGCGCTCCAGCCAGGTATCAATATCTGCCTGATTCGGTGCCTTGCCGTATTTCTCTATCAGGCCCTGAAGCAGTGTGGCGCTGCGTCGGTTTCGGTGGTGGGGGCCTCTGAACATCTCCACGGCTTCAGGGGCCACGGTGGCGTTCTCTTCGTAGATACGCTCTTCCAGTTCGTACTGTTCCAGATAGCCTTCGGCGTCTATCAGGTATTGCTGCGCGAGATAAGGATCTGCCTCTTCGGCTTTCGACAAGGCAGCTGTAGTACCGCACAGGTGTATAACGTCCCCGGCAATCTTCAACCGATGCTCATACTCCGCCTCCCAGTGCTGCAAGGCGGCGATGTCGCCTGCCATCTGCATGCCCAGATCACGGACCAGTGTCAGCGGATCGTCCAGGGCAATCAGCAGGGCGCTGTCCTTGTCCGGCACGTTGCCCAGCCAATGCACGTCCGCGCCCAGCGTCACCCACTCGTCCTGGGTCGGTTCTTCAGGTGTGCGGTCGGGTTCTCGGGAAGGAATGGCCGTGTCGTCGAAGCGCCCGTCATCGGTGACCTGGCCAGCATCAATATCGGCCACGGCGGTGGCCAACTCGCCCAGCGGCAGGGTACCCGGCTCATTCATGGTGAGGCTGTAACTGCCCAGGTCCAGGCGCTTCATCCAGCGCTTGCGGCTGTCCTCGTGCGAGCGCAGATGTTCGCAGATGCGCCAGGTCCATTGGATTGGCGCAAAGGCAATGTGCAGCACATGGTCGCGCGGGTAGGAGAGGTAGGGCTGCCCGGCATCGCTGCCGCTGCGCTCGTTCTGGCCTATGTGGGCGCTGGTCCACTTGATGCGTTGCAGGTGTGCATTGTGTGCGCTGTAGGCGTACTCGTGTAGAGTGCCTGCGGTCTCGTCGAACACGTAGACAAAACCCTCGTGCAACTGGCGCAAGGTGTAACTGCGGCTTTTCAGCGGCGGCAGGCGTGCCCATCGAGCATGCCGGGCCAGCGGTTTCAGCATATTGGGATTAACGTCATAGCGCGAGCGATCCAGGGCATAGCGCACCGGCACGATGGCAATTTCCGGCCCCTTGAACGGGCAGAGGCTGGTGCCGCTGAGCGGGGTTCTGGAAAATTCGTTGGCGCAGCGCTGGCGTGGGGTGCCGAGTTTCTGATTCATCTGTCCGGTCCTTGGCCCGGCGAATCGCGCCAGGCAGTGGGGCAGACAAATCAAAGAATGTGCCGTAAATAATATTTTTCTTATTTATCAGTTAGATAGATCATTAACGCTGGGGCTTTACAGAATTTTTGTGCAAAAAATCCACAACAATCGCGCAGCTTGTTGCGTTCTGCCGTGCAGGCGGTTGCGCACCGGGTGGCGTCACGTGATATGGCCTTTAGCAGGGTAAAAGCAGAAATTTTTACGTAAGGGCCGGTCATTCGTTGCGCAGTTTACGATCCGCTGTACCCAAGCGCGGTTTACTCATGAAGGGACAATGAATTTCAATATGCTGATTAGAATCAAGCGTTATGTAGCGCTTCTTTGAGGGACGCGTCATTTCTTCCAAGTACCCGGATCCTGCCGTTGTACGCCCCCTGAGTTACCCGCCTTTGATAGTCATTGGGTGTGGTGCTGACCAGTGCCTTGAAGTCGCGCATAAAGTGCGACTGATCGGTAAACCCCAACTCCAGCGCCAGCTCCGAACACGGCAATGTGCCGTCCGCTGTCAGGCTACTTAGCGCCGCCTGGCAGCGAATGATGCGGCAGAAGGTCTTCGGGGCAATGCCGGTGTCTTCACGGAACTGACGCTGTAAGGTCCGGCTTGTGTAGCCACTCATGGCTTCAAGCTGGTGGACGCGGATATCGCCGCGTCGGGCGATGATGAACTCGACCAGCTTGCCGCTCAGCCCTGAGGTTCGCCGGGCCAGGGACTGGCCGGCGAGGCGGCTGAAGACGGCGGCCTGGTTGCCCAATGCCGTGGCCTGGGCAATCTGCTCGATCAGTTGTTGGGCGCAGGGCAACACATCACACAGATCCACTTCCTGCTCCGCCAGTTCCCCGGTCAGATTGGCGACGAAGCCGGGAATCACACCGGGCTGAAAACGCACGCCGAAGTAACGATGCCGGTTCAATAACTCGACCCGCTTGGCGCGCAGTGGCGTGCCGCAGACCCTTGCGGTGGGCCGATGGCTGTCGCAATCAAAGAGGATATCGACGCAGCCGTCGGGCACCGCGTAGGTCAGGTCGGCCGGCTGGTCCACCTCCAGCGCATAAAAGTGCGAGATCGCCGAATGCGCGTCATGCATCACCCAGTAGCCCGATGAGTTGAGGACGAACCAGGGTTGCTCGCAGGTGCTGGTGGTGGTCGTCATTGATGCTACTCAGACAAGTCTGCTGTCAGGACCGGGCCTGTCCGATTTTTACAATACGCCCTTGAACCCGCTCCCTAGACTCGAAGCCACTTTGTCGCCGTGCTTCGAGATCAACATGACCAATAATACGAAGATCGATTTCATTTACTTGTCTGAGCCGGACATGATTCGCGCTGGCGTCACCGACATGCCGTCCTGCGTCGATACCATGGAAGAGATGTTCGGCCTGCTGTATCAGGGCGACTATCGCATGGCCGGGCCGAACAACGACTCCCATGGCGCCATGGTGACCTTCCCGGAAAACTCGCCCTTTCCGAACATGCCCAAGCCCACCGC
This sequence comes from Pseudomonas sp. StFLB209, assembly GCF_000829415.1. Classification (NCBI taxonomy): domain Bacteria; kingdom Pseudomonadati; phylum Pseudomonadota; class Gammaproteobacteria; order Pseudomonadales; family Pseudomonadaceae; genus Pseudomonas; species Pseudomonas sp. StFLB209. The sequence continues at coordinate 5,081,689 of NZ_AP014637.1, read as the reverse complement.
CGACCGACGCATGATGGCCATGCCGGCCTACCTGGGCGGTAACTTCTGCACCGCCGGGGTCAAGTGGTACGGCTCCAACATCGCCAACCGCGACAAGGGCCTGCCGCGTTCGATCCTGATGTTCACCCTCAACGACGCCGACACCGGTGCCCCTTTGGCCCACATGTCGGCCAACCTGCTGTCGGCCTACCGCACCGGGGCGATTCCCGGCGTCGGCGCACGGCACCTGGCGCGTAAAGACTCGAAGGTTATTGGGCTGCTCGGGCCGGGGGTGATGGGCAAGACCTCGGTCGCCGCGTTCATGGCCGTGTGTCCGCAGATTGACACGATCAAGATCAAGGGCCGTGGGCAAAAGAGCCTGGATGACTTCATCACCTGGGTGCAAGTGACCTTCCCGCAGATCGTCAACATCCAGGTGGTCGAGACCCTCGAAGAGGTGGTGCGCGGTTCGGACCTGGTGACCTATTGCAGTTCGGGCGAGGTGGGCGACCCGGCGCTGTACCCGATGGTCAAGCGCGAGTGGGTCAAACCGGGGGCATTTCTGGCCATGCCGGCGGCCTGCAATATCGATGCAGGCATGGAGCAGGCCGATGTGCGCAAGGTCGTCGACAACACCGGCTTGTACCAGGCCTGGTTCCACGAGTTGCCTAAACCTGCGCACCACTGCGTGCCGGTAATCGGCGTGCGGTTTATGGACATGATCGCCGAGGGGCTGCTCAGGCCTGAGCAGGTCGAGGACATCGGCAAGATCATCGCCGGTGACGCGCCTGGCCGCCTCGATGATGCAGAGATCATCCTGATGTCGGTGGGCGGCATGCCGGTCGAAGACGTGGCCTGGGGCACCGTGGTGTACCGCAACGCCATCGCGCGCGGCATCGGCGTGAAGCTCAACCTGTGGGATACCCCGGTGCTGAGCTGAAAACCGGCTAACGAATATTCGCAGCTAAAGCTGCTCCTGCCGGGATTTCCCGTACCCGGTTCATTAAGGAATACCCATGACACAAATCATCAAGCTCAAAACCGGTTCGAAATTCGAAGAAATGGGCAGCTACTCGCGACTGGTCGCGGTAGACAACTGGATCTACGTGTCCAATACCGCCGGCCGCAATCCGCAGACCAAGCTGATTGCCGAAGACCTGACCGAGCAGACCCACCAAGTGTTCGCCAACATCGAAGCAGCCCTGGCGGCGGTCGACTCCAGCTTGGCCGACGTGGTGTTCTCGCGCGTTTACGTGCAGGAGCCCAAGGATGTCGAAACGGTGATGGGCATCGTCGGTGAGAAATTCCGCGGTATCGACCCGGCAACCACCGTGACCTGCCCGCCGTTGGGCTCCACGGTCTATAAGGTGGAGCTGGAAGTGACTGCGTTTCGCGGCGCAGCCAGTGCACAACAGCAACGCATTACCCAGTCCCGGTGACCGGTGTCTTTCACTTCAAGCGAATTTCTTGCCATGGCTCCCACTATTGCACCCGTGCGTACTTTCACTGAGCTTCCAGCATCGACCACGGTGGTGATCATCGGCGCTGGCATTATCGGCCTGACCGCCGCCCTGACGCTGGCGGAGCGCAAGATTCCGGTGGTGGTGCTGGAAAAGGGCCGGGTTGGCGGCGAGCAGTCGTCACGTAATCTGGGCTGGATTCGCAAAACCAATCGGCACGCCGCCGATTTGCCGATGGCCCAGGCCGCCGACCGGCTGTGGGCACAAATGGCTGAGCGGGTTGGCGTGGATGTGGGTTACCGGCAGGCCGGGATCATGTTCATTGCTCGCACTGAAGCGCAACTGGCGATGCACGAGAACTGGCTGAAAAGCGTCGAGTCTGTGGGGCTGGATTCGCAGCTGCTGAGCAAGCAGCAGATTGCCCGCCATGTGCCGCACGGGCAGGGCGACTGGCAGGGCGGCATCTATACCCCATCGGACGGTCGTGCCGAGCCGACGCTGGCCTGTAGCGCGATTGCCAATGCCGCCATCGCCAAGGGCGCGGTGATCCTGGAGAACTGCGCCGTGCGAGGCCTGACCACCAGCGCCGGGCGGGTCAGCGGGGTGGTGACCGAGCGCGGCGAGCTGCGCTGTGAGCAGGTGCTGTTGGCTGGCGGGCTGTGGTCACGGCGCTTGCTTGGCAACCATGGCGTCAACCTGCCGACATTGCCGCTGACCTGTTCGGTGCTGCGCACCACGCCGATGGAGGGGCCGACCGATATCGCAGTAGGCGCGCCGGACTTTTCGTTTCGCAAGCACATCGATGGCGGGTTCATCATCACCCAGCGCGGCAAGCTCGATGCCTTCCTGACCCTGGATCATGCGCTGCTGGGCACCCGGTTCTTGCCGCAGCTCAAGGCGCAGCGGGACTTTTTGCGCATTTCGCTGGGCAAGCACTTCTTCGATGACCTGAAGCTGGGGCGTCGCTGGCGCGCCGATTCGGTCAGCCCGTTCGAGAAGGTGCGGGTCCAGGACCCGGCGGCCAACAACGAGCTCAATAACGATGCGTTGCGTAATCTGAGCGCTGCCTGGCCGATGTTCAAAAACGCGCAAATCGCTCAGGCCTGGGCCGGTACTATTGATGTGACACCGGACTCCAACCCGGTGATCGGTCCGGTGGCCAGGCTTCCCGGCCTGACCCTGGCCAGCGGCTTTTCCGGGCATGGCTTCGGTACCTCACCGGCGGCGGGGCAACTGGCGGCGGATTTGCTGTCGGGGCACACACCGATCATCGACCCGGCGCCGTACCGCTTCGAGCGTTTGGCCTGAGCGCTGAAGAGATGCCGGTATGGCAGGATACTGGCCCCCTGAACGGATAACGCTCCCTATGATGCTCGCCATTTTGAGCCTGGAAGCTGAGCGTTATGCGGTGTGCCCCTTTGTTGATGATGGTTGGAGTATTGATGGGATTGGCCACAACGGCGCAGGCCAGGCCGGTGACCCAGAACCAGGCGCAGATGTGCCGCTGGGGTTCGGAGGTGGCGAAGAATGCCCAGCAGTTCAAGCTTTCCGGCAAGACCCTGTACAGCACGCGCAAAGCAATCGAGAACCGCCAGTATTCCAGACCCTGGATGAAGAAAATGGCGGTGGGCATCACCGAACAGACCTTCGCCAGCCGCAGCCGGATGAACCCCAAGGAAATCAAGGACACCTACTATCAGGGCTGTCTGCGCCATGAAATGGCCCGGCGTTGAGTCTGGGCGATAACGACCGCGCTCGGTGATGCAGCGTTGAATACAGGCTCCGTCAGGCCAATCGATTGTTCTTGAAGTGCTGCTGGATGCCCTCGTAGATGGCCTGGGCCACCCGGTTCTGATGACGCGGGTCACACAACTGGCGGCAGTCGTTGGGGTTGGAGATAAACCCGGTCTCTACCAGAATCGACGGAATGTCCGGTGACTTGAGCACGGCAAAGCCGGCCTGTTCAACGCGTTTCTGATGAGTACCGGCTACCTGGCCAACGTTATCGAGGATGGTTTTGCCCAGGCTCAGGCTGCTGGTAATGGTTGAGGTCAGCGACATATCCAGGATCACCCCGGCGAGCATCGGGTCTTTGTCCTTGAGGCTCAGCAGGTCGCGGGCGCCGATCAGGTCAGCCTGGTTTTCCCGGTCGGCCAGCCACCGCGCGGTGGTCGAGGTGGCGCCGTTTTGCGACAGGGCAAATACCGAAGCGCCTGAGGCGGTCTTGCGCGGCGCGGCGTCGGCATGCACCGAAATGAACATGTCGGCATTGCGTTTGCGCGCGACCTCGACACGTTTGCGCAGCGGGATGAACACATCGTCATTGCGCACCAGATGGGCTTTGAAGCCGGCCTGGCGATTGAGCTTTTGCGCCAGTAACCGGGCGATGGCCAGCGCCACCTGCTTTTCCTGCTCGCCTTTGGGTCCCAGTGCGCCGGGGTCTTTGCCGCCGTGCCCAGGATCGATCACCACCACAATGTCGCGGCTGACTGATTTGCCAGCCATGGCCGGTTGCTTGAGGCCTGGCACTGCCAGGCTGCGCAGTTCCAGTTGCAACGACTGACGATTACCCGGCCCTGGTTGCAGGGTGATGCTGTGCAGTTCAACGGCGTCCTGCAGGTCCAGCACCAGACGCATCCCTTGGCCCTGTGCACCACTGCGTATGGCTTTGAGCAAGGTGTTGGGCAGCGGCAAGTCATCGAGCCGGGTCGCCAGTTGCGTCTGCTCCAGGTCGATGATCAGCCGCTGCGGCGCTTGCAGGCTGAAGGTCCGATAGCGACTCGGGCCGCTGAGTTCGAATGCCAGGCGCAGACTGTCCAGACCCGATTCGACGCGGGCGGCCAACAGTTGTTGCGAGGCTTGCGCGCTCAGACTCAAGGGCAGGGTGATGCTGGCCAGCAGCAGTTGCAGGAGGTGGCGTCGTTGCATGGCGTGGGGCCTGGGTAAAAAGGACTAGTGACATTGAATTGTTATAATGTAACACTTGGGTTCACTGTCCAGGCCATGACTCGTACATGAAATTTGCTCCTGCGCTGTCCACCGTAATCTGTTTTCGAGCCTTGCAATGGGGGCCACAGGGTCGCCCGTTGACGGCGCCGCTTGACCTGGAGGTTGCTTACGGCTCGCTGACCGCCATTGTGGGCGGCAACGGCGTGGGTAAAACCAGCCTGCTACGGGTAATTGCCGGTGTGCAAAAGCCATTGTCGGGAACGGTCACCGTCAACCTGCCGCGGCGCACGCCGGTCGGGTTTGTTCAACAGCAACAGGCGATCGACCGGCAGTTTCCGATCAACCTCGCGCAGTTGGTGCAGACCGGTTGTTGGGGCGCGCGCTTGTCAGGTACTGCGCGGCGGGAACGGCTCGACGCGGCATTGGCGACCTGGCACCTAGAAAGCCTGGCCGGTTACAGCCTCAGTGAGCTGTCAGGCGGACAACTGCAACGGGCGCTGCTGGCGCGCCTGAGTCTGCTGGATGCACCGCTGTTGCTGCTCGACGAGCCGGACGCTTCGCTGGATCAGGCCGGCCAACAGCTGCTCTGGCAGCAGATCCGCGGCTGGCAAACCGCCGGCAAAACCCTATTGCTGGTCTGCCATGACCTGGCGAAAGTGCGCGACCACACTGACCGCTGCCTGATCATCAATCCTCAGGGCTGTAGCTGGCAGGCAGATACCGATGCTCAGGTTTCTCAGCGGAGGCTGGCATGCTAGATCTGCTGTGGCAGCCTTTTGTCGAGTTCGCTTTCATGCGCCGCGCCTTGCTCGGCGGCATGCTGCTGGCGGCCAGTGCCGCGCCGCTGGGGGTATTTCTGATTCTGCGGCGCATGAGCCTGATTGGTGATGCGATCGCCCATGGCATTTTGCCTGGCGCAGCCGTGGGGTTCTGGATCGCCGGTTTGTCGCTGCCGGCATTGACCCTCGGTGGCCTGAGCGCCGGGCTCGGCGTCGCTGGCTTATCGGCGTGGATCACCCGCAAGACCGGCCTGCGCGAAGACGCCAGCCTGGCGGCGTTGTATCCGATTTCTCTGGCGTGTGGGGTGTTGCTGCTGGGGTTGGCGGGGCGGCGTCTGGACTTGCTGGGGTTGTTGTTCGGTTCAGCACTGGCGGTGGACCAGACCACCCTCAACGCCATGCTCGGCGTGGCCTTGCTCAGTACCGTGCTGCTGGCGGTGATTTACCGGGCACTGTGGCTCGACTGCCTGGACGCTGCCTTTTTGCGCAGCGTCAGCCGCGTCGGCCCGTTGGCCCACGGTGTGTTTCTGGCCTTGGTGGTGCTCAATCTGGTGGTCGGCTTTCAGGCTATAGGCGCACTGATGATGGTCGGCCTGATGATGTTGCCGGCCGCTGCAGCACGCTTCTGGAGTCGCCGACTGCTCAGCCAGTTGCTCTGCGCCGCCGCCATCGGCGCGGCAGCGGTGTACAGCGGGCTACTGGTTTCCTATTACGCCGCACTGCCCAGCGGGCCGGCCATCGTTGCCGCCGCCGGTGTGGCTTATCTGTTTTCTGTGGTCGTCGGGCCGGTTCATGGCCTGCTACGGCATTCCACCTCGCCTGTGCCTGTTTAAAGGAGATGTTCGTGCGCCTGATTTTCTGGCTCTGCCTGTTTTTACCTCTGACCCTCAATGCCGCTGAGCCAATCAAGGTGGTGACCAGCTTCAGTATCCTGGCTGATATGACCCGGCAGATCGGCGGTCAGCATATTGAGTTGAGCAATATCGTCGGCCCGGATGCCGATGCGCATACCTTCGAACCCACGCCTGAAGATGCGCGGCACATCCAGCGCGCGGCACTGGTAATCAGTAACGGTCTGCATTTTGAGCCCTGGCTTGACCGGCTGATTAGCAGCACACAGACCAAGGCACTGGTTATCCGCGCCAGTGACGGGGTTATCCCGCGCAGCATGGACGAAGACGGGCAGTTGATTGCCGACCCGCACGCCTGGAACAATCTGGCCAATGCCAAGATCTACGCGTCCAACATCAAGCGTGCCTTGTTACAGGCCGACCCGGACAACAGCGAGGCCTACGAGCGTAACTACCAGGCGTACATCGGCAAGATCGAAGCGCTGCTGGTCGTGGCCCGCCAGACCTTCGACAAGCTGCCGCCCGGCAGCCGCCATGTAGTGACCTCTCATGACGCTTTCGCTTATCTGGGCCAGGCCTATGGCATTCGCTTCTCGGCGCCGCAAGGGCTGTCGACCGAGCGTGAACCGTCGGCGGCAGAAGTGGCCACGCTGATCCGTCAGATTCGCGCCGAAAACATCAAGGCGCTATTTGTCGAGAACATCAAGGATGGCCGGCTGCTCAAGCAGATCGCCGAAGAGAGCGGGGCGCGGATCGGCGGTATTCTGTATTCCGATGCACTGGCTGCCCATGGCCCGGCGTCGACCTATCTGGGCATGTACCAACACAACATCGAAACCCTCGGCAAGGCGTTGGGTAACTGATGCATGAGCTGTCGACTCATAATGCCCTTTGTAGAGGCAATCTTGAGCGCCGGATCAATCAAACCCGCAATGACGCAGCAAACCCCAGCATCAGTTCCGCCAGTGCCTGGGGTGTCTGCAAAGGCATCAGATGCCCGGCGCCGGGCATCACCTTAATACGGCTGTCAGGAAAATGCGCGAGGGTGGTCCGTGCCTGTTCCTGCGGCCCCGGCACCTGCTGGTCATCAGCACCGCATACCAGCAGCACCGGGTAGGCCAGGTTGCCGATCAGGTCGCTCCAGTCTTCGCGGCTGCCATGGTCGACCCAGGCGCGCCAGGCGTCCAGGTTGACCTGCCGGGCGTCGGCAATTGCCACCTCGCGCAAGGCATCGGGTAACCGGTGCGCGCTGGACTCATCGATGAAGGCTTCTGCCTGCTGGCGTGTGCACTGATAGCCACGCTGGCGATCGCGGTCCTGCTCGCTCATTGGCTGCGGGCCGGGCGGTGAGGGCGCGACCAGAATCAGCCCGGCGAGATACGCCGGCCGCCGTGAAGCCAGCACCACCGCCACTTTGCCGGTCATCGAATGGCCGACCAGAATGCAGCGTTGCAACCCCAGGCTGCGTATCGTGGCATCCAGATGATCGGCCATCTCGCTCACGCTGTAGCCGCTGACCTCGGCGGCATCACCAAAGCCTGGGGTATCGAGGGCAACACAATGATGGTGACGGTCGAGAAACGGTAAAGCCGCTGACCAGGTACGGTGTGAGCCACCGAGAAAATGCATGAGAACCAGAGCAGGAGAGCCCTGACCTTGTCGGCTATGTGGAAGCATATCAATGGCCTTGTCCGGATTATTCATCACAACTGTCTGGATGCTTCAAGGTTCCTGGCGCCAGACCAGTTCGCGGGTGTCATAGCCCTGTTGGCGGGCGATCTCCAGCAAATGATTGCGGGTCTCGTCAGTCACTGCCGGGGTACGTGACAACAGCCACAGGTAGTCGCGGTCGGGATGGCCCACCAGCGCCACGCGATAGTCCTTGTCGTGGTACAGCACCCAATACTGGCCGCGGCTTACGCTGGGGAACAGCCGGCTGAACCAGTTATCGAAAGTCACCCAGAGTTTGTCGGTCTTGCCGGCAACCTGCGGCTCGGCAACGCCTTGGACCTGTTGCGACTGGCCATCGGCGTCGGTGCAGCTATTGGTGACATCGATCTTGCCATCGGCCCGCAAGCCATACTGGGCTTGGGACTGTACGCAGTTGCGCTGGAAGAACATCGGCAGGCGCGCCAGTTCATACCAGGTGCCCTGGTAGCGCTGCAGATCAACCTGCATGGTCGCAGGCGCATTGTGCTGTTCATCGCCGGACCCCGCGCAACCGGTCAGGGTCAGCAACAGGCAGGAGCAGAGCAGGGTGGTGCGCAGGGTCATGGGAGTCTCCTTGATTGATCAGAGCGGGTCTAACAGGCTGTTGCAAAACTATCTGCTGGCTGGGCGCCTTCGGCGCTACGCGCGCCATTGCTGCGTTAAAAACAGGCTGGAACGCCAGCCCGGTCAAAATGCTCATTTACAACTTGTAAAGTCGAGCGCGACTCCGACCGTTTTTCGCCTGTTTTTGCCTTGCACTGGCTGCCTCGCCAACGTTTTTCAACGGCCTGTTAAGTATCGGAGTCGCTAATCGGCCAAAAGTTAGCGCGAACTTGAGTATGGAATTAAAATTCCTGTACAAGCTCTATTGGCCGTACAACTTTGCGGAGCTTTCTCCATGAACCTGAACACGTTGGTCAGCCTGGCCAAGGCTGGCGAGGTCGATGAACTGGAGCTGTACTCGCTGGAGGGTGGCATTTACATGTTGCGGGTCAAATCGCAGTTGGGCAGTCACGACTTGCTCGACGGCCGGGGCCGGGTCATGCATTTGCGTTCCACCACGCATTTGCGTGATTTGTTGCATGACCACCAGTTACCGCCGCTGCCCTGTGTGCTGATCCAGCATGTGGTGCATGACGAAATGTGTGGACGCCGCGACGGTCCGGTCGAGCCCTTGCGCCTGCCATTGAACCTGGAGCGCCAGTGGTAGAGGCGCCTCATACCACGGCGCACCCGAAGCTGGGTCTGATTCTGGGCGATCAGTTGTCCTTCGAGCTTGATCTGTTGCAGACCCTGGACCGGCGCCGTGACGTGCTGCTGATGGCTGAAGTGCGTGACGAGACCCGTTACGTGCCGCATCACCCGCAAAAGATCGTGCTGATTTTCAGCGCCATGCGCCATTTTGCCGAAGCGCTGCGTCAGCGCGGCTGGCAACTGGTGTACGTGAAGCTGGACGATGCCGACAACAGCGGCAGCATTGCCGGCGAACTGCTGCGCTGGCAGGCGCACCTCAATGCCAGCCAGGTGCATGTCACCGAGTGCGGTGAATGGCGGCTGGAACAGGCGCTGCACGACAGCGGCCTGCCGCTGGTCTGGCACAAGGACCGGCGTTTTCTCTGCTCGCGGCACTACTTCGCCGGTTGGGCGGCAGGCCGCAGCCAGTTGCGCATGGAGTCGTTCTACCGGCTGATGCGTCAGCGTGGCGGCTGGTTGCTGGAACCCGACGGCAGCCCGACAGGCGGGGCGTGGAATTTCGACAGCGACAATCGCAAGTCGCTCCCCCGAGGGCTACGCGGCCCCTTTGCCGCGCGGTTTGCCCACGACCGCATGACCGCTGAGGTCATTGGCCTGGTGCGCGAGCATTTCACTGACCACTACGGCAGCGTCGAGGGGTTCGATTATCCCGTCACTCACGGCCAGGCGCAGGAACTGTGGCAGCACTTCATGGATTTTGCCCTGGCCGCTTTCGGCGACTACCAGGACGCCATGGCCGAAGGCGAGCCGTTTCTGTTTCATGCGCGGATCAGCGCGGCGCTGAACATCGGCCTGCTCGATGTGCGCCAGTTGTGCGATGACGTCGAACAGGCCTACCGCCAGGGCCGGGTACCGCTCAACGCCGCCGAGGGCTTCATTCGCCAGTTGATCGGCTGGCGTGAATACGTGCGCGGCATCTACTGGCTGCGCATGCCCGAATACGCCGGGCTCAATGCGCTGGGCAATCAGCGCGCTTTGCCAGACTTCTACTGGACCGCCGCCACCGGCATGCGCTGCATGGCCCAGACCATCGGCCAGACCCTGGAGCTGGGTTACGCGCATCACATCCAGCGGCTGATGATTACCGGCAACTTCGCGTTACTGGCCGGCATTGCCCCGTCAGCCATCTGCCAGTGGTATCTGGCGGTGTACATGGACGCCTTCGACTGGGTGGAACTGCCCAACACGCTGGGCATGGTGATGCACGCCGACGGCGGCTACCTGGGCTCCAAACCGTACTGCGCCAGTGGCCGCTATATTCAGCGCATGTCTGACTACTGCGGGGCTTGCCAGTACTCGGTAGAGCGCAGCGTTGAAGAGGATGGCTGTCCGTTCAATGCGCTGTACTGGCATTTTCTGATGCGTCATCAGGCGCAGTTCGCCAGCAATCCTCGCATGGCGGTCATCTACCGCAATCTCGATGACATGGACGAGACACGCAAGCAGCGGCTCTGGCAGCGCGGCGAAAATCTGCTGGCCAGGCTGGATGCCGGGGAGGCGTTATGAAAGGGGTCAGCAAAGCTGACCTGCCGCACAAAATCTGTGTCGTGTGCGGCAGACCGTTCAGTTGGCGCAAGCGCTGGGAGCGTTGCTGGGATGATGTGAAGTATTGCTCCGAGCGCTGTCGGCGGCATGCAAAACCCCGATAACCAGAACTCAATAGCTCTGATACATACAGCGTAAGTCGACTTTTCCTACAGACTTGGCCAGAATTGGCGATTCATTTTGATATTACGCACGAAACGGCCGAGTTATTGCTGCAAAGGTTGCTACATCGCCTTTTGCGTCAAACCTATCTCGCTGATTTTGCATAGCCAGGCAGGCGCTATGACCCACCAGGATTGGTTGAAAAAACACGAAGCGGCATTCGGCGGGCAATTTGAACAATTGTTCGCGCACAGCGTTCTTCCCTTGGTTCCCGGCATTGATTTCTCGACCATCAACGTTCAGTTCCCGTTCAAAGACAGCAACGGCAAGCCGCGATTTTGCGATTTCGTGATCGAGGAAGATGGCGATGTTCGCATCGCGATTGAAGTGGACGGGTATGACAAGCGCGGCACCGGTTCGGGGATGTCGCATGCTGAGTTTGTGGACTGGCAGCGACGCCAGTCATCCCTGACGTCGCAGGGCTGGTTCGTCTTGCGATTCGCCAATCGGGATGTCCGTGACCAGCCAGGCCGCTGTGCCGAGCACATTGGTCTCTTGCTCAAGCGCCAGCGGGCAAAGGCCAGGGACGAAACATTGAACGCTGAGGAACACCGCAGGCTTGAAACCCTGGCGGCGGCTCAGAAAAGTGAAATAGACACGCTTGCAAGGGAAACCTCGATCATGAAGTACTCAATCACGTCGCTCACGGTCCTGGTGGGTGTGTTCATGTTGGCGTTTTTTTTCAAGGACAGCGGCTCCGAAGCTCGTGCCGTAGCGGTCAGTCAGGCAGCTCCTGCGCTGGGCGCGCCCTCAGGGGCTACCTGTGATAGCCCGTTAGACTGGCGAGCGGCTTCCGACAATATCGGTCAGGTCGCTGCCATCACCGGGCCGGTCATCCGCGTTACTCAAAAGGACAACGTGAAAGGCCAGCCAACCTGGATTGAAGTAGGGGCCGCCTACCCGAACAGCTCGCGGTTGGTGCTGATTGTCTGGGGTCCGGACCGCGAAGCATTCGGTTCACAGTTGTCCTCGACACTCGAAGGCAAGGTGGTTTGCGCGATTGGCATGCTTGAGCGTTACAAGGGCGTGTCGCAGATCGAGCTTAAACACGCCAGCCAGCTTCAGCAGCGCTAGAGTTCCCAGCGTTACTTGCAGTTGCCGGCTTTCTTGTAACCCGCGGCCAAGGCTTGCGCTTCGGTTTCGAAATAGACCCGATTTTTTTCCTTGATCGCGCTATAGCTTGGGCAGCCTTCGGGCAAGTGATAGCTATTGCCGTTCTTGCTGGCGATGATCGCGCCTGAAGTGCTGGCTGTTGCCGCAGCCGGCTCACTGACAGTGGCAGGCTTTGCAGCAATAGCACTGACCACGCCATCACCCACCGGTTTGTAGCCGTCTGTCCAGACACGCTCGCCGGTCACGAATGGATTGCTGTGGCCCATGATCGCTGCGATGCGTTGATCACGCAGCTTTTCCCAAGGCTTGACCGGGTGCTCTTTGTTCCAGGCCATCAGCAGTTGCTGCTGCTGGCGCGACATGTTCAGGTTGTAGCGATCGAACATATAGAAAGTGGTCCGGGCTACCAGCCCCTTGACCTCATCACGGGGTTCGGCGACTTTCTGGGCGAAGTCCACTTTGGTCTGGCACTGGCCGTACTGCGGTTTTTTCGAGGTGACCATACCGTAGCTGAAGTTGCCGCGGTCGCCGTTCACTTCACCCACTGCGGGGTAGAGGTTGAACAGGTTGGCTTCCATGACACGGAACACCGGGTCGTCCTTTTCACAAAACTCGCGGCCGCCTTTCTGCCAGCACTGGCGCTGATGGCCGAAGGTCCAGGCGGGGACGATATGCTCCCACTCGGTGCGTTCGGCACGTTCGTTCTGGTTACGTGGCTGGTAGCCGCACGCTTTCGGATTGAGTTTGCCACCGGACTTGCCTTCCCACTCCCACTGGCAACCGCAATACAGTTCGCCAAGGGCGCTATTGGCCTGGTCGTTGTAGATCTTTTCCTTGGCCACGACTTTGGCCTCGGAGAAGTTCGAAGGTGGCGCGGCCAGGGCGGGCGCATTGCAGGACAGGACAAGACTCAACAGCAGAAGCAGTTTTTTCATGGGCGTTTATCGGCACCGGGCAGAAGAATGGGCGCGCGATTATACGCAGCTCGCGGCGCCAGGGTGACCGTCAATGCGATTTCCTTGCGCCAAAGCGTCAGAACCCGGTATCCAGAGTCAGGACACCGGGCTGTGCGGGTGGATCATTGCTGCAAATAACCCCACAGCGCATCACTCACGTCGCTCGGCTGGCCGTTACCGAACAGGGTTTGGCCGATCTGCAGGCCCAGTTGCCGATAGCTTTCGAACTGCGCTTCGTTGAAGAACTGGTCCGCGGTGCTTTCGTTGGGAAAGGTCGGATGCGCGTTGGCGTAATTGAACACATCCACCGGCAGGCCAGTAATGACTCTGGGTTTGAGCAGCAGGATGCGTGCGCTGGTATTGCCCTTTTGGTCGAGCACATTGAACAGCATCGCGCAGCGGCGGCTGTCTTCAGGTGCCGTGCTGGCGAAGCTGCCGGCATGGCCGAAGTAGGGCGCCAGCGCAGCGACCCCGTGCACGCCTTGGTCCTCGACGATTTCCAGCGCCTGATCGATGCGGGCCAGGCGGATCAGGTTGGCCAGGTCATTGAACGCGAAGTCCGGATCAGCGCCGCAGTCGCAGGTGACGATCAGCTCGATATCACGCCCTTCGCGGATCAGCTCGTAGGTTGCAGTGTTCTCAAAATGGCCGCCGTCAGACAGATACTGGTAATCGCGACGTACGCCATGAAAATGCGCGCTCAGCTCGTAGAACAGGTAGGTCTGGGTCGCAAACACGCGGCTCCAGCCCTTGTCACGCCAGACGCGGTCATCCCTGGGCTGTTCGCCGGGTTCAAGGAAGTTGCTCGGCCACCAGGTGCCCAGGCGCAGGTTGCTCAAGCCCAGACACAACGAGGTGCCCAGTGTCGTGGCCCGGCCCAGGCCGGTGGAGACCGCCGCCCCCGAGGTCGCCACCCAGTGCGCCAGGCCCAACGGCTGCTGGATCTCGCTGCCCCAACGGCTCTGCTGCGAGCGGGCACGCGGGTAGCCGTCGAGCACATAACTGACACTGTCGGCACCTGCGCGCCCGCTCGGCGCCAGGCACAGGGGCATGCCTTTGCGGTCACGCTGTACCAACTGCTCGGCCGGGTCGACAGTGAGGTTCATGGTCACGTTGATCAGGTGCACCGGCGCACAGGTGGTGGCGCTGTAATAGTCCTCGATAGCGATATCGTCACCGGGCAGTGCTTCGGCAACACTGAGGCGCTGGCGACGAATCTTGCCGCTTGCGCCGGCAAAGCGCAGGCCGTTGGAGGCGCCAAGGTAGGCCCGCGCCAGGCGGCTGCTATAGAACGACTGCAACGAAGACTGGTTGAGAAAACCGACAAACCGCCCGGCCACCAGGCTCAAGACCAAGGCAACGGCGGCCAGCCCGGTCAGGCGCAGCAGAGTCCCGGACGCTGGGCCTTCGGCTCGTACGAATTCCACCAGCAAGCCCCAGATCAGCGCTACCAGTAGAAAAATTGCAAGGCCGGCCACGCCCGCGATCAGCCCCAGTGGCAGACGGCTCAGCCAGCCCAGCACGGCTTTGCCGTCCAACAGCCCGGCCAACCCGCGAACGGCGGCAATCAGTGCCGGCAACACCACCAACGAGGCGCGGTACTCGCTGTCATACAGCGCCTGAGCCAGCCACGGCACCAGCGCGAGAAAGCCCAGCGCCAGGGTCAGGATCAAGGCTTGAGCCAGGTAACGGGTGACCATCACCCGATAGGTGCCCACGCTGCCCCAGACCGGTAAAGCCGGGTCTTTGTTGCGCTTGCAGCGCAGATGCAGTGCGACTGCAACACACATCACGACACCCAGCCAGGACAGCCCGCCACTGCCGAGCAGAACCGCCGACAACGGCGGCGCAAGGCCTGGCGCGAGCAACCCCAGGCCCAGCAGCAACGCACCGGCACCCAGCGTGGCGAGAACCGCCCAATTGCACAGATTTACCGGGTCGTTTTGATTGTCGCGGGCGTAGACCATCCAGAACGCCAGCATCAGCGGTATCACCGCAAGCAGCACGGACCCGGCCGGCAACCACCAGAGCGAATTGCACAGCACTGCGCTCAAGACGCTATTGGCAGCGCACAACGAACTCCCGGCCACGGCGACCTGTAGCAGCGTCGCCATGGCCAGGGCAAACAGCAACGGCATGCCGATGACCAGATGCACGGCCATCAGATTGCGCAGCGAGATGCCCAGCAAATAGAACAGGTCACCGGCCCCGGTAGGGGTCAGGTAACGGCCGTTTTCCCGCAACCAGGCCAGCGGCGCTGCACCTGCCGGCGCACGGGCATAATCGGTGCTGGTATGAATACGCCCTGGAGGTTCGTAGTCCAGTACCTCATAAGCCTGTTCGGCCGCTGTGACTGGCGGGTTGGCAGAGGCTTCAGGCGCCTCGTTGCCACGCAGGCGGCCCGGCACGAACAGACTGCCAAAGAACGAGCCCAGATAGCCGCCGCCGCTGACCGTCGACAAGTAATCGAAGCGGCTCAGCAGGCGTTTGCCAGCGTCTGGTTGGCCTGGCGAAGCATCGGGCGCCTTGGCCCTGGCCAGGGCTTGCAGCACGCCAAGGTTGAATGTCGCGCTACGGATCCCGCCACCGGACAGGGCCAGCGCCCAGTAGCGGCCGTTTTTCGGCGCCAGGCCCAGCAGGCGGCGGCGCTCGGTGATGCGCGCGTGCTCGGCGTTGAATTGCGCTTGCTGCTCAGGCGAAGCCGGTTGTTGCGCGTCCATGTGCCATCCCGTTGAATATGAGTGGTGGTCCTTGTTGAGCCGGAAGATAATGCATGGCGGCAGCCATTTGCCAGCATCGAACGGCACGATTGTTCATCGTTCCTGTCGAAGTCACTTGTTGTACCCGCGCCCGAACGGTGCCTGATCGTCTAAACACCCTGCATAGGTAGTTGCAATCCTGAAAGATCTTGACCGTACAGCGCTGGAAGCCGAGGTGATGCGCCTGCGGGCGGCCCTGGCCGAAGCTGGCCTTCACGCCCCGGGTGCTTGCGCAGGCGCGCGCAAGTCCGAAAGCTGCGCGACCGCGCGTGCCATCGAAGAGACTCAGGAGCGCTACCGGCTGGTGGCCAAGGCCACCAACGACGCAATCTGGGACTGGGACCTGCAGGGCAACCACGTGCAGTGGAACGACGCACTGCAACAAGCCTATGGCCATTGCCCTGGGCCTGACGACATGACCGGCGAGTGGTGGATCGCGCAGATCCACCCCGATGACCGCCAGCGCATCGATCACTCGATCCATGCGGTGATCGACGGCAGCGCAACCTCCTGGACCGATGAATACCGTTTTGTCCGCGCCGATGGCTCCTACGCCGAAGTGCTCGATCGTGGTCATGTGATCCGTAATGCTGACGGCCAGGCCACGCGGATGATTGGCGCGATGCTCGACCTGAGCCATATGCGCAGCGCCGAAACCGCCTTGCGCGAGAGCGAAGAGCGCTACCGGACCATTCTGGAAACCATCGAAACGGCCTTTGCCATCGTCCAGGTGAAGTTCAACGAGCAGGACCAACCGGTGGACTATCGCTTCGTCGAGGTCAACGCGGCCTTTGAACGTCAGGCCGGCGTCAACCTGCGCGGCAAGTGGGTGACCGAATTCGCGCCGAACCTTGAGCCGTTCTGGTTTCAAACCTACGGCCATGTGGCCAAAACCGGTGAGCCGGCCAACTTCGAGAACTTCGCCGAAGCCTTCCAGCGTTGGTTCGACGTACGTGCGGTGCGGGTCGGTGACCCTGCGCAGCGCCAGATCGGGATCTTTTTCAGCGATGTCACCGCGCGCCGCACTGCCCAGGAACGCCTGCGGCTCAGTGAGGCTGTGGCGCGGGAAAACGTCGAGCGCGTGCAACTGGCTCTGGCTGCCGGGGCCATCATTGGCACTTGGCACTGGGACTTGCCCACCGATCGGTTCACGGTCGACGAAGGGTTTGCCAAGGGCTTTGGCCTTGATCCGGCATTGGGCCGGGTCGGGCTGAGCCTGCGTCAGGTGATCGACACCGTGCACCCGGACGACACTGACGGGCTGATCGAGGCAATCAACGAAGTGGTCGCTCGCGGCGGGGCTTATGCCCACCAGTACCGGGTGCGCCGCGCTGACGGCAAATATTACTGGATCGAAGCCAATGGCCGGGTCGACCACGCAGCGGACGGCACGCCGCTGAGTTTTCCCGGGGTGCTTATCGACGTGCAGGAGCGGCGCACGGTAGAGGCCGAGCGTGATCGCGCCACCGCCGCTTTGCGGGCCATCAACGACACGCTGGAATTGCGCGTGGCCGAACGCACCGCAGAACTGATGCAAGCCGAAGAAAAGCTGCGTCAGTCGCAGAAGATGGAGGCGGTCGGTCAATTGACCGGTGGCCTGGCTCACGACTTCAATAACCTGCTGGCCGGTATCTCCGGCGCGCTGGAACTGATGGATATGCGCATCGCCCAGGGGCGGCTCAAGGATGTCAGCAAGTACATCAGCGCCGCTCAGGGTGCAGCCAAGCGCGCGGCCTCACTGACCCACCGGCTGCTTGCCTTCTCGCGGCGTCAGACCCTCGACCCGCGGCCCACCGATATCAACACGCTGGTGGCCGGTATGACCGAGATGATCCAGCGCACTGTCGGGCCGGGCATCGAGATCGAAGCCTTGGGCCAGGATGAACTTTGGCCGACCCTGGTGGATATCAGTCAGCTTGAGAATGCCTTGCTCAATCTGTGCATCAACGCCCGCGATGCGATGCCCGATGGCGGGCGGATTACCATCGAAACGGCCAACCGTGAGCTTGATGCCGTCACGGCCGCTGCCTATGAGGTTGGCGCAGGCGACTATGTCGCCCTCAGCGTCACCGACACCGGTACCGGCATGCCGCCGGAAGTGATCGCCAAGGCTTTCGATCCATTCTTTACCACCAAACCGATTGGCCAGGGCACCGGCCTTGGCCTGTCGATGATCTACGGCTTTGCCAGGCAGTCTGGCGGCCAGGCGCGGATTTACTCGGTACCCGGACAAGGCGCCACGGTGCGCTTGTACCTGCCCAGGCATCTGGGCGAGGCGCAAAAGGAGGAGGGCGATGCCGAACGCGAGTTCACGGCCACTGCCTCATCCGACGAGGCGATTCTGATCGTCGATGACGAACCCACCGTGCGCATGCTGCTGGCCGATGTGCTTGGCGAACTGGGCTATACGGTCATTGAAGCCAACGACAGCATGGCCGGGCTGAAACTGCTTCGCTCGGATATGCGCATCGACCTGTTGATTACCGACGTGGGCCTGCCCGGCGGGATGAACGGCCGGCAAATGGCCGACGCCGGGCAGGAAGTACGTCCAGGCCTCAAGACCTTGTTCATCACCGGCTACGCCGAAAGCGCCGCGATTGGCTGCGGGGATTTGGGCGAAGGCCGGCTGGTCCTGACCAAACCCTTCACCACCGAAGCCCTGGCCACACGGGTACGGGAATTGATCGGCTCGTAGCGGCAGTTTTAGCTTTCAATACATTCCCAGCAGATGCAGTGACTTTCCTGGCCCTTTCGCGACCAAGGTCGCTACCACCGGGGGCATACAGTACCCAAGTGACCCGTATTGGCTTTAGCTGCGAACGGTTTCGCATACGCTTCGCCGCTAAAGCGGCTCCTACAGATGCCGTGGCGATGCCTGAGCGACCGATCAGTCCAAAAAGCTGCGATCAAACAGGTACAGACTCTCGGGCCTGAGGTTGTCCAGGGTCGCCTGCGGCCGGCCGCCGTCGCCGTTCTTTTTGCGCCCTGATTCACGCAGGTAACCGGCCTCAGTCATTTTCAGCAAACGCTGGCGGATGCTGGTCTTGAGCACCGGGCGTTGCAGCACCAGCGAGAAAATGTTTACCGCCTCCGGCGCGCTGAATTCCGCCCCCAGAAACATCAGCGGCAGGCTGCTGTACATCGATTTGGACAACAGCCGCTCATGACAGCCGGCAACCAGCCTGTTGTGGTCAAAAGGCAGTTTGAAGACCCCGGAGGCAGCCTCTTGCAACGACACAAAGCGTTGCCCTTCGCCCGGTTCAACGCTGCTGCTGACAATCGCCAGATAGTAAGTCGATGAAGACCAGCAACGCGGATCACGAAACGCATCGCCCACGGTGCCGACCTGTTCACTCCAGGCCAGCGGCATGGCGACCTTGCTGGAGCTGCGCAGACGCTCCAGCGCATCGTCCAGAGTGCGGTCTTCGACATCGCCATTGACCACGATACCGGGCAGCGCCCAGTGCCCGGCGTAGGGTTCGTTGTCGCGCTGATTGAGCAGGATCTGCAAGGTCTGGCTGGTGCGACAGTAGCGCAGCACACACAGGTCGATGGTGTGCAGGTAAGCGGCTCTTGGGGGGGTAGGGGCTTGCATGTCAATGTCCGGCAACGGCGTAGTGGCGATAGTTTAACGGATTGAGGCCGGGGGCCAGCCAGTGTTCAGGCAATGCTTCTCCTTGCAGCAGGCGTTCACGCAGAAGGCTGCTGCGCACCGGGGCCTGTTCGGCAATGCTGATCACTGCAAACCTGCGCAGTAAGGCTTCGCCCTGGTAGAAACGGGGCAGTTGTTGCAGCACATCCGGGCCGACCACCAGGGCCAGTTGCCGGTCAGCGACGCCCAGGCTGGCGGCCAGGTGGTCGAGTAACGCATAGCTGTAGACCGGCCCTGGTTGATCGGCTGCCAGTTGCTGCTCCACGTCGCTGACGCTGATTGCCGCTGCCTGCAAATGCGTGACGATGCGCTGCAGCCAGTCCACGCGCAATGCGTGATCGGCCATCTGCTTGCCATCCGGGTGCCTGAAGCTGGGCACCACCAACACCCGGCGCGCCAGACGCGCGGCTTCCAGCATGACGTTTACATGGCCGATGTGAGGCGGGTTGAAGGCGCCGCCATAGACTGCGATCTCGTACATGCCTGGTTACCTTTTGTGAGTACACGTCATATACCTTATAGCAGTTTCACGCGCTGCGTAAGCCAGGCGGATGAAATGAGAACCCTGCCTCAGAATGGAGTGTTTCGTACGCCAAGACTGCGGTGGATGAAAAAACGGATTGCATAAAGAGTACATGACGTGTACCTTTGGTTTCACGAACAGGAGGTACACGACATGAACCGCTCCTTCAGCACTACCGCTTCTTTCGATGTTGACGCCCAGAAGGGCTTCACGCCGCTTTGCCCCGCTGAACTACCGGTAGCCGGTGGTGATCAGATCGCCAGCGATCTGAACTTCATCGCAACCCTGGCCAGCGTGCGGGTCGGCAGCAAGGATGCACACAGCCCCAACGCCCCTTGGGTGGTTAGCGGCCATGAGCAGATGCTGCAACCCACGGGGCTTGCGCATGCCGACCTGACTTGGGTCAGCCACTGCGTACCGGGCACTGAAGGTTTTGACTTGCTCGACGAACTGCCCGCGCCCTATGACTACGACTACTTCGTCTGGAAGGGCGTGGAGCCGGACTTTCACCCGTACGGCGCGCTGTACCACGACCTGCACGGCAAACTGTCCACCGGGGTGGCGCAGTACCTGGACAGCCGGGGGATCAAACAAGTGATTGTCGGTGGCCTGGCTCTGGACTTCTGCGTCAAGACCACCGCGCTGCAACTGGTCGCTGCCGGCTTCAAGGTGATCATTCACCTGCCGGCCTGCCGCGCTATCAGTGAGGCGGGTGCTGCGCAAGCGATCCACGAGATGCAACAAGCGGGCATTGCCATCGGCACCACCCGGGAACAGACCGCCAGACTGGCCAGCGAATAAGGCACGATCATGGACAGCGCATTTGACCGCGACACCGGTGTCATCCAGAGCCTGCTGGACACTGACTACTACACCTTCACCATGATGCAGGCGGTGCTGCACCAGCACCCCAATGTGGATGTGGAATACCTGTTTATTGTTCGCTCGCAGGAAAAACTCGGCCACCTGATCCCCGAGATCCGCGTCGAACTGGAGCGTCTGGCCGATCTGCAGATGCGTGAGGGCGAGCAGCGCTTTCTGTTCAACCGGCGCTTTCGTGAATACCTGACCCCGGACTTCGAGCAGTTCCTGGGCCTGTTTCGCTTCAACCTGCGCTACATCCATGTCTCGGAGGTTGATGGCCAACTGAATATCCGGGTTCGCGGGCCGATGCTGCACTGCATCATGTTCGAGCAACCGGTGCTGGCGATGGTCAGCGAACTGCGCAACCGCGACAAATACCCGGATGTCGAGCTGGAAGACGTTACCCGTCGGCTCTATCAGAAATTCGAGTGGCTGGAGAAAAATGCCAGCGCCGATGAGCTGGCCGAACTTCGGGTTTCAGACTTTTCGACCCGGCGGCGCTTGTCGTTCCGTGCCCAGCGAGAAATGGTCGACATCATGCGCCGCGACTTTCCAGGGGTATTTGTCGGGACCAGCAACGCGCACCTGGCTTATGAATTCGACCTGCCGCTGATCGGCACCATGGCTCACCAGTGGCTGATGGTCCACCAGCAAATGGGCCGGTTGCGCGAGAGCCAGAGCGCGGCGCTGGAAAACTGGGTGCGTGAATACCGTGGCCGGTTGGGGATCGCGCTGACTGACTGCATCAGCACCGACTTTTTCCTCAAGGACTTCGACCTGTACTTCGCCAAGCTGTACGACGGCCTGCGCCAGGACTCCGGCAACCCCATCGTCTGGGCCGACAAGGTGCTGGCGCGCTACCAGGAACTGGGCATCGACCCGCGCAGCAAAGACCTGATGTTCTCCGACGGGCTGAATTTCGAAAAATGCCTGCCGATCCTGCGCCACGTGCGGGGCAAGGCCAAAGTCGGCTTCGGCATGGGCACCAGCCTGGCGTGTGATGTTGAAGGCGTAGAGCCGCTGAGCATTGTCATGAAACTGGTGCGGGTGCATGGCGAACCGGTGGTGAAGTTTTCCGACGACCCGGTGAAGAACGTCTGCGAAGACGCCTCGTTCCTGCAATACGCAGCGCAGGTGTTCAACGTCGACCTGAACAATCAGTCACAGCAGGAGAATCTTTGATGAGCACGCAACTGCAACGCGACATTGCCCTGCAACTGGGTATCGACCGGCAATGGCAGCCTGGCACCGAAGCCAGTGAGATCACCCGGCGCACCGGATTCATCAAGCAGGTGCTGCGCGAGTCGGGCTGCAAGACTCTGGTGCTGGGGATCAGTGGCGGTGTCGACTCGCTGACCGCCGGGCGCTTGTGCCAGTTGGCGGTGGAGCAACTGCGCGAGGAGGGCGTTGACGCCCGGTTTATCGCCGTGCGCCTGCCATACCGCAGCCAGGCCGACGAGCGTGATGCTCAGGCCGCGCTGGACTTCATCCGTCCGGATCAGATCACCACCAGCAATATCGCTGCTGCGGTCGATGGCCTGATGGACTCGATCAGCATTGAAGGCTTGCAGCCGACCCCGGAGCAGACCGACTTCACCAAAGGCAACGTCAAGGCTCGAACACGGATGGTGGCGCAATACGCGATTGCCAACTTCTGCAACGGTCTGGTGGTCGGCACGGATCACGCCGCCGAGGCACTGATGGGCTTTTTCACCAAGTTCGGCGATGGTGCCTGCGACCTGGCGCCGCTGTCTGGCCTGACCAAAGGCCAGGTCAGACAAGTAGCCAAAGCACTGGGAGCGCCAGAGGCACTGGTGTTCAAGGCGCCGACAGCGGATCTGGAAGACTTGCAGCCGGGCAGGCTGGATGAAGCGGCGTATGGCTGTAGCTATGCCGAGATTGATGCTTATTTGATGGGCGAAGAGGTCAGTGCTGACACCCGTGGGATTATCGAGACAGCCTTCAGGCGTACCGCGCACAAGCGAGCGTTGCCGAGGGTGCCTTGAACTTCTCTTGCAGCCATGATGGCTACTGCATCATCGTGGGTGCGAACCGGCTGGTTTTCAGGTCGCCGTGCTGATCCTGAAGACTGAAGCCGGATTACTTCAAGACACTTTGGCATCTGGCTTGCGTTTACGAGGCTTGCCTGCAAGCACCGGGCTTTCCACCTCGCTGAAAGCCTCGATGGCTGCTGCATCGAAGAAATCGCGGAAATTGCCAGAGCGCTGGATGCGCTCAAGTCTGGCAAGCGCTTCGTCCCTGATTTTGAGATTGACATTATTGCTCATATGAATCTGCCTCCCGGTTGTGGCCATCGTATTCCCGGGTCAGGTCGTAGGCAAGACCTATGCCCGGGATGAAGTGAAAGCCCTCTGTCTGATAAGCCCGACGTGCTCCAGGATCGGGATCGTTGACCACGATATACCGCATATCCAGCAGCAGGCCATAACTGCAAACTGCCCGTAGTCCTAATGGAGCAATATAGCCCTTGGTAGGTAATGCGTTATCTGGATTGCGCTCCAGATACAGTACAAAGACTTTTTCTCGGCTTTGTTTAGGTGTCGCCCAGCACAACCCTGCCAGGCGGCCGTCATACCAGATGGCGACGTCAATGGCGGCGAAGTGGGCACTACGCTGCTCCCATTTCAGAACACGTTCCCAGCCGAAGTCATATTGGGTAAGCCAGGTTTCGTATTGGGATATAGCGCATTCATTGATTTCAGTGATATTTAGAAGGTGAGGGTTGTACTGAGTATCTTTACCAATGAATGCCCTGACGGCATGCAAACGAGCTGCCTCCTGTAAGCTTCTGAGTGTTTCAAGATCCATGTGTGATTCCAGTCAGCCGGAGCAGGCTGTTTCCCGAGCGCTATGTTCTGAGTTGATGGTCAGTGACCACCAACAGCGAACTTAGCCATGCCATTTCTCGCTTACAAGCAGGCCAAGGAATATCGGAGAAATTCAGATTTGCCCTACAAGCTGGCGGGAATCTTGAGCATTAAAGCTTCATTAGATCATCTACGAGTAGACTCGAGAGGGCGCTGCCGGTGCCCATTTCAATGGAAGTCGCGGCTGCGGACATCGAGTCCTTCGAGCAAATCGCTCCGGTCCAGCAAATGCCCGGCAATCAGATGCCGAACTCCGGATTCCACTTCAAGCCTGCCCTTGACCTGCAGCAACCGCGAATGGACCAGCGTGGTCCGGTAGCGCTCGGCCAGGTCGCGCCAGACCAGCACATTGATCATGCCGAACTCGTCTTCCAGGGTCACGAAAGTCACCCCCGAAGCGGTGCCGGGGCGTTGGCGGCCGGTGACGATGCCGATCACGGTGACATGGCTGCTGGGCTCTGTGTGGCTCAGGTCGCGGGAGCTTCTGGCCCGCAGGCTACGCAAGGTATCGCGTAGCAGCGCCAGTGGGTGTGGGCCAAGGGTGGTGCCGGTGCGGGCGTAGTCGGCGTACATGTTCTGCACCACACTGGGGGCCGGAATGACCACAGGGTCCTCCGGCACCGGACTGTCGAACAGCGGCAGTGAGGGTTGCACGGCGGCAATAGCCCAGAGCGCCAGGTGGCGGTTGTCGGCCAACTGGCGCAAGGCGTTGGCTTCGGCCAGGCAGTGGCGGGCCTTGTGATCCAGTTGAGCGCGCAGGCACAGGTCGCTGATATCCCTGAAAGCGCTGGCCTTGCGAGCCTGTTCGATCTGCCGGGCGACGGGTTCTGGCAGGCCGCGCACCATACGCAAGCCCAGCCGAATTGCGGGTTGCGGCTGGTCAAGTTGTTCAAGGCTGCAATCCCAACTGCTGACCGTGACATCCACCGGACGTACTTCAATGCCGTGGCGGCGGGCGTCTTGCAGCACCTGGTCAGGAGAATAAAACCCCATCGGCCAGCTATTGATCAGGGCGCAGGCGTAGGCCGCCGGTTCATGGCACTTGAGCCAGCAACTGGCGTAGGTAAGCAGGGCAAAGCTGGCGGCGTGGGACTCGGGAAAGCCGTAACTGCCAAAGCCCTTGATCTGCTCGAAGATGCGTGCGGCGAATTCTTCGGTATAGCCATTGTTGAGCATCCCTTCACGCAACCGTATCTGGTGCGGCTCCAGCCCGCCATGGCGTTTCCAGGCGGCCATGGAACGGCGCAGTTCATCGGCCTCGCCGGGGGTGTAGCCGGCGGCGACGATAGCCAGGCTCATGACCTGTTCCTGGAACAGCGGCACGCCCAGGGTGCGTTCAAACACGGGTATCAATTCGGGTTTGGGATAGGTGACTTTTTCCTTTTTGTGACGCCGACGCAGATAAGGATGCACCATATCGCCCTGGATCGGTCCCGGTCGCACGATCGCTACCTGAATCACCAGGTCATAGAACTTGCGTGGCCGCAGACGCGGCAGCATAGCCATCTGCGCCCGTGACTCGATCTGGAACACGCCCAACGTGTCAGCACGGCTGATCATGTCGTAGGTTGCCGGGTCTTCCTTTGGAATCGTCGCCAGCGTCAGATCATGACGTTGATGACGATGCAGCAATTCCAGGCAACGGCGAATCGCACTGAGCATACCCAGCGCCAGCACATCGACTTTCATCAGCCCCAGGGCGTCGATGTCATCCTTGTCCCACTGAATGATGGTCCGGTCGGGCATTGCCGCATTTTCCACCGGCACCAGCGTCGAGAGTGGCTGCTGCGAGATCACAAAGCCGCCCGGATGCTGCGACAGGTGCCGAGGAAAACCGATCAGTTGTTCGGTCAATGCCAGGACCATGCGCACCTGGCGGTTCTGCGGGTCGAAGCCGGCCTCAATGAAGCGCTCCAGCGGCGGCAGGCTGTCACTCCAGCGGCTGCAGCATTTAGCCAGGGCGGCGATCTGATCGGCAGGCCAGCCCAGCGCCTTGGCCACATCCCGAATGGCTCCGGTGACATGGTAAGTGCTGGCCACGGCGGTGAGGGCGGCGCGTTCGCGGCCGTAGCGATTGAACACGTACTGGATCACCTCTTCGCGGCGTTCGTGCTCGAAATCCACGTCGATATCCGGCGGTTCATTGCGCTCGCGGGAGATGAACCGCTCGAACAGCATCTCCATGCGCGTGGGGTCCAGTTCGGTGATGCCCAAGGCGTAACAGACCGCCGAGTTGGCCGCCGAGCCACGCCCCTGGCAGAGAATGTTCTGGCCACGGGCAAAGTGAACAATGTCGTGCACCGTGAGAAAGTAACTCTCGTATTGCAGTTCGATGATCAGCTCGAGTTCTTTGTCGATCTGTTGACTGATCGGTTCAGGTACGCCGGCTGGCCAACGCCATTGACAGCCGTTCCAGGTCAGCTCGCGTAACCAACTGGCAGCGGTCTTGCCCTGCGGCACCACTTCATGGGGATATTCGTAACGCAGCTCATCGAGCTGAAAAGTGCACTGCGCGGCGATTTTGACCGACTCGTCCAATAATGCCTGAGGGTAAAGACTCTGCAGCACCGGTACTGCCCGCAGGTGGCGTTCGCCATTCGGGAACAGCCGATAGCCGGCCTCGCTGACCGTACAGTGCTGGCCGATGGCAGTCAGGGTGTCTTGCAGCGCCCGTCGGCCGCGGGCATGCATATGCACATCGCCGCTGGCCACCAGCGGCAGTTGCAGTCGCGCCCCCAACTGCTGCAGGTCGGCCAGTTGCCGCGCATCATCTGCGCCGTGGTGCAGTTGCACACTGATCCAGCAAGCGTCAGGAAACATCGACGCGACCCATCGTCCGTGTGCCTCACAGGCCCGCGGGCCTGGCACCCACAGCGTAATGATGCCCTCAGTGGTCGCGGCAAAATCGGCCTGGCCCAGTGCATAGCAGCCCTTGCGGCTACGCCGCCGGGCCAGCGTGACCAGCTTGCAGATGTTCTGGTAACCGGTCAGGTCACGGGCCAGCAGCACAAGTTTGATGCCTTCGCTGAGTTGCACTTCGATGCCGGTGATCAACTGCACGCCACTGGCTTTGGCCGCCTGCCAGGCACGCACAATACCGGCCAGTGAACACTCATCGGTGATGGCCAGGGCCTGGTAACCAAGCTGGGCAGCCCGCTCGAACAGCTCTTTGGCACTGGAAGCGCCACGCTGAAAGCTGAAGTTGGACAGGCAGTGCAGCTCGGCATAGCGGCTCATGAAAACCAGCCGTGCAGTTGCAGCGGCCCCTCACAGCCTGCGTCACGAAAAGCCCAGCCACGCTGGCCATCGCGGGTTTGCACCACGTAATAGTCGCGGCGCACATCGCCGCCGTCCCACCAGCCGGACTCGATACGTTCAGGGCCGGCCAGGATCTGCACGCTGTCATCGTTCAGGGTTGAGGGTTCGCTAAGCAGCCAGCCAGGACGCGGCGCATCAATGGCTGAGGGCAGGGCGCCCGGTTCGACAGACCAGGCATGCTCGGGACGATGATCGGCGCGCGGGTGCAGCTCCCGTACCGAGCCGTCGCCAAGCCGCGCCCGTAGCCGCTCGCGCAAGGGCTCCCAGGCTTGCAACTGCTGGGGCCGCTCGTTGAACAGCGGCTGATGTTGCGGGGCAAATGTCGGCAATTGTTCGGCCAGCAAACGCACCGCCAGCACCGCGGCGGGTAGCCGTTGCTGCTCCAGCCGGCCACGGGTCAGCTCGAAGAGCATGCCTGCGTCGCGTTCGGCACTGAGCAAACCGACCGGCACCTGTGTAGCCGGGTGGCTGCGATGCTCAAGATGCAGTACGAAGCGCTGCACGCCACAGTCGCGACCGGCAAGATAGGCCGCCAGGTCACCGGTCAGGCGGCGTAACGGGAACAGCAAGGCCTGATGGGAGTCGACCTCGAAATTCAACTCGATGCGCGCATCGAACACATCCGGGGGGCTATAGAAGGTCAAGGCCAGGGCGCGCCGACCGCTTAGCCGGTCGAGTTGCTGCAGCACCTCGGGGGCAAAACGGCGGGCCAGGCCGTCACGCGGCAAGGCCAGCACCTGACGAAGCTGGCGCAACCCCATGCGCGCGAGGGTATTGACGGCATCAATGGGCAGGCCGACGCGCTCTATGGGCAGCAGGTCGAGGGTCTGCGCCAGCCGTTGTGCGTCCCAAACCGCCAGACCGTCTCGGCCATTGGCCAGTACCCGGGCGGCGGCCGGGTTGGGCGCGGCACTTATGCGATGGACAAAACCCAACGCAGCCAACTCTTCACGCAGGCGCGCTTGCAGTTTTGGCCAGGGGCCGAACAGACCCAGGCTCGACTGCACTTCCAGCAGCAGGCAACGCGGATAATGCAGGCTGACCTGCGCACTGAAACCATAGGCCCAGGCCGCCAGAAATTGCTGCGAAGCTTCAATCTGTGAAACATCGTAATCGGCCATGGCAAAGCCGCTGGCCAGGCTTTGCGCGGCGGTCAGTGACTGGCCCGCTCGCAAGCCCAGAGCCCGCGCTGCCGGGTTGACCGCTTGCAGCACCCGGCGCTGCGCAGGCCCACTGAGCAGCACCAGCGGCTGATCGCTATCGGCACGCTGGCGTAGCACGCCGTCCATGGCCAGTTGCGGGAACAGAATGCAGGCCCAGAGCATGACCGCTTACTGCCAGGCCAATGCTAGAGCACTCAACGGGATCGGCTTGGGTGGCGCGATACCCCCACGGCACTTGAGCACCCGCAGTTGATCAGGCGCAGCCTCTACCGCCAGGCGCAAGGCCGCCGGGGAGGGATTGATGGCCTCTTCCAGTGGCCGATAGGCAAACGCCAGGGTCTGTCCGGTTTCTGCCGCCACCTGCAAGCGCCGCAATGAGCGGTCGTCGGCCTGACGCAACCAGCACACAACCGCACCACAACTGCCCGAGCGCAGGCTTTGCTCGGCAGCCCACAGCGCGTCACGCCCCTGGGCCTGCACCAGGCTCAGGTAACCCAGCTCGATACCGGCCGCCGCCCAGGCGCGGGGGTAAGGCAAATGTGGCGGGCCAACCAGCACCACCCGTTCAGCGCGTTGAGTCAGCCGGGCGAGGGTGGGCCAGAGCAGGCGCAACTCACCGATGCCCTGGGCCGCCACCAGCAGTTCACTCAACGCCGCGACCGGCCAGCCGCCGCCGGGCAACAGGTTGTCCAGCGCCGCATGGCCGGTCGATGGACAAGCCGACGCCGCACTGTCGCTGGCCTGCCCGCGCCAGATACGACGGCTGTCGAAGAGACTTTCAAGTGAGACAACTGAGGGCATGGTGGTGGAAACCCCGGACACTGTATTTACATACAGTATTTGTCTCAGCCCCGGTCCAGGTCAAGCCGCAAGCGACAGATTGCCATGATGGCGACTGTGAAGCCGCGGCCGTGATCTTGTTATAGTGCGCGACTTACCCTGCTGGAGCCACGCATGCTGACGGTCCGCGATCTGCTATTGAACGAATCCCTTGGCATCAGCGCACTGGCCGGCTTCGCGGGCGTAGACCGCACGATCACCTGGGCACATACGGTCGATCTGTGCGATCCCTGGAAATGGGTGGCCGCTGGCAATCTGGTGATGACCACCGGCATCGGCCTGCCCACAGATGCCGGGCAACAGGTGCGCTGGCTGGAGCAACTGGCCGACAGCCAGGCCTGTGCGTTACTGGTGGCCCCGCGTGCGGATTCTCCGGCGCTCACCCCAGAGTTGCTCGAATGTGCCGAGCAGCTGGGTTTTGCGCTGCTCTCGGCCAGCTTCGAACTGGCCTTCGTCAAGCTGTCTCAGTTGATTATCGAGAGCGTGCTGCATACCCAGCGTGAGCGCCTGAGCACCAGTGAGCGCTTGTTTCAGACTTATGCCCAGGTGCTGCGCAAGAAACCGGATTTCGAGGGCCGCCTGACGCTGCTGGCCGATAGCCTGGGTCTTGATCTGCTGGTCGAGGATGCGGCCAGCGGGGTCCCCATCGTCGCATCGCGGCAAGTGGCAGTCTCAAGGTTGCTGGAGCGGGTCGCCATTCCAGGCATTGTGTCGGCCAATCTGGTCATCATTGCTCATGGCAAAAAGGTCTGGGGTGACCCTTTGCTGGTGCGCTCACTGGTCGGCCTGCTGAGTATCGAACTGGAGCGTCTGGCGATTGCGCGTGACGAACAGCGCGAA
This sequence comes from Pseudomonas sp. StFLB209, assembly GCF_000829415.1. Lineage (NCBI taxonomy): Bacteria > Pseudomonadati > Pseudomonadota > Gammaproteobacteria > Pseudomonadales > Pseudomonadaceae > Pseudomonas > Pseudomonas sp. StFLB209. The sequence goes on along the minus strand of NZ_AP014637.1, from coordinate 5,052,084 downwards.
GCTGGCGCCACTCTGTTGCGCAATTTGATCACTGGCCAGATCGAACTGTCAGCAGCCCGGCCAATGCTGGAACGCCGTGGCCTGAGCGGGACGCTGGTGTGTATCGCACTGGAGCCGGGGCAGCAGGGGGTCTGGCATACAGAGACACTGCATCATGCGCCTGGTTTGCATCAGCCGGCGCCCTTACTGCTGGCTGACGAGGGGCTATTGCTGATGCTGGCCAATGATTCACCGGCACTGTTCGAGCAATGCCTGGCAAATCTGGGTGCGGGTACCCGGATAGGCATCAGCGGGCCGGCCAGTGTCGCGGCCGGAGTCACTGAAAGCCTTCGCCAGGCACGTCTGGCACTGGCTCAGGCACGTGAGTCAGGCCAGAGCATGCAGCGCTATGGTGAGGCGCAGCGTGTCACCGGCATGGCGCCCAAATCCCTCGCCGAAGCCCGCGCCTTGCTGGGGCATTACCTGGGGGCGTTGATCGAGCATGACCGCAGCCAGGACGGTGAACTGCTCAAGACCCTGGCCGCATTTCTTGGCAACGATGGCAACTGGAAAGCCAGCGCCTTTGAGCTGGGCATTCATCGCCAGACACTGGTCTACCGGATCAAACGGATCGAACAGCTCAGCGGTTTCTCAGCTACGACCACCCATGGCAGTGCGCAGCTGTGGATTGCCTTGCAGGCCGGGATCAGCACCGGCCTGCTGGAAGGTTTCAGTAAATGGCATAGACCTTCCTGACTGTTTCGATAACATCCCAGCGGCCGGTCCAGCCTGGCGGCAGGATGATCAGGTCTCCGGCGCCGACCTCCTTGACTTCACCGCTGGCGTCGTCGGTCAGCGTGGCGCGGCCGGCCAGGATGTATGTGAATTCGGTATCGGGACGATCAATCACCGGCCAGCCACCGGGCCGGCACTCCCAGATGCCGAGGTTGCCGGTGGCCAGTGGCGCCAGGGTCTGTATGGCGATCTGCGGATCGCCCCGGTCAGCGCCGCCCCGTTGTCCTTTGGGTTCCAGCGCGGCGGTAGACAGTTCGGCGGCCTTGAGAATGGTAAAAACAGGCATGGTGCGTTCCTTTTTCAATGAGCGCCCGTCAGCCGTTCCAGCAGCATGGCGGTACGCGAGGGTTTACGGGTCCAGCGCTCTTCGAGGTCACTGAAGTTGGCGGCGGCCAGGCCGCTGTTGATGCCCAACCAGCGCAAGGGCTCAGGCTCCCAGGCCGGCGAGCGATGGTTAACAAGGGGCAGGCGGTTAAGTTCATGGTCCTCGCCGAGGATCAGGTTGCGCAGCAGGCGACCAGCCAGGTTGCTGGTGGCCACGCCATCACCGACATAGTTGCCGGCCCAGGCCATACGGGTTTGAGGGTCAAGGCTGACGGTTGGACACCAGTCACGGGCCACGCCCAAAGCGCCGCCCCAGCGGTGAGTGATTCGTGCATCGACCAGGGCCGGGAAGAACTCCAGCAACGCGGCATGAATCTTCTGGTGGGTACTGTCTACCAGATCGGCGCTCTCGGGCATTTTCGAGCCCCATTGATAAGGCGCGCCGCGCCCGCCGAAAACCAGGCGCCCCTCGGCGGTGACCTGGCCATACACACGCAGGTGGCGCATGTCATTGAAGGCCCGGCGCACATCCAGACCCAGTTGCTGACGCAAGCCGAGCGGCAGCGGCTCGGTGGCCAGTACCAGCGAATACAGCGGGATCACCGAACGTTGCAGGCCCGGCTGTTGGGCGCTGAACGCCTCGGTTGCCCGTACCACGGTCTCGGCCTTGACCTCGCCTGCGATCGTTTGTACCCGGCCGGGATGGATCTGCAGGACTTCGCTGTGCTCATAAATCTTCGCCCCCATGCGTTCGACCAGACTGGCCAGGCCGCGCACCAGCTTGCCGGGATGGATCAGTGCGCAATGCTCGGTGAACAGGCCGCCTTGTACGTTTTCGACGTCCAGTAGCGCACGGGCTTTGGCGGTATTCAGGGCGTGCCATTGTTCGGGCAGGCCGAACTCTTTTGAAGCCTGCACCGCGCTATTGGCCCTGGCCCACTGCGCCGGGCTGCGTGCCACGGACAGAAAACCCTGTTTGCTGTAATCAGCCTCGATTCCTTCTGCAGCCAGCACCCGGCCGATTTCATCGACCGTGTCATTCATTGCCATCTGTAAGGCCAGTGCTGCTGCATGGCTGGACATCTGCGCCAGATGGTGCAGCGAGATCGGGAAGATCGCCGAAGCCCAGCCGCCATTGCGCCCCGAAGCGCCGAAGCCGACGGTTTTGCGCTCCAACAGCACCACACGTAATGTCGGTGCGCTTTTGAGCAGGTAGTAGGCCGTCCACAGGCCGGTGTAGCCGGCGCCGACAATCACCACGTCGGCGTTGATGGCGTGCTCCAGCCGCTCACGAGCCGGGGTTGGCTCGTACCAGAGCGGCCGATTGGGCAATTGGGTCAGGTCCATGGTTATCTCTATACAGGTTGGGTCGGGGAAGATGCAGCGGCCGCCTGACGGGCACGCACCCGGCCCAGCACGGCATACGACAGAAGGATCACGGCGATTGCCACCAGACATTGCAGCAGGCTGGCCCGGCTGGTGGCGTCAAGCGCCATGCTGACCAGCACGGCGATAATGGCGGCGGTCACTAGCAATGGCAGCCAAGGGTGGCCCCACATGCGGAATTTGAGGCTGCCTGCGGCAACCCAGCGCGGGCGCAGTTTGATTTGCGACAGGCAAATCATCAGGTAAACGAACAGAAACACCGCGCCGGAAGAGTTGAGCAGGAACTGGAATACGGTGTCTGGCCAGATTGCTGCAATCACCACACAGCCGTAACCCACCAGCGTTGAAGTGATGACGCCCCGTGCTGGTACACCGCGTTTACTCACGCTGGCGATACTGGCCGGAGCCTCGCCATTACTGGCCAGCACGAATAGCAAGCGTGAGGAGGTGTACAGCCCGGCATTGAGCACCGACAGTACGGCGATCAGGATCACCACCTTGAGCACCAGCGCTGCACCGGGAATACCGATGTGTTCCAGAGTAGTCACGAACGGCGACTTGCCCGGCACGATGTCGGTCCACGGTTGGGCCACGACGATGAACAGGGTTGAAAGCGCAAAGAACACCAGAATCCGGGCCATTACAGTGTTGACTGCACGGCGTATATTCTGCGCCGGGTGTTCAGACTCAGCCGCTGCGATGGTCGCCACCTCGACCCCGGTCATCGAGAAAATCACTACCACCACGCCGGAAAACAGCGAAGCAATGCCGTTCGGGAACAGGCCGCCGTGGTCTGTGAGATGGTTGAAACTTGCCTGGGAGTCAGGCCAGCCACCGCTGATGTAAGCGCCGGTGACCACCAGAAAGGCAACGATGGCAGCGACCTTGACCCCAGCGAACCAGTATTCTGCCTCACCGAAGGAATGCACTGACATCAGGTTGAGCAGGGTCATGATAACCATCAACCCCAAGGCGATGGCCCACACAGGAAAGCCCGGCAGCCACTCATTGATGATCTGCCCTCCGACTACGGCTTCGAAGCCGACGACAATGACCCAGAAGTACCAGTACAGCCAGCCCGTGGCGTAGCCGGCGGCGTTGCCATAGGCCATGCGCGCGTAATCGACGAAGGAGCCTTTGCTGGGATGGGCGGCGGCCATTTCGCCGAGCATGCGCATGACCAGCGCAACGATGATGCCGGTCACGATATAGGTCAGAAAGGCGCCAGGGCCTGTGGACGCAATCACTGCGCTGGAGCCGACGAACAGTCCGGCACCGATGACTCCGCCAAGGGCCAGCATGCTGATATGGCGGGTTTTCAAGGATTTCTTCAACCGCGGGTCGTGCTCGTGTTGAACAGGCATGGGGCGTCTCCGTTGTTGTTATTGGTGCTTGCCTGGAACAGGAGACTAGGGCGGTTGCAACGAGGGGAATAGCGTAAAAATGCGCAGTGCGGGGAGAGGACTTGTACAAATGTATGAATGTATACGTGCAGGTGGTGCTTGAGAGTCGAACGGGGTGCCATCCTTGGCACTCATCGCCCATGGGCTGCAATCATTACCAGGCCAGTAGCCCTCGACATTGGAGAAAGTCCACGACCGGCTGTCGGTCCCAGCAGGGGCAGGCGCACCGATTCACGTGCTGCCTCTTCCTGCGAACCGATGAGGTCGAAAGATTGACGATGCGCCCGGCGGCAGAGCGCAGTTGGCCGAGGACGGTTTAACGCCCCCGTGCCGCCGTCCATTGCACCGCAAACACACTGGCCAGCACGATGACCAGGCCGATCAGGGCGCTGCCGGTCATTGACTGGCCAAGCAGTGCCCAGCCCAGCAACACTGCCGACAATGGGCTCAGCAGGCCCAGTGATGCCACCGCCACGGTCGGCAGGCGGATTACCCCGCGAAACCACAGCACATAACCGAGCAGACTACCGGCCAGGCTGAGGTAGGCGTAGGCCGCGTATTGCGCGAGGGTCAACGGCGGCAGAGGGGCATCGGCCAGCCAGGCGACCGGTGCCAGCAGTACGCCGCCAATCACCAGTTGCCAGCCGGTGAGGGCCAGGACTGGCATCTGCAACTGCCAGCGCCGGGTCAGCCATACACCCAGCGCCATACACGTGGCGCCCAGCAAGGCAGCGGCCATACCCACCGGTTCAAAGATCGTCTGCGGCGACAGCAGCAGTACAGCCATGCCCATGACGCCGAGCAGCGCCGAACACCAGGTCGCCAATGCGGGTGAACGGCGCTCCACCGCCCAGGCCAGCAGCATGACCAGTAACGGTTGGATCGCACCCAATACCGCCGCCAAACCACCCGGCAAGCGATAGGCTGCGACGAACAACAGGGCCTGGAACACCCCGATATTCAGCGCACCCAGCACCAGAAGGCGCCAGACGTTTTGCCGGGAGGGCATTTGCCGGGTGTAGAGCAGCAACAACAGACCCGCCGGCAATACCCGGATGAGCGCTGCGGTGAAGGGCCGGTCAGGCGGCAGGATTTCTGAAGTCACGATATAGGTCGAGCCCCAGATGGCGGGTGCCAGAGCGGTCAGCAGGATATCGCGCCATTGTGGGTGAGTATGGGTTGCGGTCATGATTTTATCTTCAACTCAAGGTAATATGATCGTTGCTCAACAACTACCTTGAAGTCAAGATAAATGACAGATTCGGCCAAGCAACGACCCCGCGATGCGGTGGACACCATCCTGGAACAGTGGCACCGCGAACGCCCCGAGCTGGACACCACGCCCATGGGGCCGATCGGGCGGATCAATCGCTGCGCAGCGCTGCTGACCCCGCGCCTGGAAGCAGGTTACGCCGCTTACGACCTGAGCGTCTGGGAGTTCGACATGCTCGCCACCCTGCGTCGCTCCGGCGCGCCGTATTGCCTGAGCCCCACGGCGTTGTTCTCGACCCTGATGGTGACCTCCGGAACCATGACCCACCGGTTAAAGCGTCTGGAAACCCGTCAGTTGATCGAGCGCGTGGCCAACCCCGATGACGCGCGCAGCCTGCTGGTGCAGTTGACGGCGCAGGGCCTGGCGTTGATTGATCGGGCAGTTGAAAGCCATGTGGAGAATGAGCGGCGCCTGCTGGAGACATTGCCGGCTGACGTGCTGGTTGAGCTGGATGCCAGCTTGTCGCGGTTGTTGCGGGTGTTGGAGGGGTAGAACAAGTTGCGGTTTTTCGCGGCTGAAGCGGTGATCCGCTTCAGCCGCGAAAGCAGATTACTTGGCAACCGGCATGGCGAACTCAGCGCCTTTCTCGATGCTTTCCGGCCAGCGCTGCATGATCGACTTCTGTTTGGTGTAGAAGCGTACGCCTTCGCTGCCATAGGCGTGCATGTCGCCAAACAGGCTCTTTTTCCAGCCGCCGAAACCGTGCCAGGCCATTGGTACTGGAATCGGTACGTTGATACCGACCATGCCGACTTCAATGCGGCGACCGAACTCACGGGCGATGTTGCCGTCGGCGGTGAACAGGCTGACGCCGTTGCCGAACTCGTGGTTGTTGACCAGTTCCACTGCCTGACCGAAGTCATCCACGCGCACGCAGCTCAACACCGGGCCGAAAATCTCTTCGCGGTAGATGGACATTTCCGGGGTGACATGGTCGAACAGTGTCGCGCCAAGCCAGAAACCGTTTTCCAGACCGGCTTCGGCAGGTTTGAAGTCGCGGCCATCAAGCAGCAGCCTGGCACCGGCAGCCACACCTTGTGCGATGTAGCCGGTGATGCGCTTGCGGGCCACATCAGTGACGATCGGGCCCATTTCGGCTTTCAGGTCACGGCCATCGGTGACGCGCAGTTGCTTGGCGCGCTCGATCAGGGCCGGGATGATCTTGTCGGCCACATCACCGACCAATACGGCCACCGAGATCGCCATGCAGCGCTCACCCGCACTGCCGTAAGCGGCGCCCATCAAGGCATCGACGGTTTTCTCGATATCGGCGTCGGGCATCACCACCATGTGGTTCTTGGCACCGCCCAGGCCCTGGACACGCTTGCCATTGCGGGCGCCGGTCTCGTAGATGTACTGGGCAATCGGTGTCGAGCCGACGAAGCTCAGTGCCTTGACGTCCGGGTGCTCCAGCAGCGCGTCGACCGACTCCTTGTCGCCTTGCACCACGTTGAACACGCCTTTGGGCAGACCGGCCTCACGCAGCAGCTCAGCCATGAACAGCGACGCGCTCGGGTCGGTCGGGCTTGGCTTGAGGACGAAGGTATTACCAGCCGCCAGGGCGATCGGGTACATCCACATCGGGACCATCACCGGGAAGTTGAACGGCGTTACGCCGGCCACCACGCCCAGTGGTTGGCGTACGGTCCAGTTATCGATACCCCGGGAGACCTGGTCGGTATGGTCGCCCTTCATCAGGTGCGGAATACCACAGGCGAATTCGATAATGTCGATACCGCGCTCGACTTCGCCTTGGGCATCAGTGAACACCTTGCCGTGTTCGGCGGTGATGATGCGCGCCAGATCATCTTTACGTTCCTGCAGCAATTGCAGGTAACGGAACAGTACCCGGGCGCGACGGATTGGCGGCGTCTCGCTCCATTCAGCGAATGCCGCCTTGGCCGCAGCAACGGCTTCGTCGACCGTCTTGCGGCTGCCGAGCGCAACTTTGCCGGTCACTTCACCGGTAGCCGGGTTGTAAACGTCCTGATAGCGGTCGTCGCGGCTGACACGGGCGTCATTGATGTAATGTTCGATGGTCTGGCTCATGAGTACCTCTTGGTTGTTGTTCGCAAGATGGATTCACGATAACCCTTGAATTTGTTCGCAACCAGACCAGAATAGCGAACTCATTGTTTTGAATAGCGAACAATAGGCATCGTCGGATCCGGTTTTAACGCAGCGATGGCAACGAAGGTCATTTTAGAGGTGCTCAATGGAACATACAGAAATCGAAGGCCTCTGGACCCATATCCGCTGGCTGGCTGTACTGGAAGAGCAGGGCACTTATACCGCCGCAGCGACGCGCCTGGGGGTCAGCAAGTCGGTGGTCAGCCAGCGAATTGCGGAACTGGAAAAGGCCACCGGTACGCAACTGGTAAACCGTACCACCCGCAGTGTGCGCCTGACCCAGGCCGGTGAAGCCCTGACCCGCGAGGTGCGCGACGCCTACGCGCAGATCGCCCGCAGCTTCTCGGCGGTACGCGAATCATCCGGCACGCTGCGTGGCTTGCTGCGCCTCACCGCTCCAGTGGCCTTCGCCCGCCAGCAACTGGTGCCGCTGCTGCCGGCGTTTCTCGAACGCTACCCGCAAGTGCGGGTGCAACTGGAAGTCTCCGACGCATTGACCTCTATCGCCGCCGAAGGCTTCGACCTGGCGATCCGCCACAGTTTTCAGATCCCCGACACCCATGTGGCCTGGAAGCTGTGCGACACCGCTTCAGTGCTGGTGGCCAGTCAGGGCTACATTGCACGCCATGGGGAACCACACAGCCCGGAACAACTGGCCAGCCATAACTGCCTGTTTTACCCGCGTGGCGGTGATCAACCGGTGTGGACTTTCGAACGCGCCAAGCGGGGTAGCACTGAGCCAGAGCGCCTTAGCGTGCCGATCACCGGCAACTTCGCCACCAATAACAGTGAAGCCCTGCGCGATGCCGCTTTGCAGGACACCGGGATAGCCCTGCTACCCGACTTCAGCGCTCAGGCGGCGCTGGCCCAGGGCTCGCTGCAACGGGTGCTGCCAGACTGGACGCTCAAAGGGGCATTTGCGGGCGAAATTCACCTGATCCGCCCGTACTCGCCGCACGTGCCCAAGGCGGTGGGGGCGCTGGTCAGTTATCTACGTGAGCGGCTAGGGAAAGGTTTTCACGCATAGACAGACCTGTACATCGCCGAGGATCCGGGCTAACGCCAATACTGGTCACTTAGGTACTGTGAGCCCCCAGTGGGAGCGAGCTTGCTCGCGAAGAGGCCAGTAAAAACACTACATCTGCTGCGGATGTGCCGCCGTCTTCGCTGGCAAGCCAGCTCCCACCGGTCTATGGGGGCTAACGACCATTCAGTTCTTGGGGCGCACCACAATACCGCTGTAAGCATCGCGGCATTGCAAGTCGACAGAGTTACGCTCAGCACTTCTGATGCTCACCGGCCCCCGAACAAATAAGGATACCGTTTGACCGTCTTTTAGCTCGTTGAACAGGGAGTGCCCCTGTCTCACTCTGAAAATCAAGGGTTTCGCAGGTGTATGGTCTTTGAATTTGCACAGGCTTTTAACGTAGTAATCCCCTTTGAAAAGATTAACCTTCGCATCGCCGAATGCGATATGCGGCCCGGTTGTCAGTTTGTCAACGTCGTCTGTCAATGTACTGAAAGCTGCAAAGGCACTGAAATAATTGAGCGCCTGCCCACCAATATCCAATGATGTGGAGTGACGCTTGTTGATGCTCATCCTGTGCCAAGCATCAATCACTTCCTCTAGCGTACCTGGATGCTGGATTGGTGACGTACGCACCTGTATGGCTAACGTCCGCATTTGTTCGACTGACGGCCTGGATTTTTTGTCTTGCTTCGGTAGCTTCCCCAAATGACTAGGAACAACTGAAACTGGCTCATCTGCTGCAAACTGCTTACGCACACCAGAGAGGGAGCCTGATTCGGTCTTCTTCTTTTCGTTCCGGCATCCTGATGCATGAGACTGGGGAGCGCGAAAGAAATAGTTCTTTTTCTTTGCCGGTATGACTTCTGCGAGACAACGCTGATCGGGGCAGAAAAAAATACAAGTCATTCTCGTGAGCAAACTCAACAGACACATTACCCTGCAGTTCCCAGCAAATAGCAGAAATCATAAGCTCTTCGGTCATCGGAATTTTCTCCCCCTCTGATGAATACCTATATTTGATTGGTCGACAATACGCTTTTGATGCTCTTGAGACGGCCTTGATCCACCCTCTCTTCCTTTCAAAAAAATCACCTGAACCCTGGAAAGCACACGCGCAAAGATATTGACATCCTCCCCGCCCTTTAGGGCGGGGAGAATGTCAAGAAAGGGGGTGTCATTGATGGTATAAAAACAATTCGAAACACAAGGAAAGAATTCATGACAACCCCGCTTCACGATCACCCCGCGCAAGAACCTGACGAACACGCCCTCAAACGCAACCTTTCCAATCGCCATATCCAGTTGATAGCCATTGGCGGCGCCATTGGTACCGGCCTGTTCATGGGCTCGGGCAAGACCATCAGCCTGGCCGGGCCGTCGATCATTTTCGTCTACATGATCATCGGCTTCATGCTGTTCTTCGTCATGCGCGCAATGGGCGAGTTGCTGCTGTCGAACCTCAACTACAAGTCCTTCATCGACTTTTCTACCGACCTGCTCGGTCCGTGGGCGGGCTTTTTCACTGGCTGGACTTACTGGTTCTGCTGGATCGTGACCGGCATCGCCGATGTCATCGCCATTGCCGCCTATACCCAGTTCTGGTTCCCGGAGGTGCAGCCCTGGATACCAGCGCTGGCCTGCGTAGCCCTGTTGCTGTCGCTGAACCTGCTGACAGTGAAAATGTTCGGCGAGCTGGAGTTCTGGTTCGCGATGATCAAGATCGTCGCCATTTGCGCGCTGATCTGCACCGGCCTGTACATGGTGATTGCCAGCTACCAGTCGCCGAGTGGCGATGTGGCGTCGTTGAGCAACCTGTGGAACGACGGCGGCATGTTCCCGCATGGTTTGATGGGCTTTTTCGCCGGTTTCCAGATCGCGGTGTTTGCTTTTGTCGGTATCGAACTGGTGGGCACCACCGCCGCCGAAACCCGCAACCCGGAGCGCAACCTGCCACGGGCGATCAACTCGATCCCGATCCGTATCATCGTGTTTTATGTGCTGGCGCTGATCACCATCATGGCGGTGACGCCGTGGCGTGACGTGGTGCCCAACAAGAGCCCGTTCGTTGAATTGTTCGTGTTGGCCGGGCTGCCGGCGGCCGCTGCTGTGATCAACTTCGTGGTTCTGACTTCCGCAGCATCGTCGGCCAACAGTGGGGTGTTTTCCACCAGCCGCATGCTCTACGGCCTGGCCATGGAAGGTGACGCGCCGAAGCGCTTCGGTACGCTATCGCGCAGCGCCGTGCCGTCCAACGGCCTGATCTTCTCCTGCATCTGCCTGACCTTTGGCGCAGTGGTGATCTACCTGATGCCGAGCATGATCGAAGCGTTCACCCTGATCACTACGGTCTCGGCGCTGCTGTTCATGTTTGTCTGGTCGATGATCCTGCTGTCGTACATGGCCTACCGCAACCAGTGGGGGCATCTGCATCAGGCCTCGAAATTCCGTATGCCCGGTGGCGTGTTCATGTGCTGGGTGTGCCTGGCGTTTTTTGCCTTCATCCTGGTGTTGCTGGCGCTGCAAGCCGACACCCGTCAGGCGCTGCTGGTGACGCCGGTGTGGTTTGTGGTGCTGGGCGTGGCGTACCGGGTGCGTCGTCAGAATACAGCGCACGCAAAGGTTGGGTATAAGGCGGACTGAGGTTTGCCGATGTTGTAACGCGGGGCAATAGCCAGCGCCCCGCGGGCTGCTACACAAGGACAGCATATGCTCACCGTACTCAAGCAGTACCCCTCAGGCGTTAACCTGCTGCTGGCCAGTGCCTTCGTACTGACTCTGGGGCGGGCGATCACGCTACCGTATCTGGTGCTCTACCTGAGCAGCCGTTACCAGTTGAGTATCGCTGCGGTGGGTACCACGGTGGGCTGCGCGCTGGTGGCCGGGTCCTTGCTGAGCCTTTACGGCGGTTATTTGACCGACCGTCTCAAACCCTATCCGCTGATTCTGGGTTTTACCGGCTGCTTTGTCGCTGCATTCATCGGCATGTGTGTGACCTCGAACCTGATCCTGTTCTTCCTGGCGCTGGTGCTGTTCAACTTCGCTTACTCGGTCATCGACATTACTGCCAAGGCCGCCTTCGGACGCCTGCTGCCCAGCCATGAGCAGAGCCGGGTGTTCTCATTGCGCTATACCCTGATCAACATGGCCTACGCCGTCGGTCCGTTCATCGGTGCGGCGTTGGCGGGGGTTAACATGAGCCTGCCGTTTGTGCTGTCGGCAGCGCTCGGCGCGGGGTTCTTCTGGCTGTACATCCGCTACGGCGACCGCGAGCTGGGCTGCGCGCCGGCCCAGACCACGCCATTTTCCTTCGCCCAGGTCGGCAAGGTGCTGCTCAACGACCGGCGCCTGGTGTGCTTCACCCTGGGCGGCATTCTCAGCGCCGTGGTGTTCGGTCAGTTCAGTGCCTATTTGTCGCAATACCTGGTGGTGACCAGCGACCCGCAGCGGGTTTATTCAGTGATCACCACCTTGCTGGCGGTCAATGCCTGCGGGGTGATTACCTTGCAATACTGGGTCGGCAAGCGCATCGACGCGCAGCACCTGACCCGTTGGCTGATGGCCGGGCTGGTACTGTTTCTCGCAGGTTTGGCCGGTTTCTCCATGGCCCAGAGCCTGACCGCCTGGGCCTTTGCCATGCTGCTGTTTACCCTGGGCGAAATCATTGTGTTCCCTGCCGAGTACATGTTCATCGACCGTATCGCCCCGGCGTCGCTGCGCGGCATGTACTTCGCGGCACAGAACCTGTCCAACCTCGGCGGGGCACTGGGGCCGATTGTCTGCGGTCTGGTGCTCGCCGTCTGGCCGGCGCCGATGATGTTCTATGTGCTGGCAGGTTTTCTGATTGTCGGGGGCGCGCTGTACTTGCTGGGCGGGTCTTTGAGTGAAACGCGTCGGTAAAAGATAACGATCAGTCAGGCAATACACAGCTGTAGCGCACAATCCAGGCGCCAACCGCGCTGATTGCACCTTACTGACTGCGCTCTACCAGACCACGAGCGGCCTCGGCGGACTCGCGCAACAGCTGCGGCATATCCACCCCCTCCAGCCGGCCGTGTTGCTTGATCACGCGGCCATCTACCAACACCGTGCTGACGTTTTCAGGCCGCGCCGAGTAGACCAGCAACGCGGCGGGATCACCGCCTGCAAAACCGGCCAGGTTCAGCGCCGTCAGGTCGATGATCTGTACATCAGCCCGTTTGCCCGGTGCCAGGGTACCGGTCTGCTTCTCCAGCCCGAGGGATTCAGCACCACCGCGGGTCGCCATTGCCAGCAGGCTGCGCGGGTCCGGGGCGCGCTCGTCGCGCTGGCTGCCGCTCCAGGTCAGAGCGGCCAGGCGCAGGGTGGCGAACATGTCGGCACTGCCCGCCAACGAGTTGCCATCAATGCCCAGGCCCTGACGCCGCACGGCAGCGAACCGGTCCAGCGCGGTCAGGCCATAGCCGACACGGTGTTCGCTCAAAGGCGTCAGGGCCAGACTGCCCCCGGCTTTTTCCAGCGCCTGCAATTGTGCGGCAGTGGCGTCGGTGGCATGCACGATTGTCAGGCCGGGATACAGATAACCGCGCTTGATCAACGCGTCGAACATCGGCCCTGGCTCGCCGCTGACATGCACCTGGATCGGCAGCCCCAGGCGTCGCGCGGTGTCGTATTCGGCCTGGCGCATGGTCCAGTTAGCCGCATCGCCACGGTCACGCGGCAGACGCCAGGCGAGGCCAAGCTGTACCCGTGCTTCGCTGCCTTGGCGTCTGGCCAGGTTTTGTAGTTGTTGCAGGTCGATGGGCTGTCTGGTGGTCTTGTCCGGCCCGCCGTAGAACATCGTCGCCCGGATACCTGCATCCTGCAGCGCCCTTAACCCGGCCTCGCCATGGGCCGGCGAGCGCACATTATCGAAAAAATCCCCTGTGGCGGTAATACCGCCGTGGAGCAGCTCCAGCGCACCCAGACGCATCGCAGCATAGGTATCCTCAGGCGTCATCGCAGCTGCCAGTCGGGAGCTGACCGGGAAAAACTGCCCCTGCTGGTTGCGAAACTGCCCACGCATCAGCGTTACATAAAGATGGTTATGCGCATCGACAAAGCCTGGCAGTACCACTTGCCCGCGGGCATCAATACGCCGGGCATTTCCGGCTTGCAGGTCATGGCCTACGGCAACGATACGACCGTCACGGATCAGCACTTCACCGTTATCAAGATCACCCAGTGCCGGATCCATGGTCATCACCCGACCGCCGTGAATCAGCACGGCCTCGGGTGAGTCCTGAGCCATAGCGGACTGGCACAACGTAAACAACAGCAACAGCACGGCGGCGATCGGTGATTTCACAGGCACGGTCCTTGTTCAGCAAAAAAGAGAAGGGCAGCCTAAAAGTAGACAGGCCCCCGAAGCAGTACGTTCGCATGGGCTTTCATGCAAGGAGCAATCTGAGCGAAGGCTCTACCACGGGTGTCTAGGAACCGTAGCGAATGATCCGGATGAACGCCAACCGCAGCCGCACCTGATAACGGGCCATCACGCAATTGACAGCCTTGCTTGGCAACGCATAAATTCCTGCCACTGAGGCGTGTAACCGGTTACACGCAGAAACGGATTTTCTGTCACTCAAAAGGAAGTTGTGATGCGTTTGATCAAGAAACTGGCGCTGGCCACTGTGGTTGCCGGCAGCCTGCTCAATGGCAGCCCGCTTATGGCGTCACCAGGTGCAGACAGCAAAATTGCCCTGCAGATGTACACCCTGCGCAATGTCGGCACGCTCGACCAGCAGTTTCTGATGGCTCGTAATGCCGGGTTCACGGCGGTGGAGCTGGTTGGCGATCAAGGCGTCAGCAGTGCCGAGCTGAACCGGCTGCTGGCCCAGTACAACCTCTCAGTCACTTCCGCACACGTGCAACTGGACGCCTTGCGCAGCCAGATGGCTCAGACCATTGCTTTCAATCAGGCGATTGGCAACAAGGTGCTGGTGGTGCCTTATCTGCAACCGGCCGATCGCCCGACCGACGCGGCGGGCTGGAAGAGGCTCGGTAAAGAACTCAACGCGCTGGGCAGCACCTTGCGCAAAAGCGGCTTGCAACTGGCTTATCACAACCACGACTTCGAAATGAAGACCTTTCGTGGCAAGACCGGCTTTGAGCTGCTGGTGGACGCCACCCGCGCAGAAAACCTGGCGCTGGAGATCGATGCCGCCTGGGTGTTCCGTGGTGGTCAGGACCCGGTCAGGCTGATCCAACGCTATGCAGACCGCCTGTTTGCCCTGCATGCCAAGGACAACTCCGGCATCGGCCTGCGCGACGACGAGATGAATTTTGCCCCTGTGGGGGAAGGCTTGCTGGCCTGGGACGAGATTGTCAGCGCGGCCCAGCAACGGGCCAGGCCTGTCTATGTGGTCGAGCATGACTTGCCCAAGGACGCCGATGCGATCATTCGCGCCTCGAAACTGAGCCTGGAGCGGGAACTGGCTCAAGCGTGGCGCGGCAGGAAACTCGACTAAGGCGGGGCAAATCAGGAGCAATGTGCGACCTCTTACCGCCAGCGCAAATCGAGCCTGCACCAATTGACCTGATTACGGCTGGGCTGCAAATGACGCTTGAGCAGGTGTTTGTGCAGTCGCAGGCACAAAGTCGCAATGCGCTAAGGGCCTTCTGGTGTAGGGTGTGTCCGATTCTGGCCGTCAATCTACTAACAACCTGGAGGCAACCTGCGTGAGCAGCCATGAACTCGGACAATTAAGAGCAGAGATCGATGACCTGGATGAGCAGATCATCAAACTTCTGGGGCAGCGTTTCATCGCCACTGGCAAGGTTGGCGTGATCAAGGCAGCACAGAGTCTGGAGGCAATAGACCCGGCCCGTGAAGCCGCGCAAGCGCAGCGTTACAGCGCATTGGCCGAACGTTATGGCGTTGATGTTGACCTTACGCAAAGACTGTTCAGAGGCGTGATCGACGAAGTCGTGGCCAATCACCGGGTCATTCGCGAAAACGCCTCGTGAATGCCAGGCGCTCTCTGAATTGATCCGCGACCTGAGCCTTGCACAATGAACCGCTCGCTGTTTATTTCAATGGACGGCCCCAAGGGCACCGGCAAGACCACCTTGCTGGAAGCTGTGACCAAAGCCCTGCGGGCTGACGGTAAAAAAGTCATTCGCCTGTCTGAAAGAAACCTCGATCCGCATCGGGGCGAAATCATGGCGCTGGTGAACACGCTGGCCAGAAACCCGTGCCCGGACCTGGAATGGCAGGTCTGTGAGCGCTTGGCCGACAGCCGCGCCTGGATTTCGCGTAACGTGCTGCCAGAGCAACCCGCAAACAGCATCATCCTGATTGATCGCTGGTACCCGTCCGATGCCGCATTTCGCCGCAGCGTGCCGTTTGATCAGATTCTGCGGTTGAATATCGAGCGCGGCGTGCAAATCCCGGACCTGCATATCGGGGTGCTTACCGCGCCGGAAATTTCATGGGCGAGGGCGGCGGCACGTACACGGGGGCTGAGCAGCACGGTGATTCATCGGCTGGACGAGCATGTGGCCTGCACCGAAGCGTTCGAGCGTGCGGTTGACGAGCATGGCTGGGTGTTGTGCCGTAATGAGGGGACAATCGAGGAGGCGACCAAGCAGGTGGTTGCACACATCATCAGGAGCGCTCGAACATGAATGAACTCGCCGCCTACATCGAGGACATTTTCGCTCTGTTCGGGCCTGTGTCTCTGCGCCGGATGTTCGGCGGGCACGGGATTTTTCGCGATGGGGTGATGTTCGGCCTGGTATTTGACGGCACGCTGTACCTGAAGGCTGATGCAGAAAACATTGCAGCCTTCGAACAGCAAGGGCTTGAGCAGTTTACTTATACCCGGCAAGGCAAGCTCGTCGGGCTGTCTTACTACCGGGCGCCGGATCATCTGATGGAAGATCCCCATGACGCGGTGCGCTGGGCACAAGGCTCATTTGCCGCAGCGCTGCGTGCCGATCGTAAACGTGCACAGCGAACCAAACGCCACCCGGCGTTTTAACACTCAAGCTGCTGGTGAAGTGCCAGGCGCAATCTGCCGGGCCAGCGCTTCAATCTGCTCGGCCAGAATCATTACCGGCTCGTTCATGTTGCGATTGTGGTGATGCACCAGGCCGATGTTTCGGTAGAACGTGTGTTCGCCCAGATCCAGGCCGCGTACACCTTGCGGCCAGGCCACATGCCCGAGTGTTTCCGGAACCAGGGCCACACCGACGCCATTGGCTACCAGTTTCACGATCGCATCGAGTTCATCCAGTTCGCTCACTTCACGCGGGGTGAAATGCATCTTGCGCAGGAAGCGATCCACTTGCCGCCCACCGAAAGAGGTGCGGTCGTAGCGGATGAAAGCCTGCGAGGTGATCAACTCGGCCCAGTCATCGTTAGGCGTATTTTCCGGCACCAGCAGACGGTAGGGCTCCTTGGCCAACGGTACCCATTTCAGGTCACTCTGCAATGAGAACGCCGGTTGGATGATCACCGCCAGGTCGATCTCGCCGGCATCGACCTGGTCGAGCAGTTCCATCGACAGCCCAGGCAGGATTCGGCTGCGGAAATTCGGCCATTGATGATGAAAACTGGCCAGGGCACTGGGCAGCAGCATGCGTTGTATCGAGGCGATGGCGCCCATGGTCACCCGCTGCGGCGCCTGGGTTTCCGGGGCAGGGGAGCCGAGGTTGTTGTACATGCGGATCAGCTCGTGCGCCTGTTGCAGGGTTTGGTACCCCACTGCGTTGAGCTGGGCGCTACGCCCGCTGCGATCGAATAACTCCAGGCCCAGCTCAGACTCCAGGCGCGCAATCTGGGCGCTCACGGCAGCCTGGGTGAGGCCGATCTTGTGCGCCGCAGCGGCAAATGTGCCGTCACGGGATACGGCAATCAGGGTCTTGAGCTCGCGGATCATTGATAAATATTATTTGTTTATTTCCAAAAAATATATTGTTTTTCTTGTTCCTCGGCTAGCCCTATGATGAATTCACGGCATGCAGTCGGGCGCCAGGCCCGCGCGGCCTGAAGCGTCCAATAAAACGATAAAGTCCGGAGTCACTGATGAGCCTTTCTCCTTTCCACCTCGCGATTCCTGTTTACGACCTTCCTGCGGCACGCGCGTTTTATGGCGAAACATTTGGCTTGCCTGAAGGCCGTTCGGCGGCGACCTGGGTCGACTTCGATTTCTATGGCCACCAACTGGTGATTCACGAGCACCCCAAGACGGTCGGCCAGGAGTCCGCACACACCAACCCGGTCGATGGCCATGACGTACCGGTGCCGCACTTCGGCATCATCCTGAGCTGGGATGAATGGGAAGCGCTGGCTGACCGTCTCAAAGCGCGCGAAACCCAATTTGTGATCGAGCCTTACGTGCGCTTCAAAGGCCAGGTCGGCGAACAGGCCACCATGTTCCTGTTTGACCCGTGCGGTAATGCCCTGGAGTTCAAAGCGTTCAAGGACATGAGCCTGCTGTTCGCCAAGTAAGTGTCTCTAAGAACGTAGGCGAGGCAGCCAACGCACGGTGAACGAACCTTCAGCCGACAAAGTAATTCAGGGTCAGGGTCGCCAACAAGGCCACCAGCGAGGCGACCAGAGTTGCACCGGTAAATTTCTTCAGTGCCTCTCCAAGCGAAACGTTGAGGTATTCCTTGACCACCCAGAACGCGGAGTCCGTGACATGGGCCCAGCCTATGGAGCCGGCACCGATTGCAATCACCAGGATCTCCGGTTTCAGATTCGGGTCAGCGGCCAACATCGGGCTGATCATGCTGGCAGCGCTGACCATGGCGACGGTGGCCGAGCCGACAGCGAAGTGCATCAGCCAGGCGATAAACCAGGCCAGGATAACCAGGTTGATGTCAGTGTCGGCCAACAAGCCGGATATGGCTTTGCCTACACCGCTTTCGATCAGCACGGCATTGAAGGCTCCGCCGGCACCGATGACGAAGATGATATTGGCCAGCGCCGGAAAGCTGCGCTGTGTGGTATCGAGCAGCTCAGCCATGCTGCGCGACTGGCGCAAACCCAGCGACCAGTAGGCGAATGCTACGGATATCATCAGTGCGGTAAGCGGATTGCCCACGAACTGCGCCACATGTTGCACGGGCGAGTCGCTTGGCAAACCAGCGGCTGCGGTTTTACCGACCATCAGCAGCAAGGGTAGGGCGATGGTGAACAGGGTGATGCCCATGCCGGGCAGCACGCGCTGCACTTGCGCGGATGCGCCGTGGGAGGCAAGAAAGGCTTGCTGATGATCACTGGCGCTGCGGCTACAGAACAGCCTGACCCAGACGGGGCCCGCGATGATAATGGTTGGCACAGCGACCAGCAGGCCGTAAAGAATCACCTTGCCCACGTCGGCATGCAGCATTCCGGTAATCGCCATGGCGGCGGGGTGGGGCGGCAGAATGCAGTGGATGGTGAGCAGCGAGATGGCCAGCGGGATACCCAGGTACATCAAGTTGATCCGGGTTTCACGGGCGACCACATACACCAGCGCAATCAGCAGCACGAAGCCGACTTCGAAGAACACCGGAATACCGGCAACCGCCCCGACAATGGCCATGACCCAGTGGGCGCGTTGCGGCCCGAGGTTGTCCAGCAGGGTCTTGGCCAGGCGCTCGGCACCGCCGGACTCCTCCAGCATTTTGCCGAGGATCCCGCCCAGGCCGATAATCGCAATAAGAAAGCCCAGCGTCCCGCCGATACCGGCTTCCAGCGAAGCGACGAT
The DNA here is from genome assembly GCF_000829415.1 of Pseudomonas sp. StFLB209. NCBI lineage: Bacteria > Pseudomonadati > Pseudomonadota > Gammaproteobacteria > Pseudomonadales > Pseudomonadaceae > Pseudomonas > Pseudomonas sp. StFLB209. The sequence continues at coordinate 5,033,046 of NZ_AP014637.1, read as the reverse complement.
CCTGGCTGCCGGCATCCCCGAGCCGAACCCGACCACGAAACAGGCAATGATCAACGCGATGAACGCATGCAGTCGCACTTTCATGATCAGGAAAATGATCAGCGCAATGGAGGCGAACAAAACCCCTAACAACCAGCTAGTTTCTTGCATTGTATGTCTCGCATCTTGTTGTTTTATCGGTGCCGCGAATGGCCCGGCCACCGCAGATTGCAGGCAGCCGGGATCCACACCGGGCCGTTGGCAACGGGGCCCCAGGCACAGAGGGTGTAGCGCTGCCAGCGGCAGCCGGGAGGTTTGAAAGGGGCTATCAGCCGATGTGCTCAGCGCTGTAGGAGTCAGCCGAAGGCGCAAACACGATGGTCTTGTTCCGGTTCAGAAATACCCGGCCATGCACGTAGGCGTGAATAGCCCGGGCCAGCACCTGGCTCTCAACGTCGCGGCCCAGTGAGACGTAATCGTCAGGGCTCATCGCATGGTTGATACGTACGATGTCCTGCTCGATGATCGGCCCTTCATCAAGGTCGGCAGTGACGAAATGCGAGGTGGCGCCAATCAGCTTCACACCACGGTCAAACGCCTGCTTGTACGGGCTTGCACCTTTGAACGAAGGCAGGAACGAGTGGTGGATATTGATGATGCGCCCTGACATCTGCTGGCACATCTGATCCGAAAGGATCTGCATGTAGCGCGCCAGCACGATCAGTTCCGCCCCGGTTTCCCGCACGATGCGCATCTGCTCGGCTTCGGCCTGGGCCTTGTTTTGCGGGGTCACCTTGATGTGGTGATAGGGAATGCCATGACCTTCGACGACTTTCTGGAAGTCCAGGTGATTGGAGATCACCCCGACAATGTCGATTGGCAGTGCACCGATGCCCCAGCGGTACAACAGGTCGTTCAGGCAGTGGCCGAAGCGCGAGACCATGAGAATGACTTTGCGCTTGGTGCGCTCATCGAAGAATTCGTGGTGCATCTTGTACTTCTCAACCAGCGGCTGAAATTCCTTCTCCAGATCCTGCAACGAGCGACCTTCTTCGGAGCGGAAAGTCAGGCGCATGAAATAGCGGTTGGTGCTTTCGTCGTCGAACTGGGCGCTGTCGCGAATGTTGCAGCCGCGGCTCGACAGAAAAGCAGTGAGGTCCGCCGTCACGCCGCGGATCGACGGGCAGGTAACGCAAAGTACGTAATTGTTTTTGATCGTGTTCATCTGAAATCACCTTAAACGGCAACGACGGCCTTTGTTGTTACGTGATGATGTTGGCGTTTGAACGCAGTGACCGTATTGGCCAGCAGGCAAGCGATGGTCATCGGTCCGACACCGCCAGGCACCGGCGTGATGGCGGCCGCGTGGCCGGCTTCGTCGAAGGCGACATCACCGACGATTCTTGAACGCCCATCGCGCTCGATACGGTTGATGCCCACATCGATGACCACTGCGCCGGGCTTGATCCAGTCCCCCTTGACCAGCTCCGGACAACCTGCCGCGACCACCAGAATATCGGCGCTACGGCACAGCGCAGGCACGTCCCGGCTCTTGGAGTGAGCCACTGACACGGTGCAGTTCTCGGCCATCAGCAATTGGGCCATGGGTTTGCCGACAATGTTGGACTTGCCGACCACCACGGCATTGAGGCCCTCCAGGTTGCCCAGCCGATCCTTGAGCATCATCAGGCAACCCAACGGGGTGCAAGGCACCAGAGCATCCTGCCCGGTCGCCAGGCGACCGGCATTGAGGATATGGAAGCCATCGACATCCTTGTCGGGGTCAATGGCGTTGATCACGGCATGCGTATCCAGATGCGCAGGCAATGGCAACTGGACCAGAATGCCGTTGACTTCACTGGCCGCATTGAGCGCGTCAAGCAGCGTCATCAGGTCTGCCTGGGCCGTATCGGCAGGCAATCTGTGCACGAAAGACTGCATACCGATTGCCAGGGTCTGGCGGTGTTTGGCACTTACGTAGACCGAACTGGCCGGGTCTTCACCGACCAGCACGACCGCAAGGCCTGGGGTCAGTCCGGTAGCTGCCTTAATGTCATTCACCTCATCGGTGAGTTGATTGACAAGGGTGGCTGCAAACCCTTTCCCGTCTATGCGCTCTGCCAGGAGTGCTGTGTTCATGGCGCTATTACCTCTGAAACTGGGCGTGGGGTATTGGCGGCGTCAAACCACAACCGCCAGGCGTGTGGCGGCGCTTGTCTGCGCAGGTTCTGGCGCTCCTACGCTCAACTGGCTGCGACCAGCGAGGCGCCGTGCGCCATGAACTGCCCGAATTGCGCTTCAGGCACAAAGGCACCGCCAGTGGTCCAGATCACGTGGGTGGCTTGGGCCAGTCTGTCGCCAAGGCCATGAGCGTGCTGGTAGGCACGGCCCTGTTCGCTGTCGACAATGAACGCCGGCCCCGCAAAACCGGCGGTGGCCGATGGCTCAAGGCGAATGCCCTGGGTGGTCTGGGCCTGCCACAGCCAGCGAAACAGATCGTCATCGGCCACGGTGAACACACCGGACAACAGCGGTTTCATCACCTGGGCAACAAACTCGGACATACGTGCCACGGCCATGCCGTCCGCTTCGGTCTTGTTGGTCAGGCCCACGTCATAGACCGACACCAAGTCCTTGGAGCCGCTCATCATGTGCACCAGCGCGCAAGGCGACTGCACTGGCTCGACGAAAAACGGGTGGGCGGCGTCGCCGAAGATCGCTTTCAGCCCGTAAGCCACGCCACCGGGTGCACCACCGATGCCACAAGGCAGGTAGATGAAAAGCGGGTGTTCAGCATCAACGCTCACACCGGCTGCCTGCAGTTGAGCGGCCAGTTCACTGGCAGCAGCGCTATAGCCGAAAAACAGCACTTGCGAGCGCTCGTCGTCGACGAAGTAGATGCTCGGGTCGGCCTCGGCATCAATGCGGGCGTGCTCCACCGCGGTGGTGTAGTCCGCCTGGTGCTGAACCACTTCCACGCCCAGCCGAGTCAGGCGTTCAACCTTCCATTGCTTGGCGTCTGCCGACATGTGCACCATGGCGCGAAAACCCAGGGCCCTGGCGGCTATACCGACGCTCAGGCCCAGGTTACCGGTGCTGCCTACGGCAATCGTGTGCTGCGCGAACAGGCGGCGGGCCTGCTCGCCGGCCAATACGGTGATGTCGCCGCCCGGCGTGAGAATCCCACGCTGTTCGGCCATCTTTTTGGCGTGCATGAACACTTCATACACGCCGCCACGGGCCTTGATCGAGCCGGCCACCGGCAGGTCGCCATCGGCCTTGACGAACAGCCGGCCGTACTTGGCGGCTGAGTAGCCGATTGCAGCGCGCAAGTCTTTGGCTTCGATCAACTGCGATTGAATACGGCCCTGGGCCTGGGCCAGTTCGGGAAAACAGTGTTGCAGCAGCGGCGCCAACAGTCGCCAGTTGGCCTCGGCATCCTTGACCTGACTGGCACGCACCGGCAGCTGTGCCTGAGCGATACCATCGGCTGTCAGGTCCGGGTTGAGCCACAGCGCTGGACGGCCAGCCAGCACATCGTCGCGTGCCGGATCATTGGGAAGCTGGATTGTCATTGTTGTATTCCTGCGACTTGAAGTATTTGCGGGCCAGAAGGCACCTGGCCCGCCAAGTGATGCTCAAGGGTAGATAGGGAACTCGGCGCACAGGCCGGTCACTACCTGTTTGCTCTTTTCGATCAGCGCTGCGCGGGTGGCTTCGTCGGCACTCTGGGCCTCGAAAATGTCGGCGATCAAATGGCCGATGGCTTCGAACTCCTTGGCACCAAAACCGCGAGTGGTGCCGGCAGAAGAGCCAAGGCGCAGGCCTTTCCACTCCGATGGCTTGGCACTGTCGAAGGGGATCGGGTTCTTGTTGGAGGTGATGTTGATGCTCGACAGCGCATCCTGAGCGGCCTGGCCAGTCAGGTCCTTGGACGAAACATCGACCAGCACCACATGGGTATCGGTGCCGCCGCTGACAATGCGCACGCCGCGTTTTTGCAACACCTCAGCCAACAGCCGGGCATTGGCCTTGACGTTGGCGCCGTAGGTCTTGAACTCATCCGTCAAGGCTTCCCCCAGGCAGACCGCCTTGCCTGCGATGGTCGCCAGGTGGGCGCTGCCCTGTACACCTGGGAACACGGCCGGCTGGATCTTCTTGAACAGGTCTTCGCGATTGGTCATCACCAGCCCGCCACGCGCACCGCGCAGGGTCTTGGTGGTGGTGCAGGTAACGATGTCGGCATGCGGAATTGGCGAAGGGTGCACACCGGCCGCCACCAGACCGGCGAAGTGGGCCATGTCGACCAGATAGGTCGCGCCTGCCTTGTCGGCAATCTGGCGCATGCGGGCAAAGTCGATTTCCCGTGGATATGAAGAACCGCCGCAGATGATCAGTTTGGGCTTGTGCTCCAGCGCCAGGGCTTCGACGTTGTCGTAGTCAATGCGGCCGCTTTCACGGTCCACACCGTACGACACAATGCTGAACCAACGGCCCGACTGGTTAGGCTTGGCGCCGTGGCTCAGGTGGCCGCCGGATGCCAGATCCAGGCTCAGCACCACATCACCCGGTTGCAGCAGGGCAAAAAATACCGCCTGGTTGGCCTGAGTACCCGAGTGCGGCTGGACATTCACATAGCCCACGTCGAACAACTGCCTGGCACGGTCGATCGCGGCCTGCTCGATAACGTCGGCAAACTCGGCGCCGCCGTGGAAACGCTTGCCTGGGTAGCCTTCGACGGTCTTGTTGGTAATCACCGAACCCAGCGCTTCAAGCGAAGCCAGGCTGACCGAGTTCTCGGAAGCGATCAGTTCGATCTGGCCCTGCTGGCGTTTCTTTTCATCGGCCAGAGCTTTGAATACCAGTGGATCGCGTTTGGCGAGAGTGTCATTGAAGTAGGAATGGGTCATTACGGCGGCACCTTTTTTGTTTAAAGGATCGGGGTGTTTTCCAGCCTACAAGCGGTGCATAATCAAAAAAAGCGAATAATATTTCAGTGATACATAAGCAGAACTTAATGATCTGCTGCCTGTATCTGACAGGGTGGAAGGTTCATGGACATCAACAAACTGGGTGCACTTCGCGAACTGGCCGTGCGTAAGACCATGGCCGCCGTGGCCGAAGCCCTGCATGTTTCGCCCTCAGCGGTTTCGCAACAAATCTCGATGCTTGAACAAGAATTAAGTATCGATCTTATTGAGCGGCGCGGGCGCGGTGTGGAACTGACCATCGCCGGCAGGAAGTTGGTCGAAACGGCCAACCGGATTTTCGAAGAGCTTGAATCGGCGCGGGCTGACATGGCCGAGTTGAAGAAAGTCGTTGCTGGCGATATCCGGGTAGCGGCTTTTCCTTCGGTAGCGGCAGCCCTGATGCCCAAAGCGATCAAGCGGCTGCACGCAAGCTATCCGATGCTTGAAGTGCTGTTCGAGGAGATGGAGCCGGAAGAGGGGATGAATGCCCTGCGCAGCTGGCAAACCGACATCGCGATAATCGACGATTTGAACGTGCCTGCCGGCTTGCTGGACCCCGGTATCGAGATTACCCCGCTGATCGAAGACGTGTTCGACGTGATGATGTCGCCGGACCATCGGCTGGCCGGGCTGGAGCAGGTGACCTGGGCGGACCTTGAACACGAACTCTGGGTCATGGACACCGCCTCGTCGACCTATACGCGGATGCTCACCGATGCCTGCCAGCGCTCGGGCTACAGCCCCAAGATCATGGCCCGCTGCAAAGGTTACGAGGTTACCAGTGCGCTGATTCGCGAGGGCTGCGCCATTGCGATCGTTCCTGGGCTGCGCGCCCGCTTCGATATGCAAGGGGTACGGGTCTGCCGGCTGGTTCCGGAGATTCGCCGGCGGATTTCCATCGCCTACCGGCGCGGCGAAAAGAAAAGCCCGGCACTGCAGGTGTTCATCCGCTGCCTCAAGGAACACGCCCAGGCGTTCCAATGAGCACCAATTGGTAAGCCCTGCTTATGTACCCCTGAAGAATTATTCGCTTTTTATCTGATTCAACTAACGCTAGGGTTTTAGCAGGTCCGTTATTCAGCCCGTTGTTTGTCCGGTCGGGCAACTAACGACACTGGATGCAGGGCGGGTCGTTAAGTAGCGCGTGTTGCTGAAAATAATAATAGGGCCCCAGATGCCACACTCACTGTCCGTTCGTAATGTTGTCTTCGGGCCATAACAGCCTGTCTATTGTTTTCTGCCGCTGCAAATGAGTTTGGGTTTCTATCTGCCGGGTGGTTTAGCGCCGGGCTGGAAGCATCATGCTGTTTTCAAACAGGGCACTAAAAATGAAAAAACACTACAAGATCTTGAAACGCGCTTCGTCACTGGCAGGTATTGGCCTGCTGTCGATATTGTCGCTGGACGCCATAGCGGGCGTCACTCTGGACAACATCAAGAAAAAGGGCTTTGTGCAGTGTGGTATCAGTGACGGGCTGCCCGGTTTTTCTGCCGCTGACAGCAAAGGCAACTTCCAGGGTTTTGATGTGGATGTATGCCGGGCCGTGGCGGCGGCGGTGTTTGGTGATGCAAACAAGGTCAAGTACACCCAGTTGACGGCCAAGGAGCGTTTTACGGCCTTGCAATCGGGTGAGGTGGACATGCTGTCGCGCAGCACCACCTGGACATCCTCGCGGGACGGCTCGATGGGCATCCTGTTTGCCGGCGTGGCTTACTACGATGGCCAGGGTTTTCTGGTCAACAAGAAGCTCGGCGTAAAAAGTGCCAAGGAGCTGGATGGCGCGACCTTCTGTATTCAGGCCGGCACTGTGACGGAACTCAATCTGGCTGATTACTTCCGCGCCAACGGCTTGAAATACACGCCCATCTCTTTCGACACCTCCGATGAGTCGTTTAAAGCCCTGGAGTCCGGGCGCTGCGATGTACTCACTGCCGACCAGTCACAGCTCTATGGTCAGCGTCTGAAACTCGCTGCGCCTGATGATTTCGTGGTCCTGCCTGAAGTCATCTCCAAAGAGCCACTGACCACCGCTGTGCGGCGTGGTGACGAAGAGTGGTACTCGGTCGTGCGCTGGACCCAGATTGCCTGGCTGAACGCCGAGGAGCTGGGTGTCACTTCGAAGAATGTCAATGAACTGGCCAGGACCACCAAGAACCCTGACGTGGCGCGCCTGCTGGGCGTCGAAGGGGCACTGGGCAAGGATTTGAATTTGCCGAATGACTGGGTGGTGAAAATCGTTGCCCAGGTGGGTAACTACGGCGAGTCATTCGAGCGAAGCCTGGGGCAGGGCAGTGAGCTTAAAATCAAGCGTGGGCTCAATGCGCTATGGACCCAGGGCGGCTTGCAGTACGGTCCGCCGGTTCGCTGATCATTTATTCTCGTCAAACAAACCGCTTGGGCGCTTTGGTGACCCTGCTACAGCGCCAAGCGTGTTATGAACAGTTTGCCGCCAGGCGTTATCAGCCCGGTGTGATTGATGACACGCTAATCGAAATTCCGTGTGCGCTGGCAGTTGAACACCAGATTGCTGATCTGACCGTGAGATGTACTGGCCCGTACCACAAGGCCATTAGCCTCCAGACTGCCAGCCGGAACGCTAATAGTGATCTGATGCGGTGTGCTGCTGATGGTGTGGGCAGCGTTGTACGTCTGGAAACCGGAAAAACTGTAGCGGGCAAGACTGACGCTGTCGGCATTCACCGGATCCCCGCCGTGGGCTTGTCCACTGTCGGTGAACGTCAAGGTCAGGGTATCTCCAGCTAAAAAATCCGATGCCGGGTATCTATTTTTAGCAAGTGACAACGAGGTGGCGCCCGATAAATCGTTAACAGCCGCACAGCCGGCTGACAACGCGAATGCCGGAGATACAGAAAACACGGTGCAGAGACCAACAGCCAACCCGACACAGAGTTGCCTGGAAAATACATTGCTCATCGTTCACCTACACATTGTGAATATCCTTGTAGGCATCGGCGCGGTATTGCTGGACTTTAAAATCTATCGTGTAGGTCGATTGGCATGTACTGAAGCCAGGCCCGAGGCTTATGGGCACGTTTAAATTGCAGGAGCGAGCTTGCTCGCGAAAGGGCCGGAAAAATCAGCACATAGCGATGGGTCTCAGCGCCGCCTTCGCGACCAAGGTCGCTCCCACCGGGGCATACCACCGGACCGCGCGCGCCTTGATTGTTGTGGGTGTTCGAAAAGTCCAAGGCGACCTACAGGCTAAAAAATCAGTCAACCATTGCCTCAAACACCTTGGACAATCGCCCGGCCGCAGGGCAAAAAAGGTTTAGAAAAACTAAAGCATCCCTTAATTTTCTAACGCTCATCTACTGATAGGGTGGCAACTGCCATAACAATAAAGATGAGGGCTTATCCATGTTTCTGCGTAATGCCTGGTATGTAGCGGCCAGCGAAAAGGAGCTGGGCGAGCAATTGCTGGCACTGACCATTCTGGGCGAACCGGTGGTGCTGTATCGCAAGAGCGATGGCACTCCTGTCGCCCTTGAAGATGCCTGCCCGCATCGCAAGTTGCCGTTGTCCATGGGCCGGCGCATCGGGGACCAGCTTGAGTGCGGCTATCACGGCCTGACCTTCGACTGCTCTGACAGTTGCGTAAAGGCGCCCGGCAGCACGCACATTCCCAAAGGTGCGCGGGTTCACAGCTACCCGCTGGCGCTGCGCTACGGGCTGATCTGGATCTGGATGGGCGATATCGAGCAGGCCGACCAGGCGAAGATCTGCGACGTGCCGGAATGGGGCGATCCGCAATGGGGGCTCAACCGCGGCGATAGCATGGTGGTGTCGTGCAACTATCTATACGTGACTGACAACCTGCTTGATCCTGCGCATGTTGCCTGGGTGCATCAAAGTTCGTTCGGCAACGCTGCCTGCGCCAGCGAGCCGCTCAAAACCACGGTCATTGATGACGGAGTGATCGTGTCGCGCTGGATGCGTGATGTCGAGGTCGCGCCGTTCTACGCCAAGTTCGTCAAATTCAGCGGCAACGGTGATCGCAAGCAGCACTATGAAGTCCGCTATCCGTCGCAGGCCATTATCAAGGCGGTGTTCACGCCGGCAGGAACCGGGACTGATGACGGCGTCCTGCATGAGCAGGTATTTCTGATGAACTCCTATAATTTCATGACCCCGATCGACGAGGCGAACACCCGTTATTACTGGTTTCAGGTGCGCAACTTCGATACCGACAATGCCGAGGTCTCGCGGCAGTTTGATGAGGATGTGCGGCATGCCTTTGCCGAAGACCGAGTGGTTCTGACGGCTGTTCACCAGGGCATGACCAACAAGCGCAGCCCGAACATTGACCTGGCCAGTGATGCTGGGCCGCTACGGTTTCGCCGCAATCTGGCCAGGCTGATTGCCCAGGAACAGGACAACAGCTTGATTACGCATCAGCCACCTGTGGTCAGCGCAGTGGGGGGCTGAGATGGAACAATCCAAGGGATTCAGGGGTTACCGGGTGGTTGCCAAAACGCAGGAAAGTGCGGTCATCACCTCGTTTGGTTTGCAACCCGTCGAACAGGGCGCCGCTGCGGTTTTCATTCCGGGCCAATTTCTGACCCTTCGTCTGGCCGACCACGAAGGCGTCAGCGTGATACGCAACTACAGCCTGTCAGGCGACCCTGGGAACACCTCGCAGTGGCGGATCTCGGTCAAGCGAGAGTCGGCCCCCGTAGACCGACCCGATTTACCGCATGGCTATGCTTCGGGCTTCTTGCATGAGCAGACCCAAGTTGGTGATGTCCTGCAGCTCGCCGGCCCCATGGGTGCTTTTACTCTTGACCAGAACAGCACTCGACCGGTGCTGCTGTTCAGTGGCGGCGTCGGGCTGACGCCGATGGTCAGCATGTTGCACTGGCTCAGCCACAACACTGCGCAGCCGGTGTATTTCATCCATGCCTGCGAAAACGGCAGCGTACATGCCATGCGTGATGAAGTGCTGGAGCTGGCTAACCGGCGGCCGGGGATTGACGTGCATTTCTGCTACCGAAATCCGTCGGACCAAGACCTTGAGCGTGGCGCTTGCCACAGTCAGGGATTGATCGGCCGGCAGACCTTGCAGGCGTTGTTGCCGCTGGATGACTACGAGGTCTACCTCTGTGGACCGCCGCAATTCATGCAGGTCAACTGGCGACTGTTGCGTGAGCTGGGAATAAGCGCAGAGCGCATTCACTACGAGTTCTTTGGACCGGCGACGGTTCTGCGCGATGAACAGCAACACCTGTCCCAGCCGACAGTGGCCGAGCCTGCAACGCCGCTACACGTCGATGATTCAGCCGCACAGGCATCAACCGTGAAGTTTTTGCCCTCCGGGATCAGCATCGCCTGGAACCCTGACTGTCACTCGTTGCTGGATCTCGCCGAGCAAGCCGGCCTGGCCCCGGTATTCGATTGCCGGGCCGGGATATGCGGCACATGCCAGGTGGGTCTGAGACAAGGGCAGGTGGAGTACTTCGAAGAGCCGCTTGAGCCGTCGGCCCAGGGTGCGATGCTGCTGTGCTGTTCACGCCCGCTGGGTTCAGTGGTCGTGGACCTGGGCTGAGCCGCGCGCTCAAGAAACAACGACGCTGGAGCTTGCAGCCAGCAACGCCTCAATGCCATGACTCTGCTCTTTGCCACGAGCCAATAGCCAGCGGTGGAATCGGCGGCAATGCTCTTTGTCGAAGGCGCTTTTGGTCCAGGTCAGGTAATAGGCGGCCGGCAGCGGCAGGGCATGCCTGACAGGCATGAGCAGACGGCCAGCCTCCAGGTCTTTGGCGACCATGGAGTACTGCGCCAGAACAAAGCCTTGGCCTGCAAGCGCTGCTTCGATGGCCATGGCTGAAAGCGAGAAGACCCGGCGAGCATCCTGCAAACGGGCCAGGTCAACCCCGGTGCTTTCGAACCAGTCTCGCCAGGACGGTGGCGAGGCGAACTTGGGCAGCCAGTCGATGGCAAGCAGCGGATAGTTCAGCAACTCATTTGGCTGCAGGCTTGACCTGTCACCGCCCAACAGTTCCGGGCTGCAGACCGGTACTACGCAGTCGCGCAACAGCTCGATGCTGTTCTCGGCATCAATGGCCCGATCACTGTAAGTGACGCGAAAGTCGATCTCGTAACCGTTGGCCAGCGGCTCGGCATGGCTGCCATCGAGGTAGACATTGACGGCCTGGTTCGCTTGCTGCCATTCGAAGACCAGCGGCGCCAGCCATCTGGACATCAATGAGGGCAGGGCGCTGACGCGCAAATGGCTGGTGTCGCGCGACAATACAACTTCCGCATGGGCAATGCGCAGGCGCTCGAATGCATCAGAGCACTGCTCATGAAAGCGACTTCCTGCGGCGGTCAGGCGGTTACGTTTGCCTTCCTTGACCAGTAGGGTAATACCAAGCGTATCTTCCAGAAGCCTCATTTGCTGACTCACCGCGCCAGCGGAAATACCCAGTCGTTTCGCCGCTTCGGCAATGCTGCCGCACCGGCCGAGCGTGTCGAAGACTTGTAGGGCGCGCAAGGGCGGCAGGTTGTCCATGATGGTCCTTGGGCAGTGGTGTGGCAGCCAGTTTGCCACTGATCCGGTCAGTGCCGAAATCAGCAGCGTAGCCCCATAGCAACTCATCGCTAACCGATGCAACCAGACATGCTGGTAGAATCTCCCCAGCTGACTACGGCCTCCTCCGAGAGAATGCATGACCCCTGATCTGACTGAAGAAGAAATGCGCCTGGCATTGTTTGGTGCTCCTGCCCCCGCTGAGCAGCTCAACGCCCCCGTTGCACCACAACCGGCCCCAGAGGTCGTGCTCGCCAAGCCGCCAGCGCCCGCCCCGAAGAAGAAGGCTGCCAAAGCGTTCACGCCTCGCATGCGGGTAATACTGCGGGTGGGCAATGAGTTTGAAGGAGAAATGCACGAGATCACTCACGAAGCCGATACGCTGAGCACGCTGCTGGCTGAACAAGAGGCCACCAAGGCTGCGCGCAAGAAATTCCGCTATGTGGAAGTCGTGTCGGTCAAGTCGATGTAACTGGCCGTTAAGATCTTCAAGCGTCTACTCCAACTCAAGAAAATTTTCCCAAGGACCTGGCTCATGAAGTCGGCACTGGAAACCGTCGCTCTTTTTTGCCACAAGCTGGCTTACGAAACGGAAGATCAAAGCCCGATTTTGCGCGATGACCTGATGATGAGTGACTATCAGCGGGACATCTTCGAACTCTTGATCGCCAGAGGCGATGTGGCGATGATCCAGCACAAGATCAACGAGTGCCTGCTGCTGGCCCTTGACGCCATGGGCGGAGCTGAAAAGCCGCTCGGACGTGAGCTGCAGCGTGTATCCACCGAGTTTCATGCGGCGCAGACACTTGACTCGCTGGAGCCACCGTTGCAGGTGATCAAGGGCTACCTTCGAGCGGTGGTGTAGTCGATCAGCCGCCGTCTCGGCGCCGCGCTGTCACACAGCACAGACTCGCTTTGGCAGAAGCAAGGACATACCGATGACCCCGTTTCTCCGTAACCTGTCCGCCTTACTGATCGCGGCACTGGCCACTGGCGCTGCTGCCTCGCTGGTACAGACTCAGATCGTCCTCACAGAGGTGATGCAACTGGGTGTACCGGTCGCAGCCAGCCTGCGCTGGCTGAGCGCCGCTGAAGACCTCGCGCGTTACGGGCCGGTTTCGTTGGTCATGGCATTTTTGGTATTGCTGCCCGCATTGTCATGCGCGCATTGGCTGGCCAGGCGTGTGTCAGCGACGGCCAGGTTGCCGCTGCTGATGATTGCCGCGGTGGTGGGCATGGGCACTGCGTTCTGGCTGATGCGCTCGGTGATTCCGATGCCGGCTTTGGCCGGCACCCGAACCCTGTCGGGCTATGCGCTCATGACACTGACCGGCGTATTGGGCGCCGCGGTCTTTCACTGGCTAACCCGACGCACCGCTAACAGGCCGGCCCCACAGTGGCAGTACGCTGCACTGGTGTTTGCCTGCCTGGCGATCCCGACAAGCTCTTTTATTGCCATGCTGCCGCCTGCCGATCCCCGGCCGCCCTCGATGCCTGCGGAGCACCTGCAAGTACAAACCATTGCCAGCGGCCTGAATAGACCCTGGTCAGTGGCAGTGCTGCCTGATGGTCGGCTGCTGGTCACCGAAATGGGCGGGCGTCTGTTGTCTGTGGCCGTTAAAGGCGTCGTGCAGCCGGTTGCCATGAATGATGTACCGCCAGTGCTGCATAGCGGCGGGATCATCGGCTTGATGGAAGTGGCGGTGGACCCCGACTTCGAACGCAACCAGACGCTATTTCTGTCGATGGGTTATGGCGAGCCCGATGCCAACGGCACCCGGCTGGTGCGCGCTCGCCTGGTAGACAACCGGCTTGAAGACATCCGGGTCCTATTCAGTTCCAGCCCCAAACCTGGCCTGGGCAACAACGGCGGCAGAATAGCGTTTCTGGCAGACGGGACGCTGGTGCTGACGGTGGGCGACGGCAACACTCGGCGCGAAGAAGCGCAGAATCCTGGCAACCACCTGGGCACGGTGGTCAGGCTGGATCGCGACGGCAGAGTGCCGTCCGACAACCCGTTGGTTAACCGGCCCGGTGCCGCACCGCAGGTCTACAGCTTGGGGCATCGCAATGCGCAAGGCATCGCTGTGGACCCCGCCAACAATGAGCTGTATGTAACCGAACACGGCCCGCGCGGCGGCGATGAGATCAATCGTGTGGTGCCGGCCGGTAACTATGGCTGGCCGCTGGTGACCCGTGGCATCGACTACCCCTTTGCCAGCGTCTCGCCTTTTCGCCAGTTGCCAGGCTTTGAGGACCCGGTCCTGGTCTGGACGCCGTCAATCGCTCCGGCGGGCCTGGCGATCTATCGCGGCGCTGCGTTCCCCGAATGGCAAGGCGACATGCTGGTGCCCGCCCTCAAGGAACGCTCGCTCAGGCGGGTGATTCGCGAGCAGGGCAAAATCGTCGGCCAGCAACTGTTGCTGTCAGATCGCAACGAGCGGGTGCGCGATGTAAAAGTAGGCCCTGACGGCCTTATTTATGTATTGACCGATGGTCCGAATGGCAGCCTGTTACGTTTGGCGCCTGTTGGCCGGCCGGGGTAAGGGGACCAGTCTCAATCCGCCGCAGTATTTCCCATGTATATGCGTGTGACCTGATCCGAGCCTCAATCCAGTGCACATTGATGCCAATCCAAAGCAGTACCGCGAAGATTAATGCACTACGCAACGTTTCTCCTGCATCGGAAAATTGAGAGGTTAGAGCAAAGTAGACCGTCATCACGGCCGAAAATATAAGCAGGCCTGCAAAGAGCACCTTGTAGCATTTCAGGAAACGTTTAAAAGTAGAACTGTGGGTGTCATTCATGACGCAAAGCCCTTAGGTGACTGGGTTCAATTCCATTGGTTTGGCAATGTCAGCCCTCAAGGATGGTCAGAGCACCAGTCGCATCTTAATGGGCTGTTCAAGCTTCCCACACGTAAGCGTGCACACCGGGAGGTCTTCGAGGCGGGTAAAACCAAGTTTTTCGTAAAGTGACCTGGCAGGCTTGTTTGACTCAAAGACACTGAGATCCACCGAAGTGAAGCCGGCACCTCGGCAATGCTCAATCACGGCTGAACGGAGAGCAGAGCCATGGCCATTGCGGCGATACTCCTGCTTCACTTGCATCCCTAGAACCCCGATGCTATCGCTTCCGCCAGGTCGGCAGAAACTTTCCGGGTAGGCCTCCGCCGAGCCCACTATTTGGCCGTCATGCTCTATCACGTATACCGGCCAGGACTTTTTTTCAACTTGCATTAATGCTCGTTCTATTGCCTCCAGAGGGGGCGGGGTTGAGCGAGCTGAGTAACGGCCTTCGGCATTCACTTCACAAAAAAGCGAGTAAAATCCATTGATGTCATTTAGGGTAATTTGCCTAACTTCCATGTTCACCTCGTGAATAGTCCTTTGAGCCCGGCTAGCTGACGGTCGCATTCGCACGTCAAGTGCGGGGTAACAGCTTAACAATTTCGCTGGCCTTTTGCGTCGACAAGCCCGTCTCTAGCAAATTAGGCGTGGGGGATTATTGACAGGCTTGGTCTGTAATTTAACTATTCAGCGTTGCCTCAACAGCAGCGCTACTCCCGGCGCGAATCCAGCAACTGAGAGCTGTGATGACAAGCTCACGTCAGAAGTGGGCTTGGGAAAACCATCTGTAATGGTGAGCAGTTGGGCATTCGACAACGATTGAAGCTCACCTAGGGTCAGCTCCAGGACAGATCGAAAGTTGACGGACTCGCTGGATTCCTGCCTTGACCATGCAACAGTTGACCGTCGATTTACACACAAGGTCTGGCTACAGATCTGTATTTCAGCATGCTCATTTACCGGGAACTGGGAGACCCGGTCTGGACGTATCGCGGCTTTTTGGAGGCGCGTTGTCGCGACCAGATGCGCTTTCCCATTTGAGACGCTGAGTTCCAGGCTTAGGCTGCGACCAAAGCTGACGTCCTGATCAACCTTTAGAATCGCTTCCCCTTCAAGGGTGGGTGAGATCTGCCACGGCGAGAGATTTTCGGCGCTATTGTCGATCCGATAGCGCTTTGCTTCCAGGTCAGTGACCCAATGCATTGAGGAGGCAGGCGTCAGTGATGCTTTATCGAGCATCGCTCTTTCTATGCCCATTTCTTTGAAATAAGAAGACAGCACAACGACCGCCACTTGTGCCTGGCTCTCGCCTATGTCGCGATCGCCCCCAGAGAATTGATGAATGCCTAAAGCGGTACGCGGCTGAACCGTCCGGGTCATCCCGCCGGCAAATGCAATGACACACGCCGAGGCACAGTCAGCCTTCTCGACGAGCGTCTCATGCTCGGTGGAGTAGGCGTCTTCAAGCTCGGTATCCATCTGGTTCGCCCGGATGGCTCGACCAAGCGCCATACCTCCGCTGACGCTACCACCAGGGCTGTTGAATACGACAGTAGGTCGCGAGGGTAAATCGTCATGATGACGTGTTTTATCGGCCAGAAAATATTCGAATTTTTGGCCCGTATCATGCTCGATAGCGCCTTGCGCCAGAATGCGAACACCACAATAACTGGCGCTGCCACTACAAGGCTTGAACGTTGAGAACTGCATAGGGCCGGTGTAAGGATCGCTCGCCATCGCAAAGCAAGGAGCCAACGCAAGAAAAAGAATAGCCGTTCGTTTGCTGAGTCTGAGCGCCATGGTAATAACTAAAGTCCATTGAATAAAATACGAATTGACCGCCGAGCCCTGCACATACTCAGGCGCTTTTTACTGCTTGCGATACATGCCGGTCAGCATGTCTTGCGAGTCCGTGGCGTAGTTATAGTCGAGGACGACGAAGTCTTTCACCAGGCGCAGGTGATAGGGCCCATTTTTGGCCGGTGCCTGCGGTTCACGGATGATGATCAGGTTGGCGGTTTCCATGGGCACGACGTGATGCTCGGTAACAATGACCTGTTTGCTCTTGGCATCCTTGAGCGTCACGGTCAGTTCTGCGATTTCCCGGCCTTGGGCATCTCGCTCGGGCAGGATTTTCAAGTCCAGGTCGCCGTCACGATCAAGGAAATCACGGCGCATCTGATAATGGCCGCTGCGCAGGTCACGGGAAACATCATCGAGTTTGCGCAGGTCGATTTCACGATCTTCATGGCGCAACCGAATGGGCAGTTCACGCTTGTCGCCCACCGCGCCGGATACCCAAGTGCCGGTGTAGCCATACGGCTCGGCGCGCTCTCGGGTCATCCGCCAGATGCCGGTCCGACTACCGTCATTGGCATATTCGTGAAGGTAGACGTGGCTTTGCTCGTCATAATCCTCACGGGAACCGATCAGTTTGATCGGTTCAACGTTGCCACTTTTGATATAGCGCAGTTCGCCGATCAGGACCGAGCCTTGTTCCTGAAACCAGATCTCTACCGCAATCTTGCCGCTGAGGGTTCCGGCGAGTAACTCCGGGTCTTCATGGACCGGTCCTTCCAGGCTCGGTGTTTCTTGCCAGACGCCATCTTGCCAATCGCCCGTGGTACGCAGCATGTACCCGCGGGGCATGCTGTTGTTCTCGCCAAACGGGGTCGCCGGAACCTGTTCCTGGGTGTAAGAGTGCAGCAATACCAGCTCGCCATCGCGCACTTTCCATTGCGACATGCGCGTCCAGCAACAGCCGCGATCGGTTTGCGTGTGCAACGTACCATCGGCAGGATTGAGCGAGAACATGCCTGTGAAAGCGTCTCTAGCCAGATCCGTCAAGGCACGGTTCAAGGTCCATTGAGGCTTATCCGGGCCTTGCACGTAGATATCGAACTGCGACTTATCAGTGACGGTGTCCGTGCCATTACGAATCGCCACATCAAGGCGACCATCGGAATTGAAGTCCGCGATGTACACCAGCCCTGACGGACCGAGCAACCATGCATCGCGGTTGGGCGGTACATTTCCTGCCGGGGTCTGAAATTGCTGCAGGGGTTCGAGGCTGTTCTTGTCACGCAAGGTGATCAGCGCGTGCGCAAGTTCACCCTGACGCTGCGGCACCTCCGGAAACAGGGCCTCAACCAGATACTGGCCACTGGGGTCGGTAACTGCATACGAGAGCGGTGCGGCCAGCGCCGGAGTGGCCAGACTCATGGCGAGGAGCGCGCCGTTAAGGAGCGAACGCATGCAAAGCTTCCTTGCTGAATTTTTCGGGGCGCGCAGTTTAACGGTACGGCTGAGCAAACGGAACGCGATCCGTAGTTAGATCGCGCTCCGCTATACCCATTGTCAGAAGTCTTGAGAGGTCGGCCGCAGTACGATTTCGTTGACATCGACATCTGCAGGCTGCTCGATGGCGAATGCGATAGCACGCGCAACCGACTCGGCCGGGATGGCGCTCTTATAGAACTCTTGCACCGCCTGCGAGCTGGCCTCGTGGCCGCTGCCAAACTTCAACTCTGAATCCACGGCACCCGGTTCAATCGTCGTGGTGCGAATGCTTTTGCCGACCTCGTGACGCAAACCATCGGAAATCGCCCGTACGGCGTACTTGGTGCCGCTGTAGACCGAGCCTCCCGGGCTGAACACTTTGATGCCGGCGACCGAAGAAATATTGATGAAGTGACCGGAGTTCTGTTTCTGGAACACCGGCAGAGCAGCGGCAATGCCGTACATCACGCCTTTAATGTTGATGTCGATCATCCGGTCCCATTCGTCCACCCGCAATTCGGCGATCGGCGAGATCGCCATAAGGCCCGCGTTGTTGATCATCACGTCCACCCGGCCAAAGCTGGCCACGGCGTGCTGGATCAAGTTCTCCAGGTCCTCGCGGCGGGTGACGTCCGCAGCACGGGCTGTGGCCTTGCCGCCTGCGGCAGTGATGTCTTGCACAATCGCATTCAAGCGATCTTCCCGGCGTGCAGCCAGTACCACTGATGCACCCAGGCTCGCCAGGTGCCGTGCAGTCGACTCGCCAAGACCGCTGCTGGCGCCAGTGATCACAACAACTTTACCTTCGATATTCTTGCTCATTTCGTTTACCTCAGTGGGTGGTGATGGGATCGATTATGAGTTGTGATTTTGTTTCGGAGAATGGAATATTCAGGATTTGAAAATTCCATAAATCGGAACAAGGCGATGTTGAACCGGCTTGAAATGGTCCGTGTCTTTCTCACGGTTGCTGACTGCGCTTCGTTTAGAGAGGCGGCGAACCAGATCGGCACTTCGCCGCAGAAAGTCACCCGGGCGGTACAAGAGCTTGAACGGCTCATCGGCGAGCCGCTGTTTCATCGCAGCACCCGACAGATGAAGATCACCGATTTCGGCGCACAACTTGCCCTCGATGCCCGCCTGGCGGTAGAGCGCTTCGACCAGCTGTTCGACAGGGCGGATCAAGCCAGCGGGGAGGGCATCACGGGCCGGGTAGGGCTGACGGCACCGCAGGCGATCGGCAAGTTGTATCTGGCGGGTTATCTGGCCGAGTTTCGCAAGCAGTATCCGAAACTCATCATCGATTTATGCCTGGACGATGAGCTGACCGACGCGGTGGTATCCAGGATTGATATCGGCATTCGGGTAGGTACGGTGCGCGACCGCCGGTTTATCGCCAGAACGGTTGCCAGTGTTCCGTTGGTCGTCGTTGCCGCGCCGGCGCTGATTGCCAGCCTGGGTACACCTGCAAATGTGGCCGAACTGAAAGAGCTGCCGCTGTCATTGTTGCTGGATCGCCGCTCCGGTCGCGGCTGGCCGTGGATGTTTGCCGATGATCAGAGTTTCATACCCGAGCAGCCGGGTTTTATCTGCGACGACCCGGAAACCGAGCTGGAGATGGTGTTGCAGGGCGCTGTGATTGCTCAGGTGCCGTTGTATCTGGCGCAGGCGCATTTAGCGCGGGGGGCGCTGGTGGAAGTGCTGCCTGAATGGGCGCCGCCAGCGCTGGACCTGGTGTTGTACCGGACGCGATCCGGAGCGGTGCCAAAGCGAATCAGGCTGGTGTATGACTTTTTATTGGAAAGGTTTGGGGATACGAACCTGTTTCCGGGGGGTGGGCATTGATGGGGTAGTGGTGCAGCGTAAGGTCTTTGTCATTACCCAAGCCCGACAGTCGCGGGCTTGAGCAAGGCAGCAGGCCGGCTGAACTCAGGTTCCCGACTTGATCCGCGTCCAGGTGCGGGTTCGGGTCCGTTCACCTTCGCGGTTGAGCGGCTTGAGCGTATACAGCGTGGTCATCGCAGCTTCGGTGGGGTACAGGTCCGGGTTGTTGCGAATCTCTGGGGCGACCTTGTCGGTGGCGTCCTTGTTCGGGTTCGGATAACCCACGAAGTCGCTGATCGGGGCGATCACTTCCGGGCGCAGCAGGTAGTTGATGAAGGCATGGGCATCTTCCGGGTTGGCCGCGCCCTTGGGAATGGCCAACATATCGAACCAGATCGGCGCACCTTCCTTGGGCAGGCGCATCTCGACCACGACGCCATTGTTGGCTTCTTTGGCACGGTTGGCGGCCTGGGAGAAGCTGCCCGAGTAACCCACCGCGACGCAGATATCGCCGTTGGCGATGTCAGCCATGTACTTGGAGGAGTGAAAGTAAGTGATGTTCGGCCGAATCTTCAGCATCAATTGTTCGGCTTTCTGATAGTCGGTCGACTTGCTGGAGTTTGGGTCCAGGCCCAAGTACTGCAGGGCCAGCGGCATGATTTCCGAGGGCGAGTCGAGCATCGCCACGCCGCACTGCTTGAGCTTGCTGAGGTTCTCGGGCTTGAAGATCAAGTCCCAGCTGTTGACCGGAGCGTTGTCACCAAGTGCAGCCTTGACTTTGGCCGGGTTGAAACCGATCAGGATGGTGCCGTACATGTAAGGCACCGCAAACTTGTTACCGGGGTCGTTGGCATCCAGCAGCTTCATCAGTTTTGGGTCTAGATGCTGCCAGTTCGGCAGTTTGCTGCGATCCAGCGGCTGGAACACACCCGCTTCGATCTGCTTGGCAAGAAACATGTTCGACGGCACCACCACGTCGTAGCCTGAGTGGCCGGTCAGCAGCTTGGCTTCCAGCGCCTCGTTGGTATCGAAGATGTCATAGATCAAATTCACCTTGGTCTGTTGCTTGAAGTCGGTGAGGGTCTGTGGAGTGATGTAGTCAAACCAGTTGTACACCTTGAGAGTGCGCGGTTCGTCGGCCTGCACCAGACCAGCGGCCAGACTACAGGCCAGGCTCGCGCATAGGGCGGCGGCCAGCGTGTGCTTGAGCGATTTGACCATCAAGCCCCGCCGTTCAGGGCGGGGAAGGATAGCGCGGACGGCGTAGCCGTCCCTGGTTGCAGTGGGGTGTCTGCTGCTGTTCGGTGTACGCACCGCCACAGGATGATGCGCAGTAACACGGCGACACAGTATGCCCTCTACGGCGGTATTTCGTTACAAAGATCCCATGGGCATGCACCTTGAAAACACCGTGCCGCCCGCGCCTAATGTCGCCTTCATTGCTCATGGCTCAAGAGCAGCATGCAACGACTTCAAGCCTTCAAGTACGAACTCATGCCAGACGGCCAGCAGGAGCGGCAAATGCGCCGCTTTGCCGGCTCCTGTCGCTTCGTCTTCAACAAGGCACTGGCGTTGCAGAAACAGCGCCACGAGCAAGGCGAGAAGAAGCTCGGCTATGCGGGCCTGTGCAAGTTGCTGACCGAGTGGCGCAATAGCCCGCAAACCGCATGGCTGGCCGATGCGCCTGTTCACCCATTGCAACAGAGCCTCAAGGATCTGGAGCGGGCCTACACCAACTTCTTCGCCAAGCGAGCCGACTTTCCCCGGTTCAAGAAGAAGGGGCAGCGCGACAGTTTCCGCTATCCCGACCCGAAACAGATCAAGCTCGACCAGACCAACAGCCGCCTGTTCTTGCCCAAGCTGGGCTGGCTGCGTTACCGCAACAGCCGCGAGGTGCCTGGTACTGTGAAGAACATCACCGTGAGCCAGTCGTGTGGCAAGTGGTTCGTGAGCATCCAGACCGAACGAGAGATCGATGAGCAGCCCACGGCGCAGGGGGCGGCAGTTGGCATCGACATGGGCATTGCCCGGTTCGCCACGCTTTCGGATGGCTCCTTCTACGCACCCCTGAACAGCTTCAAACGTCATGAAACCGCGCTGTGCAAAGCGCAGCAGGCGATGAGCCGCAAGGTCAGATTCAGCCGCAACTGGAAAAAGGCGAAAGCCCGCGTCCAGCGCATTCATTCCCGAATCGGCAATGCCCGCCGCGACTACCTGCACAAGTGCTCCACCACGATCAGCCAAAACCACGCGATGGTGTGTATCGAGGACTTGCAGGTACGCAATATGTCCAGGTCGGCGGCAGGCACGGCCGAGGCACCGGGAAGAAACGTTCGGGCCAAATCTGGCCTGAACAGGGCCATTCTCGATCAGGGCTGGTTCGAGTTCCGCCGCCAACTGAACTACAAGCTGGCGTGGCGCGGCGGCTGGCTGATTGCCGTGCCGCCGCAAAATACCAGCCGCACGTGCCCGTGTTGCGGCCATGTGTCGGCGGCCAACCGCCAGACGCAAGCGCTGTTCAGGTGTGTGGGATGTGGTTTCGAAGGCAACGCCGATGTGGTCGGGGCGATCAATGTACTAAGGGCGGGACACGCCCGGTTAGCCTGTGAAGTGAGCGCAGAGGTCATGGCGCCAGCAGCAGGAACCCACCGAAGCGACTCGGGGGCGGCTCGATGCCGCGCCTGAGCGCCGTAGGAATCTCCGGCCTTCAGGCCGGGGAGGATGTCAAGGCATTGATGCCGATTTCTTCGACGGCATAACCGCCTTCCATCACAAACAGCGTGGGCAGGCCGAGTGCCGCGATACGCGCCCCCATGGCCAGGTAGTCGCCACTGTCGAGGGTGAACTGCGAGATCGGATCTTGCTTGAAGGTGTCCACCCCCAGCGACACCACCAGTACCTCGGCGGCGTAGCTGTCGATGGCTGCACAGGCGGTTTCATCGGCATAACCCAGGAAGAACGGAAACTCGTTGGCCGGGTCGCCATGGATGGAGGTGAAAAACACATCACTGCGGTCGTAGAAAATCGCCTGGGTGCCGTTGCCATGGTGATAGTCGACATCGAGGATCGCCACGCGCTGGCGGCCCTGGTCGAGAAACGCCTGGGCGGCGATAGCTGCGTTGTTCAGGTAGAAATAGCCGCCCATGACGTCGCTGTCGGCGCCGCTCTGTATGTGGGCCTGGGCGGTGAGCGCCACTTGTGCAGCACTGTAAGCGGCCTGCCAGGTGCCGGCGGTGATGGGGGCGCCAGCGTCGAAGCTGTAGTAGCCCAGCTCACCGTGCAACCCTTGGGGCTTCACGCGGCGCAGCGTGCGCGCCGGCCAGGTGAAGGGCAACAGGTCGCCGTCCTGGCCCATGGCTTGCCAACGCGCCCACGCGCCTTGGAAGAACGTCAGATAGTCGGCGCTGTGCACACGAGCGATGGGGCCCAGACCATGGTCACTTGGCGGCTGCACTGGCCCCAGCTCACGGGCCTTGACCCGGGCCAGGACATGATCAGCGCGCGAGGGCATCTCAAAACAGGGCATGAGTTGCCCGTTGAT
Source organism: Pseudomonas sp. StFLB209 (assembly GCF_000829415.1). Classification (NCBI taxonomy): domain Bacteria; kingdom Pseudomonadati; phylum Pseudomonadota; class Gammaproteobacteria; order Pseudomonadales; family Pseudomonadaceae; genus Pseudomonas; species Pseudomonas sp. StFLB209. Next base: position 5,010,055 of record NZ_AP014637.1, on the reverse strand, counting down.
CAGCTCGCAGCGGCCGTGGTGCAGGTGATGGTCGTCGGTATAGACAGTCAGCATGGTCGTGCTCCGTGTGGCGTGACGACGAGCATTGTTTCGCCAGAAACGCCTGCTGGAGAACGTTATGAACGGCCAGAAGGGGATAGATATGGCCAATAGATTTGACCGAATTTCGCCCTTTTTAAGGGCGCGCTGCACGCTTCAGGTGCGGTACTGGCTGGGCGCAACCCCGCTCCAACGGATAAACGCATGGCGAAAGCTGGCGGTTTCGCTATAACCCAAGGCTTCGGCAACCTGCTGGACCGGCCACTGTTGTTCGACCAACAGCACCTTGGCCCGCTCGAAACGCAGGGCATCAAGCAACTGCTGATAACTGCTGCCCATGTCATGCAGGTGCCGGCGCAGGCTGCGCGCTGAGCAGTTCATCTGCCGGGCCAGCCCTTCAAGCCCCGGAGGATTGGCCAGATGCTCGGCCAGGTATTGGCGAATACGCCCCAGCCAGGCCTGGCGGCCGCTGAACTCGGAGTTTTGCTGACGGCAGCGCTCGGCCATGATCCGGTGCGTCAGCCGGTCGGCCAGCGGCAGGGGCTGCTCCAGCATGTGCGCAGCAAAGGCAAAGCCGTGTTGCAGCGCCTCGAAACGCACCGGGCACGGAAAGTTGCGCCGATAGCGCTTGCTGTAGGTGGGCGCCGGATGGGCGAAGCAGGCCTGCAGCAAGGGCAGGGGACGGCCCAGCAGGTCGTCGCAGATCACCTTCAATGATCCCAGGCACAGCTCGGCATTGAACACGGCCAGCTCGGGGCGCGAATGGTACTGCGTGGCCAGCAGCCAGGCGACGTCGCCACGCACCTCCAGGCGCAGATCGAAGAGGGTGCCAAGCAACGCCGGGTAACGCAGCGCCAGCTCCAGGGCAGCACCCAGTGTATCGCTGAGCAACATGGCGTAACCGAGCAGGCCATACGCGGATACGTGCATCCGCTGGCCCAATTGCAGACCGAACGTCTCGCGCAATGCCAGGGCATTGGCGCACACCCGTGCCTCCTGGGCTGTGGTAATGCGTGGGTCGGGACGAATCAGGTCGGCTTCCTCGATGCCACTGCCGGCCAGAAGCTCGCTGGCAGCAATACCCTCCTCACGCAAGGTTTCGAGGATCAGCGACACCGCGTTCAGGGTAGTGAGGGTGGAGTGCAGCATCGGGCAGACCTGTGGGTTTACAAAGCCTGGACGATGGTGCCGCGCCAGCGGCTAAAAACCAAGTCATGAAAAAAGACCCATGAACTTCATGGGCCTTTTGCCTTGCGTGGGTCTGAGCCTCAGGGGATCAGCCGATCAGCCCGCAATTTGTCGAACACATCGAAAAACGCCTGATCGCTGGCCTGATAGGCGTTAAAGCCCATGAGCCGGCTTTTCGACATGTCGGTGACCACTTCGATGGGACGCCCGAGATCGGCGTCGGTATGCCATGGCGAAATCAGCCGATCAATGTCCGCCTCTTGCAGGCCGTGCTCGGCCACGATCTGGCTCCAGACCTTCTGGTCGTCGGCCATCTGTGACTCCAGTGGCGCGGGCGAAGCGGGGAAGTCAGCGGCTTCAAGGCCGAAGTACTCGGCAATCCGCCCCCACATCCACTTCCAGCGAAAGATATCGCCGTTGGTGATGTTGAACGCCTGGTTGGCCGCCGCTGGCGTGGTGGCCGCCCACAGTTGCTGCCTGGCCAACTGCCGGGCATCGGTCATGTCGGTGAGGCTGTCCCACTGCACCCTGGAGCCGGGAAACACGAATGGCCGACCGGTGTGCTTACAAACCGTGGCGTAAACCGCAAGCGTGGTGGCCATGTTCATCGCGTTACCCACCGCAACGCCGGTGACCGTATGCGGGCGGTGGACGCTCCAGGTGAAGCCGTCTTTGTCCGCCGCGGCGAACACTTCGTCTTCCTGCGCGTAATAGAAGTTCTCGACGTCCAGACGACCCTGTTGCTCACGGAACGGCGTCTGCGGCAGGCTGCCTTTGCCATAGGCCTCGAACGGGCCCAGGTAGTGCTTCAGGCCTGTCACCAGGGCCACGTGTTTTACGCTGCCAGCCGGGCGCAGGGCATCCAGCACATTGCGCACCATCGCCGAATTGACCTTGATGTTTTCGGCCTCGGTGGCCTGCCGTGACCAGGTGGTGATGAACACGTGCGTGGGTTTGAGGTCTTTCAGCGCGGCCGTGACGGACGTCGGATCCTGCAGATCGGCCGCCACGGGTATCACCCCTTCCTGCCTGGCGGGGTTACGGGAAAGGGCGGCGACCTGCCAGCCGTTCTCCAGCAGAAGCTGGGTGGTTGCGCTGCCGACGATGCCGCTGGCGCCGACGATCAATGCCAGATGAGTCATGGGCTTCTCCAAAATGGTGTGCTTCTAGGAAAGCGACAGGGAGGAAAGGTTCATGGTTTACGAAGGCAGCGGCACTGACAGGTCGCTTCCTGCCAGTGCTGCAATAAATGCCTCTGGGTAGCGGTATCCCGGTTCAAGTCACCGGGATGACGGCGTTCAGAATCAACACCATGATCAAACCCACCAAGGAGACGATGGATTGCACCACCGAGATGGTTTTGGTGGCTTCGCCCATGGTCATACCGAACGACTCTTTAACCATCCAGAAGCCCGCATGGTTGGCATAGTTGAAAAACAGCGAACCGCAGCCGATGGACAGCGCCAGCAACGGCAGGTTTAGAGTAGGGTCAGCACCGGCAAGGGGCGCCAGCAGGCCGGCAGCGCCGACGATACCGACAGTAGCCGAACCAGTTGACACCGACAGCAGCATCGCGATCAACCAGCCGAGCAACAGCGGCGGGATGGCCGACTGCTGGGTCAGGTGAACAATGGCGTCGCCGACCTTGGCACTGGTCAGCAGCTCCTGGAAAGCACCGCCGCCGGCAATGATCATGATGATCGAGGCGATGGGCATGAGGCTCTTGCCCAGCGCCGCGCGCAGCTTGTCGGTGTCGCCGCCGCGCAACAGCACCAGGCTGGTACCGGCGAACAGCACGCCCAGCAGCATGGCAATCAGCGGGTTGCCCACAAACGCCGCCATCTGCAACATTGCATTACCCTTGGGCAACAGCATCTCGGCGACCGCATGCACCAGCATCAAAATCGCCGGCAGCAAGGCCGCCAGCACGCCGATCCAGACACTGGGCAGAGGCTTGCCATCGGTTTTTTCCGTGAGGGTGAACTGGTCGAGCAACGCCTGATCTGGCCGGGTGGTCATACGCGGTGCGATGAACATGCCATACAGCGGGCCGCCCAAGATCATCGCCGGGACAGCGGCAAGGAAACCGTAGAGCATGGTCGGCCCGACCGAGGTCTTGAGCGCGGCGATAGCGGTCAGCGGGCCAGGGTGCGGCGGCACCATACCGTGCATGGCGGCCAGCGCGGAAATCACCGGCACGCCCACGTAGACATAGGCAGAGCCCTTGAAGCGAGCCTGGCCTTCGAGCTTGCGGGCCACACTGAAAATCAGCGGCAGCATGATCACCAGGCCGACCTCGAAGAACATCGGGATGCCAATGACGAACGCCACCAGCATCATCGCCCAGGGAATCAGGCGATCCGGGGTGCGTTTGAGGATGACCCCGGCGACCTGCTCGGTAACGCCTGCGTCAGCCAGGATCTTGCCCAGCATTGCCCCCAGCGCGATCACCACACCTACGGCACCCAGGGTTTTGCCAGCACCGGCAACCACATGTGACACGATCGAGCCGGGCTCCATGCCGGTGGCAAATCCAACACCCACGGACACCACCAGCAGAGCCAGCAGCGGATGCATCTTCAGGCGCGAAACAATGAGTGCCACCAGCACCAGAACACTGACCAGTGCGGTCATCAAGAGCTGAATATCTAACGGGGTCATGAAAAGATCTCGGTTGGGCTGGTGCGCAAGCTGCACTCAGCATCAATAGGCAGGGGGAGGGCGTCGCAGCCTGCAAAAGAGCATCGCCCTTGTGGCAAGGCCACCGGCCTAGTCATGTGCAGGGACGCAAGAGCGGGGATAGAAACGGTTACCGCAACAGCCCGGATTGCTCCGGACAGATGGCGGAAAAAGGACATACAAGCGCGCGAGTACCGCTGGGTTGAGCATTCATCTACCGACTGACCTTGTTACAGGGTCATGCACATAAATTCTTACAAATTATTTGTTGCGCACGGAGAGGCTGTCAAGGTTTGGCGGGAGGAATTCATGTGGGCTGCGAACGGCGGCTTCGTCAGCCGTATCGGCATAGCTGAAATGCCGCGATTTTATAGCGGCGTTGACACTGGCTCTTTAGACTTTCGCGCAGCCGCAAAACCATCCTTGATACGGGGCTTGCCGCAATACTGTTCAGTTAAGTTTTCAGAAGGGGCAGCCATGTTAGACAGCGAACGCAAGCAAATCCTTATCGATGGTCCGGTGGGGCACATCCAGTTGACGATCGATCATCCCTGCAAAACGCTCAAGGGTGTGGTTCTGCTCAGCCATCCTCAGCCACTGCTGGGCGGTAGCCCGCGGCATATTGTGCCGCTGACCCTGGCCCGTCATCTGAGTGCCGCCGGCTGGTTAGTGGTACGGCCGAGTTTTCGCGGTGTTGACCAGACGGAGGGGGTACATGATCACGGCATCGGTGAGGCCCAGGACACCCTGGCTGTGATTCGCTATATCTCGCAGGAGTTGCCACAGCTGTCTGTAGCACTGGTCGGGTTTTCGTTCGGGGCGCATGTTTTTGCCAGAGTCGCCTGCACGCTCCGGGAACAGTTGCGGGCTGTCGCGCTGCTTGGACTTCCGGTTGGGGACGTGCCGGGCAAGCGCTACTACGAGCCGTTGCCCTTGCCCCAAGACTGTCTGCTATTGCACGGCGAGCGCGATGAAATGGCGCCGTTGGCCAACCTGATGAACTGGGCTGCTGCTGATCACCGCGCTGTTTCGGTATTTGCAGGGGCGGATCACTTTTTCAAAGGGTGCCTGGACGCTGCTGCGGGTCAGGTGGCGGCGTACCTTGCGCAAAGTCGGGCGCAGACATTCGAGGTTCTGGACATGCCGGACGGGCATAACTGATAGATCGCTGGCGGGGCTTCCGCGAAAATCACGCTGTGCAAAGCTGTACCCGAGTCAGTAAAACAATAACAACAGGGTACTAACATGAATGCAGATATGGGCACGGCACAGCCGTTGACTCGCAAAGAGCGCACCACCGCAATCGTCGGCGTCTGTTCCGGCAATCTGGTGGAGTGGTATGACTTTTTCATCTACGCCTACACCTCGATTTACTTCGCTTCACTGTTTTTCCCCTCCGGCGACCAGACCAGCCAGTTGCTTGCCACGGCAGGCATATTTGCTGTCGGCTTCTTCATGCGCCCGCTTGGCGGCTGGATCTTCGGCTATATCGCCGATACCCGTGGACGCAAGATCTCGATGATCATCTCGGTGTTCATGATGTGCGGCGGCTCGTTGATGATCGCCGTCATGCCGACCTATGCGTCGATCGGGGTCGCCGCGCCGACATTGCTGATCATTGCGCGGCTGATGCAAGGGCTGTCGGTCGGGGCTGAATACGGCACCGGCGCGACCTACATCAGCGAGGTATCCAGGGCAGGGCGGCGCTCGTTCTATGGCTCGTTCCAGTACATGACCATCATTGCCGGCCAACTGCTGGCGTTGCTGACCGTCGCGCTGTTGCAGTTGCTGCTCAGCGAGCAGGATCTGAAGGAGTGGGGCTGGCGTGTGCCGTTCATGATCGGTGCGCTGGCATCAATCGTGGTTGTTTACCTGCGCCGCACCATGCGTGAGACCGCCACTGAAGCGGATATGAAGCGCAAGGAGTCCGGGTCGATCAAGGCATTGATGCAACACAAGAAAGCGGTGCTGCTGACCTTCACCATTACCATTGGTTGCTCGCTTTACTTCTACACCTTCACGGCTTACATGCAGAAATTCCTGGTCGTCAGCGTAGGTCTGCCAGCGCCGACGGTGAGCATCCTGATGGCTTCGGCCTTGGTGATCTTCATGCTGTGTCAGCCGATTTTCGGTCTGCTTGCTGACAGGATTGGCGTACGCCGTAACATGATCATCTTTGGTTTGCTCTCGACGTTTCTGGTCATTCCGTTGCTGTCTGCCATCAAGGCCGTGCACGACCCCTATAGCGCTTTCGCGCTGGTAGTGGCCGGGCTGATCATTGCGGCGTTCTATACCCCGGTTACCGGTGTGCTGAAGGCCGATTTCTACCCACCGACCGTACGTGCCTTGGGTGTCGGCCTGCCATACGCCGTCGGAGCGGCGATGTTCGGTGGCTCGGCTGAGTACGTGGCGCTGACCTTCCGCTCGATGGGCATGGAAGAGCACTTCTACGTCTATGTATCGCTGATTGGCGCGGTTACCTTGATCTCCGCTTTGCTGATGCCGGATTTGACCAAGCATGGTTATCTCGATGGCGACGGCAAGGTTGAAGAAAACATCGGCATACGCAAGTTCATCGGCCGCAGGTCGGTACCCAACCAGGTTGGTCACTGAACCGGAGTGTTTGAATGAATGCCGAGATAAAAACGATCACGCGGTTTGACGTCTGGTACCACCCGATCATGGCGCAGACGTTTGCCGAGGCGGGTGGGGTGGCGTTGCAGACGGTGGCGCGCAGCGCCAGTCACCACGTTATTCTGAACGCGTTGCAGGCCAGTCATGTCTATCAGGTGCCGTCTGCCCGAGATGAGCTGCCGTCGCCCTGGCACGTTACCGGGCAGCTGTTGGAGCAGTTGCCCAGGCTGTTATGTGTGTCGACCAATGGGGCCGGCTACGACACGGTGGATGTCGATGCCTGCACCCGGGCCGGGGTGCTGGTGGTCAACCAATCCGGTGCCAATGCGCAGTCGGTGGCAGAGGCAACCATTGGCCTGATGCTTGACTGCGCCAGGCGCATCAGTGAGTCCGACCGCAGACTGCGTTCGGTACGCGGTTTTTCCCGTGAAGACCTGATGGGCACCGAAGTCTATGAGAAAACCCTTGGCATCATCGGCCTGGGTCAAATCGGTACGCGGGTTGCGCGCATTGCCCAGGCGTTGGGTATGCGCGTGATTGCTCATGATCCGTTGCTCGACGCCGGGGAGGTACAACGTCGGGGCGCCTCTGCGGTGCCGCTGATGCAACTGCTGGAACAAAGCGATGTGGTGTCGCTGCATTGCCCACGCAGCGCTGCCACCCGCAACCTGATGAATGCCGAGCGCTTCGCGGGTATGCGTAAAGGTGCTGTGTTCATCAACACCGCACGGGGTGGTTTGCATGATGAGTCTGCGTTGTACGCAGCTCTGGCGAGCGGCCATCTCGGTGGCGCAGGCCTGGATGTCTGGGACGAAGAACCGCCTGCGCTCGATCACCCGTTGCTCAGCCTGGCTAACGTGGTGGGCCTCTATCACACTGCCGGGGTGACCCTTGAGGCGCGCTGGCGTATGGGGCGCTGGGCCGCCGAGCAGATCTTGCAGGTACTGGCCGGCCAACAGGCTGCGCGCATGGTCAACCCCGAAGTGTTCGCATGTTTCTCGCAACGGTTGCGTGCCACCGACCACGGCCTTGCCTGAGCTGTTTTCCCTCGTTTATGACCGGGCCTTAAGGCCCGGTTTTGCATTGTGGATCTTCACGCCTGCTGGTTGTTTGTGCCGAGCCACTCAGCTGAGTGCGCAGGCACCGGTGAGTCACGACAAAGCCTTGCACGGGGAGGCGAGCAGCACGCTGCACATATGATGGGTTCGCGTCTCGATCCAGGCTTCATCGATACCGCGCTGACGCAGGCTGTCGGCCGCCTCGACCACGGCAAAAATGGCAGCACAGATTCTGCTGGCATCGTGCGCGGCGAAACGTGTGCCTGGATGACTCTGTTCGATGATGTGCAGCAAGGGCTGTTCAAACCGGGCGAGCGACTTGTTCAGCCAACTGCGTTGGCAGGGGTCAAGGTGGCGTAGCTCATGGCGCAGCAGCAACTCTTCGTCAGGATGCGCACGCTGACGCTGGAGCAAATAACCGATGAAGCCTCTCAGGTCATTGCTAAAACTTCCCTGTTCCCAACCTTTGATGCGTTGCTCGACGATCTCGAGCAATACGCTCAGCAGAAGATCCTGTTTGCAGCTGACATGGTGGTAGAGACTGCCGGGCAGCAACCCCATCCGGCCTGCCAACTGGCGCATGGTCATCGCTGTATAGCCGTTTTCTGCGATCAGATGGCGGGCTGCCTGGAGCAGCACAGAGGACCCCGAACCGCTAGCTTCAGCCATAAGCCGGCATCCTGGATACGGCGCGCAGTACGCTACAGATCGCACGCTTGCAGCGGCGTCTGCATTCAGACGAGTTAATGAGCATGTGTGATATCAACTCAGAGATGCCCCGATGTCACGTGACCGGTCTGTCAGAACAGACGGGGTCGGTGACATCAAGGCAGGGATGTGAACAGCGTCAGCCTGCCTGCTGCACAGTGACGCGGGCCCGCAGAATTACCGGTGCGTCGACCATCTGGCCGTCGAGGATGAAGACTCCGGTACTGGTCTGGGCCATGGCCAGCACCCGCCTGGCCCAGTCCAGCTCTTGTGCGGAAGGTTTCAGCGCATCATGAATGATCTGCACCTGTGCAGGATGGATACAGAGCGCACCGCCAAACCCCATGTCCCGCGCAAATTGGGTGTGGCGCTGCAAACCCTGAATGTCCTGAATTGCCGGATAGACGCCGTCCAGCGGCGCCGCCAGGCCCGCCACACGACTGTGCAGCAGGACCGCATAGCGAGCATGACCTAGTACCAGATCGGCTGCTTCGCTGCCTGTTCTCAGGCCCATGTCCAGCCCCAGATCGAGGCTGCCGAACGATAGACGATCAACACCTCTGGCTGCTGCCAGTTCGGCTAGAGCGGCCAGGCCCTTGGCACTTTCGATGATCGGCCATACCGCTTTGCCGGTGGCGTAGGCCCGTGTGATCTGGGCAACGGTTTCGGCCTTGGGCAGCAGAATACCGATGACTCCTGGCCAGCGCTGGCACGTTGCGAGGTCCGCTTCATGCGCCCAATGCTCTGCAGCGTTGACCCGTACCAGAACCCGGGCCTCGGGTTGTTCTCGCAGAAACTGCTCAAGGTTGTCGCGGGCTTGCTCCTTGAGTGACTCTTCGACCGCGTCCTCAAGATCGACGATTACCCGGTCCGCACCACTGGCGAGTGCCTTGGGGATCCGCTCCGGCCGGGTGGCCGGAACGAACAGGGCGCTGCGCACGACGCCGGGGTTCATGAGCGAGGCTCCTGGATGAACTGAATTTCACCGATCTGCGCCTGCCCGGCCTGGTTGCCGGCCCAGACCCTGGCCGTGGTTTCGTCAACCAATTGGCCGCCGACCAGAAATGCATCCGGGCAGATCAACGGCCGCAGGCCACGAAAGCCGAAGCGCTGCACCTTGGCGTGCGGGTTGGCACGCATGAAGGCGCGCAGGTTGAGCGTTGCGATCAGCGGCCCGTGCACCACCAACCCCGGATAGCCTTCGGTCTCGGTCGCATAAGGCCAGTCGTAGTGGATGCGGTGGCCATTGAAGGTCACTGCCGAGTAGCGAAACAACAGGGTAGGGGTCGGCTGCACCGGTTCCTGCCAGTGGGCTTCGGGCAGCGCCTCAGTACCGCCGAGCTTCGGTGGTGTGGGCTCGCGGTAGACAATATCCTGCTCTTCAAGCAGGACCCGCTCGCCGTCCTGCACATAGTCGTGCTGTACGGTAACAAACAACAGCGAGCCGGTTCGTCCGTGTTTTTCCTCAACGTTGAGGATGGTCGAGCAGCGCGACACCCTGGCGTCGACGCGCAGTGAGCCGATGAACTGCAGACGGCTACCGGCCCACATGCGATTGCGGTTGTCCGCCGGGGGCAGGAAGCCACCGCGGGCAGGGTGGCCGTCGGCACCCAGGCCGTTTGCTTGCAGGGGTTCCTGAAAAAATGCCCAGTGCCACAGCAGTGGCAGGGCGTCACCGGATGCCGGTGTCGGTTCGCTCAAGGTGGCGGCGATCCGTTTGACCAGGTTATGGCTGAGCTGGTCATGAGTGGTCTCGCTACGGCCGATCCAGGTACTGAGGGCAGGGCTTGTCATTGGGCTGGTCCTAGTCTTAAAGGGCGCTGGTCAGCGCAGGTACGGTCTCGAACAGGTCAGCGACAATCCCGTAGTCGGCCACCTGGAAAATCGGCGCGTCTTCATCCTTATTGATGGCAACGATCACTTTGGAGTCCTTCATGCCGGCCAGGTGCTGAATGGCACCAGAGATACCGACGGCAATGTACAGCTGCGGGGCAACGATCTTGCCGGTCTGACCAACTTGCATGTCGTTGGGTACGAAACCTGCGTCGACGGCTGCGCGCGAGGCTCCGACGCCTGCACCGAGCTTGTCAGCCAACTCGTACAGGTGGCTGAAGTTTTCACCATTGCCCATCCCGCGACCGCCGGATACGACGATGCTGGCGGCGGTCAGTTCGGGGCGTTCGGAGCTGGCCAGCTCTTCGCTGATGAATGCCGAAACCCCGGCAATGCGGGACGCTGCCAGGTGTTCGATGATCGCCGAGCCACCTTCGGCAGCCACGGGGTCGAAGCCGGTGGAGCGCACCGTGATGACCTTGACCGCCGCACTCGACTGTACGGTGGCGATGGCATTGCCGGCATAGATCGGGCGCTTGAACGTATCTGCGGACTCAACCGCGATGATCTCGGAGATCTGGTCAACGTCCAGCAGCGCGGCAACCCGCGGCAGGATGTTCTTGCCGTTGCTGGTGGCTGGCGCCAGTACATGACTGAAGTCACGGCCCAGCTCAGCAACCAGCGGCGCTACGTTCTCAGGCAACGGGTGCGCGTAGGCTGGGTCATCGGCGACCAGCACCTTGCTCACGCCGATGATCTGCGCGGCCGCCTGGGCGAGCTGCGCGACATCATGACCGACCACCAGCAGCACGGTTTCGCCGCCAATCTGCCGGGCCGCAGACAAAGTATTCAGGGTCGCCAGGGCGAGGGAGTGATTGTTGTGATCTGCAAGTACCAGAATGCTCATCAGATGACTTTCGCCTCGTTTTTGAGTTTTTCGACCAGTTCGGCCACCGAGCCGACCTTGATACCGGCGCTGCGGACTGTCGGCGCTTCTACCCTGATGGTTGTAGTCGTGGCGGTGAGGGACACACCCAGCGCCTGCGGGGTGACGGTCTGCAGCGGCTTTTTCTTGGCCTTCATGATGTTCGGCAACGATGCGTAACGGGGTTCGTTCAGGCGCAGGTCAGTAGTGACGATGGCGGGCAGATTCAGAGCGACGGTCTGCAGGCCGCCATCTATTTCCCGGGTGACCCGAGCCGTATCGCCAGCCACCTCAAGCCTGGAAGCGAAAGTGCCCTGGGCGTAGCCGGTCAGCGCGGCGAGCATCTGGCCTGTCTGGTTGTTGTCGCTGTCGATGGCCTGCTTGCCGAGGATAATCAGTTGCGGCTGTTCTCTCTCGACCACACCATGCAGGGCTTTGGCCACCGCCAGCGAACCCAGCCCGTCGGCGGCTTCGACCAGGATGGCACGGTCGGCACCCAGGGCCATGGCGGTACGCAGTTGCTCCTGGGCCGTGGCCAGCCCTACGCAGACCACCACGACTTCGCTGGCAATGCCTTGCTCTTTCAGGCGTACGGCTTCTTCCACGGCTATTTCGCAAAAGGGGTTGATGGACATCTTGACGTTTGCAAGGTCGACCCCGGAGCCGTCCGCCTTGACGCGAACTTTGACGTTGTAGTCGATTACACGTTTGATAGCGACAAGCACTTTCATGGCAGTTTCACTCATTGGTTATGCGTGACAGCGCGTGATATCAGGGTTCAGATAGTCCCTGATGCGCGCAGTTGCTCGATACGTTCGCTCGATAGCCCCAATTGGCCGAGGATCTGTTCACTGTGCTCGCCCAAGGCCGGTACCGGGTCCATGCGCGGCGTGTAGGCATTGCTGCTGGCAGGCGGCAGCAGGCCGGGAATGCTGCCGGCAGAGGTTTGCACCGTTCTGAAGCGGTCGCGGGCCTTGAGTTGCGGGTGCTGCCATACCCCCTGCATATTGTTGACCCTGGCGTTAGCGATATTGGCACTCTCCAGGCGCCGGATGACGGTGTCAAAGTCCAGCCTTGCGAAGGACGCTACGATCAGCTCACGCAAGCTGTCGCGGTTGGCGACCCGCTTGAAATTCGCCCAGAAACGCTCATCGTCGGCCAACTCGGGCTGCTGCAAAACTCGTTCACAGAACAGACGCCATTCGCGGTCATTCTGTAATCCCAGCATCACCGTGTTGCCGTCGCCGACCGGAAACGGGCCATAGGGGTAAATGGTCGCATGGGCGGCACCGGCGCGCGGCGGCGGGGGAGCGCCTTCATAGGCGTAATACAGCGGGTAATTCATCCACTCGACCAGGCTTTCGAGCATCGATACCTCGACGTGGCTGCCAATGCCGGTTCTTTCCCGCAGCAATAGCGCCGAGAGGATGCCCGTGTAGGCGTACATGCCGGCCGCAATGTCGGCGATGGAGTTGCCGGCCTTGGCCATCTGTTCATCGCCGGGGCCACCGGTCACCGAAAGAAAGCCGCCTTCGCTCTGGATAAGCAGGTCGTAGGCTTTTTTCTGCTCGTAAGGGCCGCCGGCACCGTAGCCGGAGATATCGCACACGATCAGCCGCGGAAAACGCTCGTGCAGCGCTTTAAAACTCAAGCCCAGGCGGGCGGCGGCACCGGGCGCCAGGTTCTGCACCAGCACATCGGCCTGCTCAAGCAGTTGTTCGAGAACAGTCCCTGCGACCTCTTGCTTGAGGTCCAGGGTAAGGCTTTCCTTGGAGCGGTTGGTCCATACGAAGTGGGAGGCGAGGCCGTTGACCCGCTGATCGTAGCCGCGGGCGAAGTCTCCGACGCCCGGCCTTTCGACCTTGATCACCCGCGCGCCGAGATCAGCGAGCTGGCGGGTGCAGAACGGTGCGGCAATCGCGTGTTCCAGACTGATGACGGTGATACCGTCGAGGGGACGAACAGCCGTGGACTGGCTCATGGTTGTTATCTCTCTTGTCATGGCAAGCCCCCGATCTGGCGCTTCGAGGGACAAGCTGGATCAGAACGAACGCGGCAGTTCCAGCAGGTGTTCAGCCACGTAGGACAGGATCAGGTTGGTGGAGATAGGCGCCACCTGGTACAGCCGGGTTTCGCGAAACTTGCGCTCCACGTCGTATTCATTGGCGAAGCCGAAGCCGCCATGGGTTTGCAGGCAGGCGTTGGCTGCTTCCCAGCTGGCTTTGGCCGCCAGGTACTTGGCCATGTTGGCTGCCGCACCGGCATTACGGCCGCTGTCGTATTCGGCGCAGGCGCGCCAGCGCATCAGGTCGGCGGCTTCGATTTCGATGTGGGCTTCAGCGATCGGGAATTGCACGCCCTGGTTCTGGCCGATCGGGCGGCCAAACACGACGCGGTCGCGGGCATACTGGCTGGATTTCTCGATGAACCAGCGACCGTCACCGATGCACTCGGCTGCGATCAGGGTGCGCTCGGCGTTCAAGCCGTCGAGAATGTAGCGAAAACCTTTGCCTTCCTCGCCGATCAGGCTGCTGGCCGGGATTTCCAGGTTGTCGAAGAACAACTCATTGGTTTCATGGTTGACCATGTTGGCAATCGGCTGGACCGTCAGGCCATTGCCGATGGCTTCGCGCAGGTCGACCAGGAAGATCGACATGCCTTCGGACTTTTTCTTGACCTCGGCCAGAGGCGTGGTGCGCGCCAGCAGAATCATCAGGTCCGAATGCTGGACTCGCGAAATCCAGACCTTCTGGCCATTGATCACATACTTGTCGCCCCGGCGCACGGCAGTGGTCTTGATCTTGGTAGTGTCGGTGCCGGTGGTCGGCTCGGTCACGCCCATCGATTGCAGCCGCAGCTCACCGCTGGCCAGCTTCGGCAGGTAGTAGCGTTTTTGCTCGTCAGTGCCGTTACGCAGCAGGGTGAACATGTTGTACATCTGGCCATGGATGGTGCCCGAGTTGCCGCCGCAGGCGTTCACTTCTTCGAGAATCACCGATGCTTCGGCAAGCCCAAGGCCAGACCCGCCAAACGCCTCGGGGATCATCGCCGACAGCCAACCGGCGTCGGTCATGGCTTTGACGAAGGTTTCGGGGAAGCCCTTTTCTTCGTCGATCTTGCGCCAGTATTCGGCAGGAAAATCGCTGCAAAGGGCGCGAACGCCTTCACGAATGGCACTGAGTTCCTGGTTGTTGTAATCGTCAGTCATTACTGGTCTCCTGGGCGAGCGGGACCCGTGGCGTCATCGTGGTTCGCCACCAGCCCCACCCCAAACATTCGGTCAGAGAGGCTTGAAGCCCAAGGCGGCTCGGAAGCGGTTCTTGATGTAAGGGCCGTCGCGTGGCGGCAGCACTCTTGGCGGGTTTTCTGCCTTGATTTTCACAGTGGCCAGCTTGACGCCGTCGCGATTGGCGAACCGTTCGCGCAGGCTGTGGACGCCGTCCATGTCGCGAATTTCATCGGTCCAGGCGAAGCCGCAGGTGTTGGCGACCTGATCAAGCTTGATGCCAAAGCCTGCGTGGCTGACCTGCATGCCGGTCTCACCAAAGTGACCGTTGTCGAGCACAACGATCGTCAGGTTCCTGGGCTGTTGCAGCGATACGGTCGCCAAGGCGCCAAAGCCCATCAGCAGCTCGCCATCACCGGTGATCACAACGACGCTCTTGTCCGGCTGGGCGTTGGCCAGACCGAGGCCGACGGTGATGGCGCTGCCCATCGCCGCCCAGAGGTAGTAGTTGCCGTCATGGTCGCCAGCGGCCATCACGTCATAGGACGCGGAGCCCAGGCCGGTGACCACCAGCACGTCCTGGCGGTCGGCGAGCAGGGTACGTACCACTTCGCGGCGGCACAGCACGTGGTTTGCGCTTACTTGACCCATTTCTTTTCTCCGATCAGGCGCTGACCGAGCAGCAAGGCAGTGGCGGCATCACCATTAAAAGCCATGGTGGCGGCACCATGGAGCAGGGGCGCAACGTCTTCAGGCTTGTCGGCACGCCAGGTCATGACTTTCATCAGATTCAGCGACGCTTCGGTGGCCTGGCCCATAGGATTCTGCCAGGCGTTGAACTCCGCCCAGTCGCCACGCATGGTCACGACCATCAGCAAAGGAAAGGCTGCGCAATTCTGCAGGGCCAGCGTGTTGATGCAGTTGCCTACACCACTGGACTGCATCAGCAGGGCACCGCGCTCGCCCCCCAGCCAGGCGCCGGCCAGATAACCGATGCCTTCTTCTTCAGTCGTGAGGACCACCGCCTTGATATCGGGGTCTGCATAGGACATGCGGATCGCGGCCGAATGGCCCGCATCCGGTACGAATACAACGTGTTTGACATCGTGGGCCTTGAGAACGCGAAACACGTCCTCTTGCCAGTGTTGTTCGGCTTCTTGCGACGACATGGGTATCTCCCGGGACAATGCTGCTTTTGTTTTCCCACATCATGGAGTGGGTTAGCCCGTAGGACGACTACCGTTTTTCTCTTTGAGATATGCCCAAAAAGCATAGCTTGCGCTTGACGTTGAACCTGGCTTTCGGTGCGGCCCACGGATACCGGATTTAACTCATCAATAGAGTAACGGTCTGCTGTTATAGCGAGCGGGCATAACTCTGGGGTGGCGTATCGAATACCCTGATGGTGCGTAAATGCACTATCTGATATGCCCAAATTCTATAGATGATGCTCGACAGCGCTGTTTAAACTGTTCGCAGACGTTTGTTTTCAAACCCCTTTCCTTTCTCAGTGGGCCGTCAATGGACGTAGTGCAGCTTAAAACCCTCATTCATGTGGCCGAGCTCGGTAGCCTGAGCAAAGCCTCGGACCGATTACACGTGGCGCAACCCGCGTTGAGCCGCCAGATCCGCCAACTTGAGAAGGAGCTTGGGGTTTATTTATTCGAGCGGCATGGACGCGGTATGGAGATCACCGCTGCCGGGCTGGAGGTGCTGGAGCGCGCCACCCGGATCATGGACGAGATCGAGTCTATCCGTACCTCCGTCGCCGGCGGGCGGGCAGAGTTCAGAGGCATGGTCGCCATCGGCACCACCCCCACGATTGCCGAAATTGTCACCGTGCCGCTGGTCAAGCGCATCCGCGACACCCACGCCGATCTGTCCATCCGTTTCTCATCTGCTTTCAGTGGTTACCTGCTCGACTGGTTGCAGCGTGGCGAGTTGGAAATGGCGATTTCCTATGACCCGCAGCCGTTACCCACTTTGCGCATCGAGCCGGTCATGATGGAGAATCTGGTGCTGGTCGGCCCCCCCGAAGCGGGCCTTGATGCCGACACAGCAGTGCCTTTCATCGAACTCGCCCAGCGCCAGATGGTGTTGCCCAGCCCGCGCCACGGGCTGCGCAAGATCATGGACCAGTGTGCCCTGGAGCGCGGTTTCAAGATAACCACCAGCGTCGAGGCCGATTCCTTCGGCGCGATGATCGACCTGGTACGAAATGGTTTCGGCTTCACTGCGCTGCCGCTGGCGTCGATCTATGCCCATTTGAAAAGCGGTGCTTTGTGCGCAGCGCCGCTGAATGATCCGACGCCCATGCGCAAGTTGGTGCTGGTGACGCCTGCGGACCGCCACGTGAGTCCTGCAACCCGCTACGTGGGGCAGACTTTCATCGATATAGCAGCCGAACTGGTGGGTGAAGGAATCTGGGCAGGGCACATGCTTTGAAGAGTCTGGCGACCGGTATTGAATTGATCGCGCCGGTAAACCCGCTACCGTGCGTTCTCGCAGAAACTGCCAACTGCCTGACAAGCCTGACGCAGCGATTGGTCATCAAGTGCGTAGGCAATCCGCAGATATCCGGCCAGGCCGAACGCACTGCCGTGTACGACGGCCACATTGGCTTCTTCCAGTAGCGCGAGCGCTACCGCTTCATCGTCGACCAACTCACGCCCGCCCTGCGAGCGTTTGCCAATCAGCCCTGTGCAGTCGGCGAACGCGTAGAAAGCGCCGCCTGGCGATTGGCAACTGATACCCGGTATCTGATTGAGCAGATCCACCATGAAGTCGCGGCGACGCTGAAAGACTTTCTGGCTGTGGGTAATGAAGTCCTTTGGCCCGTCCAGTGCAGCGATGGCAGCGTGCTGGGAGATAGAGCAGGCACCGGAGGTTTGCTGGCCCTGCAGTTTTTCCATTGCTTCAAGTAGCCAGCGCGGGCCGGTGGCGAAGCCGATGCGCCAGCCAGTCATGGCGTAGGCTTTGGAGACGCCGTTCATGGTCAGTGTACGTGCGGCAAGACGTGGCTCGACTTGAGCCAGCGTCTGGAACTGGCGACCATCGAATATCAGGTGCTCATAGATGTCATCAGCCAGCACCAGCACCTGTGGGTGGGCCAACAGCACATCAGCCAGCGCCTGCAACTCATGTTGGTCATAGACTGCGCCAGTAGGGTTGGACGGCGAATTGAGGATCAGCCAGCGAGTGTTCGGTCCGATGGACTGCGCCAGCGCCTGCGGGGTCAGCTTGAAGCCGGACTCTGCACCGCAAGCGACAACTCGTGATTCACCACCGCACAGCTGAACCATCTCCGGGTAACTGACCCAGTAAGGTGCGGGAATGATGACCTCATCACCCTCGTTGAGGGTCGCAGCCAGGGCATTGAAGATGACCTGCTTGCCGCCACTGCACACCAGAGTATCGTTCCACTCGACGGTCAGGCCATTCTCGCACCGGTATTTACGTGCAATCGCTTCGCGAAGGGCACGCAGTCCTGCGACCTGCGTATAGCGAGTGTGGCCGTCGTTGATGGCGTTGATCGCAGCAGCACGAATGTGCTCGGGCGTATCGAAGTCCGGCTCACCGGCGCACAGTGAAATAATTGTGGCGCCTTCGGCACGGCGTTCGGCCACACGGTCGATGATTTTATAGGTGGCAGAGGGTTTCGCCGCTTCGAGCCTGTGGTTCAAGGTCTCAATGTTCATGCCAGGCTCCAGACAGCACCGATCTTCGGGTCAACAGCGCAGGGCAGGTCCCAAGCCTGGTACAAGCGAGAAGTGCCCAGGGTCTTGGTCAAGTTCTGGTAGTGGTGTGGAAAGCTCATTGTTGTTTGCTCTGCAGCGTGTGGTAACCGAGTGCGGCACGAGCCTCTTTCAGACTTTTGCCATTCGCGATCTGGTCGCGGATCTGCGCTTCGATGTGTTCGATGCGGCGAGCGGTTTCAGCAACCTCCTGGCAATGTGCGCGCGGCACGATAACAACGCCATTGGCGTCCGCCACAACGATATCGCGGGAGCACACCCGTGCGTTACCCACCGAAATCGGCTGGTTGACCGCAACGACTTCCACACGGTCTTTTCCGGTACGCATAAAGCGGCCCTTGCTGAACAATGGGTAGCCTTCACCGAGCGCCTTATTGACGTCTCGGCACACACCATCAATGACCGTGCCGGCAATACCACGAGCCAAGGCGTACTGGGTCATGATGTCGCCCCACACGGTGCAGTCGGTACGCCCCTGATTGGCGATCACCACGACATCTCCGGGGGCAACGTCGTCAATGAAGTCGCCCACGGTGCCTGGGGGCGTGCTGGCACTGACGTACTGCACCGTGAACGCCGGCCCCACTATGACCTGGGGGTAGTTGGCCAGCGGGGCAATATCGAATGCCTGACCGGCAAGCCCCAGTTTGTCCATGGCGTCGGACACGCCAGGGGTGTCCAGGCCTTCGAACAAGGCCACAAGTTCTTTATCTGTCAGGCTCATATCAGTGCTCCACCTTGATGGCTTCGAATTGGGTGTCATGCATGACTTCTTCCACAGAACGGCCTGCGCGGACGGCCTCGACCATGCCGGCCTGGCGTCGGTCAATGCGTTCGGCCAGTTCCAGTACCTTTTCGATGGCCGCTGCCGGGATGAATACCGTGCCGCATTCATCAGCAATCACATAATCGCCTTCGTCGACGTCCACCCCGGCCATGCGCACTTTGACAGCCGCGTCAGTCTGGATCAGTCGATTGCGGGCACTGATCATGGTGATCCCACGACCAAAGACCGGATAACCAATATCGGCACTGCCCCGGATGTCACGGCTGAACCCATCGATGACCGAACCACGGATCCCTTTGCGCTGGGCGGCATTGGCCAGGATGTCGCCCCAGCTCGAAATGCCGGCGACCCCACCGGCAATCACCAAGACGCGGTCGTCAGTGGTGACTTTCTCGATAACCGGGGTAATCAAGTGAACGGTAGGTGCACTGTCCTGCTTCGGACCCAGTTGCACGGTACTGGCACGGCCAACGATTTTCGGGCAGTTCCACAGGGCGTGCAGGCCGTTGGTAGCGCCGGGCAGGTTCAAAAAATCCAGAGCATCGGAAATCGTGTTGGTATCCAACGCTGCCAGGCGATCAAGCGGGGCTTTCAAGCTCATCGGTTGCAGACCTCGTGTAGGTGAGACACGAGTATCAGCAAACCTTTTTCATACGTATATTACTAAGAAGCTAACCTTGTCATATCCTAAACCTATGGAAGCTAATCGTGATCAACTTCCGTCTGATACGCCATTTGTGGTTGTTCCTGGCCGTCGCCGAGGACCAGAATTTCAGCCGCGCCGCCAAACGTCTGGGCATGTCACAGCCACCCTTGACCGAGCAGATCCAGGCACTTGAACAGTCGTTGCGTGTGCAGTTGTTCACCCGCTCTCGTCGCGGCGCACAATTGACAGCCGCCGGAAGTGCAATCCTTCCTGCCGTCCGCAAATTTGCGGAGCAGCTGGAACGACTCGAGCTTGCGGTCCATGAAGCCGTCGCCGGGCACGCTGGGGTGCTCACAATTGGCGCCATCACCTCGGCAATGATTGACGTGCTGCCGCCTTTAATCGAGCGGTTCAAGCAAGATCATCCGTTGATCACCGTATCGATACGCGAGATTGACAGTGCCGATGCAGTTCCAGCGTTGGAGGCGGGGGACATTGACGTCGCTTTGGCACGTCTGGAAGGAAATCTGGGCCGGCATCTACAGTCGATACCGTTGGCTGAAGAGCGGCTGGCAGTGGCGCTACCTAACGATCATCCGCTCGCTGCGCACGAAGCAATCGGGCTGTCGGCACTGGCTGACGAAACACTGGTCATGGCTTCAAGGGATGTGAGCCCGGTGTATTTTGACTATCTGGTAGGGCTGTGCAAAGCCAGTGGGTTTGCTCCACGCATTGTGCATCAAGTTCGTTCTGTTGCTACTCAGGTAGCGTTTGTCAGTTGTGGGCAGGGCGTCGCATTGGTGCCAGCGTCAATGGGCAAACTTGCCCCCAACAACGTGCTGGTTCGCCCCCTCGACCCGGAAGTGAAAGTGGTTACAACCGCTATTGCCTGGCACGCCGGGCATAACAACCCGTTAGTTGAGGCGGTCATTGATCTGGCCAAGCAACGTTCAGCCATAGCTTGAGGATATGACAAGCTTACTGTTTTCGTATTTTACAAATAGCCGGTCGGGTTCACTATGAGCCGGTCTATAAACAGGAACAATGACCGTGGCTTATTCCGCTCGTTTCACTCACGAAAAATTACCGCTGAACATCGACGGTGTGCAGATTGATTTAGCGGTCATACACCGATCGGGGCCCAAAACGCCGATCCTGTTCCTGCACGGTTTTGGCTCCACCAAGGAAGATTACGCAGATATCACTTTGCAACCCGCGTTCGAAGGCCATCCCTTCATTGCCTACGATGCGCCTGGTTGCGGCGCGACTGAGTGCCACGATCTCGCGCGCGTCGGCATTGCGTTGTTGGTCAGAACGGCGGAAGTGGTCCTGAAACATTTCGGTATCGACCGGTTTCACCTGGTAGGGCACTCAATGGGGGGCCTGACCGGTTTGATGCTTGCGCATAATGAGCCTGGGCGAGTGCTCAGTTTCGTGAATATCGAAGGTAATATTGCGCCTGAGGACTGCTTTCTCAGCCGCCAGATCCACGACCACCCGCGCGAGGATGACGAGCGCTTTTTCCATGACTTCATTGAGCGCACCCGTTTGGCAGCTGACCCGGCCAGCGCACTTTACGCCGCCAGCCTTGCACATAAAGTGCGACCCGGGGCGGTGCGCGGGATCTTCGAATCAATGGTCGAGCTGTCTGACAATGCGGGGCTGATGAGCAAGTTTCTGGTGCTGCCATTTGCGCGGCAATACATGTACGGCGTCAGCAACTCCCACCTGTCTTACCTTGCCGACATCGCTGCGCAAGGTGTCGATCTGGCGTGCATTCCGGAGTGCGGCCATTTTCCGATGTATTCCAACCCAACGCTTATGTGGCAACACATCAAAAGGCTGCAGGACCGCGTTTGAAGCGGCCTATGTTTAATTGACTTCAGGGGGCCGGGTAAGTGAGGCCCGTATGGCCCTTGCCAGAACAATGCGGGACCTCTCACCGCCGCCGCATGTCCCAAATCATCAGCCCTTGCGCGTTGCAACCTCAGTTTGCTGCAGCGCCGCCAGCGTCGCTTCGATCAATACCCGCGCCATATCCAGTTGATGGACCACCGAACGCGCCATTGCCCGGCATTCGATACTTTGGCTGTTGGCGACTTCATCAGCAGCGGCCGAGGCGCATTCCAGATAATCGGCAGCGGCGATTAGCGCATCCTCGGCGTGGATGCCGGGGTTGACGCTGAACAGGCCGGGGCCGGCCAAGGGTAAGGGCAGGGCGAGGGTGGGTATTGGCGGTGGGTGGGGTGTAGATAAGATCATGATAGATATCCCTAGTAACGAGTAATAGCCATCACGCTTTGCGACTAAACGAAGGGTGGTGGCCGTGCGCGGATTAGTCGCCGGGTACTAGGGACCCCGGTGCGCACCGAAATGCGCTCCGTGCACAGCCACCATAAAGCAGCACTGCTACGCCAGAGGCATGGCAACGCAAAAGGGACTGGCTTGTTCTAGTACCGTGGGCGACTAAACCCATCGCTGCGATGAGCGACGGACAGGACATTAGCGACCGATGGAGACCGTCACAAGCGGGGGCGGAGGATAACGCGAAAATTCAGAAGCGTCCTACAGGCTTGGGGTGATTTGGCAGTAGTGCGCTTGTGAAGGTGTAACCGAATGTTGGCTGCTCTTGAGCATCCGCTGAACGCTTTGCTGAGTTGGACGGTTGTAGGTCCAGATGAACTGAGTAGGCGAGGTAATTACCTTCGTCAGTCCCTTGAAGCTGCGGCTGTCGCTTGCCAGCGATTCACACTTCGCTCTGCCCAAGAAGCGGCGGCTCCCGATGGATCTTTTATTCGATCTGGCTCGTTTTCAAAACGGCTGTGTTCAGTAATGACATGTTGCTCCACCCGCTAGCTCCAATAGTGTTCATTTCGGCGCCGCAAATCTCTTTGGGAACGAGCTCGCTCGTGAAGAGGCCGGTAAAGTCACAGCATCTGCTGCGAATATGCTGCCGTCTTCGTTGGCAAGCCAACTCTCACCGAGATTTGTGTAATTAACCGAACAGTATTGCCCCTAGCTTGGTGAATATTGACAGGACCTTCATCACTGTGCTTTGCATAGCGGATGACCTCTAGCAAGCGCCAGACGCTGAACACGTAGTTGCGCCCCCATGGGTGCGCACCGCGTATGGAGCGACAGTGGCAATGGAAGGTATTTCTTCGTGGGTTTTGTGTGACAGTGATCCTCTCAAGCCACACTACGTCTAGAGCCTTTGGCAGACCGGCGAGGCTAGCGAACATGACTGGTCGAGTGTAATTTGATTTTCATTCAGAAGTGCCGACCTTGAAAAGCATTGGTGGAACGTATGGTTGGGCCGCCTTTGATCAAATGATCGCATCGCTCAACCGGCCTCTGAGCCTTGTGAGCATGTTTAAACTCAGCAATGGCAACGCAGGTAGTTTCTTCAACAACCTGCTAGGCGCAATATCTCATGAACTTCACCAAGCATCTATGAAAGCGTCATTGCCATGTCGCGCACCTTTCTCTGGTTACCAATGAGAAACAGGTGGCAGCCACCCGTGGCTGAGGCGGCTCATTTGGGGAAGAAGAAGCTTCGTTGTTGCTTGAACGCGATGACATCATCAGTATGGATTTGGGTAGCCTTGCGTCTGGTTCCACCTGTCGAAGTCTTGATCACGATCTCATTGCTACCGAGCAGCGCGGAATTAATGTCATCGCTGTGAGCGGGAGTGTTATTGTAGATCTTCTCGTAAAAATCTTTTACCTGTAGCGTTGGTGCCGAGTCGTGAAGGAATTTTGGAATATCCTCCAAGAGCTCTTCATTCGCTTGCTCCCTGGCTGAAGCGTTGAATAGATAAAGTGTTTTCCCCTGGTTTGGATCGTGTGCAAGCATGTTTAGGCCTGATCGGCCATAGTGCGCCTGGGTTTCACTATCCTGGTGCAAGATATCATTGTATACCTGCCGAGCCCTGTGGGAATTCGCAAGATGAATGAGCCAATATCGCCAGCCATCAGGGTTGTTAATAGAGAATGGGCTGACATATCTGGCGCATTTTTTGAAACTGTTGAACACGATCCGCTCTGCGGTTCCCAGCCATTCACGCTTGGACGTGTGCTGAACCAGTACCTCAAAGTCTTGGCTGGTCAATTGAAGGTAAGACAGCTGAGCTTTTAGAGCTTCTGGATCGTTTTTTTTCAAGAACGCCAGCAGCGCCTCAATCATGAACGTGTAGAAAATCTCAACAGACTCATTGAGGCTCATCATATCAACCAGTGACTCTGTCTCCACATGGCTGTGACCACATTGATCAAGGTTGAAGATAATACTCTTGTGACGCTCGGCACGAATCAGGCCTTTGATGCCGGGATAGATGCTCTCGAAAAGCTCACAAAAGTAGTGAGTGTTAATTTTTAAATGAGAGTTAGAGCACGTATGCTCGAGTAATACTGGCGCAAGATTAGCTTTCAGAATATTAATGACCTCTGGCTCAGCGTCATTAAGAATCAGACTGCACTCAATCTCAACCAGCGGCATCTTATCCACCGCCCTTTTGACGTTGATAGCGTTGATAGCTCGGCTTAATTCCTCAACGAAAATGATTGGAGACCCAGCTGCCCCGCAGTTGTACCGGCCAGCACCGCTGAAGCCGTCAACGACAGCAAGCCGAAACTTCCTGACCAGAGGCGACCTGCACCGTGTCATCACATAGTTGTAGAAATATTCGCGAAGAATCTGATGTTTTTTCCTTGAGTGCTCGGAAAGGACAGCACCTTCTTCCCAAGTATAATTTTTTCCTACCATGGATATTCCTTGTCAGGCTACGGTGTCTCTACTAGGCCATGCCCACCAGCTTTACAGGCATCTCATCCCAAGTTTTGCCACGATATTCTCGACCATTGGCTTTTTTTGAACGACGGACATTGTCCTTGCCCCACGTGCCCCATTGTTTGAAGAAAAACGCTGTCCCGCTCTCGAGGCACTGCGTGTAGATCTCATCGATCCACTCCTCCTTAACCGGACGCGCCTTGTTGCCGCTCTCACCACCGACGATGGCCCAATCGATCCGCGTGAGATCGATGTTACCCACTGACCCTATGAGCGGTTCAAAGGAGATGAATCTGATCTGGGCGGGGGTGTCTTTCAGGAATTGGACACGTCCAGCGGCATCTTTATCTTCAATAGACGTTCCCAGCCAGACGTTGGGCAGAACCTCAGTGATGACTTCGTTGAGGATCTGTTTCATCCGCTCTGGGCGCTTGGTCAGAATCTGATAGTTGTGATGCGGGGTTTCTCGCATCACCTTCCACACGGCAACGATGAACTCATCACTGACCTTCTCATGGAAGAGGTCGCTCATTGAGTTCACAAAAACCTTACGGGGTTTCTTCCAGCGATACGGAATCGCCAATGCGTCATAGTCTTCGACGATAGAGCCGTTCCAGACGATGCGCTTGTTTTTTTTGCGGGTCAAACCCATGTATTTCGGGGTGCCCATGGCTTCAAGCCGACGTGCCATTTCCATGGCATAGCAGTTTTTGCACCCGGCACTAATGATGGAGCAGCCTGCTACCGGGTTCCAGGTAGAGTCTGTCCACTCAATCTGTGTCTCTGCCATATCCTTTCCTAGCCCCCTCGTTTGCGTTCCTAACTGGCGCATTTCTGACCGAGAGAACCGAATTCGGTGGCCATCATAATGAATTAATTGCCGTAAGGGCAGGTATGAGGCTGCGATTGCGGTTCTGCGGATCAAGATCTGTACATCCATACAGCATAGTCTCATTCGCTCGATAAATCGCTTTGCACCTGAGGCTTCCCGTCAAGTGGCTTGCTCTTAGAGAAGGAGAGGGGGAAGGCGACTGCCAACGCAATGGCTGTCAATTCAGCGTAGAATGCGCGCCCGCACCCAGTCCTGCTGGGCTCACCATCAAGCCGGTGCACCAGCTACGACTTGGTTGGGAGGGTGAGAGATGGCG
The DNA here is from genome assembly GCF_000829415.1 of Pseudomonas sp. StFLB209. Classification (NCBI taxonomy): domain Bacteria; kingdom Pseudomonadati; phylum Pseudomonadota; class Gammaproteobacteria; order Pseudomonadales; family Pseudomonadaceae; genus Pseudomonas; species Pseudomonas sp. StFLB209. The sequence continues at coordinate 4,984,640 of NZ_AP014637.1, read as the reverse complement.
ATATATCGTCGCTTACCTTCTGTTTACGCTGAGGTCGGATCTGGCCTCCGTCTCCTAGTGGTGACACTATCTCGCCATCTATAAATATCGTTTGTGGAGAAAGGACTTGCTGGATCTTAAGGATGACGAACAGCTGCGGACTGCATGTATTAGCCTCCAAGAGCAGGTAATTTCCTTGGCGGGTAATCAAAACTGGATCACGGAATTCCAGAAATGGTTGGTGCGGGTCAGGGACGTGTCTCATCAGGAGTTTCTGAGTAGCGAGTTTCAGCTAGCGCTATGGGATACCGAGGCTGTTTCGGCAACAGGCATGGGGCGCATCAACATTTCTGCGGTCGCCGAAGATTTCGCAATCGCAGAGAGCCTATGGCAATTGAAGCAAAAGTACGCGCAGACCCGGGATCCTACTGAGAATGAGATACTCATCGCTGACGCCTGGGCTCAACACATGGGGAGATGACTTGCCTCAACGGCTGCTGCTCGCGCTCTCGTTTCGCTCTGGTAGATGCGACGCTTGAGCTTCGTACTGTTAGAGAAATGCCCTTTCAACCAGGGACGTCATGCTGAACGCTGCGGTGCCCTCTACGAAAAATTCCTGACTGCTAATCGCAAAGCGTGCTGGGTTGATGTGCACGACCTTTGCACCATTCGCCAAAGCGGCGAATGGCAATTCTGCGGCGGGATAAACGATCCCGGATGTGCCTATCGATATGAACATGTCGCAGTCTCTTGCGGCCGCCAATGCGTTTGTCCAAGCCTCATCTGGAAGCATTTCGCCGAACCATACAACACCTGGTCTCACATACCCGTTACACCTGGTGCATCGTGGTGGTTCGATGCGAATTCCGGCTTCGGGTAGTGGCTCAGAAGGGAGAGGGGCCTCGTGTACGGCGCTGCAGTCGATGCATCGAGGCGAGTGCAAACTCCCATGGAGATGAGCCACTGCGGGACTTCCTGCGCGCTCGTGGAGGTCGTCCACGTTCTGAGTGATGACTGTCAATTTGGGCACGTGGTTGGCGAGCTGTGCGATTGCATAGTGTGCCCCGTTAGGTTGGGCCTGGCTGACTTTGCGTCTGCGCCATTCGTACCAGCCCCAGCACAAAGCGGGGTCTGCGCGAAATGCTTCGGCTGTCGCGAGCTTCGATGCATCGAAGCTTTTCCAGAGGCCGGTTAGTGCATCTCTGAAGGTCGGAATACCACTTTCGGCTGATGCACCGGCGCCGGTGAAAACCACGACGTGTTTGGCTACCCGAAGGTGCTTTGCAATTGTGGTAATGGGCATCGCTGCTTTCCTCAATTTACTTTTGCCGAGGCCCGGTTTTTTGCGAGGGCGTCGTACGTTGTTTGGACATTGGACGTGCCGCTCTGCGGACGGCTGTCGTAAACCGAGCCACTCCGTGTCTCGGCCCGGTGGGGTTCCATCCTCACGGCTACGGCCGGTGGCCTGCGCGCTCCGCTTGCTGTTTCATGCGCTGGACAGAATGACGCCTGTTCAGCACTCGATGAAATGATCCGCTTGGTCAATGTACATTTCGATGTTCTCGAAGAGCCAGGTCTGCTTAGAATTTTCCCCTCGGCCGCTCGTTTTGCGGACACGGGCTTTCCACTGCCCAAAGAAGATGTACTCATGTTGGCGTTTGAGCAGGGAGGCGAGGGCGGACTGCTTTAAAATCACCTGAGGCACGGGCTTGCGGACGATGCCGTTCTTGTCGGGCTCAACATAGGGAGAGGTGAGCTCTGCCACGTGATATGGGAAGCGTTCGCTAGGTGGACGAATGTCTTGAACATACCCGGCAATAGCCAATGGAATTGTCAGGGTGCCCGTACCGTAGTAGCGAGTGAAGTCGCAAAGGTTGCTGTGATCGAAGTAGAATTTATTCCAGGGGATGGTGGTTTCCTTGGATTTCAGCGTAACGAGGTTTTTGAGCTCGTCGTTGTCTTCACACAATGCCCTTAGCTCGAGTATCTGACCCAAGGTTTTGAGATAGTTGGAAAGGCGGCCCTTGTTTCCATAGCTTTTGTTCTGCGATTCAGGGGATCCCCAGCCTCGTCCCCGAGCATCCACTTCTTCGTCATCAAGCTCCCATAGAGCTTTGATCAGTATGTGAAGACGAAACTCAAATTTCGATGCTGAGATGGCCGAAAACAGATCTGAAGACGATCCTTTTGCGATGATGCTGAGCTGTCCCCCAAGGTTATATTTGCAGTTAGCATCGTGGTTGAACCGCTTCTTCAGCCTGAAGCAAGGAGCCACCTCAATCGTCTTGGTGGCGTATCGTCTGTCATGTCGCTTGACGAAAGATAGCCTCGCTGCACACCCGTTGGATGGGCAGGATAAATGTCCTACAGGGTTTTTTTCATATTGAAGCGCACTGACTTTTGCTCCAAGAGCGTTCCTAGCCTCAGGGATTTTGCTACCCATTCATTCCTCCTTGGTCTACAGCTCAGGGCATGGACTACATGTTGCAGCGCTCGCCAATCGTAGCCTTAAAGGCGGTCATATCGCATCTCAGATTGTGGCCGGCTACTGCCATCGTGCTGCGAGCACAAGGTACTGACTCACCTGCAGGCGAGCTGTTTTCCTACGTGTTCAGCGGAAGCTGGATCACTACGTCTACTGCTGCCCAGATCGTTCGTCGCAAGCGCCAAAACATCAATCATGACGTCACGGATTTCTTAGGCGGATGGCTGCGGATAATGCGACATGCAGGGTCTCAAATTCGTACCAGCGAGATGTTCAAATCACTTCTTGCGAAATCTTCCTCACGGGCTCGTTTGCCAGCAAATGCAGGGGCTAAGAACTATCCCGCGAGGTTTTTCTCTCGGTTCATAGCGAGCATTTAAATCGCCTGGCGCCGGCGTTCGTTACCGTTGAGGACATGGCACGGCTGGCACACTGCCTGGAGAATCGCAGCCTGATGTGCGTCATCAAGGAGCTGCAAAGCAGAGTGGCCAGGCGGCAACGAGAAAGGCTCTCTTTCCAGCCAGTCGAAGCGGGAAAATATCTCCTCAAGCTGAGAAGTGCTCAGCGTCTGAGTGATCTGCGTGACTATTACGTTGAACTCGGGAGACACATGGTCGACTTCCGTTGACGGTTTTTCGCCGCAGCGTTCGCACATTGGATGCATCGCCCTGTAGCTCGAAACTATAGGGTACGCGGCGTCCCGGAGAGCGCGACCCAGCCATGCCATTTCGTCTCTGGGGTCGATGCACTGCGTCCATGAAACACCGTGCCAGCCGTGGCCGGGAAAGTAGCCTTGAAAATCGTAGGCTGCTCCTGGGCGGGGTAGTTTTCGAAAGCGAGCAGGGCGAAGGTCTTGCGCCGAGCAGTGGTAATGTTTCTGATGTATTAGATCTGCAATGATGGCGGACTCAAACTCCTGCCCGAAATTGTAGTGGTCTAATGAAACCGGACACCCATTTAGGCGAGAATGCTCGCCAGATAGAGGTGTCTGATGACCAAACAACGCCGTACCTTTTCCGCTGAATTCAAACGCGAGGCCGCAGGCCTCGTGCTCGATCAAGGCTATAGCCATATCGAAGCCAGCCGTTCACTTGGGGTTGTCGAATCCGCGCTGCGTCGCTGGGTCAACCAGCTTCAGCAAGAGCGCAATGGCGTCACGCCCCAGAGCAAAGCCCTGACGCCCGAGCAGCAGAAAATCCAAGAGCTGGAAGCTCGGATCGCTCGTCTTGAGCGGGAGAAATCCATTTTAAAAAAGGCTACCGCGCTCTTGATGTCGGAAGAACACGAGCGCATGCGCTGATTGATCAACTGAGCTCCCAAGAGCCGGTCGATTGGCTTTGCGCAATCTTTGATGTCACGCGTTCGTGTTACTACGCCTATCGCATCCGACGTCGAACTCCGGACGTTGAGCGACTTCGGTTACGCAGTCGAGTCAACGAACTGTTTACGCAGAGTCGAAGCGCTGCCGGCAGCCGCAGCATCGTGTCGATGATGCAGGAAGATGGCGAGCAAATCGGGCGGTTCAAGATGCGTGGCCTGATGCGGGAACTGGCGTTGGTCAGCAAACAACCGGGATCACATGCCTACAAACAAGCGACGGTTGAGCGGCCGGATATTCCGAACATCTTGAATCGAGAGTTTGAAGTTCCGGCTCCCAACCAGGTCTGGTGTGGCGATATCACCTACATCTGGGCTCAAGGGAAATGGCATTACCTGGCTGTCGCGCTGGATCTCTACGCACGCCGAGTTGTAGGCTGGGCACTGTCGAGCAAACCCGACGCGGACTTGGTGATCAAGGCGTTGGATATGGCTTACGAGCAGCGTGGCAGGCCTCAAGGACTGCTATTCCACTCGGATCAGGGCTCGCAATATGGCAGCCGAGCGTTCCGCCAACGGCTTTGGCGTTACCGCATGCGCCAGAGCATGAGTCGTCGTGGAAACTGCTGGGATAATGCGCCGATGGAACGTATGTTTCGCAGCTTGAAAACTGAGTGGATACCGACCGTGGGCTACATGACGGTACAAGAGGCACACCGAGACATCAGCCATTACCTGACGCATCGCTACAACTGGATTCGACCGCATCAGTTCAACGGTGGGCTGGCTCCGGCTCAGGCCGAGAAAAAACTTAACGTCGTGTCCGGGATCAGTTGACCACTACACACGGAACCTGGGTAGCCGAACGCAAAGCAGTGATGAGGATGTAGAAGTGCACATTTGAAAACAGAGTCCACAGACCGTCCCAATTTGCAGGCTGTAAAGATCAGCCTTGTTCCACTCAAGCCGCACCCGCTTTCATTAGAGATGTTGGACATTTATGGCTCACTCGCTTAACCCCAAAGTCTATGCTCTGACTTTCACCACGTTTGTCATGCTTTCTTCAGAATTCATCGTCGCAGGGCTGCTACCTGAAATCGCGTCTGCGCTACAGATAACCGTGGGTAATGCCGGCTGGCTTGTCACGGCCTTTGCACTGGGCATGGGCGTGGGTGCGCCGTTAATAGCGGCGTTCACGCACAGAGTCAGTCTACGCTTGTTACTGATCACGGCCTGTGTCGCTTTGTTCCTCGGCAATACCATCTGCGCGCTTACTGACAATTTCGCCTTGTTGATGATAGGCCGCGCATTGGGCGGGGTAGGTGTCGCGATGTTCTGGACGAATGCTGCATTGGCCGCTGCGGCCATGTCCAAGCCTGAGGCTAAAAGTCTTGCAGTTTCCCGAGTGCTCATCGGTGCTTCGATCGCATCGGTGGTAGGCGTTCCTCTGGGTAAGGCCGTGAGCGATGCCTGGCGTTGGGAAGATGCGTTGCTGCTGATGGCGGTGCTCAGCGCTCTAGCTTTGGCAATGGTCATTCGCTGGATTCACGTGCCTGAGAGAGATGGGTCTCAGCTCCAATCTACATTGTCAGAGCGACTCAGGGCGGTGTGCCGCCCCGACATTGTGCGGGCACTGCTGAGCTACTTGTTGATTTTCGGGGGGATAATGGCGGTGTTCAGCTACCTCGCTACCTTCCTCGTCCGTTACACCCATTTCCCATTCGCATACGTCACACCTGTCTTGGCGTTATACGGTGTAGCCGACATCGTGGGTAACCTTGTTGTCTCCAGGCACATACCAGATCCACTTGAGGGCATGTTTAAACGCCTGCTTATCGTGCTCGCAATTTCGTTGACGGCCTTATCCCTGTTCGGCACCACGGTGTGGATGATTCCTTTCGTCATCGCAGCAGTGGGCTGCTGTCACGCAGCTGCGGGCCTCATGACAGGGATCGATGTGCTACGCCGGGCCGGTGCCAACGCTCAGCTCGTAGGCGCATTCAATGTCAGTGCAATTAACGTTGGAATCATGCTTGGCTCTGTCGCCGGAGGGTTGTTGATAGACCATATCGGTTTAGCGTTCATAGGCTGCCTGGGTGGCGGTTTCGTATTGCTTGCATTGCTCGTCAGAGCCCGGCTCACGCCTGCCTAGCTAACTCAATCGGCGCAGCAGGCCCATTCATGTGCGGTTGGCTTCATGATCTTTTTGGCGGATGGGAAGTGCCGCTAGCGCTGTTGCTGGCTTGTGCGGCGCTCCAGGTCATCTTCGCGGTTTTGGCTGGGCGTAATCACTTTGTTTGATCATCTAAAATTTTTGCCGGAACCGCACCTGAATGTCGGGGCATTCGCTTGATGTCACTCTGACTTAGAGTACCGCAGAGCTTCGACGAGTAACTGGAACGCCGAGGTGTTTTGTCGGCGGCTTGGGTAGTACAGGTAGTAGCCAGGGAAGGCAGGGCACCAATCGTCCAGCACTCTCACCAAGCGTCCCGCTTCGACTTGGTGAATGACTTGAGAGTCCAGCAGGCATGCCAGCCCGTATCCCGCTACGGCGGCCTCTAAGATCATCTCTGGTCGATTGAAAGCTACCTGACCCGACACCCGAACCTGTGTCGCTTGGCCGTCCTTTTCAAAGTGCCAGGCAGACTTACCGTTCAAGCTGGGGAAACGGCGATTGATACACAGGTGGTTGACGAGCTGATCAGGGTGAGTAGGCACGGGGTATTTGGCCAGATACGAAGGCGAGCCGACGATGACGCAGCGCTCCATCGGCCCGATCGGAACAGCGATCATGTCCTTGTCCAAGTTTTCGCCAAGCCGGATACCTGCGTCGAAGCGCTCGGCGACAATATCCACGAATCCATTGTCGACGGTGATCTCTACCTCAATGTCAGGGTATTTGGGCAGCCATCGATTGAGGGCAGGCCATAAAATGGTCTCAGCTACATGATCCGCTGTGGTAATCCGGATGGAACCGGCAGGCTTATCCCGCACATCAGTCAAGCTCTCAAGCTGGGCAGTGATGTCAGCTAGTGCAGGCTTCAGTGTTTCCAGTAATCGCTCGCCAGCAGCGGTTGGTGAAACGCTGCGAGTGGTTCTTGTGAGAAGACGAACTCCCAGGCGTGCTTCTAGCCTGCGAATTTTATGGCTCAGCGCCGATTGGGAAGTGCCCAGTCGGCCTGCCGCCCGCGTAAAACTACGCTCCTCCGCCACGGCCACAAAAGCCATGAGGCTACCCATTTCATCTTGAAACATTTAGTTACCCATGTCATAAACGGTGTGCCCATCCCGTGAGCGGATCATATCCCGGTGCGGTTTTCCGGGCCATACCCATTTCATTTATGACGCAACGTCATAGCCTCATTCGATTTTTTCGCCCTAATTCTCGGTGACTTCCCAGTGAATAATTGAGTTTTGCAGCTTCGCGCTGGACGCTCTAATGACTGAAGGACACCTCATGAAAAGCAGATTCAACGCCCCTGTCGCCTGGCTAACCTCGGGCCTTTTTTCAGTACTAAGCGGGTGCTCCTGGGCTGATCAGGAGAAGAGCGGGTCTGATGCCTTTGACATTCTGACTGACAAACCAACGGAGTTTTTCGCGGACGCCACATCCACGAATGTACCGATCGCCCCGAGCCTGCATGCAACCGACTCGGTTTTCATCGATGTGGACAAGGATCGCGACCTTGATGTTGTCGTCTCCGTAGAGCATGGCGTAAATCGCCTTTATCTAAACGATGGCCAGGGTCGCTTGGTAGAGCAGCCAGGCGCTTTCGGCAAGGGCATCCACGACAGCGAGCACGTTCGCGCGGCGGACTTAAATGCCGACGGCAACATGGACGTCGTCTTCGTGGCCGAGGCGGATGAGATCCATCAACTATTTCTAGGTGATGGAAAGGGTGGTTTTACCGATGCCAGTGAGCGTTTGCCTCAAACAAGCCAAGGTAATGCGCTAGCTCTCGGCGACGTGAATGGGGACAAGCTACCTGACATCGTGATTGGCAGCACAGGTGAGACAGCCTATGCCCCAGATGCGAAGATCATCCCTGCACGCAATCTGCTTTTTCTAAATGACCCCAAACGCCCAGGCTACTTTATCAATGCCACGAAGACCCATCTCCCTGATACCAACGATCAGACCGAGGGAGTAGCGCTTGCAGACATGGATGGCGACGGCGATTTGGACATGGTATTGGCCAGTCCAGCGTTCCCAAATCGGCTGCTAATCAATGACGGCAGTGGTCACTTCAAAGACGCCTCATCGCAACTCGACCTGCGAGTTCCGATGGAGAGTCGAGAGGTTCAGGTCGTCGACGTGAACCAGGACGGGTATCTCGACATTGTCTTCTTCAACATCACCAGCAATAACTTCGGCTGGGACAAGGATCCCCAAACTCGCATCCTGGTGAATGACGGCAAAGGTCATTTTCGCGATGAGACTGCCGGGCGTCTGCCTGCGCACAAGTTCTCAAGTTGGGGTGGAACCGTGGTGGATTTCAATCACGACGGAAATCCCGATTTGCTCGTCGGCGCCATTGATGTGCCTGGGTTCGTGCCTCTCCAGGTTCGTGCGTGGCAAAACGACGGAAAGGGCCAATTCCGCGACGTCACAGGCGATGTGATGCCTGGTTCCACAGTTGGCCGCAGTTGGAGCATGGGTCGTGGCGACCTAGACGGCGACGGTCGAGAAGATGTGTTCATCGGCGGTTGGGGTACGCAAGCCCGTCTTCTACTCAGCGATACAAACGCCTATGAGGCGACACGCCCGGCTGTGACTCCTTTGAACTCTCCGAAGGCCGAGACCCAGTAGCCATCAATGGGGTTTGAGACGCCGCTCGCAGTAGCGTTGATCTCTTCTGCAAGTAATTCAAAGCGCAGTCGACAAACAAAAATCCACGCATCGTGCCCCAGAGAATTCAGCGCCTGGGGGACGTTGCCTCGCGCCTCGGAGCTTCCGAGGCTAGCTGCCAGTCACGAATGAATTTTAGCGATTGAGACTGAGGTTGATATGTCCCGTGCACATGTAAACATGGTTTTTCGAGGAGGATTCGTAGCCTCACTAATGGTATTAGCCGGGTGCAGCCAGCCTGAGGCAGCGGCTCCGCCAAAGGTGTTTGAAGTGGGCGTTATCACCGTCAAAACCAGCTCCGTACCAGTCTTCAGCAATCTTCCAGGGCGTACCAATGCCTATCTGGTATCCCAAGTCAGAGCGCGAGTGGACGGTATTGTGCTTAGGCGAGAGTTCACGGAGGGGGCAAACGTAAAAGCAGGTCAACGGTTATACAAGATTGACCCTGCCCCCTACGTCGCGGCCTTGAACAGCGCAAAAGCGACCTTAGCGCGGGCTCAAGCCAGCTTGGTCGCAGAAAATGCACAAGTGCAACGCTATAAAGTCTTGGTTGAGGGCAATGCGATCAGTCGGCAAAACTATGACAACGCTCTCGCAGCTCAGGGCCAAGCTGTAGCGGATGTCGCAGCCGGTAAGGCCATGGTTGAGCGTGCAGAGATCAACCTGAGTTACACAGATGTCGTATCACCCATCAGCGGGCGCATAGGCCTTTCAGAGGTCACACCAGGTGCCTATGTGCAGGCTACCGGTGCGACGCTAATGACCACCGTGCAGCAGCTTGACCCCATGTATGTCGATCTTACGCAGTCAAGCGCCGACGGCTTAAAGCTTCGTACCGACATTCAGGAAGGCCGGCTTCAGACCCAAGGCAACGATGCTGCCAAGGTCACACTGACGCTTGAGAATGGCCGCCAGTACGAACAGGTAGGCAAGCTTCAATTTTCCGATGTCAGTGTCAATCAAGGCACTGGCTCCGTAACAGTAAGGGCCGTTTTTCCAAATCCAAACGGGACGCTATTACCTGGCATGTTTGTGCGGGCACGTTTGGAGGAGGGGACGAACAATGGCGCAATGCTGATCCCCCAAGTAGGCGTAACCCACGATCAGTCAGGCCGGCCTATCGCTTTGATCGTTGGCTCAGATGACAAAGTCTCCCAAGCCGTCCTGACCACCTCAGGCACGCGCGGCACTTACTGGATTGTTACTAGTGGCCTGAAACCTGGCGATCGAGTGATCGTGCAGGGAACCGACAAAACTCGACCTGGTGCAAAGGTCAAAACCGTCCCCGCCCAGCTCAATGGCTCAACCGCTGACGGTACACCACAAGGTGGCGACACCCGCACTAGCCCTAGCGCATAGCCCTCACTCCTCAACCAGCGAGCCCGTGCCATATGGCTAACTTTTTTATTGATCGACCTATTTTTGCCTGGGTCTTGGCAATTATCTTGATGCTAGCCGGCATCGCCGCCATTTTGAATTTGCCGGTTTCTCAATTCCCAACCATTGCACCACCCACAATACAAATTCAGTCCCGTTACCCGGGTGCATCCGCCAGCACGGTGGAGAACACGGTGACCCAGGTAATTGAGCAGCAGATGCGTGGCCTGGATCACCTGATGTACATGTCATCGACTAGCGATGATTTCGGTCAGGCGGCGATCACGCTGACATTTGCTCCGGGCACGAACCCCGATATTGCCCAAGTTCAGGTGCAAAACAAGCTTCAGCTTGCCACACCTCAGCTCCCACAGACGGTGCAGCAGACGGGCATTGAGGTCGCTAAGTCCAACAGCAGCACACTATTGGCTGTAGGCTTCATCTCAGCCGATGGCTCGATGAATCGAGACGAGCTCGCCAACTACGTCGCCTCCAATATTCAAGATCCGGTAAGTCGTCTGGACGGGGTCGGGCAGGTTCAACTCTACGGCCGCCAGTTCGCCATGAGGATCTGGCTCAACCCGCTCAGGCTCAACAACTACAAGCTGAATCCCACAGATGTAACCAATGCGATCGCAGCTCAGAATGTGCAGATCGCAGGCGGTTCGCTGGGAGGAACACCGCCTGCTCCAGGCCAGATGCTGCAGGCCACCATCACCGAAGCCACCCTTCTGCGTACGCCAACGGAATTCGGCAATATCCTTCTGAAAGTTGAGCCTGACGGATCGCAGGTGAGGGTCAAGGATGTCGCCCGAGTCGAGCTTGGCGGTGAAGACTACAACTATCTCACGCTTTACAACGGTAAACCTGCAGCTGCCATTGGTGTGCAACTTGCTACCGGTGCGAATGCTTTGGAGGTGGCTGAGCGTGTGCGAGCTCGTGTGAAAGAGCTTGCACCGTTCGCGCCTCCAGGTGTGGTCATTGAATACCCACAAGACACAACGCCCTTCGTGACAGATGCGATCACAGGTGTCTTCAAAACGCTGATTGAAGGCATCGTTTTGGTATTCCTGATCATGTACCTCTTCTTGCAGAACTTCAGAGCGACGCTTATTCCGACCATCGCTGTGCCAGTGGTGTTGTTGGGCACCTTTGCTGCAATGGTGGCGGTAGGGTTCTCCATCAACACCTTGTCGATGTTCGGTTTAGTGCTCGCGATCGGGCTATTGGTTGACGACGCGATCGTAGTGGTTGAGAACGTGGAGCGGGTCATGGTCGAGGAGGGCCTTGGCCCGAAGGAGGCGACTCGCAAGGCGATGGGCCAGATCACCGGAGCGCTGATTGGCGTCGCAGTAGTTCTGGGTGCCGTGTTTGTACCTGTGGCGTTTGCCAGTGGTTCGGTCGGCGCTATCTACCGTCAGTTTTCGCTTACCATCGTGGTGGCGATGGTGCTGTCGGTGCTGACAGCCGTGATCCTCACACCGGCACTCTGCGCAACCATGCTGAAACCTGTTGGGCGTGACCATCAAAAAAAGACAGGTTTCTTCGGCTGGTTCAACCGCATCTTTGATCGCGGCCAGGCTAATTACCACGTCGGTGTACAGCGCGTTATTCGAGCTTCATCTCGATACATTTTGCTCTATGTTCTGCTTACCGGCGCTGCTGTCTTCATGTTTCTGCGCGTACCCACGGGCTTCCTGCCGGACGAAGACCAGGGCCGGATATTCGTCGTGGTCACAACGCCACCGGGGGCAACCCAAGAGCGGACGAGTCGAGCACTCAGTGACGTAAGCGCATATCTGCGTGAGGATGAAAAAGACATCGTCACGTCTACCTGGGAAATCAATGGCTACAGCTTTCCAGGACGCGCGCAGACTTCTGGGGTGATCTTTGTTCAGATGAAGGCATTCGAGGACAGGCTCGGCGATGCACCTAGAGCCCAGGATCTGGTGAACCGACTGAACGCACGCTTTGCGGATTACAAAGATGCCAACATCACTGCGGGTAATCCTCCAGCGATTCCAGGGCTTGGAAATGTGTCTGGTTTTGACCTGGAACTGATGGACAGCGGTGGTGTAGGTCATGACGCGCTCATGAGAGCAAGGAACAGCGTGATGGAGCGGGGCAACGCCTCGCCAGTGGTTCAAAACGTTCGCCCCAACGGCCTGAACGATGCCCCGAAATTCAAAGTGAACATTGATCGCGAGAAAGCCAGCGCGCTGGGTCTCACCGCTGCCGGGATAGACCAGGCGTTCTCTGTTGCTTGGGGTTCGGCCTATGTGAACAAATTTCTCGACCTCGACAACCGAATCAAGAGTGTCTATGTCCAGGCTGATGCCCAATGGCGGATGACACCTGAAAATCTCAACGATTGGTACCTCCGTAATGATGCAGGTGAGATGGTGCCCTTCAGCACGTTTGGTACCGGCGAGTGGATCTACGGGTCGCCTCAGCTCGAACGTTACCAAGGTGTGCCGGCGGTTCAGATCAATGGTAATGCTGCAGATGGGTATTCCACCGGGCAAGCGATGGATGCCATGGAGGAGGTGTTGAAAGACCTTCCGGAGGGAATCAGCTACGCGTGGACAGGCATCTCCGTGCAGGAGCGGCAGTCGGCATCTCAAGCCCCCATCATGTATGCCATCTCCATCGTTTTCGTCTTCCTCTGCTTAGCAGCGCTTTACGAAAGTTGGTCGATTCCTGTTTCAGTCATCCTGGTAGTCCCGCTGGGGATTCTTGGCGCCCTGGCAGCGGCTTTGTTGCGGGGTCTGGAAAATGACGTGTTCTTCCAGGTTGCATTGCTGACCACCGTAGGTTTGTCTGCAAAAAACGCGATCTTGATCGTGGAGTTCGCAAGAGACCTCCAGGATCAGGGCCGAAGCGCGGTGGAGGCAGCGATCGAGGCCGCACGTCTTCGTCTTCGTCCAATCCTGATGACCTCGCTGGCGTTCATTCTGGGTGTTTTGCCACTGGTATTTAGCAGTGGTGCGGGCTCCACCAGCCAGAATGCCATTGGCACTGGTGTGATCGGCGGTATGCTGGCCTCTACCTTCCTTGCGATCTTCATGACCCCGCTGTTCTTCGTTTTGGTGAGCAGGCTCTCTGGTGCAAAACAAAATGCACAAGCGGCTCCTGAAGTACCGCAGCGTACAGCACCACAGACGCAAGGAGGGCAGTGATATGTCGAGGGCAAGAGCCTTTGGAGCGATTACCTGTTCATGCCTCGCAGTCGCGCTGGCTGGATGTAATCTTCAGCCCTCATATGAGGCGCCGGAGCCTGCGATCGCTAACAGCTTTCCATCGGGATCGGCTTATCAGGGCGGGCTCGTACAGCCGCCCAACAATGGCGCGCAGCAGGCAAGAGCAGAGCAGCCTGCCAGTGAAGTAGGGTGGCGTGAGTTTTTTCGCGATCAGCGACTGCAAGCACTCATCGCACTGGCTTTGCGGAACAATCAAGACCTTGAGATCGCCATGCTGAATGTGGAGGTCGCCCGGGCTCAATATCGGATCACACGCTCCCAGTTACTGCCGTATGTGGATGCAGCTGCTTCAGCATCAAGGGAGCGAACGCCTAGCAACCTTTCGAGCGACGGGGCAGAGCTGTCAACCGAGTATTCAGTGGGACTTAATGTCTCGTGGGAGCTGGATTTCTTCGGTCGGATCGCAAGCCTGAAGGATGAGGCATTGGCGCAATATTTCTCCTTAGCTCAGACGCGCAAAGCCGCTGAGATGCTCTTGGTATCACAGGTGGCGAACCAGTACTTGGCAATGCTAGGGAGCGACGATCAGCTTGCAGTGACCCGATCCACGTTAAAGAACGCTGAGGAGTCATACCGCATCACGAAACTCAGTTTTGATAACGGTATCGCGACCGAGCTCGATCTTCATCAGTCCCAAGGCATCGTAGAACAGGTATCCGCCAGCCTTGAGGCCTATACGCGGGCGCGCGCCCAGGATGAAAATGCGCTGGTTCTACTGATCGGTCAGCCCATCCCTGAAGGGCTTCCAGTTGGGTTGTCTCTATCCGATCAGGCGCTATTGTCCGACATCCCGGCCGGCCTGCCGTCCCAACTACTAAAGCGCCGTCCAGACATAGCAGCGGCGGAGCAGTCGCTTATTGCCGCCAATGCGAGTATTGGCGCCGCACGCGCGGCATTCTTTCCGACCGTATCGCTCACTGGCAGCTACGGCACTCTATCGCCCTCGACCCGGGGCTTGTTTCAGGGCGGGCAGGGGGCATGGAGCGTTGTGCCGCAAATATCCGTACCTATCTTCGCAGGAGGTGCCAACAGGGCGAATCTCGATGCCGCCCAGGTTCAGAAGCGCATAGAGGTTGCCAACTATCAAAAGGTGATCCAGGTAGCCTTTCGCGAGGTGTCAGACGGGCTTGCAGCCCGACGCACCTATGACCGGCAGATTCAGTACCTGCAGCAGTATGAGAGCACACAGACCCGGCGTCTTGAGCTGTCCGACCTGCGATACCGCAGCGGCGTCGATGGCTATCTTTCGGTACTGGAAGCCCAGACGGATTTGTTTGACGCCAACCAGAGTCTTGTAGCTGCTCGGGTATCACGGGCCAGCAACCTGGTGTCGCTCTACAAGGCGTTGGGAGGTGGATGGACGGAGGGCACTTCAGTCTCGGCAACAGACGCCTCCATTGTGAACTAGCGCGTCTGACGTCACTGATGAACCGTTGACCTGTCGATGGACAGGTCAAGCTTGACGCAGCACCTTCGCCCCGCGAGGTGCTGCGAAAGAGCTGGCATGGACGACTAGGACGTGATTCCAAGTCTAAGGGTATCTATTAGCTCTCGAAGACCTGGTGGCATCTGACGACGCCCGGGGTAGTAGATGTGGAAAGCCGGTTCAATAGGGGCCCAATCGGGCAAAACTACCTGCAATTCTCCGCGATCCAGGTAGGAACGAACCCGCGCCTCCAGGCAATACGTGATACCGCAATGTGCGAGTGCCATCTCCACACCGAACGTGGTCTCGTTTGAGCAAAGCTGGCCCGGTACATCAATGGTTCTGTGGTCACCATCCTTTTCAAAATCCCATCGGTAGATGACGCCATTACCTGTGCGAATCTGAATGCAATTCTGGTCTTTGAGGTCTTCTGGAACCTCTATCCGAGGCCGTGTGTTCAGGTACTTTGGAGAAGCCACTGCAACCCAGCGAAGCGGGTCGCTTATCCGTACGGCGATGAAATCCTCCGGGATCGTGTCGCCAAACCTGACGCCCGCATCGAATCCCGCAGATACGATATCCACCATCTTGTCATCCACGGCAACCTCGACCGAGACATCAGGATAAGCCTCAAGAAAGCGAGGGAGGTATTCAGAGAGAAGAAGTCTGGCACCGTCACACAACACGTTCAGTCGCAGTCGACCAGATGGGCGATCACGATGGTTATCCAGCGCGGCCAGCGCGGCACTTATCTCGGTAAACCCAACGGTTAGCCGTTTGGCGAGAACGGCACCAGCGTCAGTAGGGGAAACGGTTCTGCTCGTGCGATTAAGCAACCTGACGCCGAGCCGCGCCTCCAGGTTTCGAACCGAGTGACTTAATGCAGACGTCGTTATCCCCAACTCCACAGCCGCCTGAGTGAAGCTCCTGAGCCGTTCTACTGCTAGGAAAGAATTCAAATCTGCGAGATCTGCTCGTGACAGTCGGCTGGTGGGAAGTACAGGCATGGGCGTATCCACTGTTGAGCAAACTTCAATGACTGATGCAATTCTGCTAATCAATCTTCGCTTTCGAATAGGTTACATTAATTTACCTCAACGATTGCAAGATAAATTGGCTTTGCGGGTGTCGTACTGTGTTCCACGTCTATCTCTCTGTTGCTTATCTCTATGTGCTGTGGCGCTTTGTCATGCCGTTGCCGATCAGCGCTGCCTGGCGGTTGTTGTTGGGTGCTGCGCTTCTGGCTATTTCCAAATATCACCTGATTCTCATCGGCGTTTTCGGGAACATGTTCTCGCCCGAGATGCCACGCGCTGCGGTGATTGCTGCAGGCTGGCTGTTTTGCGCTTTCGTCCTTCTCATGGTGTTGACGCTGCTGGCCGACGTGATCGGTGTTGCGTTCTCATTGGCGCGCAAGACAGCGTTGAACACGTTCTTCGGTGTTCGACTTAGGGGCGCCATTGCAGTATTGGCGTTGATGCTGTCGGCTATCGGCGTTCATGAAGCTATCCAGGTACCGGAGGTGCGCCGGCTAGAGGTTGAAGTCAAGGATCTACCCAAATCGATGGATGGCCTTAGAGTCGTTCAGCTGACAGACCTTCACATCAGCAAGCTTTTCCAAGCGGACTGGGTCGAGCAAGTCGTTGCTCGCACGAACGCTCTCAAGCCTGACGCGATTCTAATCACCGGGGATCTCATCGACGGCACCGTTGAAGCTCGACGCAGCGACGTTGCGCCATTGCGTAACCTGCGTGCTCCGCTTGGAGTGATCGCAATCCCCGGGAATCACGAGTACTACTTTGACTGCGACCGCTGGGGTGCTGAGTTTACGCGCTTGGGTCTCAAAGTACTTTTCAACGAGCACGTTCTGCTCCAACGGGGTGAGGGCAGCGTGGTTGTCGCAGGTGTAACGGATGAAGCAGCACCTTCGTTTGGTTTTCCCGGCCCGGATCTAAATCGAGCGCTGTCTGGTTCCCCTAAGGATGTCCCCACGATTCTTCTTAAGCACCGGCCAGTCGGCGCTGCTGCAGCTGCGGCAGCGGGTGTCAGTCTGCAGCTTTCCGGGCATACCCATGGGGGGATGATACTCGGCCTAGATCAGGTGGCTCGATACGCGAATCAGGGGTTCATCGCTGGAAAATATGACGTTGGAGGAATGACGTTGTACCTGAACAATGGGACGGCCTTATGGAACGGCTTTCCAATCCGACTAGGCGTTCCCGCCGAGATCACTGAGATCGTGCTGAGATCGAGCCCGTCGGATGCGACCACTGCCAACTAGGAGACCTACCATGAACCATCCAGCTATCAGGAAAGATGCCGTCGCAGTCATCACAGGTGCGGCCGTAGGGATTGGCTATGCCATCGCGTACCGAGCAGCGGCGGAGGGTATGAAGGTGGTTATCTTCGACCGTGACGAAAAGGCACTCAATACTGCGACCAGAATGCTCCTCAACGAGTTTCCAGGTCTCAAGCTGCTGGCAATTTCGGGAGATGTGACGTCAGAAGCGGATCTTCACAGTTTATACGAGCAGTCGTGTGAGTTCGGAGAGGTGTCTCTATTGGTCAACAACGCGGCGGTGATTCAAGGAGCAGGCCCTTGGAGCGGACTCGGTAAATGGCGAAAGCTTATGGACATCAATTTCTGGAGTGCGCTAACCCTACAGTCGCTTTTTGTGGAAACGATGTTTTCCCAGTGTGGCGCCGCCGCCATTGTCAATCTCGGTTCCAAGGAGGGTATCACTACGCCGCCAGGCAACGCGGCGTACTCAGTTTCTAAAGCGGCTATCAAGGTGTTGACTGAACAACTGGCTCATGAGCTGCGCGAGAAAGTAGGTGACCGAATTTCTGCTCATTTGTTGATCCCTGGGTACACCTTCACACCCATGAATTTTCCTGGAATGACCAACACTACTGAGAAGCCGGCGAGCCCTTGGACGCCCTCCCAGGTAGTGCAACGACTGTTCGACGGGATGGCGGCGGGGGACTTCTACATCTTCTGCGAGGATAACGAGTCTACTTGGGAGCTCGACCAGCGGCGGATGCAGTGGGCTGCCGACGACATGATTCAAAATCGGCCAGCGCTCTCGCGCTGGCATCAAGATTTTTCGGAAAAGTTCTCGGCCTACACCGCAGACGTAACCAAGTAATCCACTCTTGGTGTTGCGCCCTCGCGCGAATTCGCTCTTCGTTCCCACGAGGACTGATCACTAATCGACAACGAAAGAGGTGCCTGCCGTGTGGTTCACGATGCGCGGCAATATCAAATGACCAGCCAACTCTCCACTGACTCACTCGTTATTCCCTCTACGCCCAATCAAATCGATGCTCCTTACGGGGTGTGGGCGGCGATTCTGATGCTTGCGCTAGGTGGCCTATTTATCGGCACAGGCGAATTCGCATCAATGAGCCTGTTGCCTGGCCTGGCGTCAAGCACAGGTGTCTCTGTTCCCGTTGCCGGCGGTTACATCACGGCTTATGCCCTTGGAGTCGTAGTTGGCGCACCTCTGATCGCTATCTTGGCCGCTCGTTGGCACCGCAAGTCGTTGCTACTCGCACTCATGGCTATGTTCGTCATAGGGTATGGCGCCAGCGCTGTTGCCTGGAACCATGTCTCGCTGCTCATCGCACGTTGCCTGGCGGGGCTGCCGCACGGTGCCTATTACGGCGTGGCCTGCCTGGTTGCTGCCAGGCTCGTCGCAGAGAACCGTAAAGCCCAAGCCGCAGGTTATGTCATGGCGGGACTTGCTGCTGCAAACGTCATTGGCGTTCCTGCTGCCACATGGATAGGTCAGCTATTCGGTTGGCGAGGTGCTTTTGGAATGCTCGCAGTGGGAGGTGTACTGGCTGTGGCCCTGTTTTGGTTTTTCATTCCATCCGTCCCTCGTGATGACTCTGCGAGCCCGAAATCCGAATTGGATGGCCTAAGACGGCCGCAGCTTTGGATCACGCTTGCGGTAGCGTCAATTGGCTTCGGAGGGATGTTTGCCGTCTACAGCTACATCACTCCAACGCTCACCGAAGTGACGGGCTATAGCTCTGACCAGGTGCCAATGGTGCTGGCTGTCTGGGGAGTTGGAATGATCGTAGGCAACCTGGTAGGCGGATGGTTGGCCGACCGCGCTTTGGTGCCGGCAATTTTCTACATCATGATCTGGAACATGGTTTTTCTTGGTTTCTTTTCCCTGTTCACATCTTCGCCGGCAGGTACTGTGGTTGTGTTGTTCTTTGTCGGTTGCGGATTTGCTCTGGTGCCTGCGCTTCAAGTTAGGCTGATGAACGTCGCCGGCGAAGCCCAGACCTTGGCGGCTGCGCTTAACCACAGTGCATTCAACATCTCTAACGCTGTAGGTGCCACGCTTGGCGGATTGTCCATCGCGAGCGGATGGGGGTGGGCTTCCACCGGATGGGTTGGAGCTAGCCTGGCGCTATTGGGGATCATCTTCTTTGCCGTTTCCATCAAGGTTGAGAATCGTCAAAGCGCGGAGGGAGATGAGGTGTAACTCAAAGGTTGGATATTTGAACCTCATGCAAACGCATGATTTTTTGAAGTGGAGCGAATATTGATGAGTAATCCTCAACTCACGGTTCAGCTATGTGACGGCTGCACCATTCCTCAACTGGGCTTAGGTGTATGGCAAGCCAGTGATGCAGAGGCTGCATCTGCGGTGAAAATCGCGCTAGAAGAAGGCTATCGGCATATTGATACAGCAGCGATCTACGGGAACGAAGAGGGGGTTGGCCGGGGTATACGCGCATCTGGTGTATCTCGTGATCAGGTTTTTCTGACCACCAAGGTGTGGAACGATGCGCACGGATTCGACGCGGCCAAAAAAGCATTGGATGCAAGCCTGGCTCGACTCAACGTCGAATATGTGGATCTACTGCTGATCCATTGGCCTGTGCCTAGCAGAGACAAATTTGTTGAAACCTGGAGTGCGCTCATCGACTTGCAGCGTGCCGGCAAGGCCAAATCGATCGGCGTGTCGAACTTCAATAAGGATCACCTGCAAAAGCTGATAACGGAGAGTGGAGTGGTGCCGGTGCTCAACCAGATCGAGCTCCATCCATTCATGCAGCAGAAGGAAATCTGCAGCGTGCATCATGAACTGCAGGTTGCTACCCAAGCGTGGAGCCCGCTTGGCCAAGGTAGTGCGCTAACAAATCCAGTCGTGCTGGACATTGCTCGCAAGCATGACCGAACGGCTGCCCAAATCATCATCCGTTGGCATCTTGAGCTTGGGAATATTGTTATCCCTAAATCCATTACGCCTGCGCGAATCAAGGAGAACCTACACGTATTCGACTTCTCTCTGAATGCTTCGGATATGTCTGCCCTCGCCACGCTGGATAACCGCAAGCGACTAGGCCCGGATCCCAGCGCATTCGGCTAATTTGGTCAATGCCGAGCAGGGAGGCAGACCCTGCCCGGCCGGTCGGCTCAAGAAAAACCAGTTACTGCATGCGGCACATAGAGTTCTTCGAGACGCCGGATCTCCTCGGTAGAGAGGGCCAGATCAAGTGCGGCAATCGCATCATCTAGGTGGTGAGCTTTGGAGGCTCCCACAATGGGGGCTGACACTGTTGTCTTGCTTAGAACCCAGGCCAAGGCAACCTGAGCCATAGGCACTCCTTTTTCTTTGGCTATCTGCTCCACACGATCAATGATCCGCCCATCTTCAGCTTCGGTCGCATGGTAGAAAGACTGCCCAGAAACATCTGTCTGCGTGCGTGTTGTTTGCTGGCCCTTAGGACGTGTCAGCCTTCCGCGCGCCATCGGACTCCAAGGCATGAGTCCAACACCTTGATCCATGCACAGAGGGATCATCTCGCGCTCTTCTTCGCGATAGATCAGATTGAGATAATTCTGCATCGAGACAAAACGACTCCAGCCGTTTGTTACCGCCACCTGCTGCGCCTTTGCAAATTGCCAGGCATACATTGATGAGGCACCGATATAACGTGCTTTACCTGACTTGATCACGTCGTGAAGCGCTTCCATGGTTTCTTCAATGGGCGTGTGATAGTCCCAACGATGTATCTGGTACAGATCAACGTAGTCAGTGCCAAGTCGTGTCAGGCTCGCATCAATGCTCGCCATGATGGCTTTTCTAGAAAGCCCCTTTTCATTGGGCTTCGAGGAGCCCTCCCACATGTTGGCTGGGTAAAAGACCTTAGTGGCGATCACGGTTTCTTCTCGGCGGGTAAACTCTCTCAGCAGCTTACCTATAATCAGCTCAGAGGTTCCGGCGGAGTAGCTGTTCGCTGTATCGAAGAAGTTAATGCCTTGCTCGACCGCGTGTTTAACAATAGGACGACTGGCGTGCTCATCCAACGTCCATGGGTGTGTACCTGCATCAGGCTCACCAAACGTCATGCAACCAAGGCAAAGCGAGGATACGTCCAGTCCTGTCGAACCTAGCTTAACGAACTTCATGAGGCCTCCTACATTTCCGAGATCAGCAATGAATGCTCATCTCTACCCTGACAAGGTAACGTATCCAGGCGTCCGTGTTGTCCTCTCATCGTTGAGAAAATCTCAACCACGCGTTGATTGGAATGCAAGGCTCTTTCTGATACCTCCAAGGTCAGTTCATGAGTAGGCGAATTCGCCGTCATGAATCTGGAGAAATGATGTCTCAAGTAATCAAGCGCGTTGCAGTCACCGGAGGCCACGGCAAGGTTGGCAGAGTGTTAGTTCCGTACCTCAAAGAGCGGGGATATGAAGTGTTCATTATCGACAAAGACGATCCACTTG
Organism: Pseudomonas sp. StFLB209; assembly: GCF_000829415.1. NCBI lineage: Bacteria > Pseudomonadati > Pseudomonadota > Gammaproteobacteria > Pseudomonadales > Pseudomonadaceae > Pseudomonas > Pseudomonas sp. StFLB209. The sequence goes on along the minus strand of NZ_AP014637.1, from coordinate 4,963,190 downwards.
ATCCGGATGAGTTGATGATGAAAGCCGACCTGGAAGATTTTGGTCAAACGCTCGACGCGCTTTCATCCGTTGGTGAAGACGTTTATGCCCGCCCAGAACCGCAAGGGTTCGATGCAGTCGTGCACCTAGCGAGCATGCCGCATCCGCGCATGATTCCTGACAGCGATGAGTTCCGGCTGAACATGGTCGCGACCTATAACGTGTTCGAATCATGCCGTCGCCTGGGCGTCAAGAATATTATCTGGGCTGCCAGCGAGGTTGGGACAGGCGTTCCTTATGACAAGACCGACGCCCCCTACGTACCGGTGGACGAAGACTACCCCATGCGAGGTTACAACGTGTATTCGCTTACCAAGGTGCTGGGAGAGGAAATGGCAAGGCAGTTCTGCCTCAACGATCCGACCCTGCGAATCACCTGCCTGCGCCTGTCAAACGTAATGAACCCTGAGGAGTACGCGAAATTTGAAACCTGGCAGGATGACCCGACTGTCCGACTGTGGAATTTCTGGACGTACGTGGACAACAGGGATGTGGCGCAAGGCATCGAGTTAGCGTTGCACTATGACGTTCGCGGCAAGGACGAGTTCTTCATCACCAATGATGAGACGGTCATGCGTACTCCGAGCAGCGAGCTGCTTGATCGCCACTACCCGAATATCGAGCGTCGCAAGCAGATCACCGGAAACGAGGTTCTGCTCTCGAATGACAAAGCCAAGCGAGTGCTCGGGTTCAAACCTATGTACTCCTGGGTCAACGAGGTTTCTAAACCATAATTTGTGGCTGACCGCTCCTCCCACTCAGGAGTAGCGGTCTGAATCCTGCAGCGAACCATGAGAGTCGATATGAGCAAGCTAGACGATGTAGGTTTTCTTGGATTCGATGTCTTCGGCACGGTTGTGGACTGGCGCTCAGGTGTTGCCAGAGCAGCTGAGCCTTTCCTTCGCCGCCATCAAATAGACATCGACCCATTGGAGTTCGCTGATCAATGGCGCTCCCTTTACCAACCTTCGATGGATCGTGTCAGGAGCGGCGAACGTCTCTTTGTAACTCTGGACGTTCTCAACAGGGAGAATCTGGAAACCGTTCTCTCAAAGTATAGCGTCGATTACGGCAGGATTGCCGAAGCGGAGCTAGCCCAGCTGAACAAAGCATGGGAGCAGCTCGATCCGTGGCCTGACTCGGTAGCCGGCCTGGGCCGGCTCAAACGCAAGTACTCAATAGGGCCGCTTTCCAATGGGCATATTGCCGGAATGCTCAACTTGTCCAAGTTCGCTCAGTTACCTTGGGACGTCATCGTGGGTGCGGAGGTCGCTCAGTCGTACAAGCCACAGCCCCAGACCTATCTTAAATCGGCGCAGACAGTGGGTCTCCCACCAGAGCGGGTAGGGATGGTTGCAGCTCACAACTCGGATCTAGCTGCCGCTCGCGTCAGTGGATTGAAAACCATATTCGTGCGCCGCCCGACCGAACACGGCCCTGATCAAGCGTCGGATTTAACGGCCGAGCAAGACTGGGACGTCGTAGCTGAATCCATGACCGAAGCCGCAGACGCGCTGGGCTGCTGACTTAGCAGCTGGAGAATTATGATGAGTGAACAAAGACCGCTTGCTTTAGTAACGGGTGCATCCAGTGGGATTGGCTATGAGCTAGCAAGGCTTTTCGCGGCCGACGGCTACGATCTTGTGATTACTGCCACGGGCGCAAATGATGGACTGCAACGCACGGCTGAAGCCGTCGCAGCCACGGGGGCGGCAGTCACAATCATCAACGCTGATCTGACCCAACCTGAAGACGTTGATCATTTAGTGCACGCTATACATGCACTGGAGCGATCTCTCGACGCCGCTGCGTTGAACGCAGGCCTAGGGCTGGGCGGATTCTTCCTAGGCGGTACAGTCCTTGAAGATGAGATGAGATGAGATGAGATGAGATGAGACTGATTCAGCTCAACACCGCTTCCCAAGTCCATCTCACCAAGTTGTTGCTGCCGGACATGGTCGCGAGGGGCCAAGGACGCTTGCTATACACGGCCTCGATTTCTGGAACGATGCCCACGCCGTATGAGGCGGTTTATGGCGCTACGAAGGCATTTCTAATTTCTTTCGTGGAAGCAGTAAAGACTGAGGTCAAGGACAGCGGTGTCAGTTTTACACTGCTATTGCCAGGGGAGGTCGACACAAATTTCTGGCATCGAGCGGGCATGGACACGACGACATTGGGGCTCGGCCCAAAGGCCGCTCCGACGAAGGTCGCTCAGGAGGGTTATGAGGCTATGAAAGTCGGGAAAGATCGGGTGGTAGCGGGTAAGCCGGACAGTAAGCTCATTGGCAATGTGATCAACAAGATCCTCCCCGACTCCACGACAGCAAGTTTGCATGCGAAGGGCGCTCGGCCTGGTTCCGGCCTCAAAGATGCGGACGAGTGATTAGATTTTTTAGTACATGGATGGCGGCCCAAGAAGGCCGCCATTTTGCTGTTACCAGTCCTGCTTAGTTGGGTGAATTACGATGTCGTTGATGGTGAGATTGGTGGGTTGGTCAAGCGCATAGGCGACTGCATCAGCCACCTGCTCAGGAGTGATCGCAATCTCGTTCAGCGCTTTCGCAGCCTCTCTGCCTTTGGCATCACTCACCTTGTCAGCCCAGCCAGTATCGATAACGCCCGGACTGATCATGGAAACTTGAACCCCGCTGTCCACGCCAACTTCTTTTCGCAGGCTCTCTGTGATGCCACGGATGAAAAACTTCGTTGCACTGTACACGCCGCTTGAACCACCGACGTGAAGGCCTGCGACCGATGACATGTTTAAAATCTTGCCATGACCTTGTTCCAGCATTTGGGGAAGCGCTGCCGCGATAGCGTAGAGATAGCCCTTGATGTTGGTGTCGATCATCTTTTCCCAGTCATCGACTACGACGTCTTTCCAGTCGGAAAAAAGCATCAACCCGGCGTTGTTGACGAGACTGTCGATACGACCATACTGCTTAATCGCAAACTCGACCAGGCCGACCAGGCTCGTTTTGTCGGTGACGTTTGTGACGAAGTAGGACGCCTCACCCCCCGCATTTCTGATTTCGGCAACCAAAGCCTTCAATTTTTCCTCATTGCGTGCGGCAAGAACTACTTTGCCGCCAAGGCTGGCCAATTTAATCGCAGAGGCCGCGCCAATACCTGATGACGCGCCTGTGATGACGATGACAGTATTTTTCACATTCGACATTACTCGCACCTTTCCTATTTAGTAACGGTAAGGGCTCTGACTGTTCCTTCACCTGAATGACCTTGCGCTAAACCCAATGCTACGTTGAATGCAATTCACGGATCATGGCGTCGTCATGGCGTTCAGAGATTAGGTCACGCTAATTTTATTTGAGGAGACAGACATGACAGCTACACGCCCACTGGCACTGGTCACTGGAGGTTCATCAGGTATCGGATTGGAGCTTGCCAAGCAATTCGCTCAGAACGGTTACGATCTGGTTATCTCTGGATCCAGTGACAAAGTTCACACGTCGGCGGATGAGCTGAAAGCGCTCGGAGTTGAGTGTTTCCCTCATCAGGCCGACGCGGCTACCTACGAGGGCGTTCAGGGGCTGTGGGACTTTGTGGTTTCGTTGGGCCGACCGCTTGAAGCAGCGGCTTTGAACGTAGGTATCGGTCAAGGTGGGGCCTTCGTGGACAACGACCTTGAAGATGACTTCAAACTGATCGCTATCAACATCACAGGCACCGTGCATATGGCTAAGCGCGTGGTTAAACATATGGTCGATAACGGCAATGGACGTATCCTGATCACATCGTCGATTTCAGCGACTCAACCGACTCCTTACGAAACCGTGTATGGCCCATCGAAGGCTTTTGGTTTTTCTTTCGCAGAGTCGCTCCGTGAAGAGCTTCGCGATACCGGGGTCACCGTCACAGCACTCTTGCCAGGGGCTACCGATAGCGATTTTCACAAAAATGCCGGTATGAGCAACAGCAAGATTGGCGAGTCAAAGAAGAACGATAAGACCGAGGTTGCTCGTCAAGGCTTTGAAGCACTTATGAATGACGTAGACCATGTCGTCGGTGGCGATGAAGCCACCAAGCGCAAAGCGATCGAAAATCGTACGACCCCTGAGGTGGTTAAAGCTCACAATCACGCCAAAAATGCGCGCCTCAACTGACATTGTTTTCGGCATGAGGCTCAGCTCTAAGCTGAGCTTCAGCTCGACTCGACAAACAGCACCTTCTTGCCCGGAGGTGGCTACTTGGCTAAAGAGGACACGATGGACAGTTCAGAAATGAATAGCATGCAGTGGGCGTCCGTGGACGTTGGCAACGGCGTGAGGCTTCGTTACGCGGTAGGGGGTACTGGCCCTAAAAATATACTGCTGATCCATGGTTACCCGGAGACGGCGATCGCTTGGCGTCGCATCGTAGGGCCACTTATGGAAAGCGGTTACAGAGTTATAGCCCCGGATTTCAGAGGTGCTGGCGGTTCGACTCGCCCAGCAGATGGATATGACAAGGCTCAGATGGCCCGCGACTGTTTTGCAGTGCTACAGGATGCCGAGATCAAGGCTCCCACTTTCGTAGTCGGTCACGATATCGGCATGATGGTTGCCTACGCATTCGCCCGGCAGTTCCCGGACTCCACCAAGGCGTTAGCGGTTTTAGACGCACCATTACCCGGTACCCAAGTGTTCGACCATGTTTTGCTTGATGATAAGCGCGTCTGGCATTTCCATTTCCACCAGGCTCCGGATATCCCAGAAGCTTTGACCGCTGGCAAGGAGGCTTTTTATCTTGAGCGGTTTTGGCACGATCTTGCGTACGATGCCGGCGCTATCGATCTGGCCGCGAAGCAGCGCTATCTAGAGAGCTTCAGCGGGCCGGGTGGCATGCGAGCTGGTTTTCAGCTGTATAGAGCTTTTGCTCAGGACGCGGCGTTTAACCGAACTCAGCTTGCGGAGCACGGCAAAACTGCCGTGCCCGTTCTTGCGGTTGCAGGAGAGTCGAGCGCCTTTGCGCCAGTCATGGAAAGGATGATGAAGGAGGTGGCGAAGAGTGTGAAATTCTTATGCCTTGCACAGGCGGGGCATTGGCTCGCAGAAGAAAATCCAGCGGGTCTGGTCGAGGCCTTGCTGAATTTTGACCGTGCTAACTAAATCATTACAAGGTCTTGATCTCACACCAAAGCATCGTAGATGGATGTGGTCTGTCCCGGGCTGAGTGGACACTGACTTAAGGTGGATAATGCCCACCGCAAGGAGTGTTCATGACCCAGACCAGACGACGTTTTCCAGAATCCTTCAAACGCGAAGCGGTCGACCAGGTGCTTGCCGGCATGACGCTTCGTCATGTCGCCGAGACGCTCGGCATCGCTGAAAGCCTGTTGGGCAAATGGAAGCGCCAGTCTGAGCAGCAAGGTGACGATGCATTTCCGGGCAATGGCAATGGCGCGGAACTTCACTTCGTGGGCTGCGAGAAGATGGCGAGCGCCTTTTTTTAAAACATCGCGCTCCATGGTGACCTGAGCCAGTTGCTGGCGTAGGCGACTTAGCTCCGCGCTCTCGCCCCGCTGATTGAGGCGTTGGCCGGTCGCTATCCCGTAGCGCCAATGTGCCGGCTGCTGCAGGTATCGCGCAGCGGTTTCTATGCCTGGCAGCAGCGGCCTCCATCGGCGAGAGAGATGGCGAATCGGCGTCTGAGCAAGGAGATCCGCACCATCCACCACGAGGTGAATGGGATCTATGGCCATCGCCGAGCGCTGAAGGTAGCAGCTCAGCGACCACCGTAGAGCGCCGATAGGGTGTGATGCTGACCTGCATGGGAGTAACCTGACCCTCGCACATGACATATCAAGCTGCTCGTAAAAGCAGCATGGGCGAGGGGAGTGAAGACGTGAACCATGGGGCTGTTCTTGTGCCAGCAGGCGGGCGATGCTGGAGCTGTAGCGTGGATACATAACAATTCGATAGGCCCCTCAGCCCTGACGCCCCAGGACTGTTTGTCCCGGAATAGTCTGAGCCCGAAAGGGCTCGCTTAGCATCCATGGCAGGCCCGAACCACCATCGGCATATGCGTCGGGTGGCTCAGGCTTAACCGGCTACTTGTCGTACTTGGAAGGCAATGGGCAGTCGTAGTTAACGTCAACCATGTCCAAGTTCTTCAGCTCGAAATTGGCGTAGCTCGTCCCCTGTGACGTCCGTACTGTGGGTTGTCCGTACAGAAACACAAACGCAGTGGGCTTGGGCTGCTGGGAGATCTTTGCAAGCCTGGTAGCCATGAGGTTTTTGAGTTTGTAGCGCTCGACGAGCGTGTCCGAAACGAAGCTTGAGGTCGTCAGGCTTTCGGTTCCGCGCATCAAGCATTTCTTGAACTTGATCCGGTACGCGTCATTTTTTCTAGTGCGATCGATGTAGGCCCACCCATAGTAAATGACAGGGTGGTCGGGGAGGTCATTCAGATCCTGCTCCCAGATGCATTTAAAAATGCTGTCGTAGGCCACGTCCTGGCCGGCAATATTGAGCCGGCGAAACTCCAAGGTGTTGTCGGTTCGATACCGGATATACCGGCTTACTACAGAGCGCACGGAGTAAATGGGGCCTACGATCCCGGATTCACCCAGCTTGGTCGTGTAAGGCCTTGTGTTTCTAGCGCGTTGTTTCGCCACATGCACATCAGCGCTGGGATCCTGAGTCGGTTCGTCATAGTACGAGTCAGGTCGAGCAAGCTTGAACACGTCAACAATGGACTTATCGACGGTTTTGCGCTCCTGCCCATCGGGGCCGCTCGGTTCAACCTCAAGGTCGATCGCCTTCCCGTTGATGATCCCGCATGCCTCACTATGCTCTCCGTAAACCTTGAAGTGCGGCACGACCCGCATGCTCTGCACGTCCTTGTCCAAATTCGCACAGGTCACCTGGGCCGCACAGTCCGCTCCAGGGCAAACGAAGGCTCGTTTATTGGTAATTACACCTGCCCAAAACAGGTCATAGGCTCGATCGGGATCGACAAAATCTCCAGCCTCAATGCTGAACGCAACATCCAATGCCATGCTTCTTGTCAAACCTCCGGTAATCCTTTCGATGGCCCCCAACGCTACAGCGGGCGACATCAAGGGTTCGATGTGTGGATAGCGGTCTGGCACGCCCTCATCGGCCACCGCCGTAGCCGAATCCTCGCACACAATCTGGAGCAGGGCGAACCCAAAGATAGCGAAATGAAATCACCTTATTTCTTGTGCCAAACCCCTCCACCGTTCATCTGAAAACCCATATGGTGGTTTAGCCATATATTGAAACCACTACATATTGGGCTAAATTGTTTTTGACAGCCTACATGTGGTGTTCTGCCATGAACGAAGCTTCAATCGAGAAAGCAGCTACTGACCTGCTAGTGCAGATTTACCGTGATCGCCGGTACCTGTGGCCAGATCAAGAAATTCCACCGATGATGATGCGCAGCCCCCGGATCGCCGCCATGGTCTGCGGCTACGACTATCACGAATATCCCACCCTGGGAGACACCCAGTTCAACCGGCATAAAACCGGTACTCGCATTGCAGGCCTGATTGACCGTCAATCCAATAAGATCGCTGTCGCGACCGAGTTTGGTGACAAAGTTCAGCTCTTCACGGGGGCCCATGAAGTCGGCCATCTTGTTTTGCATGAGGACACCGTCATGCATCGCGACCGCGCGTTTGATGGCAGCCCGTTGCAAACACCACGTGTACCCGCAGAGCGACAAGCCGACCGCTTCGCGGCCTGCTTCCTCATGCCTCAAAAGCTGGTGAAGGAACGCTTCGAATTTATGTTCTGCTGCAAGGGACAGCTGCGCTTCAGCGACGTGATTGCCTATCACCTCGACCCCAACAATCCGGATCGACTCCTCTACGCCCCAAAAGAGTCAGGAGAACGTGAACTGGCTCTAGCACGATGCACCCGCTTCAACAACCAGAACCTGGTGTCACTTGCCCAGCAATTCGGCGTCTCGGATTCGGCGATGGCCATCCGGCTCAAGGAACTGGAGTTGGTGCGGTGGCCATAAGGCGGGCAGGGGTCAAAGCATGCAAGTAGAGGCATCCCTGGACGCGACCTGCATCCAGGCTGTTACTTGAATGGGCGCTGATTGAATGCCGGTAGCAATTCCAATATGGCCTGATTTAGTTCTGCAAAGATGAAGAAGCGACGGTGACGCAGGGCTGCCAGCAGCTAGATCTACTGCACAACCTTGATGGATTACCGCCCCAGGCATATCAGATTTACCGACAAATCAACCGGCATCTGCAGGGCTATCCGCTTCTGATTCGGCCAATGCTCTTACGGGCCGAGGCGTAGTACCGATGTCGAGAAAAAGCGCGGGGGCAATGGGGCGGTAAGCGCTCTGGTGCAGACCGTCCCGTGCAGCTAGCCGCAGAGCCGTTAGCTACTATGCCAGTTTCGGTAACCTGCGTGGCTTCGATGCTGCGCGTGACTCGCAGGCACCGAGACGCAGGCCTTTTCGTTAACCGATCTCTAGTGTCAACATGCCAAAGATTTTTGCGAGTGGTAGATCTGGGGCAGTCCCTCGGTACATTCTGGCAGTCTCGAATAGGGGTGTGAGCTCATAACTCTCTGCGAGAAGAGTGCCAACCTTGTTAGGTTGTGGGACATCAAGAATCACGGATGCACCATCAGCCCATGCAACAAGCGAACAGAAAATGGATTCCGCTATAAATTCGTTCTGAGCAGATAATGGGCCAATCTTATAACCGCTCTCAGCTGGTCGGATTGCACCGAAACCTTTAACCACACCCTCCTCGACGTAGGCAACAGAGTAAGACGAGTGCATGAGAAGCCAGTGTCGAAGAAAAGTCTCTCGACTGGCTGGAAAAAACGACCAGTCATAGTCCAATACCCGATCAATAAGTTCTTCGCCAATGCTTTGTACACAAGGATTATTAGGCTTCAAAACCTGCGGAATCCCGGAATAACGCGTGGTCTTGAAAGCCATTTCAAAGCCTGAGCGCGCGTAGTTCCCCTGCTGAGCAACAACCGCATCCAAACCTACTGTCCTACCTTCGAGAGAGGTCATTGCGGCTTTCCAGAGTGGATAACCCATGCCCTTTCCACGTAAATCCTCTCTGACAATATATAGGCCCACAAAGCCTATGGTATCGCCGTATTTGACAGCGGAGATAGCCGCGACGGGATCATCGTTCAAGCAGGCAACGAACAACCCCGTGGGATCTGCGACCTGAAAAGCCCTTCCGTCGTTAAGGCCCAAATTCCATCCTTCCTCAGATGTCCATTGAATGACTTTATCTAGGTCGCTTGGCTGCATCGGGCGAATGGATAGCCCATTTGGTGTGTGTGTTGTCATATCGGTCTGACCGTAGAAATTGGATCGTGGATAAGGGGGGGAAGCTTTTTCCACACTCAAGCCGACGCTTGGACGGGGTGTATCAGCTCCAGGCGGAAATCTTAAGAAGAGGAGACAAATCAATACAGAGTCAGATAGAGTGAAAAGATACCAATACAGGGGGGGGGGGAGAGTCGATGCTGCGCTATATGGCCCTTGCTGAGTCGCTGCGTACCCAGATCGAGCGAGGCTGGTTGAGGCCTGGCGAGCGCATTCCATCAATTCGTGAGCTAGCCACCAACCATGGTCTCAGCACTGCCACTGCGGTTCAGGCATGTCATCAGCTGGAAAAAGAAGGGTTGATCTTGGCTCGGCAGCGCATGGGATTTTTTGTATGCAGCTCCACACCGTCCGTCACCTTCAAAACGCCCTCTGCACGTGAGCCAGCGTTTATCAGCAACCCTGCATTGCGAGAAATGCGTTTCATCGATGCAAGTGCAGACGTATTACCTCTGCATTACGCTCGTCCTGCCGCCGCACTATTACCTGATGCAGCTATTGCTGCTGCTCTTTCGAGATGCTTACGCAGACAGCGGAGCAGCGCTCTGGACTACTCGCCCCCTCAGGGGCATGGCCCGCTACGACGTCAAATAGCCCAGCGTTACGTGAACCTTGGAGCCCAAGTGGAGGCGGAAGAGATCATCGTAACTGCAGGCGCTATGGAGGCCATCTCATTAGCTTTGCGTGCCACTACTTCTCCTGGGGACTTGGTATTGGTCGAATCCCCTGCCTATCAGGGCATCTTGCAAACACTCGCCGCCTTGAACCTAAGGGTCGTCGAGTTTCCTCAGGATCCTGTCGATGGGATCCATATGGCGCGCTTGGAGGCAATCCTTGCAGAAGAGCCCGTTCGGGTAGCACTTGTTGTACCGAACTTCTCCAATCCCTCTGGCCGCCTGCTTGATGATGCGACTAAACGGCAACTGCTTTCAGCGTGCGAGCGGCACGGCACTATAATTTTGGAAGACGATGTTTACGGTGAGTTAGCGTGGGACGACAGCCGCCCATCTCCATTACGGCGCTGGGACTCAGGTAGCAACGTGATTACCTGTAGTTCATTCTCCAAATTTTTAGCACCTGGATTACGTGTTGGCTGGATTGTAGGGGGGCGCTGGACAGAAGAATTAAGCAGGGCAAAATACTTCTCCACCATCGGCAATACCGCGCTTCCCCAGCTCGCAATCAGCGACTACCTTGGGCGCCACGATCTTGAGCGCGGACTGCGAAGACTACGCCGGGGGTTGGCAGAAACCTCGCTTCGTATGCGTGATGCAATCAGCCGTTATTGGCCTAAGGAAACACTTACAAGCCAGCCGCGTGGAGGACTGTCGTTGTGGATTCAGTTACCTGCCGGAGGCGACGCCCAGCAGTTATTCAACACGTCGCTGGATAATGGCATTGGAATCGCGCCAGGGCCCCTTTTCTCAAGCACCGGTAGCTACGGTGATCATTTACGCCTGACTTGCGGCTTGCCATGGGATGAGCGGCTCGCCCAAGGAATGATTAGTTTGGGGAAGCTTGTGCACGAGAACGTTACCAATAACAGGACAAGCATCTGATCAGTCGATAGTTAGTATGAATCCCCTCTGGCTTCATTGAGACTCTCGGGCCTCATGGATGTGTCTATCCATCGATTGTTAGACCGGCTGCTTTTGGCCGAGGCAGTGTAAAAACGTTTTCGGGCGCGCCAGGTACTTAAGACCAAACTGAAATCCGCGCACCTAGGCTGAATCTACATCTGCTGTCGTGCCGACAATTTTCATATATTACGTAGGTGCGCGCACTTCAATTTTGGCGATGCTTTTTTACAAACTCTGGGCCGATAGCTGCCCGTCATCCTCGACAGCTATCGGCCAGAAGCGGTTCTCATTCCAACAGAGGGGCCAGGAAATTTCGACGTCCGCTGCCTATGGCTTGGTAGGGCAGGATCGTCGGCGCAGTGGATCACAACCGCTGGATTGGCTAGGAAAAACCTGCGGATCGGATGACGCACAATCAATGGAATAGGTTGCCACGATCACCGGGAGTACACAGGTACAGGCTTGCGACTAACCAACATAACCGTCAAACCGCGAATCTTCTCCGAGGCGCTGGAGATCTCTGGATCATCAGACCCAGCTGCGCTGTCAGCCAAAGCGTCTCTGATGGAAACAAGGATGCGTCCGAGCGCTTTGGGATAGTAAGAACTCCGATCATCTTTGGGAAAAATTGGAATCGATGGGAGAGGGTGGAGCGGATCAATATTCAGGTAACGCAGGTAACGACCAAAGACTTCATCGAAATGGGGTGACAGCGGCAGCCAGCCATCCTTGGCTGAGCGAAGCTCAACCCAACGTCCGTCCGACCTACGATTGAACTGATCGAGAAGTCCGGGAGACCTGGCGTTTCCCATGACGCTCCAGAGCCGGCGGCCTGAGTATCTAGCCATGATCAGGTACATCTCAATTATTCGGAATTCATGCACGCCGATGAAATTTGGAAGCGACTTTAAGACCCATTCCAGCTCAGCATCGGTCAAGAAACCGATCGCCTTGGGTTGCTTGAAAGCAAGATCAGCAAGGGGCTGCGCGGCAACGTTTTCACGTGAGGCTGAAGTATCCTTGAGGTAGAAATCCAGAAACTGCGTCGCGCATCGAATCTCTCGCTTCCACACATTTTTCTCGATTTCGCCGTCATCACCAATTGATCTGGAATCAAGGAACGGACGCCAGATTGGGTTTATAGACCATCCCTCAAATGCGACGCCGGGTTCCTGCACGAAGCGAGCCTGTTGGCCGTACACAGTCCAAGCTTTTGGCGGGTTGAGCACAAACTCTGCGTAGTTCTCAAAGTCTTTGCGGCGCCAGTCAACGAGCGATAGGCCATGAGCAAAGCTCCAATTGAGCATTTTCTCCAGACCCATAATGCAGCTGTGGTACTGGCGGTGAGGATTTTCTGCTCCCCAATCGTGAGCAATCCAATTCACATACCTGTCGACGTACCAAAGGTTGATGGAGGGATGGGCTGCCGGGTCTATCTGGGCTAACCGATCAGCCACAGCCAGATTCGTAGGAAAGGATCGAAGCTGATTTGGCCTCCAGTAAACGTAGGGAGGGAAAATCGGGAATGGGATGAACGGCCGAGTCATGACAGAACCAGGGGGCTAGAATGAGTGATGGCTCCTTTAACCTGTAGCAGAAAGCTGCAGCATTGCCATGGTGGATGTCGTGGTCGAATGGGGTTCGGGGTCGAGTGGAGTCAACCGGAGGTTAGTGAAGGGCCATGCGCAGAGATAGGATTATGAATGGAACCCAAGCTTTTGAATTTCTGGGAAACGGGGGTATGTGGGGATTTGACCGGAGGTATGTGGGATTGGACAAGTAGGTAGCAAGCGCTTACAGACATACACTATTTAACATAATATACATTATGCGTAACGATACATTGCCCGTTGTAACCAAGTCCCCAGCACAATCCACCACAGCGAAATCGGATACCTTCGCCTGAACACCGTTTCCAGTCACCAACCTTGCAAGCCTCCCAGGCAGCTGCCTGTCTCCACAATCACCAGCATCACCTCATCTGCCATCGAACCAATCGCGCTTGATCGAATCGAAACCGGCTCGGCAATTCCAATTTCGGATGGATGCCGTCTGTTCAAGTTTTTAAGGACGCAATTCGATGCACAGAAAAATTTTCCCCTTGGTAATTTTGGCCACTGCACTGGTCGGCTGTTCTGATCCCAAGAAAGCATCCGAGAGCAACTTCGAGAAAGCCACACAGGCCTGGCTCGATACGGCGTATCCGAAGTGCTTTCTGATGTCGGCATTCCCGACCGAGTCCAAGGAGTTCGATATCGGCAACAGCAATAAGATGTTGCATGCACTGGCGGGCGCTGGCGTGCTCAAGGAAGTTGAGTTATCCCGCAAAGAGATTCCAGCCTCGATCTTTCAGTCGGCGCGTACCCAGGTGCAATACTCCTATGATCTGACCGACGAAGGTCGCAAGTACTACAAGGCTGATGCCCAGAAGCTGCGTGATGGCTCCACGGCCCCTGGCCTGTGTATTGGCAAGGCCAAAGTCACCAAGATCGAGCAGTTCAGCGAGCCAGGCGACATGATGGGCCAGAAGATCTCCCGCGTGACTTATACCTACCGGGTGGACGATCTGCCCAAATGGGCGAGTGATCAGGCTGTTGTCGAGACGAATCGCGAGCTGGGCCCGATGGTTTCGAGCAAAGACACGCCGATCAAGGAGACCCGTGCGTTTATCTTGACCAACAATGGCTGGGTTCACGAAAGGCTGTTTGGCAAGTAAGATCGACAGATGCAGGGGGTTGCCCCCTGCCCTCTGAAATATGCGTACGACACATAACTCAACTAAAGAAACATTTAGTTGAGTTATATTAAGCAGCATTCAGCGATGAGTTTCGAGCCTGTTCTCTACTCCTCATACGCCGTCCAACTCAAGCGCTTTCAGGCACTTTTCCAGCCTCAGCCTCCTGAATCACCACCACTCGCTGGCCGGCACGGATCGCACTACCAGGGCTCACCAGCACCTCCCGCACGATTCCGGCGCAGCTTGCCAGCACCGGTATTTCCATTTTCATCGACTCCAGAATCACCAGCACGTCCCCAGCTTCCACGTGCGTTCCCGGCGTGGCTTGCACTTGCCAGAGGTTGCCGGCTATCGGGCTTTCGACGCCTGAGCAGCCTTGCTCCAGGACGTCGTCCTGGGTGAGTTCGGCCACCTCCTCCTGGCTGTCAAAATGCGCCTGGCCGCTGGCGATCCAGCGTTCGCGCTCGGCGCGGAAGGCGGCCTGTTGTTGCTCGCGGAACGCTTCAATGCCGTCGGCCTCTTTCGCCAGGAAGTCCTGGTAATCCGACAGGCGCAGCTCCCCTTCTTCGATCTGCAGGTCAAACCTGCCGAGCGGGAAGTCACGCCGGATGGTGAGCAACTCGTCAGCCGTGACCGGGTAAAAGCGAATCTGGTCAAAGAAGCGCAGCAGCCAGGGCTTGCCGTTGAACGCTGCGACTTGCCGGTAGCGGTTCCACATCTGCAGGGTTCGCCCGACGAACTGATAGCCCCCCGGCCCTTCCATGCCGTACACACACATATAGGCACCGCCGATTCCGACCGAGTTTTCGGCGGTCCAGGTGCGGGCCGGGTTGTATTTGGTGGTCACCAGCCGGTGACGCGGGTCCAGCGGTGTGGCCACCGGCGCGCCGAGGTACACATCGCCCAAGCCCATGACCAGGTAACTGGCCTCGAAGACTGTACGCTGCACGGCGTCCAGATCCGGCAGGTCGTTTATGCGGCGGATGAATTCCAGGTTGCTGGGGCACCATGGGGCGTCCTTGCGCACCGTGGTCATGTATTTCTCGATGGCCAGCTGGCACGCCGGGTCATCCCAGGACAGCGGCAGATGCACAACGCGCGAGGGCACTTGCAGGTCGTCAGCGGCGCAGACCGCGTCCCACTCGCCAGCCACTGCGCTCAGCAGTTGCTCCAGGCTCACCTGCTCTGGCTGGTAGTGCACTTGCAGTGAACGGATACCGGGGGTGAGATCGATCACGCCGTCCAGCGCCAGGCTTTCAAGTGCCTGCATCAGCGCATGGCCGCGAAAGCGCAATACCAGATTGAGTTCCGGACCGCCGATTTCCAGCAGCAGATGGGTATCGCCGGCCAGCCGGGCGACCAGGCGGGTGTCGGACTCACCAATGTCGAGCACAATCGGCGATGCCAGCACGGCGGTCGCCACCTCGCCGATAACGGCCGGCGGCACCTCCAGCAATTCGCGGGTTGCCAGCTGGCGGGCCTGCACAACGTCGGTCGGGATGAAACGCAGCTTGTCACCGGCCTTGAGCTGGCCGAGTTGCCAGAGGTCAGCTTCGATGACGGTCACCGGGCAGACGAAGCCACCCAGGCTCGGACCGTCCGGGCCGAGGATCACCGGCATGTCGCCGGTGAAGTCCACTGCGCCGATGGCATATGGGTTGTCGTGGATATTGGAGGGGTGCAGGCCCGCTTCGCCGCCGTCGCTGCGCACCCATTCAGGCTTGGGGCCGATCAGGCGTACGCCGGTGCGGCTGGAGTTGAAGTGCACTTCCCAGTCGGTGGCGAAGAACCGGTCCATGTACGACTCGGTGAAGTACTCCGGCGCCCCATGCGGACCATAGATCACCCGGATGGCACGGACCGCAGGCAAGGCGGGTTGTCGCGGCAGAGACGCGCCGGCACTGGAGTCGCTCAGCTCCGTGATGTGCAGTACATCCCCTGCCCGCAGCGCACGCCCCCCGTGGCCGCCAAACTGGCCGAGGGTGAAGGTACTTTTGCTGCCCAGGTAGTCCGGCACGTCAATTCCGCCGCGCAGGGTCAGGTAGCTGCGCGCGCCCGCCCCGCTGACGGCGCCCAGGGTCAGCACCGCGCCGGCCTTGACATGGATGGTCGTGTTCATCGGCGCCGCTTCGCCATCCAGGGTAACCGGCAGTGGCGCGCCAGTGACGGCCACCACCGCCTCGGTGTTGAAGCGCAGTACCGGGCCATTGATGGTGATCTCCAGACCTGCCAGCCCCTCCGGGTTGCCGAGCAGGCGGTTGCCAAGGCGCAAGGCGCGGCTGTCCATCGGACCGGAAGGCGGCACGCCCACCGCCCAATAGCCCAGCCGGCCGGGATAGTCCTGCACGCTGGTCTGGGTACCGCCGACCACCACTTCGAAGGTGTGCGGGTGGTAAACAAGCGCTTCCAGGCATCGCGTCCATGGCTGGCCCGTCACAAACGGCCGGCTGGCGAGGATTTCGCCCAGATAGCCACAGTTGGTTTCTACCCCATACAGGCGGGTTTCGCCGAGCGCACGTTGCAGGCCGGTACGTGCCTGTTCGCGGTCCGGGGCCCAGGCGATGAGTTTGGCAATCATGGGGTCGAAAAACGGCGGGATTTCGCAGCCAGCCTCGACCCAGGTGTCGATCCGCAAGGCGCGCCCGTGCGCTGCAGGAAAGGCCACCGAGGTGAGCAAGCCTGGGCTTGGCTGAAAGTCTTTGCCAGGATCTTCGGCATACAACCTTGCCTGAATGGCGTGCCCGGTCGGCGTCAGTTGCTCGCGCAGTTCGCTCAGGGGCGGCAGTTCGCCGGCGGCCAGTTGCACCATCCAGCTCACCAGATCGATGCCCCATACTTGCTCAGTGACGCCATGCTCGACCTGCAGCCGGGTATTGACCTCCAGAAAGTAGAAGCAGCCGGCATCGCTGTCATAGACGAACTCAACCGTGCCGGCGCTGCGGTAGTTAACGGCCTTGGCCAGTTGCGCAGCGGCGTCACACAGTGCCTGCTCCATGCCCTGCGGCAGGTTGGGCGCCGGGGTTTCTTCGATGACTTTCTGGTTGCGGCGCTGAATGGAGCAGTCACGTACCCCCAGGGTCAGCACATCACCCTGACCGTCACCGAACACCTGAACCTCAAGGTGCCGCGCACGCTCGATGTATT
The DNA here is from genome assembly GCF_000829415.1 of Pseudomonas sp. StFLB209. Lineage (NCBI taxonomy): Bacteria > Pseudomonadati > Pseudomonadota > Gammaproteobacteria > Pseudomonadales > Pseudomonadaceae > Pseudomonas > Pseudomonas sp. StFLB209. The sequence goes on along the minus strand of NZ_AP014637.1, from coordinate 4,946,342 downwards.
TTTCAAGGAACACACCGGCGTCACTGAAATTGTTCTGGCCCAGGCGTTTGACTGTCTCGAACGCCTCGCTCAGTTGCTGGCTGTCGCGGCACACGCGCATGCCGATGCCGCCGCCACCGGCGGTGCTTTTGAGCATGACCGGGTAGCCAACCGCCTGCGCCTCAAGCAGTGCCTGCTCCAGCGTGTCCAGCAGTTCGGTGCCTTCGAGCAGCGGCACGCCCTGTTCGCGTGCCAGGGCGCGTGCGGTGTGCTTGAGGCCGAACAGCCGCAATTGCTCAGGCGTCGGCCCTACAAAGGCAACGCCAGCCGCTTCGCAGGCTTCGGCGAAGGCGGCATTTTCGGAAAGAAAGCCGTAACCGGGGTGGATCGCGGTGGCGCCACTCACCTGAGCAGCCGCCAGGATTTTATCGACGGCCAGATAAGTAGTGGCCGCTGCGCCCTCCCCCAGGCTCAAGGTCTGGTCAGCCTCCAATACATGGCGGCTGGCGAGGTCAGCCTCTGAATAGACAGCGACGCCTTTGACATTCAGTTCACGCAAGGTGCGCAGGATGCGGCAAGCGATGGCGCCACGGTTGGCGATGAGCAACGATTCGAACATGACAACGTCCCCTGGAGGTCCATAAGCGCCTCGACTGGGTTGCGGGCCGTCCCGCAGTTGTAAGAAGTCCTGGGGTCGTCCCCGGACAGAAAGGTCTTTAGCCACTCAGCGATGCTTGTCGGGGGCCTTGGGCGGCTCGCCTCGATACTGGCCGGCGCGGATCTCACAGGCCTTGAACAGCCACAGGCGGATACGCGCAAGCAGTGGCTTCAGTTCCATATCAGCACCTGCGCAGGGGTCGGGTTGTAGCCGTTGCAGGGGTTGTTGAGCTGCGGGCAGTTGGAAATCAGCACCATCACATCCATTTGCGCCGTCAGTTGCACGTACTTGCCTGCCCCCGAGATGCCGTCTTCAAACGTCAGGCCACCGTCAGGTGTCACCGGTACGTTCATGAAGAAGTTGATGTTCGGCGCGATGTCGCGCTTGCCAAGCCGGCCATCATGGCAGCAGGCACGCAGGTAGTTGTCGCGGCAACTGTGCATGTGGCGTTTTTCCAGGGCATAGCGCACCGTGTTGCTCTCTTGGGCGCAGGCGCCGCCAAGGGTATCGTGGCGACCGCAGTTGTCCTGGGTGATGGTCAGCATCGGCCGGCCCAGGTTGGAGTAGAGCACGCTGCCCTCGCCCAGATAGACGTTTGCCTGCTTGCGCAGCGTGCGCTGCACGTCGTAGCGCTCGCGGGAGTTGGCCGTACTGTAGAACAGCGTATCGATTGCCTGATTGCCTTCCAGGTCAAGAATGCGCAGGGTCTGCCCGGCCTTGACTTCGCCAAGCCATGGCTCACCGGCAGCAATGGTTGCCCTGAAAGCAGCGGTGTCGGGTTGCAGGTTACGGGTCATGGCAAGTCCTCAAGCAAACAGGCGATGGGTATTGATAAAGCCGCGCTCGTTCTCTGGACGCGAGGTGCGGCAATGCTCGGCCACCGACTCGTCAGCGTTGGCGAACGTGAGCTGGACCGGCTTGGGCGCGTACACAGGTGCCGGGTCCATCGGGTGTTGCAAGGCGGTCACCACAAACAGCGTGTCCATGGGCGCATACAGTTCAATGACATCGCCGGCTTGCGAATGCCCCTGGGCGAAGTGCAACCCGCCCTGCTCGTCCACCTCAACACGACTGAACAGGTTCAGCGGCATGGTCAGATCGGTCAGTTGCAGGTCCCATTTGCCCATTTCCACCAGCAGGTTGTCGGTCCCGTTGCGGTAAAAACCGTTACGCAGTTCCTGGTAGCGGCCGACGCCATATTTCTCTTGCACCTCGTCTGCGTTGAGCACGCCACCGATGCTGTCGCTCCAGCCGGTGCTGTCCTGAGTGATCGCCGCCAGTACCCGGCCCATGTCTGAATACAGGCAATGGCCGCGGGTCAGCTTTGCGGTGTGCTGGCATTTGAGGGAATCGGGCAGGTTCAGCCGCTCGCTTTTCTCATGGGCGTTGAACAGCATCAGGCTGACATTGGCGCCACCCTCAAGGTCGGTAAACCGCACGACTTGCCCGCGTTTGAGCACAAATGACAGATGCCCGCCGCCTGGCAGCAGGTCTTCTGCGATGGTCTGTGTGTAAGACATGATTAGCTTCCTGTGTGCAGCGATAAGGATTCAGGGATAAAGCCCGACATGGCGCTGGTGCGTTGGCTGTTAAGCGGCAGGTCATACGTCACCCGCGAGCCGAAGGCCGTGGGCGCATGTGGGTCCAGACGCACCTTGTCAAAGACCAGCAGGCGGGTGCCGAGGCTGAACCCTTCACTCAGGTCATGGGTCACCATAAACACCGTCAGCCCGGTCTCTTGCCACAGCTCCAGCAGCAAGGCATGCATGTCCTTGCGAATGCCTGGGTCCAGCGCGCCGAACGGCTCGTCGAGCAGCAGCACCTTGGGTTTCATGATCAGCGCCTGGGCAATCGCCAGACGCTGCTGCATGCCGCCGGACAACTGGCTGGGGTACTTGTCTTGGGCATGGGTCAGTCCCACCCTGGCCAGCAGTTGCGCAGCCTGCTCACGGGCTTCACGCTTTGCCCGCCCCACTAGGCGGCCCAGCCAGGGCGCACGGGGCAGCTCAAGGCCCAGCGCCACGTTGTCCAGCACACTCAGATGCGGGAACACCGAATAGCGCTGGAAAACCACGCCCCGGCTGGAATCGGGTTCGGCCACCAGCGGTTGGCCGTTGAGCAGGATCTGCCCCCGGCTCGGCCGTTCCTGGCCCAGCAGCATGCGCAGGAAGGTCGACTTGCCACAGCCCGAGGCGCCCACCATGGTGCAGAACTCACCTTCGGCAATACTGAGGTTCAGGCCTTCGAGCACGACATGCTCACCGTATTGCTGCCAGACATTGCTGACTTCGATAAAGCTCATGGGCGTGCCCCTTCATACCAAGGGAAAGCCCGGCGTGTGAGGGTCTTGAGCAGCCAGTCGGTCAGCCAGGCCAGCAGCGTGATCCACACCACGTAGGGCAAAATCACGTCCATCGCCAGGTAGCGCCGTACCAGAAAAATCCGGTAACCCAGGCCATCTTCCGAGGCGATCGCTTCAGCGGCGATCAGAAACAGCCAGGCCGAGCCCAGCACCAGCCGCAGCGAAATGAGCAGCCGGGGTAACAGTTGCGGCAAGACCACCCGCAGGATCAGCGTCCAGCTGGTCGCCCCCAGGGTTTGCGCCTTTATCAGCAGCTCCGCCGGGATTTCGCGGACCCGCTGCTCCAGATCCCGGGCCAGGATCGGGGTGATGCCGATCACGATCAGCATCACCTTCGACAGCTCGCCCAGGCCAAAGACAATGAACAGGATCGGCAGGATCGCCAGCGGTGGCACCATCGACATCACCACCAGCAGCGGCGACAACGAGGCGCCGAAGATGGGCAAGGCGCCGGAGGCAATCCCCAGGCACAGCCCCAGCGCCGCACTGATCGCCAGGCCCGTGGCCAGCCGCTTGAGGCTTGAACCGGTGTCCTGCCAGAGCAGGTACTCACCGCTGCGTTTGTCCTCGACAAAAGCCACCCGCTCGATCGCTGCGCCCATCTGCGCTGCGCCAGGCAGTAATTTGTCATTGGGATTGTCAGCCAGCCGCTGGGCTGAACTGACAAAATAGGCAAACAGCACCAACACGAAAGGCAGCAGCATCAGCAGCATGCGTGAGGGGCGGTCCGGGTGGCGATTGATCAAACGCATGATGTGCCCCTTTTCAAAGCGAACCGTCAGCAGCCATCTGCACGTAGGCCGGATCGAACCTCAGCTTGAGGTTGGCCTGGTTGCCAAGCACCTGGCCGCTGGCAAAGCTCATCCCCACGGCGCCGCTGTCTACGGCGCCGTCGCCCAGCAAACCATGGTCAAAGGAGAATGCAGCAACCTTGTGCATGGTGTTGGCGAGTTCCGGACTGCGCACGAATGCCAGGGCCGACTGGGGGGTGGCGAACAAGTGGGTGGTGGCAAGCTGGCTCTTGAAGCCGTCCAGGCTGGTGCCGGAGGCCTTGGCCATGTGTTCCAGGGCGCGTTGCTGCTCTGCTGACTGGCTGGCCATCAAGGCCATGACTTCATACCAGGCGCCGGTAAGGGCCTTGCCCAGCGCGGGGTTGTCTTGCAGGGTCTGGGTATTGACGACCAACAGGTCCAGAATCTCGCCGGGGATCTTGCTGGAATCGAACACCTGGGTCACATCCGGCTTGGCGGTGATCTCGGCCAGCATCGGATTCCAGGTGGTCACCGCCTGCACATCAGGGGTATCGAAGGCAGCGGCAATATCGGCATCGGAGGTATTGATGACCTTCAGGTCCCGCTCCTTGAGCCCGACAGTATCCAGGCCCCGGGCGAGCAAGTAATGGGAAACCGACAGCTCGACCAGATTGACGTTCATGCCCTTGAGGTCTTGCAGCGTCTTGCCCTTGCCCTTGAGCACCACACCGTCGTTACCATTGGAATAGTCGCCGACGATCAACGCGGTGCTGTCGACGCCGCCCGCGGCCGGAATGGTCAATGCGTCCATATTGGTCATCGAGCAGCCATCGAACTGGCCAGCCGTGTACTGGTTGATCGACTCTACGTAATCGTTAACCTGAGTGAGCTTGATGTGGATGCCGTATTTGTCGGCCCACTTTTTGATGATGCCCTCAGAGGCGGCATATTCCCAAGGCATCCAGCCTGCATAGATCGTCCAGCAGATGTCGAAGTCGGTTTTGACCGCGGCTTTGGAATGAGGGCTGGCGAACAGCACAAGGCTTGCGGCCAGAACAGCGCTAACAAATGACTTTCGCATGGAGGGACTCCAGTTGACTGTGGACGGACAAGGAGCAGCGCGACACCCGTTGCATCAGGTGGTCTGTCTCCCGGGCTTTTATCCCGCCGTGTAACCTCAACTGGAGGTCGTCAGCTCTCGGACCTGACGCTCGCTTTCGCAAGCCGGAACCCTAGCCAACCATTTTCAGATTTTGGTGCTATAGCTCGCGCTACTCCCGCACACCAAGGCTAATGCCAGAGGCGTGCCAACATGTCGGGCAGGCGCTTTGATCAGCCTGGCAGCCTTGCCAGTCGGCCCTCACGGGCCAACACGAGCGTCGCTGCGCGGTTTTCTGGCAAGCGATCACGCAGGGCCTGTGCGCTCGTGTGGGGCGCACCGCACTCCATTAGGGCGTTGCTTGGCCTGAGTGCTGCGCCGCGCTACAAGACAATACCGCCCATCACAATCTATGCTTGGCTCAAACTGCTGAATCAGGGATGTCGCATCATGAATATTCGCCAGAAGATTATCGGTTTCGGCCTGGTCGGCACTCTCGCCGTCTGGTTACTCGGTGCCGCCGGGCTGCTCGGGCAGCATGTCCAGAACACCGCTCTGACCCGCAATGACGACAGCCTGACCGCGATTCGTAATCATATGGAGGGCGACATGATGCACGATGCCCTGCGTGCCGATGTGCTGGCGGCGCTGCTGGTCGATCGTCAGTACAAGGCCGAAGTGGAGCAGGTGCTGGCCGACCTCGATGAGCATGCGAAGTGGTTCCGTACCGTGGTCCAGAACAACCTCGCCCTGCCCCTTGATGCCGATCTGAAGCAGGCGATCGGTGACCTGCAACCGCTCCTCGAAGCGTATATAAACAGTGCCACTTCGATCATTCGTCTGGCACTGGAGTCGCCTGAGCAGGCACGCGCGCAACTGCCATCGTTTTTGAATACGTTCAAGGAGCTTGAAGAGCGCAATTCAGCACTCAGCGACCTGATCAGCAACAATGCCGACGCCACCCGGCAACAAAGCCGCGCTGCGCTGCAGCAGAGCGTCACCGTCCTGAGCGGCGGGATCGCTCTGGTCACTGTGGTGATGTTGCTGTGCACGCTACAACTGCTGCGTTCGGTGCTGCGGCCACTGGGCAGCACCATGCGTATTGCCGAACGCATTGCCCAGGGCGACCTCACCGGCGAAATTGACGCACACGACCGCGATGAAACCGGACGGCTGCTGCGTGCATTGGCTGAGATGCGCGATAACCTGCGGCAGATGATCCAGGCAATTCAGCAGGAAAACCAGCTGCTGCACAGTGTCGTCCAGGAGTTGGGACAGTCCTCTACCAGCCTGGTACAGCGCGCCAGCCAGCAGTCGCAAAGCGCTTCAAGCATGGCCGCGGCAACTGAACAGATGATCACCAACATCACCAGGATCGCTGAGCATGCCCGGGATGCACAGTCGTTCTCCAGCCAGTCTGAACGCCTGGCCAGTGACGGCGGCGACGTGATTCTCAACGTGGTGGACGGCATGCAGGGTATCGACGTAGCGGTCAACCGTTCTTCAGAAACCATCACGGCGCTGGGCCAGAGTTCGGAAGAGATTCACTCGATCATCCAGGTGATTAACAGCATCGCCGAACAGACCAACCTGCTCGCGCTTAATGCCGCCATCGAAGCGGCCCGCGCCGGTGAAGCCGGCAGAGGCTTTGCCGTGGTGGCGGACGAAGTGCGCGGTCTGGCTGCACGTACCGCGCAATCGACCCGGGAAATCACCGCAATGATCGAGCGCATCCGGCAAAGCACCGGCCAGGCGGTCGACAGCATGCAGACCGGCGTCTCTCGGGTACGTGAAGGTGTGGCACTGGCCACGCAGGCAGGCGATTCGATCAGGCAGATTCGTCAGGGCGCGCGTCAGTCGGCGACTGTGGTCGAAGAAATCTCCCAGACCATCACCGAACAATCCCGGGCCAGTCAGGAGGTTGCGCAACAGGTCGAATTGATCGCCCGCATGGCACACGACAACACCCAGGTCATGAATGACCTGGCTGCCGCTGCCCAGCGGCTGGGCAATATTGCTGAGGGGATGCAGGCAAGCGTGATGCGTTTCCGGCTTTGAATGGTCCGGCGACGCCGTGCGCCGGGGGTAAGGCCAAAAGGCTCAGGCAAAAAGATTCAGCGCCTCGTCATCCCAATCGTGCCCCTTCTGCGACCAACCGTTACCCGCCGGCTCCGGGAAACCGCTGCGGCAATAACCCTGTTTGCTGTCGAAATCGAAAATCGCGTGAGGATAATCATTGATCAGCAGCACCGCCTTGCGATGGTCGGTGGACCAGCCGATTTTCACTGTCGATGGCTGATTACGGTCAGATACATTGCTGACGTTATAGATATGCAAGGCATCCTGAATCGGATTGCCGTCAGCACTGGTGTCCAAGGCGTAGAAGTAGCCTGTGTCCTCATCGTCTTCAAATACCACCACATACGGCCCCTCCTGCGCTGGCGCTTCAAGGACCAAAGGGGTTCCAACCTGCAAGGTGCTTTCGCCAGCCAGGTAGATCGTCATGAGACTGTTCCTTCGAAAATGTCAGTGACATGCTGACCATCGGCGGAGGATTTTTATCCCTTACTGGCCCTTTCGCGCCCTAGGTCGCTGCCACAGCGGTGCAGTGCTTCTGATCAGCGACTGAACTGCGGAATCTCCAGCCCCAGGCTTTCGCGCAACGTGCTGCCTTCATATTCGCGGCGATACACCCCGCGCTCCTGCAACAGCGGAATCACCTCCTGAGTGAAGCGCTTGAACTGCCCCGGATGGCCGATATAGATGTTGTAGCCATCCACCGCACGCGCCTCGAACCATTCGGTCAATTTCGCCGCCACGGTTTCAGCCGAGCCAACAAACGCCCCCGGCCGCAGTTGTCGGCCAAACTCCACAGCCTGGCGCAAGCTGAAGCCCTTTTCCCGAGCCTGATCGGCAATCCGTTTGGCGTTGGTGAAGAAGCTGCTGCGCGCGTATTCCAGGCTCTCTTGCGGGAATGGCGCGTCGAGGTCGTATTGACTGAAATCGTGCCAGCCGAAGTTACGCCCGAACTCCTTGAGCGCCAGTTCGAAGCTGTGGTCTTGCTGATGGTAGTGGCGCTCGATTTCCCGGGCGTGTTGGTCGGTATCGCCCACGTAAATCTCGGCGCCCGGCAGGATCAGGATCTGCTCGGGGTCACGCCCCAGGCGCCGGGCACGTTCTTTTATATCGCGGTAGAACGCCTGGCCCTGCTCGATGCTGGCGGCGTGGGTGAAAATCACATCCGCCGTGGCGGCGCCCAGCTCGCGGCCCTGCTGCGAGTCACCGGCCTGGAAAATCACCGGCTGGCCCTGCGGCGAACGCTGGATGTTCAGCGGCCCGGCCACCGAGAAATGTTCGCCTTTGTGATGCAGGGCGTGCAGCTTGCTGGTGTCGAGAAACTCGCCTGTGCTGCGGTCACGGGTGAAGGCATCGTCCTCATAGGAGTGCCACAGCTTTTGCACCACCTCGACGTGCTCTTGGGCGCGGCTGTAGCGGGTGTCGTAGTCGTAGTGCTCGTCCAGCCCATAGTTGCCTGAGGTGCCGGCGTCGCCGCTGGTAACTACATTCCAGCCAGCGCGGCCCTTGCTGATCAGGTCCAGCGACGCCAGACGCCGGGCGACGTTGAACGGCGCGTTATAGGAAGTGGTCAGGGTGCCGACCAGGCCGATGTGTCTGGTGCTGACCGCCAGCGCTGATAACAGGGTCAGCGGTTCCAGCCGGTTGAGGTAATGCGAGGGCGAGCCGGGAGTGATGAACTGGCTGTCGACGATGAAAATCAGATCGAACAGTGCGGCTTCTGCCTGGCGGGCGATGTCGATGTACCAGTCGATGTTCACACTGGCATCGGCCGGCAACTGCGGATCAAGCCACAGGTTGTGCTTGCCCGGCCCGCCGCAACCCATGGTCAGGGCGCCGAGTTTGATCTGTCGCTTGCTCATTGTGTCCGATCCCTTGCGTCTGGCGATCTATTGGATCGCTCTGAATAACCGATATGGTTATAAGCTAACCACTTGCCGGGATCGTGTGAAATTCGCTTTGGACATAATCTAATTCCAAATCATGCGAATGATTGATCATTTGATTTCCATCAAATGATTGGCGCCACCTCGTAGGAGCGGCCAGGCGGCTATACGCTTGAGCTTTGAAGCCTTCGCGGCTGAAGCCGCTCCTACGGCTCAGGTATACACCCGGTCCAGGCGATGTTGGTGGGTGTCGAACTGATCGAGTACGTCCTGGGTGATCTGCTCCTGTGTAAAGCCCATCAGGTCGTACTCCTGGCTGCCGGTAAACAGATACACCTCGGCCCGGTAGAAACGCCTGCGTGGCTCACTGTCGCCGTCACTGCCGAGGTCATTCGGTGCCGCCAGATAACCATCCAGGCTGACTTCGTAAACGAACGGGTTGCCCTCCTCCAGATCAATGCGCAAACCCATCATCGAGCGCGACTGCCCTACCCGGCTGACCACCTCAAAACCCCGCTCCTGCAATTGCAGCACGGCGTCCTTCAGCGCGGGACTGACGTGTTGATCCATGAAGCGCTGCACCGTGGCCTGGTTAGGTTGCAGGTCCATCTGGCCCAACCGCTCGGCAAAACCGCGCCGCCCGCGAGCGGCCAGTTCGGCTTTGGTCTGTTCCTGCAACTGGTCCTGCTGCATGGCCTTGTACAAACCGTACATAAACACCGCCAGTACCACCGAGAACGGTAGCCCCGCCAGCACGACCATGGTCTGCATCGCCTCGAAGTTACCCGCCAGCAACAGCCCGATGGTCACCAGGGTGATGATCGCCGACCAGACGATGCGCATCCAGTGCGGTGCGTCTTCGTCCACATCGCCGCCCTTGCAGGAAAGGTTGGCCATCATCACCGCACCGGAATCGGCCGGGGTCAGGAACAGCACGAAGCCGACGAAAATTGCCACCCCGACCACCACCTTGGCGGCCGGGAAGTACTCCAGCAGTTTATAGATCGACATGGCCGGCTGTTCCACGGCGATCTTGCCCAGCTCCGCAGCGCCGCCGTTGATCACTAGGTCCAGTGCGGTATTACCGAAAATCGACAGCCAGGCCAGGGTGAAGCCCAGCGGGATCAACAGCACGCCGGCGACCAGCTCGCGCACCGTGCGGCCACGGGAGATTCGGGCGATGAACATGCCCACGAATGGCCCCCAGGAAATCCACCACGCCCAATAGAACACGGTCCACAGTCCCAGCCAGCGCTCCGAGCGCGCGGCGGCGTTCTCGTACACGTAGAGATCGAAGGTCTTCAGCACCAGGCCATTGAGGTAGTCGCCGATATTCTGCACAAAGCCGTTGAGCAGGTACTGGGTGGGGCCGGCCAACAGCACGAACAACAACAGGCTGCTGAACAGCACGATGTTCAGGTTCGACAGGCGGCGAATACCGTTTTCGACACCGGAAACCGCCGCAATGGTCGCCACAGTGCTCATCACCAGAATGACGATCAGCAGGTTGCTGTTGCTGTGCTCGATGCCAAACAGATACTCCAGCCCTGAGGCCACCTGCATCGAACCGATGCCCAGGTTGGTGACCAGGCCCAGCAGGGTCACGAACATGCCGAAGATGTCGACGGTGTCTCCCGCCACGCCCTTGACCCAACGTTCACCCATCAGCGGGTACAGCGCCGAGCGCAGTGCCAGCGGCTGGTTGTGCCGGTAGGCGAAGTACGCCACCGCCAGCCCGACCAGCGCGTAGATCGCCCAGCCATGCAGCCCCCAGTGCAGAAAGGTCAATTGCAGCCCCTGCCGCGCCGCCTCCAGGCTGGCCGCAGGGCCCTCGGGCGGATTGAAGTAATGGTCCAGCGGCTCGGAAGCGCCGAAGTACAACAATGAAATGCCGATGCCGGAAGAGAACAGCATGCCGGCCCAGGCGCCGTAGCTGAAATCGGGCTGATCATCCTTGCTGCCCAGTTTGAGTTTACCGAATGAGCTGAACGCGATACCGATCACGAACACCAGGTAAGCGGCAATCATCAACATGTAATACCAGCCGAAATTGCGCGACAGCCAGGCCTGGGCCTGCCCCAGCACACGGCCAGCGGTTTGGGGTGCAGCGATCAGCAAGGCAGTCAATAGCAGGACCAACAGCGCCGAAGTGAAGAACACCACGCGGTTGACCCTTGGCTTCTCGGTGGAAGCCTTTATCAGGGAGGCAGAACTCATTGCACGGCTCCAAGGCAGAGCGAGGTGAATAACGCCGCAGGCTAAAGCCGGCAGCCCATGTGTGCCGACATCCATGAGTCAGGGCGCATCAGGCGGCGCACGGCTCCCACCTGTCTGCGCAGGTATCGGGAATAGGGAGCCGCTGGCAGGGTTTGAGCGAACGTGCAGCGAAATATCGCGAACGTCTGGCGTCATGCCCTGTCACAAACTTTACGGAATGCCTCTCTGCGACTGCTTGACTGTTCAAGGAAACAGCCAGCAGCGGCAGATTGTCGCAGAGCTTATTTGTTATTGATTGATTGTTCAATATAAAAAAGGTAGGCTGAATTTCGTTAATCACGGCCAGCCATGGCCTGACCTTTGGCGGCCCTATGCGCCGGTGCACTGCACCGCACGAATGAGAAATCGCGCCTGAGTCCTGGCTCCTTGCATCTGGATCAGGACGCGAATCGCCAATCAACCATTTGCCTTGCGAGAACCCTATGGCCCGTTTTGAAACGCAAAAACTCTATATCGATGGCGGTTATGTCGACGCCAGCGGCACCGAGACCTTTGACGCCATCAACCCAGCCAACGGTGAAGTCCTGGCCAAGGTGCAGCGCGCCACTGCCGCTGACGTTGACCGCGCGGTAAAGAGCGCCGAGAAAGGCCAGAAAATCTGGGCCGCGATGACCGCGACAGAACGCTCGCGGATTCTGCGCCGCGCCGTGGACATCCTGCGTGAGCGCAACGACGAGCTGGCTCAGCTCGAAACCCTGGACACCGGCAAGGCCTATTCGGAAACCCGCTACGTCGACATCGTCACCGGTGCCGATGTGCTGGAGTACTACGCAGGCCTGGCGGTCGCCATCGAAGGTGAACAAATCCCGCTGCGTGACACATCCTTTGTCTATACCCGCCGCGAGCCACTGGGCATCACCGCCGGTATCGGTGCATGGAACTACCCGATCCAGATCGCCCTGTGGAAGTCTGCCCCGGCCCTGGCCGCCGGCAACGCGATGATCTTCAAACCGAGTGAAGTCACCTCCCTGACCACCCTGAAACTGGCCGAGATCTTCACCCAGGCCGGCCTGCCCGATGGCGTGTTCAACGTCCTGACCGGCAGCGGTCGGGATGTCGGTAGCGCACTGACCGAGCACCCGCAGATCGAGAAGGTCTCGTTCACCGGTGGCACCAGCACCGGTAAAAAAGTCATGGCCAGCGCGTCGGCTTCGAGCCTCAAGGAAGTGACCATGGAACTGGGCGGCAAGTCGCCGCTGATCATTTTCGCCGACGCCGACCTGGACAAGGCCGCCGACATCGCAATGATGGCCAACTTCTACAGCTCCGGTCAGGTGTGCACCAACGGTACTCGCGTATTTGTACCGACCGCGCTCAAGGCCGAGTTCGAAGCGAAGATTGTCGAGCGCGTCAAACGCATCCGGGTTGGCGATCCGACCATCGAGACCACCAACTTCGGCCCGCTGGTCAGCTTCGCGCACATGGAAAGCGTGCTGGGCTACATCGCCAAGGGTAAAGAAGAAGGCGCACGGCTGCTGATTGGCGGCGAGCGCCTGACTGAAGGTGCACTGGCACAGGGTGCCTACGTGGCGCCGACCGTATTCACCGACTGCAGCGACGAGATGACCATCGTGCGCGAAGAAATCTTCGGCCCGGTGATGAGCATCCTGACTTACGACAGCGAAGAAGAAGTCATCCGCCGCGCCAACGACACCGACTACGGCCTGGCTGCCGGTATCGTCACCCAGGACCTGACCCGCGCCCACCGCGTGATTCACCAGCTGGAAGCCGGTATTTGCTGGATCAACGCCTGGGGTGAGTCGGCCGCGCAAATGCCTGTCGGTGGCTACAAACAGTCCGGCGTCGGTCGTGAAAACGGCATTTCGTCTCTGGCGCAGTACACCCGCATCAAGTCGGTGCAAGTCGAGCTGGGCGACTACGCGTCCGTCTTCTGAACAACGCGATATTGAGTAACCGCGCAAGGAGCGACCTTGGTCGCGAAGGGGCCGTATCAGGCGCTACATCTCTAGCGCCTTCAAGTCCGCCTTCGCGAGCAAGCTCGCGCCTACAATTGCCCCATGATAGAGGACGCATTTTATGTCCCAAGAATACGATTACATCATCATCGGTGCCGGCTCGGCCGGTAACACCCTCGCCGCTCGCCTGACCGAAGACCCTGGTGTCACGGTCCTGCTGCTCGAAGCCGGCGGCCCTGACTACCGCCTCGACTTCCGCACCCAGATGCCGGCAGCACTGGCCTTTCCGCTGCAGGGCCGACGCTACAACTGGGCCTATGAAACCGATCCTGAGCCACACATGAATAACCGGCGCATGGAGTGCGGTCGCGGCAAGGGCCTGGGTGGCTCGTCGCTGATCAATGGCATGTGCTATATCCGTGGTAACGCCATGGACCTCGACCGCTGGGCTCAGCTGCCGGGCCTGGAAGACTGGAGCTACCTGGACTGCCTGCCCTACTACCGCAAGGCCGAAACCCGCGACATCGGCGCCAACGACTGGCACGGTGGTGAAGGTCCAGTGAGCGTGGCGACGCCCAAGCCCAACAACAACCCGCTGTTCGCCGCGATGGTCGAAGCCGGCGTGCAAGCCGGTTACCCGCGCACCGAAGACCTCAACGGCTACCAGCAGGAAGGCTTCGGTCCGATGGACCGCACCGTGACCCCGAAAGGTCGTCGTGCCAGCACCGCCCGTGGCTATCTGGACACCGCCAAACAGCGCGACACCCTGACCATCGTCACCCACGCCATGACCGACCGCATTGTGTTCAACGGCAAACGCGCCAGTGGCGTGCGTTACCTGATCGGTGACAGCAGCGCTGTTCATGAAGCCTGGGCACGCAAAGAAGTGCTGCTGTGCGCTGGCGCGATTGCCTCACCGCAGATCCTGCAGCGCTCCGGCGTCGGCCCGGCCGAACTGCTGGAAAAACACAATGTACCGGTGGTCCACGACTTGCCGGGGGTCGGCGAAAACCTGCAAGACCACCTGGAAATGTACATCCAGTACGCCTGCACCCAGCCGGTCTCGCTGTACCCTTCGCTGTTGTGGTGGAACCAGCCAGCCATTGGCGCCGAATGGCTGTTCAACGGCACCGGTATCGGCGCCAGCAACCAGTTCGAGGCCGGCGGTTTTATCCGTACCCGTCCCGAGTTCGAATGGCCGAACATCCAGTACCACTTCCTGCCCGTGGCGATCAATTACAACGGCACCAACGGCGTCAAGGAACATGGCTTCCAGGCCCACGTCGGCTCGATGCGCTCGCTGAGCCGTGGCCGGGTGCAGATCAAGTCAAAAGACCCGCACGAGCATCCAAGCATCCTGTTCAACTACATGGCGACCGAGCAGGACTGGCAGGAATTTCGTGATGCGATCCGGATTACCCGCGAGATCATTGCCCAGCCGGCACTGGACGCTTACCGTGGCCGCGAGATCAGCCCGGGCCTGGAGGTCAAGACCGACGAGCAGCTCGATGCGTTCGTGCGTGAACACGCCGAAACCGCGTTCCACCCGTCCTGCTCGTGCAAGATGGGCACCGACGATATGGCAGTGGTCGATGGCCAGGGCCGTGTCCACGGCCTGCAAGGCTTGCGGGTCGTCGATGCGTCGATCATGCCGGAGATCATCACCGGCAACCTCAACGCCACCACCATCATGCTCGCCGAGAAGATCGCCGATCGCATCCGTGGTCGTCAGCCGCTGCCGCGCAGCAACGCCAAATACTTCAAGGCCAACGGCGCCCCGGTACGTCGCGCGCCTATGCGCAAGACTGAACACACCGACGGCATCCCGGCTCTGGAAGCAGTGCAGGAAGCTGTTGTAGCGCCAGAGCCGGTCACCCAATAAACCCCGGCGTCGCGTAGCAAACACGGAACCCCGTAGGAGCAGCTTCAGCTGCGAAGCCTTTCGCAGCTGAAGCTGCTCCTACGGGAAGGCCTATACCGCCCCCGTCGTCGGTATGCCGCCCAGACCAATGTCGCTCACAGGATGTCTACGCCACTGCGGCCGTGGCAATCCCAGATGCTCGCGTAACGTGCGACCTTCATAGCGCTCGCGGAACAGCCCGCGCTGGCGCAGGATCGGCAGCACCCCTTCGACAAAAGCATCCAGCCCTTCAGGAAAATGCGCCGGCATCAGATTGAAACCGTCGGCGGCTTCGTTCTCGAACCAGGCAATCATCTCGTCCGCCACCTGCTGAGCGGTGCCCACCACAATCCGGTGCCCCCGTGCCCCGGCAGCCAGGTGACAGACCTGACGCAGGGTCAAACCGTCCTTATGGCTCATGTCGAGCAGCAACTGCGCACGGCTTTTCATGTTTTCCGGTAGCGGCAGCTCCGGTAGCGGCTGGTCCAGGTCGAAACCGCGCACGTCATGCCCCAGCCGATCGCTGACCAGCGCCAGCGCGGCGTCAAGGTCATTCCACTGCTGCAGCCGTTCGAAATGCTCCAGCGCCTCACTCATGGTGCGGCCGATGATCGGCATGATGCCGGGCATCACCACACAGTGGGCGGGGTCACGGCCCTGCCCGGCCGCCTGGCGTTTAAGGTCGCGGTAGAAGGCCTGGGCGCTCGGCAGGTCCTGCTGGGCGGTGAATACCACCTCGGCAATCCGCGAAGCCAGCGCCATGCCCGGCCCTGACGAGCCGGCCTGAACCAGCACCGGATGGCCCTGCGGCGCACGGGTCAGGTTCAACGGACCCGCAATATTGAAGAACTCGCCCTGGTGATCCAGGCGGTGCATCTTTTCGCTGTCCAGGTACACACCGCTTTGCGCATCGCGCACATAGGCTTCGTCCTCGAAGCTGTCCCACAAGCCGCGCACCACATCAACGAACTCTTCGGCCTGGGCATAACGCCGCTCATGGTCAGGGTGCTTGCCCAGGCTGAAGTTCGCCGCGCTGTCGTAGCCGGTGGTCACCACGTTCCAGCCTGCCCGGCCGTTGGAAATATGGTCCAGCGTGCCGAACTGCCGGGCAATATTGTAAGGCTCGCCATAGGTCGTGGAGGCGGTGGCGACCAGGCCAATACGCTCGGTGACCATCGCCAGCGCACCGAGCAGGGTCAGCGGCTCGAAGCGCACGATCATTGAGGGCGGCTCCTGCGGGCCGGTGACCAGCTTGTCGCCGAAAAACACCAGGTCCAGGCAGGCCTGCTCAGCGCTTTCGGTCAAGCGTCGGACCAGCGCGAAGTTTTCGCTGCCGCTCTGCGCGCCAGGGTAGCGCCAGCCAGAGGCGTGATGACCGGCGGCCTGAATGAACAGGCCCAGTCGCATGTGTTTGGGGGTATGACTCATAAGGTGTTCCGCAGCGATGTGACCCAGATCAACCGGCTATATCCTTAGCGCTCAAGGTTATAACAGGGCCGAATATATAAAACGCGCAATGATAAATAAACGTGATGATTCTGGCTATTGGGGGGCCTTCATCGCAGCCTCGCTGCCTGGCATCCGCGGGCCAGAGCCCGGGCAGCTGAACTTTCTAAGCTAATTCCAATTAATTATTGGATTGGCATTTTTTATAACTTCAATATCTCTTCGCCGGATCCTGGCAGCGTGCCCAGCCCTCCGTGATTGCCCTGCATTTCATCTTTACATGCAGCGGCGCCAGCCAAATTCATGAATTGAAGAAGACTCGTCATGGCTCATAAAACGTTCATTCGTCCTTTGCTCACCGCGCTGGCAGCTTCTCTGCTGGCCTTGAATGTCCAGGCAGCTCCATTGGTGGTCGGTTACCAGACCGGTGTCGACCCCAGCAAGGTGCCGCAGGCTGACGGCGTCTATGAAAAAGCCATTGGCGAGAAGATCGACTGGCGGCGCTTCAACAGCGGCCCGGAAGTGGTGACCGCGCTGGCCTCCGGCGACGTCCAGATCGGCAACCTGGGCTCCAGCCCGCTGGCCGCCGCCGCTTCACGCAAGCTGCCGATCGTGGCCTTCATCGTCTCGGCACAGATCAACTCCGCCGAAGCGTTGGTGGTCCGTAATGGCAGTGGTATCAACAACCCGCAGGAACTGGTCGGCAAGACCATCGCCACCCCGTTCGTGTCCACCTCGCACTACAGCCTGCTGGCCGCCCTCAAGCAATGGGGCCTGGAAGGCAAGGTCAAAGTGGTCAACCTGCAACCGCTGCAAATCGCCGCCGCCTGGAAACGTGGCGACATCGACGGTGCCTTTGTCTGGTCGCCGGCCCTGGGTGAAATTCGCAAGACCGGCAAGGTACTGACCGATGCCGCAGAAGTGGGCCGTTGGGGCGCACCCACCTTCGAAGTCTGGGTGGCGCGCAAGGACTACGCCGAAAAACATCCAGAAGTGGTGGCCAAATTCGCCAAAGTCACCCTCGACTCTTTCGCTGACTACGCCGCCAACAAGGCCAAATGGACCGCTGATTCAGAACAGGTGAAAAAGATCGCCAAACTGACCGGCTCCAACGCCGAAGACGTGCCCGATCTGCTGGCCGGCTCTGAATACGCCGACGCCCAGACCCAGCGCTCTGCCGCATTGCTCAGTGGCGGCACGGTCGACGCCGTGGCCAAGACCGCCGCGTTCCTCAAGCAACAAGGCAAGGTCGAGACCGTACTCAGCGACTACAGCCCCTACGTCAGCGACAAATACATCCAGTAGGACTAATGCTGATCAGTTAAGGGCAGCGCGGTCCGTTAACTGATCGGCATTATCCAGTAGGACCGGCTTTAGCCGGGAAGCTTTAGCTAAGAAGCTTTAGCCGCGAAGCTTCAGCCGCCAAACCAGTCGATCACAAGGGAGGCCCCATGGCCCTGCTGCAACTTGAACGCGTCAGCGCTCATTACCCTGGCGCCGCCGAGCCGGTGCTGGCCGACATCTCGCTCACCCTCGGTCCTCAGCAGTTGCTGGTGGCCCTTGGGCCATCGGGCAGTGGCAAGACGTCCCTGCTGAACCTGATCGCCGGTTTCGTAGCGCCCAGCAGCGGGCGGATCACGCTCGATGGCGTCCCGGTACAAGGCCCCGGCGCCGAGCGCGGTGTGGTGTTCCAGGATGACGCCCTGCTGCCCTGGCTCGATGTGCTGGCCAATGTCGGCTTTGGCCTGCAACTGGCCGGCGTGGAACGCGCCCAGCGCGAGCAGACCGCCCGGCAGATGCTGGCACTGGTGGACCTGGCTGGTTTCGAAACGCGGCAGATCTGGGAGCTGTCCGGCGGTCAACGCCAGCGCGTTGGGCTGGCCCGCGCACTGGCGGCTGATCCACGGGTGTTGCTGATGGACGAGCCATTCGGTGCCCTCGACGCGTTCACCCGCGAACAGGTTCAGGAACTGCTGCTGACCATCTGGCAGCGCACCCACAAGCCGGTGCTGCTGATCACCCACGACATTGAAGAAGCGGTATTCCTGGCGACCGACCTGATTCTGCTGGCGCCCTCGCCTGGCCGAATCGATGAGCACCTGAAACTCGACTTTGGCCAGCGCTACGCCGCTGGCGAGCCGGCCCGGGCGATCAAGTCCGACCCTGCCTTCATTGCCACCCGCGAGCACGTGCTTGAGCGGGTGTTTTCACAACGCAGCGCCAGCGCGCGCAAGGAGCTCGTATGAGTGGCGCGCAGATCAGCCAGCAAAGTCTGGCCCGAGCCTCCACCCAGTCGGCAGACAATCCACCCCGCGCAAGCGCAAGACTGGGCATCCGGACCATTTCGGCGTTGACCTTCAGCGCACTGTTGGCGCTGTGGTGGGCGGTCACTGCCGCACAGTTGATCGAGCCGCTGTTTTTACCCTCTCCTGCTGCCGTGCTGCAAAAAGCCTGGTTGCTGGCCACCGAGGGATACATGGAGTCGACCCTTTGGCAGCATTTGGGCGCCAGCCTGCAGCGTATCGGCCTGGCGCTGGTGGCAGCGGTGGTGTTTGCCATCCCGGTGGGCATCGCCATCGGCCATAACCGCGTAGCACAGGGCATTCTCGATCCGTTGATCGAGTTCTACCGGCCTATTCCGCCACTGGCTTACCTGCCGCTGATCGTGATCTGGTTCGGTATCGGCGAGTTCTCCAAAGTGCTGTTGATCTATCTCGCGATCTTCGCGCCGATTGCCATTGCCACGGCCACCGGCGTGCGCAACGTCGACCAGACCAAAGTGCGTGCCGCGCAGTCATTGGGCGCCACCCGCCGGCAGTTGATCCGCCATGTGATCCTCCCGGCCGCCTTGCCAGACATTCTGATCGGCATCCGGATCGGTCTGGGGGTTGGCTGGTCGACACTGGTGGCCGCCGAGCTGATTGCCGCCACCAACGGGCTGGGCTTCATGGTCCAGTCGGCCGCGCAGTTTCTGGTCACGGAAGTGGTCGTGCTGGGCATTCTGGTGATCGCCCTGATCGCCTTCGCCATGGAGCTGGGCCTGCGTGCCCTGCAACGCAAGCTGGTGCCCTGGCATGGGCGCGGCCATTGAACGAGAGAACCTGCATGAGCCTGCAAATCACCCCCATCAGCCCGGCCCTGGGCGCCCGTGTCACCGGTGTCGACCTGAGCTTGCCATTGAGCGCCGACCATCACCAGCAGCTGCATCAGGCATTGCTTGACCATCAGGTGCTGTTTTTCCGTAATCAGCCGCTGCAGCCGGCTTCCCAGGCGCGGCTGGCCGCGTACTTCGGTGACCTGCATATCCACCCGATCTACCCCAATGTGCCTGAGCAACCTGAAGTGCTGATCCTCGACACCGAGCGCAACGACCTGCGTGACAATGCGCTCTGGCATTCGGACGTCAGCTTTCTCAAAACGCCGGCGCTCGGTGCCGTGCTCAGTGCCAAACAGGTGCCGCCCTACGGTGGCGACACACTTTGGGCCAGCAGCAGCGCGGCGTATGACGGGCTGTCTGAGCCACTCAAGCGCTTGCTCGACGGCCTGACCGCCACCCACGACCTGAGCAAATCATTCCCTGAATCGCGCTTTGCCGTGACCGATGAGGAGCGGTCGCGCTTCGAAGAAGCCAAGCGGCGCAACCCGCCCAGCAGCCATCCGGTGGTGCGTACCCACCCGGTCACCGGCCGCAAGGGGCTGTTCGTCAATGAGGGGTTCACCACGCGGATCAACGAGCTGCCTGAGCTTGAAGGCGACGCCATCCTCAGGTTGCTGTTCAGCCACGCCACCCAGCCGCAATACACCGTGCGCTGGCAATGGCAGAAGGACGACGTAGCGTTCTGGGACAACCGGATCACCCAGCACTTCGCCATCGACGACTACCGCCCACAACGCCGCATCATGCATCGCGCCACGATTTTGGGGGATGCGCCATTCTGAAGGACTCCCCTACCAGGCTAATACCAACACTGGTTAATTAGACCGGTGGGAGCTGGCTTTCCGGGGTGCCGGACCACAACGAAGACGGTGGCACATTCGCAGCAAATGCTTTGACTTTACCGACCTCTTCGCGACCAAGGTCGCTCCTACCGTGGCCATAAAGCACTTAAGCTAATGCCAGTGGCCTGACCGCCAAGGTGCCCTGCAAACGCTCTGCAGGGCACAATCCAGAAGCCTCGCTTTGAATCGTTTCACCTGTCCACACCATCACTTCGCCCAACTAAAACCGACCAGCGGTCAGATCGCCAGCTTGCTACGGTTTTCCCGGCACTTTGACACTTTCGTCAGCTTTTACACCTGCCCTGGCTACCCTCCAGCGACCGCTCGTCATCCGAACGGGATCCATTTCTTTGCTATACCCAACTAAATCACAAGGAGAACGGCCACCTTGGGCCACCTGTAAAAGCCACACACATTCGTTCTACATGCCGGGCCTGCGGCACTGACCCGCCGAGGCCGTAGTTGTGCAGTCAAAGGAAGGCAGGATCTGTCATGGACAATATCGTAGTCGCCGATAAAGCCTCATCCACTCTGTCCGCTCAGCAGTGGGGCAACCTGCAGCTTCCCAGACCCGGCGTCGTGCAGATGCCCGTTGCCCCTGGCCAGGTGGCATCGGTGGCGCGCAATGGCCAGGATCTGGTCCTCACGCTTAAATCCGGCGAACAGATCACCATCGGCAACTTCTTTGCGACCACTGCCGAAGGTGTGGGCAGCGACATCGTGTTCCAGGGTGAAGACGGCGGCCTCTGGCAAGCCAACTACAGTGCGCAGAACTTCAATGGCTTCAGCTTCACCGAACTCTCATCCATTGACACCCTGGTCGCCAGCGCCGGGGTGGTCAGCGGTGCCACCCAGACCTTTGCGATTGCCGGCCTTGGCGTGCTGGGTGCCGGTGGCGCGGCTGCGGCGGCTGGCAGCAGTGGCAGTGGGGACGGCGGTGGATCGGATGGCAGCACCGCCCCACCCGCCTCGCCCGACAATCTAAGCCTCTCCGATGACGGCGCTACCCTGAGCGGAACCGGCATGTCCGGCGCGACGGTCAGTGTCTGGGACGCCAACGGTAATCTGCTGGGTTCCGGCCAGGTCGGTGCAGACGGCAATTTCAGCGTGGAGCTCGACCCGCCGCAGACCAATGGCGAACCGCTGCTGGTGGATCAGGTTGACCCGGCGGGCAACTCATCGGGACAGGCACCGGTCAGTGCCCCGGATACCACTGCACCTGACGCACCGGGTGATCTGCTGTTGAGCAGCGATGGCCTGACCCTGAGCGGTACAGGTGAAGTCGGTGCCAGCGTAATCATTCGCGCTGCAGACGGCAGCGTATTGGGCTCGGCCGTGGTGGCCGATGACGGTACGTTCAGCGTGGCCTTGAGCAGTGCGCAATTGCCTGGCACCCGCCTGCTTGCCGAGCAAGTGGACGCCGCCGGCAATGTGTCGGCTCAAACAGCATTCGAAGTGAGCAATCCTGACGCCCTCGCCGCCCCGGCCAATCTAAGCCTCAGCGCAAACGGCCTGACCCTCAGCGGAACCGGCCAGGCGGGTGCCACGGTAACGGTCCGGGACGCTGCTGGCGCGGTACTGGGTAGCGCCCTGGTGGGCACTGATGGCAATTTCAGCGTGACGCTCAGCAGCGCCCAACTCAATGGTGAGACGCTATCGGTCGGCCAGGTGGCCAGCGACGGACAAGCTTCAAGCCTGGCGGCACTGACTGCCGCCGACGTCACGGCGCCTGCCGCGCCGGGCAGCCTGCAATTGTCTGCCGACGGTCTGACCCTCAGCGGGCGCGGTGAAGCGGGTGCCACGGTCAGCGTGCGCGCCGCCAACGGTACGTTACTGGGTACTGCACTGGTCGCCGCCGATGGAACCTTCAGTGTGCCGCTCAGCAGTGCCCAGTTGCCGGGCGCCAGTCTGTCAGTCAGCCAGACGGATGCCGCTGGCAACACTTCGCTGCCGGTTCCAGCCAATCCGGTGGATCCAACCCAGCCTGGCGCACCGGGCAACCTGAGCCTGAGTGCCGATGGCCAGACCCTGAGCGGCAGCGCCCTGGCGGGTGCGCGGATCACCGTGCGGGGCGCCAATGGCGCCGTACTGGGCAGTGCCGTGGCCAACCCCGACGGAACGTTCAGCGTCGCCCTGAGCAGTGCCCAGCTCAATGGTGAAAGCCTGGCAGTGACGCAAACCGATGCCCAAGGCCGCACCTCATCGGCAGCCAGCCTGAGTGCCAGTGATGTTACCGCGCCAGACGCCCCGGCAAGCCTGGCGTTCAGTGCCGACGGCAGTCAGCTCAGCGGCCGTGCCGAGCCGGGCAGCCGCGTGACGGTGCGCAGTTCAAACGGCACTGAATTGGGCAGCGCCGTGGTCAGCCCTGACGGGACATTCACCATCGAATTCAGCACACCTGTGGCAACAGGTGAAACGCTGGGCATCAGCGTCAGCGACCGGGCCGGCAACACCAGCGCCAGCGACCCGCTGATCGTGCCCAGCCCGACCGATAACACCCCACCTGCCGCCGCCAGCAACCTGGTCATCAGCAGCGATGGCGTCCAGTTGAGCGGTCGTGGCGAAGTGGGCGCCCGGGTCGAAGTGCTCGATGCCCAGGGCAACCTGATCGGCAGAGGGGTCGTTGGCCTTGATGGGCAGTTCAACCTGAGGTTGAGTCCAGCCCCTGACGCGGGCGAAACCCTGAATGTGAGCCTGACCGACTCGGCAGGCAATGTATCGCTCAACACGCCCGTCAGCGCGCCCGTCGCAACACCACAGCCCGAGGGGCTGAGCAATGTGGAAGTTGCCAGCGACGGCCTGACGGTAACCGGGCGCGGCAGCGCAGGCCTGCGAGTGTTCGTGCGCAGCGCCGGACGCACATTGGGGTCGGCGGTCATTGCCAGCGACGGCGCCTTTACGGTCGCCCTCGATCCAGGCCAGACCGATGGCCAGGCGCTGGACGTGGTTGCCGTCGATGCGGCCGGTAACAGCACCGCCAATGAGGTGATCCTTGCACCAGACACCTCGGTGCCCGATCAGGTCACCGACCTCGTGATCAGCCCCGACGGCGCCCGGCTGTCCGGTCGCGGTCAGGCGGGTGCCAACGTCAGCGTCACGCTCAATGGCGCGCCACTGGCAGGTGGAGTGGTTGCCGCCAATGGCACCTTCGTAATCACCCTGAGCCCGCCAGTAACCCAAGGCACAGAGCTCGCGGTGATTCAGACCGAGGCATCCGGCCAATCCTCCGTGGCCGCGCCCGTCACGGCCCCTGACGACTCCGGCCCGGTGGCTGTGCAAAACCCGCAGATCAATCTGCAGGGCACCCAGGTCAGCGGCTCCGGGGTGGCCGGCACCACCATTGAGGTGCGTGATGCCCAGGGCAATCTGCTCGGCAGCTCGGCGGTGGCCAACGACGGCACTTACACCGTGCCGCTGAACACCCCGCAAACCAATGGCCAGGCTCTGAGCGTGGTGGTCATTGGCGCGAACGGCAGCGAGTCGATTCCTGCGCCGCTGACGGCCATCGACAGCACCGCGCCGGACCAACCGGGCGCTGTCGCAATCAACCCTAACGGGCTGCTGCTCAGCGGCACGGGCGAGCCCGGCGCGGCAGTGACCGTCAGCGACGCCCAGGGCCTGACCCTCGGCACCGCCCAGGTAGGAGCGACCGGAACATTTTCCGTAGCGCTGTCCAGCGCCCAGACCCAAGGGCAAATCCTGCAAGTGACCCTGACCGATGCGGCGGGCAATGACTCCACTGCGCTGGCGGTCACCGCACCGAGCAATCTGGGCAACCTGCAACCGTCCGGGCTGAGCCTGGACAGCACCGGTTTGGTGCTCAGCGGCAATGGCCAGGCAGGCTCGACCGTTACCGTAAACGGGCCAGATGGCACGGTGCTGGGCACGGCGCTGGTGGCGGCCGACGGACGCTTCACCGTCACCCTGAGTGCGGCGCAGAAAAATGGCCAGGAACTGAGTGTGGTGGCCAGCAACGCCGGGCAAACCTCCCAACCGGTTACCCTTGAAGCGCCTGATACCCAGCCACCCGCGGCAGTCACCGATCTGCAATTGAGTAGCGATCGCGCCACGGTTACCGGCAACGGTGAACCGGGTGCGACCGTCACCGTGCGCGGTGCCAATGCCGTAGTGCTGGGTAGCGCGCCGGTCAACCCGGACGGCAGTTTCAGCGTGACGCTGGCGCCAGTGCCTGATGCCAGTCAGACCCTGGCAGTGGTGCAGGCCGACCCGGCCGGCAATGTCTCGCCACCGTTGACCACTGGCGCGCAGGACAATACCCCGCCGGACGCATTGACCAACGTAGTGCTCTCGGCCAACGGCAGCCAGTTAAGCGGCAATGGCGAGCCCGGTGCCACCGTGACCGTGCGCAATGCGCAGAATGCCGTGGTGGGCAGCGGTGAGGTCGCCGCCAACGGCCGCTTTGAGTTCAACCTGAACACGGCACAGGTCAACGGCCAGGCCTTGACCGTGGTACAGACCGATGCCGCCGGTAATCCTTCGCCAGCCTTCAACATTACCGCGCCCGATATCCAGCCACTGCCGGCGCCCACGGATGTCAGCCTGGGCGACGATGGCCTGGCCCTGAGCGGTAATGGCACTGCCGGGGCGCAGATCAGCGTGCGCGATGCCGCGGGGCTGCAGGTTGGCCAGGGCATCGTCGCGCCCGATGGCCGCTTCAGCTTCGAGCTGGACAGCCCGCAGCTCAATGGCGAGCGTTTGCAGGTGGTACAGGTCGGCCCGAACCTGACCTCGGCGCCGGCCTTGCTGACCGCACCGGACAGCACCGCTCCGGACCCGGTGGACAATCTGCAGGTCAACAGCACCGGCACCCGCCTCACCGGGACCGGTGAAGCCGGCAGCACCGTCAGGGTCACGGCGGCCGACAACAGCGTGCTCGGCACTGCCGTGGTGGCTACCGATGGCAGCTTCACCGTCAATCTCAGCCCGGCGCAGGTCAATGGGCAATTGCTCAGCGTGGTGCAGACCGATGCCAGCGGCAATGCCGCCGATGCCCTGGATACCCGCGCCCCGGACCTCAGCGCGCTGGGGCAACCCACCGGGCTGGCCGTCGATGCCACCGGGCAGGTGCTTACCGGTAACGCGCCAGGCGGTGCCAGCGTTGAAGTCAGGTCAGCCGACGGCAGCTTGCTCGATTCAGCGCAGGTAAACCCCGATGGCACCTTCAGCGCCAACCTGGGCGCGCCGCTGCTCAATGGCGAGCTTCTCGAACTGGTGGTGATTGGCAACGATGGTCGCAGCTCGCCGCCACTGGCTTATAACGTGCCCGATACCTTGCCTCTGCCCGCCCCGACCAATCTGCTGATCAGCCCTGACGGTCTGCTGGTGTCCGGGATCGCAGAAACCGGCAGCACGGTCACGGTCAGCCGCAATGGAACCGAGCTGGGTAGCGCGGTGGCAGGCGCTGACGGCGTATTCGTCGTCCAGTTGAATACTGCGGCGCTGAGCAGCGACACCCTGGCATTGGTCGCCGCCAAAGGCAGCGAGGTCTCCGCGAGTGCTGCTCTTGCCGGCCCCGACCCCAGCACCATCGCGCCCCCTGCCAGCCTGGTGCTGTCGGCCGATGGCAGTGAGGTCAGTGGCCTGGCCACACCGGGCAGCACGGTAAGGGTCAGCAATGACGCCGGGCAGAACCTGGGCAGCTCGGCAGTCGTCGGTGCCGACGGCAGCTTCAGCGTGCAACTGAATCCTGTGCAGAACAACGGCCAGACCCTGCATGTGGTCGCCGTCGACAGCGGCGGCGCAGAGTCGGTGCCCGGCACCTTGACTGCCGCTGACACCACAGCGCCCGGCACGCCCGTTCAGGTGCTGGTCAGTGGCGATGGCAGCGCAGTCAGCGGGCGCGCTGAAGCCGGTGCAAGGATCTCGGTCAAGGACAGTAACGGGGTGGAAATCGGCTTTGCCACGGTCAACAGTGCCGGGCTGTTCAGCGTCGCCCTCGATACTCCACAGCGTGACGACCAACGTCTGTCGGTGACCGCGACCGATGCAGCCGGCAACACCTCGCAAGCCGCGACCGTCAACGCGCCAGACCTGCTGCCGCCTGCCGCACCGCTTGAGGTGGTGATAAACGCCGCAGGCACCGTGGTCAGCGGCAAAGGAGAACCGGGCAGCATCGTCCAGGTTCTCGATGCGCAAGGTGCGCTGCTGGCATTCAGCACCGTGTTACCGGCAGGCACCTTCCAGGTCAGTCTGCCTCAGGCGCAACTCAGCGGTGCGCCCTTGCAGGTGCAATTGCTCGACAGCGCCAATAACGCCTCACCGGCGGTCAATCTGGCGACCCTGGACCGCACCCCGCCCGCCCCGGTCAGCGCCACCGGGCTCAGCCCGGACGGTTCGCAACTGACCGGCCAGGGCGAGGCCGGCGCCACGGTCCAGGTGCGCGGCCCGGATGGCACGCTACTGGGCAGCGGCCTGGTGGCCGACAACGGCCTGTTCAGCGTGATTCTCAATCCAGCGCCCAATAATGGTCAGGCCCTGGCGGTGGTACAGGTCGATGCGGCGGGTAATACCTCACCGGCAGTGACGGTCGCCGCCGGTGATATCAGTGCGCCGGACCCGCTGAGCAACGTGGTGATCAACCGCGACGGCCAGACCGTCACCGGCAACGGTGAACCCGGCGCCACCGTGTATGTGCGGGCAGCGGACGGCAGCGTGCTGGGCAGTGCACTGGTGGCCGCTAACGGCGCGTTCAGCGTGAGCCTCGATACCGCGCAGATCAACGCGCAGACCCTCACGGTCAATCAGGAGGACCCGCCCGGCAACGAGGGTCCGTCGGTGGACATTACCGCACCGGACCTCACAGCCCCGCTGGCGCCCACGGCTCTGGCACTGAATGTCAGCGGCATTCAACTGAGCGGCAATGCCGAGGCCGGCAGCACCGTGACGGTAAGCAATGCCGCCGGTCAAGTGGTCGGCAGCGGCGTGGCCGCCGCCGATGGCAGCTTCCTGCTCAATCTGGAGACTCCGCAACTCGACGGCCAGGCACTGAGCGTCACTGCCCGCGACGGGGCCGGTAACGTTTCGACTGCCACGCTGCTGACCGCCAGCGACCGTACCCCACCGGCGCAGGTCACGGCCTTGAGTGTCAGCAGTGACGGCACCAGCCTGAGCGGTATCGGTGAAGTCGGCGCCCGCGTAGAAGTACGCAACGCCAGCGGCACCTTGCTGGGTAGTACCACGGTCAATGCTGACAGCACATTCAGCGTAGGCCTGAGCCCGGCCGCCACTGCCGGTAATGTACTCAGCGTGGCGCAGGCCGATGCCGCAGGCAACCTGTCGCCAACGGCCAGCGTCACCGCCCCTGGCAACCTGGCGCCGGATGTACCGGCCAATCTGCTGCTCGGCACAGATGGCCTGAGCCTGGCCGGCACCGGCAGTGTGGGCTCTACGGTGACCGTACGCGGGCCGGGGGGGAATGTATTGGGTACCGCGGTGGTCAACGGCGACGGCAGCTTTAGCGTGACCTTGAGCAGTGCCCAGCTCAATGGCCAGACCTTGAGTGTCAGCGCCCAGAGCAATGGCTTGAACTCCGCCGCTGCGGTCCTGACCGCTGATGACGTCACCGCGCCGGCTGCACTCACCGATTACCGCCTGGCCGCCGATGGCCTGACCCTGACCGGGCGCGGCGAAGCCGGTGCCACGGTGCAGGTCCGCGCGGCGGATGGCACCCTGCTGGGCAGTGCACTGGTCAACCCCGACGGCACCTTCAGCACTCAACTCGGCACGGCGCAGACCGCCGGCCAGCCATTGAGCCTGATCCAGACCGACGCGGCCGGCAACCCGTCGCTCGCGGTGACCTTGACCGCTCCAGACCGGGTGGCACCGCTGGCGGCAACTGACCTTGCGATCAACGACACCGGCACGGTTTTGTCCGGTAAAGGCGAAGCCGGCAGCACGGTCACGGTGACCAATGCCGCCGGAACCGTGCTGGGCAGCGATGTGGTCATGGCCGACGGCAGCTTCCAGGTGCTGCTGTCCAGTGCCCAGCTCGACGGCCAATTGCTGGCGGTCAGCTTGCGCGATGCGGCTGGCAATGTATCGCTGCCCTCATCGCTGCCCGCCACTGACACCACCGCCCCGCTGCCGCTGACCGAGCTGGCGATTGCCGGCAATGGCCTGACCATTACCGGGCGCGGCGAAGCCAACGCCACGGTCAGGGTATTCGACAGCCAGGGCAATCCGCTGGGCTCGGTTGAGATTGGGCCGACCGGCAGCTTCAGCCTGACCCTGAGCGCGCCGCAGATCGACTCGCAACAGCTGACCCTGACCCAGACCGACCTGGCCGGTAATGTCTCCCCCGCAGGCACCCTCACGGCCCCCGATGCCACCCCACCGGCAGCCCTCGCCACGCTGCAGATCAACAGCCTCGGCACCCTGGTCACCGGCAACGGCGAACCGGGTGCCACAGTTACGGTCAGCAGCGCTGGCGGCACGCCGCTGGGCAGCGCACAAGTGCTGGCCGATGGCAGCTTCAGCGTCAACCTGAGCAGTGCCCAGATCAACCTTGAAGTGCTCAGCGTCCGCCAGACCGATGCCGCCGGCAATGTCGGCCCGGCCCGCCCGGTCACTGCCCCGGACCTGACCCCGCCGGCAGCACCGACCAATCTGCAAATCAATGCCAGCGGTGACCTGCTGACCGGTCGCGGGGAGGCCAATACCGAGGTGCGCGTCAACCGTGCCGACGGCACCCTGGCCGGCAGCGCCACGGTCAACCCTGATGGCAGCTTCAGCGTCAGCCTGGCGGCGGGCTCATCCGATGGCAGCAGCCTGACGGTGATGCTCATCGACCCAGCGGCCAATATGTCGCCAGCGGTGGACCTGGCCACTGTCGATCGGGTTGCGCCGTCAGCGGTTACCAATCTGCAACTCGACCCGCTCAGCGGCTTGCTGACCGGCTCCGGCGAGGTCGGTGCCAGCGTGCAGGTCAGAGTCGACGGCACGCCGGTAGGCACTGCCCAGGTGCAGGCGGATGGTCGTTTCACGGTTGACTTGAGTGCGCTGGAGCTCGAAGGCCAGACCTTCAGCGTGGTTCAGAGCGACGCCGCCGGTAATCAGTCGTCAGCCCAGACACTGGTTGCGCCGGATCTGAGTGTGCCCGCAGTGCCCGCCAATCTGCTGCTGGATACCGACGGCCTGGTATTGACCGGCACCGGCCTGGCCGGCGCCACCGTGCAGGTCTTCAGCGCCAGCGCCAGCCTGCTCGGCTCGGCCACTGTGGATCCGGATGGCAGCTTTAGCGTGACCCTGGATACCGCACAGCTCAACGGTGAAATCCTGACCGTGCGCCAGACCAGCCCGGCCGGCGTGGTCTCGGCCGATGTGCCTTTTGAAGCTGATGATGTAACGCCTGCGGCGCCGGTCAGCGATCTGGTTCTCAGTACCAACGGTCTGATGTTGACCGGCAAAGGTCAGGCCGGGGCGGAGGTTCAGGTCCGGGTTGGCGGTGTTTTATTAGGTAGCACCACCGTCAACGCCGATGGCAGTTTCTCTGTGCCGCTCAGCGATGCGCAGTTGAACGGCGAAGTGCTGAGCGTGGTGCAGACCGATCAGTCCAATATTGCGTCTGATCCGTCAGTCCTGACAGCGCCGGACCTGATCGCGCCAGCACAGCCAACTGCCAACCCGATGGTCGACCCGCGCCTTCTGACCGGCACGGCCGAACCTGGCAGCACTATCACTGTGCGGGCTGCCGACGGCACGCTGCTGGGGACCGCGCAAACGGCAACAGGGGGCGACTACAGCGTCACGCTCAATGCCGACCAGACCAGCGGCGCGCCCTTGAGCGTGGTGGCCAGTGATGCGGCCGGCAATGCCTCGCCGGCCCTGACCATCGCCGGGCTGGACAGCACCCCGCCAGCGCCCATCGACCCTGCCACCCTGACCTTCAACAG
The DNA here is from genome assembly GCF_000829415.1 of Pseudomonas sp. StFLB209. NCBI lineage: Bacteria > Pseudomonadati > Pseudomonadota > Gammaproteobacteria > Pseudomonadales > Pseudomonadaceae > Pseudomonas > Pseudomonas sp. StFLB209. Next base: position 4,916,081 of record NZ_AP014637.1, on the reverse strand, counting down.
CGCGCTCACCGTGCTGTCTGGCGTCGGTGAACCCGGCGCGACCGTGCAGGTCAGCCTGGGCGGCAGCCCCTTGGGTTCAGCGCTGGTCGCCGCCAATGGCACATTCAGCGTGCTTCTGAGCGGACCGGTCAGTGCCGGTGATGATCTGGACCTGATCCAGACCGATGCGGCGGGTAACGACTCGCCGGTGGCCAGCATTGACGTGCCGGCCCAACCGCCCACCGAAGCGCCCACCAATCTGGACCTTTCAGCCGACGGTACAAGGCTGAGCGGCCAAGGGCCGGTCAACGCGACCATTACCGTCAGGGCGCTGAACGGTGACTCGGTGGGCACCGCCCAGGTATTGTCCGACGGCACCTTCAGCGTGGCACTGGGCAGCGCCCAGACCAATGGTGAAGTGCTCTCGGTGAGCGCCAGCCTGCCACCGGCCAGCCCTTCAATTGCGGTCTACCTGACCGCTGACGACAGTACCGCTCCCGCGCCACTGGCCAATCTGCTGCTCAATAGTGAGGGCGTGCTGGTCACCGGCACGGGTGAAGCCGGTGCCAGGGTTTCGATCACCAACAGCACAGGCGTGGAACTGGGCAGTGGCGTGGTGTCAGCCGGCGGTGTATTCAGCATTACCCTGAGCAGCCCGCAACTCAATGGTCAGACGCTCAGTGCAGTGCAGACCGATGCTTCCGGGAACGCCTCCGAGGCTGTGGCGCTAAGCGCCCGCGACATTACTGCACCGCTGGCAGCCGGCAACCTGCAGGTCAATGCGGGCGGCACAATCGTCAGTGGCACCGGTGAAGCGGGTGCCCAGGTGCGTGTCAGCAACGCGGCCGGCACTGAGCTGGGCACCGCCGTGGTCACCAGCAATGGCACCTTCAACGTTACTTTGAGCAGCGCTCAGCTCAATGGCCAGGCCCTCACCGTCACCTTGCGCGACACAGCCCTCAATGTCTCGTTACCCGCCAGTGTCGCGGCGCCGGACAGCACTGCGCCGCTGGCCCCCACCAACCTGGCCGTCAATACCGCAGGCCTGGTGCTGACCGGTCTCGGTGAGGCCGGTGCCAGGGTCTATGTCAGCAGCCCGACCGGCGTGGCGCTGGGCAACGCACTGGTCGCTGCCAACGGCAGTTTTACCGTGCAGTTGTCCAGTGCCCAGCTGAATTTCGAGGCGCTGCGGGTCAGCCAGACTGACCCGGCCGGTAATGCTTCAGGGGTCGCCACGGTCAACGCGCCCGACATCACCGCCCCGGCCATTGCCAGCGGCCTGAGCGTGGCGGCCGGCGGCGCCAGCCTGAGCGGCTTCGGCGAGGTGGGTGCCGCCGTCACGGTGCGCAATGCCGCCAATCAGATTGTGGGCAGCGGCGTGGTAGGCAACAACGGCCAGTTCAGCGTGTCGATCGCTCCGGCGCAGATCGACGGCGAGCTGCTGAGCGTGCGCCTCACTGATGGCCGCAACAACACTTCCGACGTCGCGACCGTCACTGCCCCCGATCTTACCGCCCCCATCGCCCCGGCGACGGCGGTGATCAACGCCAGCGGCACCCTGATGACCGGCACCGGGATCATCGGTGACCGCATCGTGGTACGTGACCCGGCAGGCACTCAGGTAGGTAGCGCAGTGGTGGGCGTCAATGGCGCCTGGTCGGTGGTGCTCAATCCGCCGCAAATCAACAGCCAGCTCTTGCAGGTTACCCAGCTTGACCTGGCGGGCAACGTGTCTTCGGCCCTGCCGGTGACCGCCCCGGACCTCACCCCGCCTGGCGCGGCCACCGGCCTGACACTTGCCACTAACGGCCTGACCCTCAGCGGCAGCGCCGAGGCCGGTGCCACAATCACGGTGAAAAGTGCCGCCGGTGTGACCCTGGGTACGGCCACCGTGCAAAGCAATGGCAACTTCAGCGTGCCGCTCAATGCGGCGCAGATCAACGGCGAGGTGCTGAGCATCAGCGTCACCGACCGGGCTGGCAACCTGTCGCCAAGCGTGACCCTCACCGCTGCGGATATCGACGTGGACCGGCCAGTGATTGCCAACGACAACCTGGCCACCGCCACCGTCAATCTGGCCGCCGTGGCGACCCGCACCAATGCCACGGACAGTTTTCCGTCGGTACTGGGCCTTGGCTTTAGCCACACGTTCAACTTCAACGTGGCCAGCGGTACCACCGCAGCCCCGACCCTGACCCTGATCGACGGCGGCCTGCTGTCGCTGGGTACCCGTGCGGTCTTCACCTTGCAAGTCAAGGATGCCAGTGGTGCCTGGGTGACCCTCGGCACGGCCGGCAGCGGCGCGTTGATCAACCTCGATGTACTGGCCAGCAGCGGGGTGCGGTTGCAAGGCCCCAGCCTGTCGGCCGGCGAGTACCGCCTGACTTTACAAAGCAACAGCCTCACGGTGTTGACCACCATCAACAGCAACCTGCAACTGGATATCAACAGCCTGACCCAGTTCACCGGCACGGCAGGCGCTGCCGTGACCGGCAACGTGGTGACCGACCCCGGCCCGGACGGCAGTGTCGACACCACCGGTCCCGACAACGGCGCGGTGGTGCGTATCCAGAACGGCGGCGCCGGTTATGTGAATGCCGGCACCGGTACTGTGGTGCAGGGCTTGTACGGCAACCTGACCATCGATGCCCAGGGTAACTACAGCTACCGTGCCAACGGCACCGCCAGCAGTGTCGGCAAGGTCGATGTGTTCAACTATCAACTGGTGCACCCTAACGGGCTGAGTGATCCGGCGGTGCTGTATGTACGTATCGACAGCCCGCAGGCCACCGAGGTCTGGAGCAGTACCAACCTGGCGGCCCCGGCATTGCTGCTCGACGCCACCAATGATGTCGCCAGCAGCAGCCTGAGCCTGGGTAACCTGGTCACCACCGAAACCACCACGCTGGGCTCTGCCTCGACCCTGCTGGGAGGCATCAACGGCGCCTACACTTTCAGTGTCGCGAACAACACAGTCAGCGACCTGACCGTGCTGCTGAGCTCAACCAACTTGCTGGCGCTGCTGGGCAACACCACGCTGGAGGTCTACAAACTCAACACCAGCACCAACCAGTACGCACTGGTCAAGACCGTATCGGGCAGCAGCGTGCTCAATCTGGGCGGTGGTCAGTACGGCCTGACCCTGGACGACCAGACGCCTGGCAGTTACCGGGTCAACCTGCGCATCACCGGCGTCGGCCTGCTCAACACCGTAACCGTGAGCCTGGTCAACAGCGCAACGGCCACCAACCAGCAGGTGGTGACTGGCTCCACACCGGTGGTCGGCAACCTGCTGACCGACACCGCCGGTGGCGGTGCCGACGTACTCGGCTCGGCGCTCACCGTGCTCAGTGTAATGACGGCGGCCAATAGCTTTGTGCAGCCGGGCTACAATGGCACAACCCTGACCGGCACTTACGGCAATCTGTTGGTACGGCCCGATGGCAGCTACACCTATACGCTCAAGTCCGGCCTGACCTCCAGCGCCATCGGCAATGCCGACCAGTTCACCTACAAGCTGACCCACCCCAACGGCAGCAGTGATACGGCGACCCTGACCATCAACCTCAATCAGGCCGCCGGTGCGCGGATGGCACTGGCCAGCGACGACAGTGACCAGGCCAGCAACGCCCTGGCGCTGGCGGCTACGGCGCAGGTGCAGACCGGCACAGACGGACACGACACCCTCGATGGCTCGCAAGGCGGTGCAGTCAGCCTGCATGGCGGTGCGGGTGACGACACCTTGGTCATCAGCGACCTGAACTTCGCCGCGGTGGACGGCGGCAGCGGCACTGACACGTTGCTCTGGGCCGGCGGCGATGCCTCCATCGATCTGGGCAATGTCCAGGGCCGCTTGAGCAACATCGACATCATCGACCTGAATGGCGCCGACCGCAGCAGTGTGCACCTGACCCTTGATCTGGCCGACCTGGTGGCAGTCAGCGACACCAGCACACTGCAGATCAAAGGTGGCGAGCAGGACAGCGTGCACATGAGCGGCGACTGGGTTATGGATGGCAGACTGCTCGCTGATGGTCTTGAATTCAATCAATACACCCCTCAGGAGGACCCGACCCATCATCTTTGGGTGCAGAACGGCATACAGGTGGTTTGACGTCTGGATAGCAATAACGGTAAGGGATACCTGTGAAACAAGTTGATGTCTGCGTCACCCGCTCCGTCGCTGTCGTCCTGGCGGCAGCAGCGGCGGTGTTGCTCCCCACGGCGGTCAGTGCTGATCAAGCGCCAGGCGCCGCCGGTCTTGGCCAGCTCAGCCCCAGTCAGTTGCAACAGCAACCGCCGCGCCAGCCTCGCAGCCCTCACGCAGGGCTGTCTTCGGCCAGTGCCGCTCGCCTGAGCCTCGATGAGGCCGTGCGTCAGGCGGTGGCCTGGCACCCGGACATCGCTCAGGCGGTGTCGACGCTGTATCAGCAAGGTGAAGGCGTCAACGTCGCCGAGGCTGGCTACTATCCGCAAGTCAGCGCTGGCATTCGTGGTGGCTTCGAGACCGGCTATGGTCGCGACAATGCCAGCCGCGCCTTGAGCCTTTCGGTCAAGCAAATGCTTTACGACTTCGGCAAGGTCGATAACAGCGTGCAGGCCGCCCAGGCCAGGGTCGCCCGCAGCCAGGCCGAAATCCTGCTGGTGATCGACCGTATCGGTCGCGACACCGCCAATGCCTGGATCGAGGTGCAGCGCTACCGCAACCTGATAGACATTGCCCGTCAGCAAATCAGCGGTGTGGGCAGCATTGTCGAACTGGCCCGCCAGCGCAGCGACCTGGGCGCCAGTACTCGCTCTGACCTGGTCCAGGCCCAGTCGCGCGCCGAAGGTGCAATGGCCACGCTGCAGGACTACAAGGCGCAATACGCACGCTGGCAGGCGGCGCTCAGCCATTTGACGGGGCGTAGCCAGGGCACTGATGTGAGCGATGACGTTACGCCCTCCTCTGGCGGCGCCTGCGAGCGCTCCGACACCGCGACCGACGCCTTGCCAGCAGTGCTGATGGCGCTGGCCCAGCGCAGCGAGGCGCAGGCAGAGCTGGCCCGCTCAAGGGCCGAGGCCTACCCGACCCTATCACTGCAACCCACCGTCAATCACTATCTGGACAGCGGTTACCGAGACACCAATCCGGCCATGGACCGCACCCAGGCCGGGATTTACCTGAATGTCGAGGTGCCGATCTATCAGGGCGGCGCGATCAGCGCCCGCAGCCGGGCTGCCGGCCACGCGCTGAGTGCAGCCGACGCCGCCGAAGACACGGCGCGCCTGCAAGCGACCCAGGCGCTGGCCGAGGCGCGGGTGCAGACCACCAGCCTCAACCTGCGCCAACGCTCGCTGGAGCGGCGTCAGGGCAGCATCAGTGAAGCGCGTGAACTGTACGGCCGCCAGTATCTGGACCTGGGTACCCGGCCACTGCTCGACCTGCTCAATGCCGAGCAGGAAATCCATCAGTCGCGCTTCGAGCTGGCCGGCACCCGTGCCGACCTGCAGCGCCTGCAAATCGACTGCCTGTACAACAGCGGCCAGCTGCGTCACGCCTTCGGCCTCGAAGACCGTGCACTGCAGGGCGTGAGGGTGCTGCCATGAACGACGCCGTAACCGTTACCCCGCCGCAGGCTGACCAGAGCGCGCCGCCACCGGACTACAGCCAATGGATGCAGGCCATTTTACTGGTGGCCCGGCACTACCACCTGGAAGTGTCCGAACAAACCATCCGGCTGGCCGGCGATCGTCCGGACCGCGACGTCGAAGACGTGGTGCGGCAGATGGCCCGCCAGGCCGGGCTGACCATCAAGTTCGGCGGCTGTTCGGTGGCTGAGCTGAACCACTGGCGGACCCCTTTGGTGGTTGAGCTGGAGGACGGCCAGATCGGCGTGGTGCAAAGCGTCAATGGCGAACAACTCGGTGTCGCCCTGTCCGGTGACCAGGGGCTGCAACATCGCTTGCCGTTGGCCGAACTGGATAAACGCCTGCGCCGCACCGTGATTCTGCGCCCGGCGCGGCCATTATCAGACGTGCGCACTGACGACTATGTGCAGCCCTATGACGAACACTGGTTCCGGCGCATCGTGCTGCGCGACCTGCGGCCCTACAGCCATGTCATGCTCGCGTCACTGGTTGCCAACCTGCTGGCAATGGCCGGGGTGCTGTTCTCCATGCAGGTCTACGACCGGGTCATCCCCGCCGAGTCGCTGCCGACCCTCTACGTGCTGTTCGGCGGCGTGCTGTTGGCGGTGCTGTTTGACTTCACCCTGCGCATCATGCGTCTGCGCATCACCGACCTGCTGGGCAAACGCGCCGACCTGCGGGTTTCCGATCTGGTCTACGGCCATGCCTTGCGCCTGCGCAGCTCGGTACGTCCCAAGTCCACCGGTTCGTTCATCTCGCAACTGCGCGAGCTGGAACAGGTCCGCGATCTGGTGACCTCAAGCACCGCGACAGCGCTGGCCGACCTGCCGTTTTTCTTGCTGTTCCTGCTGGTGTTCTGGTTGATCGGCGGGCCGCTGGTGGCCATCCCGCTGGTCGCGCTGGTGGTCATGCTCCTGCCGGGGCTGTTGTACCAGCGCAAACTGGCGGTGCTGGCCAATGCCAACATGCGTGAATCAGCACTGCGCAATGCGATGCTGGTCGAAAGCATTCAGGGCCTGGATGACATCAAGGCGCTGCAGGCCGAACTGCGCTTCCAGGAACAATGGAACCGCTACAATGCCAGCACTGCCGACACCAGCCTGCGTCTGCGCACGCTGACCAACGGCCTGGTGACCTGGACCCAGACCGTCCAGACCGCCGTGTTTGCCGTGGTCATCGTGTTCGGCGCGCCCATGGTCATTGCTGGCGACCTGACCACCGGTACGCTGGTCGCGGCCTCCATGCTGGCCTCACGGATGATGGCGCCGATGGCCCAGCTCAATCATGTGCTGACTCGCTGGCAACAGGCCAAAGTGGCCCTCAAAGGCCTCAATACCCTGATGCAGCAACCGGTCGATCACCCCGAGGGCAGCAAGCGCGTGCATCTGCCGGCCATCCGTGGCGACTTTCATTTCAGGGACGCCAGTTTCCGCTACAGCGCTGAGGCGTCGCCGGTGCTGACCCTCAGCGAGCTGCGCATTCAACCCGGTGAGCACATTGCGATTCTGGGCCGCAACGGCGCAGGCAAGTCGACCCTGCTCCAGGCACTGGCCGGCAGCATGGACCTGGCTACCGGCGAACTGAGCCTGGATGGTGTTGCCTTGAGCCATATCGACCCGGCCGACCTGCGCCGCGATGTCGGGCTGTTGCAGCAACACGCGCGGCTGTTTCACGGCACCTTGCGCGACAACATGGTGCTGGGGGCCGGGCGCGCCAGCGATCAGGAACTGCTCGCGGCACTGTCGATCAGTGGTGCACTGGAATTCGTCCGGCGCCTGCCAAAAGGCTTGGACCATCTGATTCTCGAAGGCGGTCTGGGGTTGTCCGGCGGCCAGCGGCAAAGCCTGTTGCTGGCGCGCCTGCTGCTGCGTCAACCGCAGGTCCTGTTGCTTGACGAGCCCACCGCAGCGCTGGATGACGTCACCGAAAAACGCCTGCTCGAGGAGCTGCTGCGCTGGTGCGAAGGCCGCACTCTGGTGATGGCCACCCATCGCCTCAGTGTGCTGCAACGCATGCAGCGCATTATCGTGCTGGACAACGGCCGGATAGTGATTGATGCCCCCCGTGAGATCGCCCTCGCCCAGCTACGCCAGCCGGCGGCCGCTACGCCGCCCGGTGCGCTGCCCGCCGATGGAGCACCGTCATGAGTCAGAATGTCGCCATTGGTATGCCCTCTGCACCGGCTTCCTACCTGGACGGTGCCGACGAGACAGAGGTGGTACGGGCCTCGCGAGTGGTCTGGATCTGCGCCTTGATGGTTGGCTGCTTTCTGCTGTGGGCTGCGTGTTTCGAGGTGGTCGAAGTCTCCAACGGCACCGGCAAGGTGGTGCCCAGCTCGCGGGAACAGGTGATCCAATCGCTCGAAGGCGGAATCATCACCCAGATGAATGTCAGCGAAGGCTCGCGGGTCGAACGTGGCGACGTGCTCGCCCGGCTCGACCCGATCAAGACCCAGTCCAACGTCGGCGAAAGCGAGGCCAAGTACCGCGCCGCGCTGGCCAGCGTCAGCCGCCTGCAAGCAGAGGTCAGCGGCCAACCCTTGCAGTTCGACGCAGCCCTTGATCAGTCGCCGGAGCTGGTGCGCGCTGAAACCGCGCTGTACGAAACCCGTAAAAAAGGTCTTCAAGACACGCTCACTGGTATTGAGCGCTCGCTCAGGCTGGTTCGCAGCGAACTGACCATCACCGAGAATCTGGCCCGTGCCGGCGCGTCCAGCCGTGTCGAGGTCATCCGCCTCAACCGGCAACGCGCCGAACTGGAGCTCAAGGCCACCGAAGCGCGCTCAGAGTACATGGTCCAGGCCCGTCAGGAACTGGCCAAGGCCAGCGCCGAAGCCGACTCGCTGGCCGAAGTGGTGCGCGGCCGTGCCGACTCACTGTCACGGCTGACGCTACGCTCCCCGGTGCGCGGCATCGTCAAAGACATCGAAGTCACCACCATCGGCGGCGTGATCCCGCCCAATGGGCAATTGATGCAGATCGTGCCAATGGATGAGCAGTTGCTGATCGAAACCCGCATCTCGCCTCGAGACATCGCCTTCATTCATCCCGAGCAGGCCGCCAAGGTCAAAATCACCGCCTACGACTATTCGGTCTATGGCAGCCTCGACGGCCAGGTCGTAACCATCTCACCGGACACCATTCAGGACGAGGTAAAACCGGAGGTGTTCTACTACCGCGTGTACATCCGCACCGATGCCGACGCCCTGTACAACAAGGCCGGCAAAGCCTTTGCCATTGTGCCGGGCATGGTGGCCAGCGTGGATATCCGTACCGGTGAGAAAACCGTACTGGACTACCTGCTCAAACCATTGAACCGGGCCCGGGAGGCGTTGCGCGAGCGCTGACAACGATGATGGCGGATTTGACAGACGCCTCAGTCTCTTCGAAGCTGCATGGCGTCAAGCACTGGATACCGTAATGCCCAACGACTCACCTCAGCCCACCCGCCGCGGGCGCCAGGCCCTGATCATCGGTTCGCTGGTCGGCGTTCTGGTCCTGGCTTTATGGACCTGGCGCAGCGAAACCAGCCGCCCCGCCGCACCGGTACGTCCCAGCCAGAGCTACTCGCAAACACTGGAACTGGCCCGCGACGGCAAGCCGGGTGCCGCGCGTCTGCTGTATCAACAGTTGGCCCGTGACGACCTTGCCGACGAGCGGCGCATTGCGTTGCTGGCCGAACTGCCCAATTACCCTAGCCCGCAAGCGCTGAAACTGCTCAAGGCTCAACTTGACCATGAGTCGCTGGCGGTCAGCCTGGCGGCGGTTGAAAGTGCGGTACGGCTGCTGCCCGGTCATCATCTGGCCGTGGTGCTCGGCCCCTTGCTCAGTGCCGATGAACCGGCATTGCGCCTCAACGCGACCTTGGCCCTGACCCGTTTGTCACCGGATGAACTGGGACTGTATTTCGCCGCCCTGCAACACAGCGCCGAAGCCTTTCAGCACGACCTGGCGCAACAGCCTCCCACTGTCCAGAACCGCATGCAACTGGGCAGGCTCTATCGCCAGACCGGCGATAACGCCTTGGCGCTCAGTGCGCTGGAAGACGCCGTGCAGCTGGCGCCGGACAACTTGCTGGCAGCCCTGGCGCGCATAGAGCAGCTTGATGATAACCAGCAGGCAGACCAGGCCCGACAACTCATGCGGCAGTTGCTCGAAAAACACCCCGACTCCGCCCTGCTGCAGCATGCTCTGGGCATCTGGTTGCGCGATCACGGGCAGGCCGAGTTCGCCCTGCTTAGCCTGGCCCGTGCGGCGGAACTGGCGGCGGATAACAATGACTATCGGTACGACCTGGCTGTGATGCTGCACACGCTGGAACAACTGGAGGCAGCACAGAAGCAACTGCAGCAGATTCTGCAGAACCAACCGGCCAACCGGCGGGCCAGAGTGCTGTTGATTCAGTACGCCCGCGAAAGTGGCCAACTACAGAATGTTCAGGTCTTGCTGGCGCAACTTGAACAACAGAATCCGGACGATCCGGCCCTGCAACAAGGGCTCTGATACTCGCCATCCGCTACTGTAAGATGGCGTCGGCGGATACCTCGGCGCGTTACTCGCAACTTTAAAAATCCATACACCAATAACACTCGGCTGACGCTCGCCAAGTGCAGCGCGCATTAAACAATTGCACAAGATGGTTTTCTAACTGAAAAAAAACGGGCATTATTAATCCGCTACCGATTTAAAACTGCTCGCTGATCAGGTAGTGATGGCTGAAACGGTTAATTCCCCATCGCATCATCGAGCAGAAAACGGAATGAGCGAATCGGTCAAAGTTTTTTGTCTTGTCGCTTTGTTCGGCTGGTAACAGCCAATACACTGTCGGAGTATGTTTTTTGTCCAGACTTGCTGAGTTTCGCGCCGCAGAAAAGGCCCTTCAAGAACAACTGGCCCAGCTGGAAGCCTTGAAGAAAGACGCTGGCCTCCAGAAAGAGATCGAATTCGAGCAGAAGCTCAAAGAGCTGATGGCTAGCTATGGCAAGAGCCTGCGTGATGTCATCGCCATCCTCGACCCTAACAGCGCAACCACCCTGGTTGCCGCTCCTGCGGGTCCAAAGCGCCGTCGCGCCCGTGTGATCAAGGTTTACCAGAACCCACACACCGGCGAACTGATCGAGACCAAAGGTGGCAATCACCGTGGCCTGAAAGCCTGGAAAGAACAGTACGGTGCAGACACCGTCGAATCCTGGGTTCGTGCCTGAGACGTGACAGTTCACAAAAGCCCTGCTCTGCAGGGCTTTTTTATTGCCGCCCGAAAGTATAGTCAGCAACCTGTAAACAGCTAAACGAGGCCGTCCGCACAAGGCGAAAAACGTTCGCAATCGCGCTTGGATTTACAGCTTGTAACTGACCATTTTGACCCGGCTGGCTTCCAGTCTGTTTCAACCCGACGATGGCAATGCAAGGAGTTCTTAGAGGTGCCGGTTGGCCTGCAACTCCGTTCGTCGATATACAACTACATCCGGCAAGAATGTCGAACCCGTCACAGATCTGACAGCGTAAGAATACTGACGCCAATAAAATCACATTGCCACTATCGGGATACATGACCCCATACTTCAGCAAGTCCCAGCTTATTATTCTGAAAATTACAGTCAGATAATTAGTCGTCGCCTGTAGGCTGTTTCCGAATTTTGCTCACCGGCAGTGCCCGCACGACCCGAAAGCACGACGAAAAAAAGCCGCTGGGCTTCACATTTTTTTCACGCAGGATGTTTCAAGCTACACACAGCTAAAGGACTAGCACCCCATGCCCGCACACGCGGGCTTTATTTTGCCCACAGGAAAGCTCAGGGCGCCGTGTCGAGCTTCAGCCCGTCACGAATCTGCTGCACCTGCTGCCTGTTGGCTGCATAGCCTTCTGCCGAGCCCGCATACGAAAGCGACCAGGCCTGCCGGGCATTGGCCGCCGCCACCAGGGTCTGGGTCATGACATGCACGCCGTTCTGGGTCACCGTGCAGGTGCTCTCCATGCCCGGCACACCACCCAGACTGACTTCTCGCACATGAGTACATGCGCTTTGCAGGCCGCTGCGCGCGAAATTGACCTGCACGGCTTTGCGCATCGCCATCAGCACACCTTGCACATTGACTTCATGACCGGCAACCAGTTGGGAGCGGGTCAACTCCACCACCATGCTTGGCTCGCCTGCGGCATCGTTCTTGATGGCGCGCTGGCGCAGTTGCACCGAAGGCTGCCCTGATGCGCCTTCAACCGTCGGCAATGACTGCACCTCCCAGCCGGGGGGCCAGAGGATCATGGTGTCGTCGGCCTGTGCGGTAGCGGCGGTCAGCAGCAAAGCGGCAACAGGGAGCAAGGGATAGCGAATCATCGGCATGAGCACCGCAGCAGAGAATAAAGATCCAGAACATGAGTCTGCGGCTTTCTGGCAACAATAGGCAAATGCCGGGTTGCATCGACCGCCCTGCCCCGTATCATTGACCGTCTTTGCCCATTCAAGCCGGAGACTTTCATGAGCCTGCACGAACTCAACACTTTCCCGGGCGTGACTGCCGAACCTGACGCCGCCACCCAGGGTTTTGTGTTCAACCACACCATGCTGCGCGTCAAGGACATCACCGCCTCGCTGGATTTCTACACCCGCGTCCTGGGCTTTCATCTGGTCGACAAGCGTGATTTTCCTGAAGCCGAGTTCAGCCTGTATTTCCTGGCCCTGGTCGACAAGGCGCAGATTCCGCAAGACGACGCTGCTCGCCATCAGTGGATGAAGTCCATCCCTGGCGTGCTGGAACTGACCCACAACCACGGCACCGAGAACGACGCCGGGTTCTCTTACCACAACGGCAACACTGACCCGCGCGGCTTCGGCCATATCTGTGTGTCGGTGCCTGACGTGGTCGCTGCCTGCGCCCGTTTTGAGCAACTGAATGTACCGTTCCAGAAGCGCCTGCAAGACGGCCGCATGAACCACCTGGCGTTCGTCAAGGACCCGGATGGCTACTGGGTAGAGATCATCCAGCCAACACCGCTGTAAGCGCGCAGATTCGCGGCTCAAGCCCGCAAAAAAGCCCCGACTGCGTGAGCAGCCGGGGCTTTTTGTTGGTACTGCGAATCAGGCTGGCGCGCTGGTGCGGATCAGGTGATCGAAAGCACTCAGCGACGCTTTGGCACCTTCGCCCAGGGCGATGATGATCTGCTTGTACGGCGTGACAGTGACGTCACCGGCCGCAAAAATACCCGGCACCGAGGTTTCACCGCGGGCATCGACCACGATCTCGCCGCGCGGCGACAGCTCGATCACGCCTTTGAGCCACTCGCTGTTAGGCAGCAGACCGATCTGTACAAAGATCCCTTCCAGTTCCACCGCACGCTCTTCGCCGCTGACCCGGTCCTTGTAGCGCAGGCCATTGACCTTCTCGCCGTCGCCGGTCACTTCAGTGGTCTGTGCACTGGTCAGCACGGTGACGTTGGGCAAACTATTGAGCTTGCGTTGCAGCACCGCGTCAGCTCGCAGCTGGCCGTCAAACTCCAACAGCGTTACGTGGGAGACGATACCGGCCAGGTCGATGGCCGCTTCCACACCGGAGTTGCCCCCACCGATCACTGCCACACGCTTACCCTTGAACAGTGGACCGTCACAGTGCGGGCAGTACGCCACGCCCTTGTTGCGATACTCCTTCTCGCCGGGGACGTTCATTTCCCGCCAGCGCGCACCGGTCGCCAGGATCAGGGTCTTGGCTTTGAGGCTCGCACCACTGGCAAACTTCACCTCGTGCAGCGCGCCGTCCTTGCCTGGAATCAGCTGGTCAGCGCGTTGCAGGTTCATGATGTCGACTTCGTACTGCTTGACGTGCTCTTCGAGGGCAACCGCCAGCTTCGGGCCTTCGGTGTGCTGGACCGAGATAAAGTTTTCGATCGCCATGGTGTCGAGCACCTGACCGCCGAAACGCTCGGCGGCAACGCCGGTACGAATGCCTTTACGTGCCGAGTAGACCGCTGCGGCGGAGCCAGCCGGGCCACCACCAATCACCAGCACGTCGAAGGCTTGTTTGGCGTTGAGCTTCTCGGCCTGGCGCGCACCGGCACCGGTGTCGATTTTGGCGAGAATCTCTTCCAGGCCCATACGGCCCTGACCAAACAACTCACCGTTGAGGTAAATGCTTGGCACCGACATGACTTTGCGCTCGGTGACTTCATCCTGGAACAGTGCGCCGTCGATGGCGACGTGCTTGATGTTCGGGTTGAGCACGGCCATCAGGTTCAGTGCCTGGACCACGTCCGGGCAGTTCTGGCAGGACTGGGAAAAATAGGTTTCGAAACTGAACTCGCCTTGCAGGGCGCGCACTTGTTCGATGACCTCATCACTGACTTTGGGCGGGTAGCCGCCTGCTTGCAGCAGCGCCAGAACCAGCGAGGTGAATTCGTGCCCCATCGGGATACCGGCAAACCGCAAGCTGATGTCCTGGCCTGGGCTATTGAGGGTGAACGACGGCCTGCGCGCATCGTTACCGTCAGTGGCCAGGGTAATGTCTTTGCCGACGCTGACTACATCTTGCAGCAGCGCGAGCATTTCCTGAGACTTGGCGCCGTCGTCGAGGGAGGCCTGGATCTCGATGGGGCGAGTGGCCCGCTCCAGATAGGATTTCAACTGGGCTTTAAGATTGGCGTCCAACATGGTTTGGCTTTCCTTTTTTCAGGTAACAGGATTTGTATGAAAAGTCGGCAACCTGGGCCACCTTTCGTACAAAACCTTGAAATAAAAACGCCCAGGCGATGACCGCCCGGGCGTTTGATGGGGCGATGCGGTTTACAGACTTACGCGTGCGGCGCCCCGATCGTTTGCGGCATGCGGATCAGATCTTGCCGACCAGGTCCAGGGACGGAGCCAGAGTGGCCTCGCCTTCCTGCCATTTGGCTGGGCAGACTTCGCCTGGGTGAGCAGCAACGTACTGAGCGGCCTTGATCTTGCGCAGCAGCTCGGAGGCGTCACGGCCTACGCCGCCGTCGTTGAGCTCAACGATCTTGATCTGGCCTTCCGGGTTGATTACGAAAGTGCCACGGTCAGCCAGACCGGCTTCTTCGATCAGCACGTCGAAGTTGCGCGAGATGGTCAGGGTTGGGTCGCCGATCATGGTGTATTTGATCTTGCCGATGGCTGGCGAGGTGTTGTGCCAGGCAGCGTGGGCGAAATGGGTGTCGGTCGAAACGCTGTAGATTTCTACGCCCAGCTTCTGGAATTCTGCGTAGTTGTCAGCCAGGTCTTCCAGTTCGGTCGGGCAGACGAAGGTGAAGTCGGCTGGGTAGAAGAACACCACAGACCACTTGCCTTTCAGGTCGGCGTCCGAGACGTCAACGAATTTGCCTTCTTTGTAGGCAGTCGCTTTGAACGGTTTGACTTGGCTGTTGATGATAGGCATCGATGAATCTCCATGGTGAGTGAATCGAATGAGTTTGGATTCGATGGAAAGAAGCTTACCCACAATCGGCGCACCAGGCTCATTGGTAAAGTCGATGCTGCTGATTGCTTTTGACTATGGCGGATCATTATTAATAGAAGAAATCTTCAATTCGGTGACAGGCACTGCTGCCTTGCCGAACGGTGAGGTTTCAATGTAGCGCATGGCTGACTTCATGTCCTTCCAGCCGACATAACTCATCAGCGACTTCAGATCCCAGCCATTGTGCTGCGCCCAGGTGGCGAAGCCGCGCCGCAGCGAATGACTGCTGTAGGCATCCGCCTTGATTGCGGCGCGCTCGAACGCCTGGCGTAGCAAGGTGATGATGCTGTTGGCGTGCAACCCCTCCTCGCCCAGATTGCCCCAGCGGTCAATACTGCGAAACACCGGCCCGTGCTCCAGTGCGGCGCAGTCTATCCAGTCAAGGTACGCCTGCACTGGGCACAAACGCAGCAGCGCCGGCGTCTGGAAACTGCGCCCGGTGAAATCCCGATCACTTTTGCTGCGCGGCAGGTACAGGGTAATCCCGACTCCGCTCACGGCCTTGACATGCTCAATCTGCAGGCGGCACAGCTCGTCACTGCGAAAGCCGCGCCAGAAACCCAGCAGGATCAACGCCGCGTCACGCCGACAACGCATCACCTGCCCATGATCCTGCACCTGGGCGGCCTGACGCGCCTGCTGGTCGAGGCTGTCGACCACCTGTTGCAAGTCTCCCAGCTGCAAAGGCTCGGCCTGCTTTTCCTGGGCCGGGTGCACAGCGCGAATGCCCTTGAGCACCTGACGCACCACCGGCGCCTTGGTCGGATCGACGAAGCCCTGGCTGGTGTGCCACTGCGCTAATGCCGAAAGGCGCAGCTTCAGGGTATTGATCGACAGCACGCCAGCGTAATTGGCCAGGTAGCGCGCCACGCTGTCGCTGGTGGCCGGCAGAAAACCGCCAAACGTCACTTCGAAATGTTCGATGGCCGCCCGGTAGCTGCGCCGTGTGTTGTCGCGCGTGGCGGCAGCGATGTAACGATCAATCTCGCTCATGAGGGTTTCATACCGTACTGAACCGTAAAAAGCCGCCTGACAACGACTGACACGGGATAATACGCCAATATCCCGTGTTAAATAAGATGATATTTACCCTATGAAGATCGTACTATTTAGTATGTAATTACAGGATACATACCACAGTACGAAATCGTAGGAGCAGCCATGGCGCGCGGCGGAATCAATAAGGCCCTGGTGCACAAAGCCAGACAGGCGCTGCTGGCGCGCGGCGACAACCCGAGCATCGACGCAGTACGCGTTGAAATGGGCAATACCGGCTCTAAAACCACCATTCATCGCTATCTCAAAGAGCTGGAGGGGCACGACAGCCCTGCCCCAAGCCTTAATGAAGAGCTGGCCGAACTGGTCGCGGTGTTGGCTGAGCGACTGCAAGGCCAGGCTCAGGAGCGCATTGATGAAGCCGAACAACACGCAAATCAGCAATGCCAGGCTATGCGCGCAGAACTCGCAGGCGTGCAGCAACAACTGGAGCAATGGCAAACCCGTTTTGATTTGCAAAAAGAAGTGTTGAGCAAAGAAACCCAGGCGCTGGAGCAAACCAGAGACGCTCTGCAGCAGGCCAAAACCGAGAACACTCGGCTGAATCAGGCCAACCAAGACCTGCAATCACGCCTGGAAGATCGCGACCGGCATCTCGAATCGCTGGAAGAAAAGCATCGCCACGCCCGCGACGCCCTGGAGCACTACCGCAACTCGGTGAAAGAACAGCGCGACCAGGACCAGCAGCGCTACGAGGGGCAACTCCAACAGTTGCAAATGGAGCTGCGGCAGTCGCGGCAAACCCTGGCCTTGCACCAGGAATCGATCACCCTGCTCAACCGCGATAACGAGCGCTTGCTGGCTGAGCAACGCGGCACCGCCCGAGAACTGCATGCTTGCCAGACGCAACTGGACAAAACCACCAAGCAGGCTGAAAAAGCCGGCGCCGAACAACACAAAGCCATCAATCGCAGCGCCCAACTGGAAGTACGCCTGCAAACCGCCCAGCAGCAAAGCGCTGCACTCAAGCACAGCCTGAGCGAAGCCACGCAACAAAACCGCATGCTCGAATTACTGCTGAGCAGAAAGGAAGCCGCCCTGGAAACCCTGCAGGCGCAAATTGCCGAACACGACTCGCCCACCCCGCAGGAGCGGCTTTAGTCGCGAAGCCTTCACGACTAAAGCCAATACTGCTCATTTAGACAGGTGGGAGTCAGCAAGCCAGCTCTCACCTAACCGACCTGACTGATCTGTATCAGCCCTACACAACAACAGTATTCAAGCCGCCCTTTCAAGCATCCAGCGCACCCGCGCCGCCAGCTCATCGACATTGAACGGCTTGGTCAGCACGTCTTTTTCGACGGCCTGTGACACCTCGTCGATCTGAGGACTGCCGGCATAGCCCGTCATGAACAGCACGTTGAGCGCCGGCCGGAACTGACGGGCAATCCCGGCCAGCTGACGACCATTGAGGCCCGGCAGGCCGACATCGGTAATCAGCAAGTCGATACGAGCCGAGCCCTGCAGACGTTTGATAGCGCCTGCAGCATCGCCGGACTCCAGGGTTGAGTAACCAAGATCGCGCAACGCATCGACCACCAGCATCCGCACCGCACTTTCATCCTCGACCACCAGCACGCACTCACCCGCAACAGCGCGAGGCGCCTGCCGGGCATCACTGACATCGGCCACCCGCTGGCTGACCTGAGCCACACAAGGCAGATACAGCCGGATGCAGGTGCCCTCGCCCTCACGACTGTCGACCCGCACATGGCCGCCGGTCTGCTTCATGAAGCCGTAGACCATCGACAATCCCAAACCCGTACCCTGACCTACTGGTTTGGTGGTGAAAAATGGGTCGAAGACCTTTTCAATGACATGGGCAGGAATACCGCAACCACTGTCCTCGACGCTCAACTGCACATACTCGCCTGGCGCCAGGTCCTGATGCAGGGTGTCGATGGTCGTGACCTGGCTGCGCACCCGCAAACGCCCCCCTTCAGGCATGGCGTCCCGCGCATTGATCACCAGATTGAGTAACGCATTTTCCAACTGGTGCTCATCCGTACAAATGACCCTGTCATGCTCTTCAAGCTCGATCTGCAACTGAATGCTCTCGCCAATCGTGCGACGCAACAGCTCCTCCATGGACAGCACCATCGGATTGACGGGCATGATGCTGTTGCTCAACGACTGACGCCGGGCAAACGTCAATAAGCGCTGAGTCAGGGCCGCAGCGCGATTGGCCGCGGTCGTGGCTGCATCAATGTACTTGTCAACCTCAGCCACACGCCCGGCGGCAATCCGCCGCCGCGTAAGGTCCAGCGCCCCGAGCACACCGGTCAGCATGTTGTTGAAGTCGTGGGCAATGCCTCCGGTCAATTGGCCAATGGCGTCCATCTTCTGCGCGTGGCGCAGTGCTTCTTCGGCCTGGGCGCGCTCGGCGATCTCCACCTGCAGGCGCTGATTGGCTTCGGCCAGCTCGCGGGTACGCTCGGCCACCCGCAACTCCAGACTGTCATTGAGTTCGCGCAACGCCTCTTCGGCATTGACCTGTGCGGTGATGTCGGTGTGAGTACCAAGCCAGTGGGTGATATGGCCCTGATCATCACGAATCGGCAATGCCCGACACAAAAACCAATTGAATGTGCCGTCCTTGCTGCGCAGCGGAAAGGTGTCTTCCCAGACCGAGCCCGTGGAGAAGCAATGTTTGAGTCGCGCAGTGACCCGCTGATAATGATCCTGATGATGCACCGCTCGCCAACCCAACGCCTGCATCGACTCCAGCGACGCGCCGGTATAGTCATACCAGCGCTCGTTGTACCAGCGGATACAGCCCTCGGGGTCAGCCGTCCAGGCCAGCTGACTCATGTTGTCGGCCAGCGTGCGAAACTGTCGCTCGCTTTCACGCAGCGCATCGATCTGCCGCAGGGCGTTATTGTCGGGCGGCATGCAACTCAGTGGCATGACCGGCGTCGGGGTCTGCTTGCTCAACACAGGACTCCATCCTTGAATGCGGATTTTGCACGGTTCTCATCCTGAAAACCGGGCATGGTAACAACCGTTAGCGCGCCACCGGACTGCGCATGGTGACGAACTCCTCCGCCGCCGTCGGATGCACGCCCAGGGTATCGTCGAACACCTGCTTGGTCGCACCGGCCTTGAGCGCGACCGCCAGGCTTTGCACGATCTCACCGGCATCCGGGCCGACCATATGGCAACCGAGCACCCGGTCACTGGCGCTGTCGACGATCAGCTTCATGAAAGTCCGCTCCTGATCATCGGTCAGGGTCAGTTTCATTGGCCTGAAACGGCTTTCGAACACCTGTACCGAGTAGCCCTCTTCAATGGCTTGCTCTTCGGTAAGGCCCACGGTGCCAATGTTCGGCAGACTGAAAACGGCTGTCGGGATGTGATTGTAGTCTACCGGGCGAAACTGCTCGGGCTTGAACAGACGACGGGCCACCGCCATGCCTTCTGCCAGCGCCACAGGCGTCAGTTGAACACCACCAATGACATCGCCCAACGCAAGAATCGACGGCTCGCTGCTCTGATAATGCTCATCGACCTGGATATAGCCCTGCTTGTCGAGTTTGACGTCGACAGTCTCCAGCCCCAAATTGTCGAGCATCGGTCGCCGGCCAGTGGCATAGAACACGCAATCGGTGTCCAGCGTGCCGCCATCCTTGAGACTGACCTTCAGACTACCGTCTGGCTGCTTGTCGATCCTTGAGATATCGCAATTGAAACGCACATCCATGCCATGCTTGAGCAATTCTTCATGCAAGTGCTTGCGCACCCCGCCGTCAAAACCGCGCAGGAACAGCTCGCCACGGTACGCCAGGGTGGTCTGCGCACCCAGGCCGTTGAAGATCGAAGCGAACTCGACCGCAATGTAGCCGCCGCCCACCACGATGATGCGTTTGGGCAACTCGGCCAGATGGAAAGCCTCGTTAGAGGTGATCGCATGCTCACGCCCCGGTACATCGGGCACTTGTGGCCAGCCACCGGTGGCGATCAGGATGCGTTCGGCGGTGTATGACGTGCCATCGACCTGCACAGTATGCGGGCCGGTGATCCGCCCATGCCCTTCGAGCAGGGTCACGCCACTGTCGACCAGCAGTTTGCGGTAAATACCGTTAAGACGCTGGATCTCCTTGTCTTTGTTGCCGATCAGGGTGGCCCAGTTGAACTCGGGCTGCCCTACATTCCAGCCAAAGCCTTTGGCATTGTCGAAGTCATCGGCAAAGTGCGCACCGTACACGAGCAGTTTTTTCGGCACACAGCCCACGTTGACACACGTACCGCCCAGATAACGGCTTTCCACAACCGCAACCCGCGCCCCGAAACCCGCAGCAAAGCGCGCTGCCCGTACACCACCGGAACCGGCGCCGATGACAAAAAGATCGAAGTCGTAAGCCATTACTGCCTCCATGAATAGGTGCTCAGCATAACGGCTATGCGAACCCCGCAGAAATGAAAAAGCCACCCCGGTGCGAACACCGGGATGGCTTTGGGTGGACAGGCAGGTGAAGTCAGAACGCTTTGCCGGTCTTGTAGAAGTTTTCGAAGCAGAAGTTGGTCGCGTCGATGTAACCCTCGGCGCCGCCGCAGTCGAAACGCTGGCCTTTGAACTTGTAAGCCAGCACGTTGCCTTGGGCAGCCTGCTTCATCAATGCGTCAGTGATCTGGATCTCGCCGCCTTTGCCTGGCTCGGTCTGTTCGATCAGCTCGAAAATGTCCGGCGTCAGGATGTAACGACCGATGATGGCCAGGTTCGACGGTGCGTCTTCAGGCTTCGGCTTCTCGACCATGTCGTTGACACGGAACAGACCCGGCTTGATTTCCTCACCGGCAATCACACCGTACTTGTTGGTTTCCTGCGGATCGACTTCCTGAATGGCAACGATCGAGCAGCGATACAGTTTGAACAGCTTGACCATCTGTTGCAGCACGCCGTCGCCTTCGAGGTTGACGCACAGGTCGTCGGCCAGCACCACGGCGAACGGCTCGTTGCCGATCAACGGGCGACCGCTGAGGATTGCGTGGCCCAGGCCTTTCATTTCAGTCTGACGGGTGTACGAGAAGCTGCACTCGTCGATCAGGCGGCGGATGCCGACCAGGTATTTTTCCTTGTCGGTGCCTTTGATCTGGTGCTCCAGCTCGTAGCTGATGTCGAAGTGATCTTCCAGCGCGCGCTTGCCGCGACCGGTGACGATGGAGATCTGGTTCAAGCCCGCTTCAAGTGCTTCTTCCACACCGTATTGAATCAGTGGCTTGTTGACCACTGGCAGCATCTCTTTGGGCATGGCTTTGGTCGCTGGCAAAAAGCGAGTGCCGTAACCGGCTGCAGGGAACAAGCATTTCTTGATCATATAAGTCCTTAGTTAAGGGCTGGGGCATTGTCGGCGCAGTCTAATCAGGCGGCGGTCACCTTACAATGCCCCACCACTGGCCTTCCGATGCCATGGTAGAGGAATCCTTGGGCAGATAGTTCCGCGCTGTCGTAGATATTGCGACCATCGAACAATACCGGCATGCGCATCGATGCGCGAATTCGCAGGAAATCGGGCTGGCGAAACTGCTTCCATTCGGTGACCAGCACCACCGCATCGGCGCCCTGCGCACAGCCGTAAAGCGACTCGCACAAGCGTAGCTGACCGCGGCCGATTGCATCGACATAACGCTCGGCCACCGCAACCATCGCGGCAGGATCAGTGGCCTGGACCTGGACACCGGCAGCCAACAGCGCGTCGATCAACACCAGGCTGGGGGCCTCGCGAATATCGTCGGTGCCCGGTTTGAAGGCCAGCCCCCAGACGCCGACCACCCGGCCTTGCAGATAGCCACCGAAATGCTGACGCAAGGCGCTGAACAACAGGGTTTTCTGGGTCGCATTGCGCGCCTGCACGGCTTTGAGAATCTGCGCCTCGAAGCCTTGCTGCTCGGCGGTCTTGATCAACGCCCGCACATCCTTGGGGAAACAGGAGCCACCGTAGCCGCAACCGGCATAAATAAAATGCGTACCGATCCGCTGATCGCTGCCAATCGCGCGTCGAACCTGCTCGATATCCACGTCCAGCGCGGCGCACAGCCCGGCCATTTCGTTGATGAACGAAATCTTGGTGGCCAAGAAGGCGTTGGCCGCGTACTTGCTGAACTCTGCGGCGCGCAAGCCCATCACCAGGACACGCTCGCGGTTGCGCAAGAACGGGCTGTACAGCCGCTGCAACAACTCGGCCGACTGCATCTCGGCTGCACCAACGATCACTCTGTCCGGTCTCATGAAGTCGTCGATGGCCGCCCCCTCCTTGAGAAACTCCGGGTTGCTCGCCACCGGGATGCGCAGCTTCAGGCCGCGCCGGACCAAGCGCTGATTGATACGCTGGGCAATTTTTTCACAGGTGCCCACCGGCACCGTGGACTTGTTGACCACCAGGCATGGACGAGCAAGGCACTGCCCCAACTGATCGGCCACTGCCAGCACATGGCGCAGATCGGCCGAACCATCTTCCTGGCTGGGCGTACCGACGGCAATGAACACGATGTCTGCCTGGCGCACGCCCTCGACGAGACTGCCAGTGAAACTCAACTGACCGCCGCCAGCGTGCTCTTTGAGCATCACTTGCAGGCCTGGCTCGTGAATCGGGCACTCTCCACGCTGCAAGGCCGCCAAACGAGCCGGCTGATGCTCGACGCAGATCACATGGTTGCCCATTTCGGCAAAACAGGCTGCGCTGACCAGCCCGACATAGCCGGCACCGATGATGCAGAGTCGCATAGTCGTGTCTCCTGACAAGATTTGCGACAATTGCACCGTCAGCCGGTTGCAGCATCGTGACGGGCACAAGACAGCCCTGTGACCGCCGACAACCCGGTAATTTATGGCGGAACGATGGCACCGCACCTCAGTCCAAGTGCATTATCCGGTTTTTAGCGCGCCCCAGACCTCAAGCACTGCGCATTCGAGGCAAGGCGCCGCAACTGAAACCACTCCTTCCAGAGCCAATAGCCGAAGCGACCATCATGATCAGACTGCTGCCCCTTATCGCTGTACTGGGCCTTACCGCGTGCGCCACTGCCTCCCCGACCTACATGAAAAACGGCCAACAGGGGCTGAGCATCGACTGTTCCGGCGAAGCGATGTCGTGGGCCAAGTGCTATGAAAAAGCCGAGGACTCTTGCGCTGGCACCGGTTACGAAATCGTCGGCACCGACGGCACTCCACAGCTTGACGCTGAAGAAAAGACCTTGGGCATGGACGTGGGTAACTTCAAGCACCGCAGCGTGCTGGTGGTCTGCAAGTAGGAGCGACCTTGGTCGCGAAGAGGGCGGTACATCCGCAGCAGATGTAGCGTTTTTATTGGCCTCTTCGCGAGCAGAGCTCGCTCCCATAGAGATACAAGTATTGCCTTAACCGGAGATGCACGCCTCAGCGGCCTTTTGCACGGCACCGCCACGGATCGGCAGGTTGTTGAGGTGTTCATGAACCTTGATCGAGCTGCCGCTGGAACGTTCGTCAATGTCGACAATCGCCGCCGGCGCATCGCTGAGCTTTTGTGCAACGATCAGGCGCACACCGTCGTTACGGGCTTCTTTCATCGGCGGCTGACGGCTGTCACCCAGCTTGTCGATAAAGCAATCGGCGTATTGGTCAGGCTTTTTGCCGGAAATAACGCTCAGGGTCGCGGGTGAATGCTCGATATCCTCGACTGTTGCGCACCCGGCCAATGTCGCCAGGGCCAGGATTACCACGGCCAGTTTCATGCTTTTTTCTCCAAAATAAAGCCGCTATGACCAGCACGGAGCGAATAAGATCCCGAGCGCGAAAACTTTTTGCCATCATAGGCAAATAACTGTGCGCCACTGCTCAAAACCTTTGCCGGGTCGTGTTATCGTCTCGCTTTTGCGATACCGCCTGTTCCGGAGACACCCATGAAGTTCGTACACCAGCGTGAACACCTCAATGAAGACGATCTGGTCGTCATTGAATGTTCGCGTACCTGCAACATCCGCCTGATGAACGATGCGAACTTTCGCAGCTTCAAGAACGGCGGTCGGCACACCTATCATGGCGGCGCCTTCGACCGGTTCCCGGCCAAGATTACCGTACCGAGCAGCGGCTTCTGGAACATCACCATCGACACCGTCGGGCGCAAACCCGACAAAGACCCGGGCCACAAGCCGACCTTTAGCCACTCGATCAAGATTGTGCGCCGCTCGCCTTCACAGCTGCGCTGAACCCAGATCCGCCCAGGAGTCACCGTGACCAGCCCTGCCCCGACCATCAAGTTCGCCATCAGCTACAAACTCAATGGTGAGCGCCGCTTTGAATTCGCCTATCTACAGTCTGCCTGCGTGGACGAAGCCCGTGCGGCACTGGAAAAAATGCACGACCAGAGCGGCGACGTAATCAGCGACGTCAAGGTCAGCAAGGCGCTCTGACCGGCATCAAAGCCAGCGTGCACCAGATCAGTCTGGCGGATGCCAGACCGGCCGCGAACCTGCAAAGATCAGCGGCTATGCCGCCCGGCGCTGGCGCCAGGATCCTGCGATGAATTTCGATCTGTTTGCCGACGACACACCCAAGGGCCGCGAAACCATCGGCCCGTCCGCCGTGGTGTTGCGCGGCTTCGCTTTGCCTGAAGCGCAGAGCTGCCTGGCACTGCTGAAGCAACTTCAGGCTGCCGCCCCCCTCCGGCACATGTCCACCCCTGGCGGCTACCGGATGTCAGCGGCGATGACCTGCTGCGGCGCGCTGGGCTGGATCACCGATCAGCATGGCTATCGCTACACCACTGTCGACCCGTTGACCGGTCAAGCCTGGCCGACGATGCCCGACGCCTGGCGCATTCTGGCTCGTGAAGCCGCCGCACAGGCAGGCTTTGCCAGCTTCGAGCCGGATGCCTGCCTGATCAATCGCTATGTGCCCGGCGCGAAAATGTCGCTGCACCAGGACAAAGATGAGCGCGATCACCGCTGGCCGGTGGTTTCGGTCTCGCTGGGGTTACCCGCAGTGTTCCAGTTCGGTGGCCTGAAGCGCAGTGACAAGCCCCTGCGCGTGCCGCTCTTTCATGGCGACGTGCTGGTCTGGGGCGGTGCAGACCGCCTGCGCTTTCATGGCATCCTGCCGGTTGCCGAAGGCGAACATCCGCTGCTGGGCGCGCAGCGGATAAACCTGACATTTCGCAAGGCGGGCTGACACCAAGACTGTTCAGTTGGACCGGTGGGAGCCAGCTTTACAGCTACACCACCTGCGCACAGCTACGCGCCTTGATCGGGCAACGGCTGGCAGCACGGTGCAAATTCAAGGCGGTGTTGATGATGCCGATATGGCTGAACGCCTGCGGGAAATTACCCAGCATGCGCCGGTCTTTGACGTCGTATTGCTCAGCCAGCAGGCCGACGTCATTGCACAACCCGCACAGCCGCTCGAACAATGCCCTGGCCTCATCAACCCGGCCTTGCAACACATACACATCGGCCAGCCAGAACGAGCAGACCAGGAAGGTGCCCTCGCCGCCCTTGACTCCATCGGCCGCCCGTTCACTGTCGTAGCGCAACAGCAAGCCGTCTTGCAGCAGCTTGTTTTCGATCTCGCGCACGGTGCCTATAACGCGCGGGTCGTCAGCAGGCAAAAAGCCGGTCAGGGCGATCTGCAACAAGCTGGCGTCGACCTCTTTGGCACCGTATGACTGCACAAAGCTGTTGAGTTGCTTATCAAAGCCTTTGCTGCAGACATCGGCATGGATTTGATCAGCGACTTCCCGGCAGCGGGTCGCCAGCCGGCGGTCGCGTTCGCTGGTTGCTGTGCTGGTCAATTGCCGGGCGTTACGGTCGAACGCCACCCAGGCCATGACTTTGGAATGGGTGAAGTGGCGTGGCTCGCAACGGATTTCCCAAATGCCGGCATCAGGCTGGCGCCAGATCTTTTCCAGGTACGGCATCACCAGCCTGGAAATACCGATACCACGCGGGTGTTGCGCCATGCCGCTGGCCGTAGCCTGGCTCATGGCGTCGGCCACCTCGCCGTAGACGTCGAGCTGCATTTGAGTGGCCGCACCGTTTCCGACCCGCACCGGCCGCGAACCTTCATAACCTGCCAGCCAGGGCAACTCATACTCCTGAAGACGCCGCTCACCGCCCAGGCCGTACATGATCTGGATCTGCTCCGGGTTACCGGCAATCGAGCGCAATAGCCAGTCGCGCCAGGCGGTGGCTTCTTCAAGGTAACCGAGGTTGATAAAGGCCAGCAGGGTCATGGTCGCATCACGCAACCAGCAGTAGCGGTAGTCCCAGTTACGTTCACCGCCCAGTTCTTCGGGCAGCGAGGTGGTCACCGCCGCAACGATGCCGCCGGTAGGTGCGTAAGTCATGGCTTTAAGAGTGATCAGCGAGCGCTTGACCTGTTCACTCCATGGACCAACGTCAGGACAGTGCCCGGAAAAATCACGCCAGAAGCGTGTGGTGGCCTCCAGAGCCTGCTGGGTATCAAGCGCCGGATACAGGCTTTCGTTGGAGGGCTGCCAGCCCAGGCAAAAGGTCAGGACCTCTCCCTCAGTGACGGCAAACCGGCTGCCGGTGTGATGATCCCTGGGGTGCAGATCGACCGGGCTGCGCAGCACCAGCATTTCCGGGCCGGCAACCGCGGTCAGCGTATGCGGCTCACGCTTTTCAACCCACGGCACGGTACTGCCATAGTCGAAGCGGATCGCCAGGTCCATGACAAACTCCAGCGTTCCTTCGAGCCCCACCACACTGCGCACCACATGACCGGTGGTGTCCATAGGCATGAAGTCGACCAGTTTGGCGCGGCCGCTGGCGGTGCGGAACTCGGTCTCCAGAATCAAAGTACCGTCCTGGTAACGCCGCTCGACGCCTGACACTGCTTCAACCGGCGCAATTTTCCAGCAACCGTTGTCGCTGTCCCCCAGCAACGCGGCGAAACAGGCACCGGCGTCGAAACGCGGAAAACACAACCAGTCCAGTGAACCATCCCGCGACACCAATGCCGCCGTCTTGCAGTTGCCCAACAAGGCGTAGTCTTCGATCAGCGCAGCCATGGTTTTCCCCCGTCTTGCTGACCGGAGGCTCCACAGCCGGAGCACTCCTGTCAGCGGCCTGGCAGCAGATAGCGATCAATCGCCTGCACCACGCCCTCTTCTGTATTACTGCCGGTGACCCGGTCAGCCTGAATACGGACATCCTCTTGCGCCTGGCCCATCGCAATCGACAAACCGGCCACACGAAACATGGCCACATCGTTATGACCATCGCCAATCGCTGCGGTTTGCTCGATGTTCACCCCAATGTGCGCAGCCAGGCTCTGCAAGGCCTGACCCTTGTTGGCCTGTATGGCCGTGATATCGAGGTAGTAGTCCTGTGACCGCGCGGCCAACGCCTGGCCTTGCAACAATTCGCCAAGCTGGTGTTCAAGGGCCTTGAGCAGCTCGAAATCAGCGCTTGAAGCGACCATTTTGTCGATGCGGGGCAGGAAGGGCTCGAAGCTGTCGACCGGCACCGGGTCATAGCCCAATGCGCTGCGCTCGTGCCCGACATAGCTGCCGTTGAGGTCGCGCAGCAGCCATTGGTCGTCAGCAAACACCCAGACATCCACGCAGGCCCCGGCAAATACCTGCAAGCAAGTGCGTACCGCATCAGGGTCGATATGATGCGCGGCAAGCACGCGACCGTCCGTACCGATCAGGGTGCCGCCATTGAAGCCGGCATAAGGCACGTCGATGCCGAGCATCTCGACGATCTCGCGCATGGCCCGTGGCGGACGGCTGCTGGCCACACTGAAAGCAATCTCAGCCTGGCGCAGACGTCCGATCGCCGCGATGGTCGCGGCACTCGGGCGGTGGTCAGGCTGCAACAAGGTGCCATCCAGGTCACTGAGCAGCAGGCGGATCGCTGGCTGAAGGTCTTCAGCCATCGATCTGCCGCCATTCACGACCATCGTTGCGCAGCAGCTCATCCGCCGCTTCAGGCCCGCTGCCTCCGGCAATGTAAGGTTGCACTTCAGGGTGCTTGTTCCAGGCATCAAGGAACGGCTGCACCGCACGCCAGCCGTTTTCAATGTTGTCAGCACGCTGGAACAGGGTCTGGTCACCGGTCAGGCAGTCGTAGATCAGCGTCTCGTAGCCAGTGGACGGGTGCATTTCGAAGAAATCCTTGTAGGCAAAGCCCAACGCGATGTCTTCCATGTCCAGGGTTGGCCCGGGACGCTTGGCGAACAGGTCAAACCACATGCCCTCGTTGGGCTGGATCTGAATCCGCAGGAAATTGGGCCGCAGGCGGTCGACGTCGGTGTCGCGGAACTGCGCGTAAGGCGCCGGCTTGAAGCAGATCGCGATCTCGGTGCTGCGGGTGCTCAAACGCTTGCCGGTACGCAGGTAAAACGGCACGCCCACCCAGCGCCAGTTGTCGATCATCACCTTGAGGGCAACATAGGTTTCGGTGTTGCTGTCCGGCTCGATACGCTCTTCTTCGCGGTAACCGACCAGGTCAGCGCTCTTGTTGGCGGTGTACTGACCGCGCACCGAGTTGGCCAATGCCTCCATCTCGCTCCAGGGCCGGATAGCGCCGACCACTTTGGCCTTTTCACCACGCACCGCATCGGCGCCGAACGCGGCCGGCGGCTCCATGGCCACCATCGCCAGCAGCTGGAACAGGTGATTGGGCACCATGTCACGCAGTGC
This sequence comes from Pseudomonas sp. StFLB209, assembly GCF_000829415.1. NCBI lineage: Bacteria > Pseudomonadati > Pseudomonadota > Gammaproteobacteria > Pseudomonadales > Pseudomonadaceae > Pseudomonas > Pseudomonas sp. StFLB209. Next base: position 4,887,313 of record NZ_AP014637.1, on the reverse strand, counting down.
ACCGGTGTTCTCGTAGAAGCCGGCCCGGGTGCCGACCCCGACCGTTTCAGCGGCGGTGATCTGCACGTGGTCGATGTAATGGTTGTTCCAGAATGATTCGAACAGGCCGTTGGAAAACCGACTGACCAGGATGTTCTGGACGGTTTCCTTGCCCAGGTAATGGTCGATGCGGTAGATCTGCTTTTCGCCCATGACCTTGAGCAGGCACTCGTTCAGCGCCACGGCGCTGGCCAGATCCGAGCCAAAGGGCTTTTCGATCACCACCCGGCGAAACGCGCCTTCACGCTCGTCAAGCAGCCCGGCTGCGCCAAGGCGCTGCGCCACCTCGCTGAAAAAGCGTGGCGCCGTCGCCAGGTAGAACGCCGCGTTGCCGGTCCCGGTACTCTCGATCTTGCTGGCGATATCGCGGTAGGTGGCGTCGTCCAGGAAGTCACCCTGAATGTAACTGATGCGCCCGGCAAGCCGCCCCCACAGTTGCGGGTCAAGGACCTCGCCGCCCTCGGCATTTTTCTTCGCGCCTTCTTCACGGATGAAGGCTTCGAGCTTGGCGGTGTACTGCTGATCGGTCGCGGCGTTGTGGTCAACGCCGACGATGTGCAGGTTGTCATCCACCAGCCCGTCACGGGTCAGGTTATACAGCGCCGGCATCAGCAGGCGCTTGACCAGGTCACCATGGGCACCAAACAGAAACAGCGTGGTTGGCGGTGCGACTTGCGGAGTCTTCTCGGCCTCGGAACGCTGCGTCAAACCCATTTACTTGACCTCCTTGTGACCACCAAAACCAAAACGCATGGCAGACAGCATCTTGTCGCCATAAGTGGCTTGCTGACGCGAACGGAAGCGCGCGAACAAGGCGCTGGTCAGTACCGGGGCCGGTACCGCCTGCTCAATGGCGGCCTCAATGGTCCAGCGCCCTTCACCGCTGTCAGCGACCGAGCCTGAGTAGGCGTCCAGGTTCGGATCACTGGCCAATGCGTCGGCCGTCAGGTCCAGCAGCCAGGACGAAACCACGCTGCCGCGCCGCCAGACTTCGGCGATGTCAGCCACGTTAAGGTCAAACCGCTGCTCTTCAGGCAGTTGCTCGGAGTTCTTCTGCTTGAGGATATCGAAGCCTTCGGCAAAGGCCTGCATCATCCCGTATTCGATACCGTTGTGAATCATCTTCACAAAGTGCCCGGAACCGGCCGGCCCGGCATGGATATAGCCTTGCTCAGCGCGATGGTCCTCAGCCTTGCGGTCGCGGGTGCGCGGGATATCGCCAATACCCGGTGCCAGGGTGGCGAACAGCGGGTCGAGCCGGTCGACGATGGTTTTCTCGCCGCCGATCATCATGCAGTAACCACGCTCCAGCCCCCATACGCCGCCGGAGGTACCGACGTCCACGTAGTGCAGGTCCTTGAGGGCCAGGCTGGCGGCGCGACGAATGTCGTCTTTGTAGAAGGTGTTGCCGCCATCAATGATCACATCATCGGGTTCGAGCAACTGGCTCAGGGCTTCAATGGTCTGCTCCGTAGCGTCACCGGCTGGCAGCATGACCCAGACCGCACGCGGTGCCTGCAAGCCCGCCACCAGGCCGGCCAGGTCGGCCGCTGCGCTGGCGCCTTCGGCGGCCAGGGTCGCGCGCGAGGCCTCGTCACGGTCGTAGACCACGGTGCTGTGGCCATTTTTCATCAAACGTCTGGCGATATTGCCGCCCATGCGGCCCAAACCCACGATCCCGAGTTGCATGAGGTGCTGCTCCTGATACAAATTCAAAGTAAGAATGCTTCACGTTATACGAAGCTTCGAGGCATGCAACTTAGTGTTACAGGCTGATGTATCGGTTCCCGCCAATCAAAAAGCCGGGCTTAGCGGCGTAGTCATTGGGGTTGGTGCCAATAGCGGTAAAAGTCACGCGACAATCAAAAATAAAAAAGTTCCAATCACACGCAAAAGAAATCAGAATCCCGGCCGACAAAGGTGTCAGGCAAGGGCGGATCAGGGAGTTCGACAGTCATTGCCACAAGCCTTTCTGACGTTGAATCCGCCATTTGCGAGGTGAGCAATGGGCACTGTACTTCAAACACTTGCACCACAAACCCTGTACGTCACTATCCGTCGCGACGAGCTTCGCGCCCTGAAAGAAGAACGCGCCCAATTGCAGCACAAGCTGGCGCAAATGACCCGTTTGCTGGAGCAGGCCCAGTTTGGCGGCCAGGGCAAGCAGATCGCCTGATCGCTGACCCGCTGTCGCGGTGGCAGATCCCCTGCGTTGATCTGCCACTGAAGCACTGCCCGCCTCTGCCTCACCCAGCCTTGCCAGCAAGGCGCGCAAGTCTCCGGGTTTGCAGACAGCCTGGCAACCCGAAAAACATCCGTTACAGCACCTTTTGCCAGAACATCGCACGACCCATCTGCGGATCGAGCTGATACCCGTCAAAACCCTGCTTCTGGTAAGCGGCCTTCGCCACCTCATTGCCTTCCAGCACTTCGAGCGTCAGCTTGCAGCAGCCACGCTGCCGGGCAATCTCCTCGACCTTGGCAAGCATTTTCTGGCTGATGCCCAGGCCACGATGGGAAGACAGCACCACCACATCATGAATGTTCACCAGCGGGCGGCAGACGAAGGTGGAGAAACCCTCGAAGCAATTGACCAGCCCTACCGGCTCACCGGCAATGAACGCCAACACACTGAAGGCATGGGGACGCTTGGCCAGTTCACTGGCCAGTTGCTGACGGGTGTCGAGAGACAAGGATTCACCACCGCCCATGACATCTTCGGCGTAGTGATTAAGCAGCGTGCCGAGCGCTTCGGCATGAACCGGATTGGTATAGCTTGCTTGCAGGACCAGGACCTCTGGGGTTTGCATTGGCATCCTCGTTAAAACAATCGTTCGCGTCTGACAGACGTAGCCGGGGATTCTACCGCTTCGCAGATGAAAGTCGTTCAATCGGTATGCAGGAATTTTCAGACAATGTTCTCGCAGGCCGATTTCCGCGCCAGATGTGCCTCCAGCAACAGGACTTCAACAGCCCGCCTGTTCAACTGCACCAAAGTGAATTAAACAGCGCTCCCTCATTTGGCATTCGGGTGCCTGACGGTGCAAACAGGGTCCGAAAACGCCCTGTTAGCAGGCAGCGCGCGGTGCGCCAGCAACTATCCGACGACCGGTAACAAGCCCCTGTTTCTCAGCATCCGGGCGTCTGGCCAATCAGTTTTTCCCCTCTCAATGCCAAAGATGTCGTCAATCTGAATGCGCCGCAGCCTCGGTCCAGACATTTCCCGGTAAAAAAGTCGAAACTTCTGAAAAACGGCCGGGTCATCTGATAAGACCCGCCTATGCTGAGCAATGACCTCATAAACGGCGTCATCACCCTGTCCTTGAAGCTGCGTCAGACAGTAAATGGGTACTGATCTTGCGTGAACTTGTGCGTCCGGCCGCAGGACATGGTCCGGAGCAACTTCAGAACTGCACCGACACTGTATTAATTGGGAGAACACGATGATAAGCGCCGCTGTAAAAACCCAGCAGGGAGAGAGTTTTGGTCAGCCGGCCAGCGAGCTGAATCATCCGGTTCTGAGCCGGTCGCAAATGCCTTTATTGCATTTGCCGACCACACCAGCATTGCCTCAGCACACCATTTCCCAGGTCAACCGCCGCAAGGTGCTGTTTGTGACCTCGGAACTGGCTGATCTGGTCAAGACCGGCGGCCTGGGCGATGTTTCAGCGGCACTGCCGAGGGCCATGCGTCACCTGCACGATGTCCGTGTGCTGATTCCCGGCTACCCGCAAGTGATCAATAGCGGCAACCCGATCCACATCATCAGTGAACTGGGCGGCTATGCGGCACTGCCGCCGTGCAAGGTCGGGCGCATGGACATGAAAGACGGTCTGGTCATCTATGTGTTGATCTGTCCCGAACTGTACGAGCGCGAGGGCACGCCCTACGGCGATGTCAACGGCCGCGACTGGTCCGATAACCACATCCGCTTTGCCCGCCTGGGCCTGGCAGCCGCCGACTTCGCCGCCGGTTCAGTCAAGACCCAATGGTGCCCCGAACTGGTGCATGCCCACGACTGGCCGGCAGGCCTGGCGCCGGCCTATATGCGCTGGCGCGGACAGACCACACCGAGCATTTTCACCATCCATAACCTGGCCTACCAGGGCACGGTCAGCCCGACCACGGCACGTGAGCTGGGTTTGCCCGAACAGGCACTGACCCCCGAAGGCATGGAGTTCTACGGCAAGCTGTCGTTCATCAAGGCCGGTATGGCTTATGCCAGCCACATCACCACGGTCAGCGCCACCTATGCCAAGGAGATCACCACGGCCGACTTCGGTTGCGGGCTGGAAGGTTTCCTGCAGAGCAAGGCTGAACAGGGCAAGCTCAGCGGCATCCCGAACGGGATCGATTCGAGCTGGGATGCCGCCACCGATAAACACTTGATCTGCCACTTCGCACCCAATGAATGGCTGCGCAAGGAAATCAACGCCGACTACGTGCGCGAGCTGTTTGAGCTGGAACCCTCCAAAGGCCCGCTGTTTGCCGTGGTCTCCCGGCTGGTTTACCAGAAGGGTCTGGACCTGACCATTGGTGTGGCCGAACACATCGTCGCCAACGGCGGGCAGATCGCAATCATCGGTCGTGGCGAGCCGGAAGAAGAACAGGCCATGCGTGATCTGGCGGCACGCTTCCCCGGCCGGGTCAGTGTCCGGGTGGGCTTTAACGAGACCGATGCACGGCGCATGTTTGCCGGTAGCGATTTCTTGCTGATGCCGTCGCGGTACGAACCTTGCGGCCTGAGCCAGATGTACGCGCAGCGCTTCGGTTCGCTGCCGGTGGCGCGTAACACCGGCGGCCTGGCTGACACCATCGAAGACGGTGTGACGGGCTTTCTGTTCAACGAATCCACGGTCGAGAGCTACACCGAAGCCCTGACCCGGGCCTTCAAAGTCTTTGAAAACACCACCCTGCTCAACGCGATGCGCTGCCGCGCCATGGCCGCACCGTTCAACTGGCAGCAGGCGGTCGAACCCTACGCTGAGCTTTATCAGGACCTGTTGAAGAAAAATCTGGGCGTTGCCCTGCACTACTGAGAAATGAGGTCGCGGATGCCTTTGCGTACAGAACCTGCCTGGCGCCACGGCGCCGTTATGCAGGACCGGCAACACACACGATTCGCCCTCTGGGCACCGGATGCACAAAACGTTTCCCTGCTGCTGGACAACGCTCAGGCGCTGGCAATGCCGGCGCAGGGCGATGGCTGGTTCGTACTGGAGACGGCCTGTCCTGCCGGCACCGGTTACCACTACCTGATCGACAATCAACTGCAGGTGCCCGACCCGGCATCGCGCGCCCAGAACGGTGACGTGCACACCTCCAGCCGGGTCGTCGACCCGGCTGCCTATCATTGGCAACACGCCGGCTGGCAAGGCCGCCCGTGGCACGAGGCGGTCATCTATGAACTGCACGTGGGTGCACTCGGTGGCTATGCCGGCGTCGAAAAACACCTGCCACGCCTGGTAGAGCTGGGAGTGACCGCCATTGAACTGATGCCGCTGGCGCAGTTCCCCGGTGATCGCAACTGGGGCTACGACGGCGTGCTGCCGTATGCCCCGCAGGCCTCCTACGGCACGCCCGAACAGCTCAAACGGCTGATCGATGCCGCCCACGGCTACGGCCTGATGGTCATCCTTGACGTGGTGTACAACCACTTTGGCCCGGACGGTAATTACCTGGGGCAATACGCCAAAGCATTCTTCCGCGAGGACGTGCACACACCGTGGGGCGCGGCCATCGATTTTCGTCGTCCTGAGGTGCGCAGCTTTTTCATCGACAATGCACTGATGTGGCTTAACGAGTACCGCTTCGACGGCCTGCGCATGGATGCAGTGCATGCCATCAACGACCCGGACTTTCTTCAAGACTTCGCTCGCCAGGTGCGCGCCGGTATCGAACCGGGCCGGCATGTCTGGCTGAATCTGGAAAACGAGTTCAATCAGGCCAGCCTGCTTGAACAGGGCTTTGATGCACAATGGAACGACGACGGGCACAACACCCTGCATGTGCTGCTGACCGGCGAGACCGATGCCTACTATCAGGATTTCGCCGAACAGCCGACCCACAAACTGGCACGCCTGCTCAGTGAGGGCTTTGTCTATCAGGGCCAGACCAACCGGCACGGTGCCGCGCGCGGCGAAGCCAGCGCGCACCTGCCGCCCAGCGCCTTCGTGCTGTTCTTGCAGAACCACGATCAGATCGGCAACCGCGCCCTGGGTGAGCGCCTGCCACGCCTGGCCCCTGCCCCGGCGCTGCGCGCCGCCACCGTGCTGTTGTTGCTGTCGCCGATGATTCCGCTGCTGTTCATGGGGGATGAGTGGGCCGCGCGCGAGCCGTTCCTGTTTTTCACCAGCCATCATGGCGAGCTGGCCGATGCGGTGCGTGAAGGCCGACGCAACGAGTTTGCTGACTTTGCCGCGTTTGCCGACCCGCATCAGCGCGAACGGATTCCGGACCCGAACGACGCGCAGACCTTCGAGGCCTCCAGACCGGCTCTGGCGGCCCTGGAGCTGGACACCGAGCAAGGGCTGGAACACCGCCAATGGCTGGCTTTCTATCAACAACTGCTGGAAACCCGCCACCGCGAGATCGTGCCACGCCTGCCCGGTGCCTTTGCTTTGGGCGCTGAAGTGCTGGCCGACGGGGTGGTCAGTGCACGCTGGAAAATGGCAGACGGTCAGATCCTGCGCATCGACCTGAACCTTGCTGAACAGCCGGTCGAGCTGCCACCGGCCAGCCCTGCCGAGCTGATTTTCGCCAGCACCCCAACGTCGATCGAACCTTGGCATAACGGCAGCCTCGAACCCTGGACAGCCATTGTCAGCCTGTCAGCCCATGACGTTGCGGAGATTCAGGATGAGCAATGAGCAACTGGAAAAATTGGCAACCGAAGTCGGCCTGTCGGTGCATTGGGTCGACGCCAATGCCAGGCCACAGACCGTCAGCCCCGAGGTGTTGCGCAAGGTACTCGACGCCCTTGGTTACCCGGCGCATAGCCGCGAGGCCATTGATGCCAGCCTGCTGCGGGTGCAGACCGAACACCATGGTCGTCAGGCACCGCCGTTATTGACGGTTGATGTCGACAGGCCGCTGGACCTCTCGGCCTGGTTCGAGCCCGAGACCCCTTTTACCCTGCATCTGGAAGATGGCACCTCGATCCAGTCCTGCCTGGACGCGGATGCCAACCTGCCGGCCATTACCCCGGTGGGCTATCAGCAGCTCGATATCGTCGGCCAACAGCTGACGATCGCGGTTGCGCCGTTGACCTGCTACAGCATGGCCATGGCCTGCCAGAATGAGGTGCCGCGCGCTTGGGGCCTGACCACTCAGGTGTACAGCCTGCGCCGCGAGGGTGATGGCGGTTTTGGTGACACCCAGGCGCTGGAAGGCCTGGCCCGCACCGCCGGCGAACGTGGCGCCGATGCGCTGGCGATCAGCCCGCTGCACGCCATGTTTGCCGATGACCCGCAGCGTTATAGCCCCTACTCGCCGTCCAGCCGGCTGTTTTTCAACAGCCTGTATGCCTCTCCCGCCTTGCTGTTGGGCGAGCGCGCCTGGCGCCAGGCCATTGAAGACAGCGGCCAGCGTGAAACCCTGGAGCAGCTTGAGCAACTCACGCTGATCGACTGGCCAGCGGCGGCGAAGGCCAAGTGGCAGGTGCTGCGCAAGCTCTTTGAAGGCTTCAGTGCCGGTGATCATCCGCTGCAGGAAGACTTCAACAGTTTTCGCCATGCCGGCGGTGAAGCGCTGGAGAATCACTGCCGCTTCGAGGCGATCCGCGAAGCATCCGCGCAACTGGGCATCAGCGCCAACTGGCACGAGTGGCCAGAAGATTTCAAGCAGCCGCGCAGCCAGGCAGTGGCCTTGTTTGCCGCGGCCCACGCCCATGACATCAGCTTTCATGCGTTCACCCAGTGGCTGGTGGCAAGGGGTCTGGAGCGTGCCCAGGTCGCGGCCAAAAGCGCAGGCATGCGCATCGGCCTGATTGCCGACCTGGCGGTCGGCGCCGATGGCGCGGGCAGCCAGGCCTGGAGCCGTCAGGATGAACTGCTGTCGGCGCTGACCGTGGGCGCACCACCCGACATTCTCAACCGTGCCGGCCAGAGCTGGGGCATTTCTGCCTTCTCGCCGGAGGGCCTCAAGCGCAACGGTTTTCGGGCCTTTATCGAAATGCTGCGTGCCAACTTTGCCCACGCAGGCGGCCTGCGCATCGACCACGTGATGGGCTTGCAACGCCTGTGGGTCATCCCGCTCGGCGCCTCGCCCAAAGAAGGTGCGTACCTCAACTTCCCGCTAGACGACCTGCTGCGCCTGCTGTGCCTGGAGTCGGTACGGCACCAGGCAATCGTGCTCGGTGAAGACTTGGGTACTGTCCCTGAGGGGCTGTCCGACAAGCTGTCAGCGCGGGCCATTCTGGGCATGCGGGTGCTGTTGTTCGAACAGCACAACGGCCAATTCAAGCCAATTCTCGATTGGTCGCCAGACGCGCTGGCCACCACCAGCACTCATGACCTGCCGACCCTGGCCGGCTGGATCAACGAGCTGGATATCGAATGGCACAGCCGCGTGGGCCATGTCGATGAGCAGGCAGAACATCACTGGCGCGAGGAGCGTGGCCGCGAATACGACGGTCTGCGCCAAGCCTTGAGCCAGAACAATCACAATTTTGCGCCAGACACTGACGACAGCGGCCTGATTATCGACGCCAGTATCCGTTACCTGGGCCATACCCGCGCACCACTGGTATTGCTTCCTGTGGAAGATGCGCTGGGCGTGCTCGAACAGGCCAACCTGCCTGGCACCATCGACAGCCACCCCAACTGGCGACGTCGGCTGGAGCCGCTCAGTAATCAATTGCTGGACCAGCAAGACGCTGCACGCCGCCTTGAACTGTTATCCCAGGCGCGTCAGCAAGCTGCGGAGCGTGACCGATGAACCACCCGATTCCCTTGCGTGCTACCCAACGCTTGCAGTTCCACAAAGATTTCACCCTTGATGACGCGATTGCCCTGGTGCCCTATTTCGCCCGCCTGGGCATCAGCCATATCTACGCATCACCGCTGCTCAAGGCCCGGGCAGGCTCGATGCACGGTTACGATGTGGTCGACCCGACTGTCATCAACCCCGAGCTGGGCGGTGAACCGGCCTTGCGGCGACTGGTTGCCACGTTACGTGAACACCAGATGGGCCTGATCCTCGACATCGTTTCCAACCACATGGCTGTCGGCGGCGCCGACAATCCCTGGTGGCTGGACCTGCTGGAATGGGGGCGCGGCAGCCCGTACGCGATTTTTTTCGATATCCAGTGGCATTCGCCAGACCCGCTGCTCAAGGGCCAGCTGTTGCTGCCATTTCTGGGCAATGACTACGGCCCAGCGCTGCAAGGTGGGGAAATTCCACTGCGTTTCGATGAAACTGATGGGCGCTTCTATATCGAGCATTACCAGCACCACTTCCCGATCTGCCCGACCAGCTATGACGCGATTTTGCAGCATGCCCAGGATCCGCGCCTGGAAGAACTCAGCGAGCGCTTCGCCAAACTTGCGCAGTACCCTCAGGCTTACGAGCGTGCCCGGCAACTGCGTACGCAACTGGTTGAGCTGGTGGCTGATCAGTCCCTGCTCAAAACCATCCACAAGGCGCTGAAAGCCTTCGACTCGACTCAGCCTGATGGTTTTGCGCGTTTGCACGCGCTGCTTGAAGACCAGCACTACCGGTTGGCCAGTTGGCGCACCGCCGGTGACGACATCAACTGGCGGCGCTTCTTCGACATCAATGAACTGGGCGGCCTGCGTGTTGAGCGCCCGGCGGTGTTCGAAGCCACCCATGGCAAGATTTTCCAGTTGATTGCCGAGGGGCTGGTAGACGGCCTGCGTATCGACCACGTCGACGGCCTGGCCGACCCACGCGGCTACTGCCGCAAGCTGCACCGCCGGGTACAGGGCTTGTTGGCGCAGCGGCCCGCCCATGCGCCACTTGAGCACCTGCCGATCTTTGTCGAGAAGATCCTGGGGGCCGATGAGCAACTGCGCCATGACTGGAGCGTCGACGGCACCACCGGCTATGAGTTCATGAACCAGGTGTCACTGCTGCAACATGATCCTGCCGGCGCGCAGCCGCTGGCCGAGCTCTGGAGCCGGATCAGCGAACGTAGCGCGGTATTTGCCGACGAAGAGCGCCAGGCCCGTGACCTGGTGCTGCACGGCAGCCTGGCCGGCGACTTTGAAAATCTCGCCCAAGGGCTGCTGCAACTGGCCCGCAGCGACCTGATGAGCCGTGACCTGACCCTGGGCGCGATCCGCCGCGCGCTGCTGGCGCTCATCTGCCACTTTCCGGTGTACCGCACCTACATCAGCGTTTGCGGGCGCAGTGCTGAAGACGAGCGCTTCTTCGAGCAAGCGATGCAAGGCGCACGCAGCAGCCTGAACGAAGGTGACTGGCCGGTGCTTGACTGGCTGCAACGCTGGCTGGGCGGCACCGCGTGGCGCTCACTACCGCGTGGCAAGCTGCGCAAGCTGTACCGCAATGCCTGTGTACGCTTTCAGCAGCTGACCTCACCGGTGGCCGCCAAGTCTGTCGAGGACACCTCGTTCTATCGCTCGGCAGTGCTGCTGTCGCGCAATGATGTGGGCTTTCATCCGGGCCATTTCAGCGCGCCGGCGCAAGACTTCCACCAGGCCTGCCAGCAACGTCACCAATTCTTCCCTGACAACCTGCTGGCCACCGCCACCCACGACCATAAGCGCGGTGAAGACAGCCGGACCCGTCTGGCGGTCTTGAGCGAGTGTTCCGGCTGGTACGCCGAACAGGTCGAGCGCTGGCGGCAACTGGCGCAGCCGCTCAAGGACGGCGAGAGCGTTATCAGTGGCGGCGACGAGTTGATGCTCTATCAAGCGCTGCTCGGCAGTTGGCCGCTGGATCTGGAAGGCGAAGAGGCAACCGCTCAGTACCTCGAACGGCTGATACGCTGGCAGGAAAAAGCCCTGCGCGAAGCCAAACTGCAAAGCAGCTGGGCCGCGCCCAACCAGGCGTATGAGAGTGCCTGCCGGAGCTTCCTCGAACGCCTGCTACTGGCTGACGAGGCGCAGCCGCTGCGCCAGTCGCTGGGTGCCACTGCCCTGCGCATCGCCCCCGCCGGCGCGCTGAACAGCCTTGCCCAAGTGCTGCTGCGCCTGAGCGTTCCAGGTGTGCCTGATTTGTATCAAGGCGCCGAGTTCTGGGACTTCAGCCTGGTCGACCCCGACAACCGTCGTCCGGTGGACTACGCTGCACGAAGCCGGGCATTGACGCAGCAGCCTGGCATCAGCGATTTGCTGCTCAACTGGCGTGACGGTCGCCTCAAACAGGCACTGATCGCCAGGGTGCTGGAGGTTCGCCGCCAGCACCCGGCACTGTTTGCCAGAGGGACTTATCAAGCCTTGCCGGTCAGTGGCCAGCAGGCGGATCGGGTGGTGGCTTTTGTTCGCGAACTGGACGGGGTGCGTGCGATTGTCGTCGTGCCGCGCATCTTCTCTGAACTATTGGGGACCGCACCAACTCCATTCATACAAGCCGGTGATTGGAGCGACACGCGGATCACCCTGCCGTTTGCCGAGCCCGGTCAGACCTGGCAAGGCCTGTTTGGCGAAAGCCTGACACTGGATGGCAAGCAACTGCCAGTCAGTACAGCGCTCAAGGAATTTTCCGTAAATTTGTTTGTTCAAAATTAGTAAAAGCCGGGAGTGTCGAAGAATGAGTGCCGACGAAAAAAGAATCCGCGAGTTTGCCTACCAGATATGGGAGTCCGAGGGCCGGCCCAACGGCAATGACCAGCGCCATTGGGAAATGGCGCGCAAGCTGGCCGAAGCCGAAGCCCTGGCGCCTGACAAAACCGCTGCACGCAGTGCCAGCAAACCGAGGTTGCCCAAAATCGACGGTGCTCTGGATGCCAAGGCAGATGCCAAGCCGGCCGGCAAAGCGTCGGGCAAAGCAGCGCCAGCGAGCAAGCCGGCTGCTAAACCTGCGCCCAAGGCTGGCAAACCCGCTGCTGCCAAGCCCGCAGCCAAACCAGCACCCAAGCCAGCACCCGCCGCTACTACGGCGACGCCGCAAAGCGAGCCTGCCAGCAAGCCCGCCGCCGTGAAAAAGCCGCGCAAGCCGGCCGCTTCATAAGCCCATGGCGCGCAGCGTCGAGCACCACCACGGTTGCTCGACGCCTGCGCAGCCTCGGCTACACCCGATAACCCCGACATTTTCACGCGTATCGCAGCTTCTGGTTGCGGTAGCGGCACTGATCGCCCGCAAATCAACGTTTTCAGGAAACAACCATGAGCACGTCGTCGAATAAATCCGCCCCTGACAGCAGCGAGTACAAACCACTGGGCCCACGCATCCGCGAAGGCCTGCCCTTCCCTCTGGGCGCCAACTGGGACGGCCTGGGGGTCAACTTTGCCCTGTTCTCGGCCAACGCCACCAAGGTCGAGCTGTGCCTGTTCGACTCCAGCGGCGAGGTCGAACTCGAACGCATCGAACTGCCCGAGTACACCGACGAGATCTACCACGGCTACCTGCCCGACGCGCACCCCGGGCTGGTCTATGGCTATCGGGTCTACGGTCCTTATGACCCAGGCAACGGTCATCGTTTCAACCACAACAAGCTGCTGATCGACCCCTACGCCAAGCAATTGGTCGGCGAACTGAAATGGTCTGAATCACTGTTTGGCTACACCATCGGCCATCCCGATGGCGACCTGAGCTTCGACGAGCGCGACAGCGCGCCGTTCGTGCCCAAGAGCAAGGTCATCGACCCGGCCTACACCTGGGGCCGCGACCAGCGGGTCAGCACCCCGTGGGACAAGACCATCCTCTATGAGACCCACGTGCGCGGCTACACCAAACTGCACCCGGCGGTCCCGGACGACCTCAAGGGCACCTTCCTGGGCCTCAAGGTCCCGGAGGTCATTGATCACGTGCGCAAGCTGGGCGTGACCTCCGTGGAGTTGCTGCCCATCCATGCGTTCGTCAACGACCAGCACCTGCTGCAAAAAGGCATGACCAACTACTGGGGCTACAACAGCATCGCCTTTTTCGCCCCGGACCCGCGCTACCTGGCCCACGGCAAGATTGCCGAGTTCAAGGAAATGGTCGCCCACTATCACAAAGCCGGCCTGGAAGTGATTCTTGACGTGGTCTACAACCACACCGCCGAAGGCAACGAACTTGGCCCGACCCTGTCGATGCGCGGCATCGACAACGCTTCGTACTACCGTCTGATGCCGGACGACAAGCGCTTCTACATCAACGACTCCGGCACCGGTAACACCCTGGATCTCAGCCACCCTTGCGTGCTGCAAATGGTCACCGACTCGCTGCGCTATTGGGCGTCGGACATGCATGTCGACGGCTTCCGCTTCGATCTGGCAACCATTCTGGGCCGTTACCACGACGGTTTCGACGAGCGTCACAGCTTCCTGGTCGCCTGCCGCCAGGACCCGGTGCTGCGCCAGGTCAAACTGATCGCCGAGCCTTGGGACTGCGGGCCGGGCGGCTATCAGGTCGGTGGTTTCCCGCCGGGCTGGATGGAATGGAACGACAAGTTCCGCGACACGGTACGGGCCTTCTGGAAAGGCGATGAAGGCCAGTTGGCAGACTTCGCCGCACGCCTGACCGCATCGGGCAACATGTTCAACCAGCGCGGTCGGCGGCCACAGGCGTCGGTAAACTTTATCACTGCCCACGATGGTTTCACTTTGCACGACCTGGTGTCGTACAACGACAAACACAACGAAGCCAACGACGAAAACAATCAGGACGGCAGCAACAACAACCTGTCCTGGAACCATGGCGTGGAAGGCCCGACTGACGATCAGGACATCAACACCCTGCGTCTGCGCCAGATGCGCAACTTCTTTGCCACCCTGCTGCTGGCCCAGGGCACGCCGATGATGGTCGCCGGTGACGAGTTCGCCCGTACCCAGCACGGCAACAACAATGCCTATTGCCAGGACAGCGAAATCGGCTGGGTAAACTGGAACCTCGACAGTGATGGCGAGGCCTTGCTCAAGTTCGTCAAGCGCCTGATCAAATTGCGCCAGAGCTATCCGATCCTGCGTCGTAGCCGGTTCCTGGTTGGTGATTACAACGAGGAGATCGGGGTCAAGGACGTTACCTGGCTGGCACCGGATGGCAGTGAGATGAGCATCGAGCAGTGGCATGACCGCCATGGTCGCTGCCTGGGCATGCTCATGGACGGTCGTGCCCAAGAGACCGGTATCCGCCGCCCTGGCGCCGACGACACCCTGCTGCTGGTGGTCAACGCCCATCACGAAGATGTGGACTTTACCCTGCCCGAGGTCCCGCAAGGCACCCACTACACCTGCCTGATCGATACCCGCCAGGACGATGCACCGCGCAAACAACGTCTGGAGTTCGGTACGCAGTATGGCGTCGCCGCGCGGTCGCTGTTGCTGTTCGGCCTGCAGCGTGAAGATCAGGAATGATCGACGCGCTGGAGCGTTTGCTCAGCCGGCATGAGCTCGCCCGGACCGGCAGTGCCGGGCTGGGCGAGTGCCTGCGAGCGATGGTCAGCCAAGGGCTGGATCAACTGCCCTTGCCTGCCAGCGGCCAGACGCTGGCTCGCTGGCAGGCACTGGCCGAGGTGGCGGGCCATAGCCTGGGTCTGTGCAAGCTGTATGAAGGGCATACCGACGCGCTGGCAATTATCCAGGAGCTGGATGCCCCTGCGGTGCCTAACGGCAGCACCTGGGGCATGTGGGCGGCCGAACCACCGCAGGCCCGCTTGCGGGTCAGCGCTGCCGGCGCCGGGTTGCGGGTCGACGGCCTGAAAGCCTGGTGCAGCGGCGCTGCGGTGCTCAGCCATGCACTGGTGACCGCCTGGGATGAACAAGGTTGCCAGCAACTGGTGGCCGTGCCGCTGGCGCAAACTGGCGTGCAGGTCACTGACGATGGCTGGCATGCGGTCGGCATGGCGGCAACAGCAAGTGTCGAGGTGCGCTTCGACCAGGCCAGCGGCTGGGCGGTTGGCGGGCCGGGTGATTACCTGCAACGCCCCGGCTTCTGGCAGGGTGCGATTGGCATCGCCGCGTGTTGGTATGGCGCGGCCAGTGCGCTGGCGTTGTCGCTGCCAGCGCAGTTGAGCAAGCGCCCCGAGCCCCACGGGTTGGCACATCTGGGCGCGGTAGATGCCGCATTGTCCAGTGCCAGCCTAGTTCTGCAAGACGCCGCCAAACAGCTTGACGACCGAACGGTCAATAATTACGAACTGCTGGCCCGCCGTAGCCGGGCCAGTGTGGAAAACACGGTCGAGACCGTGATCCAGCATGTGGGCCGGGCGCTGGGTGCCGGCCCTTACTGCAAGGACGCCGGGTTTGCCCGGATGGCCGCCGATTTGCCGGTATTCATCCGCCAAAGCCATGCTGAACGTGATCTGGCAACACTGGGTGAACAGGTTGTACAGACCAGAGCGCACCACGGGTGGCGGTTATGAACGACGGATTTGTGGTCAGCGATGACGCCCAGGGCCGTGGCACTGCGCTGCACGCCTGGCAAGCCTCGGAGAAGCTGGCCGCCGTGGCGGCGATCAGTACCGACCTGCTGGTGCCCTTCGCCCATCGCGCCGTGATCGTCGCGCCCCACCCGGATGACGAGGTGCTGGGCTGCGGCGGGCTGTTGAGCCAGTTGCATCAATTGCAGCGTGACCTTTTGCTGGTCTCGGTTACCGACGGCACCGCCAGCCATCCCGGCTCCTCCAACTGGTCGGCCCAGCGCCTGGCCATTGAACGCCCTCAGGAAAGCGTCCAGGCCCTGGCTCGTCTGGACTTGCCCGCCGATCTGGATTGGCAGCGGCTGGGCATCAGCGACACCGCTGTGGCCGAGCAAGAAGCCGACCTGACGAGGTTTTTGACCGATCGGTTGCAAACCACCGATGTGGTGTTCAGCACCTGGCGGGGCGACGGTCATGGCGACCATGAGGCAGTGGGTCGCGCCTGCGCAGCCGCCTGCCTGCAAAGTGGCGCCCGCTTGGTTGAAGTGCCGATCTGGGCCTGGCACTGGGCTGAACCGGACGATCAGCGCCTGCCCTGGGAGCGGGCCCGCAAGGTATTACTCGACCCGGCCACTCTGCAACGCAAACGCGATGCTGTCGGCGCGTTCGTCAGTCAACTGCAGGGCGATCCGACCGTGGGACTTGCGCCCATCCTGCCGGACTGGGCCTTGCAGCGGCTGCTGCAACCTTTCGAACTGGTGTTCATATGAGCGTGACCGACGACTACTTTGAGCACCTGTTTGAAGACAATGACGACCCTTGGGCATTTCGCCAACGCTGGTACGAACAACGCAAGCGCGCCCTGACTCTCGCCGCATTGCCGCACCAGCACTACCGGTCGATCTTCGAGCCCGGCTGCGCCAATGGCGAGTTGAGCGCCCTGCTCGCGACCCGCTGTGACCGCTTGCTGGCCTGCGACACGTCGGCCCGTGCGGTAACCCTGGCTCGTCAGCGCCTGCAGGACAGCCCGCATGCGACTGTCATGCACGGTCGCCTGCCGCAAGACTGGCCATCAGAAAAATTCGATCTGATCGTGTTCAGCGAGGTGGGTTACTACCTTGATGAAGCCGACTTGCGCGCCTGCATAAAGCGCATGGACGACTCGCTCAGTGACAACGGCCACTTGCTCGCCTGCCACTGGCGCCCGGTTATCGATGGCTGCCCGCTGGATGCTGAGCAAGTCCACCGCCTGGTAGCTGAGCAACTGCCGTTGCAGCGCGTTTGCCTGCACCGCGAAACGGATTTTGTGCTGGAAGTGTTCGCTCGCCGGCAGGATTCAATTGCCCAACAGGAGTTTGACCATGATCGGCGTGCTGATTCCCGTCCACAATGAAGAGCAGCATCTGGACCAGTGCCTGGCAACGATCCAGCAAGCGGCTCGCCATCCGGGGCTTGAACATGAGCCGGTGAGCATCATTGTGGTACTCGACAGCTGCACCGATGGCTCGGCACAGATCGCCCGTGACCGCGGGGTGATGATCCTTGAATTGCAAGCCCGTAATGTCGGCCAGGCCCGCGCTGCCGGTGCGCGGCAACTGATTGGCCTGGGCTCGCGCTGGCTGGCCTGCACCGACGGCGACAGCAATGTCGCCGAGGACTGGCTTTACCAGCAACTGGCGTTACAGGCCGATGCGGTCTGCGGCACGGTGACGCTGGGTCAGTGGTCTGAAGGCTATTGTGAAGCCGCCAGGATCGAGTACCACCGCCGCTATCAGCACCGTGAAGGTCACCGTCATGTACACGGCGCCAATCTGGGAGTCAGCGCGCAGGCCTATCAGCGGGCCGGTGGCTTTCCCGCGCTGGCCTGCCATGAAGATGTGCATCTGGTCCGCGAACTGGAGCTCAGCGGCGCCCGGATCGCCTGGAGCTGCCGCCCCAGAGTGACCACCAGCGCCCGCCTCGACCCCCGTGCCCAAGGCGGGTTCGGCGACTATCTGCGGTCATTGGAAACATCCGCGTAGGAGCAGCTTCAGCTGCGAAGCGGCGAATTCGCAGCTAAAGCTGCTCCTGCGGGCATTTGATGATTATTGGTGCCGTGCGGTCTGCATTCCGGAGCTCTCACTGTTTGCCGCGCCCAGTACAGCGCTGAAGAACTTCCCGGCCTCGGCACTCAGGGTGCGATGGATACCCTCGCGATCGACCCCGTCGGGGTCGTTGCACAGCACCGGCGTGGTCGCGCGTTGCTCATCGGTGCACGGCGCCATGAACACGAAATGCCCGGCACCGGCCAGGCGCTTGTAATCCGGCGCATTGGGCAGCTTGCGCGCCAGCGCTTCAGCGTTCTTGTCCAGCGGCAACAGGCGGTCCTCTTCGCCGGCATACATCAACACCGGCACATGGACGTCGCTGAGGGTCTGGCGGCCGAACATCAGGCTCAACGGCGCCATCAGCATCAACGCACCGACCCGCGGATCGGCCTCGGCTTGCAGGTCGTCACGATCGGCCACCAGCCAGCCCTGGGTGCGGCAGGCATCCTGATCATCGGGGCGTTCGAGGCAATAGGTGCGCAAGCGCTGCGGGTCCGGGCGGGCACCGGCCAGAATCAGCGCGGTTTCACCACCGGCAGAATAGCCAATCACCCCAACCTGCTCGGCGCTCAGATAAGGCGACAGCAACGGGTCGTCGAGGGTGGCGGTAATCGCCGCAGAAATCTGCAACGGGCGACCGTACAGATTGCTCAGGCTGCCCAGGCGGCTATGGTCGCGGTCGTTGTCGCCAGGGTGCACCACCGCGACCACCACAAAGCCCTGGCGCGCCAGCGCTGTGGCCAGGTCATGCATCGCCAGTGGCGTGCCGGTATTGCCATGCGACAGCATCAGCAGCGGAAACCGCCCCATGGCGACCGGCGCATCCTTGCTGGCCTGAAGTTGGTAGCCACGCACCGGGCTGACCTGATCGTCCGCACTGGAGGGGTAAAACGCGATGGCCTGCATCGCCTGCTCGTCGAGCGGGTCAGCGATGGTCAGCACGTGAAAGCCCACACTCCAGTCGCTGTCAGCCCTGATCTGCACCGCAACGAGGCCATCGAGCAGACACAGCAGCATTACTGCACACAGACGCAGCATGGTGAACTCCCCCCTCGTGGCACGTACCCGCCCTCACCGCCGATATAGACGGCAAAACGTGTCATTAAGACACTCAATAGCGAAGATAGTGCACAAGACGGGCCAGATCGGCTTGATCGCCAGCGACCTGGCCGCGACCAGCAGCGTCCGCTCAGCGCGATGCGGTCACAACGCAGGTCCTGAAGGTGCAACACGGTGGTTATCGCCCGGCACTGCTGGTTTGGTTTGCGGGGCCTTGAGTGAGCCGATGTACACCGCCAGCACCGTCAGCAGCGCGCCGCTGATCTGCAACAGCGTGCTTGCCTTGCCCAGCAGGGTAATGTCGATGAAGTAGGTGATCACCGGTTCCAGCAGCAGGATCAACCCGGCCAGCCCCAGGCTCAGCGCACCGATCGAGCGGTTGACCAGCAGCCAACCGATGAACTGCACCAGCACGCCATAGATGATCAGCATCACCAGAGTCTGGGTATCGACGATTGCCAGGCTTTCACCGTTGACCAGCGCATAGGCCAACAGCACCAGGGCCGCCCAGAGACTGAAATTGAGCACCTGCGCGATTGAATCACCGCCGCCGTCGGCCAGCTCCCGGCTGATTTTCAGGAAATACACGCATACGGCATAGGCAAGGCCCGAGAGCACGCCGTACACCACGCCTTTGACACCGGCAGCGCTGGCCATTTCCGGCAGCAACAACAGGTACAGTCCAGTGAAGGCCAGCAGCATCGACAGCACAAACAACCCCGACGGTTTTTCACGCAACAGCAAGAACCCCAACAGGGTCATGAAAAATACCTGACAGTTGGTCAGGATCGAGCCAATGCCTGGGCCGACGATGTAGATACTTTCGTGCCACAGGGCCAGGTCGATGGCCAGAAAGACCCCGGCCAGCGCGGTATACAGACGCGCTCTGGGGTTGGCCAGGCGGGCCGGCATGCGCCGCCATTTGAGCAGGATGTAAAACAGTACCGAGGCAATCAGCATGCGGTAGAAGCCCGCCCCGCCGGCGCCGATATTGGCGAATGCGACGGCCAGGGCCGAGAGGCTGAGCATCAGCCCGCCAAGGGTAAGTTCGATAATGGCCCGGTTGCGGGTGCTGGACATGTGAAACCTCATGTTGATCAAAAGCCGAAAAGTCCGTATCAATGCCGGGCCAGCGTATCGCGCTGGCCTTGAGGCGTATTGGACAAAACTGGACTGTTGATGGATGACCTCTGCGCTCAGGCGCAACCGAGCGCCGCTAAGGATTTCATGCATTTCCAACGCCTCCCCGAGGGTGGCTGCGAATTGCTGTCGGCCCGTTTCAGCCGCCAGGCCTTTGGCCGGCACTCACACGACTATTACGCATTCGGGGTGATCAGCAGCGGTGCGGAAAAGCTGTTTTACCGGGGCGCTTATGCACTGGGCGGGCCCGGTAGCGTGGTAACCCTGAGCCCCGGCGAAATTCATGATGGGCTGCCGGGCCACGATAGCGGCTGGGCCTACCGGATGCTGTATCTGGACCCCGCCTGGGTCAGTCGGCACCTGTTGAATGACGCCGGATCCGGCCAAGCCATTCACCTGTTCACCAGCGCCATGCAACACGCGCCCGCACTGGCCCGGCATTTCGTCCAGCAGCACCGCCTGCTGGAGCAGTCAGACAACCCGCTGGAGCGCGAAACGGCCCTGCTCGACCTGCTCAGCCAGCTGTTCGAACGCAACGGCGTCCAGCCTGTTCGAGCAGCCGCCAACGCTGCCGAGCCTTGGGCGGTCAGCCAGGTCCGGCACAAGCTTGACGCCGACTTTGCCCAGGACATCAGCCTGGCGGATCTGGCTGCGCTGGTCGGGCTCGATCCGCTTTACCTGATTCGGGTATTCAAAAAACACACCGGCGTATCGCCGCACAGTTACCAGATCCAGAAGCGCGTGGGCCGGGTCCAGACGCTGCTACGGGCCGGCCTGAGTCTGGCGCAGGCCTCAGCGGCCTGCGGCTTCTGCGACCAGAGCCACATGAATCGGGCCTTTCGCAAGGTTGTCGGCCTGACGCCGGGCAAGTTTCGCTAGGCAGGCGCAACGACACCAATCCGGCCCTCGCGCCTGCTGCTTGGCTCAGTAGCCGGTCAGCGATCGAAGCGCTCGGCCAGGCTGCGCAGGGCCAGCAGCTGTTGGCCGATCTGTTGGCTGATCCGCTGACCGTCCACGACCTTGGCGGCGCTGTGGCGCGACAGTTGGGCCACGTTCATCACCTGTTGGTTGAGGGCATCGGCCACCTGGCCCTGCTGTTCCATGGCACTGGCGATCTGCGCGCTCATCGCCGCGATCTGCTCCAGCGCGTGGTTGACACCGCTGAAGCTGTCGCTCACCGAACCCACCGCAGCGGTGCTCTGCACGGCCAGCCGTTGCCCCTCATGGGCCAGACGGACGCTGAGTTCGGTGCTCTGCCGAAAGCTGTGCAGCAGCGGCTGGATATCTTCAGTGGCCCGCTGGGTGCGACTGGCCAGTTGCCGGACCTCATCGGCGACCACACTGAAACCGCGCCCGGCGTCACCAGCCCTTGCCGCCTCAATGGCAGCATTGAGCGCCAGCAGGTTAGTCTGCGCGGCGATCGAACTGATGATCCCGGTCATCGCCCCAATGGCCTCGGTGGCCGCGGCCATCTGCCCGGCGGCCGCGCTGCTATCCGCCACTGAGGTGACCAAGTGTTGCATCGACTGGAGGCTCTGAGCGGACAATTGCTGGCCCTGGGCAGAGAGCGTTGCCGCCGCAGAGGTCGCGGCGGCACTGTCATGCAGGTTGCGTGACACCTCCTGAATAGTCGCGGCCATCTCGGTCAGGGCCACCACCGACTGGTCCGACTCGCTGCGCTGTCATCGCTGCACTGGACGATATTGCCGGCAAGATCAACGCGGCAGATCAGCGCCGTTGCTGCGGGTTCGGTCTTCATCACGGTGCTCCTCACAGTACTTCGCCTGAACAAAAAAGCCCGCCACGAAGGCGGGCAAACCAAGGGAACGATATAACGACCGATCGGTCAGAAGTGGTGCACGTAACGCACTTGCAGACGGCTGCCCTCGGGGCGGTTTTCCACGTCCTGCTCGAAATAGGCGTTGGCGAACAAATGGTCATGGGGCGAAAAGCTGTACATCACACCCGGCCCGATGGCCCAGACTTTCTCCCGCCGACCGGAGACGTCGTGGCCGTCGAAACGACTGTCGCTGATCTGCTTGAGCCAATAGCCGTTGATGCCCAGGCGCAGGTGCTCGGTGACCGCATACTCGGTAGTGAAGTTGGCGTGCAGCGCCTGGCCGGCCTGGACATCGTCGATATCCCCCAGCGAACGCAGCGGGTCGCTGTTCTTGCCGTTGTACAGGTAGTGCGCCCGCAACGAGGCGGTCCACTTGGGGGTGAACCAATAAGTGGCGGCCCAGTAGGGGTTGAACGACCAGGCATTGTTGCCGGGGTTGATGTCGTGGTCGCGGTCATACTCGCCGGTGGGCAGGTTGACCTGCAGTTCGATGCGGTGCACGAAGCGCGGACCGTTGTCGCCCATGATCGGATCGAACTGAATGAACGGCCCGACCAGCAGGTCACCTACCCCGCTCTGGCCCTTGAGCGCCAGATTGTCCAGGCCGTCGTCGACCTTCATCCGGGTAATCACTGGCAGCACCAGGTTAAGGCCCAGATTGCCGTTGCCCAGGCGCAGATCAGACAGGTAACTCAGTTGGGTCAGCCACAGCTGGTAGTCCACGGCATGCTTGGGCAGGCCCAGGTCCTTGCCGTTCTGGTCGCGCAGGTGGTTGGCCGAATAGTTCTGGAAGTACTGCTGCAAGTACCAGCCACCGCCGGCCGGCAGGCCGCCGTCCATGAAGCTGGTCAGGCCCAGGTTGAGGGCCGGCAAGTCGTAGGCACCGGCCAGCGGAGCGCTGGCCAGGCCGACAGCCATTACACAGGTCGAAAGGGTTGTTCTGCTCATCATTGGCGTCCCCGTTACAGCTGAAAATGGAGGCAGTGCTTCACTGACCCAGCGCCGGATGCACTGAGGCGACCCGATACCTGCCAGCATGAAAGACCAGCGGTTCTGCGCCGCTGTATCGGTATTGCTCGATTTCACCAATGAAAATCAGATGATCGCCGCCTTCATATTGGGTGACGTTACGGCACACCAGCACCGCGACCACGTCGTCGAGTACCGGCATGTCGGCCTTGCCCAGGGCATAGGGCACGCCGGCGAACTTATCAGTGGCGGGCCTGGCGAACTGGCCGGATATCTCGTGCTGGTCGGCACCGAGGATGTTGATGGCGAAGTGGCTGGCGCCCAGAAAGTCATTCATGCTCAAGGCCGAACGCGCCAGGCTCCAGAGCACCAGCGGCGGGTCCAGCGACACCGAGGAAAACGAATTGGCGGTCATGCCGACGTTGCGCCCGTCGGCAGTGCGGGTGGTGATCACGGTCACGCCGGTGGCGAACTGGCCCAGCAGGTTGCGCAATTCGCGCACATCGCGGCCCTGCACTTCAGTGAGTTCAGCAGGGGTGGTGGTGGCTGCATTCATGGTCGATGCTCTGCGTTGTTATCGTTGTATTGATCAAGCGGCCTGCTGGCTCATGCTCTGGATAAAATGCTGGCACTGGCTGGCGTCGAACCACCAGGGCGCGAACCGGCGTGGGTCGTCAAAACCGTTGGTGATGGCGCTGGCCAGCGGCTGCACCGCGCTGGCCGCGCCGAGCAGTTGCAGCAGGTGCGGCGCTGGCGGTTGCAGCATGCTGTTGGTCCACTCCACGACGTGGCGGGCGTAGCTCCAGTACTGCTCGAAGGTCTGCTCCATCCACTGGCCGCTGAACGGCTGGCTACCCTGGGCAAGAATTGCGTCCAGATACACCTTGCTGCACTTGGCGGCATTGTTGGAGCCCTGGCCGGTAATCGGGTCGTTGACCACCAGCGCATCGGCCATGCCGAACACCTGGCGACCGGACGGCAAGGTCAGCACCGGGCGGCGCACCATCGGCGTGAAGCGTCCGGCGAGAAAGCCGTTGTCGTCGGTCAGGCGTAAGTTGGCGCAGCGTTCGGCTTCCCACGGCAGGTAACGGCGTACCAGCTCCAGGCTCTTTTGCAGATGCTGGTCGGGGTCGTTGATGCCCTGCCAGCAATCCAGCGGGCCGCCGGGAATGCCCTCGAACACCATGATTTCGCAGGGGCCATTGACGGTCAGGGCCGGGAACACAAAGTATTCACCGACCCCCGGAATAAGGTTGAACGCCACCCGCGAGTACGGCGACACCGGGGTCATGCCTTGCACGTAGGTCAGTGCCAGCGCCCGCTGCGGGGTGCTGAATGCGGTGCGCTGCGGGTCCTTGGCGAACAGGTTGACCACCTCACCCTTGCCCGCCGCCAGCAGTACCAGGTCGTGGCTGGCCGACAGGCGCTCCAGCTCAGTGATGCCGACGTCTTCGATCAGCAACTCGCCGCCACGCTTGACGAACGTGTCCATCCACACCGGCATCTTCAGACGCTGGTCCACCGATTGCGCGTAGCGCTCCAGCCGCGCACTCCAGCTGAACAACGACTGGCCCGGCACCTCGGGGTTGAGCACGTTGAGGCCAATGCCTTCTACCGCAGGGCATTGCTCTTCCCAAAAGTTGATACCCAGGTCGCGCTCGGTCTGCAGCGCGGTGTTGAACATGCACTGGCTGGACATCACTTTGCCGGCCTGGATTTGCTCAGCCGTGCGATTGGTGGCCAGGGTTACCTGATATCCCTTGGCCAACAGACCCAAGGCAAGTTGCAGCCCGGCCTGGCCGGCTCCGACGATAGCGATTCGACGCATTGTTATTCTCCACGGCTTATTGGGACGGCGCTGACGGGCGCCGCTGTTGCTGTTTGCGGCTGCTGTTCGCGGCTGAAGCCGCTCCTACATAGCCAGGCGCGCGATGGCCGGGCGGCTCTGTTCCGGGCCCATCACCGAGTAACCACCATCGACGGCGTAATCGGCACCGGTGACGAAGCTGGCCGCAGGCGAACACAGGAACGCCACGACACTGGCGACCTCCTGCGGCTCGCCGAGCCGGCCCAGCAGGTGGTAGTCGGCCGCGACACGGTCGGCCTTGCTGCGCTCGCCACCACTGACCTCGGCGATGACTCGCGACCAGGTCCAGCCCGGCGACACCGAGTTGACCCGGATACCATCCGCGGCAAAATCCATGGCCATGCTGCGGGTCAGCTGGCGCATCGCGGCCTTGGACACCGGGTAGATCCAGCGCCCGGTCTGCGCGCAACTGGCCGAGATCGAGCTGAAGTTGACGATGGCACCGCGGCGCGCCTTGAGGTCCGGGTGCAGTGCCTGCGCCAGCGCCACGGCCGAAACCAGATTGACGTCCAGGGCGCGCAACCAGTCCTGACGCGGCGAAGCAAAGCCGTCGTCCAGATAGGTGCAGGCCAGATTGATCAGCAGGTCCACCGTGCCAAAGCGTTCACGGATATCTGCGGTGGCACGGGCCAGCGCAGCATCATCGGTGATGTCCAGGGCCACAAATGCGCCGCCCTCGCCCAACAGCTCGGCCGCTCGCTCACCGGCGCCGGCATCGATGTCCAGCAGTACCACTCTGGCACCGGCGTCGATCAGTGCGCGGGCCACGGCCATGCCGATCAGGGTTGCGCCGCCACTGACCAGTGCCAGCTTGCCGTTGAGGGCGTCGTTACGAATGAACTCGCTCATCTCAGGCCTCCACACTGGCGGCCCAATTGGGCATCAGGGTGTTGGACGGCAGGCGCTCGTCGCGCAATTTGTCGGCGGTCTCGCGTCCGGCCACCGGCAACCCGGCGGGGTCCAGCAGGCCAATCTGGACCAGCACGCTGGCCTGGTCCCAATAGATGTGCTCATGGCACAGTTTCGGCCCGCGAAACCGCACCACACCCAGCATCGGGATCTCGACCTTGCGCCCGGTGGGCGGCACGCCGGGCAGCATCCAGTCGATGACGCTGTCGTGGGTGAAGGTCATGATGAACTCATCGACGATCTGGGTCTGGCCGACGGTGCGCGAGATCGGCGTCAGGGCCATGTCGGCGGGGTTGCCGTGCACAAAATGGTGCTGGTAGAAGCGGCTGAGCTGGGCGTAACCGACCCCGCCGGTCATGGTTGGAATATGGTTGACATAGGGTTCGGCAACCATGGTGGCCATGGTCGCGGGCACGTCGCGGGTATCGAACTCATGGCGAATGTGCTCTTCCCACAGCGCCGACAGGTCGTAATCCGGGCCGATGCTCAGGCGCAGCGCCGCCACGGTACGCTCGTGGGCGATCTGCGCTGCGCCCTTGTCGAAGTGATGACCGGCAGGCCGGGCAAACGCATGGTCGACGCCGGGGTACAGGTGGCAGGTCAGGCCGGTTGTCTGGGCAGCCGCAGCCTGGATCTGTGCCTGCGCCGCTGGCGGGCAAAACTGATCATTGCCGGCCAGATGCAGCACCAGCCGCCGGCCTTGCAAGCCTTCGAGTTCAGCCAGGGCATTTTCGATGCCGACCCCGTAGTAACCCACTGCGCAGGCCACTTGCGGCAAGCGGCAGGCGGCCAGATAGGCCAGCTTGCCGCCCAGGCAGTAACCGACCACCGCTTGGGCGCCCGGCGTGCACTCCGGCAACTGCACCAGGGCCGCCAGGCTGCTGGCGATATCGTCAACACCAAGGTTTTCAGCAAAGCCCTGGTACAGCGAGTAGGCAATGGCGAAGTCTTTGTCGGTGTAACCCAGCTCGATGCCCGGCACCTGCCGCCAGTACAGGTCCGGCACCAGCACCGTATAGCCCTCTTCGGCCAACTGATCGGCCACTTCACGCATGGCCAGGTTGACGCCGAAAATCTCCTGGCACAGCACCACACCCGGACCTTTACCGCCCACCGCAGGCGCCAGGTAACCACTGAACCTTTCGCCGCCTGATGCGCTGATCTCGATATAGCGACCTTTCATGTGCATGTCTCCAACATGGGGAAGTTGGAAACATTCTTGCGGCGGGCGGCTGCGGCTAACTATCCACCCAGCGCAGGGCTGTCCGCTGCGTGCAGAAAACTGAAAATGCACGAACCCCGGCAAAACTGGCGCAGCTATTGCTAATTCTGGTGTAAAGGCCGCTTCAAGTGGTCATAAGAAACAGCAGAAGTGCACCGCTGTCCGCTGGCTGCATGCAGTATCCGGATAGTGCAAAAGCCCGGTAACAGGGTTGCACACTCTGCTCGCAAACCGTGCGTGCGAGAGGTACCCCATGAACTCCGAGACCCGATTGGCGACCGGCAGCGATCGTTTTGCAGACACCCGGCTGTTCACCCCGGCGAACAGGCTGTTTCTGCTTAATGATGCCGACAGCATCCGCAATAACGTCAGCACCGTTTTCAAGGCCCATGAATTGCGCTCGGCCAGGGCGTCACAGGCAATCAGCGCCTCGATGCACCACCTGCGGCGCGGTAGCCTGTCGCTTAGCCGCCTGGAATACGGCGCGCAGGTCATCATCGACCCCGGTCGGCTGGAGAGCTTCTTTTTACTGCAGATGCCGATGCGTGGCAGCGCCGAGATTCACTGTGAAGGCCAGACCTTCACCTCATCGCCCGCCTGTGCTTCGCTGATATCGCCAGACAGCCCGGTGCAGATGCGCTGGGCAGCGGACTCACCGCAATTGACCTTGCGCCTGGAGCGCAGCGACCTGGAACGCCATTGCCGCCAGCACCTGGGCCACCACCTCGATCGCCCGCTGCAGTTTGCCCCGCAAATTTGCCTGGACACACCCGGGGGCAGTTACTTTCTGCAATTGCTCGCGACCCTGATCGAGGCGCTCAGTTGTGACGCCCACCCGATCCACCAGCCACTGGTGCTCAAGCAGTTCGAGTCGACCCTGCTCAATGCCCTGATCTATGGTCAGCCAAACAACCTGCGCAGCCTGGAGACGCCGGGCGACCGGCGCCGGGTGTCGCCCTGGTTCGTCAAGCGCACCGAGGAGTTCATCCGCGCCCATGCCCACGAGCCGTTGAGCATCGAGCAACTGGCCGAACAGGCGCAGGTCAGTGTGCGCAGCCTGTTCGCCGGTTTTCGCGAGTTCACCGGCACCAGCCCCATGGCGTACCTGCGCGATGTGCGCATGGAGCGGGTGCACAGTGAACTGTGCGCCAACCATGAGGCATCAGTGACCGATATTGCGATGAAATGGGGCTTCGCCCATCTGGGACGCTTCTCGCAGGAGTACCGCAAGCGCTACGGTGAGTTGCCGTCAGCGACCCTGCGTTTTCGCGCCCAGTGACATCAGGCCAGCAGCGTCTCTTCAATGTCTTGCTGCGCCGCGTGCAACGCCTGGGCGCGCGGTTCGTCACCGTAAGCCAGGCCATGGGCACGGACGAACTTCACCTCTGTAATGCCAATGAAGCCAAACAGCGCCTTGAGCAGTTCTTCATGGCCGACGCCGGTGGGTTGGCCGACATGCAGACCGCCGGCGGTAGAAACCACGATCACCTTTTTGCCGGTGCACAGACCTTCAGGCCCGCTCTCGCTGTAACGAAAGGTCTTGCCCGCCACCATGATGCGGTCGAACCAGGCCTTGAGCTGGCTGGGGATGGTGAAGTTGTACATCGGCGCACCGACCACCAGCACGTCGGCGCCGAGGAACTCGTCGAGAATCGCCTGATTGTGCGCGGCCTCTTGTTGCTGCGCCGCGCTACGGCTTTGCTCAGGGGTGCCGGCGGCGGCCAGGCTGGCAGCGGAGAAATGCCCCAGTTCATCACGGGCCAGATCGCGGTACACCAGCTGGCTGTCAGGCTCAGCGGCCTGAATTGCCTGGGCGACACGCAGGCTGAGCTGGCGAGAAGCCGAGTGCTCGCCGAGGATGCTCGAATCGATGTGCAGAATAGTCATGATGCCTCCGAAATGAAATTCGCCTGATGGCGATACGTGGGCAGCATCCTAGCGGCAGTAACAATAATTGATTAGTCGGGGTAAATGCGACGCTTCGTTCTACTGCCGGAACAATCAACCTGGATATCGGCAAACACTTGGGCAAAGGCATCCAGCAGCCCCCGAACGGCTGGCAGCAAGCCGCGTCGGGAAGCGAATACGGCATGCACGACGCCGCAGGCAGGTGGATGATCGGCAAACAACTCCACCAAGCGCCCTTGCTCAATGTCTTGTTCGATCATGACTTGCGGCAACTGGGCGATGCCCACCCCCTGCAAAGCCGCATCGCGCAGGATATTCAGGTCCGAGCTGACCAGCCGCGGGCTATGCCGCACCTCGCGGTACCGGCCTGGTCCGGTCTGCAGCCGCCAGCAATACTCATGGCTGGCTGCGCCCTGACTGACACTGGGTAACCCGGACAACGCCTCAATGCCCGCATCGGCCGCCAGCAGGGCGGCCAGATCCGGATGAGCGACCAGCGCCTGGCCGCTGTGGCCGAGGGTCTTGACCACCAGCCCGTCGTCCTCCAATGGCGGGAAGCGCACGCGCAGCGCGATATCCACCTGCTCAGCGAGCAGATCGACGCGCCGGTTAGTGCTTTCGACATGGACCTCGACTTTGGGATGCTCGGCCATAAAGCGCGCAATCGCCTGATTGACCCCGATGGTTGCCAGCATTGGCGGGCAACTGATGTTTACCCGCCCCTGTGGCTCGGCGCGCGAGCGCATGATCGACTCTTCGGCCGCCTCGGCTTCGACCAGCATCGCCAGGCAATGGGCGTGATAACTGCGGCCACTCTCGGTGACCGCGAACTTGCGCGTGGAGCGCTGGATCAGACGTACACCCAGGCGCTCTTCCAGCCCGGCAATGCGCCGGCTAAGCCTGGATTTGGGAATGCCCAGCTTGCGGCTGGCAGCGGCAAAGCCCTGGCAGTCGACCACCTGGACGAAATAGTAGAGATCGTTGAGATCGAACACCGCAGCACCTTGAACAGGTCGAAGCGGCCATTATGCCAGCGGCCTGCCCGGACAGGCAGGCCTGGCGCGCGCGTTCACTGCGCGGTGAGGAACGCCAGCACCGGCTCACTGAATGCCGCACCGGCTTCGACGCTGGACAGGTGCGCGGCATGCAGGTCGACCTGCTGCGCACCGACGATGCGCTCGCTCATGAAGCGGCCATGTTCAGGGGTGGTCACTGCATCCTGAGTTCCACAGACCACCAGCACCGGCAACCTGATCGAGGCGATCTGCTCACGGTAATCGGCGTCGCGTACCGCCGCGCAGTTGGCGGCGTAACCCTGCGGCGAGGTCTGGGCCAGCATGCCGACCACCGGTTCGACCTTGCCCGGCTCACGGCTGGCAAATTGCGCGGTGAACCAGCGGGCAATCGAGGCATCACGTAGCGCAACCATGGCCGCAGGTCCGTTGCGCAACACTGTCTCGATACGCGGATCCCAGATCTCGGCACTGCCGATCTTCGCTGCGGTGTTGCACAGCACCACCCGGTGCAGGCGCTGCGGGGCGTTGATCGCCAGCCATTGGCCGATCAGGCCGCCCATCGACAGGCCACAGAAATACACCTGGCGGATATCCAGCGCGTCAAGCAAGGCCAGTACGTCACGGCCGTTCTGCTCGATGCTGTACGGGCCTTCGGTGACCAGCGAACGGCCGTGCCCACGAGTGTCGTAGCGCAACACGCGAAAGTGCTCGGTGAACGCCGCGATCTGGTTGTCCCACATGTGCAGGTCAGTGCCCAGTGAATTGGACAGCACCAGCACCGGGGCATTGGCCGGGCCTTCGAGCAGGTAGTTGAGTTCGCCATCGGCAAGTTGCACGGCAGACATTCGCGGCTCCAGATCAGTCAAAAGCTGCACACTAGCGAGGGCACCGGGCTGAGACAATCCACGGGGCGATTATTCGTGCGACTATCGAACAGCTTCGACGCCTGGCAGTTCAATCGGCTTCAGACCAGCAAAAACGCCGACAGCTGCCGCTCCAGCAATACCCAGTCAACCCAGAAGATCTGGTGCGCGATCACGATCAGCCAGAATACGATCTGGAAGGACAGTTTGCGGGTCTTGTGTCGATACAGCTGCTGGGCCAGCAACGCACCGGGCCAGCCACCGAGCAGTTCAATGAGGTGCAAGGTATTTTCGGCAACGCGCTGACCGCCCTGCCCGGCCTGACGCTTGTCGTGCCGATACAGCAGCAAGGCAAGCAGGCTCATCAGCAGGTACAGCGCCGCGCAGACCAGCATGGCACTTTGCGGCCACCTGCCGGCGATGCCTGCCACCGGCAGCGCACACAACCCCAGCCCCACCAGCAGTTTGATGCGTAGCGCACGCACTGGCTGGTGGGGCTGTCGGCGTGGTTGCTGACGCGCAGGCGCCGGGCTGCGTGTGCGGCTCATCAGCCTTGCGCCGTGGACCAGTCGACCCAGCCGAACAGCCAGGTGGCCAGGATCAGCAGACCAAAGGCGATCCGGTACCAGGCGAACAGCGCGTAGCTGTGAGTGGCGATGAACTTCAACAGACCGCGCACGGCGATCATGGCGAAGATGAACGACACCACGAAACCGATGGCGAACACCGGAAAATCAGCCGGCTGGAACAGGTCACGGTACTTGTAGCCTGAATACACCGCTGCACCGACCATGGTCGGCATGGCCAGGAAGAATGAGAACTCGGTGGCCGCCTTGCGCGATAGGCCAAACAGCAGGCCGCCGATGATGGTCGAGCCGGACCGCGAGGTGCCCGGAATCATCGCCAGGCACTGGGCACAGCCGATCTTCAGTGCGTCGGTCCATTTCATGTCATCGACCTGCTCGACCTTGATCACATGCTCACGGCGTTCGGCCCAGAGCATGACGATCCCGCCAAGCACCAGCGCCACGGCCACGGTAATCGGGTTGAACAGGTAGTGATGGATCAGGTCGGCAAACAGCACGCCCAGCACCACCGCTGGCATGAAAGCAATCAGCAGGTTGCCGGTGAAGCGCTGCGCCTGGCGCTGACGCGGCAGGCCGAGAACCACCTCGAAGATCTTGCTGCGAAACTCCCAGACCACCGCCAGAATCGCACCGAGCTGGATGATGATGTTGAACGCCATGGCCCGTTCACCACCGAAGCCGATCAGGTCAGCCACAATGATCTGGTGACCGGTACTTGAGATCGGCAAAAATTCCGTCAAACCTTCCACAATGCCCAGAATCAACGCCTGGACGGCGGCCCATACATCCATCATTCCCCCATAGCGGCGTCGCCGTGCGGCACGCCGGTCAGTCTTGTGGTTGGTAAGCGATGCGCGAAAGCCGTACTGCCATGGACCGCTGCGCGCAAAGCGGGCAAATCCTAGCAGAGGCTGAATCAGTTCGCCTGTCGGCTGGCTGTACGACTGTTACCACACATTTGGGTTCGGCAGGCTCCCTCAAAGTCTGACAACGGCTTACAATCGCCGCCCGTTTCCATTTACCCGCCTTCTGCAAGGAGCCTGCATGTCCGGGATTGAACTGTTCGCTGCCGCACTGGGCGCGCTTGCGGTCTGGCTGACCGTACGGCAAAACCCGCTGTGCTGGCCGATCGGCCTGGTGATGGTGCTTATCTACAGCTGGATCTTTTTCGATGTGAAGCTGTACTCGGACATGCTTTTGCAACTGGTGTACGCCGTGCTTCAGGTGTATGGGTTCTGGCAATGGACCCGGCATGGCGAGGGGCTGCCGGTGCGTGCAGTCACTGCGCTGGGTAATGGCGCCGTGTGGACGGGCTTGGCAATCGGGGCGTTGATCAGCGCCGCACTCGGCGCCGGCATGGCCCACTTTACCGACGCTGCCCAGCCGTGGCTGGACGCTGCGCTCACTGGCTTCAGCCTGGTGGCACAAGTGTGGATGGCCCAGAAGCGCCTGCAATGCTGGCCATTGTGGATCGTCCTTGATGTCATTTTCGTTGGTTTGTTCCTTTATAAAGCGCTGTACCTGACCGCAGCGCTGTACGCACTGTTTACCTTGCTGGCCATCCAGGGCTGGCGTGAGTGGCGCACTGCGATGGTGCCGGCGCGATGAAGGTTCTGGTATTGGCAGGCCCCGAGTCCAGCGGCAAAAGCTGGCTGGCCGGTGAAATTCACGCGCGTTTCGGCGGTGTACAGGTGGGCGAGTACGTGCGCCACTTCATCGACCGCGAAGGCCGTGACACGGTTTATGCCGACATCACGCCCATCGCGCAAGGCCAGCTGGCCTGGGAGGATGCCGCCCGCGCCAGTGCCCCGGCGCTGTTGATTCTCGACACCCACCTGCTGAGCAACATGCTCTGGAGCCGCACGATCTTCAATGACTGCCCGGCCTGGCTGGAAGCTCAACTGCTGGCCCGCCAGTACGATCTGCACCTGCTGCTCAGCCCCAAGGATGTGCCCTGGTGTGACGATGGTCAGCGCTGCCAGCCCGACCTGAACGAGCGCCTGGCATTCTTCGAGGCCAGCCGCCAGTGGCTGCACGCCAACGACCAGCGTTATCAAGTGATTGAAGGTGACTGGCAACTGCGCCATGAGCGGGTCATGCAGGCCGTCAGCGAACTGCTGGGACGCTGATCAGCGAATCTGGTGCTTGTGCAGCAACCGGTAGAAGGTCGGTCGCGAAATGCCCAACACCTTGGCCGCCACGCTGAGATTGTCACTGTGGCGGGTCAGCACATCGCACAGCGCCTGACGCTCGGCCCGTGACTTGTAATCATCAAGGGTGCCCATGGTGCTGGAGATCTCTTCCTCGCCCAGCAGCCCCAGGTCACTGGCCTCTACCTGCCGCCCTTCGGCCAGCACCAGACCCCGTCGCACCCGGTTGGCCAGCTCACGAACATTGCCCGGCCAGTCATGCTTGCCCATCGCGATCAATGCGTCCTGACTGAAGTTACGCGCCCGACGCCCGGTTTCCTGGCTGTAGAAGTGCGCAAAGTAGTTGGCCAGCATCGCCAGATCGCCATGCCGCTCGCGCAACGGCGCGGTGCCGACCTGCAGCACATTGAGCCGGTAGTAGAGATCTTCGCGAAAGCGCTTCTTGCGAATCGCGGCTTCCAGGTCGACATGGGTAGCGGCAATCACTCGGACATCCACCGCGACCGGTTCGCTGGCACCTATCCGCTCGATCTGCCGGTCCTGAAGAAAACGCAGCAACTGCCCCTGCGCCTCAAGCGGCAGGTCGCCAATTTCATCCAGAAACAGCGTGCCGCCATTGGCCGACTCGATCTTGCCGATCTTGCGCTCTTGAGCGCCGTTGAAGGCGCCCTTCTCGTGGCCGAACAGTTCGGCATGCACCAGATGCTCGGCAATCGCCCCGCAATGCACGGCCACAAACGGCTGGTTACGGCGTTGTGACTGGTTGTGCAGGGTTCGCGCCACCAGCTCCTTGCCGGTCCCGCGCTCACCGCGCACCAGCACCGGAGAGTCGGTCGGTGCCAGCTTGCCGAGCAGCCGCCGCAATTCGCGAATCGGCCGGCTTTCGCCAAGCATTTCCTGGTCAGAAACCTGAACCTGCGCCGCGCCCTGCGCACGCAAGCGGGCCATCCCGTATGCCCGCCCCAAGGTAACCTGCATCCGGGTAATGTCGAACGGCAAGGTGTGGAAGTCGAAAAACCATTCACAGACAAAATCACCGACCTTCTCGCGGCGCAGATCTTCGGCGGTCAGCACCGCGATCCATTCGGTATTGCTGCGGGTAATCAGCTCCCGCACGGCTTCAGGATGTTCAAAGTGATAAGGCATCAGGCGGATCAGGCCGACATCACAACCCAGGTTCAGCGCAGACTCCAGTGAACTGCTGTCAACCGCCCAGCCCGCCGCGTGCAGCACGGGAATCAGCTGATGACAATCGTCACAGGGATCTACGATCAACAGACGTCGCGTAGGGGCCGGTTCATTCATGGGGTGTATTCCTTGGCGCACGGCGTCGCTGAGATTTATCAAAATTCGCTTTGTAAACAGGATGTTGAAGCTTTGGATTGTTACATTAGCAAAAATTTGACAGTGCCTTGTACCGTTTGGATCTAAGCCTCATAACCAGCGACTGTTTGTGCGCTTATACACTTATGCGGCGGGGAACCTTGCGCGATAGCCACAGTCTTAGTTGCGCCAGCACAAGCGATAAAATTGCGTAGGATTACTACATGACGCTACTCACGTAAAAAATCTGAAAATAAATCGCGAGATGTGTGACTTGTGATGTTCGACAGACATCAACATCAATAAGCAGCCGATTGGTGAGCCCACCGACGAGACTGCATTGGACTGATTGGGCTCTTTTGAGGAATAGACCATGAACGCCCCACTGCGCTTTAATGATGCACTGTTGATTGCTGGCAAAGCCTTCCATCCCTTCAAATGCGTGGCCTGGGGCCCGCAAGATGGCAGCGGCGAAATCAGCCTGACCGTGCTCGACCGCTTCAGCGCACGTATCGGACGCCAACAACTTCCACGCGGCACCTACTCCGATCCCGTGCAACTGGCCAATGCCTTGCAACAGGCTCGTGAAGAACTAAGCCGCGATGGCCACGCACTTCAGCCTTGGACCATGCCAGCCTGAAGTTCAAGTAACTGACGACTCGGTTACTTTAAAAGTGGCGTTTGGCAATGATCAAACGCCACTTTTAGTGCCACGTTTACGCGCCATCAAACAGCACATTGCTGGACAAAAAGTACCCCCCCATCATCGACAGCACTTATACCTGGGGCGAACCCCGCAGCGCGACGGTGAGTCTGCGTTACGATTTTTGATCAGGACTGCCTGCGTGCAACAACGCAAAACAGGGCGAACTTGAATCGCATCACCCAAGACGCCTTATCTGCCAGCGCACCATCAAAGGTGCGCTGCAATCATTGCGTATCCTCGGATCTAATCCCATCCAGCAACAGCCAGCTTTTGCAAGACAATCCACTGCCAACACTCAAAACCTGTTGGATCGCGCATTGGCGGCTTGATTGACCTGCTTATCCCTGAGCCCTACAGTGAGAAGCACCTTATGAAGGTCCTCACCGTCAGAGCACGGCGATGATGCAGAAGCCGACTGAAAAACCACTTGCCCGACTGGCACAGTTTTACAAATACACCTCTCATGCCGAGCGCGAAGCGTTTTATGCCGAGGTGCAGCGTCGTGCCGCGGCTGAGCAGCAGCAAATCATCGATAAGGCTAACGCTATCCGCGCAGCACACAACACCAACTCGCCGGTCTGACGCCCTTGTTACATACCCTCGCCATCGAAAACTATCGCTCCCTGCACAGCCTGCAACTCTCGCTGGGCAAATTGACGGTGGTCACCGGAGCCAACGGCAGCGGCAAGTCCAACCTGTATCGCGCCCTGCGCCTGCTGGCAGAGACCGCCCAGGACGGGGTGGTGCAAGGTATTGCTCGCGAGGGTGGGCTGGATTCATGTTTCTGGGCGGGACCGGAGACGTTTTCCAAGGCCGTGTTACGCGGTGAGGCTCCGGTGCAAGGCCTGCACCGCCGTACGCCACAACGCATGCGCCTGGGGTTTGCCGGTGAGGACTTCAGTTACGCGCTAAGCCTGGGTCTGCCGGAGTCCAATTCCGGCGAAGGCCGTCTCAGCCCGTCACTGTTCAGCCGCGACCCACAGATCAAGCGCGAGGTGATCTGGGCAGGTCCCGTGTATCGCCCGGCCGCCGTACTGGTGGAGCGCAAAGGCCCGAACGTGCGGATGCGTGACAACCGCGAATGGCGCAGCTTGAGCAACCGCCTGCCAGAGTTTTACAGCCTGTTCGATACCGGTGGCAGCCTGGACTGCCCGGAGATCGAAGCCCTGCGCAATCAGCTGCGCGACTGGCGTTTCTACGATCATTTCCGCACCGACAACGCGGCGCCGGCACGCCAGCCACAGGTGGGCACCCGCACCCCGGTGTTGCACCACAGTGGCCGCGATCTGGCCGCAGCGCTGCAGACCATTCGTGAGATTGGCGATCCGCAAGCGCTGGATGCCGCCATCGACGATGTGTTTCCCGGCTCCACCATGCAAATCCAGGTGCGCGATGGTCTGTTCATCCTCGCGTTGCAACAACCGGGCATGCTGCGTCCGCTGCTGGTCAGTGAGCTTTCCGACGGCACCCTGCGTTATCTGCTGCTGGTCGCCGCCCTGCTCACCCCGCGCCCGCCCGCGCTAATGGTGCTCAACGAACCGGAAAGCAGCCTGCATCCGGACTTGCTTCCAGCATTGGCCCGGCTGATCGCTCAAGCGGCGACGCGCAGTCAGGTCTGGGTGGTGTCGCACTCCAGCCGCCTGGTCGCCGCGCTGGAGCAATCGCCGGATTGTGTCAGTCTGGTGCTGGAAAAGGAGCTGGGCCAGACCCGAGTGCAAGGGCAGCATGGTTTGCTGGATGGGCCGGCGTGGCAGTGGCCGGCGTGAACGCGGGGATGGACCTTGGTGTGGCGGCACTCCGACGCAAAGGCCAGTAAAACCAGGACATTTGCTGTGAATGTCATGACCCCTTCGCGACCAAAGTCGCTCCCACATGTGCACTATCTGATATACGAAGACGCGGTATCAGGCATATCGCAGATCCTCTACGTGCCGGTACTCGACCCTCAACCCATCCGCCAGCGCCCTTGCCCGCCCCAGCCGGATCGGCCCGGTCTCGATATCCACCAGCAACCCCGGGCAATCGAACACCGGCAAGGCTGGCAACTGCGCGAGACGTCCATCGGTCAGCACCAACAACCGTTGCTGCTCTGCAGGATGACACTTGCGCCGTTGGCTCAGCCACTGCGCCGCTTGGTGTAGCGCTTCAGCCAGCGGGGTACCGCCGCCCGCGCCCAGGCTGTCGAGCCAGGGTTGCAAAGCGCGTGAAGCCTTGAGCCCTTGATGCTGCCAGCGTGGCTGACTGCCGCTGGCGGTAAGCAATGCCAGGCGAGCCCGGCGGCGGTAGGCATCGTCGAAGGTCTGTGCCAAGACGCCTTTGGCCAGGCTCAGCCCCTGATTGCGCCGGGTCGAGGCGGAGGCGTCGACCACCACCAGCAGCAGTTCTTGCGGGCGCTGGCTACGCGGCTGGCGGATCAGGTCGCGGGCGGCTTTGGGCCGGCCACGGAGCAACGTCGGCAGCCAGGCAATTGGCCCATGCTGCCCTGCCCGTGCGGCGCCAAGTCGGCCACCGGCCAGTGTGCCGCGCCTGGGGCTGGCATCCGCCCCCTTGGCCTGGCGGGGACGAATGCCTAGGGCTTTTTTGGCCAGCTCGGCACTTGCCGGCGCTGCGCGGTGGGCACATTCTGCGCCGGTAATTCACCCCAACTGCCCTGGCCTGAATCCTGCTGTTCTGGCTGATTACCGGGGTTGGAATGCAATCTGGACTCGGTAGCAGAATCTTCGATAGGGGTGGTATTACGACGACGATGACGCAAGGCGAACTCGGCCACTGCGTCGATATCTTCCTCGCTAATCGCCTCGCCGCCGCGCCAGGCGGCGTGAGCGCGGGCAGCGCGCAGCCAGACCAGGTCGGCCCGCAAGCCATCGACCCCGGCGGCAAAACACCGTTGGTTAATCTGGTTCAGGCTCTGTTCGTCCAGCTCAATGCGGTTGAGCCGCTCACGGGCCGTTGCACAGCGTTGTTGCAGCGCCTGTTGCTCGCCTTGCCATTGAGCGCAGAAAGCCTGCGGGTCGCTGTCGAACTGCAAACGGCGGCGGATGATCTGCCCACGCTCGGTCGGTGGCGTCTGGCCACTGAGGGCTACGTTAAGGCCAAAGCGGTCGAGCAGTTGCGGACGCAACTCGCCCTCCTCCGGGTTCATCGTACCGATCAGGATGAAGCGCGCTGCGTGGCGATGGGAAATGCCGTCACGCTCCACCAGGTTAGTGCCACTGGCCGCGACGTCGAGCAGCAAATCCACCAGGTGATCGGCCAGCAGGTTGACCTCATCGACATACAGCACCCCGCCATCGGCCTTGGCCAATACACCGGCAGAGAACTGCGCCCTGCCCTGGCCCAGCGCCGCGTCCAGGTCGAGGGTGCCGACCAGACGCTCTTCACTGGCGCCCAGCGGCAGCGTGACAAACGCACCGCCTGCCAGCAGGTCAGCCAGGCCACGGGCCAGGGTCGATTTGGCCATGCCCCGTGGGCCTTCGATGAGTACTCCACCGATTTTCGGGTCGATGGCGGTCAGACACAACGCCAGCTTTAGCTGATCGGCCCCAACCACCGCCGCCAGCGGGAAGTGTGGGGCGACATCGGCCAGATCAATAGGGGTGGTATTAAGCACGATTCAATTCTCTTCAATATCCAGCAGCAAGGTTTCCAGCGCTTCACGATAGTCGCCCGGCGCCTGCCACAGGCCGCGCTGCTGGGCTTCGAGCATGCGCTCGGTCATGTCGCGCAGCGCGTCAGGGTTGTGTTGCTGAATGAACTCACGGGTTGCGCCGTCCAGCAGATAAGCGTCGGCCAGCAACTCGTACTGGTGGTCGTCGATCAGTTCAGTGGTGGCATCGAAACCGAACAGGAAATCCAGGGTCGCAGCCATCTCGAAGGCGCCTTTATAACCATGGCGCTTCACGCCGTCGATCCACTTCGGGTTAGCCGCCCGAGAACGGATCACCCGGTTCAGCTCCTCTTTGAGGGTACGGATCTTCGGCAAGTCGGGCTGGCTATGATCGCCGTGGTAGCTGGCAGTCTTGGCGCCGCGCAGGGTGTCGGCAGCGGCGAGCATGCCGCCCTGGAACTGGTAATAGTCATTGGAATCGAGCAAGTCATGCTCGCGATTGTCCTGATTTTGCAGCACCGCCTCGACCTGCGACAGGCGTCGGGCAAAATCCTGGCGTGCCGGCGTGCCGTCATCACTGGCGCCGTAGGCGTAACCGCCCCAGTTCAGGTATACCTCGGCCAGGTCGTCACGGCTCTGCCACAGGCGAGCGTCAATAGCACCCTGCACGCCTGCCCCATAAGCGCCAGGCTTGGCGCCGAAAATCCGCCAGCCGGCCTGACGTGCAGCCTGCTCGGCATCCATACCGCTGGCTTGCAACTCAAGACGCTCCTGGCGCACCCGGGCAGCGAGCGGGTTCATGTCGTCTGGCTCATCCAGCGCCGCCACCGCCTGCACGGCAGCATCGAACAGCTTGATCAGGCTGGCGAACGCATCGCGAAAGAACCCCGATACCCGCAGGGTCACATCCACCCGCGGCCGATCAAGCAAGCTCAGCGGCAGGATTTCGAAGTCATCGACCCGCTGGCTGCCGGTCGCCCACACCGGACGTACGCCCATCAGGGCCATGGCCTGGGCGATGTCGTCGCCACCGGTGCGCATGGTCGCCGTGCCCCATACCGACAGGCCCAGTTGGCGCAGGTAGTCGCCATGGTCTTGCAGATGCCGCTCCAGCAACAGGCTGGCGGACTGAAAGCCGATGCGCCAGGCGGTCGGGGTCGGCAGATTGCGCACGTCGACACTGAAGAAATTGCGCCCGGTCGGCAGTACGTCCAGCCGCCCGCGGCTCGGCGCACCGCTAGGGCCGGCCGGCACGAAACGCCCGGCCAGGGCGTCGAGCAGCCCTTGCATCTCGGCCGGCCCGCAAGCATCCAGGCGCGGCGCCACCAGCTCGCGCAGGTGCTCCAGAATCAACTGCAGGTCTTCGTGCTGCGGCACATCAAGCAGCGCCTGGCCGGCGGTGACCCGCTCGATCAGGCCGGCGGCGTACAATTCGAGCCGCTCGCGACTGTCACCCAAGGTGCGCCATGGATCATCACTGAGCGTCAGCAAGGCGGCCGGGCGCGGATGCTCGCACGGTTCGGCCAACGCACAGTCGAGCGGGTCAAAGCCCAGGCCGAAGGCCTTGGCCAAGGCGCGCAACAGGCTCGAGCGTGCGCCGCGACCGTCACCCCGCGGGATGCGCAGCAAAGCCAGTAAAGTGTCAGTCCGCAGGCGGCCACTGGGCGACTCGCCAAACACATGCAGGCCGTCGCGGATCTGCGACTCCTTCAAGTCACACAGATAAGTGTCCAGCCGCGGCAACCACAGCGCGGCATCCTCTTCGGCGTTGCTCGACGCCTCCAGCCCCAATTCCTGATCCAGCCGGGTGTCGCGCACCCGTTGCAGAATCTGCTTTTGCAGCTCGCGGGCACGGCGCGGGTCGAGCAGTTGCGCTTCGTAGTATTCGTCAGCCAGCAGCTCAAGGTCGCGCAACGGCCCGTAGGTCTCGGCGCGGGTCAATGGCGGCATCAGGTGATCGATGATCACCGCCTGGGTACGCCGCTTGGCCTGGGCGCCCTCGCCCGGATCATTGACGATGAACGGATAGATATTGGGCGTAGGGCCAAGAATCGCATCAGGCCAACACTCGGCCGACAGCCCTACGCCTTTACCCGGCAGCCATTCCAGGTTGCCGTGTTTGCCGACATGAATGACCGCATGCATGCCATAGGCCTTGCGCAGCCAGAAGTAGAACGCCAGATAACCATGCGGCGGTGTCAGGTCGGGGTCGTGGTAAACGGCGCTCGGATCGACCTGATAACCCCGCGCCGGCTGAATACCGACGAAGGTCAGGCCCAGGCGGATGCCGGCGATCATCATCCGTCCGCTGCGAAACATCGGGTCAGCCTGCGGCGCGCCCCAGCGCTCAGTCACGGCCGCCTGATTGGCGCTCGACAGTTGCGCAAAGGCCTGCAGGTACTCGTCCAGCGCCATGCTTTGCTGGCAGGGGCGCAGGTCCAGGGTTTCCAGGTCGTTGGTCACGCCACCGAGCAACTGCTGGATCAGTTCGGTACCGCTGGCGGGCAGGTCCTGCACCGGATAGCCCTGCTGCTGCATGGCGCGCAAAATATTCAGCGCCGCCGCCGGGGTATCCAGACCGACACCGTTGCCGATACGCCCATCGCGGGTCGGGTAGTTGGCCAGAATCAGTGCAACACGCTTGTCGGCATTGGCCAGCCGGGCCAGTTGCGCCCAGTTGTGCGCCAGGGCAGCGACAAAGTCCATGCGCTCTGGCTGGGCGCGGTAGCAGACCACATCAGACTGGCTGCGCTCACTGCGCCAGGCCAGGTCCTTGAAACTGATAGGTCGGCTGATGATGCGCCCGTCCAGTTCCGGCAAGGCGATGTGCATGGCCAGGTCGCGGGACCCCAGGCCCAGCTCGCTGGCCTGCCAGGCCGGCTCGTTGTCTTGTGCGCAAATGGCCTGGATCACCGGGATATTGCGGCGAAACGGGCGCAGATGCGGCGCTTCCGGGCTGGACTGGGCAAAGCCGGTGGTATTCAGAATCAGCGCGGCATCGACTTGGTCCAGCCAGTCTTCGACCACGCTCAGGCAGCCAGGCTCCTTCAGGCTGGCGACGGCAATCGGCAGCGGATTCAGGCCCTGGGCCTTTAAACGGGCGCAAAACAGGTCGATAAAACCGGTATTGGCTGCCTGCAAGTGCGAGCGGTAGAACAGCAGCGCCGCCACCGGCGCGTCGCTGTCCCAGTCGGCTTGCCAACCGGCAAGCTCGGTGGTGCCGTGCTGCGGATGATAAATCGCGGTGCGCGGCAAGGCCTGCGGTTCCTGCCAAGGGTAAC
The DNA here is from genome assembly GCF_000829415.1 of Pseudomonas sp. StFLB209. Classification (NCBI taxonomy): domain Bacteria; kingdom Pseudomonadati; phylum Pseudomonadota; class Gammaproteobacteria; order Pseudomonadales; family Pseudomonadaceae; genus Pseudomonas; species Pseudomonas sp. StFLB209. The sequence goes on along the minus strand of NZ_AP014637.1, from coordinate 4,845,256 downwards.
GGCGCTGCAACCAGTGGCTGGCCACGCAATGGAACAGGTTCAGCGCGTTATCCAGCCCGCCTTGACGCAGGTACTGCCAGAGTCGGTCACGCTCGGCGGCCGGCACAGTGGAAAGATCGGCAAGCTCAGGGTCCGGGCGATCATCACCGGGCACCAGGATCACCTGCACGCCGCGCCCGGCCAGCTCCATCAGCCGCTCGACGCCGTAGCGCCAGTAGCCAATGCCGCCGTGCAGCGAGATCAGGATCAACCGCGCATGCTGCAGCACGTCTTCGACATACAGATCGACCGACGCATGGTTCTGGACCTGCATCGGGTTGGCCAGGCGCAGGCTTGGGTAGTCATCCGGCAGTTGCCGGGCGGCTTCGGCCAGCAGCGCGAGGCTGGAGTCACCGCTGCAGAGAATCACCAGCTCGGCGGGGGTCTGGCCGAGATCGGCAATGCTGTCGTCGGGTACAAAGCCGCCGGGCTGGGTTCGCAGCAGGTGCATGGGTCAGCCGGCCAGTGCCGCGTTCAGACGCGCTTCAAGCTGAGCGGCGTCCAGTTCCTGACCAATCAGCACCAGTTGCGTGGCGCGCTCTTCATCGGCTCGCCAGGCGCGGTCGAAGTGTTTGTCAAAGCGCGTACCCACGCCCTGAATCAGCAAGCGCATCGGTTTGCCAGGGATGGCCGCGAAGCCCTTGACGCGCAGGATGCCGTATTCGACCACCAGTTGATTAAGGGCACTGAGCAACACAGCCTCTTCGGCTTGCGGCAGCTTGATGGAGATCGAATCGAAAGCGTCGTGATCGTGATCGTCATCCTCCTCACCATCATGGTGAGAATCATGGTGAGTCTTGCGCCCGTCAATGTGCAGTTCAGACTCGGCGCCAACCCCCAGCAGAACGTTGAGCGGCAGGCGGCCGTTGCTGGCTTCGATGACCTTGACCGCCGGCGGCAGTTCTTCAGCCACTTCGGCGCGCACGGCGGCCAGACCGTCAGCGTCGATCATGTCGGCCTTGTTGAGGATGACCAGATCAGCGCTGGCCAGTTGGTCGGCAAACAGCTCGTGCAGCGGCGACTCATGGTCCAGGTTAGGGTCGAGCTTGCGCTGCGCATCGACCTGATCGGGGTAGGCGGCAAAAGTGCCGGCCTTGACCGCCGGGCTGTCGACCACGGTGATCACCGCGTCAACGGTGCAGGCGTTGCGGATTTCCGGCCACTGGAAAGCTTGTACCAACGGCTTGGGCAGCGCCAGGCCGCTGGTTTCGATCAGGATATGGTCCAGGTCGCCACGCCGCTCGACCAGTTCGCGCATCACCGGGAAGAACTCTTCCTGCACGGTGCAGCACAGGCAGCCATTGGCCAGTTCGTAAACCCGACCGCTGGCTTCTTCTTCGGTACAACCGATGGTGCACTGCTTGAGGATTTCACCGTCGATGCCCAACTCGCCAAATTCGTTGACGATAACCGCGATACGGCGCCCTTCGGCGTTGTCGAGCATATGCCGCAGCAAGGTGGTTTTACCCGAGCCGAGAAAGCCGGTAACGATGGTGACGGGAAGCTTGGCCAGTGTTTTCATCGGATGCCCTTTGGCAATACGGCGGGCAAGCAGGACGACAGCGGCGCATGGCTCGCTGGAGATCGCCACCGGATCACCCCGCCCGGTTGTAGTGAGAATGCTTAGAGGCAGGTCTCCTGGCTTGCGGGGAGCCTTGAACTTCAAGGCATTCACTGCGCCTTCCCGCTCGTTGAGCAGTGGCACGGCAGCGAACATGACCGCTTACAGTTGCGGGGGCAGCTGCGGACTTTCCAGATCTGGGACCGCATTCCCGTCTTAGCCTCACTCGCGTAAGGAACCTCAAGGCCGCAAGGCTACGCAGTGGGCACCGACAGGTCAACGCCGAGATTGACGTTACTGACCGCCCATGCTCTGCTACACACCTTGTTACGGGTGCCCCTCACGGGGTGAAACGGGAAACCGGTGCTGCTCAGGTCCATTGACCAGACAAAGTCCGGTGCTGCCCCCGCAACGGTAAGCGAGCGAAAGGTCTATCCACTGTGCGTACGCGCGGGAAGGCGATCTTTGTCAGACACCCTGTGTGTCCCTCGCAAGCCCGGAGACCGGCCCGCAATCACTTTATTGGACAACCCCGCGGTGGGCGGGCGCCGTCGATGCCTGCCATTTTCATGGTGGGGTTGGTGCGCATGCCTGCCCGTTTCACAACAAGAGGCCAGTGTCATGTCGAGCATCAGCAGCAGCCAGTCGGTCACCACCCCCGCCACTCTCAGCCAGCGCCTGACGGCCGCCATCGGCGCTGTCGTCATCGGTTGCAGCCTGGTGTATTTCGCCGGTTTCTCGCATATCGATGCGGTGCACAACGCCGCCCACGATACGCGCCACAGCGCCGCCTTCCCGTGCCATTGATCGAGAGCCCGTCATGTTCAAGCGCATCCTGCACACCGCAGGTTTCAGCGGCCTGCTCGCCGCCCTGCTGCTGACCCTGGTGCAAAGCCTGTGGGTCACGCCGCTGATTCTTGAGGCAGAAACCTTCGAGCAAGCCCCAGCCGCCCAAGAGCACAGCCATGCGGGCGAACCAGTGGCGGCCCATAGCCACGAACACGACGCCGAAGCCTGGGAGCCTGAAGACGGCTGGCAGCGGCTGCTGTCGACCACCGGCGGTAATCTGGTGGTGGCGGTCGGGTTTGCCCTGATGCTGGCAGGCCTGTATACCCTGCGCGCGCCGAACAGCACGGCGCAGGGCGCGTTCTGGGGACTGGCCGGCTTTGCCGTATTCGTCCTGGCCCCGACCCTCGGCCTGCCGCCTGAATTGCCGGGCACCGCGGCGGCCGAACTGGGCCAGCGCCAGACCTGGTGGATCTCCACCGCTGCCGCCACGGCCGCAGGTCTGGCACTGATGGTGTTTGGCCAAAGCCTATGGCTGAAACTGCTGGGCGCTGCCTGGCTGATCGCCCCGCATCTGTTCGGTGCGCCGCAGCCGGCCGAGCATTCGAGCCTGGCACCCGAGGCGCTGGAAGCGCAGTTCATCATCGCCTCGCTGGTGACCAACGTAGTGTTCTGGGTTGCCCTGGGCACCGTCAGTGCCTGGCTGTTCCGCCGCAGCCATGCCCGCCAGTCCTGACAGTTGCATGGCGATCGGGCTGGGCTGTCATCAGGACTGCCCGGCCGAGGCGCTGCTGGCGTTGATTGAAGCCAGCCTGGCGCAACACGGCCTGACCCTGGACGCCGTCAGCGGCCTGGCTTCAATCGACAAACGCCGCCAGACCCCAGGCTTATTGCAATTGGCCGGGCAGTTGCAGTTGCCACTGGTATTTTTCAGCGCTGCGCAATTGCAGGCGTTCGAGCCGCAGTTGACTCATCGCTCGGCGCTGACTTTGACCCATACCGGCTGTTATGGGGTGGCTGAAAGCGCGGCGCTGGCCCTTGCCAGCCAGCTGGGCAATGCCCCTGCGCGGCTGTTGATCGAGTACCGCAAGACTCGCCAGGCGACATTTGCCTTGGCGATTAGCGCCTTTGACCAGCACCCTTGAATTTCTATAGCCTGTGAGGGCCCTTTTGCGAGCAGAGCTCGCTCCCACAAAGTACTCGCCGTCTTGTTCTGGAGTAACGATTGACTGTCTATTTCATCGGCGCCGGCCCCGGCGATCCGGAGCTGATTACCGTCAAAGGCCAGCGTTTGATTCGTAGCTGCCCGGTCATTATTTATGCCGGCTCACTGGTGCCGGTGGCGGTCCTGGAGGGGCATGGCGCCAGCCAAGTGGTCAACAGCGCCGAATTACACCTCGAACAGATCATTGCCTTGATGAAATCTGCTCATGCACAGAGCCAGGATGTGGCCCGCGTGCACTCCGGCGACCCGAGCCTGTATGGCGCGATCGGCGAGCAGATTCGTTGCCTGCGCGAACTGCAGATTCCATTCGAAATCATCCCCGGCGTCACCGCCACCGCCGCCTGCGCGGCGTTGCTGGAAACCGAACTGACGCTGCCGGACATCGCCCAAAGCGTGATCCTGACCCGCTACGCCGACACCTCACCGATGCCGGCCGGCGAAGCACTGGCCGACCTGGCACGCCACGGCACGACCATGGCGATCCACCTGGGGATCAAGAATATCGGGCGGATTGTTGAAGAGCTATTACCGCATTATGGCGTCGACTGCCCGATTGCAGTGGTGCACCGCGCCAGCTGGCCGGACCAGGACTGGGTGCGCGGCACGCTGGCCGATATCGAGGCACAGGTGCAGGCCAAAGGCTTTCGGCGCACCGCATTGATCGTTGTGGGGCGGGTGCTGGCGGCGGACAGCTTTGCCGAATCGGCGCTGTATCGGGCCGGGCATGCGCATCTGTACCGGCCTTGAGGGCACGGAAGTAACGTCAATACTGTTTATTTGGACCGGTGGGAGCCGCCGGGGGCATTCAGTGCTTAAGTGAACTGTATTGAGGCTGACGTAGGAGCTGCTTTAGCAGCGAAAACATGCTTAATGCTTCGCGGCTGAAGCCGCTCCTACGAGCATGGGAAACACCAGACAACAATCAGTAGTAGGCGTTTTCTTTCTGGGTGTGGTCGGTCACGTCGCGCACGCCGTGCAGCTCGGGAATGCGCTCGAGCAAGGTGCGCTCGATACCTTCCTTGAGGGTTACGTCCGCCTGGCCACAGCCCTGGCAGCCACCGCCGAATTGCAGCACGGCAATGTTCTGCTCGCCCTCTTCCACCACGTCGATCAGGCTGACCTGGCCGCCGTGGCTGGCGAGCCCCGGGTTGATCTCGGTTTGCAGGTAGTAGTTGATGCGCTCGTTGATCGGGCTGTCGGCATTGACCATCGGCACCTTGGCGTTGGGTGCCTTGATGGTCAGCTGGCCGCCCATGCGGTCGGTGGCGTAATCGACCACCGCGTCGTCCAGAAAGGCTTCGCTGAAGCCGTCAATCCAGGCGGTGAAACGCTTGAGGCCCAGAGCCTTGTCTTCTGGCTTCTCTTCGCCGGGCTTGCAGTAGGCGATGCAGGTCTCGGCATATTGAGTACCGGGCTGGGTGATGAAAACACGGATGCCTATACCGGGGGTATTCTGCTTTTCCAGCAGATCAGCCAGGTAGTCGTGGGCAGCATCAGTTATGGTTATGGCGGTCATGAACATTCCTCGCAGACTTGCCGGGAGTTTACGCCAATCGAGGGCGGCGCACAAAACCTAGTGCTGTTGTCAGGAAAGCACCGATTCATCAGACCGCCTGCGCCTCGCGCCCGCTGCGCCGTGCGTCCAGCCTGGCGCGCATGCGCTGATACAGGCCCTTCTCGACCCACTCGTAGCTCAGCCAGGCCCCCACCGCAATCACCGGCACGCAGCAGGCAAACACCACGTACGGGTTGAGACTGTAACGCTGGGCCAACAGCAGCCCGCCATACAGCACCAACACGTGCAGCAAGTAGACCGAATAAGAACAGTCGCCCAGGCTCTTGAGCAGCTTGCTGCCGCGAAACAGTGGTTCGAGCGATACGCAACACAGTACGATCAAGGCACTCGGCAGCCCCCAATGCAGCAGGCGCTGGCTATTGTCGAGGTTCTGGATCAGCAACAGCCCCAGCGCCACACCGGCCAGCGGCAGCCACACCGCCTGGCGAATCCAGCCACGCTGATAGGCCATGCCAATACCGATACCCAGCAGAAATTCATAAACGATGTCATTGCCGTAGAAGCGGCTGATCAGGCCACTGCGCGCCAGCACCTCGGTCACCACGAACAACGCACTGGCAATGATCAGCGGCCGATGGCGACGCTCGAACAGGAACACCATCGAGAACAACAGGTAGAACAGCATCTCGTAATTCAGCGTCCAGCCGACATTGAGGGTCGGATACAGGCCGTAGCCGCCGGGGTTTTCCGAAGGAATGAAAAACAGCGACAGCAGAAAGTTCTGCCAGCCGATCACCTGATGCGGCAGCCACGGCGCAGCGAACAGCAATAACAGGCCCATGGCCAGGGTGTACAACCAATAGGCCGGCACGATACGTAACAGGCGCAAGGCAATGAAGCGCGAGGCAGGCATGTCCCGCTCGTGGGTCGACAGGTAGATGACCAAGCCGCTGATGACAAAAAAGATATCGACGCCTACCGCGCCCTTGGCGACGAAAAACTCGCCGATCGGCCCGCTGGCCTTGAAATCAAAAAAGATCTGCATGAAGTGATGACATACCACTACCCATGCCGCGACTGCCCGCAGGGCCTGAACCGAAATCAGCATTCCTGAACCTCGTGTGTGCGCTGTGCTCTCACTGAATCGTCCGCACCGGGTTGGCGGGACACGCAGGTTTACTGACAGCCGCAAATCACAAAAGGTCTTGAAAAACCCGTACCGCCGGTCAATCGATAATGGCTGCAGGCCATGTCTGGCGTGGCCTGCAGCTGAAAACCAGCGATCAGAACCGGACCTCAGAGGTTCTCGTAACGATTCATATCCAGCACCCCGAACTCTCGCGGGTCATGCTCCTGAATGTAGCGGCTCAGGTCATGGAACAGGCTCCAGAACTGCGGGTGGGTACGCCTGACACCCCAACGCTCGACCAGCCTCTCGAAGCCTGGCTGATCGCTGACCTGGCGCATCGCCTCGACAAAGGCCTCAACCTCGCCGGCCGGCACGTTGAACATGAAGTTCGGGTAGCTGCTCAGTACCCCGGGGTAGACCGTCAGGGTGTCGAGCCTGGGTTGATAGCGATACGATTCCCCCAGCAGGAACGCCACATTACTGTGGGCGCGGTTACGCAGTACGCTGTACACCTCGCGCTGGCCGCTGCTGTCGGCCACCCGCAGCATGGTGGCCTCGGGCATCCACTCGATGACCTTCAGTTGCCCCGCAGGTTTTGCCGCCAGCCGGCTCAGCACCTGCTCGGCATGGGCCAGTTGCGGTGCCAGCCCGGCACGCACACAGGCACCGGAAGCCGGGCAACGGTTGATCGGGTCCGCAGCCGCATTCAGCGGCCCCATGCGCTGGATCAATTGCCGGGCAAAGTCGCGCACCGTGTGCTTTTCATCGAGTTGCAGACGGCTCGGCGTGTCGTCATCGATGCGCTGGTAATCGAGCCACATCTTGATCTTGCCCGAATCCTGATACAGGTCGCTGAGCAACGCTTCACGCCGGTTGGCCGGCATCAGGCGCAGGAAGTTGATTTCCGCGCCGTTGCGGATCAGATCGAAATACAGCCGGGTCTGGGCCTGATGGGCGATATTGCCGTACACATCGAAGTTGACCACCAACTGGTAATAGGTGCGCTCCAGCAGCGGATAGTCGAACAGCCAGGTGGATTTCGGTACATCGCCAATCAGGCCCTTGCTTACCGTGGCACTGTCGAAGTGGCGAAACACCGTCAACAAGGCATTGTCGTTGCCCTTCCACAGCGTCGACCAATCGGCCGGCGGCGCATCGGCGTAGTGATCGCGCCGCAGGTTTTCATAGTCGTTACGCCGATCCTTGTAGGACAGCCACAGGCTCAGAACACTGCCGACGTCATCGTTCTGCCCCGGCATGGCCAGCAGCGGTGTAGCTTGCCCCTGATAACGGGCATCGTCGACGTACAGGTCGCTGGCCGGCTCCTGGAACAGCACCCAGAAGTGGTCGCGGATCACATCGGTGGCGATCTGCCCCCGGCATACTGGCCCGCGAATGAAGCTGTTCACAAAGTATTGGGCGTTATCGAGCATGAACTGATAGCGCGCCCTGGCCGGAATTGCCTCGAAGGTCAGGAACGGATTGGCCCGATGCCCTGGGCCGTAACCCGGCACAGCGCTGGCGTGCCAGTCGTTGTTATAGAACAGTTCCTGCACACGCTTGAGCTTCTGCGCACTCAGCGCGTAGGTGATGTGGGTCTTGTGGACGATCACACCCTGCACCGGCACCAGACGGTAGTAGAACTCGGTGCGACCAGGATCGTCGTTGGGCCGCCGGGTAGCGATGATGTCCACCGGTTTGCCGCTTGGGGTGCGCGAGCGCACCCACTGAAAGAAATGTCCGGGGTCGCCATTGTCGAAGTAAATGTGCGCCAGAAACAGATGCTCATACAGCCAGCGGCCGACCAGCGCCTGGCTGGCACCGGGGCGGTTGAGCAGCGCTTCCCACTCTTTGATCTGCGCCGCTTCCACGGCATTGGCCTGCAGCGGCTGCTGGTCTATCGGCGCGCCGGCCGCCAGCCAGCGTTGCAGGGTCTGGTGCTCAGTGGCGGTCAGGCCGGTCACCGCCAGGGGCATGCCCTGGGTCGGGTGCGCGCCAGCGTAGCCGTTGAACTCCTCCGGCGACGGGCAAAGGTTTTCGCGGTTCAGGCCCAACACGATGTCATCCGGAATCTTGCTGTTGAGCGGCAACGGCTTTTGTTGACCCAACTCCAGCATCCGGGTCATCAACGCCGCTTGCCCGCCGTGTGGCTCAAGCACCGAATAAAAGCCCTTGCGCTGCCAGGCCGCCGTGCCATTGGCATCGTAAAACAGCCGGGTCGGGTCAACCGCCCGAGAGCGCTCGCCCTGATACACCGGCACTTTATTGGCCCCGCGCAACACGCCCTCGCCGCTGCCCAGATTAAGCTGGCACGGCGCATCGTTGCAGGCGTGGCAGGCCACACACTTGTCGGTGAGGATCGGCTGGATATCACGGGTGTAGGAAACAGGTGAGGCAGCAGGTGCAGGCAAATCACGCGCCTGGAGCGTGCAGCATGACAGCAACAAGGCAAGTCCTGCCAGCAGACGGTACGGCATATCCGGTTGATTCCCCAAGGCCAATGGCCATCAGTCTATAACGGTTCAAGGTCGCCAAGATGAGCAATTTTCATGTAAATGCCCGAGCAACGCTAAAACGGTCGTGCTTTGGTATTATTTCGGCCTTTCTTTATACGGCCTTTTCATCTGTGGCCTTTGCTAGGTAGCCCTCAATGTCTGATCGCAGCGCCCGCCATCAAGCTCTCCTGAATGCTCTGCAACAGAGGATCCTGATCCTCGATGGCGGCATGGGCACCATGATCCAGAGCTACCGGCTCGAAGAGCAGGATTATCGCGGCGCGCGCTTTGCCGACTGGCCCAGCGACGTCAAGGGTAACAACGACCTGCTGCTTCTGACCCGCCCGGACGTGATTGGTGCCATCGAGAAGGCTTATCTGGATGCCGGTGCCGACATCCTTGAAACCAACACCTTCAACGCCACCAAAGTGTCCCAGGCCGACTACGGCATGGAAGCGCTGGTCTACGAGATCAACGTAGAAGGCGCACGTATCGCCCGCCAGGTGGCCGATGCGAAAACCCTCGAAACCCCGGACCGCCCGCGCTTCGTCGCCGGCGTCCTCGGCCCGACCAGCCGCACCTGCTCGATTTCACCGGACGTCAACGACCCCGGCTATCGCAACGTCACCTTCGACGAACTGGTCGATAACTACACCGAGGCCACCCGTGGCCTGATCGAAGGCGGCGCCGACCTGATTCTGATCGAGACCATCTTCGACACCCTCAACGCCAAGGCGGCGATCTTCGCCGTGCAGCAGGTGTTCGAAGAAGACGGCGTTGAACTGCCGATCATGATTTCCGGCACCATCACCGACGCCTCGGGCCGCACCCTGTCAGGCCAGACCACTGAAGCATTCTGGAACTCGGTGCGCCATGCCAACCCGATCAGTGTCGGCCTGAACTGCGCGCTGGGCGCCAAGGACCTGCGTCCGTACCTCGAAGAGCTGTCGAACAAAGCCGACACCCACGTCTCGGCGCACCCTAACGCCGGCTTGCCAAACGCGTTCGGTGAATACGACGAAACCCCGGCACAGATGGCCGAAGTGGTCGAAGAGTTCGCCGCCAGCGGCTTTTTGAACATCATCGGCGGTTGCTGTGGCAGTACGCCTGCGCACATCAAGGCGATCGCCGAGGCCGTGGCCAAGCATGCGCCGCGCGTGATCCCCGAGATTCCCAAAGCCTGCCGCCTTTCGGGCCTTGAGCCGTTCACCATCGATCGCCAGTCGTTGTTCGTCAACGTCGGTGAGCGGACCAACATCACCGGCTCGGCCAAGTTCGCCCGGCTGATCCGTGAAGAGAACTACACCGAAGCACTGGAAGTGGCCCTGCAACAGGTCGAAGCCGGTGCCCAGGTGATCGACATCAACATGGACGAAGGGATGCTCGACTCCCAGGCGGCCATGGTCCGGTTCCTCAACCTGATCGCTGGTGAGCCGGATATCTCGCGAGTGCCGATCATGATCGACTCCTCGAAATGGGAAGTCATCGAGGCCGGCCTCAAATGCATTCAGGGCAAGGGCATCGTCAACTCGATTTCGATGAAAGAAGGCGTCGAGGCATTCAAGCATCACGCCCGGCTGTGCAAGCGCTACGGCGCTGCCGTGGTGGTGATGGCCTTCGACGAAGTCGGCCAGGCCGATACCGCCGCACGCAAGCGCGAGATCTGCCAGCGCAGCTACGACATTCTGGTCAATGAAGTGGGCTTCCCGCCGGAAGACATCATTTTCGACCCGAACATCTTTGCCGTGGCCACCGGCATCGAAGAACACAACAACTACGCCGTTGACTTCATCGAAGCCTGCGCCTACATCCGCGACCATCTGCCATTCGCTCTGTCGAGCGGCGGGGTCTCCAACGTGTCGTTCTCGTTCCGCGGCAATAACCCGGTGCGCGAAGCCATCCACTCGGTGTTTTTGTATCATGCCATCCAGAACGGCCTGACCATGGGCATCGTCAACGCCGGCCAGCTGGAGATCTATGACGAGATCCCGGCGGCGTTGCGTGAGAAGGTCGAAGACGTGGTGCTCAACCGCACCCCGGAAGGCACCGACGCGCTACTGGCCATCGCCGATGACTACCGTGGCGACGGCAGCACCAAAGAAGCTGAAACCGAAGAGTGGCGCGGCTGGCCGGTCAACCAGCGCCTGGAGCACGCCCTGGTCAAAGGCATCACCGCGTTTATCGTGGAAGACACCGAAGAGTCGCGGCTGTCGTTCAATCGGCCGATCGAGGTGATCGAAGGCCCGTTGATGGCCGGCATGAACACCGTCGGTGACCTGTTCGGCTCAGGCAAGATGTTCCTGCCCCAAGTGGTGAAATCCGCCCGGGTAATGAAACAGGCCGTGGCCCACCTGATTCCATTTATCGAAGCCGAGAAAGGCGACAAGCCCGAAGCCAAGGGCAAAATCCTGATGGCCACGGTCAAGGGTGACGTGCATGACATCGGCAAGAATATTGTCGGCGTGGTGCTGGGCTGTAACGGCTACGACATCGTCGACCTTGGGGTGATGGTGCCGGCCGAGAAGATCCTGCAGGTCGCCAAAGAGCAGAAGTGCGACATCATCGGCCTGTCCGGGCTGATCACCCCGTCGCTGGACGAGATGGTCCACGTCGCCCGTGAAATGCAGCGCCAGGACTTCCACCTGCCGCTGCTGATCGGCGGCGCCACCACCTCCAAGGCGCACACCGCGGTGAAGATCGAGCCGCGTTACAGTAACGACGCGGTGATCTACGTCACCGACGCCTCGCGCGCCGTCGGCGTGGCCACCCAGTTGCTGTCCAAAGAGCTGAAGCCGGACTTTGTCGAGAAAACCCGCGAAGAATATGTCCAGGTGCGTGAGCGCACCGCAGCGCGCAGCAGCCGCACCGAGCGCCTGCCCTACGCCGCCGCCGTGGCCAAGAAGCCGAAGTTTGACTGGGCCGGCTACACCCCGGCAGTGCCGACGTTCACCGGCACCCGGGTGCTGGAAAACATCGACCTCAATGTGCTGGCCGAGTACATCGACTGGACGCCGTTCTTCATTTCCTGGGACCTGGCCGGCAAGTACCCGCGCATCCTCACCGACGAAGTGGTCGGCGAAGCGGCCACCGTTCTGTTCGACGATGCGCAGCAACTGCTGCGTAAACTGATCGACGAACAGCTGATCAGCGCGCGCGCGGTGTTCGGCTTCTGGCCGGCCAACCAGATCAACGATGACGACCTGGAAGTCTACGCTGACGATGGCCGGACTCTGGCGACCCTGCATCACCTGCGCCAGCAAACCATCAAGCCCGATGACAAACCGAACCTCTCGCTGGCTGACTACGTGGCACCGAAAAGCAGCGGCGTGACCGATTACATGGGCGGGTTCATCACCACCGCCGGCATCGGTGCCGAAGAAGTGGCCAAGGCCTATCAGGACAATGGCGACGACTACAACGCGATCATGGTCAAGGCCCTGGCCGACCGACTGGCCGAGGCCTGCGCCGAGTGGCTGCACGAGCGGGTGCGTAAAGAGTACTGGGGCTATGCCGCCGACGAGCAACTCGATAACGAAGCGCTGATCCGCGAGCAGTACCGCGGTATCCGCCCTGCCCCCGGCTACCCGGCCTGCCCGGACCACACCGAGAAGAGCAGCCTGTTCAACCTGCTCGACCCGTTGCCGGCCGGCACGCCGATCCACACGGCTGGCAAAAGCGGGGTGTTCCTCACCGAACACTACGCCATGTTCCCGGCCGCGGCGGTCAGCGGCTGGTACTTCGCCCATCCGGATGCGCAATATTTTGCCGTGGGCAAGGTCGACAAGGATCAGGTCGAAAGCTACACCGCCCGCAAGCAGCAGTCGCTGGAAGTCACCGAGCGGTGGCTGGCACCGAACCTTGGCTATGACGAATAACCCGTAGGAGTGGCCGGGCGGCGATCCGCTTTAGCCGCGAAGGCTTCCCGGCTAAAGCCGGTCCTACGGGGGTTGCGGGTTTGTTGCACGACAGCGTGGCGCCGGGGCGGCGGATCAAACCGCCTGGACCGTGGCCAGTTGCTCGCCGTCAAGCCAGGCGCCGATGTCGCTGGCGCGCATGGGTCTGGAGAACAGGTAGCCTTGGGCCCAGGCGCAGCCAAGGTTTTTCAGGGCATCGAGTTCTGCGGCGGTTTCCACGCCTTCGACGATGCATTCGAGCTGCATGTCCTGGCACAGGGCAATCAGCGACTTGACGATCTTGAAGCTGGCCGGGTCGAGGTGGATGTTGGTGACGAAGGTGCGGTCCACCTTCAGTTTGGTCAGCGACAGCGCGTGGATCTGGCTCAGGCTGGAATAACCGGTGCCGAAGTCGTCGAGAGAAATACCGCAACCCAGTTCACGAAACCGGCTGATCGCTCGCTGGGTCTGCGCCAGGTCCTGGATGACCGCGGTTTCGGTGATTTCCAGATCGAGACAGGCCGGGTCGAAGCCGCTGTTGCTGATCAGCTCGACGATCTGCTGGGCGGCGTCCTCGGAACCACAGTCGTGGGCGGACAGGTTAAATGACAGGCGCATGCCCGCAGGCCATCTCGCGGCCGCCTCCAGCGCCTTGCTGAGCAACGGCAGCGTGAGGCGATTGACCATGCCGACGCGCTCGGCAATCGGGATGAAATCGCCGGGCGGCACGTTACCCAACTCCGGGCTTTCCCAGCGTGCCAGGGCCTCGAACGCGACGGTTTGCTCACGGCGAATGTCCACGATGGGCTGGAACACCACGTAAAACTCACCCTCCAGATCGGCCCTGCGCAGGGCCTGCTCGGTCAGCCCTTCGCGATTGAGCTGCTGGCGATGGGCTGCGCTGAACAGGCAGACCGTGCCGGGGCGGTGGCGCTTGCTCTGATACAGGGCGTAGTCGGCGTACTCATACACTTGCGTGGCGCAGGTTGCGTGATCCGGGAACGTCGCAATGCCCAGTGAAGCACTGATCTGAATCGGAATGTCGACCAGCAGAAACGGCTCGCGCATGCTGGCGCAAATGTTCTCGCCAACCCCAAGTAACTGATCGTCGCTCATGGACTGAGTGAAGATCAGACCGAACTCGTCACCGCCCAGCCGGGCCAGGTGCACCTCTTCATCAAGCAGCCCGGTCAGGCGCTGGCCAACCTGATAGAGCAGCTTGTCACCGATGCTATGGCCATATAGATCATTGACCGGCTTGAAGCCATCCAGGTCGATCAGCCCCACGGCCAGGCGAATCTCCTGCTCGCGAGCGCGGGACAGCAGCGTATCGAGGCGGGAAAAGAACTGCCGCCGGTTGGCCAGCCCGGTCAGGCTGTCCTGATTGGCCAAGTGAAGGTTTTCCTCGCTGAGTTTTGCCGTATGCGCCTGCATGTTCACCAGCCGGGTGAAGTCGGCGTACTGCGCCTTGAGAATGACCAGCATGGCGATCGACACCAGCAGGACGTCAATCGCAGTGGCAACGAAGGTAATGATATTGGTGGACGCGAAGAACACCACGAACGCTGTGTTGACCACTGCTGTGGTGGCCAGCGCGGCTGGCAGCAGGTGCATCATGCAAAAAATGCAGCCGATGACGGTGATCGCCATATAAAAGGCGACATGCGCCTGGGTATAGCTGTCGCCATAGGGAAACAGCGCCAGCGACCAGGCGGTAAACGCCACGGCGACAAACGGCGCGAGCATATTGGTGCGCTTGAGCGCCGTCAGCATCTGCGCCGGGCTGCAGGTGCGCTTGCGCGTGCATATCCATTGCGCCGCACGAACCACGCCGAACAAGGTCATGATCGACGGGCAATACACCACCAACCAGCGCGGCGCGACCGCAAAGTGAGTGCCGGCCAGCATCAGGGTGTTGATCAGCAGGATGAAATACATCATGGGCAACTGGCGAGACAGCGCGATGTACTGCGCCTTGACCAGACCAGGGTTGTCCTTGGGTACGGACATCAACGCTCGCACGCCCAGCAGTGTTTTTTTCATCAGGCGACGCTCTGAAAATACAGCCAGATAAATAACCGAGCGGATGATCCTTTCCAGCCTGGATCGAGCAGGACTGAACTCTGCCCTCATGGGATCGTATCGGCCGATCCTGTGGTTTCTGCAACCCTTAAGACTAGTGGCACTTTGATTTCGTTCCCTTCCTGCCCGCATCGCAGGTATCGAAGTGGTACGGTTTGTTACCGTCGGGCATCCGGCAGCGGTTGTACGTCGCCTGCCCCGGCAATACCTCCTCTGCGCGACTACCCTGCCTGACACATGCCTGCGCAGGGCAATCCCATGTACCTCTCTATGCACCTCCAGACTCCGCCACCTGAAGAACCCGACCCGCCCGGCTTCTGGCAGATGCTGCACAGCGTTCTGGCCGCGGCCTTCGGCGTGCAAAGCAACCGCAACCGCGAGCGCGACTTCGCCCACGACAAGCCCTGGCACTTTATCGTGCTCGGTGCCGGCTTCACGCTGGTGTTTGTCTTGGGGTTGTTGTTGATTGCGCGGCTGGTGCTTTATTTCGTCGGGGCCTGACTGGCAGGCAGCATATGCCGCAAGGCGAATGGCGAATCGCCGGGCGTGGCAGGCCTGGTAAACACCTGCGGGTCGACCCGGTAACTGTCGCCTCTGGCCGCCTCCAGCAGGCGCACGGTTTCGCCTGGTTCCACCAGTTGCAGTACATCGATCTCACGCTCACCCAGTGGCATTGGCCCGCCCACCCGCTGGCGGTCATAGTCACTGAGCAACACCAGTGCCCAGCCTCCCAGGGTGAAGTGCCCACTGGCCACTGCCGACAGGCGACCATCGAGCAACGCCTGCAATGATTCGGGAGTGCCGTTGATCGCACTGAACAACACGTCTCGACCGGCGACGCCGCCGATTTCTGCCAGAGCGTCCATGGCGCCATAGGCCATTTGCTCGTTGGCGGCCCACACCAGCCGGGTGTCCGGATAGCGTTTGAACAGCGTGCGCGCCTGCTCCAGCGCCCGGTCGCGGCGCCAGACACCCAGCACCACCTGACGCAGGTTCACTTCAGGGTGTTCAGCCACTGCCCGACGCATGCCTTTTTCCCGCAACAGCGACACCGGGGTGGCGTTGGTGCCGGAGAAGGCCAGCATGTCGACACTCTGCCCTGGCGCCAGCGGGCCAAGTTGCTTGATCAGACGCTTGGCCGTCAGATACCCGCCTTGCTCGTCGTTGCCGAGCAGGCTGCCGAGCAGGTCCGGGTAACGTTGCGACAAATCACCGAGAATCCGCCGCTGATCGAGGCTCAGGGTGTTGTTGACCAGCAACAACTTCACCCCGCTGCCTTCGGCCAGACGCAGGATTTCCGGGGCCACGTTCAATTCGTTGGAAAACACCAGATAATCGGGGCGCTGATCGCCTTTGAGGGTCTGCCGCGCCAGATCGACCTGGGTGCGTGTGTCGCGGTCGGAGAACTCCACGCGCAATGCCATACCGGTTGCATCCGCAGCGGCCTGCATGACTCGCGCGTAGCTGTTCCAGTAACCATCAGACGCAGGGCCCGGGCTTAGAAATACCACTGACGCCGCCCAGCCAGAGCCACAGCCCAGCGCGCACAGCATCACCAGTGAGCGGGCCAGCCAGCCCGCTCTCGCTGTTGAAACCTTGACCGCCGATAAATCCTTTACCAAGGGTGGCCGTCCGCTCCACGGGGGGTTGAACCCTGTTTATCGGCGGGGCACGGCAAAAGCTGAGAGCGGCGGTAGCAGAGCCGGCGCGCTACTGACCACTGACCCAGAAGACTCCCGCCCCCGCTACCAGCAATATAAGAAAGAAGATCGCCCAGGCATCGACTGAACTGTCGGATTTTCCAGCTTTGTGTGGGTTGCTCATCGCATCGCCTTTTATCGGTCTTGTGGAGGAATGCAGATGGAAAAATAAGAGATAGGTGCAGTTAAGACGTCCTTTAACCATACTTCAAGTGCGGGCATGACCGATGGCGTGATGCATATCGCTTTTAGCGATTTGCATATATATAAACATCACTTTTACCGATATCAGCAAGCTGGTATCTTCGCCACCGCTCCGCATGGAGTGCGCGACCGTGCGCGCAGAAGCAGAATTGTCCAGATGGTGCCGGACCCGGAGCAGCCCCACCCGAATGGGACGTGACCGGCCACCGCGCAGCATTATTGAAGCCTGAGAGCAGGACCTATATGTACGTATACGATGAGTACGATCAGCGAATCGTCGAGGACCGCGTCAAGCAGTTCCGTGACCAGACCCGCCGCTACCTGGCCGGTGAGCTGAGCGAAGAAGAGTTTCGGCCACTGCGGCTGCAGAACGGCCTGTATGTCCAGCGTTTCGCGCCGATGCTGCGCGTGGCGGTTCCTTATGGTCAGCTGAACTCGCGCCAGGCGCGCATGCTGGCCAAGATCGCCCGTGACTACGACAAGGGCTACGCCCACATCAGTACCCGCCAGAACGTCCAGTACAACTGGCCGGCACTGGAAGACATCCCGGATATTCTCGAAGAGCTGGCCACCGTGCAGATGCACGCCATCCAGACCAGCGGCAACTGCCTGCGCAACGTGACCACCGACCAGTTCGCCGGTGTGGCGGCCGATGAAGTCATCGACCCGCGCCCCTGGTGTGAGATCGTGCGCCAGTGGACCACCTTCCACCCTGAGTTCGCCTACCTGCCGCGCAAATTCAAAATTGCCATCAACGGCGCGGCCAGCGACCGTGCGGTGATCGAGATGCACGACATCGGCCTGGAGCCGGTGCGCAACGAAGCCGGTGAGCTGGGCTTCCGGGTACTGGTGGGTGGCGGCCTGGGCCGTACCCCGGTGATCGGCGCGTTCATCAACGAGTTCCTGCCGTGGCAGGACCTGTTGAGTTACCTGGACGCCATCCTGCGGGTCTACAACCGCTATGGCCGTCGTGACAACAAGTACAAGGCGCGGATCAAGATCCTGGTCAAGGCATTGACGCCTGAAGTGTTCGCCGAGAAGGTCGAGGCCGAAATGGCCCACCTGCGTGGCGGCCAGACCACCCTGACCGAAGCCGAACTGCAGCGCGTTGCCAAACATTTCGTCGACCCGGCCTACAAAACGCTGAGCAACCAGGATGCGGAACTGGCCGCACTGGAAGCCGAGCATCCGGGCTTCGCTCGCTGGCGTATTCGCAACACCCTCGCGCACAAGAAACCCGGCTATGTGGCTGTTACGCTGTCGCTCAAGCCTACCGGCGTAGCACCAGGTGATGTCACCGACAAGCAGCTCGACACCATCGCCGACCTGGCCGACCAGTACAGCTTCGGTTTCCTGCGCACCTCCCACGAGCAGAACATCATTCTCGCTGACGTTGAACAATCGCGACTGTTCGAGCTGTGGAACGTGCTGCGCGAAAACGGCTTCGCAACGCCGAACATCGGCTTGCTCACCGACATGATCTGCTGCCCGGGCGGTGATTTCTGCTCGTTGGCCAACGCCAAGTCGATCCCGATCGCCGAATCGATCCAGAGCCGTTTCGACAATCTGGACTACCTGTTCGACATCGGCGAACTGGACCTGAACATCTCCGGCTGCATGAACGCCTGTGGTCACCACCACGTGGGTCATATCGGCATCCTGGGCGTGGACAAAAAAGGCGAAGAGTTCTACCAGGTGTCGCTCGGCGGCAGCGCCAGCCGTGACGCCAGCCTGGGCAAGATCCTTGGCCCGTCTTTCGCCCAGGAAGTCATGCCTGACGTGATCGAGAAGCTGATCAACGTGTACATCGAAAAACGTACCGAAGACGAGCGCTTTATCGACACTTACAACCGTATTGGCATCGACCCTTTCAAGGAGCGCGTCTATGCAGCGAATCATTAAGAACAACGAAGTCGTCGATGAAACCTGGCACCTGCTGCCCAAGGACACGACCTTTGACAGCCTGTCGAACTGCGACGATCTGATCGTACCGCTGGTGCTGTGGCGTGAGCACGGCCATGCCCTCAAAGCCCGCGACGGCGGCCTGGGCGTGTGGCTGGACAGCGATGAAGAAGCCGAGGAAATCGGTGATGACGTGCAGCACTTCCAGGTCATCGCCCTGAATTTCCCGGCCTTTACCGACGGACGCAGCTATTCCAATGCCCGACTGTTGCGCGATCGCTATGGTTTCAAGGGTGAACTGCGCGCCATCGGCGATGTGCTGCGTGACCAGTTGTTCTACCTGCGCCGCTGCGGCTTCGATGCCTTTGCCATTCGCCCGGACAAAGACCCCTATGAGGCGCTGGAGAGTCTGAAGGACTTCTCGGTGACTTATCAGGCCGCCACCGACGAACCGCTGCCGCTGTTCCGTCGTCGCTGATCGCTGTTGCTGTACTGCAAAAGCCCGGCCCCTGTTGAAGGGGCCGGGCTTTTTTGTTGGATGTTTTGCTGTTGTGGGAGGCAGCTCTGCTGGCGAAGCACTCTTGCCATTTCGAGCGATGGAAAATCCCTTTTCGCAGCGTCTGGGCGGCAGGTTTCGCCCTGCCGGGCGACCTACTTTTTTCTTGGAAAAAGTAGGCAAAACCGCCTGCTCCTGGCTTGGCCCTTCGGGTTCCCTCGCTCCGGTGCCGATTTGGCGGTCGGCACGATGGGCATCCCTGCCCAGCGTGCCTAAAACCGGCTTCCCTGCCGGTTTTCCCACCAAATCGACACCTCCACTCGGCCAGCGCCCAAGTCGCGATTGGCGTCGTCTGTGCCATCTGTGCTCAAAGAAACCAAAAGTGACCCGCTGTAAAAGTGGAAAGCTGACTAAAGACCAACATCAATGTGGAGGATGTACACCAACAACAACACAATCCACCTATAAGTCAGGACCAAAACCGCTGCTGGCTCAACCGCTCCCACCAGCGCAGCGCAATGCCATCCAGCGAAACCGCCGCCGCCATGCCGACCCGCTCTTGCAGGCTCTTGCGCTGGGCGTAATGCAGGTGGAAGACCTCGGCATCCTTGGCCTTATCGGCCAGGTACTCGTCGCTGGTCTTGAGTTCGTCGACCAGTTGCTTATCCAGCGCCGCCATCCCCAGCCAGACCTCGCCGGTGGCCACTTCATCGATGTCCAGTTGCGGGCGGTAGCTGGCGACAAAGCCCTTGAACAGTTCGTGGGTGATTTCCAGGTCCTGCTGGAACTTCTCCCGGCCCTTTTCGGTGTTTTCGCCAAACACGGTCAGGGTGCGCTTGTATTCACCGGCGGTCAGCACCTCGAAGTCGATGTCGTGTTTTTTCAGCAGGCGGTTGACGTTGGGCAGTTGCGCCACCACACCGATGGAGCCGAGGATCGCGAACGGCGCGCTGATGATCCGGGTGCCGATGCAGGCCATCATGTAGCCGCCGCTGGCCGCGACCTTGTCGATGCAGATGGTCAGCGGGATGCCGGCCTGACGCACCCGCGCCAGTTGCGAAGATGCCAGACCGTAGCTGTGCACCAGACCGCCGCCGCTCTCCAGACGCAGGACAACTTCATCCTGGTCAGTGGCCAGGCTCAGCAGTGCGGTGATTTCATGACGCAGGCTCTCGGTGGCCGAGGCCTTGATATCGCCATTGAAGTCCAGCACATAGACCCGCGACCTGGCCTCGGGCTGCTTCTTTTCCTTCTTCAGCGCTTTGCTCTGCTCTTTGCGCAATGCCTTGAGCCGGGCCTTGTCGAGCAGCGAATGCTCCAGACGCTCACGCAGCCCCTTGTAAAAATCATTGAGCCGGGTGACCTGCAACTGCCCGGCCGTCTTGCCACGCCCTTTACTGCGCAGCGAAGCGATGGCAACCAGTACCACCACAATGGCAACCACCAACGTGACGGTCTTGGCCAGAAAGCTGGCGTAATCGGCAAAAAAATCCACGGCGACTCCTTGATTGCTGGCGCGCTCTCTATAGCGGGCACGCGATGAACAAGCATACCGAGCAGGCCGATCAACCACCAGCCGACAAACGTGTGCAAACATTGAAACAGCTAATTCAAACAGCTGTATGATTTCAGGTTGACAGGCCCGTGCCATGCCCCTAACCTCGCCTGCACCTGCACATTGCGGGACGATACCGATGGCAGCCGCTCGCACGAGCGCAGCCCACTTCCAATAAGGATCGACACATGACCTCAGTAGCCGATGCAGTCCAGAAAATGCACGCCAAGTTCAATCCTGACGCCGCCAAAGGCCTGGATCTGATCTTCGGTTTCAACGTCACCGACGAAGACAAACACTTTGCCCTGATCATCAAGGACAGCACCTGCCAATTGCAGGAAGGCGAAAACCCTGACGCCAACGTCACCCTGATCATGGACAGCGAAACCCTCAAAGGCATCGTCAGCGGCGAGACCGACGGCATGCAGGCGTTCATGGGCGGCAAGCTGCGCATTGAAGGCGACATGATGCTGTCGATGAAGCTCAGCGAGCTGTTCCCGCAGTAATTTGGCAGGGAAAACAAAAAACCGAAGCCTGCGTGCTTCGGTTTTTTTATGCCTGCTTAACGGGCATGAAGAGCAGTTCGCCCGTAGGAGCGGCTTCAGCCGCGAAGGATGCGCAAATGGTGGTTCGCGACTAAAGTCGCTCCTACGCACTATTACGCGCATCCACACAATCGCTGAAATCCGGGAGTAACCATGGCCAGAACCACCCTGTTCGATCTCGACGGCAAGATTGCTCTGGTCTCCGGGGCCAGCCGGGGTATCGGTGAGGCGATCGCCCGGCTGCTGGCCAGCCAGGGCGCTCATGTCATTGTCAGCAGCCGGCGCCTGGAAGGCTGTCAGCAGGTAGCCGCGAGCATCATCGCCGACGGCGGCATGGCTACTGCGCTGGCCTGCCACATTGGCGAACCGGAGCAGATCGAGCAACTGTTCGCCATGATTCGCGAACGCTTCGGGCGGCTGGACATCCTGGTCAACAACGCCGCCACCAACCCGCAGTTCTGCCATGTACTGGACACTGACCCTGCTGCCTTTCAGAAAACCGTCGACGTCAACATTCGCGGCTATTTCTTCATGTCGGTGCAGGCCGGCAAGCTGATGCGCGAGCACGGCGGCGGCAGCATTATCAACGTGGCCTCAATCAATGGTGTTTCGCCCGGTGAGTTCCAGGGTATCTATTCGATCACCAAGGCGGCGGTGATCAATATGACCAAGGTGTTCGCCAAGGAGTGTGCGGCGTTTGGCATCCGCTGCAATGCCCTGCTACCAGGCCTGACTGACACCCGCTTCGCCTCGGCATTGGTCAGCAACCCGGCGATTCTCGACCAGGCGCTGGGTCATATCCCGCTCAAGCGTGTGGCCGCGCCTGATGAAATGGCCGGTGCGGTGCTGTATCTGGCCAGCGCCGGGTCAAGCTATACCACTGGCGCGATACTGAATGTCGATGGTGGGTTTCTGTCCTGATCGGGGTGCAATAACTGACGTCAATCTGACAGCGGCCGGTTATGAGAGGTAGAATGTCGGCCCTTCAGGGCAGCCATTGCGCCCCTCTGCCGACAAGTCCTTGCCATGCCTTTTGAACTCAGTGTTGACCCCCTCACGCTTGCCGTGCTCGCCGTCGTGGCTTTTGTGGCCGGTTTCATCGATGCCATTGCCGGCGGCGGCGGATTGCTTACCACGCCTGCGTTAATGACCGCCGGCCTGCCGCCGCATATGGTGCTTGGCACCAATAAGCTGTGTGCCACCTTCGGCTCGGCCACCGCCAGCTTCACCTATTTCCGGCGCAAGCTGTTCGATCCCTCGCAATGGAAGCTGGCGTTGATCAGCACCGCCATCGGCGCACTGCTGGGTGCGGTAATCGCCCATTACCTGCCTGCCGAGTGGATCAACCAGATGCTGCCGCTGATCGTCTTCGGCTGTGGCCTGTACCTGCTGTTCGGCGGTACGCCCAAGGCGCCGACCGACAGCAACGCGCCGATCAAACAACTGCGCCAGATCCCGCAAGGGCTGGGCCTGGGCTTTTACGATGGCGTGGCCGGCCCCGGCACCGGTGCGTTCTGGACGGTCAGTACGCTGATGGCATACCCCATCGACCTGGTCAAGGCCAGTGGCGTGGCGCGCAGCATGAACTTCGTCAGCAACGCCATGGCCCTGACCGTGTTTGCCGTCTCGGGTCAGGTGGATGTGATTCTTGGTGTGCTGATGGGCCTGGCGGTCATGGCCGGCGCTTACTTCGGCGCCGGCACGGCAATCAAGGGCGGTGCCAAATTCATCCGCCCGGTGTTCATCATCATGGTCCTGGCGCTGACCGTGCGGCTAGCCTGGCAGCACTGGTTCGGCGGCGCCTGAGCGGCGCGCCAGGTACAGCTCGATCAGGTGGCGGGCAATCGAGCGGCTGGCCGGTAGCGGCGGCAGATCAAAG
This sequence comes from Pseudomonas sp. StFLB209, assembly GCF_000829415.1. NCBI lineage: Bacteria > Pseudomonadati > Pseudomonadota > Gammaproteobacteria > Pseudomonadales > Pseudomonadaceae > Pseudomonas > Pseudomonas sp. StFLB209. Next base: position 4,822,249 of record NZ_AP014637.1, on the reverse strand, counting down.
ATGCTGAACCAGCGGGCATCTTCGATCTCGTCGGGCTGCGGGACAATCTCGCCGCTCTCGTACTCGGCATGAAAGCCAAGCATCATCGAGTGCGGAAACGGCCAGCACTGGCTGCCCACGTACTGAATGTCACGCACCTTGAGCTGCACCTCCTCCATCACCTCACGGCGCACGCAGTCTTCTGCAGACTCGCCCGGCTCGGCAAACCCGGCCAGGGTGCTGTACACGCCGCTGACGAAACGCGGCGAGCGCGCCAGCAGCACTTCATCGCCGCGGGTGATCAGCACGATCATGCTCGGCGCAATACGCGGATAGAAGCGCAGCTCATCATCGGCGCAGTACATCGCGCGCTCGCCTGGCACCTGCACGGTGGGCTTGCCACAGGCGCCGCAGAAGCGGTGCTCGCGAGCCCAGGTAGCGATCTGCGCGGCGTAACCCAGCTTCTGGTAGACCGCAAGATCGCCCTCCAGCATGAACTGGCGCAGACCTTGCCAGGCCAGCCCTTCGAGCTCTACGGCGCGCTGCAGCACCCAGACATACACCGGCTCACCATCGAAATGGCCGATGCCATGCTCACTGAGCAGCGGCAATTGCAGGCCGGCCAGCCATTGCCTGGAAAACAGCACGCCCTCTTCACTCAGTAAAAAGCCCTGCGGGCTGCATACCACGGCACGTCCGTCAGGCAATTGCGGGTCGAGCACGGCGGTGGTCCAACGGCGGGTCATCAACACACTCCTTTCCAGGCCGGGTTCAATCGTCGAACACCGGCTTTTGCTTGTTCATCTGTGCCAGCATGGCCAGCTTGAGATCGGGCGATTGCAGCATGGACGCGTTCCAGATGGCAACGTGTTCCAGGCCATCATTGATCCGGTGATCGCGCATGTAATCGATCATGCGCTTGGTGCCCTCAATGGCCAGCGGCGATTTTTGCGCAATCTGCCGGGCCAGGGCCATGACTTCTTCAAGCAATTGCGCTGGGTCGGTAAAAACCCGGTTCACCAGGCCAATACGCTCGGCCTCGGTAGCATCGACGGTGCGCCCGGTGTAAGCCAGCTCGCGCAACAGGCCATCGCCGATGATGCGCGGCAAACGCTGCAAGGTGCCGACGTCGGCGGCCATGCCCATGTCGATCTCGCGGATGGCAAATTGCGCGTCCTGGGCGGCGTAACGCATGTCACAGGCAGCGATCAGGTCGATGGCACCGCCCAGGCAATAGCCCTGAATAGCCGCCAGTACCGGTTTGCGGCATTCGGCCACAGCCGTGAAAGACGCCTGCAACTGCTCGATCTTGCGCCGCAGCAGCCGCGCGTTACGCCCGGCGTCAGCGCCCAGCTCGCCCGCCACTGCGCCCAACAGCGCCAGATCGATCCCGGAAGAAAAGTGCTTGCCGGCGCCACTGATCACCACGGCGCGGATCTCATCGTGTTCATCGACCCAGTGGAAGATCTCGACGATCTCGCGCCAGAACGCCGCATTCATCGCATTGAGCTTGTCTGGCCGATTGATCTGCAGATGAGCGACCTTATCAACGAGCTGGACATTGAAAGCTTGATAGTCAGACATGAATGAACCTCTGGCGGGCTAGGCAACGTCGCCGGACTATAACAAGGCAGCCATGACCGTCGTAAGGCGACGCTTGTGCCATTTGCCGGACCGCTTCAAGCGCCTCACCCAAAACAACCTGGCGACTGCCCGGAACCCGTACCCGCGCCCGGTGTCCAGAGACTACGCAGCTAAACTGGCCAGGTAGTGGCTGATCGCGCCGAGTATCGAGAGGGCATTCATTGAGTACATCCAAGGCAGCAACCGGCATTGATGGTCTGGACAACATCCTCAGCGGCGGACTTTCCCGCGGGCATGTGTTTCTGCTCGAAGGCGAACCCGGCACCGGCAAGACCACCGTGGCGTTGCAGTTTCTGCTGGCCGGTGCGCAGGCTGGCGAGACCTCACTGTACATCACGCTCTCTGAAACCGAGGGTGAGCTGCGCGACAGCGCCCGCTCCCATGGCTGGGAGCTGGACGGATCGATCGCAGTCTTCGAGCTGACCCCGCCAGAAAGCCTGCTCAGTGCCGAGCAACATCAAAGCCTGTTGTATTCCTCGGACCTGGAGCTGGGTGAAACCGTGGCTCAGGTATTTGCAGCCGTCGAGCGGATAAAGCCGTCGCGGGTGGTGATCGACAGCCTCTCTGAAATCCGCCTGCTGGCCCAGAGCTCGCTGCGCTACCGGCGCCAGGTACTGGCCATGAAGCATTATTTTGCCCGTTTCGATACCACGGTGCTGCTGCTTGACGACCTGACCACTGATGCTCTGGACAAGACCGTGCACAGTGTTGCCCATGGCGTGATTCGCCTGCAGGAACTGACCCCGGCCTACGGTGCCGAGCGGCGCCGACTCAAAGTGATCAAATACCGCGGCCAGAAATACCGTGGCGGCTTTCATGACTTCACCATTGCCCAGGGCGGCATCCAGGTGTTTCCACGCCTGGTGGCGGCCGAACACCGCAGCAATTATCAGCGCCAGCAGTACACCAGCGGCATTCAGGAACTTGACGACTTGCTCGGTGGCGGCATCGACAGCGGATCCAGCACCCTGATTCTGGGGCCGGCCGGCACCGGCAAGTCGCTGACCGCGCTGGTATTCGCCGTGCAGGCCATGGCCCGTGGCGAGCGCGTCGGCCTGTTCGTTTTCGATGAAGAGCTGGGTTTGTTGTACGAACGCATGCGCGCCATGGGCATCGACCTGCAGGCGTTTCAGGATCAAAACCGGCTTTGGGTCGAACAGGTGGATGCTGCAGAGCTGTCGCCCGGTGAATTCTCCCATCGGGTACGCCGCTGCGTTGACCAGCAGCAGATCAAGACGGTCATCATCGACAGCCTCAATGGCTATCAGGCCGCGATGCCGGAAGAGAACGCGCTGGTGCTGCACATGCACGAGCTGTTGCTCTACCTCAATCGCCAGGGCGCTTCGACGTTCATGACCATTGCCCAGCATGGCCTGGTCGGCGATATGCGCACCCCCGTTGATATCACCTATCTGGCCGATACGGTCATCCTGCTGCGTTACTTCGAAGCCATGGGCGAAGTACGCCGGGCGATTTCCATTATCAAAAAACGTACCGGCACCCATGAGTCAACGATCCGTGAATACAAGATCGGCCAGGCCGGCCTGCGCATCGGCACTCCCCTGCATGCGTTTCAAGGCGTATTACGCGGGGTACCCAGCTACTTTGGCGACAACCATCCGCTGTTGCAGGATGACCAGACGTGATCCCGGCCTTTTCCGAACGTGCGATCATCCTGGCCCCTAACGGGCGCGACAGCCAGATAGCGATCAACATCCTCAGCGAGGCGGGTTTACGCGCCAAAGCCGTGCAAGATCTTAATGAACTGGCCACTGAGCTGAGCCTTGGTGCGGGGCTGGCGATCATTGCCGACGAGGCGCTGCGCGGCGCCGACCTCAACCCGTTGCTTGAGCTGCTGGCCAGACAACCGCCCTGGTCGGACCTGCCGGTGGTCTTGCTGACCCGCCATGGCGGCCCGGAGCAAAACCCCTCGACCCGGCTGGGTACGCAACTGGGCAACGTCAGCTTCCTCGAACGGCCCTTTCACCCCATGACCCTGGTCAGCCTGGTGACCACCGCCGTACGCGGGCGCCGCCGCCAATACGAGGCCAGGGGGCGTATGGATGATCTGCTGGAAAGCGAAAAGCGCTTGCAGAACGCCTTGACCGCAGGCCGTCTGGGGTCCTGGCAACTGGAGACCGAATTTCTGCAACTCAGTTGCTCGGCGATCACCCTGGCGCATTACGGTCGTCACGAGCATACCCTGTTCAGCTATGACGACTGGCTCGATGCGGTCTATGCCGAAGACCAGCCACGCATGCAATCAGCCTTGCAGCGCAGTCTCGATACCGGCGCCGATTTCATTATCGAGTATCGCAACCTGTGGCCAGACGGCTCGCTGAATTGGGTGGATGTGCGGGCCCGGGCGATCCGCGGCGAGAACGGCCAGATCACCGCGCTGGTCGGCGTCACCTCCGATATCAGCGAACGCAAGCAGGCCGAAGTACAACTGCGGCGCCTTAACGAGACCCTTGAACAACAGATCGAAGAACGCACCGTCCAGCTTCGCCAGAATGAAGAAGCCTTGCGCCAGTCGCAGAAAATGGAAGCGGTCGGCCAGCTTACCGGCGGCATCGCCCATGACTTCAATAACATGCTCACCGGCATCATCGGCAGCCTGGAACTGCTGCGTCGGCGTATTGCTCGCGGGCGCACCGATGATCTCGGCGGCCTGATCGATCTGGGGGTGACGTCGGCCAATCGCGCCGCCGCCCTCACCCACCGCTTACTGGCATTCTCAAGGCGCCAGTCGCTGGACGCCAAACCGGTTGAGATGAATCATCTGATCAAGGCCATGGATGAATTGATCCAGCGCAGCGTCAGCGAAAGCATTCAGCTCGATATGCAGTTTGAACCCCGGTTATGGACCGCCGAGGCCGACCCGAATCAGCTGGAAAGTGCACTGCTCAATCTGGTGCTCAATGCCCGCGATGCCATGCCGAACGGCGGCCGGTTGCGCATTGAAACGCGCAACCAACGCCTGGAGCGGCGCTTCACCGATGCCCATGAAAACCTGTTGCCCGGTGACTATGTATTACTCAGCGTCAGTGACAGCGGCAGTGGCATGCCCGAGCACATCGTCAACCGCGCCTTCGACCCGTTTTTCACCACCAAGCCCATCGGCCAAGGCACCGGCCTGGGCTTGTCGATGATCTATGGCTTCTGCAAGCAATCACGCGGCCATGTTGCCATCGACAGCGAAGTTGGCCGTGGCACCACGGTGAAACTGTTCCTGCCGCGCTACAGAGGCCAGCAAGAGGACGATCAACTGACATTCCAAAGCGCCGCCAGCTATGCCAGGGCCGGAGAAACCGTGCTGATTGTCGAGGACGACCCGGCCGTACGGCGGCTGGTCAGCGAGGTACTCAGCGAATTGGGCTATGCCTTCGTCGAGGCCGCAGACGCACCTTCGGCACTGCCGCTGCTGGAGTCAGAGACGCGTATTGATCTGTTGATCAGTGATGTCGGCTTGCCAGGCATGAACGGCCGCCAACTGGCGGAAGTTGCCCGCCAGCTACGCCCTGGCCTGAAGGTGCTGTTTATTACCGGTTATGCCGAACATGCGGCAGTCAGAGGCGAGTTTCTTGGCAGTGATATGCAGATGATCAGTAAGCCCTTCGCCTTCGACCACCTGACCGCCAAAGTGCGCGAGATGATCGAGGTCTGACCCCCACGCCAGCCCGAGACCGTCGCCGGTCTCTGCTGGCCGGCTCAGGCCAGCAGCTTCTCGATCTGCGTATGCAGGGTTTCCATCGTGAACGGCTTGGCCAGAATCGGCGCCCGGGTAGCAATCGGGCTGCCGGACTCGGCGATTTCCGCCGGGTAGCCACTAATGAAAATGACCTTCAGATCCGGGCGCAGCTTGACCGCTGGCTCAGCAATCATCACCCCGGAAATACCGCCCGGCAGGCGGTAGTCAGTGATCATCAGGTCAAGGTGTGGCCGGGTAGCGAGAATCTCGAACGCCTGCTCGCCATTCTCGGCCTGTAACACACGATAGCCCTCGCCGGACAGATAATCGGCCAGCAGCATCATGATCAGGGGTTCGTCTTCGACGATCAGTACAACGTCTTGCGCATCAACGCTCATGGAACGGCCTTCAATCTTCAAATAGCTGCCAATACGACCACGGTGCACGGCGGAGGTTGCGCAGATTGCCTGACAATTTACGATTGCCGTGCAAAAACCGGCCCCCAGCCTGTTACGCCTGCGGCAGGGCTATGACCCTGCGCACCACCAAGGCATATAACCGCCTGTTAAACGACCGGCTGCAACGGCAGGCAGAGGCTGAACGTCGAGCCCTTGCCCTCCTCGCTCTCCACCAGTAGCTCACCGCCATGGGCCATGACGATCTGTTCGGAGATAAATAGTCCAAGCCCCAGCCCGGCGACTGCATGGCCGGCGTTGACGCGTTCGAATTGCTGGAAGATCCGCGCCTGATTCTCGGCGGAAATACCAATGCCCTGGTCCGTCACATCGACCCGCGCCTGGTTGCGGCGGCTGTCGACGTAGACCCTGACGACAATCGGCTTGCCGGCGCCATAACGCAACGCATTGGTCAGCAGGTTGGCCAGCACTTGTTCAATACGAAACTCGTCCCACACGCCGATGACCGCCTCACAGGTGGTCAACTGCAGGCTGCAGCCGGCTGCCGCCACTTGCGCGGCAAAACTTTCCAGCAAGTTACCGACCAGTTCACCGAGATCAAACGCGCTGGTGCGGATCGACAATTTGCCGGTGCGGATCCGCGAGACATCGAGCATGTCTTCGATCAGCCGGATCAGGCTCTGAATCTGCCGCTCGTCACGCTCGACCATGCCGCGCAGCTTGTCCATGCTGAACGCCGCTTCGTTGTTCTTGGCCAGATGCAGTTTGCGCAACTGGGTTTCCAGAATCAGCCCGTTGAGCGGCGTACGCACTTCGTGAGAGACAATCGACATGAAATCGTCGCGCATGCTCACGGCGCGCTGCAGCTCGGCCTGGGCGCTCTGCAGTTGCTCCAGCAGCACCTGCTGTTCCTGGCGGGCCTGTTCGAGCGCCTCGACTTGTTGCTTCATGGCCTTGCGCTGGCGGTACAGCTCGACGAACACATTAACCTTGCTCTTGACCGCATGGATGTCCAGCGGTTTGTGCAGGAAGTCCACCGCACCACTTTCATAGCCCTTGAACGCATAGTTCATCTCGCGACCGGCAGCGGTGACGAACACGATGGGAATACTCTTGGTCTTTTCTGTGCCGCGCATCATCTCGGCCAGCTCGAAACCGTTCATGCCGGGCATCTGTACATCCAGAATCGCCAGCGCAAACTCATGCTGCAACAGCAGCGACAACGCGGCATCGGCCGACAGCGCCTTATAAACGATGCGGTCTTCACGGCGGATCAACGCTTCGAGGGCCAGCAAGTTCTCCGGCAGGTCGTCGACGATCAGCAGTTTTGCCTGGATCTGACTCAGCATGCAATTCGTTCCAATTGGGTCAGCAAGGCCCTGATCTCGGACAAGGGCAACAGGTAATCGGGGGTCTGCAAACGCAGCCCGGCTTCAGGCATGGCCCGCGCTACAGCGGTCTGCGGGTTCTGGATCACGGTCAGGCCGCCAAACGTCTTGATCCGCGCCAGGCCACGGGCACCATCATCATTGGCACCGGTCAGCAACACACCGGCAAGCCCTGGGCCATAGGCGTCGGCTGCCGACTCGAACAGGATGTCGATACTGGGGCGCGAGTGAAACACTTTGTCTTCCTGACTCAACGATAGACTCAGATCATCCTCCACCGACAGGTGATAGCCCGCCGGCGCGAAATACAGAGTGCCGGCAACGATAGCTTCCTTGTCCCGCGCCTCACGGACCGCAATCGGCAACCGGCTCTGGAATACCTGAGCCAGCTGACTATTGCGTTGTTCCGGCAAATGCAGCACCACCAGAATCGGCAGGCGAAAGCCGGCCGCGATGCCTTGGGTCAGTGTGAGCAAGGCCTCGACCCCACCCGCTGACGCACCAATCACCACCGCCTGCACAACCGGCAGCCCGCCAGCAGCGTGCTCATCGAAGTGGGTTTTCATGACTTGCGGTAGATCCGTTCCGGCTTGATCAGCGTCTCGAACACGTCGCTGTAGGCCGAGAAGTCCAGTGTTTCCTTACTGCCCAGCGACAGGAAACCGCGATGACACAGCGATTCATGGAACAGCCCGAAAGCCCGATCCTGGAGCTTCTTGTTGAAATAAATCAGCACATTGCGACAAGAGATCAGGTGCGTTTCGGAAAATACGCTGTCGGTCGCCAGGCTATGGTCAGCGAAGGTGACGTTCTCGCGCAGGCTCTTGTCGAAGATCGCGTAATCGTAGGCCGAGGTGTAGTAGTCCGACAGCTCGCCCTGACCGCCGGCCAGTCGGTAGTTCTGCGCCCAGCCGCGTACGCTGTCCAGCGAGAAGATGCCTTGCTTGGCCTTGTCCAGCGAATAGGGATTGATATCGGTGGCGTAAATAATGGTGCGCTCCAACAGGCCTTCTTCACGCAGCAAAATGGCCATGGAGTACACCTCCTCACCCGTGCTGCAACCGGCAATCCAGATTTTCAGCGATGGGTAAGTGCGCAGCAGCGGCACCACTTCCTGACGGATCGCCAGAAAGTGTGACGGGTCACGAAACATCTCACTGACCGGGATGGTCAGCCATTGCAGCAGTTGCATGAACGCGGCCGGGTCGTGCAGCACACGCTCTTGCAAGGCCGAGATGGTGCCGCACTCGAACTGACGCAGGGCATGTTGCACCCTGCGTTTGATCGAAGCACCGGAATACTCGCGAAAATCGTAGCTGTATTTGAGGTAAATCGCCTCAATCAACAAGCGCAGCTCGATATCGACGTTTTTGTCATAGGACATGTACAAACCTGAGCAGGTAAATCAGCGTGCTGCTTTGGCCGCACGCACTCAAATACGTTCCATTTTCGGCAGCCATACCCTGATCAGCGAAAACAGCCGGTCCAGATCGATAGGTTTGGCCAGATAATCATTGGCCCCGGCCTGCAAGCAACGCTCCTGATCGTCCTTCATTGCCTTGGCGGTGACTGCAATGACCGGCAGTTTGCGCCAGCGCGGATCCTTGCGAATCTGCGCAGTGGCTTCGAAGCCGTCCATCTCGGGCATCATCACATCCATCAGCACCAGGTCGATATCCGGGACCTCGTTAAGGCGGTCGATGGCTTCCAGGCCATTGCGCGCCACTTCCACCACCGCGCCTTTGTGCTCCAGGGCGCTGGTCAGGGCGAAGATATTGCGCACGTCGTCATCGACCACCAGGATGCGCCGCGCCTCGAACACCTTGTCGCGGCTGCGGGCGGTCAGCAGCATCTTCTGCCGTTCGTTGGACAACTGCGACTCGACCTTGTGCAGAAACAACGTCACTTCATCGAGCAGCCGCTCCGGCGAGCGTGCGCCCTTGATGATGATTGAGCGCGAATACTTCATCAGCTCGGCTTCTTCATCACGGGTCATATTGCGCCCGGTGTAGACAATCACCGGCGGGAACGACCGAATGCCTTCGCCGGCCATGCGCTTGAGCAGTTCGTTGCCGAGCATGTCCGGCAGCTTCAGGTCGATGATCATGCAGTCGTAGACGTGCTCGCGCAGCAGGTCCAGCGCCTCCTGGGCAAAGCCCACCGCGGTGATCTCCACGTCGTCGTCACCGATCAGCCGGGCAATGCTGTCGCGCTGCAACGCATCGTCCTCGACCAGCAGCACACGCTTGAGCTTCTGGGTCAGCTTGGCTTCAAGCTTGGCAAACACATCCTTGAGTTCTTCACGGGTGGTGGGTTTGACCGCATAGCCAATGGCGCCCATATGCAGCGCCGCTTCCTGACGGTCCTCGACAGAAATCACATGAACCGGAATATGCCGGGTGCCGGGCTGTTCCTTGAGGCGCTGCAACACGGTCAGGCCGGAGTGATCCGGCAGGCGCATGTCGAGCAGGATCGCATCGGGCGAGTATTGCACCGCCAGATCAAACCCCTCATCGGCCGCATGGGCGACCAGGCAGCGGTAACCCAGTTCGTGCGCCAGATCAAAGAGGATCTGCGCGAACCTCACGTCGTCCTCGATCACCAGAATGCAACGCCCCACAAAGGGCGCCAGCTCACGATCATCCGCGAATGTTTGCAGCGCTGGCTCGCTCGGTTCTGGCGTTGCCAGCGCCGGTTGCGGGGTGCTGGCCGGCAAGGCGGCGGCGCTTAAACTCGCCACTGGCGTGCTGACCACCGGGCTAATGACGTGCTCGCTGCCCTCGCCGGAGGCGACCCAGACCTGGGGCATCAACAGGGTGAACACGCTGCCTTTGCCCAATGTACTCGAGACGCTGATCGAACCACCCAACAGGGCGGCCAGGTCGCGTGAAATCGACAGCCCCAGCCCGGTGCCGCCATATTTACGATTGGTGGTGCCATCAGCCTGATGGAACGCCTCGAAGACACTGAGTTGCTGATCAGCGGCGATCCCGATTCCGGAATCACAGACAGCGAACGCCACGCCGCCCTCAGGCCGCGCCGAAGCGATCAGGCTGACGCTGCCTCGCTCGGTGAACTTGACTGCGTTGGACAGCAAGTTCTTGAGAATCTGCTCCAGGCGCAACGCATCGGTGTGCAGCAGCGCAGGCGTACCGGGTTGCAGCTCGACACTCAATTGCAACTGCTTCTGGCGGGCCAGTGGCTGGAACATTCGTTCAAGCCCTTCGAGCAGTCGCTCCAGGCTGCAGTTTTCCGGCCGCACTTCAAGTTTGCCGGCCTCGACCTTGGCGATATCGAGGATATCGTTGATCAGGTTGAGCAAATCGTTGCCCGCCGAATAGATCGACTCGGCAAATTTGACCTGTTCGTCACTAAGGTTACGGGTCGGATTCTCCGCCAGCAGCTTGGCGAGAATCAGCGAACTGTTGAGCGGCGTACGCAGCTCATGGGACATATTGGCCAGGAACTCTGACTTGTAACGGCTGGAGCGCTGCAATTGGTCGGCACGGGCCTGCAATTCGATCTGCGCATTGCTCAGTTCGTCATTGTTGCGGTCCAGTGCATCGCGCTGCTCGGCCAGCGCCTGGGCCTGCTCGGCCAACTGCACATTGGTCTGCTCCAGTTCTGCCTGCTGGGTTTCCAGATGTGCCTGGGATTCCTTGAGGATCTGTGATTGCTCTTCCAACTCCTCATTGGCGGTGCGCAATTCTTCCTGCTGCACCTGCAGCTCTTCGTTGAGCTGCTGGGTTTCGCTCAGCACCTCTTGCAGCCGCTGACGATAACGCGCCGCTTCGATGGAGGTACCGACATTGCCGGCCACCAACTCAAGAAACTCGATGTCACGCTCAGCCAGAGGACGCAGAAAGCCCAGCTCAATGACGCCGTTGACCTGCTCGTCATTGCGGGTCGGCACAATCACCACGCTGGACGGGTTGCCAGTACCCAGCCCGGAACTGATCTTGAAATAGTCCGTGGGCAGCGAATCGAGGGTCAGGATCCGTTGTTCATCGACCGCCTGACCAATAACCCCTTCACCGGCGTACAGCGATTGCTCGTGTTGTTCCTGCTCGCGAGAAAAACCGTAAGCGGCCACCCGGACCAGGCCGCCGTGCTCCTGGCGTACGTAAACTGCCGCCACCGCAGCGCCCATGTAGCGGGCAAAAAACTGCAGCACGTTGCGACCGACCAGATTGAGGGTCAACTGACCGATCACCTGCTCGGCCAGCTCACTTTGACCATTACGCAGCCAGGCGACCTTCTCCAGACGCTCGGCATTGTCTTGCTGCAGCTTCAGATTGGCGCCGTAAGTGTTTGACAAGGTGAGCAAATCGCGACGCCCCATCCAGGCCAGGATGGCACTGACACTGAGCACAAAGACCAGGTACAGGCTCACCGACAAAATGGTAATGCGGGTGACGTCGGCGTTGCGATTCAGACGCAGCTGCTGTTCCATGGCCACGGCCTGGTCGTACTCGCCACGGATCTGATCGGTGATGCGCTTGCCGCGCCCGGCGCGGGTCGGTGTCAGGAAGTCACCGCTGCTGCGGCGCAACTGGATCATTTCCTGGGCAAAGCTCTCCCACTCATCCTGCAGGGTCGACAGACGGCGGAAACGGTCCAGTTGCGTCGGGTTGTCGGTAACCAGCGTCTGCAAACCTTGCAGCTCGGCCTTGAGCAACGGCCGGGCGACCTCATAGGGGTCGAGAAACTGCGCATCGCCAGTGAGCAGATAACCACGCAGGCCGGTTTCCATGTCAATCGACAGTTTCAGCGAGCGGTTGGTGTTGTTGATCACCCGATCGGTGTGCTCGACCCACTGGATCGCGGCCAGCAGGTAGTTGATCAGAATGATGAAAAACACCGCGCTGAGCACGCCCACACCCAGTGGCAGGCTGACGTTACGTCCCAGTAATTTACGAAAACGCTGTTCATCGACGTTGGACGGACGATTCATGAAAAATCCCTGATGGCCCGGTGAAATGACACAGTGTGACGCAAACTTAACAAAAAGATTCCGTTTTCGCTCATACGGGATTGAAATTTCAGACATAAATTGGCAATAAGTCGCCTGCATCACACAATGGTGACGATTAACGGGAGCAGCACTATGGCGCAGAGCCATTAAGGGAACTTCTGACGGTGTTTTACTTACAGACATAGGGAGTCACAGCAATGTGGCTTTCAATGCCATTTTTTAGGGAGTTACCCATGCCAGCCCAAACCAGCACCATTCTCGTGGTCGAAGATGACGACATCGTGCGCATGCTGATTGTCGATGTTCTGGAAGAACTCGAGTACGCCGTGCTGGAGGCCGAAGACGGCGCTGCCGCCCTGAAAATGCTCACTGACAGCGCAGTGCATATTGATCTGCTGATGACCGACCAAGGCCTGCCTGATATGAAAGGCACCGACCTTGCCGGCCAGGCGCGCCAGATCCGCCCGCAGGTGCCGGTATTGTTCGCCAGCGGCTATGCAGAAATCATCGATATTCCCGAAGGCATGCATTCAATTGGCAAGCCCTTCTCCATCGACCAATTACGCGACAAGGTAAAACACATTCTTGGCAACCCATGATCCACACCCCCACGCCGGGCAACTGACCCGCCTGTTGTTTATCGGTTACGTCTGGCCGGAACCACGCTCTTCTGCCGCCAGCGGTCACGTGATGCAACTGCTGCAGTGCTTCATCGAACAAGGCTGGCAGATCACGTTCGCCAGCCCGGCCACTGAAGGACCGCACAAGGCCGACTTGCGCAGCCTGGGTATTGATGAATGCAGCATCGAGCTCAATAACAGCAGTTTCGACACCTTTGTCAGCGAACTTGACCCACATATTGTGGTGTTCGATCAATTCATGATCGAGGAGCAGTTTGGCTGGCGAGTCGAAAAACAGTGCCCTGGTGCACTGCGCATCCTTGAGACCTCGGATTTGCAGAGCCTGCGCCATGCGCGCCAGGCAATCTTGCGCGATATCCTCAAGGCTGATGCGCAAGGCGCTGATTTAACCGAGCTTTTCAAGCCGGATCACCACGGTTTATTTACCCGCATGGCCGCCAGCGACCTGGCTCAGCGCGAAATCGCCGCGCTCTACCGTTGCGACCTGAACCTGATGACCTCTGACGTTGAAATGCAGTTGCTCAACGAGCGCTTCGGCGTTGCGGCGCAGCTTCTGCACTGGTGCCCATTGATGCTCGAAGGCAGCCCGGCCAGCACAACCGGCTTTGCCGAGCGAGCGCACTTTCTGAGCATCGGCAACTTTCGCCACGCGCCGAACTGGGACGCGGTGCTATGGATGAAAAATGCCGTATGGCCGCTGATCCGCAAACAATTGCCTCACGCGCAGTTGCATGTGTATGGCGCCTACACGCCGCCCAAAGCCACCGCGCTGCACAATGCGGCGCAGGGCTTTCTTGTCAAAGACTGGGCCGAAGATGCCCTGCAGGTCATGGCGGCGGCCCGTGTGTGCCTGGCGCCACTGCGCTTCGGTGCTGGCATCAAGGGCAAGCTGATCGACGCCATGCTGTGTGGCACCCCCTCAGTAACCACACCGATCGGCAGCGAAGCCATGCAGGGCACCCTGCCCTGGCCCGGCATGATCGCTGAAACGGCGCAGGCCATTGCTGACGCAGCCGTGCAGTTGTACCAAAACCAGCCGAGCTGGGAGCAGGCGCAGCGCGACGGCTGGCAGTTGCTGCAAACACGCTATGGCTACCCGACCCACTGCGCGAGCCTGATCGGACGCATCGAGCAGTTGCGCAATGACTTGCCACGCCATCGCCTGAACAACTTCACCGGGGCCATGTTGCGCCACCATCAGCACAAAAGTACCCAGTACATGGCGCAATGGATCGAGGCCAAGAATCGGCTGGCGTGAATCAGCGGGAATTTTGCCCGCAGCGGCAAATCGAACGATAGACATTCCCCCGCCAGGAGAGCCCGATGAACATTCCAATCCCGCCTGAAGCACCGGATCCGAATATCGACGATCCGGTTATTCCTGTTCCGCCAACCGAAGAGGAACCACCGCCCATTGCCCCGCCTGCCGACAAGGGCACACCGATGGGCGACCCACCCAGCGAAGAAGCACCGGCGAAACTATGAACCGGCCGGAGGCTGACGGTCAGCCTCCGTCTCGAACCACCGGTGCGGCCGGTTGCGATCGCGCTCACACGCTCAGGACACTTCCTGGCGGTCGGTATGCTCGTTATCTGCCTCAGCCCCGTCGCCATGATTCTTCGGTTTAGGCTCTTGACGGTCCACGACATGCGGCACCAGGCTGAGGATGCCCAAGGCCAGCAAGGTGCTGAGGATCGCCATGACCTCGCGGCCCATGCCTGCGGCCACGCCGATGGCGGCGGTCATCCAGAGTCCTGCGGCGGTGGTCAGGCCCTTGACCTGGGAGATGTTCTTGGCGTGCTCTTTGAGGATGGTGCCGGCACCAAGAAAGCCGATGCCGGCGACGATGCCCTGGATGACCCGGCTCAAGGCAGTGTCGTCGGCGCCGGCCATGTCCGGGGCGAGGACGAACAAGGCGGCGCCCATGCTGACCAGCATGTGGGTACGAACACCGGCGGCCTTGCCGCGATGCTCACGTTCGAAACCGAGGATGCCGCCAAGGATCGCGGCAGTGGCCAGGCGCAGCGTCACGCGGGTCAGTTGCTCGATATCGCCAATATCGGCGAACTCCGATTGTACGGTTGCCAGTACCTGTTGCCACCACGAATTCATGACCGCTCCTTGGCGTGGGTTTATCGCGGTCACATTAGGGGTTGTCGGCCAGCCATGCAAATCTGCCAAACCTGCGTGGCCGGTTATTGATCCTCTCGTAGGAGCAGCTTCAGCTGCGAAGCCTTCGCAGCTAAAGCCAATACTGTTCAGTTAAGTCCACAAATCTCGGTGGGAGGCAGCTCTGCTGGCGAAGACGGAGGCGCATTCGCAGCAGATGCTGTGACTTTACTGGCCTCTTCGCGAGCAGACCGGGGCGCCGGCCGGCTCTTCCCACCGGGTCCGCAGTGCTTATTTGAACAGTATTGCGGCCAAAGCCGGTCCTACGTGGCTCCATGTGTGCTGCGCGACAGCGCGGCACCGAGACGGCGGGCAATCTCCTACGCGATACCCATTAAAAATCAGTGGCTTTCAATTCAGCGCCCGCCGCCGACATCAATAAACGTGCCGGTCGCATAGGACGCCTTGTCCGAGAGCAGCCATATGATCGCCTCAGCCACTTCCTGTGCGGTTCCGCCCCGGCGCATCGGCAGGTCGCCTTCGAGCTTGCTGACCCGGAACGGGTCGCCCGAGTGAACGTGAAAATCGGTAAAGATATAGCCCGGACGCACCGCGTTGACGCGGATGCCCTGCCCGGCAACCTCTTTGGCCAGGCCAATGGTAAAGGTATCCAGCGCGCCCTTGGACGCCGCATAGTCGACGTACTCGTTCGCCGCACCCAGCCGTGAGGCCACGGAACTGACGTTGACGATACTGCCACCCTGCCCGCCGTGCTGCGGTGACATGCGCAGCAGTGCATGTTTGCTGCACAGGATCGGGCCGACCACGTTGCTCATCATGATCTTGAGCAGACGAAACTCCGACATATCTTCGACCCGTGACGCGTGGGAGATGCTCGCCGCATTGTTGACCAGGTGGGTGACCGGCCCCAGTTCGGCATCGATCCGGGAATAGAGGCGAATGATCTCGTCCTCGTTACTGACATCGGCCTGCACGGCAATCGCCTGCGCGCCCAGTGCGCGGACCTGGCTACAGACCTGCTCGGCAGCACTGTGATCAGAGAGATAGTTGATACAGATTCGATAGCCTTCAGTGGCAGCCAGCAATGCGGTGGCGGCGCCGATGCCACGAGAACCGCCAGTAACGAGAAGCACTTTTTCCATATTTTTTTCTTGTGATCCGATAGGAAACGGGAGTATCCGACTGCCTGAGCGGTATTGGCAATCGGCGGGTATCAAATTGCCGGTAGCTCTGCAGCCCGCACGCGTTGCTCAGACGCCTGGACTTCTTCGAGAAAGCGCTGGGCCGGCAACGGTTGGCCCAGCAGGTAGCCTTGCAGCGAATCACACCCCAGGCGGGTCAGGAAACTCTGCTGGACATCGGTCTCGACACCCTCGGCGACGATCCGCAGGTCCAGCGCCTGGCCCAACGCCACAATCGCCGACACAATGGCCGCGTCGTCACTGTCGTGCTCAAGGTCATGAACAAAGCCCCGGTCGATCTTGATCTCGTTGGCCGGCAGACGCTTGAGGTACATCAGGCTGGAATAACCGGTGCCAAAATCGTCGATCGACAGGTCCACGCCCATTTCAGACAGCTTGTTGAGCACGGTCATGCTCGCATCGGCGTCATTCATGGCCGTGCTCTCGGTGATTTCCAGGGTCAGGCAGTTGGCCGGCAACCGATGCCGCGCCAGCGTATCGCTGACCACATCCACCAGCCCGGCATGACAGAACTGCAAGGCCGACAGGTTCACCGCGATCCGCCAATGCTGGTAACCGCGTGCCAGCCACAGGCTCATTTGCTGGCAGGCCTCATCCAGCACCCATTCACCAAGAGGAATGATCAACCCGGTCTTTTCCGCCAGGCCGATAAAACGATCCGGGGCCAGCAAGCCGTGCTGCGGATGGTTCCAGCGCAGCAACGCCTCGGCGCCCACCGGCAGGCCGCTCAGCGCGTCGAATTTGGGCTGGTAATACAGACAGAATTGCCGCTCTCTGATCGCCACCCGCAGCTCCTGAAGCAACTGCAACTGGTTGCGGGCGTCGGTGTTCATCGACGCCTCGAAAAAGCTGTAACCGTTCTTGCCATTGGCCTTGGCGTGATACATGGCGGCATCGGCGTTCATCAACAGCTCGTGCTGATCGGCGCCATTACCAGGATAAAGGCAGATACCGATGCTCACCGAGACGTGCAAGGTGTGCGCATTGACATCGAACGGCTGGGAAATGACCTCGACCAGACGCGAGGCCACGGCCACCGCTTCGCCAACATCATCCAGTTCCATGAGCAACACAAACTCGTCACCGCCGATGCGCGCCAGGGTGTCCTGGCGATGCAGATTGGCGCGCAGGCGCTGGGCAACATCGCGCAGCAGTTGATCACCAATATAATGGCCAAAGGCATCGTTTACCGGCTTGAAACCATCCAGGTCCATGAACATCAGGGCAAAACTGCTGTGATTTTTCTGCGCGGCGCGCATGGCCTGATCGATACGGTCGGTGAGCAGCACCCGGTTCGGCAGCCCGGTCAGATTGTCGTGCAACGCCAGGTGGGTCAGTTCCTGATTGGCCCTGGACAGTGAATTGGCAAGGATGGCCGTGCGTGCTTCAAGCCGGGCATCCAGTACCGAGGTCAGCAAAGCAATGCTCAGCACCGCCAGAGTGGTGACCAGCACCAGCTTGTCCAGGCCATCGGTCTTCAGGCCGTCAGTCAGCGCAGCGCAGAAACTGCCGTCGGCAAAGCTGGCTGCCGCCATGCCGGTGTAGTGCATGCCGACGATCGCCAGGCCCATGACCAGCGCGGCCGCGCAACGTGCCAGGTAAACATACGGGGTGTTTTGCCGCAGACTGAACGCGATCCACAACGCCGCGGCTGAAGCGGCCACGGCAATCACCAGCGACAGGCCGAACAGCAGCGGATCGTAGTTGATCATCGGCTGCATGTGCAGCGCGGCCATGCCCAAGTAATGCATGCAACTGATGCCTGCCCCCATCAGCAAAGCACCGAGGGCCAGGTGCGAGAATGGCAACGTTGGCTGGCTGACCAGCCACAGCGCAAAGCCCGATGAAAGCATGGCGATCAGCAGCGAACCCAGTGTCAGCAGCAGGTCATAACCCAGCTCGATGGGCAGCACGAAGGCCAGCATGCCGATGAAGTGCATCGACCAGATACCGATGCCCATCGCGAACGCGCCGCCAATCATCCACAGGTAGGCACTACGGCCTTTGGCAGTGGCCACACGACCGGCCAGATCCAGCGCCGTATAGGACGCCAGGACTGCGACCAGGATGGAGATAATGACCAGCGAGGGAACGTAGCTGCCAATCACGGGGAATGCCTCATGACGTAGACCGGGTAAGCGCATCCATGCCAATCACAATGGGGATGATTCTACCCGCTTCCACGCCAACCGATAGGCTCGCCCCGACAAAAAGTGGCAAATAGCCAGAAAAAATGCGGTTTCTCGGTCAAGCCGTGATCATTGCGCCTGGGAAGACTCCAGGCCCTGCCAGCCGCCGCCCAGCGCCGCGATCAGTTGCACGCTGGCAACCAGCCGGCTTTGCAGCACATTCAGCACACTGCGCTCGTTGCTCAGCGCCGTAGCCTGGACATTGACCACGTCCAAATAGCCGATCAGGCCGGCCTTGTACTGGTTGTCGGTCAGGCGCAGCGACTCACGCGCAGCCGCCAGTGCTTCGTCACGCACGCCCGCCTCCTGCTCATAAACCTTGAGCTGGACCATGTAGTTCTCGACCTCCTGAACGCCGGTCAGCACGGTCTGGCGATACTGGGCGACGGTCTGATCATAGACCGCTTCGACCCGGTCGACTTCCGCCGAACGCTTGCCGGCATCGAACAGGGTCAGGGCCAGTTGCGGCCCCACCGACCAGAAGCGGTTGGGCAGGCTGATCCAGTTGGAGAACGAGCTGCTGCTGTAACCGCCACTGAGGCTCAGGGTCAGGTCGGGAAAATAAGCGGCCTTGGCAACGCCGATATTGGCGTTGGCCGCCATCACCGAACGCTCGGCGGCAGCGATGTCGGGACGTCGCTCCAGCAGCGTCGAGGGCACCCCCACCGGAATGGCCGGCAATGGCGGGATGTCATCGGTCGCCGCCAGATTGAACTCGGCCGGGGCCATGCCCATCAGCACGGCAATGGCATTTTCAAACTGAGCACGCTGCCAGACCAGATCGATCAGGTCTGCCTCAGTGCTCTTGAGCTGGGTGCGTGCCTGCGCCACCGCGTCGGGTCCGGAAACCCCGGCGCGGTACTGGTTTTCGGTGAGTTTCAGCGAGCGCTGGTAGGCCTGGACCGTCGCTTCGAGCAGACGCTTTTGCTCATCGATCACCCGCAGTTGCAGGTAATTCTGTACCAGCTCCGACTGTTGGCTCAGGCGCATCGCGGCCAGATCCGCCTCGCTGGCTTCGGCGTTGGCCTCACCCGCCTCCAGGCCGCGACGCAACTTGCCCCATACATCGGCCTCCCAGCTCACCCCCAGTTGCGCGTTGTAAGTGTCGCGGATGCCGCTGCTGTTGTTCGACAGGCTTGAGCTGCTGCTACCGGTGCCCTGCGCCGAGCGGTTCTTGCCGGTGGTCAGGTTCAGGGTCGGAAACAGCGAAGCCCGGGAACTGCGCACCAGCGCCTGAGCCTGGCGGTACTGAGCCTCGTACTGGGCGACGGTCTGGTTGGAGGCATTAAGGCGCTCGACCAGTTGGTTGAGCTGCGGGTCCTGGTAGATTTCCCACCAGGCGCCACGCGCCAGCGCGTCGCTCGGCGCCGCCTGACGCCAGCCGTCGGCAGCCTTGAACTGCGCCGTGGCAATGAGCTGCGGCACCTGGTAATCGGGGCCGACGGCACAGCCACTGAGCAACAGCGCGCACAGGCAGGCCGCCAGCGGACGCAGGCGCAAGGATGGAGTGGCCGGGCAATGAGTCATAGCGGAGTTTCCAGGGCAGCGTCGGTACGCACACCGCGCCAGTCGTTGAAACGATGGCGCAGACGATCGAGATAGAGGTAAACCACCGGAGTGGTGTAAAGGGTCAGGACCTGACTGAACACCAGGCCGCCGATGATGGTCAGCGCCAGTGGCTGGCGCATTTCCGAACCTTCGGCGGTGCTCAGCAGCAGCGGCAGTGCGCCAAGGATGGCCGCGATGGTGGTCATCAGGATCGGCCGCAAACGCTGCAGGCACGCCTGATGGATCGACTCCTGCGGACTCATGCCGTTGTCACGCTCAAGTTGCAGCGCCAGGTCGATCATCATGATCGCGTTCTTCTTGACGATGCCGATCAGCAGGAACAGACCGAGCAAGGAAATCAGGCTGAACTGCGAACCGACCACATAGATACTCAACAAGGCACCTACTCCCGCCGACGGCAAGGTCGAGAGGATGGTCAATGGGTGTATGTAACTCTCGTAGAGGATGCCCAGCACCAGATAGACCAGCACCAGCGCACCGAGAATCATGAACGGCTGGTTCTTCTGGGCCTTGGCGAAGGCATCGCCGGTGCCGCCCATTTTCGAGATCACATCGGTGGGCAGACCCAGACCGGCAACAGCACGCTCGATGGCCATGGTGGCAGTGTCCAGGCTAACGCCTTCGGCCAGATCGAACGAGATATCTTCCGAAGCAAACAGCCCTTCGTGAGAGACCCGGTCATTTTCCAGGCTGCGCTCGTAATGGGCAATGGTCGACAGCGGCACGCGCTGACCGTCGGCGGTGATCACCCGGATCTGCTCAAGCGTACTGGGGTCCTGGGCGTACTTGGGATTGACCTCCATGACCACCTTGTACTGGTTGAGGGTGTCATAGATGGTCGAAACCTGGCGCTGGCTGTAGGCGTTGTTCAACACCGCAGTGACCATTTCCATATCGATGCCCAGACTTTTGGCCCGATCACGGTCGACGATCAGCGTGGTCTGTTGTGCACCCCGGCCTTCCCGGGCATCGATGGCCGTCAACTCCGGCAGGCCGCGAAACGCCGCGACCACTTTCGGATACCACTCACGCAGCAGGGCCAGATTGCCGCTCTGCAACACGTACTGGTACTGGGAGCTGGCCTGTTCGCGCACACCACCGACCTGGATGTCCTGCTCGGCCTGCAAAAACAGCCGCCCGCCCGGTACTGGCGGCAGGTTCTTGCGAATCCGCTCGACCACTTTGTCTGCCGAGAGCTTGCGCTCGCTGATGGGCTTGAGGCGCACGATCATGAACGCGTTGTTGATCCCGCCTTCACCGCCAATAAAACCGGCCACGCTCTGCACCGCAGGGTCAGCCAGCACAGCGCGCCGAAAGATTTCCATCTTCGGCTGCATGACCCGGAACGACAGGCCGTCATCACCCCGGATGAACGCCATGATCTGGCCGGTATCCTGCTGCGGCAGGAAAGTCTTGGGCACGATCACGAATAACGCGACATTACCGGCGATGGTCAGCAACAGGCTGGCCAGGGTCAGGCGCGGATGGCGCAGCACCCAGCTCAGGCTGCGATCATAGGCCACCACCATGCGGGCGTTGACCCGGTCGCTCCAGCGCTGGAACCCGGTGCGCTCATGTTCGACTTCAGGCTTGAGCCAGCGCGCACAGAGCATCGGAGTCAACGTCAGCGACACCACCAACGACACCAGGATCGCCACCGAGAGGGTGATGGAAAACTCACGGAACAGGTTCTCGATCATCCCGCCCATGAACAGAATCGAGATGAACACCGCCACCAGCGACACGTTCATCGCCAGCAGGGTGAAGCCCACCTCTTTGGCGCCGACAAACGCGGCTTGTAGCGGCGACTTGCCTTCGTGGATATGTCGGGAAATGTTCTCCAGCACCACAATAGCGTCGTCCACCACCAGACCGGTGGCGAGAATCAGCGCCATCAGCGACAGGTTGTTCAGGGAAAACCCGCACAGATACATGATCGAGAACGAACCGACCAGCGAGATCGGCACCGCCAGGGTCGGGATCAGCGAGGCCCGCAGGTTACCGAGAAACAGGAACACCACCATGATCACCAGCACCACCGCGATCAGCAAGGTCAGCTCCGCTTCATGCAGGGTGGCCTTGATCACCAGCGAGCGGTCCTGGGCCACCCCCAGTTTGACACTGGCCGGCATGACCGCCCGCAGTGACGGCAGGCGGTCCTGGATCTGCTGCACGGTTTCGATGATATTGGCCCCTGCCTGGCGATTGATCACCAGCAGTACCGCCTTCTCATCGTTGAAGAAACCGCTGTTGTAACGGCTCTCGACGTCGTCGCGAACTTTGGCGACATCCGCCAGGCGCAATACCGAACCATCCTGGTAACGGATGATCAGCGGTGCGTAATCCTTGGCCTTGCTCAGTTGATCGTTGGCCTGTACCTGCCAGTTGTGCTGGTCGTTTTCGACAAAGCCTTTGGGACGGCGTACGTTGGCCGCAGTAATGGTGTTGCGCACATCGTCCAGCGACACCCCGTACTGCTCAAGCAGATGCGGTTCGACTTCGACCCGCACCGCCGGCAGCGAACTGCCACCGATGCGCACCTCACCGACGCCCTGCACCTGGGACAGGCTCTGGGACAGGATGGTCGAGGCCAGGTCGTAGAGCTGGCCCTTGCTCAGCACCTCGCTGGTCAGCGACAGCACCATGATCGGCATCTGTGACGGGTTGACCTTCTTGTAGGTCGGCATGCTGCGCATCCCGCTGGGCAGCAGATTGCGCGAGGCATTGATACCCGCCTGAACCTCGCGGGCCGCGGCATTGATGTCAGTGCCCTGGTCGAAAGCCAGCACCACTCGGGTCGAACCCTGGCTGGAGTTGCTGCTCATCGAGCTGACCCCGGCAATCGTACCCAGGGTGCGCTCCAGCGGCGTGGCGACGCTCGACGCCATGATTTCCGGGCTGGCGCCGGCCAGGCTGGCCGATACCACGATCACCGGAAAGTCCATGTTTGGCAGCGGCGCGACCGGCATCAGGCGAAAGGCAAACCCGCCGATCAGCATGATCGCCAGGCTCAGCAGCATGGTCGCGACCGGTCGTTTTATAAAAGGCGCCGACAGGTTCATGCGTCAGCCTGTGGCGCAGCGTGCGCGGTGTCAGGCTTACGGCCCCAGCGACGCCCCAGACGGTCGAAGTACAGGTAGATCACCGGGGTGGTGAACAGGGTCAGGATCTGGCTGACCAGCAACCCGCCGACCATCACCAGCCCCAGTGGCTGGCGCAGTTCGGCACCTGAACCGGTGGCCAGCATCAGCGGCAAGGCACCGAACAATGCCGCCAGGGTGGTCATCAGGATCGGTCGAAACCGCAGCAGCGCCGCTTCATAGATTGCCGTGCGGCTGTCCAGCCCGCGGTTGCGTTCGGCATCCAGGGCGAAGTCGATCATCATGATCGCGTTCTTTTTCACAATGCCGATCAGCAAAATGATGCCGATGATCGCGATCATGCCCAGGTCGTTGCCACTGAGGATCAACGCCAGCAACGCGCCTACCGCCGCCGACGGCAAGGTCGACAGGATGGTGATCGGGTGGATGTAGCTCTCGTAAAGCACCCCGAGCACGATGTACATGGTCACCACTGCCGCCAGGATCAGCAACAGGGTACTCGACAGCGAGGCCTGGAAGGCTTCGGCAGCGCCCTGGAAGCGGGTCTGCACGCCCAGCGGCACGCCGATGTCTTTCTGGACCTGTTCGATGACTTGCACCGCTTGGCCCAGCGAGACGCCCGGTGCCAGGTTGAACGACATCATCACCGCCGGGAACTGGCCAAGGTGACCGATCGACAATTGCGCCTGACGCTGTTCTACCCGCGCCAGGCTGGACAGTTTGACCTGGCGATCATCGGTGGTCTTGACGTAGATCTGCTCCAGCGCCTGGGGCCCCAGCTCGTTGGAGTACGCCGACTGCAGCACCACCCGGTACTGACTGGCCTGGGTATAAATGGTCGAAATCTGCCGCTGACCGAAGGCGTCGTACAACGCATCGGTAATGTTGGCGGTGGTCACCCCCAGCCGACTGGCGGCATCGCGGTCGATGGCCAGGTACACCTGCAAGCCTTTGTCCTGCAGGTCGCTGGCCACGTCGATCAGTTCGGGGCGCTGCTTGAGCGCCTGCAGCAGGCGCTCGCTCCACTCGCCCAGCAGTTCGGCGTCCGGTGACGACATGCTGAACTGATACTGAGTGCGGCTGACCCGGTCTTCGATGGTCAGATCCTGCACCGGTTGCAGGAACAACCGGATGTCGGCCAATTGGTCCAATTGCGGTTGCAGACGCTGAATCACCTGGGCGGCGGTCAGGTCACGCTCACTGTGCGGCTTGAGGTTGATCAGCATGCGCCCGCTGTTGAGCGTGGCGTTATCACCATCGACACCGATATAGGACGAAAGGCTTTGCACCGCCGGGTCCTTGAGAATAATCGCCGCCAGGGCCTGCTGGCGCTCACTCATGGAGGTGAACGACACCGATTGCGGCCCCTCGCTGATGCCCTGGATCACCCCGGTGTCCTGCACCGGGAAGAAGCCCTTGGGCACCGCCATATACAGCACCACGGTCAGCGCCATGGTGCCGATCGCGACCAGCATGGTCAGTGCCTGATGATTGAGCACCCAGCGCAGCTTGCGCTCGTAGGCTTCGATCAGCCAGTCCAGCCAGGCGCCGCTGGCCCGATAGAACTTGCTCTGCTCTTCTTGCTTGGGCTCGCGCTTGAGCAGGCGGGCACACATCATTGGTGTCAGGGTCAGCGACACCACCAGCGAAATCAGGATCGCCACCGCCAGGGTGATGGCAAACTCGCGGAACAACCGGCCCACCACATCGGCCATGAACAGCAGCGGAATCAACACGGCGATCAGCGACAGGGTCAGCGACACCAGGGTGAAGCCGATTTGCCGGGCGCCCTTGAGCGCAGCCTGAAACGGCGTCTCGCCCTCCTCGATGTGACGCGAGATGTTCTCCAGCATCACAATCGCATCGTCCACCACAAAACCGGTGGCGATGGTCAGCGCCATCAGCGTCAGGTTATTGATCGAGAAACCGGCCAGGTACATCACGCCAAAGGTGCCGATCAGCGACAGCGGCACCACGATTGACGGAATGATCGTGGCGCTGATCCGGCGCAGGAACAGGAAGGTCACCATGACCACCAGAATCACCGCGAACATCAACTCATGCTGCACGTCGGTGACGGCGGCACGAATGGTCTGGGTCCGGTCAGTGAGCACCACCACTTCCAGGCCGGCCGGCAGGTTGTCGGTGATCTGCGGCAGCATCGCCTTGATCCGGTCGACCACCTCAATGACGTTGGCCCCTGGCTGACGCTGGATGTTCACCAGCACTGCCTGGTTCTGGTTGGCCCAGGCCGCCAGGCGGTCGTTCTCGGCACCGTCGACGATCTGTGCAACGTCCTTAAGACGCAGCGGCGCACCGTTTTTATAGGCGACGATCAGGTTGGCGTATTCGGCGGCCGATTTTAGCTGGTCATTGGCGTCGAGCATCGAGGTCAGAATCGGACCGTCGAAGTTGCCCTTGGGCTGGTTGACGTTGGACGCGCTGATCAAGGTGCGGATATCGGCCAGGTTCAGGCCATTGGCCGCCAAGGCCTGCGGGTTGACCTTGATGCGCACCGCCTGGCGCTGGCCGCCGGCAATGCTGACCATCCCCACGCCGGTCACCTGGGAAATTTTCTGCGCCATGCGGGTGTCGATCAGCTCGTTGAGCTGCGGCAACGGCATGGTCTTGGAGCTGACTGCGATGGTCAGTACCGGGGTGTCGGCCGGATTGACCTTGTTGTACACCGGTGGTGCCGGCAGATCGCTGGGCAACAGGTTGCTGGCAGCATTGATCGCGGCCTGGACTTCCTGCTCGGCGACGTCCATCGACAGCTCAAGGCTGAAACGCAAGGTAATCACCGAGGCGCCACCGGAGCTGTTGGAGGCCATCTGGGTCAAGCCGGGCATCTGCCCGAACTGGCGCTCCAGCGGCGCGGTCACCGCACTGGTCATCACCTGCGGGCTGGCACCGGGGTACAGCGTGATCACCCGGATGGTCGGATAATCCACCTGCGGCAAGGCCGAAACCGGCAGCAGGGTGTAGGCGATCAGGCCGGCCAGCAAAATCGCCAGCATGCTCAGCGTGGTGGCGACCGGGCGCAGGATGAACAGGCGGGAGATATTCATGCTTGGCTGTTTTCCACCGCGCCTGCAGAAGCCGAGCCTTCACCGGCTTTGCCGGGCTTGCCCTGCAGTTTCTGGCTCGGCGTGGCCGGCACGTCCTTGCTGTCGGAGACGATCTCGACCTCAGTACCCTCGCGCAGCCGGTCGGTGCCTTCGAGCACCACTTGGGTGCCGGCCGCCAGGCCTTCAGTCACGACGGTGTAGGTCTCGTTGCTCGGGCCGGTCTTGAGCAGGCTGATCTTGACCTTCTTGTCATCGCCCAGCGAGTAAACAAAGGTCCCTTTGGTGCCGTACTGCACCGCAGCGGTGGGCACCAGCACGGCCTGCCTGAGGGTATTGGCCAGCAGCCGCACGTTGACGAACTGGTTAGGCAACAGCGATTCATCGCGATTATCAAAGCGTGCCTTGAATTTCAGGGTGCCAGTGGTGGCGTCAATCTGGTTGTCGAGACTGGCCAGCACGCCACTGCCCTGCTGCTTCTGATCACCCCGGTCCCAGGCCTCGACCGGCAGCTTGTCGCCACTGCGATAGCGCTCTATGACCGCCGGCACGTCGGTTTCCGGCAAGGTGAAGGCCACCGAGATTGGCTGGGTCTGAGTGATCACCACCAGTGCGGTGGTGTCGTTGGCCGCGACCAGGTTGCCCAGATCGAGTTGTTTGAGGCCTACCCGACCGCCAATCGGGGCACGGATTTTAGTGAAATCCAGATTCAGCCGCGCTTCGTTGACCGCGGCCTGATTGGTCTTGATCGTGCCCTTGTACTGGTTGACCAGCGACTCGGCGGTATCGAGGGTCTGCTTGGCAATGCTGTCTTCGCGGTACAGATCGCGGTAGCGCTGCACATCGAGCTCGGCGTTACGCAGCAATGCCTGATTGGTCGCCAGCGTGCCTTCAGCCTGTTGCAGGGCAATCTGGTAAGTACGCGGGTCGATTTCCGCCAGCAGGTCACCGGCCTTGACCATCTGGCCTTCCTGGAAGTGGATCTTGATCAGCTCACCGGCCACCCGGCTGCGCACGTTGATGGTGTTGGTCGCTGTGACCGTACCCAGCGCCTTGTAATAGATCGGGAAGTCCGCCTGAGTGGCGGGAGCAACCCGCACCGGCACTGCCTGGGTCGAGCCACCGAAACCGGGGCGGGCCATGCCGCCACGCCCGCCTGAATGGCCCGCCTCGGCGGTCTTGTGCGGCGTGGAGGCCGGCCAGAACCACCAGCACAGGCCGATGATCGCCAGCAGGACCAACAGACTAACCAACCAGCGACGAGAGTTACGGGGACCAGACGATTGCATGAATAAATCAACCATTGCAGGTGGGGGCTTTTTCGAAGGCTGAACAATAAGCACAGATGAGCTTCAAGCAAAGCGCCTTTACCAAGCGCTTACCTTCGCTAACCATCTGATACGCAAATGAAAACGGCCTGGATCACAGACCGGCGAAATTTCGTTGATGAAACGAAACAGCGCCGGCCCATTCTCAGGCCGTCAGGCAGCGCGAGGTGTTATTTCAGAACGGAAAGCGCCGCTTCATAATTAGGCTCTTCAGCGATCTCGCCCACCAGCTCGGTGTGCAGGACCTTGTCGTTCTCGTCGAGCACGACCACAGCGCGAGCGGTCAGGCCGGCCAGCGGGCCATCGGCAATCGCAACACCGTACTGGCTGGCGAAGCCGGCAGCGCGGAACGTTGACAGGCTCTTGACGTTTTCCAGACCTTCGGCGCCGCAGAAGCGTGCCTGGGCGAATGGCAGGTCAGCCGAGATGCACAGCATCACGGTGTTGGCCAGTTCGTTGGCCTGGGCGTTGAACTTGCGCACCGAGGTGGCGCAGGTCGGCGTGTCAACGCTTGGGAAGATGTTCAGCACTTTGCGCTTGCCGGCCAGGTCAGCCAGCGAAACCTCGGCCAGGCCAGCGCCGACCAGGGTAAACGCCGGGGCAGTGCTGCCGGTGGCAGGCAGTTCGCCGTTGATGCTGACCGGGTTGCCTTTGAGAGTTACTTGAGCCATGAAACAGGATCCTTGTTCAAGATGATCTGGATGGGATCGGCAGTTAAGCATGAATCAGTCATATGACCTAGAGGCTACAAGACACCTTAAAGCACGCTCTGATCGGTCCAGCCGACCCATAAAGGCGAATGATTCTCAACTGATCCATGCCACTTGTCTACTGGCCGCCTCAGAAATCCCGCTTATAGAAGATATCCAGTGAGCTGGCCAGGCCACTGGCTGCCTCCAGATACACCCGTTTACTCAGCAGATAACGCAGCGCGATGGTATTGGCCGGCTCAAAAACTCCAACGCCATAACGCAAGCTGAGCTTGTCGGTGATCTTGCCGCTGGCCACCACACTGGTCTGATTGCCGGTGCCAGCCGTATCGAGCTCAAAGTCCTTGATCCCAAGGTTACTGGCCAGCTTGCCGGTGGTTCCGGCGCTGCCCGCCACCCCCAGAGCCAATGCCGCCTGGGCAACCATATTGTTGTCTTCGCTGTTGGTGCTCAGCGGGCGGCCCATGACCAGATAGGACAGCGCCTGCTCCTGGCTCATGGCCGGCTCAGAGAACACCGTGGTGGTCGGTTGTTCGGCACTGCCGCTCAGGCGGATCCCGGCCACCACTTCATCGACCTGACGAATCGCTTCGATATCCAGATACGGCTGGTCGATCGGCCCGACGAAGAACAGCCGTGCCTTACGAATGGTCAGGCGCTGGCCGTAGGCGCGGTAGCGGCCCTCGTTGAGGTTCAGTTCGCCACGGGTGTCGAGATTGTCACCGATGTGCACACGACCGGCCAGGTTGGCGGTCAGGCCAAAACCGGAAAAGGCCAATTGCTCTTGCCCGACCAACACATTGATATCCATGGCCATGGCCAAAGGCGGTGCACCCTGCTCGGTCTGCTGGCCGACGATAACCGTGTCGCCGGAGACCTTGACGGTTGAGGGCGGCAACTCGCGTACCGTGATCCGCCCTTTGGGCACCTGTACGGTCCCGGCGATTTTCAGTTGACCGCCTTGCAGGGTGATATTCAGGTCTGGTGCGGCCTCAAGTTCCGCATAAGGCTGGACCACGATCGGCAGGCGAGTGCCGCGCACCCGCACATCCACTGCCAGGGCGTCGCCCCAGGCCAACTGACCACTCACGTTACCCTGGCCAACATCGCCGCTTTTCCAGCCGCCGCTGAGCTGCACGTTCTCGCCGGCGATCTGCGCATTCAGACGCAGATCCTTGACCTGCAAGGGCAACTCAGGCCCGCTGACTTCACCGCCTTCCAGGCTCAGGTTGCCGTTGACCAGCGGCGCCAGCAGCCCGCCAGAAATCCGCCCGCTGCCACTGAGGCGACCCGCCAAGGTCTGCACCATAGGCGCAAACGGCCGCGCCACGGCGACATCCAGGCCGCTCAGCGAAAAGTCGCCGCTGATCGGCTTGTTGCGCGCCAGCGGATCGATCCGCGTATTGAGCAGCAAACGTCCGAGCCGGTCACCGTCGAACTCCAGCCGTGAGTCGATGCGTTTGGGGGTCAGCTTACTGGTCAGTTGCAGGGTGCGGTACGGGAAATCCAGCCATTGCTGCTGGTCACGAATACGCAAGGTCCCACCGCCGGCATCCACACTGATCTGCCCCGTTGGACCTGCGGCCGGCAGGTCCAGGGCCACATCGGCATTGAGGATGCCGCGCCAGGCGAAGTCCTTTGGCATCCATTGCGCCAGGCTGTCGATAGGGAAATTCTTCAGTTGGTAGCGCAAGCGCGGATCGGGCATCAGCCGCTGATTTTCGCCACACAGGCTGGCGTTGCCCGATAACCAGCAATGCGCGCCAAAATTGAGCGTGCCGCTGGCAAGGTATTCCAGGCGCGCCGGCGCTTGCAGGCGCCACTGCTGACCACCGCTTTGTACTTCACCGCTGGCCAGCCGCCCGCGCCAGTTGCCTTGATCCAGATTGCCGTCCAGCGCCAGCGCCAGTTTCAACAACGGCCCTTGCAGGTCGACGTTCAGTTGCTGGCTCTTTAACGTGCCTTGAGCGTCAGCCTGCAGCGTGCCCAGTCGCGTGTCGCCACTCTGGATGCCATCGCCCTTGAGGCTCAGGGTCGCGCGCTGCGCCTGATCGAGCTTGCCATCCAGATTCAGGCGTTGCAGCCGATTATCCTCAAAGCCCAGGCCGCTCCCCGCGAGCTTGACCAGACCTTGCGGAGCTTGCAGCGTACCGGAAACCTCCAGTTGCCCCCTGGCCTGACCTTGCAGCCCCGGCCACAGCTGCGCCAGACGCGGCAGGTCAAGACTCAACTGCCCGCGCAGGCGCTGATCGAGCCCGCCTTTACCCTGGATCCGGTTGTCGCCCAGCCGCACCAGCAGGTTGTCGAGTTGCCATTGCTGACCATCGCCCGCCGCCTTGGCCTGCAACGCCGCCGGCTGGCCACGCAGACGACCGGCAAGGTCCAGATCAGCCAGCAGCTCGAGCGTGTCGCCTTGCATGCTGCCCTTGCTGCGTAACTGACCGCCCAGGGTGCCGGGCAGTTGCGCGACCCAGAAGGCCGGGTTCAGAGCGCTGAGTTTCAGATCGGTGTCCCACCCCACCCCCTCGGCAAACGCCAGATTCAGATAGCCGCTGGCCTTGCCCTGCCCTGCCTCCAGTTCAAGCTGTGGCAGATAGACCGCTTGCAGATCGCCACTGAACGGGCTTTGCAGGCTGAACGCACCGGCCGGGCCATCAGCCTTGGCGCTGAAGTTGCCCAGGTATTTGCCATCGGTGTAAGACACCACGGCCTTGAACTGACGCACCGCCACCGGCGGCTCGGCCACTGCCGGGTACAGGCGCTGCCAGGGGAAGTCCAGCCAGTCCAGGCTGGCATCGGCTTTAAGGCCTTCAGCCCAGCCCAGCGTGCCCTTGAGGGTGACGCGTTGCTGCTCGCTGGCGGTCAACTCCAGCCCGGCGATCTGCGCACCGGCCGCATCCACCTTGCCCTCCAGCCGCAATGCCACCGGGCCTTTTTCTGCCGGCAGGCTGGCGTTGCCGTGCAGCTGATAGCCCTGCTGCAGATTGCCCGCGGCAGTCAGTTGCAGCTTTTCCAGGGTCAAGGTGTCGGGCAGATCGGCACTGGCCTTGAATGCCTCGCTGGTGATGTTCAAGCGTGCCGGCAACTGCTCGGCCAACGGCTGCAGCTCAGCGCTGAGCAGCGCGTCCAGATAGCCGCTGCTTTGCCCTTGCAATTGCAGGGTCTTGCGCAGATCGCCCTGAATATCCAGCGCCAGCGTCCAGCTTTGCTCGCCTTGCGGCGGCAGTTGGACCTGACCCTGAATGTTCAGCGGCCAGTCACCGACCGGCTGCAACAGCCCGGACACGTCCACTTGCAGATCATCACGTTGCAGGTGGATCCGGTCGAGCTGCAGCCCTGCGGCGGTCCAGTGAGCGGCCACTTGCAGGTCTTGAAGTTGCTGCACGCCGTCGATCTGCAGGCTGGCGATCCTGATGTCCTGCACCTCGATGCCCAGTGGCAGGCTCAAGTCTGGCAATTGCAGCGGCCCGCTCGGCGTGTCAGCTTCGCTGGCCGGCAATTGCAGACTGATCGGGCCGCTATGCAGACGTTCAATGCACAGCGTCATGCGCCAAAGACAAGCGGGCGACCAGTCGAGCTCGGGATTGACGACCAGCACCTGCTGCTGCCCCTGTTGCCAGTGCAGTTTTTCGGCCTGCCAATGCCCACCCAGCCGACCACTGAACTGCTCGACCTGCAAACCCGGCACCTGGCGCAGCAGCCATTGGCTGCCAGCCTGAGTGCCGAGCAGACCGGACAGGACCAGCAGCAGAACAATAATCACAGCCAGCAGGCTGAGCGCGGCGATCATCAGGCCACGTCCGATGCGGCGAGTATTCATAGTTCCGGCCCCATGGAAAAGTGCAGGCGTACGCCACCATCGCCATCGAGCGGATGGGCCAGGTCAAGGCGCAACGGACCGACCGGCGACACCCAGCGCACACCAAAGCCGACCCCGGTCTTCAGGCTCGGCAGGTCCAGATTATTGAAGGCGTTACCCTGGTCGACGAATGCCGCAAGGCGCCACTTTTCGGCAATCGAATACTGGTATTCAGCGCTGGCAGCGACCATGTAGCGGCCACCGATCCGGTCACCATCGGAGTTGGTCGGTGACAGGGTCTGGTAGTCATAACCCCGGACGCTCTGGTCACCACCGGCAAAGAAGCGCAGTGACGGCGGAATTGAGGAATAGCCATTGGTCCAGTTGCCGCCGATCTGCACCCGGCCCAGAAAGCGGTGATTCTGGCCCAGGGTGGTCAGGCCCTTGGCCATGGCGCTGCCGCGCAGCAGGTTGGTATCGGACAACATACCCTCGGCCGCGACCTGAGCATCGAACTGCAACCGATAACCGTTGTGTGGGTCAATCCGGTTATCGCTGCGCAGGAATGAATAGCTGACACCGGGCATCAGCAACGTGCTGAGCCCGGAATCATCGCCAAGCCGATACTCTTCGCGCTGCCATTTCAACGATACCACCCGCTCCCAGCCGCTGGGCAACTTGCTGTGCCACTCCGGGCCAAGGGTCAGCAGTTTGCTGAGGGTGTCAGTGCCGGCGATCTCTTCATACTGATAACCACCGGCATACCGCAGTTTGTCAGTCAGCTGCGGGTCGAGCGGCACATCGTAGTACAGACCGATGTTCTGCCGGGGTGCCGACAATTCCGATTCGAAGCCATAACTGTGCCCTTGGGGGTTGGCCCAGTGGCGGGTCCAGTTGGCTTTGCCGCGCGGCCCGACGTCGGTGGAAAAGCCCAGCCCCAGGCCCATGGTCCGGGGCTTGCGGGTTTCAAGCTGCACCGTGACCGGGATGACCTGGCCTTGCGCGGCGGTCGGCGCCGCATCGACCCGCACGCCTTCAAAATAGCCACTCGATTGCATGGCCTGATTGAGTTCGGCGATCAGTTGTGAATCGTAGGGGGTGTTTTCCTTGAACGGCACCATGCGGCGCAGCAGGTCCGGGTCCAGCGGTGTGTCGCCGCCGAAACTGACCGGCCCCAGCACATAGCGCGGGCCGCTGTCATACACCAGCTCGATATCCGCCACGGCGCCCTGCGGGTCGACCCGCAGTTGCTGACGGCTGAAGCGGCCGCTGAAGAACCCATAGCGTGAGGCCTGGTTCTGGATCAGCTTCTTGGCGTCTTCATAGAGGCCATGGTTGAGCGGTTTGCCGGGTTGCAGCGCTTCACTTCTGGGCACCTTGAACGCCGCCATTTGAGCAGCCGGGCCTTCGACCCGTACGGTGACATTGCGCAAGCGCACCGGCTCGCCCGGCTCGATCCGGATAATCAGCTGCGGCTGTTTGCCATCGCG
The DNA here is from genome assembly GCF_000829415.1 of Pseudomonas sp. StFLB209. NCBI lineage: Bacteria > Pseudomonadati > Pseudomonadota > Gammaproteobacteria > Pseudomonadales > Pseudomonadaceae > Pseudomonas > Pseudomonas sp. StFLB209. The sequence goes on along the minus strand of NZ_AP014637.1, from coordinate 4,788,932 downwards.
AACCTCGGTATCGATCCTGGCCTGGTAATAGCCCAGCGCCTGCGCAGCGGTCTGCGCCTGCTGCACGGCGCCCAGGCGAAACTGCTCCAGCGCCTGGGCATTACGATCGCCCAGGCTGCCAATGTAACCTTCAACGTTCTCCTTGAGCGCCGCATTGGCGGGACTGATATCCACCTCCAGACGCGCCTGGGCATGGACCGTGGCGCTCATGGAGACAACGAACAAGCTGCTGAATAATCTGGAAAGCTTCATGGGTCCCGATGCTAACACGACTCAGTGGCACGCCCGTGAGCGGACAAAGCGTCGAAGTTTCAATCCCTTAGGTAGCAGGTTGCGCCAAAGCCCGTGGACTTGGGTGAAAGAACACATGCTCACGAATCGGTCCTACCGCCACTTCACCGATTTGCTCGTAGCCCTGCTGTTTATAGAATTCAAGATAGCGGGGATTTCCAGTGTCGAGGACCACGCCACGTGAATGCTCATCAACTGCGCACCAGTCATGCAGCGCCTGCAACAGCCGTTCAGACAAGCGCTGGCCCAGCACCTGGCCCTGATAGGCGGGGTCCAGACCGACCAGCGGCAGCACGTGCACCGCTTGGGTCGGCAGGCAAGCGAGCACCGCGTTGTAGTAGTCCAGATAGCGCTGGGTGCAGCTCAGGCCGGTGCTGAGCACCATGCGCAACCGCCACGCCCAGCTTTCGGTCACCCCCAGCCGGCGCTGCGGCGGCGCGATCAACGCCACGCCCGCCAGCCTGTCCTCGACAAACAGCCCCAGCGCCGGCAAGTCCTGCAAAAAGTGCTGCTTGACCAATTCCCTGACCGTGGCCTTGACCCGTTGCTCGTAGCCCGCCCGCTGGGCATTGAATACGTAAGAGAAATTAGGATCGTTGCGATAGGCCTGAAACAGCAGATTACGGGTTTCACGACTGTAACCGCTGTCGAGTTGACGGATATCGATCTGGGGGGCAGTAGAGTCAGGCATACAACAAACCTCGTGATAAAGGGCAGCGCAGATACAGCAACGCTCGGGATGCACTGGGTCAGAGTCATGGCCATCTGCGACAGTTCCAACAAAATTCAGGCCTTTTGACATCCTCCCCGCCCTAAAGGGCGGGGATTCCCACAACTGGACGCTCATGCCCGAGCGCGAGAATGTTCTTTGCGGCGTTGACGTCGCGGTCGTGGGTGACACCGCACCCACAACAAGTCCATTCCCTTATTCCAAGCCCTGCGATACCTCTGGGCCTCGAGTCCGGCAATTGCTTGCAGCTCGAACAGGTTTGGGTGGTGTTTCTCTCGCTGACAACCTTGAAAATCGTGCCTGCGTGATCGCATTTGTATTCCAGCATGGTTTTCAATTGGCCCCAGCCGGCGTCCAGCACCGACTTGGCCATCCTGGTTTTCGCGAGTTTCAGTGAGTTCACATCGCCCACCACAATCGACGCCACAACGCGCGACCAGCGCGTTGCTGAACTTGTGCAGGGCATCCTTGCGGCGGTTCGCAATTTTGGCGTGAATCGCCCGCACACGGGCCTTCTTGCCGGCGCGCTGGGCCGTGCCCAGCGACTTTTCAAGGTCTCGGTAGAAGCGTCCGCTTTCGAGCCTGTCACCGTCGCTGCAAGTGGCCGTGGTTTTCAACCCAAGGTCGATACCCACGGCATCCTGGCCCGGCGACAGCTGGCGGTCGACCTCGACCACGACGTTGAAATACCAGCGTCCACGGCTGTCCTCGTTGAAGCTACCGGATCTGAATTTAAAACCCGCCAGGCCGTAGCTGTCCCAGACCTTGAAGTGCTGTTTGTTAAAGACGACCTGGCCGTTTTTCCAGACAGCAGCGCCGGCCTTGAGGGGCACCCAGCCCAGGCTGCGCCGAGCACCGCCCGAGCAGCGCCAGCGGAGCTGGCGCTTTTTGAACTGCTTGCGCCGTGTGACATATTCGTCGGCAACAGCCTGCACCGATTGGCTGTGCAGTCCCAGGTCTTTGCTGGCCCCGTTGGTGTACTTGTGAATGTCGAACGCCGACAGAAAACGACCATGCTCACGAATCGAGCGACTGCTCAACTCTTTTACGTAGTTCCACACAAAATTCACAGCACGAGACGCTTCACGCAGCTGCGCTGCGTGCTTGTCTCGCACTCGAATCTTGAGGGTTCTGGTCGCTTTCATTTCAATCATGAAACACAGAATAGGGGCGGCTTTATGGATATTAACCCCTATGACCGCTTCGCGGTGGCGCTTTCATCCCCCACCTGAAGGAGGGGGCTTTTCGCGCCAGCTTGGTAACAGCCGTCTACAGACTGGCCCCGAACTCACAGGTTGGTTAGCATCGCGGTTTCGTTTTTGCCAGGACCTGCACGCTATGAAAATTGTCTCGTTCAACATCAATGGCCTGCGCGCCCGCCCCCACCAGTTGGCGGCGCTGATCGAGAAATATCAGCCGGACGTGATCGGCCTGCAGGAAACCAAGGTCGCTGACGAACAGTTCCCCCATGCCGAGATCGAGGCGCTGGGTTACCACGTGCATTACCACGGGCAAAAAGGCCATTACGGCGTCGCGCTGTTGTCGAAGAACATGCCGCTGGCGCTGCATAAAGGTTTCGATACGGATGATGAAGAGGCCCAGAAGCGTTTCATCTGGGGTACCTATGCCGACCACAACGGCCAGCCGGTGACCATCATGAACGGCTACTTCCCGCAGGGCGAAAGCCGCGACCACCCCACCAAGTTCCCGGCCAAGCAGCGCTTCTACAGCGACCTGCAGGCGCTGCTGGAAAGCCGCTTCAGCAATGACCAGGCGCTGGTGGTGATGGGCGATGTGAATATTTCTCCGCAGGACTGCGATATCGGCATCGGTGCCGACAACGCCAAGCGCTGGCTGAAAACCGGTAAATGCAGCTTTTTACCTGAAGAGCGCGAGTGGATGGAACGCCTGAAAAACTGGGGGCTGGTCGACAGCTTCCGCCATCTCAACCCTGAGGTCAGTGATCGCTTCAGTTGGTTCGACTACCGCAGCCGGGGTTTTGAGGATGAACCCAAACGCGGCCTGCGCATCGACCTGATCATGACCACTCAGGGCTTGCTGCCACGGGTCAAGGCGGCAGGGATCGATTACGACCTGCGCGGCATGGAAAAACCCTCGGACCATGCACCGATCTGGCTGGAACTGAGCTGAGCCATCGGCGCTGGCGACGTCTGGCGTTGCGGCGTCATCGCGCCGTCATGTTTGTGTCTTAATCTTGCGGCACTTGCATGCTTCAAGGTGATGTCGATGTTTCGTGCGCTGCTGTTTGCGCTGCTGCTGGCAGGTTCAATGCTGTCCGTGGCGGCGCAGACCGCGCCGGACAGTCCGGCCCCGGTCTTGCGCCTGCAAGGCTCCAATACCATCAACGCTCAGCTAGGCCCGAGGTTGATCGAAGGCCTGATGCGCGAACAAGGCCTGCAGCAGATACAGACCCGTGCCAGTGCAGTGGCCAATGAACAACGTGTCACCGGCCAGGATATCGACGCCAGCATCTGGCAGGCACAGGTCGCCGCGCATGGTTCCAGCACCGGTTTCAAGGCACTGCAAGGCGGCCTGACCGATGTCGCCGCTTCGTCGCGACCGATCAAGCACCAGGAGCTGCTGGCCTTGGCCAGCCTGGGGGATCTGCGCAGCCCACAGGCCGAGCACGTGATTGGCATTGATGGCGTCGCGGTGATCGTGCATCCGGGCAACCCGCTGCGCCAGCTCGACACCCAGACCCTGGCGCGTATTTTCAGCGGCGAAATCAGCGACTGGCAGACCATTGGCGGCACGCCTGGGCGAATAGTGCTGTATGCCCGCGATGAGCAATCCGGGACTTGGGAAACGTTTCGTGAGCTGGTGTTGACCGCGCATGCCAAAGCGCTGTCAGCCGGGGCGCGACGGCTGGAGTCGAGCGAGCAACTGGCCGACGAAGTCAGTCGCACGCCCAACGCCATCGGTTTCATCGGTCTGCCTTGGGTCCGCCGCGCCCGCGCGCTGGCCATTGCTGACGGCGACGCGCAACCGCTGCTGCCGACGATCGAATCGATTGCCACGGAAGACTATCCGCTGACGCGGCGGCTTTACTTGTATCTGCCGCCGCACCTGCAAAATCCCTGGGCGCAGGCTCTGGTGCGGTTTGCCCAAAGCCGCCAGGGGCAGGCGATTGTTGCCGCCAGTGGCTTCGTGGCACAGCAGATCCAGACCATACAGACGCGCCCCGACCTACAGATGAGCAGTCAATACCAGGCATTGAGCCGCCACGCGCAGCGGTTGTCAGTGAATTTCCGCTTTGAACAGGGCAGCGCCCGGCTGGATAACAAGGCATTGTTTGACGTGCAGCGCCTGGTGGATTACCTGAGCGCCCATGACAAACTCGATCGACAGGTCACCCTGGTGGGGTTTGGCGATGCCAAGGACGACCCGCAACGCGCCCTGCTGCTGTCGCGCCTGCGGGCCATGGCGGTGCGCCGTGAGCTGCTGCGCCATGATGTGATCCTGCGCGACGTGCTGGGCCAGGGTGAGGACATGCCGGTCGCCGATGACGATACAGCGCAGGGGCGAATCCGCAATCGGCGGGTGGAGGTCTGGGTGCACTGACCAGCAGGGTGGCGTGCAGTTGCTGCAGGCACGGCTATGATCAATTTGAACATGGCCGTGGGCCACGACAAGAGGCGCCTGCACGATGACGCTGCATAAAGTCGATCTGAATCTGTTCGTGGTGTTCGATGCCATTTACACCGAGTCCAGCCTGACCCGCGCCGGGCAAAATATCGGTATCACTCAGCCGGCCGTTTCCAATGCGCTGGCGCGGCTGCGCGAAACCTTCAATGACCCATTGTTCCTGCGCACCGCGCACGGCATGATCCCCACCCCGATGGCCCGGCGGATTGTCGGCCCGATCCGTAACGCCCTTTCGCTGCTACAGGTGTCGGTGCAGCAAAGCCGGGGTTTCGATCCTTTGCTGAGCAACAGAACCTTGCGCATCAGCATGAACGACCTCAGTGAGGTTTTATTGCTGCCCAGGCTGCTGCAACGCCTGCAGCAACTGGCGCCAGACCTGTGCATCGAAAGTTTTGGCAGCCGCCACCACGAAATTCCCCAGGCACTGGCGGCAGGACACCTTGATCTGGCAATCGACGCGCCCGCGCCGGGCGATGCACAGATACACCACCTCAAACTCCTTGAAGACCGCTACGTGTGCGCAATGCGCAAGCAGCATCCGCTGGCGCAGCATGACACTCTGGAACTTGAGCAATACCTTGCCCAGCCGCAGATTCTGGTGGCCCACCCGCGTGACAAACCTCATAGCATTGACTTGGCACTGGCCAGGCTAGGCCGGCAACGACGCATCGCCCTGCGCTCGCGCAATCACCTGATGGCCTGGCACGCCCTGCAACAGACCGACCTGATCATGACTGTGCCGGAACACTTCGCTCGTCAGCACGCTCTGCATTGGGTCAATCTGCCGGTCGAACAACCCGCCTTACTGGAAACCCACCTTTACTGGCATGAAAGCACCGACCATGACCCGGCCAACCGCTGGATGCGCGAACAGCTGATCGAGCTTTGCCTGGCGATGTGCCTGGAATAGCCCACCTGAAGCGCTGGGTAACAGGGTTTGCGCTTGACAGCAGCACGCGCGTCGGGCAGCACGTGCGACACCTTGTCACACAGTGTTACCCTTGTTGATGAATGCATCAGGATTCGGGTAGCACGGAAACATTTCAATTGCGTGACTCGGCCTACAGCAGGACGATGCACGGATGAAATCCCCGGATTACGGGGCTTTTAAAAAGTTGGCACGGCTTCTGCTATATATTCCAGTACAACAAGAACAAAAAAACGCGACACACCAATAAAAACAAGATGTACGGCTCTGACATAACAAGAACAACACGCACAGAGGCGCAGCCAACAGATTTTTTTGGAGTCGATAGTTTTCCGGGGCTTTGTCCTCGCAACCCGTCAAAGAACAACAAGACTGCCCAAGGCAGCTGCCCGACTGGTTGGATCGTTTGATGAAAGCTGATCAGCGCTCAAAAAAATACGTTTGCTCTTGATCCCGTATGGGGATCGCCAAAGCGGTAACGGGTACGGTCACCAAAAACAACAACAGGCCACCCGAACAATAAAAAGAGCATACCAAGAAACCTTGAAGGGGAGCCCAGGCTCCCCTTCGTGCTATGTGCGGTACAGCCACTGCCCATGCACAGCCCTTACCGCCCCTTTCACGACCAGGACGGATCGCCGCCCGGCCGCCCCCGCCCCGATTCTGACTTGAAACAAAGTGGGAACGAGCTCGCTCGTGAAGACAATGGCACATGCACAGCAGATTCAGGGCTCATACCCGCCCCTTCACGACCAGAACGGATCGCCGCCCGGTCGCTCCCCCCCCCGATTCTGATCTGAAATGAAGTGCGACCAAGCGGGCAGCAAGAAGAGTCGTATACCCTAGAGAAAATCCATCAGTGCGGGGCAATGGATTGTAAATTTCAATGAGGGGCAAAAAAGCGTTGACCTAAAAATGATAATGATTATTATTTCATCAGCTGGTCGCGAGACCGGCGGATAACCCAGGAGTCTTAGGTCGACTCCAGGATTATCTCCTCATCAGGCTAATCACGGTTTTTGACCCGGCTTTTTGCCGGGTCTTTTTTTTGGTTTTTTCTCGCTGCTTCAGGCTAATGAAGTCTTTGCTGTTGCTCATGGGCGGCATCATAGCAAAGCGATATTGAACTGCGTCATAGTTTTTAACTCATATCTCTATGAAAATTGGCAATTGTTGACACTTTTCACTTGAGAATGATTCTCGACCTCACTAATCTGTACGCATGTCACGGGTGACATCCCTGAACCAAGGACGTCCCCGCCCTCCACGCAAGATCAGCGAGCGTAGAACATGAGTAGCCAACTCTCATCTTTACTGCATATGCCCATCCGGACCGACGCTGAGGCTACTACGCAAACGCTCGAACTGACCCGACGCCTGGGCAAACTGCCGCGGCATATCCGCCAGGTATTTCTGCTTAGCCGCCTGGAACAGCTCTCGCACACCGAGATCGCCAGCTTCATGGGGATTGCCACCGACAAGGTCGAACGCGCCATGTTGCGGGTCATGCATCACGCGCACCGTGACCTGGCGGACACCCACGCGCCATTGGCGACCCACGATCAGGCCGACGCCTGGTATATCCACTTGCAAAGCCCGGCGGCGACTGCCAGCCAGCGTATCGAGTTTCGTCACTGGATCGACGCCGATCCGGCCAATCTGGCGGCGTTCCAGGCCAGCGAGCGGCTCTGGCGGCAATTGCAACCGGCGGCTGCACTTCTGGGCGCCTCTGGCTGGCACCGACGCAAACGCCGCGGCTACCTGGGCTGGTACCTGCTGACGGCGTTCATTGGCAGCCTGATGGTGACTGCCGAAGCCTTCAGCTGATCACTAATGACCGATCGACGACTGAAAAGCCCGTCAAGATCCCTGTAAAGTAATTGCCACACCCCGGCACTTGCGCATACAGGGAGACACCGTGAGTCTGAACATCAGCGCCGATTTTGACAGCGGCAATATTGAAGTCATCGATGCCAGCGACAGCCAGCGCATCGAACTGGCGATCCGCCCCGACAGTAACAGCCCGCATTACCAGTGGTTCCACTTCAAGGTCGATGGCCTGATTCCCGGCCAGCACTACCACTTCAGGCTCGGCAATGCTGCCGACGCAAGCTACGGGCATGCCTGGCACGGCTACAACGCGGTGGCATCCACTGACCACCAGAGCTGGTTTCGCGTGCCCTCCAGCTTCGACGGCCAGGCGCTGAGTTTCCGTTTCGAAGCCAGTCACCGCCAGGCCTGGTTTGCCTATTTCGAACCCTATAGCCGTGAGCGCCATACGCGCCTGATCGAACAGGCGCTAAGCAATGCCGGCTGCCAGTTGCTGGCCACCGGGCACAGCGTCGAAGGCCGCGATATTGCCTTGCTGCGCAAAGGCGACGGCGCGCCCGGCAAGCGCAAGATCTGGATCATCGCCCAACAGCATCCGGGCGAGCATATGGCCGAGTGGTTTATCGAAGGCATCATCGAGCGTTTACAGGAGCCTGCCGACGCCGCGTTGCAGACCTTGCTCGCCGCCGCCGACCTGTATCTGGTGCCGAACATGAACCCGGACGGCGCCTTTCATGGCCATCTACGCACCAATGCCCGCGGCAAAGACCTTAACCGCGCCTGGCAAGACAGCAATGCCCAGGACACGCCGGAGGTGTTCTTCATCCAGCAACAAATGGAACAGTATGGCGTGGATGCCTTTATCGATGCCCATGGCGACGAAGACATCCCTTATGTCTTCACCGCCGCCTGCGAAGGCAATCCGGGTTACAGCCCCAGGCAGGCCGCGCTTGAGGCGCAGTTTCGCAGCACCCTGGAGGGTATCACTCCGGACTTCCAGAGCCTGCACGGCTACCCCCGCAGCGCGCCTGGGCAGGCCAATATGAGCCTGGCCTGTAACAGTGTCGGTGAACGCTACCAATGCCTGGCGCTGACCCTGGAAATGCCCTTCAAGGATCACGACAACGCCCCGAACCCGCACACCGGCTGGTCCGGGCAACGCTCAAAGGCGCTGGGCCGTGACGTGCTCGGTGCTCTGGCGCAAATGGTTCAGGCGTTACGCTGAATCTCCCCTACCACACCGGTAACCTGGATAATCCCGACCCATGCATTCTCTTGCAGACCTGCGCGCCGGCAAACTGGCCGGCATCCGTCGCCTTGATCTGAGCTGCGGCCTGGAGCACTTCCCGCAGGAAATCTTTGACCTGGCCGACTCGCTGGAAGTCCTCAACCTGAGCGGCAACGCCTTGAGCAGCCTGCCGGATGATTTGCACCGCCTGACAAAACTCGAAGTGCTGTTTGTTTCTGACAACCTGTTCACCGAGCTGCCACCCGTACTCGGGCGCTGCGAACGGCTGAGCATGATCGGCTTCAAGGCCAACCGCATCGAACACGTACCCGCCGAGTCGCTGCCGCCGCAGCTGCGCTGGCTGATCCTTACCGATAACCGCCTGGAGACCTTGCCGGAGCAGCTTGGCCGGTGCCCGATGCTGCAGAAACTGATGCTCGCCGGTAACCGCCTGCAAAGCCTGCCAGCAAGCCTTGCGAACTGTCAGCAGCTGGAATTGCTGCGCCTGTCCGCCAACCAACTGCCGGCGTTGCCTGACTGGCTGATGCAAATGCCGGCCCTGGCCTGGCTGGCGCACTCCGGCAACCCGTTCAGTCGCAGCCCTGAGCAGCCGGCAATCAAACGCATCCCCTGGGCGCAACTGCAACTGCAGCAACGGCTTGGCGAAGGGGCTTCGGGGGTCATCCAGCAAGGGCTATGGCACAGCGCTGAAGGCAGCAGAGCGGTGGCGATCAAACTGTACAAGGGCGAGCTGACCAGCGATGGCTCGCCACAGGATGAAATGCTCGCGTGCATGGCCGCCGGGGCGCATCCGCAATTGATTGAGGTCATCGGCGAGGTCGACGGCCACCCCGATCAGCGTCGTGGCCTGGTCATGGGCCTGATTGACCCTGCGCTGCGCAACCTGGCCGGCCCGCCAAGCCTGGCCTCCTGCAGCCGGGATATCTACCCGCCAGACACCGTGCTGAGCCTGCCGGTGGTGCTGCGCCTGGCAACCGGTATCGCGTCAGTGGTGGCCCATCTGCACACGATCGGCATCACTCATGGTGATCTGTATGGGCATAACATCCTCTGGCAAGCAGACGGCCAGTGCCTGCTGGGCGACTTTGGCGCCGCCGCCTTTCATCCGCATGCTCGCATCAGCACTGCGCTGGAGCGCATCGAGGTACGGGCATTCGGGATTTTGCTCGAAGAGCTGCTGAGTCACTGCCCGGACAGTGACTCCTGCCCGGCGCTGGCACGACTGGCTGCACGTTGCGTACAGCCAGCTGTGGCGCTGAGGCCAGGGATGCAGGAAGTCCATGACTGCCTGCAAGCCCTCGCAGGCTGAATCAGCCCGCCAGCCCGACGTACATGTCTTGCACGTCATCGTTGTTGTCGAGCGCTTCCAGGAACGCCTCGACTTCAGCCATCTGCTCATCGGTCAGGCCGTCGACGGTGTTCTTGGGGCGATAACCCAGTTTCGCCGACTGCACGGTAAACCCCTGCTCGGGCAATGCCTTGCACACCAGGTCCAGGTCAGTCGGCTCGGTGAGGAACAGGGTCACCCCCTCCTCGCCTGGCTCGCAATCCTGGGCACCGGCTTCGATGGCAGCCTCTTCAGGGTCGATATCCGCCGAATTGGCGACCGCCTCGATCATGCCCTGATAAGCGAAGTCCCAGGATACCGAACCCGAAGCGCCCAACTGGCCCTTGCGAAACAGCACGCGGATTTCCGCGACGGTGCGGTTGACGTTGTCGGTCAGGCATTCGACGATCACCGGCACCCGGTGCGGCGCGAAGCCTTCATAGGTGACCCGCTCGAAGCTGACGGTTTCACCCAGCAGGCCGGCGCCTTTTTTGATCGCGCGCTCCAGCGTGTCACGCGGCATCGAGGCCTTTTTGGCCTGCTCGACCACCAGGCGCAGGCGCGAGTTCATGTCAGGATCAGCACCGCCGCGGGCGGCAACCATGATTTCCTTGGACAGCTTGCCGAAGATCTTGCCCCTGGCATTGGCGGCCGCTTCTTTATGTTTGACTTTCCACTGTGCGCCCATGTCTGCTGCTCTCTCTCGCTTCACTGGCGTCCCGCCACGACAAGATGACAGAACGCTGAAAAAGGTATCGCCCGGAATACTCCGAACACAGGGCGAGCATTCTATACGCCCGACGTATAGATGGAACCCCTCCAACAATTTCATAACCGCTGTCCGACAATTACCCCAGAGCCCTACAGGGCTGTAGGCCATTTCTGAAATAACCGGCAACTATGCCTTTGCGCTCCGGCTTTTCGTACCCTTCGCAGCCTTAACCCCCTGAGGAGGGAGCATCTGTGCATGCTCAATGATTCTGCCTGCCCGATCAGCCTGAAAATCCCAGGCCTGCCGATGGACTTCAGGGTTGCCGCCTTTAGCGGCCAGGAAGCCTTGAACGAGCCGTGGCGGTATACGATCGATCTGATCAGCCGCGATCCAGGCCTGGAGCTTGCCAGGCTGCACGGCCGACCGGCGAGTTTCATCGCCCGCGCCGGGCATCCTGCTGTCGACGGTGAAATCATTGACGCCTGCCAGCTGTACGCCGGCACCTGCCTGAGCCATTACCGCATCAGTCTGGCGCCGCGCCTGCAACGCATGACCAGCCCCCCAAGGCAACGATTGTTCAGCGGCCAGAGCAGCCTGCAGCTCATCGAACGTCTACTGAGTGAAAACGGGTACGATCCAACAGAGCTGCGCCTCGAACACCTGCACGGCGTGTATCCGGCCCGCAATCAGTGCATTCAGTATCAAGAGAGCGACCTGCATCTGCTGCAGCGGGTGTGTGAAGAAGAAGGTATTCACTTTCACTTCGACGGTCAGCAACTGGTGTTCTCGGATGACCCGGCAAGTTTTACCGAGCGCCTGGAGCCGTTGCTGGCCCACCTGCCCTCCGACCGGAGCGGCCTGCTTGATCAGCTCTGTGAATTTCGCGGTTTACAACCCGTCACCCCGACGCTGCGCCAGGCAACCCACGGTGCCACGCCGTCCCACCCGCAAGCCTGGCAATTACAGCAGCGCAGCCGTGACCTGGAACGACTGCGCTGCGGTGCTCGTCAGCTCAGCGGGCAGAGCCGCGATGCGGCGCTGCGCTGCGGGCAGGTCATACGCATTGCCAGACACCCCGAGCAGCGTTACAACGACCACTGGCTGGTGACCCGCGTGCATCACTACGGCAGGCAGATGGGCGTATTCGAAGGGCAAGACCCCCACGAGATTGCCACGATCGTGCGCAACCTTGCCGCTGCCGATACTCATGACTGGGCGCTCAACGCCCCGCTGTTGGATCTGGGCGAGCACAGCGATCCCGGATACGGCAACAACTTTGCGGTCATACCCTGGACCCAGCCGTTTCGCCCGGCCTTGCGCCATCCAAAACCCCGAATCAACGGGCTGCATGCGGCAACGCTGATCGACAGCACAGCCAATCGCCAGGCCAGCCTGAAGATCCGGCTCGACTGGCAGACAACCGGCAGCGCTCCGGTACAGGCGCAGCTAATCCCCGGTCGCTTGCCCGCCGATCAACCGCTGCTGCCCGGCAGCCGGGTTCGGGTGGCCTATCTGGACGGCGACCCGGACCGGCCGACGATCTGCGCCCTGTTGCCTGGCAGCATCGCTGCAGGGCCGCTGCGCTTGAGCCTTGATGGCTGCCCGATTGAGCCGGGCACAGAACAACTGGCGGTCCAACGCGGTCAACACTTGCAGATCTGCGCCACCCAAGCGCTGAGCCTGAGCGGCGCGCTGGCCAGCATTCGGCTCGGGCACCAGGGCATCGAGGTCAGCGCAGCCAGGCTGCAATTGACCCGACGCAGGCAACAACAGCCACTGCAGGATCTACGCCTGGTCGTGCAAGGCACGCCGCTGCGCGATTGCGTCTGGTATATCGTCCACATGGACAAGCCGGGGCTGGAAAATCTGTCTCTGCTTGACCCGGAGCATGTGTTATTCGAGGGCCGCACGGACGATCAGGGCTATCTGGGCATGACTGCCGAGCAGCGGCGCCGGTTGGCCATGGAATATGCCCGGGGTGCGCAGACGCTGTGCCTGCTGCACCCCGGCCACTGTGTCACGCTGCATCACTATCTGCGCCAGAGCAGCAATGATGCCCTGCATCAGGCGTTGCTCGATGCCGCCACCGCGCCGCAAACAGATTAACGCCCCCTGAACTGCGGCGGGCGCTTGGCTACAAATGCCGCCATGCCTTCTTTCTGGTCCTGGCTGGCGAACACCGCATGAAACACCCGTCGCTCAAAGCGGATGCCTTCGGCCAGGCTGACCTCGAATGCACGATTGACGCTTTCCTTGACCATCATCGCCACCGGCAGCGATTTGGCAGCGATGGCCGCGGCGGCCTCAAGGGCCTCATCGAGCAGCCGTTCTGTGGCGACCACCCGCGACACCAGCCCGGCGCGTTCGGCTTCATGGGCATCCATCAGACGCCCGGTAAGGCACATTTCCATGGCCTTGGCCTTGCCTACCGCCCGGCTCAGGCGTTGTGTGCCGCCCATCCCGGGCAACACCCCCAGATTGATTTCCGGCTGACCAAAACGGGCGTTGTCGGCGGCCAGAATAAAGTCGCACATCAATGCCAGCTCACAACCACCGCCAAGGGCAAAACCAGCCACTGCAGCGATAATTGGCTTGCGCCGCCCGGCGACCCGGTCGCTTTCGCTGAACAGATCGTCCAGGTAGATCTGCGGGTAAGTCAGCTCGGCCATTTCCTTGATGTCTGCACCGGCGGCAAACGCTTTCTGTGAGCCGGTGAGCACAATGCAGCCGATCTGCGAATCGGCCTCGAACTGATCCAGCGCGTGGTTCAACTCATCGATCAATTGGGCATTAAGGGCATTCAATGCCTGCGGACGGTTGAGTGTGATGAGCGCAACCCTGTCTCTGACCTCGGCAAGGATTTCGCTATAAGCCATTGTTTTTTATCCTTTTTATTTGAAACGGGCGGTTAACACCAAATTGAACAATCAACATTCATATCCAATCATAACCTCTTGATTAACCTCAGCTTATTAACTCAACAGCCATGGCCGTAGCCTCACCACCACCGATGCAGATTGCCGCCACCCCACGGCGCTTGCCGTGACGCCGCAGCGCCGCCAGCAAGGTCACCAGAATCCTCGCCCCCGAGGCCCCCACCGGATGCCCCAGCGCACAGGCGCCGCCGTGGACATTGACCCGTGCATGATCCAGCCCCAGCTTGTTCATCGCCACCAGCGTCACCACCGCAAAAGCCTCGTTGATTTCGAACAGATCAACCTGATCGGCTGACCAGCCGGTCCTCGACCACAGCGCCTCAATCGCGCCAATCGGCGCGGTGGTGAACAGGCCTGGCTTATCGGCATAGGCAGCATGACCATGGATCACGGCCAGCGCGCTCAGGCCACGGCGCTCGGCCTCTGAGCGGCGCATCAACAGCAGCGCAGCGGCACCGTCGGAAATGGAACTGGAGTTGGCCGCCGTTACCGTTCCGCCATCGACAAATGCCGGTTTGAGCGAGCCGATCCGGTCCGGCCGGGCTTTGGGTGGCTGCTCATCCTGGCTGATACGCTTGCGCTCTTTCCCGACGCTGACCTCAAGCGGGACGATTTCTTCCTCGAACCAGCCATTGGCCATGGCATGTTGAGCGCGACTCAGCGATGCCAGGGCAAATGCGTCCTGGTCTTCGCGGGTGAAGCCGTGCGATTGCGCGCACTCCTCGGCGTAGGTGCCCATCAGCCGACCGGGCTCGAAGGCATCCTCCAGGCCGTCGTAAAACATGTGATCCAACACCCGACCATGGCCCATGCGATACCCCTCACGCGCCCGGTCCAGCAGGTAAGGCGCGTTGGACATGCTTTCCATGCCACCGGCCAGCACGACCGTGGCGCTGCCGGCCAGCAGCAGATCATGCGCCTGGATCACCGTCTGCATGCCAGAGCCGCACATCTTGTTCACGGTCGTGCAGCGCGTCGCCATGCTCAGCCCGGCGCCCAGTGCAGCCTGCCGGGCCGGTGCCTGACCCAGCCCGGCCGGCAGCACGCAACCAAACAGCACCTCCTCGACCGCCTGCGGCTCGATACCGGCCCGGGCGACGGCCGCAGCGATGGCTGCACTCCCCAATTGCGGGGCGCTCAGGCTGCGCAATTCACCCTGAAAGCCGCCCATCGGCGTGCGCGCTGCGCTGACGATAACCACCGGGTCCTGATGACTCTGAACGGTCATGGAACTCTCCTCCTGAACACAAGATTGCTCGGCCAGATGCCCAACGCGATGGTGGCACCCGCCATACAGTCTTGAGCTTAGTGGAAAAACCCAGGCGACCGGTGCGGCGAATATCTGCCGGCCTCGATGGTCAGATTCTGTGTTGCCTTTCTGGAGCCCGCCATGTTGCGCCATACACGTCGCCTGCTGCTTGTCTCACTGTTCTGCGCACTGGGCGCCTGCGCGTGGTTACCGGATCGTGATCCACTGGTGATCGAAGTGGCAGGCATCGAGCCGCTACCCGGCGAGGGCCTGGAAGTGCGCATGGCCGTGAAGTTGCGGGTTCAGAACCCCAACGACAGCGAGATCCACTACAACGGCGTGGCCCTGCGCCTGGAGGTCAACGACCGCTTGTTGGCTTCCGGGGTCAGTGACCAGCATGGCCGGGTGGCCAGCTATTCGCAGGCGCTGATCACTGTGCCGGTGAGCATCACGGCGTTCTCTGTACTGCGCCAGACTCTGGGGCTCGGCGAGGCGCAGGCACGCGGTCGGCCGCTGGACGGGTTGCCGTACACCTTGCACGGCAAGTTCGGCGGCGGCCCGTTCGGCACCCAGCGCTTCAGCAGCAGCGGCACCTTGAACCTGCCTGGCAGCGCCACCGGCGGCTGGTGAGTCTGGCGGGGCAGTTAGCGGGCAGCGGCCATCAAACGATTGACCTCACTGCGCACCATGTTGGCGTACTCAGGCGGACTCATGGCATCCAGTTCGCCACGTACCCATTCGGCCCACTTGCCCTTGCGTTTGGATTTTTCGCCGATCAGACGCGCGGCATCACCCTTGGCCTTGCCCAGATTGCTCTGCCATAGCTCGAACAGACGCGATTTTTCGTCTTCGATCTCGGCACGTTCGGCCTGGGAAAGGTTGGCGAGATTGAAACTCATGGCGGTTACCTCTTACAAAAACCGGGAGCAATCTTACACGGCCAGGACCATGACGCCGAACAGCCGATTGAACAACTTGCAACTTTTGCCGCCGCCCGGTACTCAATGGTTCAAATGCCATCCACTGAAAGGAAACCACCATGGCCCGCAAAACCGCCGCGCAAAACCCTGCTGACCAGATCAAGGATCAGGCTTTCAGCGAATTGCAGTCGCTGATCGAAGAATCGGAAAAGCTGCTCAAAGACAGCGCCGCGCTGGTCGGAGAAGACGCCGAAACGCTGAAAGCGCAATTGAGCCTGAAGCTCAATCAGGCGTTGGAAGCGGTGACCAGCGTGCGTGAGCGTGCGCGCCCGGCCGTCGAGGCGACCGAGACCTATATCGGCGGCCACCCATGGCAGACCGTTGCGATATCGGCAGGGTTCGGGCTGGTTGTCGGCCTGTTGCTGGGCCGTCGCTAAAAATCATTGTCGCTGGAACGGGCTCGACAGAGTGCCGGTTCCAGCCACATAGAAGCGCCTTAAAGTGCGCGATTGACCAGTGCAGGTTTGGCAAAGCGGTGCGATTTGGCCACTTTGGCTTCCAGCCCGGTCAGCTGTTCCTGGCCTTGCTCCTGCGACTCGTAAGGCCCCAGCAGGATCTGCTGCTTTCCATCGAGATTGACGATCACCGGCGCATAATGACGCTCCAGCAGCCACGCGCTGGTGTCGCTGATCGCCTCACGGGTGTTCATCTGGATGTACCACTTAGGCTGACTGACCTGCGGCGCCTGCACTTGGGCACTGGCAGCAGACTCATGGGCTGGCGTCGGGGACTTGCCGGCATCACATGCGGTCAACGCCAGTGCCGCCATTATCATTACCATTTTGCGCACGTCGAACTGCTCCTGACTGATCGAGGCAGGAGTCTATCACTGTGCACCGCTTCAGCGACCGGTTGCGCTAAGGTGACGCAGCCAGGTGCTCGATCAACCGGCCACTGCTGGATGCCGTCATAGCGCCAGCAGCCGGGCGTTTGCAGCAGCGACCGGGTCGCCTGTGCTGTTTTTTGATCATGTAATCAGATATTTCACGAAATATCAGCCCCGCGAGGCCAGCGTCCCGCCGATGAGAGGACTCAGCGCAACCGGCCACATTTGCAGGGTAAATCCGTGAAATAATGGCTCTGTGACATGGGAACGTCATTCTGCCCCTGTGGTCCATCCTTGAGCCACTTTCGCCTCAATCAATGTGCATAAATACAAGCCTCAGCGGCAGCAAACAGGTATCTTCCTGCACCTTGCGTTGTAGCCTTTTCCAGAACCAGCAGCCACGGCATCGATGAGCACTGAAACGTCCAGCCAGCCACAGCCGGCCCTGATTATTTGCGAGCACTGCGACTCGCTGTATGAAATTCATCCCTTGCGCGCAGGCGAGTCCGCTTACTGCTTGCGTTGTCGCGCGCTGCTTGGCCGCGGTCAACGCATGTCACTGGAGCAATGGCTGGCCCTGACCGTGACGGCCGCCATGCTGTTTCTGCTGGCCAATATCTTTCCGGTGATCAGCATCAGCATGAAAGGCCTGAGCAACGAAGTCACGCTCTGGCAGTCAGTCGAAGCCTTGGCTCAGGGACGTATCACCCTGATTGCGCTGGTCGCCGGTCTGTCGATCATCTTTGCCCCGCTGCTGCAGATCGCGCTGCTGCTCTGGGTCTTGCTGCATGCCCAGCGCGGCATTGTTGCGCCCGGCTTCAAGGCATGCATGCGCGCCCTTGAGCATCTGCGGCCGTGGAGCATGCTTGAGGTCTGCATGCTTGGCATCCTGGTGGCAATCATCAAACTGTCGGGCATGCTTGATGTACATCCAGGGATAGGCCTGTGGGCGATGGGCATGTTAATGGTGCTGATCCTGCTGATCGCCAATCGCAACATTCGCCGGCTATGGGACATCCTTGAGGTGAAGCCTTCATGAGCCACATCCCTTATGCCCATGAGCATCAACTCAACCTGTGCCACATCTGTGGCTACGCCTGCGCACAAGAGCTGCACTGTTGCCCACGCTGTGATTCACCGGTGCATCGGCGTAAACCCAACAGCCTCACGCGCACCTGGGCGTTTCTGATCGCCGGGCTGATTTTCTATATTCCAGCCAATGTCTTGCCGGTGATGTACACCAACATGCTCGGCAACAGCAGCGAAAGTACGATCATGGCCGGCGTCATCGATTTTGTGCACCACGGCTCGTGGGACATCGCGCTGCTGATCTTTATCGCCAGCGTTCTGGTGCCGTGCCTGAAGTTCGCGGTGCTGGGCATGTTGCTGGTGACCTGCCAGCGGCGCAGTCAGTGGGCGATGGTTGAGCGTACCCGGCTGTATCGTTTCATCGAGCTGATCGGCTATTGGTCGATGCTCGACGTGTTGGTCGTGGCTCTGGTGGCGTCACTGGTGCAGTTTCGCGAACTCAGCAGCATCGAGCCGCGCATCGGCATCCTGTTCTTTGGTTTGGTCGTGGTGATGACAATGTTCGCCGCCATGAGTTTTGATCCCCGGCTCATCTGGGATGCAGAGGTTGAAGATGTCCGATAACACCCCCCCTACGTCCGCGGCAGTCCCTACCCGCCCGGAGATCAAACCGCGCCGGGCGAGGATCTCGCTGGTCTGGCTGGTGCCGATCGTGGCCGGCCTGATCGGCCTGTCCATGGCCGCCCACGACTGGATGAACATCGGCCCGAAGATCAAGGTCAGTTTCCAGACCGCAGAAGGCCTGGAAGCCAACAAGACCCAGGTCAAATACAAGAACGTGGTGATCGGTACGGTCACTGCCATCGACCTGAGCGAGGATCGTACCCACATCCTGGCCACCATCGAGCTGAACAATAGCGCCACGCCCTTCACCCGGGTCGACAGCCAATACTGGGTGGTGCGCCCGCGCATCGGTGCACACGGCGTGTCCGGGGTCGACACCCTGCTCTCCGGCGCGTTCATCAACGCCGATGCAGGCAATGCCGAGCAGACCAAAGATCATTTCACCGGCCTGGAAACCCCGCCGCCGGTGACCTTCGGTGAAAAGGGCAAGCGCTTCGTGCTGCGTACCGATGACCTTGGATCGCTGGATATCGGCTCGCCGATCTATTACCGGCGCATCCAGGTCGGCCAGGTGGTGGGCTATAACCTGTCTGACAACGGCAAAGGCGTCGACGTGCAGATTTTCATCAATTCGCCCAACGATAAGTACATCACCACCGACACGCGCTTCTGGAACGCCAGCGGGGTGGACGTCACCGTGGGCGCAGCGGGTCTGAAAATCGATACCCAGTCGCTGGCGTCGATCGTCTCCGGCGGTATCGCCTTCCGTGAGCCGAACTGGAGCCCGGATGCCAAACCTGCTGACGAGTATGCCGAGTTCCGCATCTTCGACGATCAGGCCACCGCCCTGGCCCCACCAGATGGCGAGCCGCGCTATATCCGCATGCGCTTCAAACAGTCACTGCGCGGCCTGGCGGTCAATGCACCGGTGGACTTCCTGGGCGTCAATATCGGCAAAGTGGTGTCGGTCGATCTCGACTACGACGGCGACACCAAGACCTTCCCCGGCGTAGTGGGGGCGGTGATCTATCCCAAGCGCCTCGGCGCCGCCGAGGAAAAACTCCAGAAGCTGGCGGGCAATGGCGATGAAGACGAGCAATCGGCGCGGATTCTCGGCGCCTTCGTCAGCAATGGCCTGCGCGCCCAGGTACGCACCGGCAACCTGCTCACCGGCCAGTTGTACATTGCCATGGAATTCGACCCCAAGGCACCGAAAGTGGCTTTCGATCAACGCGCCCGGCCGCTGGAGATCCCGACCGTGGCAGGCAGCTTCGACAAGCTACAGGAGCAGTTGCAGGCCTTTGTCGACAAACTCAGCCGCCTGCCGATCGACGAGCTGGCGACCAACCTCAATGGCAGCCTGAGCGAGCTGCAAAAAACCCTGAAAACCGTCAACGGCAGCGTATTGCCGCAAATGCGTGGCACCCTGCAACAGGCCGAGAAAACCCTGGCCAGCGCCAACGACACCTTGGGCGAAGACTCTCCTGGCCGCCAGCAGCTTGGTCAGGCACTGGATGAAGTACAACGCGCAGCCCGCTCGGTGCGGGTGCTGACCGACTTCCTCGGTCGCCAGCCCGAATCGCTGATTCGGGGCCGCAGCAGTGATGCTGCACCGGCCTCGTTCAAAAGCTCGTCGTCGCGTAACAAGAATGTGGAGCCACAAGAATGACCCTGCGCCGCAAGTTTGCTGTTCTGGCCGCCGTTTTCGGTCTGGCCGCCTGCTCGTCACCGACCCTGCGCTACTACACCCTGGTCGCGCCCATGGACTCCGCCCCCCCGCAACGCAGCGCACCGGCGCCGTTCCAGTTTGAAATGCTCCCGGTGCTGCTGCCGGTGCAGGTCGACCAGCCGCCGCTGGTCGTGCGCCAGGGCGATGGCAGCCTAGCGATACTCGACACTGAGCGCTGGGGCGCGCCGCTGGGCGATGAGTTTCATGACGCTCTGACCGCCCAGCTCGAACGGCTGTGGAATCGCCGCGATGTGGCGGGGCTGCCCAAAAACAGCGATGAGCCGCTGCTGTCACTGCGCGCTGACGTACGCCGCTTTGAATCGGTGCCCGGCCAGTTTGCGCTGATCGACGTGGTATGGAATCTGAGCTTGCGTAGCGGCCCGAGCGGCAGCAAGCGCGAGAACCTGACCTGCAGCAGCGTGATCCGCGAAAATGCCGCAGCCAGCATGGAAAACCTGGTGCTGGCCCATCAACGCGCCGTGAGCCGCCTGGCCGAGCAGATTGCCCAGACAGGCCGTAACTGGTCGCAGCAGCGTAGTGCCGGCTGCCCTTGACAGCGGCCATGCCCGTCAGTGTGTACTGACGGGCTTTGCTGCGGCCTGAATGAGCCGCTTGCCTGCCGCATAAGGCACTCTACAAACGCACGTTCTGGATAAACCAGAACAAAATTCAACCCGGTTTATACCTGTTATTTTTTTAACAATGCTTAGCATCAAAACGTTCCACTTCGTACAAAAAAGTACTAATGGCCACTACTCCACCGGGGTATTTCCGGGTATCGTGCGCGCACCAAATCATATGGTCCGCGAACTTTTCGGATGACCTTCAGTTGCTGCCCGTCCGGGCAGCAGGTCTGTTCGCTCTTCAAATCACTATGCCTTCGCCGGGTTTACGCCTGCGCGAAAGATTGATCGAGGACAAACGGATGACCGGGATTGGTCCACGCCTGAAGCGTGAACGTGTACGCCTGAAACTTTCCCAGAGCGCGCTGGGGGCCATTGGTGGCGTTGAAACCAACGCCCAGGGCAATTATGAAAACGGCATGAGATACCCCAGGGCCGATTACCTCTCACGGGTATCGGAAGTTGGCGTTGATGTCAGCTATGTGGTCACCGGGCAATCTCGCCCACCTCCCGCCAATGACGCATCGTCTGCGCAGCCGAGCGAAAATCTGGAGCACGTCATCGCCGCCCTGCATGAAAGCCTGCATGGCATGAGCCGCAACCTGTACCAGATGACCCGTATGCTGGAAGCCAGAACCCAGCATACCGAGCCTGACGGTGCCTGTTCGCTCGACGCGCTGTGCAATGAGGCTGAATCCATCAGCCTGGCGGCGCTGCGGCTGATCTACACCACCGCGCGGCTCGTTTAGGCTTTTAGAGAAAGTCGGCGAGCGCAGGCAGTTTTGCTACACCCTCCAGGACCATTCATCCAGCCATATGGCGACTCTTGCCCAGCATAGTCAGCGCACTGACTATGCTGATCACTCCTGCATCGAGAGACTCCACCGGCTGGCATACGCTTACCAGCCCAGAGACAAAGCCGGGTCTGCAAGCCGTTACCTTTCTTCGCTCATCGGGGTTTCCCGCCCTCTACCTGCATCCCGCCGACAGGTGACCCCTGATGAAAGCCCCCGTGGATCTGCAACAACTCAAAAAGCGCCATAACCAGGTCTGGAGCAGCGGCGACTACGCCGTGATCGGCACCGGACTGCTGCTCACGGCTGAACTGCTTGCCGAAGCCTGCGACTTGCGCTACGACGAAACCGTGCTGGACGTTGCCGCCGGTAACGGCAACGCCAGCCTTGCCGCCGCCCGGCGCGGCTGCGTGGTAACCTCCACCGACTTTGTCGGCGCGCTGCTTGAGCGCGGGCGCGAACGGGCAAGGGCCGAGCGCTTCGACATCAGTTTTCTGGAAGCCGATGCCGAAGCCCTGCCGTTTGCCGATGCCAGCTTCGACGCGGTGCTGTCGACCTTTGGTGTGATGTTCACCCCTGACCAGCCTCGCGCTGCAGCTGAACTGGCCAGGGTCTGCCGGCCCGGCGGGCGCATTGGCCTGGCCTGCTGGACGCCGGACGGTTTTGTCGGACAGATGTTCAAGGCTCTTGCCAGGCATGTACCGCCACCTGAAGGCATACGCTCACCGTTGCAGTGGGGTAACAGAAGTTGCCTGGACGACTTGTTTGCCGCCACCGCCAGCGAGGTGCGGGTAACACCGCGACTGTTCAATATGCGTTATCGCTCTGCGCAGCACTTTATCGACACCTTCCGCGCCTGGTACGGGCCACTGCACATGGCCTTTGCCAGTTTGTCCGCGAACGACGCGCAGCGCTTGCAACAGGACTTGAGCGACCTGCTAAAACGCATGAACCGGGCCGGTAGCGAATCGCTGATCGTCCCGGCGGAATATCTTGAAGTGGTGATCGTGCGGCGCTGAGCGGCTCAGACGACTTTCGGGCGCGCGACCAGGGTGACCCAGTAGCGCGTCCGGCGCTGTACCTGAATCGGCAGGCTGGCGGCCAGCAGGTCGAGGATCTGTTCGGTGTCGTCCAGCCGGAAGGAGCCAGTCACGGCCAACTGCTCCAGGCCAGGCTCCCAACGCAAGATGCCCGGCCGGTAGCGGCCAAGCTCGGTCAGGAAGCTGCCCAACGGGCGATTTTCGACACTCAGCACGCCCATGCGCCAATCCGGCTGACGGGCGTCGAAGCGTTCTATCGGCGTGATGCCGTCGATATTCAACGAAGCGCGCTGCCCGGCCTGCAGGCGCTCGATAGCACCGCTGGCCGAGCGCAACTCGACACTGCCGCGGCTGACCGACACCCGGCAGCGCCGGGCATCCTGACGAACACACAGCTCGGCGGCACTGGCACTGATCTGCCCAAGACGGGTTTGAATGCTCACCTGCTGCGCATCAGCGGCCATGTTCAGTGCCAGTTCACCGTCGATCAGTCGCAACTGGTGCTGGCCGGCCCGCCACTCCAGATCCACCGCCGTGGCGGTGTTGAGCTGCAATTGACTGCCATCGGGCAAGCCGACCATGCGCCGCTCACCGGTGGCGGTCCGCAAGTCGGCACTCCAGTTGGCCAGCGGCAGTTGCCGGCTCAGCAGCCAGCCCGTCGGCAACAATGCCGCCACCACCAGCGCCCGCTTGAGCACGGCGCGTCGTTGCAGGTCAGGGCCGGGCCGGTCGAGGCTGGCCAGCGCAAGCTGGGCAGGCACCTCGGCAAAGCGCTGGCGCAGCCCCTGGGCCTTCTGCCACATCTGCTCATGGTGATGCGACTGTTCGCGCCAGTGACGCAAGCGTGCGAGATCCTCGGCGCTGGCGCTGCCCGATTCGATCAACGCCAGCCAATAGGCTGCTGCATGCGCCAGCTGACGCGCCTGATCCTGACTGTCGCCGCTCACAGATCAGCCACCAGGCAGTGCTCATAGGCTTGCGCCATATAGCGTTTGACGGTGCGCTGCGAGACCTGCAGCCGCTCGGCAATCTGCGCGTAGCTCAACCCCTCAAGCTGCGCCCAAAGGAACGCCCGGCGCACCGCCGGTGCCAGCCCATCGAGCAGATCATCCAGCGCTTGCAGGGTTTGCAGGACGATCCAGCGCTGCTCTGCCGACGGCGTCACGGCTTCAGGCAACTGGCTCAGTGCGTCAAGATAGGCTTGCTCCAGTTGCCGGCGCCGCTGATGGTTGAGCAGCAGGCGCTTGCCGACTGTCACCAGGTACGCACGCGGCTCGCGCAAGGCCGCCAACGGTTCGCCGCCAGGGCTGGCCAACACCCGCAGAAAGGTCTCCTGGCTCAGGTCGGCGGCATCCCAGCCATTGCCCAGCCGCCGACGCAGCCAGGACTCCAGCCAACTGCTGTGTTCGCGATAAAAACTGTCCAAGCCAGCCTGCATGGGTTGAGCGGCATCGGTCATGCGCGGAGCACTCTTTGGGTTCGACTCAAGAAATGAGAATAATTCTATTTAACTCGAACCCTTCCGCCAATCGGAATTTTTCCCGATTGGGGCCATTTGTCGCACAGCCCTGTCAATCGAGACAGGCCGACTAAGCTTGACTGGTCGCGTGCGACATCAATTTCTTACCCATTTCAGCAATGCTCTGCACCTTAAAGGACTAAAACATGATGACTCCGCCAGAAGACGATTACATCGAACAGGCCGTCGGTAACTATGTTGCAGGCATGGTCTTCGCCGATGAGGCGCTGTTGCGCCGCGCCATGCACCCGGACAGCCGGATCATGAGCTACAGCAATGGCCAGCCGCAGTGGTTCACCCTCGATGAGTTCATCGAGACCATCAAGACCGAAGGCAGCGCCGAGAGCGACTTCAGCCCGTTCTGGGAAGGACAGACAGAAGAATCCGCGTCGTCGGCCAATTCCGGCAATGAATACCGTAAATCACTCAAGGTCTATGCCGATTGCGTGAGCATCAACCGGCGTTACGCGACGGCCTACCAGCAGCACTGATCCTGCACCGGCCTTACCAGCGGCACTTGAGCCTCAGGGCGAAGCCCGATACTGTATGTAAAAACAGTATCGGGTTTTTTCATGCAGTTGATTGAAAAGCTGAGCATTCTGGCCGACGCCGCCAAATACGATGCCTCCTGCGCCAGCAGCGGCGCGCCCAAACGCAGTTCGGCCGGCAAGGCCGGACTGGGTTCGACCAATGGCATGGGCATCTGCCACAGCTATACCCCCGACGGCCGCTGCGTTTCGCTGCTCAAGGTATTGCTCACCAACTTCTGCCTGTACGACTGCCAGTATTGCGTCAATCGCCGCTCCAGCGATGTACCGCGCGCGCGCTTCAGCCCCGAAGAAGTGGTGCGCCTGACCCTGGACTTCTACCGTCGTAATTGTGTCAGCGGGCTGTTTCTCAGCTCAGGGATCATCCGCTCTTCGGATTACACCATGGAGCAACTGGTCGAGGTCGCCCGCCTGCTGCGCGAGAAACACGAGTTCCGCGGCTACATTCACCTCAAGACCATCCCGGACGCCGACCCGGCATTGATTGCGCTGGCCGGTCAATATGCCGATCGCCTCAGCGTCAATATCGAGCTGCCGACCGACAGCAGCCTGCAAATCCTCGCCCCGGAGAAAAACGTCAGCTCGATTCGCCGGGCCATGCACACCATCCACAGCGCCGAGCAGAACGTTCAGGGCGAGCCACGGGCGCCTCGCTTCGCCCCTGCCGGGCAAAGCACTCAGATGATCGTCGGCGCCGACAGCACCGACGACAGCACCATCCTGCGCAGCGCCCAGTCCATGTACAGCCATTACAAACTGCGGCGGGTTTACTACTCGGCGTTCAGCCCGATTCCCAACAGCCCAAGCAGCGTACCGTTGGCCGCCCCGCCTCTGCTGCGAGAACATCGGCTGTATCAGGCCGACTTTCTATTACGCGGTTATGGCTTCAAGGCCAATGAGCTGCTCAACGGGCCGGGGGATCTGGCGCTGGACATCGACCCCAAGCTGGCCTGGGCCTTGAATAACCGGGAGGTGTTTCCGCTGGACCTGAACCGCGCCGAGCCCAGCCTGATCGCGCGCATCCCGGGCATTGGCCTGCGCACCGCTCAGCGGCTGGTCGAACTGCGCCGGTTGCGCCGTATCCGCTATGAAGACCTGGCGCGGATGCGCTGTGTGCTGGCCAAGGCCCGGCCGTTCATCATCACCAGCGATTACCGGCCGTCCCAGGCCGAAACGCCCAGCGAGCGCCTGCACCAGCAGTTGCGTGACCGTCCGCAACCGCAACAGTTGGGGCTCTGGGCGTGATTTGCCTGGAGTGCGACGACCTGTTCGAGGTCTGGCGGCAACAGGCCCGCTGGCTGCTCAGCCACGGCATCGATCCGAGCCGGGTCAGTTGGCAAGGCGAGCGAGAAGCGGACCTGTTCGGCAGCGACGAAGCGTTGCCAGACGGCCTTGGCCCGTTCCAGGCTCGGGTGCCGCTGGCGCTGCTGGAGCAACTGCGCGCCGCCTCGCAATATTGCGGCGAGCAGCGCTGGAGCCTGTTGTATGAAGTGTTATGGCGGGTCAGCCATGGCGATCGCAGCGCCATGCTGGCCGGCGATCAACTGGGTAGCGAACTGCAGCGCCGGCTCAAGCAGGTCAGTCGCGAAGCCCATCACCTGCATGCCTTCCTGCGGTTCGTCGCCGTGCCGTCAGGCACCTCATGGCCAGACGACAACGCGCCGGACTACATCGCCTGGCATGAGCCGGCCCACGATATCCTGGCCAGTGCCAGCACGCATTTTATCGGCCGCATGGGCCGCCACCGCTGGCTGATTGCAACGCCCAAGGATGCGGTGTTCTACGACGCCAGTCGTCTGATCCACCATCGTCAGTGCCCTGATGCCTGGCGAGCGCTGGCACGCCAACCGCAAGACCCTGAAGGTGCGCTGTGGCTGACCTATTACCAGAACATCTTCAACCCGGCGCGGCTCAACCCCAAGGTCATGCAGGGCCATCTGCCCGCGCGGTTCTGGAAGAACCTGCCCGAAGGCCCGCTGATTCCGGAGCTGATTAGCCAGGCCCGCACCGGCAAGCAACGCGACGGCCAGGCCAGCAGCGTTGCCGCCCTGCCCGGCAAAAGAATCCGGCCGGCAAATTAAAGGCTGATCTGGCCCTCGATACAGGTCACACAGGCACCGCCGACCCAGATATCTTCACCAATACGTTGCACATGCACCCGGCCATTGCGGCCCAGGGCTGTGCCCTGGCTGACCAGGTAACGATCAGGTGCCAGCCCTTCCTCCAGTAACCAGCGGGCAATGCCTGCATTCAGGCTGCCGGTGACCGGATCTTCCGGCATGCCGTCGCCGCCGACAAAGGCGCGGACTTCAAAGCTGGCCGGGCCTTCAGCGCTTTCGGCCTGCCATGCGGCAAAAACACCCACGGCCATGCCGAGGATCCGGGAAAAGTCCGGAGTAACCGCCAGCACCTGCTCGCGGCTGGCCAGTCGCAGTGCAACCCAGCCCGCGCCGTTGTCGACCCAGCGAGCATCCAGCACTTGATCATCCGTAAGCCCCAGCGCGGCAATCAGCTGCTCCAGCAGTGCCGGTCCCAGCGGCCCGGCGCGCAACAGTGGCGGCGCCGTAAAGGCCAGAAGCTCGCCGTCACGGCGAATGCGCACCAGGCCGATACCGCACTGTTGAATGATTTCCCTGCCTTTGGCCACCCCGCCGCTCTGCAGCCAGGCATGGCAGGCGCCCAGCGTCGGGTGCCCGGCAAACGGCAATTCCTTGAGGGTGGTGAAGATCCGCACCCGATAGTCCGCCCGCGGATCAGTGGGTTGCAGCAGGAATGCGGTTTCGCTGAGGTTGGTCCAGTTGGCCAGCGCGGCCATGCGCTGCTCATCCAAATCATCGGCCTCCAGCACTACCGCCAGCGGGTTGCCTTGCAGGGGTTGGTCAGTGAATACGTCGAGTTGCTGAAATGGGTGGCGGCGCACGCTGGGCATCCTTTCCAAACTAAAGCTGGCGAGGGTGGCATAGCGATTGAACCGAGGTAAAGCACAATAATCATTAGACTGGGTAGATGACGTTGTCTGGAGTTCGGTATGTCCCTCGATAGGCTTTATGAGTATCTGCAACGCCCGCTGCTGGTGATTACCGGCGCCGGCATCAGCACCGCCTCCGGTATTCCGGATTATCGGGACCGCCAAGGTGTGCGCCGTGGCAGCCAGCCGATGATGTATCAGACGTTCATTGTCGACCCGGCGGCGCGTCAGCGTTACTGGGCCAGGGCCATGCTCGGTTGGCCGAGAATCCTCCAGGCACAACCCAACGCCGCGCATCTGGCCTTGGCCGAGCTGCAAAGCGCAGGACGAATCAGCGGCCTGATTACCCAGAACGTCGATGGCCTGCACCAGCGCGCTGGCAGTGCAGCCATTGAATTGCACGGCAGCCTGCACCGGGTGCGCTGCCTCGATTGCCAGGCGCAGTACGATCGGGCGCTTATCCAGACGCAGATGCAAGCCGATAACCCGCACATGCAGCAGGTCGAGGCCATGCAGGCACCGGACGGCGACACGTTGCTTGATGAGGCCCGCATCGGCGGTTTTCAGGTCCCCTCCTGCGCGCACTGTGAAGGCGTGCGGCTGAAGCCGGATGTGGTGTTCTTTGGCGAGAATGTCGCCCGCCAGACCGCCGCTGACGCCACGGCCCTGGCCACTGAAGCTGCAGGCGTGCTGGTGGTCGGCTCGTCACTGATGGCCTGGTCGGCCTTTCGGCTGTGCAAAGCCATGGCTGAGCAAGGCAAGCCGATCCTGGCCATCAATCAAGGCATTACCCGCGCCGATGAGCTGTTGACGGCGAAATTCGATGATCCGTGTGAAGAGCTATTGCCGCAGTTGGTTGTGCGCCTGGCAGAGCCTCCTGGCTTGCGCGACTTTCGCGATTTTCGCGATTTTCGCGACTAAAGTCGCTCCTACAGGATTGTTGCTAGAACCAATACTGTTCAGTTAAGTGCTTTATGTCCCCGGTGGGGAGCTTGCTCGCGAAGACGGCGGCAAACTCGCAGCAGATGCTGTGACTTCACCGGCCTCTTCACGAGCAACCAGAGCGCCGGCCGGCTGCTCCCGCAGAGATTTTTAGCACCTAATTGAACAGTCTTGCCGCTAGAACAGGTCCAGTTGCCCACCAATCAGCGTGGCGAACTCATCATTCACGAACGGCAGGATCGCGTCGGCAATCGGTTGAAGCTGGCGGGTGACGTAGTGATCGTAATCGATGGGCGCCTGGCGGGCTTCAAGGGGTTCAGGGCCATTGGTGGAGATCACGTAACTGATCCAGCCGCCACGCTGGTATTGCAGCGGTCGCCCCAGACGCTGGTTGCAGTTGTCGGCCAGACGCGCAGCACGCACATGCGGCGGGACATTGCGCTCGTAGTCGTCGAGTCGGCGGCGCAGACGCTTGCGATACACCAGCAACTCATCCTGTTCACCGGCCAGGGTCCGGCGCACATATTCACGGACAAACGCCTGATAAGGCTGGCGCTGGAAAATCAGCAGATAAAGTTGCTGCTGAAATTCCCGGGCCAGCGGCGACCAGTCGGTGCGTACCGACTCCAGCCCCTTGTAGACCATTTCTTCGCGGCCATCGCTGCGCGTGACAAGCCCGGCGTAGCGCTTCTTGCTACCCTCTTGCGCACCGCGAATGGTCGGCATCAGAAAGCGCGAATAGTGGATCTCGTATTGCAACTCCAGAGCACTGGACAGCCCGTACTGCGCTTGCAAATGACTCTGCCACCATTGGTTGACCTCCTCGACCAGGCCCCGCCCGATGGCTGCCGCGTCAGGTTCGGCGTGCGGTTTGCCAAGCCAGACAAAGGTTGAATCGGTATCGCCGTAGATCACCTGATAGCCACGCGCCTCGATCAGCTCACGGGTCTTCTGCATGATTTCATGGCCGCGCAGGGTGATCGATGAAGCCAGGCGGGTGTCGAAGAACCGGCAGCCACTGGAGCCCAGCACACCGTAAAACGCATTCATGATGATCTTCAGGGCCTGGGAAAGCGGCGCGTTGCCGTCACGCTTGGCCTGTTCGCGGCCTTGCCAGACCCGCTCGACAATACTCGGCAGGCTGTGCCGGGTGCGGGAAAAGCGCGCGCCACGAAAGCCTGCGACCGAGCGCTCATCATCCGGCTCACGCAGCCCCTCGATCAGACCGACCGGGTCGATCAGAAAGGTCCGGATGATCGAGGGGTACAGGCTCTTGTAATCGAGCACCAGCACCGACTCATACAGGCCCGGCTGCGAGTCCATCACAAAACCGCCGGGGCTGGCCTCGGGCATGCGCTCGCCCAGATTCGGCGCGACGAAGCCGGTGCGGTGCATCAGCGGGATGTACAGGTGATAGAACGCTGCGACCGAACCGCCGCTGCGATCGGCCGACAGGCCCGTTACCGTGGCGCGCTCCAGCAGGAAGGTGAGCAATTGGGTCTTGGCGAAGATCCGCGTGACCAGCTCACAGTCCTTGAGGTTATAGCGCGCCAGCGCCGACTTATCCTCGGCAAACAGGCGGTTGATCTCGTCCATGCGCTGGTACGGCGTGTCGATGGCCTTACCCTCACCGAGCAAGGTCTGGGCGACAGATTCCAGGCTGAATGACGGAAAACTCCAGGTCGCCGAGCGCAGCGCTTCGATGCCATCGATGATCAGCCGGCCGGCGGCTTCAGCAAAAAAATGCTGACGGCTGCCGTGCTCACGCCAGCCCAGCGGCTGGCCGCCACGGCCCAACAACAGCGGGATGCCCAAGCGTTTGGAGTGTTCTTGCAGCACCCGCAGGTCAAACTGCACCAGATTCCAGCCGATGATCGCGTCCGGGTCGTGCTTCGCCATCCAGTGGTTCAGGGCCTGCAGCAGCTCGGCGCGGCTGGCGCAGTACTGCAAGTTGAAATCCACGCCACTGGCGTCGCCATTGGCCGGCCCGAGCATGTACACCTGACGCTGGCCGCAGCCTTCAAGCCCGATGCAGTAAAGCTCGCCGTGCTCAGTGGTTTCGATGTCCAGCGAGGCCAGCCTTAGTGCTGGCCGGTAGTCCGGGTCCGGTCGGATATACGCCTCAATCAGCGTTGCGTCGGCCTGCGGTGTACCGCCAAACAGCACTGGCGCGGTGATGAAACGCTCCATCAGGTACCGGTCCGGCGGCCGGATGTCAGCTTCATAGACATCCAGGTTACCCTTGCGCAGGGTCCTTTCGATGTTCAGCAACTGCCAATACTGATTGCAGTAAATACCCAACACCGGCCGATGACGAAAGTCGCGCAGCTCCAGCTCGCGCAGTTGCACACCCTGCTCGCCGCGCAGCAAGGCCTCTGCGCGTTCACGCTGGACAGCCGGCATGAAGGCCACTGCCGGCTGGGCAGGCAGGCGAATGTGTTGCGGCCCGTGCTCGGTCGCCAGCCACAACTCGACTTCAACGCCCGCCGGCGTGTCGCGCCAGTGCCGACTGAGTATGAAACCCCGCTGTAAATCCAACGTTCTCGCCTCACCCATCTGCAAACCGCAGGCATTCTACGCGGTCCACCCGCGCAGGGTCGCGTTGCCGGGTCTATAAATGATCAGTAGTCGTGTGATGGAGTCAGCCCCGATGCCCCCAGCACCCAGAACACCTGAGTCCGACCCACGCAATGTCTGGCTTGCCAGGCGCACCCTGTCTGCCTTGCTGGGTCTACTGGCGGTGATTTCACTGGTAATGGTCGCCGCCCTGCTGCTGATTGCCCTGCAATTGAATCGCGATGCCAGCAACCACAGCCAACGGCTGGTGGACAAACTCTGGCGAGCAACCCACCAGCAACTGATCACCACCACACGCGACTACGCCTTTTGGGGTGAGGCCTATCGCGCCCTGCACCTGCAACACGACACAGAGTGGGCCTATGACCGGGATAATCTGGGGGCTTCACTGTTCAAGACCTTTCACTTCGAAGGGGTTTTCGTGATCAATGGGCAAAACCAGACAACCTACGCCCTGGACCAGGGTAACCTGAGCGACACCACGCTACAGAGCTGGCTCGGCAGTTTTCCGGCCAGCCTGATAGAGGATGCGCGCAACAGCGAAGACGAGGAACACGTCGCCACCCGGATCCTCAATGTGCAGGGTCAACCGGTGTTTTTCAGCGCCGCCCGCCTGACCCCTGGCACCGACCCGGCAGTGCAACGCCTGGCCGGTGTACAGTCAGTGCTGGTGCTGGCGTACCGTTTGAGTCCGCAAAAGCTCAAGCATCTGGGCAACAGCTACGAAATCGCTCATTTACGCATACCGCTCGACCATCAAGATGCGACCCGCCAGCCGCAATTGCAGATCGACCCGCAGTTGCTGTTGCGCTGGGATCCAGAGCGGCCCGGTCATCGCTTGCTGCGGGTGCTGTTGCCGATTTTGCTGCTGTTGCTTGGCGCGCTGTTGCTTGTCAGTCGCGGCATCAGTCGGCGAGCGCTGAACAACGCGCAACTGATGGACCAGCAGTACGCCATGATCAGCGCCAGCCGCAGCGCCCTGGCCAGCAGCGAAGCGCGCTTTCGCAATGTGGCCGAGGCCGCATCGGACTGGTTCTGGGAAACCGCGTCGGACCTGCGCATCACTTACCTGTCCGAACGCTTCACCGCCGTCACCGGGCAGGCGGCGCAAGACTGGCTGGGCCGCCGTCTGGATGAAATGCTCGACTGCCCCGAGCAACGGCTCGACCAATGGATCCACGCTCAGCACGCCAGCGTGACCCGCTCGGTGATCCGTTGCACCCATCAAGCCCCCGACGGGCAAACCCTGACCAGCCTGATTGCTGTCAAGCCGATCCTGCACGACGGGCAGATAGTCGGTTATCAGGGCAGCGCCTCGGACATCACCCGGGAAGTGGCCGTTGAACAACGGCTGCGCCAACTGTCATGGCACGACGCCCTGACCGGACTGGCCAATCGCAGCCAGTTGCGGGAATTTCTTGAAGCGCAGTTGCAGCAACTGCCTCACCAGGGCATGCCGCTGACCCTGCTCAGCCTCGACCTGGATCACTTCAAGCCGGTTAATGACCTGTACGGCCACAGCGGTGGCGACAGCGTGTTGCGCGAGGTGGCCCGGCGTCTGGCGCGCTGCCTGCCACAAGGCGCCTTGCTGGCCCGCCAGGGCGGTGACGAATTCATCATGGTGGCCCCGGCACTGGCCAGTCGACACGCGGTGGAACAGCTGTGCCTGACGCTGATCGCCAGCATCTGCCAGCCTTTTATACTCAATGGTCAGGAGATCACGATCGGTTTGAGCATCGGCATCGCCTGTGCCCCCACAGACGGCATTGAGCCGGATGATCTGCTGCGTTTTTCTGACCTGGCGCTCTATCAGGCCAAGCACAATGGGCGTAACACCTGGCGCTTCTATGAGCCACAGATGACCGAGCGTATGCAGCAGCGCCGCGAACTGGAAAGAGACCTGCATATCGCCCTCAGGCACGGCCAGTTCACCCTGCGCTATCAACCCCGTCATGCGGTGAGCAGCGGGCGGATCTGCGGTGCCGAGGCACTGATCCGCTGGGAACACCCGCAGCTTGGGCTGTGCATGCCGGATCAGTTCATCAGCCTGGCCGAAGAGAACGGCCTGATCGTAGCGCTCAGTGACTGGGTGTTGCGCAGGGCCTGTAGCGATGCGATGCAATGGGGTGACGACGTTCTGGTCTCGGTGAATATTTCTGCCATCGAGTTTCGCCTCGGCGGCCTGGTCGAACGCATTCGCTCGGTACTGGCGGCCACCGGGCTGCCACCGCACCGGCTGGAACTGGAGCTGACCGAGCGGGTGGTGATCGAGGACGCGCCCTCCTGCCTGGAATTGATGACGGCGCTCAAGCACCTGGGGGTCAGACTGGCGATGGATGACTTTGGCACCGGTTACTCGTCGCTGAGCTACCTCAAGGACCTGCCGTTTGACACCCTGAAGATCGACCGCAGTTTCATCAGCGAAATCGAGCACAGCGCCCAAGGACGTGCCATTGTGCGGGCAATCATTGATCTGGGACGTGCGCTATCCTTGACGATCACCGCTGAAGGTGTGGAAACCGGGCAGCAACTGCAACACTTGCAGGACTTGACCTGTGACGAAGCTCAAGGTTATTTGCTGAACCGGCCGATGCCCTTGGCAGCGCTGCTTCAGGCAATCGAAGGGCAAAATGTGCACGCACTGGATGTTTGACGCTTTCGCACCCCTGCAAGGCGCTTTCAAGCTTGCGGCAGCTCATGGCTTGCCGGATGCTTTAACCACCCCGCAGAAGGGTCCCTGATAACAAGGTCTCGCCACTGGAGAGCGCCATGAAAACCGTAGCTCAATTGCTCAAACTCAAGCCTGAACAACACCGTCAGGTTCACACTATTGCACCCGGCGCGCTGGTGCTGGACGCCTTGAAACTGATGGCCGAGAAGAATATCGGTGCCTTGGCCGTGGTCGAAAACGGCGCGGTCGTCGGCGTGGTCAGCGAACGCGACTACGCCCGCAAGATGGTCCTGCTTGGCCGCTCTTCGGCCGGCACGCCAGTGAGCACGATCATGAGCAGCAAGGTCATCACCGTTGACTCCTCACGCAGCGTCGAAGACTGCATGAACATCATGACCGACGGCCACTTGCGCCACCTGCCGGTGGTCGACAACGGCGAACTGCTCGGTTTGCTGTCGATCGGTGACCTGGTCAAGGAAGCCATCGCTGAACAGGCGAGCCTGATTCAACAGCTGGAACAGTACATTCGCGGCGAGTGAACCCTCGGGGGGTTGGCGCCAAAGCCAAAGCCCGCTGCAGAACACTCTGCAGCGGGCTTTTTGTTTTCACGGCTGATGCCCCCTCAGTCGTCGAGGGTCGGCGCCCCGCCCTTGCCGGCCTTTGGCGCTTTTTCCGGCGGTGGCGCGGTACTGCTGGCTGGCGCCGCTGCCGGTGCGCTGGCCTCTTTTTCACGCATTGGCATCTGATCGATGGTGGCGAAGATTTCCTGAACCTGAATGCTCTCGGTTTCGAGCTTCTTCTCGCCATCCTTGCCAATCAGGATGACCCGGGTCTTGCCCCCGGCGCCCAGCTTCAACTCGCGGATCAGCGCCATGCTGGTCTGCGCATCCAGATTTTTGCCGTCACGCTGGCCAAGCGTGTTGACCACGGTGTAGAGCACCATGTTGCGCTCGGTAAAGGCCTTGCGGTTGGCGGGTTCTTCAAGCGCTTTTTTCAAGCTGACCAGCGTCTGGTCGCTTTGGCTAGGGGCAATGATGACCAAAGGCCTGGCCTTGCCGCGCTCCTGTGCCAGCGGTGCATCACTGTCGGCGGCAAACACCGGGGCAGCGACGAGCAGCAGAGTAGCAAGGGTCAGTGACCGGATAGGCATGGGGGGCTCCTTGTTAATCGGTGGGTCGGCATATTGCTTTGATTCGCAATTCCCATGTGTGTTTCTACCGTAACTGTATCTTTCCGGTATAGCCCAAAATTTACTCGCCCCCATCAAACCGGTTACTCAAGCAGGCTGTGCAGGGCCTGCACAATCGTATCCGCCTCGTCGTGATTGAGGGTCAATGGCGGCAGCAAGCGGATGGTCCGGCCGCGCGTCACATTGATCAGAAGCCCGTAATGCCGGGCGGCCATCAGACTCAGGTCGGCAATCGGTTGCTGCAACTCAATGCCGATCATCAGCCCGCGACCGCGAATCGCGACGACCTTGGGGTTATCGTTCAGCGCCTGCCCCAGACGCTCTATCAGATAATCGCCCAGCAGCCGGGCATTATTGACCAATTGTTGCCGCTCGATGATCTCCAGCACCGTGCAGCCGACCCGACAGGCCAACGGGTTGCCGCCAAACGTGCTGCCATGACTGCCAGGAGTGAACAGCCCTGCCGCTTTGCCGCGCGCCAGGCAAGCACCAATCGGTATGCCGTTGCCCAGCCCTTTGGCCAGGGTCATGACATCCGGCACGATACCTTCATGCTGAAAGGCGAACCAGCGCCCGGTACGGCCGATGCCGCTCTGGATTTCATCGAACATCAACAACCAGTCACGCTGCCGGCAACGCTCATGCAATGCCTTCAAATAGCCGGCCGGCGCGACCCGAATCCCGCCCTCGCCCTGCACCGGCTCAAGCAGCACCGCCGCGATCCGCGAGCCATGGCTGGCACAGGCCTGCTCGAAGGCTGCCAGGTCGCCGAACGCGATGCGCAGCACATCACCCGGCAAACCGGCAAACCCAAGCCGCACCGCCGGGCCATCACTGGCGGCCAGAGTTCCCAGGGTACGGCCATGAAACGCATTGTCCATGACCACCACCAGCGGCTGCTCAATGCCTTTGTGCCAGCCATGCAAGCGGGCCAGTTTGAGTGCGGTCTCGTTGGCCTCGGCGCCGGAGTTGTTGAAAAACACCCGCTCAAGGCCCGACAGCCCGGTCAGCGCCTGTGCCAGACGTTGCTGCCAGTCAATGTTGTACAG
Source organism: Pseudomonas sp. StFLB209 (assembly GCF_000829415.1). NCBI lineage: Bacteria > Pseudomonadati > Pseudomonadota > Gammaproteobacteria > Pseudomonadales > Pseudomonadaceae > Pseudomonas > Pseudomonas sp. StFLB209. The sequence goes on along the minus strand of NZ_AP014637.1, from coordinate 4,752,906 downwards.
ATTGGAGGTGTGTAACAGTAACCCGGCCTGTTCGCTGATGGCCGCCACCAGGGCCGGATGGGCATGGCCGACATTAGTCACTGCCACACCGGCCACTGCATCGAGGTATTCGCGCCCGTCCTGGTCCCATACGCGGGTATTCAGGCCGCGCACAAAGCTCAAAGGTAATGGCTGGTAGGTGTGCATCAGGCAAGCGCTGGTCATGGTCGGCGGCTCCATAGTGGTCAGGGGTGGTTTGCAGTATCGTTAGCCCCTTTCGCTGGATAAACCGGCTATAACTTCAAACATTTTCAAGCATGGATTGATAATGGATCTGTTCCAGGCAATGTCGGTATTCGTAAAGGTCGTCGAATCCGGCAGCATGACGGCCGCCGCCCGCGAATGCGCAATTTCCACGACCATGGTCGGTAACCATTTGCGTGCACTGGAACAGCGCCTGGGCGTCAGCCTGCTCAAGCGCACCACCCGCCGCCAGCGCCTGACCGAATTTGGCGAAGCGTACTACCAGCGTTGCGTGGAAGTTCTGGGGCTGGTGGTCGATTCCGAACAGTTGGCTGAACAGGCACTGGGCGAACCGTTGGGCACCTTGCGCATCACCGCGCCGCTGACCTTCGGCTCGGAGCGTCTGGCCCCGGCCCTGAGCGAGTTCTCCCGGCGCTACCCACAGATTCGCCTGGATGTCGTGCTGACCAACCAGCGCATGGACCTGCTGGACCACGGTTTCGACGTAGGCATCCGCATGGGCGAACTGGCTACCTCGACGCGCCTGATCGCCCGCCCCTTGCAGGACTACACCCTGACCATCTGCGCCGCGCCGCAATACCTGGCGCGGCGCGGCACACCCCGGCATCCCCAGGACCTGCAGCAGCACGACTGCCTGGCGTTCGCTTATCTGGCGGGCGATGACTGGAGTTCCACCGAAAAACACTGGCGACTCAACGGACCAGACGGCGAGGTCTCGGTGCCGGTCAACGGGCCGTTGATGATCAATTCTTCAGCGGGCCTGTATCAGGCCGCCAAGGCCGGTATGGGCATCGTGATGCTGCCCGACGCGCTGGTCGAACAGGACCTGCGAGAGGGTCGGCTGAAGGCCTTGCTCCCCGAGTACCGCTTGCCGGGCAGGCCCATGCACCTGATCTACCCGCAAGACCGCTATCGGTTGCCGAAACTGCGCAGCTTTGTCGAATACGCCCTGCAGTTGTGGGGCATGGAGCCGGGTTAACTCGCCTGCACTGCACGTTCACACAGCGCATCAAGCAAATGTTCAGTGCTCATGGTATGGCTGTCGAAGCTGAATTCGGCCGCCAGCGGCACCTCAAAAGGCGCATCCCAACCGGTCAGATTGTGCAGCTCGCCTCGTTGTGCGCGGGCGTACAGGCCTTTGGGGTCGCGCTGCATGCACACCTGCAGGCTGGTGCTGACATGCACCTCGGTGAACTGCCCGGTTGCGAACAGCTGGCGTACCCGCTGGCGGTCTTCATTGAAGGGCGAGACGAACGCGCAGATCACATCCAGCCCTGAACGCTGCAACAACGCAGCGACCTCACCGGCCCGGCGAATGTTTTCCCGGCGGTCGGCATCGCTCATGCCCAGATCGGCGCACAAGCCGCGGCGCAGCTCGTCACCGTCGAGCACCAGTGCCTGGCGGCCCACAGCCTTCAGGCGCTGTTCAAGCGCTTTGGCCAGGGTGGTCTTGCCGGCAGCAGGCAGGCCGGTGAGCCAGAACACATGGCTCATGGATGACTGGGGAGACTTCAGGTCAGCAAGAATAGGGCTGGGCATGGACTTCCTTGAAATTGGCCAGATACCGGGCTGAGCATATACCGCCATTGGTTGCTGCTCGGCAAGCCAGACTTGCAGATCGTTGGCCTGAACACATAAGGTGCGCCTCACGCCGTACACCGCAAGGACCGACATGATCCAGATCCGCCCCATGACCGCCGCCGACTTCGACGGCTTCTGGCCAACCTTCCAGGCCGTCGTCAGCGCCCGGGAAACCTACGCCTATGACCCGGCCCTGACCTTTGAGCAGGCCCGCGAGCTGTGGCTGAATTATCCGCTGCACACGTTGGTCGCTGAAGAACACGGCGTATTGCTGGGCAGTTACTACCTCAAGGCCAATGCCGCAGGTCCCGGTAGCCATGTCAGCAACTGCGGCTATATGGTCACCGAGGCTGCGCGTGGCCGTGGCGTGGCCCGGCTGATGTGCGAGCACTCGCAGCAGTTGGCAAGGCAAAGCGGTTTTCTGGCCATGCAGTTCAACTCGGTGGTGGCCAGCAACGAAGTGGCCGTCGCGCTGTGGGGCAAGCTGGGCTTCGACACCGTCGGCCGCCTGCCACGCGCCTACCGTCACGCCCGGCTGGGCCTGGTGGATTGTCTGGTGATGTACAAATGGCTGGGCGAACAACCGGCTGTTACAGCTGAGCCAGAGCGCCCACTGTTGATCGGCCGGAAAAATATCGAGTCGGTGGTATCACGGCCGCGTCGGCGCTGAACCTGATCGTTTAGGCCCTATGTACCTCTGTGGGAGCTACCTTGGTAGCGAAGAGGCCAGCAAAGTCACTGCATTTGCCGTGGTTTACCGGCCCATTCGTCGCAATGCCGCCCAGACCAAGGTCGCGGCCACAAAGCCAGGTACCGTCCGAATCGGTCAATCCTTGACTTGGCTGAGGGCGAAGCGTTGCCCTTTGGTATCGCGAACCTCATTGCCAACGATCCAGGCGATGGTCTGACCATCATGGTCGACCAGCCGCTGGGGCGTTCCCAGACTCAAGAAGCCGATCTCCCCGCTCCAGTCACGGCGCGGGTCATGCTCAAGGTAGGCATATACCTTGCGCTCGCGGATGCGCCAGACCGGGTAGGCCTTGCGGGTCGAGATCACGTCATAGGTCAGGTTGGGATTGAACAGGGAAGCAGCAGTCATGGCAGGCTCCGAGAGGTGGAGTGGCTGACTGCAGGTTGAAGCCACGGGAGTGAGGCAGGATAGACCAGCCTTATTCGATCTTGTTGAATCGAGCCGACCAGTTGCATGCCATCGACGCATTTGGCGCGTCGATGGCAGCCTGGCGGTCAGCAAACCGCAGCTTGAGGCGGGTTACTTGCCGGTGGCTTGCTGCTGGCGTTGCAGCAACACTTTGGTCACCCGCCGCTCTTCGACACCGGTCACCTTCAACGACCAGCCTTGATGCTCCAGCTGGTCACCGATCACTGGCAGACGATCCAGCAGGCTCATCACCAGGCCGGCCAGCGTCTGGTAGTCCTCGGTGACGCGGGCCTGGAAGCCGGTGCGCTCGCGGATCAGGCTGAGGTTCAGGGCACCGGAAACAACGAAGTCCTCGCCCTGGGTGACGATATCCGGCCCGGCCATTTCACTGGCGTCCGGCAACTGGCCAGCGATCGACTCCAGGATGTCGGTCATGCTGAGGATACCGATGAAGTCGCCGAACTCATTGACCACAAAAGCAATGTGCGTCGACTCTTTACGCATTTGCTCCAGCGCATTGAGGATCGAAAAGTTCTCCAGCAGGTTGATCGCCTTGCGGGCCATCAGCGCCATGTCCGGCTGGTTGCCGGCCAGCAGCTCACGCAGCAGTTCTTTCTTGTGCACATAGCCCAGCGGCTCATCGATCCCGGCCTCGCCCACCAGCGGCAGACGCGACACCGATGAATGCATCAGCTTGAGGCGGATCTTGTCGGCGTCGTCCTTGAGGTCGATGTATTCCACCTCTGCACGTGCCGTCATCACTGTGCGGATCGGCCGTTCGGCCAACTGCAGCACGCCACTGATCATCACCCGCTCACGACGATCGAACACCGCTTCGGTTCCGCCGGCAGAGTCAACCATGTCGCTGATTTCTTCATCGACAGAGCCCTCTTCGAGTTGGCGGCCACCCAGCAGGCGCATCACCGCATGGGCAGCGCGCTCACGACGCGGCAGGCTGCCATGCGCGGACGCCTTGCGGCGCTTGCGGGCAACCTGGTTGAACACCTCGATCAGGATCGAGAAGCCGATCGCCGCGTACAGGTAGCCTTTCGGGATGTGGAAGCCCAGACCTTCGGCGGTCAGGCTGAAACCGATCATCATCAAAAAGCCCAGACACAGCATGATCACGGTCGGGTGCCGGTTGACGAAGGTGGTCAGCGGCTTGCTGGCGACAATCATCACACCGATCGAGATGATGACCGCGATCATCATGACCGACAGGTGCTCAACCATACCGACGGCGGTGATGACCGCATCGAGCGAGAACACCGCATCGAGTACCACAATCTGGGCAACGATCGGCCAGAACAGCGCGTAAGTGCCGGTGGTGGCGCGCTGGCTGACATGGCCTTCGAGCCGTTCGTGCAGTTCCATGGTGGCCTTGAACAACAGGAACACACCGCCGAACAGCATGATCAGGTCACGGCCCGAGAAGCTCTTGCCGAACACCTCGAACAGCGGCGCGGTCAGGGTCACCATCCACGAGATACTCGCCAGCAGGCCCAGACGCATCAGCAGTGCGAGGGTCAGGCCGATGATTCGCGCCTTGTCGCGCTGATGTGGCGGCAGCTTGTCGGCCAGAATGGCGATGAACACCAGGTTATCGATACCCAGTACCAGTTCCAGAATGATAAGGGTCAGCAGGCCCAGCCAGGCCGTGGGGTCAGCAATCCATTCCATGAGGTCAGTTCTTTTTCTTGGAAAAATAAAGGGCAAACGTCAGCAAACGGCGTTGGACAGCCGGGCTTTGCTCAAAGGAAGAAGCGCTGACACGGGGAAGGCTTGGCAGGACGCCGGGCCGAAGGAGTTTGCGTTGAGGCGGGTCGCAGAAGGGTGAATGTGCAAAGGCGTGTGCACAGCGACTGGGGGGTTCCTGGAGGGTGTTCATAAAATCCTGAAATTGAATGCGGGACAGAAGCGTACAACAACGAGTCACAATTACCATGCAGAATATTTATTACAAAGCTTGACGGCATTTCGAAATCATCGTGCCTGCAGCCATGCGCTGTGACAATTGACCGCACCCAAGAGAGTGCCAGTTGTCTGACAACAGCAGATTACTACTGGAGTTTCGAGCATTTTTTGTACTAAGATGTTGCAACACAGACAAGCGTAATGTCCAAGCCTCAAGCGGCAGTGCTTCTTGAAGGTCGATTGCGACATCCCCTCGACTTGATCTCCTAATAAAAAGAAAGCCCGTCCTATGACGGGCTTTTTTCGTTTTCAGTATTTGCATTGCCTGATCTGCCGGTGCGCTGCGCAAGCGCTGACCGGCCAACCCATTCGATGAAATTGAGGTTTTTTCCCATGCTGCGGTACGTTGTATCCCACCTGTTCCAATGGCTCAAACGCTTCTCTTCGGAACAGGACCCTCGCCATCATGCTGACCAGCCCTACTCGCGCGACTTCACCCGTGAAACCGAACGCGAACAAAGCTGGAGCCTGAAGTCGATCCTGCTGGTCGTCGCGCTGAGCTGCTATTGCCTGGGCGGCCTGGGTTACTACGCCAAGACCCAGATCTGGGACACCATGACCGACGCACAGAAAGAACAGATGGCCCAGGCCATGATTGCCAGCTCGCAGAACCTCTGAGCCGGCAGGTTGCAGGACCCGACGGGGAAGCCATTGGCTTCCCCGTTTGCATTTAACCGGCCTGATCCGGGGCTGCTACCATACACGCCCTTTGATCAACGACTCGCGCCATGAATTCCGAAGCACTCGCCACCCTGCACCAGCATCTGCTCACCGCCCTGGACCCCGCCCCGGCTGAAACCCGTCGCTTGTTTCACGGCCGCGGGCGGGTCTGGCCGGGGCTTGAACACCTCACCGTGGACTGGATGCAGGGGGTGGTGCTGGTGGCGCTGTTCCGCGAGCCGGCGGCCGAGGAGCTTGCTGCGCTCAAACAACTGCTGCAGGAACTGACCAATAGCCAGGCATGGCGCAACAGCAAGGCCCATAGCCTGCTGCTGCAACACCGTTATACGGCGCACAGCGATACCGAGTGGCTGATCGGTGAACACCGGGATCACTGGCTGATCACCGAGAGCGGCCTGCGCTACAAGCTCGATTTCGGCCGCAACCAGAATACCGGGCTGTTTCTCGACATGCGCTACGGCCGCGACTGGGTACGGGCCCAGGCCAGTGGCAAGCGAGTGCTGAACCTGTTCGCCTACACCTGTGGCTTTTCGGTGGCGGCGATTGCCGGCGGTGCTGAACAGGTGGTGAACCTGGACATGGCCAAAGGGCCGCTGAATCGTGGTCGGGAGAATCACAAGCTCAATGGCCACGAAATGCACCGGGTGAGTTTTCTTGGCCACGACCTGTTCAATTCCTGGGGCAAGGTGACCCGCAGCGGCCCCTATGAGCTGATCATCATCGACCCGCCGTCGTTTCAGAAAGGCAGCTTTGTGCTGGACAAGGACTACCAGCGGGTGCTGCGCCGCCTGCCGCAGTTGCTCAGCCCCGGCGGTCAGGTGCTGGCCTGCATGAACGACCCGTTGGTCGCGTCGCAATTTCTGATCGAACAGACGGCCCGTGAAGCCCCGGCGCTGCGCTTTGTCGAACGGCTGGACAACCCGCCGGAGTTTGCCGATGCCAGTGCCGAAGGCGGGCTGAAGGCACTGGTGTTCACGCTGGATAATTGAGGAGGTTGATCATGCCGCTACACCCCAAGCCCGGCGCCGTGCTGTTCGGCAAAGATCTGCCGCGTCTGGCGCGGTTTTACTCGCAGCTCGCCAACCTGAGCATCACCCTCGAAGAGAACCGGCTGATGGTACTGGAGTCCGATTCGTTTCAGTTGGTGCTGCACGCCCTGCCGCCGGCGGTAGCGAAAAAGCTGGTAATCGATAGCCCGCCAAAGCTGCGCACTGACCTGCCGCTCAAGCTGGTCTTGCCGGTGGCCAGTCTTGCTCTGGCACGGCAACAGGCCAGCGAACTGGGCGGTGGCCTCAATCCGCTCGACCAGCAATGGCAAGCGCGTAACTTCAGTGCCTGCGACGGCTTCGACCCGGAGGGCAATGTGCTGCAGTTTCGTGAGGATGCGCCTGCGCAAAACTGAAAACATCCTGCTTGATCAGCAGTCATACCCATAAGGGATGGCCGGCGAGGATCGAGCGATGAGCTTCATGGTGTACGTGGGCGTGCTTGGCGTCTTGCTGATGCTGCTGGCCCTGACCTCTTCCTGGCTGCGCTGGCTGCCGGTCACCACCTCGGCGCTGTGCCTGCTGTTCGGTTTTGCCATCGGCCCGGCGGGCCTGCAACTGATTACCCTGGATGTCCAGCGGTCGCATGAATGGCTGGAGCGGTTGACCGAAGTGGCGGTGTTGTTCTCGCTGTTCAACACCGGCATCAAGCTTCGCCTGCCCTTGCGTGCCAGAGCCTGGCACTCGGCCTATTGGCTGGCCGGCCCGGTGATGCTGGCCAGCATCGTTGGCATGGCGCTGGTTGCCCATTACCTGCTGGCGTTGTCCTGGGGGCTGGCGGTGTTGCTCGGCGCAGTGCTGTCACCGACCGACCCGGTGCTGGCCAGCCTGGTGCAGGTCAATGATGCCCAGGATCAGGATCGGCTGCGCTTCGGGCTGTCCGGTGAAGCCGGGCTGAACGACGGCACGGCCTTTCCCTTCGTGATCCTGGCTCTGCTGCTTCTGACCCAGGAGGGCGCCGTGCAGGACTGGCTTGGCGCCTGGGTCCTCAAACACCTGCTGTGGGGCGTGCCGGCCGGTCTTTTGCTGGGCTATGGCATGGGCCGCGGGGTCGGGCAGTTGATGATTCATCTGCGTATCCGCAACGCGGACAGCACCACATCGCCCAATGACTTTCTCGCTCTGGCGCTGATCGCCCTGTCCTACGTTACCGCGCAGGCACTCGGCGCCTTCGGCTTTCTGGCGGTGTTTGCCGCCGGCTTCGGTCTGCGCCAGGCCGAGGCCCGCATCACCCATTCAGAGCTGCCCTCAGAACACGTGGCGCAGCCGGTCCTGGCGCACACCAGAGTCGAGCGGGAGCGGGCCACGGTGACGCAGATCGAAGAACTCAGCGACTCACAACTGGCCGCCGGGGTGATGATGGGCGATATGCTGCTGTTCGGTAACCTCATCGAGCGGGCCATGGAAGTGCTGCTGATCACCCTGCTCGGCGCTTCGTTGGCACTGTACTGGGACTGGCGCGCCATACCACTGGGCCTGGCGCTGTTCTGCATTATCCGGCCGGCCAGCGTGTGGCTGCTACTCGGCCGCAAGCTGTTTGATGCCAGGCAGAAAGCCTTGGTGGGCTGGTTTGGCATCCGCGGGATCGGCAGCCTTTACTACCTGTTTTATGCGCTCGGTCATGGCTTGCAGCCACAGATCGCCCAAGGCGTCACGGGCCTGACCCTCTCGGTGGTAGGTTTGAGCATCATCCTGCACGGCCTGAGTACCCAGCCGCTGCTGGACCGTTATGAACGCCAACTGAGCCGGCCCGAGGTCCGCCAGGACTAATGGCAAGCGACCCGCATAGAGCGGCTCGATCATGCTATTGTCACAACCGATTGGACTGTGGCGGGCGACACACGCAAGCTTGCGCCTGTCATGAGTTGTGAGGGTGAAATGGCTGATTCCGTCCTGATGGACCGCTTTGCACGCAAGGTCGATTACCTGCGACTGTCGGTGACAGATCGCTGCGATTTCCGCTGTGTGTATTGCATGGCCGAAGACATGACGTTTCTGCCGCGCCAGCAGATCCTGAGCCTTGAAGAGTTGTTTCAGGTCGCTCAGGGCTTTGTCGCGCTCGGCACCCGCAAGATCCGCCTGACCGGTGGTGAGCCACTGGTGCGCCAGGGCATCGTGGGCCTGTGTGAGCGGATTGCCGCCCTGCCCGGCCTGCGCGAACTGTGCCTGACCACCAACGGCTCGCAACTGGGCAAGCTGGCAGCACCGCTGTTCAAGGCCGGGGTCAAACGCCTGAATGTCAGCCTCGACAGCCTCGACGCACAGCGCTTTCACGAACTGACCCGCACCGGCCACCTGCACCAGGTGATCGAGGGCATCGATGCGGCCAACGCCGCCGGCTTTACCCACACCAAACTCAACTGTGTGGTGATGCGCGGCCGCAATGACCACGAGATCAACGACCTGGTGGCCTTCGCCATCGACCGCCAACTGGACATCACCTTTATCGAGGAGATGCCCCTGGGGGCAATCAGCGAGCACAGTCGCAAGGAGGCGTTCTACTCCAGCGAGCAGGTCCGCGAGCGTATCGCCGAACGCTATACCCTGCTGCCCTCCACCGACTCGACCCAAGGACCGTCGCGCTATTGGCGCCTGGCTGAAGCCCCGCAGATCCGGATCGGCTTTATCTCGCCGCACAGCCATAACTTTTGCGCGACCTGCAACCGGGTACGCTTGACCGTCGAAGGCCGACTGTTACTGTGCCTGGGCAATGAGCATTCGGCTGATCTCAAACAGGTCCTGCGCGATCACCCTGAGCAACCCGAGGTGTTACGCGAAGCGATTATTCAGGCGATGCAACTCAAGCCCTGGAGCCATGATTTTCGCCTGGACGATGAGGTGCAGGTGGTGCGCTTCATGAATATGACCGGCGGCTGATTAGCGCGGGTCTTATGACTTTCCCAACAATTTGGCGCGCAGGTCCGGGTTACTGGTCGAAGGGTCAAGCCAGATGGCGAAAAACGCCTCGGCAAATTGAGCGTCGCCAATGACATGCAGCAAACGCTTGCCAAGGTAAAAGCGTGCTTCGCGTCCCGGCACATAAACGCCAGTGATGGTCATGCCGGGTTCGACATCAATGAATGCCTGCTGCATTTCCTTACGCCACACGGCCAACTGCTCGGCATTGACCCGTGCACCTGAGGTTTGCTGGATCTCCTCAAGGCTGACGCGGATCAGATCATCGCGTGAAATGGCGCGGTGGTAAGTCAGTTCCAGCGCCAACGGCGCGCCCACCTTAAAAGGCACCACCGGGCTGAACAGGCGCGCGGTGTAGATATTGAAACCCCAGAGCCGCAGGTCGCCGGCTCCTACCATCCGGGCACTTGGGAGCGCTTCACGCCAGTCGGCCATTGCATTGGCGCAGGCTAACACCAAAGCCAGTGATAACCAGCGTAACGCGTTCATGGAGCAGCCCTCAAAAGAGGTCGTCAATCGATGACCGGCACAAGATGAGAAAAGAGCCAGCGGAATGGTCTAGACCTCAGTGGGCCAAATCAGCGCCACCCACTGGCTCTTTGATACATAACCTATACCACCCGGCAGAACTTGTATATTCAGTGAAATAACTTGTCTGAAATATGTAACACGCCCATGACAGATTCTTCGGGCCATTTGCGGATGATCGACGCAGCACAAAAAACCGGTACACAGGCTCCCGAGAGACTGCATACCGGTTTCAATTGGCCTGTTTCAAACGGTTTTGTCAGGCCACCCGGGCACGGGCATGAGCCTTGTGCCACTCGTTACGCAACAGCCCCAGCTGCTCTTCAACGAACGACAGGTCCGCAGCAGCCTTCTTGCCAACATAGCCTTGCCCACGGCGGAACATTTTCAGTGCAACACACAGTTGCGGGTGGGCGGCGCGGAACTCCTGCTCTTCGGAACAGGCCCTCATCGGATCCAGGCGCACTTCACCGCCATGGGTAACCCACAGCATGTGGCTGTCGAGAGTATCCTTACGGGCGGCAAACAGACGAGCCAGCTCATCAATGGTCAGGTTGTGGATAGTCATGTTGATGCTCCTTCGCTCGTGCACTGTTCAATAGGCTTGATACATCGACTACGGACACTTCTGGAATGACCGGGAAACTGCGGTACGCAGCATTCGTCAGGTGACATTCGGACTTGAAGGAAATGCAGGTAGCCTTGACGGGAAGCCGCTACAACACAGCATCGAATCCGGGAGGCGAAATAGCGAAAGCCGAAAACTCGACGGGCGATCGGGAACAGATCAGCCACAAGCACGTCATGAAGTCGGTTCGCCAGCTCTTGGTCCTGTAACGACGCGGGCCGGGTCATCTTCGTCAATCTGCCTTGTGGGCAGCCTACATCCTGGAACATCCCGACGGCTTGTCGGGCCTGTTCTGTACACCTTTTTCAGCACTCCCGATCGGGGAGATGGCCTCATCATGCTTAATCGAAAGGCATGCGTCAACAGTTATGTAGTGATTTTTTAAAGTCACTACATAACTTTACAAACCACTGGAGAATCAACTGGCACCGCACTGTCGCGCAGCAAACACGAGACTTTGCAGGAGCGGCTTTAGCCGCGAAGCCTTCGCGGCTAAAGCCGCTCCTAGGAGATATCCATTAAAAATCAATAGCTTGTATTTTTTTTAACGCGATCCGCTTGAGCCGCGAACAGCCTTGTTCGCGGCTCAAGCGGATCGCCGCCCGACCACTGCTACGCAGGATCGCGCAGCAGCGTCGCCTTACTGGGTAAATGCGCTGTAGCTGTTGATCAGGTTGCGGTAGTTGGGGATCCGCTGGGACAACAGGTTACCCAGCCCTTCGATGTCGTTGCGCCAGTCGCGGTGCAGCTCGCAGGCCACTGCGAACCAGTTGACCAGTTGCGCACCGGCAGCGCTCATGCGCGCCCAGGCAGCCTGTTGCACGGTTTCGTTGAAGGTGCCAGAGGCGTCGGTCACCACAAACACCTCGAAGCCTTCAGCCAGTGCCGACAGGGTCGGGAACGCGACACAGACATCGGTCACCACCCCGGCAATGATCAGTTGCTTGCGGCCAGTGGCTTTTACCGCCTTGACGAAGTCTTCGTTGTCCCAGGCGTTGATCTGGCCGGGACGGGCAATGTACGGCGCATCCGGGAACTGCTCTTTGAGCTCTGGCACCAACGGGCCGTTCGGGCCTTGCTCAAAGCTGGTGGTCAGAATGGTGGGCAGGTTGAAGAATTTCGCCAGATCGCCAAGGGCCAGCACATTGTTCTTGAACTCGTTCGGCGAGAAATCCTGGACCAGAGAAATCAGGCCGGTCTGGTGGTCGATCAGCAGTACGACAGCATCATCTTTGTTCAAACGCTTGTACGGGTTAGTGCTCATGATTGACTCCATTTTTCGAGTAAAGCCGGGTCAGGACGACCCGGCAGTTGCACGCAGGTGACACACATCAGAACGGGCAGAATCAGAACGCAAAGCACGAACAGCCAAACGCGCCCCAGAACCCCTGGAAGTCGCTGACCGGGGCATTGGAGAGGCGGGCTTTTTCATGGCTATGGGAATGCACGGCGCACGGACCACTGCACTGGTGAACCGCTGCCAGTACCGGTGAGGACGGGCGCCAGTGGCCCTGAACCTTGGCCACGGGCGACCAGTCTGGCAGCACCGCAATAGGTTTGGGTGCCAGCGGCTCGAAGTCGTCGGCGCCGTACACCACCTTGCCGTCGACCACCGTCAGCACCGACTCGATCCATTTGATGGCTTCCTGATCGACGCTGAAGAAGTCTGCCGACAGTGCCACCAGGTCAGCCAGTTGACCGACGCGAATCTGGCCTTTCTTGCCTTGCTCGGAAGAGAACCAGGCGCTGCCGTGGGTAAACAGCTCAAGCGCGGTCGCACGCGGCAAACCTTCCGGGTACAGCTCCAGGCCGCCCACCGTGCGACCGCTAACCATCCAGTACAGCGAGGTCCAGGGATTGTAGCTCGATACCCGGGTGGCATCGGTGCCGGCGCCCACCGGTACGCCTTCAGCGAGCATGCGCTTGATCGGCGGCGTGGCCTCGGCGGCCTTGGCGCCGTAACGCTCGACGAAGTATTCGCCCTGGAAAGCCATACGGTCCTGGATCGCGATGCCGCCGCCCAGCGCCCGCACGCGCTCGATGTTGCGCGGGGTGATGGTTTCGCAATGGTCGAAGAACCATGGCAGGCCGTTGAACGGGATCTCACGATTGACCTTCTCGAACACATCCAGCATGCGGCTGATCGATTCGTCATAGGTGGCATGCAGGCGGAACGGCCAGCGCTGCTCGACCAGATGGCGCACCACCGGTTCCAGATCGCTTTCCATGTCCGGGACCAGGTCCGGGCGCGGCTCGCGGAAGTCTTCGAAGTCGGCGGCGGAGAACGTCAGCATCTCCCCTGCCCCGTTGTGCCGCAGGAAGTCATTGCCCTGGTGAAGCTTCACCGAACTGGTCCAATTCTTGAAGTCGGCCAGTTCTTCCTTGGGCTTCTGGGTGAACAGGTTATAAGCGATGCGCACCGTCAACTGATTGTCTTTGTTCAGTTGCTCGATCACCTGGTAGTCATCGGGGTAGTTCTGGAAACCACCACCGGCATCGATGCAACTGGTGATACCCAGCCGGTTGAGTTCGCGCATGAACTGACGGGTCGAGTTGACCTGATACTCCAGTGGCAGCTTCGGCCCCTTGGCCAGCGTCGCGTAGAGAATCATTGCGTTGGGTTTGGCGACCAGCATGCCGGTCGGGTTACCGCTGCTGTCACGCACGATCTCGCCACCCGGCGGGTTCGGCGTATCGCGGGTGTAACCGGCGACCCGCAACGCGGCACGATTGAGCAAGGCGCGATCGTAAAGGTGCAGCAGAAACACCGGGGTGTCCGGGGCGGCCTGGTTGATTTCTTCCAGGGTCGGCATGCGTTTTTCGGCGAACTGGAATTCGTTCCAGCCACCGACCACGCGTACCCACTGCGGGGTGGGCGTGCGCGCGGCCTGGTCCTTGAGCATGCGCAGTGCGTCGGCCACCGATGGCACGCCTTCCCAGCGCAGTTCCAGGTTGTAATTCAGGCCGCCGCGGATCAGATGCAAGTGCGAGTCGTTAAGCCCCGGAATCACCGTACGGCCCTTGAGGTCGATGACCTGAGTGGCGCTGCCGCGCAGGGCCATGACTTCGGCCTCGCTGCCAACGGCCACGAAACGCCCGGCGCTGATCGCTACCGCGCTGGCCTGGGGCTTTTCGCGGTCGACGGTGTGGAATTTGCCGTTGAACAGGATCAGCTCGACAGTATTCATAGCAGTACCTTTGACTGAAGATTGAGAAGTGCCGGCCTGGCCGGCGAAGGAAAAGGCCGGGAGGATCGCCGCGGCAGCGCTGAGCAACGAGCTGTTGGCGATAAAGCGCCGGCGCTGCAGATCGGTGTTGTTGTCATCACTCATGGATCAGTTACTCCCTTTGTCTGAGGCTGGGGCATTCAGCCAGGCAGCGAACAATCGCGTGGCGGCAGGCATCATCAGGTACACCACCAACAGGACAATGGTCAGGGTGATTAGCACGTTGCTCATCACATAACCTGACAGCAGCGGGCTCAGCCCCAGCACCGGCCCCCACAGCAGCGGCACCAGCAGGCTCAACGGCAGAATCACCAGGTAAGACACCACCGCCTGTTTCCAGCGCGGCGGCTGGCGCGCCTCTTCAACGCTTGAGTTGAACCAGAATTCGTTGTGGGCCGTGACCTGAGTCTGATCGCCATCGGCCAGCATCGGCTCGGCCTCACGCACCAGCTCGCGCCGCTGCGGCGAGTCCAGCCATTGCTGCAGGCTCTGAGTGCAAGCAAAGCGCAAAACCGAGGTAAAGGTCTGCAGCCCGTCGCTGCGCCCACGCATGACATCCACGCCCAGATGGCCCTGCTGCTTGGCGGCAATGCTGACAATGCGCCGCAACCACTGTTCGTACTGCACTTCCAGGCCGGTCTTGATCCGGTGGCGGATCACCAGGGTCACGACTTCACGAGCTGACTCGCCCGCCGCTGCGTCGGGGTGAAGGGTGTCGGACATGCTCGGCGCTCCATGGCACGGATTGAGAAGCGGGCGTCGAACTGCTCAAGCCCGGCTTCGATGAGAGTGCGATGGTGCCGCTGATTGCCAGACGAGAATTGGATGCATGTGCTGTGTTGGCTACAGACCCGATACAAATCCTCAGATATCGCTACTGATTTCCGTTGTACGGCCGATAACCTGCGCATAACGACATTGGAAGCCGTTTATGAACGCTATTACAGGCCTCACCCCGCTAAGCCCACTGTACAAAACTCAGCTGAGCACCACGCTGCCCGTGCAGCCCGCCGGCCAGACTTCGGCCGATACCAGCCTGCCGGCGACCAGCGTCATCCTCGGCCAAGACAACAGTGTCAGTGACTCGCAGACCTATTCACGCCAAGGCCAAATGCCTGGTGCGCAGACCCATTACAGCTGGGAAGCGGATGCCACAGACCCACTCAGCGCCTTGATACTTGCGCAACTCAAATCAGGCCCGAGCGGTGCCCGTTTTCAGGGTTTGGGCGCGGCGTTGCTTGAACAACTGGCAGCCAATGGCGGCAAAGCCATTTCCCAATCCGTGTTTGCCTCTGGATCCGAGATCAGCGGACCTGCTGCACTCAAGCCGCTACAGGACGATCTACGCGCACACCCGAACAATAGCCTGACGTTTAGTCTGACAACCGCTTCCGGCGCCACGGTGCAGTTGTCTCTGGCCAGTAACGATCAAGGCCTGGCGGTCAATGCCGAGGTACTGGGCGGTGAGCTGAGCGCAAGCGAACTCAAGGGCCTCAGCGCTCTGGCCAGTTCTTTCCAGTCCGCCATTGATGGCCTGAGCCAAGTGCCGCCCAAACTGCAATTGGGCGAACTGACCCAACTAGATCCAAAGCTGTTCACCTCACTGCAGCTCAATGCCAAATTACAGACCCCGGACGGCGACCAACTTTTCGAATTGCGCCTGGATGAAAAATCCCGCAGCGTCAGCCTGCAAGGTCCCAGCGGCGAGCTGAAACTGGAGCTTGATGCCAGCAACCTTCAGTTGCTCGGCAACGTCACTCAGCGCCAGTCAGCGATCAACAACTACCTTGAACAGTTCGATGCCGCACAAAAACGCGGCCAGGGTGACAAGGATCTGATCAGCCTGTTCAAGGACGCCTTCGTTCAGCTCAACAGCGCTGACGACCAGCGCAGCGCAGCAGCCGAAGATCGGCTGAGCGAGAAGGACCGCACCTTGCTCAGCGGCCTGGCCGACTTCAGCGCCTCGATTAACGAGACCGAGCGCTACAACAACCCGATGCGGCCGCTGGAAGCCGAGCGCTTTAGCTACACTGTTTCGCAAACCAGCAGCGTCAACGATGAAAAACCGCTGGAGCTGGATGTACAGCAACAACAGCAAAGCGCACTCAAGGCGTCTTACCACCAGAGCCTCAACCCACTGGTCGCGCTGACCTTGAGCAGCGAGCGTGAATCTCAGAACTATCGCTACTACGAGATCAATGACCAGGCCAGCAGCAGCACCCGCATCGCTTACCATAAGGGCAGGCTGATCGAGGCCAGCGCCACTCAACAGTCCACCCAGAACGAGCGGGTCCGCACCTACGTCAATGGCGACCTGACCCGTGACCTGCAGACTCCGGCTTCGGTCACCGAGTCACGCAACCTGCTGAGCATGATCAACGAGGTGTTCGAGCAAGAGCGTATTTCACAACGTGACCACCGTGTGTCGGTCCTTGAGGGTCTACTGATGCCGCAGCGCAAGAACTGGCTGCTGCAAAGCTCCGCCAGCAAGATCGCCGATTAAGCAGCGCATCAATCAGCCAATCGGCAGCGCCCGGCTCAGGTAGTGGGCAATCCGCTCGCGCAGCCAGCGCTCGGCCGAGTCGTTGTCATGGTCGCCGCTCCAGACCATCAACAACTCGGCCGGATTGATCGGCACCGACGCAGGTCGTTACAGTTAATGCTTTGAAACGCTGCTGATCAAAGGCGCGATGCTGCAACAGCCAGCTTAAATCCTGGGCGCAACGCTCGACCTCCCCTCCCTCCCCGCGCTAACACAATGAGTGCGAAGCCTCCTGCAACCCTGGCCACCCAATAGCTCTGCTAGCAGACACCCCCGCGCCTGACGCCTGAAACTCACAGGGTATGGGCTTAGAGGGTGCTTACAAAATAGGCGAACGAAGGCAAGACAAGGCGTAATCGGGCGAAAAAGCGCAGTGTACATAAGTACCTGAGCATTTTGATCGGGCCGGCGATCCAGGTCGATTTCAACGCCGTATTGCCGAGTGCAGCCATTTTGTGGACACCCTCTTACGGGCCATCAATTCTCAAGGACAAGAACCAGGGCAGCCAATCGGGTTGCGGAGCAGATCATGGAAAAGATACTTCTGAAGCAACTCGACCAGTTGCCCAGGAACACCGGGCTGAGAATACAGGGAAACTTTGGGTCCTTATATTCCACCCTGGAGACCGGCAACCTGGTCAGCCTCGACATCCCCAACAAGACGCTGACCATCTTCAATACGGTCTATAAAAGAAACACCGTCCTTAACACTGACAATATTCTGTCAATCGAGTACAGCCTGCACGGCTGTAGCTATCCGTTAATGCTGGGCCACCAGGCTATTTTCAATACCAGCGCCCCCGAGAATAATGGCGGTAATATCCAGACCGGCGAATTCAATGCCTTTCTGCCCATTACCACGCTGATCGGCAATGCCGGCATGGGCCCGGTACTGCCGCTCAATTACTACTATTCACCCGATGTCGCATTCACCAAAGGCGGCTGGGCGCCGCGTTTCAGTTACTTCATACTCTATGACAGCGGTGTGCTCAAATTACACTTGCACACCGGCGAGGCCATTACTGTCGCGCAGCCATTGGTGCCGTACTCGCCAATGCCGGGTCTTTAAATCAGCAGCTTCAACACCGTTAGAGATCGTCACGGGATTTGGGCGCAGGCAAAGATCATCCACAAAGATGGAACCGTAGAGTGCATGACCCAAGCCTTTGAACCAGCACCGGGCCAAGAAGCTTCGAGTGTCGATTCGGCGCTTTATGTGTTACCTACCCAGATCAGCAACAGCCTGGGCCACTCTCTGTACCTTAAATGGCGAATAGACCCCGGCACTTTGTTGCAGGAAGGGTTTCCAGAAAGCAGCGGCCAGAACGTGACCCTGAGCGAAGTCTCGGATGACCGTCAGGTATTACTGAGAACCGCGGTACTCAAGAAAAAAACCACCCTCGCCGGTAAGGAAGTCGAACTCGACACCCTCGACTTCACTCAATACCCCGACAAAGAGCCGGTCAAACGCTGCAACCTTTACCACAAAGACAACCGCTTGGTCAGACATGAATGGTTCAACGCAGGCGCCACCGAATCCCAGGAGTTCACCTACACCAACAAGCAACTCACTGCCATCGAGTCTTCACGTGGTTTAAAAGAAACCATCAGCTACACGGCAGACAGCCGTATTGCGCGCTACAGCCTGAGCGGCAGTAATGCCTCATCGGACCTGGTGGAGGACTACACCTTCACCTCCAGCTTCGCCAGGCAGACCAGAACCTTCGACGGCACCACAGTACTGAACGAGCTGCACTACGACATCAACGACGTGTTGAGCAAACAGATCAGCAGCCAGAGCGATTGCGTCACAACCCGGCAATTCAAACGGAACTTCGACAGCAAAGCCCAGCAATTCAGCCTGGAAACCCAGATCACCTACAGCAAAGGCAGCGCGCAGCGAACCGAAACCGAGCTGCAAGTCTACGAGGCCGCCGGCAACCTGATCAAACAGGTGCAAGGCGATGTCACCACCGAGTACACCTACTACAAGGGCCAGTCTGTTGACTCGACCATCGTCACCAATACATCCACCTTCACGGACACGTCGGGCTTCCATGGAAAACTCGGGTACTGGATAGACCACTTTGGTGCAATTGGCTGGGCGATGCAGGCGTTCGGCAAACAGGGAATGACCTGGGGCACCGTGGAGGACCGCACAGTCATACGCGAGCCGGTGCCGACCGACGGCGGCAAGCTTCTTTACAACTTGCCGGTCAACATCAGCCACCCCGGCGGCCCCAACTACTTCCGCGTCAATGTGGAGTCGGAAAAATGCTACCGGACGGTGGATGGCAAACGGGTAGAGCTGAGCTGGACTTACTATGGCTACACCGAAATCCCGGTAAAAAGCACTACAGTCCGGGGCAGCGCCGTAAAACCTTCGCTGAAACTGGTCATCCATCAGCCACAGTCCGACGACGGCATCCGTCTGAAGAACTGGCGTAACAGCTGCCTGGTGGTTCAGCAAACCGAGTACTACACCCAGACCGATACAGACTCGTTCGGCCGGATAAAATCCCTGAGCCAGCGACTGCTCGACTCGACAGGCCAAGACATCGCCTTGTCCATCCAGAAAACCCGCTACGCCTATACGCTGGAAGGCGACAAGCTGACCACCACCATGACCTTCGAGTCGGCCGAAAAAACCCAGGACACGAGCGAAGTCACGCACTGCATGCGCACCCAGCAACTGCTGTTCTCCAAGGACCAGAAGGGCAATAGCGTGGCCTACAGTTACGATGTCTATGGCCAGATGCTCAGCAAGGAAGATAAGGAGCAAGAAGCCACCAGTGCCAAACAGACCCGCTATGAGTATTCGCTGAGCAAGGGCGGCCCCGCGGTCACCACGACCTTTCCAGGCGGTGAGCAATACCGGGAAATCCGTGACGCCCACAACCGCATCGCCAGTACCGAGGCGCGCCGCTCGAGTGCCGTCGGCGTGGCCTGGAAACAACTATCGAGCACTACCTACGATGGCCTGGGCCGGGAAAAGCTCACCACCGAGTACGACTACCAACCCGCCACCGATGCCGCCACCGCCATCGTCAAGCGCCAACTGGAGCAGTTCTACGATAACTGGGGGCAGCCCTGCAAATCTCTGGTGGTGGGCGGTATGGCGCAATACCGCGAATACGATCCCGTCACCCGGAGCATGGTGGAGAAACAGCAGTATCAGGCTGCGTCCTACCTCAGCCAGACCACCCACTACAACGCACTGGGGCGCATTGAAAAACAGACCTGGCGCGATGCAAGTGGCAGCGAATATCAGTCACTGCAATACCAGTACGACAACGCCGGGCGGGTCACCAGGCAAACCCCACTCAAAGGCTCGGTCAAGCAATTTGCCTAGGACAGCTTCGACCGGTTGGTCAAGCTGAGCAGTGAAGGTATCGAGCGTATTGTCGAGTACCCGGCGCACATCGCCTCGGCCCAGGCATCACGCCTGGCGATCAGCAAACCGGCGGACACGTTCAATTATGAATGGGGCAGCCGCACCTTCGACGGCCTCGAACGGGTCACTGCCGAACAAGTGGCAGGCCGCAAGAAAACCTACAGCTATAGCGGCAGCAACGACTGGGGCCTGCTTGCCAGCGCCGTTCCCCAGGCGGTAAACCTTGCAGGTCAGGTCAGCACCCAGCGCGGGTATGACGCTGCGACCACGGGTGTAAACCTGACGACCACAGACCGTGGCGGAACAACCACAACCGCGACCTCGGTGTTCTCCATGCGCGGTCTGCTGCTGGAGCACCGCGACGACTTCGGCAACAAGACCCTCTACAGCTATGACTTGCTGGGCCGCCTGGTCAAGACTTCGGCACCGGGGGTCAGCACCCGCCTGAGCTACGACAGTAATGAGCGCCTGACTGAGGAAACTGTCACCGACGAAGTCGGCAAGACCTCGATGACCATCACCTACAAGTACTATACCCAGGACCGCGAAACCGAACGCACATTCAGCGCCAGCGGCTTGTCGACCCTGGTTGTGCGCCAGGCGTTCGACGCCGATGGCCGGCTGGCCAGCGTCAAGGTCCTGCGTGACGGCACCGAAACCTCCCAGGAAAGCTTTACTTACACTCCCATTGGCCAGTTGGCGGTGTATCAATGCAGTGGCACGCAACGGCCGGTGGATGTGCATGGCAAAAAGCTCAGCAAGCAAACCTTCACCTACACGACGCTGGGCAACATCAGCAGCTGCGTCAGCGTCTTTGACGGCGGCCAGGACACAGCCACCTACACCTGCGATACCGCTGATCAGACCCAACTCCGTTCGATCAGCCATAGCGCAGCAGGCATCGCCACCGCCAAGCTCGACTACGATGCCTTGGGGCGACTGAAGAAGAACGAGTCAGGCTACACGCTGGACTACAACGGCAGCGGGCTGCTGAGCCAGATGTACCGTACCGATGGCGGGTTCAGGGAATACAACTACCTGTATGACCAGGAAGGCAAACTACGGTCGTGCTATGGCAACGATTGCGAAGACAGCTTTTACTACCGTGACGATCAGCAATATGCCCGCAAGGGCTGGGTGATGATCAAAAACGTCTATCACAACCGCTTCTCGCTGCTGGCCAACCAGAGCCCCGCCTGCGTCCTCATGCAGCAGACGCTCAAACCGCAAGGCGGCAGCGACACCACCACGCGCAGCTTTGAGCTCAAAAATGCCGCAGGCTCGGTTATCGCCAGTTACGATCTGACCGCCACTCCCAAGGCGCTGACCCTGTTCAGCTACACGCCCTTCGGCTACCGCCCCGACGATAAAACCCAACGCCACTGGCTGGGCTTCAATGGCCAGCCGTTGGACAGGCCCACCGGCCACTATTTGCTGGGCAACGGCGCCCGGGTCTACAACACTGCCCTGCAAGCGTTCCAGACCCCTGACAACCTCAGCCCGTTCGGTGACGGTGGCCCCAATGGCTATGTGTATTGCAGTAACGACCCGGTGAACTTCAGTGACCCCAGCGGGCACTACGAGGAACTCACGCACTACAGCGCGGTGACCCACGAGGCACTGGCGCAGAACAGAGTCGTGCAGGCTGGCATGAACATGGCGATCGGGGTCGGACTAACCCTGGCCACTGGCGGTGTGGGATCGGGTCTTGCCATTGCCGCGCTGGGCCTGGAAATCACCTCAGGCGCGTTCGGTATCGCGGCGGCACTGCTGGCAGAACGCGACCCACAGGCGGCCAGTGCGTTTTCAGGGCTGTCATTTGTAACCGCAATAGCAGGCGCGATTACCGGGCTGAGCGCCGTCAGTAAAGTCAGCCGTTACGCCGGGGCTTCGGGAATGGGCGCGGCCATGAACTCCGAGCGTCGGGTGATCAGTGCGGTGAAGAGTGGCACCGAAAACACCACTAAATACGTCACCATGGGCGGCACGATGAAGCAACTGACCATGGTTCAGGACGATCTGTATACATTTGTCGACACGTACAAAGGTGGGAGCCGTCTAAATCTGTCGATCCATGGCAAAAGCCTGAGTTTTGTCGAAGAAGTCATATTGAATGAACCCTCTCTGGTCGTCATCAAAGGCAAGGGATATTCAGCAGCAGAAGTGTTGACGTTACTCAATGGCAAGGGCGTTGATCCCAAGCTCTATGACTCGACTCGATTGATTATTTGCTATTCAGGCAACGGAGGCGCCAATTCATTTGCGGCACAATTCAGAAACCTGACCAACAAGCCCGTCAAAGCATTTGTGGGTCCGGTGACGGCGTCACACGACGGTGCTTTATTGGCAGACAAAATCGCAAAACTGAGCAACCTTTCACCTTCGGCACTAGGAGGACTTTCGGCAGAAGCGGCCTTGAGCAATTATGCCGCACAGAACTTCACGATCAACGTCGTAAAAAAAGCCAGCGACTTTCCGTTGAAACTTGAAAACCTCAAAAAGATAGCACTCCACTCGTACAACCCTGTGTACTTCTGAAGGTCCACGTAGGTGCCCGAACAGCATTGATCCGGGCACCCCTTTCATCCCGATATTCTACAACTGGCACCCGCCCGCTCAGCAGCGCCTTGAACATCAACCAATCGGCAGCGCCCTGCTCATGTAGTGGGCAATCCGCTCGCGCAACCAGCGCTCGGCCGGGTCATTGTGATGGACGCCGCTCCAGACCATCGACAACTCGGCCGGATCGATCGGGAATGGCGGATCTTCAGCCCGCAGGGCAGTGCCTTCGACCAATGGGCAAGCGGCGTAGTCAGGCACCGTGGCAATCATCTCGGTGCCGGCCAGCAATGCGCGCAAACCATGGAACTGCGGCACCGCCAGCACCACCTTGCGGGTCCGGCCGACCCTCGCCAGGTCCATATCGATATTGCCGCACAGGTCCCCGGAGAACGACACCATGGCATGCGGCCGTCGGCAATAGTCGTCGAGAGTCAGCGGCTCGGGGCGGCTATCCCCGCGAATCACCTTGCACGGGATGTCACGCAGTTTCTTGCGCTTGGCGTTGGCCGGCAGGTCCACGGTCCAGCTCACCCCCACCGAGATTTCTCCCGAGGCCAGCAGCGCGGGCAACAGCAGGTAATTGGCCCGGCGGATCACCACGACGATACCCGGCGCCTCCTCGCGCAACTGCGCCATCAGCGGCGGCAACAGACCAAACTCGGCATCGTCCGACAGGCCAATGCGAAACACCTCGGTGCTGCTGGCCGGGTTGAAGTCCTTGGCGCGGCTCACGGCGCCGGAAATGGTGTCCAGCGCCGGCCGAATCTCCTGAAGAATATCCAGCGCCCGCGCCGTCGGCTCCATGACCCGGCCATTGCGCAGCAGCAACGGATCATCGAACAGATCGCGCAGACGTCCCAGCGCCGCACTGACCGCCGGCTGGCCAATGAACAGCTTCTCCGCCACCCGGGTCAGGTTGCGCTCGAACATCAGCGCTTCAAAAATCACCAGCAGGTTGAGGTCGACACGGCGCAGGTCGTTACGGTTCATGAGTTCGGACTCTGATGGGCAAGGCAAGACTTTGCATCAGTAGGCATGAAACCAGCAGCCAGCGCTTGTACGGATGTGCGCAGGCCGCTCTGGTGCTTTGAACATCAGACTGGCGTTCATTGCAAAAAGGCATTGATGTCAGCCAGATCACCTTCACCCAGCGCACCAATCGCCGCCTTGAGTTGCAACTGGGCAAGCAAGGCATCGTAACGGGATTTCGCCAACTGACGCACGATCTCGCTGAGCTGGCTCTGCACCTCCAGCACATCGGCACCAACGCGCACCCCGACGCGATAACCCAAACGATTGGAGTCAACCGCAGACTGGGCCGAAACCCGCGCCACCTCCAGAGCCTTGATTTGCGCCATGCCATCGGTCACACCCGCCCAGGCCTCACGGGTGGCCAGCGCAGCGGCGCGCCGGGTATCGAGCAATTGGTATTGAGCCTGCTGGTGCAGCGCCACGGCCTCGCGTGCCGAGGACGTCAGTCGCCCACCGCTGTAAAGCGGCAAGCTCAGCCGCAACCCAATAGCCGCCGACTCACTGCGCTGGGTGTTGGCATTGGGGTTCTGCTGCATGTTCTGGCTAAGCACCATGTCGATGCTGGGCAGATGCTCTGCCTTGCGACTGCGCACTTCATTTTCAGCCACTTCGGTGGTCAGTTCCTGGATCTGCACCTCAAGGCTGCTGTGCTCGGCCGCCCGGACCCAGGTTTCGACATCGCCCGGTTCGGGCGACACCAGGTTGATCTGTTCGCCCAGCGCACTGAGTTCCTGCGCCGGCAGGCCAGTCAGCCGCGCCAACGCATGACGCGCCACGCCCAGATCGCTGCGGGCCTTGATCAACTGTGCGCGAGTGCTGTCGTAGCTCATCTGCGCCTCATGCACATCGACGATATTGGCGTTGCCCAGCTCGAAATTCTTGCGCGCACTGGCCAGTTGTTCCAGATCAGCGGCCTGCAACTGCAGCATGGCGGCAATCACGTCCTGAGTATGCAAGACCTCGAAGTAGGCTTGCGCCACTCGCAGAATCAACGCCTGCTCGGCACTGCGCGCGCGTAGCTCGGCCAGCGCCTTGTGCAGCCCGCCCTGGCGGTACTCGATCCAGTTCTGCCAGCGAAACAGCGGCTGCACCAATTGAATGCCGTAGCTGCGGTTCTGGCGGCGCTGCTCCAGACGGCCATTGACCACTTCATACTCGGTCTCGCTCCAACTGGTCTGGGCATCGAAGGATATCTGCGGCAGCAAGCCGGCCCGGCCCTGTAGCTCACGCTCCTGCCCGGCCCGCCGCTGCGCCTGGGCCGCAGCGTACTGCGCATCGTTGTCCAGCGCCTGGCGGTAGACGCCCAGCAGATCGCTGGTCTGGGCCATCAGCGGCAAGCTCAGCATCATCAGGCTTACGGTCAGGCACTGCGCGACTAGCCCGGCCATCAGCTGATTGCCTGCTGCTGATCGAGACGCACGTCCTCAACCACGTTGCCGTTTTCCAGGCAGACCAGCCGCTTGGCAAAAGCGATCGTCTCGCGGCGGTGGGCAATGGTGATTCGGGTTACCGGCATCTGGTGCAAGGCCTGCACGACATGCTGCTCACTGTGCAGATCAAGGTGGCTGGTCGCCTCGTCCAAGGCCAGAATACGTGGCTGCTTGTAGAGCGCACGGGCCAGCAGCAAGCGTTGCTTCTGGCCACCGGAAAGACCGCTACCCATTTCCGCGACCAGCGTCTGGTAGCCCATTGGCATGTTGATGATGGCCTGGTGAATATGCGCCTGGCGCGCCGCCTCCTCGACCCGCTGCTGATCCGCGTCCGGATCGAACGCGGCAATGTTTTGCGCCAGGGAACCGGCCAGCAGTTGATCTTCCTGCATGACCGCCCCCACCAGGTTTCGCAACGCTTGCGGTCCCAACTGACGCACGGGAATACCGCCAACCAGAATATCGCCCTCGGTAGGCACCAACAGCCCCAGCAGCAACTTGAATAACGTACTTTTGCCACACCCGGAGCGGCCGACGATCGCCACGCTGTCGCCAGCGTCGATGCTCAACGACAGGTTACGCAGCACCCAGGGCTCACCCTCGGCATAACGAAATGACACATCCCGCAGCTCCAGGCGCGGCTCGATGCGCATCAGGTCGGTTTCCAGGTTGCTTTCCGGCTCGGCGGGTTCCAGCGCGATGTCCGCCAGCCGTTCGGCATGCAACGACAACATGCGGATCTCCACGCCCAGATCGATCAGTTGGCTGGCCCGGCTGGTGAACTGGCTCTTGTAGGCAATAAAGGCCAGCAGCATGCCCAGCGACAGCTCACGCTCCAGTACCGCGATCCCGCCCACATAGAGCAACAACATGCCTTCCAGCCCAAAGATCAGGGTATTGAGGCTGGCGAACACCAGCAGCAGCCTCTGCGTGGCGACGTCCCGGTTCTGCACATCGGCCAGCAGGTTTTGCCAGGTGGCCAGGCGCAGTGAGGCGATATTGAACAGTTTGAGCGGCTGCGCCGCGCGGATCGTTTCAAGAAAGTAGGAGTTCTCGCGGGCGGCCAGCACGATGCGCTCTTCCGAGGCCGTACGCAGCGGCTGGTAGAACACGGCCCGCAAGATGGCGTACAACAGCAAGGCCACCAGTACAACGGCGCTGAGCGTGGTGCTGTAGAGCAGCATCATGCCCAGGGTAATGAGTGTCACCAGACCATCGAGCACCACCATGATCGCGCCGTTGGTCAGCACCCCGCGAATGGCCGCCAGCGACTGGAAGCGCGCGGTGATGTCGCCCAGTTGGCGCTTCTCGAAAAATGGCCAGGGCAACCGCAGCAAATGACTGAACAGGTTGCCCGACCACTGCAAGGTCAGTTGCTGGTTGAGCCGCAAGCCCATCCAGCCGCGCGCCATGCGCAGGACAAAATCGATCAGCATCAGCAGGCAGCCACCCAGCACGGCGAGCAGCAACAGATCGCGATCTGCCGAGACCAGCGCACCATCGACCACCCACTGGGTCACCTGCGGGGCCAGCAAGGCCACCACCTCCAGCGCCAGCGCCAATATGAAGATGTTGCCCAGCGCACGCTTGAGTCCGGTTGCCCGCCCGGTGAGATCACGCAGACGAATCCGCGGTTTTCGCTCGGCAGGCTGGAAGGTGGCATTCGGGCTCAGTTCCAGGGCCACGCCAGTGAAGTGCCGCGAGGCTTCGGCCAGCGTCAGTACCCGCCTGCCGCCAGCCGGATCGACCACATGCAAACGGTTGCGCTGAACCTTTTCCAGCACCACAAAGTGGTTCATGTTCCAGTGCAGGATACAAGGCAGCCTCAGCTTGCCCATCTCCTCAAGCTCCAGCCGCAAGGGCCGGCAATTGAAGTCCAGATTCTGCGCATACCGCACCAGTTGCGCCAGGTTGGTGCCCTTGAGCGAAATCGAAAAGCGTCGGCGCAAGTCCTGCAAATCAAGGTACAGCCCGTGGTAACTGGCGATCATTGCCAGACAGGCCAGCCCACACTCCTGGCTTTCTGCTTGCAATACAGCCTTCATGAGATCGCCCGGTCAGTCACGTACACGCTCCAGCACATCCTGCTGGCAAAGATCGGCAACCAGCCTGTGCAACCGTGCGGCATCGGTGCCGGGATGGGCGGCGCGCAGTTGCGCCAGGCTGATACCGGGATGCTCGATGATCAAGCGAATCAGCTGCACACCCTGCTCGTCCAGCACCAGCCGGGCACCGTTGGCAATCACATAACCCTCACCCAGCCCCTGAACCCGCTGGGCACTCAGACGCAGGCGCGTCTGGTCATCGAGCTGAAGGTTGGCCGGATCGCCAAACACCTCGATGGCCAACGGCGACTCCACTCGCAGCGCCCCGGTGAACTCGTCCATGAAGCGCTGGTAGTTGTGGGGATCGTTGATAAATCCGTCGATGAGCCGGCCCACATCGGCCAGTGCAGGCTGATCGTTCGACCAATCGCTTAATGACTGCCTGGCCTGCACGAACTGCGGCAGTTGCTGCATGACCCAGCCAAGGTAATCCATGGTGTAGGCCGGGAAGGTCCCCAGCGCCAGATGAAACGTCGGCTCGCCCAGCGGCAGCGGGTTATGCCACCAGCCACGCGGCAGATAAAACACATCACCGGCTTCCATCACAAAATCCATGTACGGTGTTTCCGGGCACGGATAAAGATGCTCGTAATCCTTGCTCTGCTGAGTGAACAGCGGCGCTGCAAATGTCGGCTCGTAAACAATCCAGCGCTTGCGGCCAATCAGTTGAATGGCAAATACGTCGCGGGTATCCCAATGCGCCCGAAACGAATCGCGGGTGCCAAACGCGGCATAGGCACTGTTGACCACTTGCCTGCCGGTAAACTGGGCAACCTGCCGGGAAAAATGATTGATGCGCGGCTCATTGGCAATCTTGTTGGCAATCAGGGTTGCGCCCTGGCGTAAATAATCATAGACCACCGGTTTGATCAGACGCTGACGCAGCGTCCCGATATCCCAGTAACTTTCGACGTACTCATGTTTGGGCCGGATACCGTCACAGGACAACTTGAAGTCATGGGACGCCACATCACTACGCTCGAAAATCTGATTGACCTCATCCCAGTCAAACAGGCCAGGTTCAACGGCACCCTTTATCAGCAGCGGCTTCTTTTCCTGATACTGCGCGGCAAACTCGGCAGCGGACAAACCAAAATTCATATTCATTGATGGCGTTGACAGGCGGTGGCCGGTTAATAAACCGGCCACCGCCCTACTCTCACGGTCGAATTAAACTCACATTAACCATCGCTGGGCGATGGATTAACAAGCACACGTGTCAGGCGTCATGAATAGCAACGCTCATCCACTGAGGGTCGCTACTTTCAGACGCGAACAATTGACAACGCTGTTACTGATAACCTGTACCGGCATAGTCGGTGCCCGCCGAGTTGATCCCGCTTTCGACCATCCCTCCCGCCATGCCACCATAGAAACCGGCCTGGGTACCCAGGATCGTGGCAGCCCCGCCCTGCAGAACACCGGTCACGGCGGGGCCGGTGAAAAAGCCTGCAACGCCACCGGCAACAACGCTTCCCACGAATCCGGCCATACTTCCTGAACCGGAGGTAGCAGAGTATCCGTAGTACATCGACGCTGCGCTGGCAGCGCCAATGGCCGCGCCCACCGGGCCGACTGCACCGGCCACCATCTGCATATCCTTCATGGACAATTCACGCATTATTACATTCCCTTTTCTGGTTTAAATCAGCCTTTAACGGCCAACGACATAATCATATTGCCGATCACAACCGCCAATACGATCAAAACAATAGCTTCAATATGCCCCAACTTCTTGTCTTGCCGGCGTCCGGTCACAACCTTCAACGCCCGGTAACCACCGTACAGCACGCCATAGGTCAACCCCATCACTAACACAGTCAACAGCAGCTCACTAAAGAAACCCATTTACGTTCGTGCCTCCGCTACGAAAAACAACGCCCTGATACTTAATCTTCATAGGATCCATTGCACACCTTGGACCGCTGCAGTCTTTGAAACAGGCAACCGGCTCGGCTGATATTGAAAACCGGCACGGCTGCAAAAAACCAGAAAACGGTCTGGTTATGTCACTCATCAAGAAACAGACCGACCCACGTATTGGCAAATAGCCAAGCCAGCATCATCTGCGCCATCAGCACCAGCGGGTCTGTTTTACGCCTGTTATAAGGGCGTTTGTTAAGGTGCAAAAACAACCGACAAGCCAGTTGCAACAACGTGGCGAATAGCAGAAAAAGACCAACTGTCATCAAGCCCTTATAAGAGGGATACATTGGATCGCCTGTTCAATGGCTTGAGGTACTTTCAGGCTTGGCGTCAGCCATGATTTCAGTCATCCGGGGCACTTCAAGGTAACGACGGGCGAGCGTGTTGACCTGCTCCTGGGTCACCGCTGCAAACGCCTCGTTGCGTGTCACCCAGGCCGCCAGCGTCACGTTTTCGCTCATCTGGCCGATCAACAGGTTATGAATGCTCTGATCATCGGCCATCACGCGTTGGCGCTCGCCGAGAATGGTCTGTTTGGCCAGGCTCAGCTCGGCCTGGGAAATGCCACTGGTCGCCAGCAGCCGTACTTCCTCAGCAACAATATCGGCCAGCCGGGCACCCTGACCGGCCGGGTAGTCACCCTGGATGCTGAGCCAGGCGGCGTCACCGGCAGCCGGAATACGGATTGAAGAGCGCAGGTCGTAGCTCAGTTGCTCCCGCTCGCGCAGGCGCTTGCCCAGCCGCGAGGCCAGCGGATGACGACCCAGAATATGCTCGATGACGAACAGCGCGGCGGCGTCTTCGTCGCTGCCATTGGCGGCAAAATGCAGCCGGCCAATAAAATGCCCGCTCGGTGCCGGATCGGACTTCACGTGCTGACGCAGCGCCGCGACCGGTTCATGACGCGGGACGATGCGCTGGTAGGGAGCCTGGCTGAGCCAGTCACCAAACAGGGTGTTCAGTTGCGCCTGCACCTGCTCGGCATCGAAGTCGCCGCTGAGCGCCAGTTCACCGTGCTGGGTGCCGTAGAATTTCTGGTAGAAGGCCAGTACCTGATCGCGGCTGACGGCCTCGACCGCCTGATACATCTGGTCAGGCGCGGGATGGTGGCGGATATCCCCGGGGGCGTAACGCTCAGTGTGCTGGCGCAATGCCCGGCTTGCGGCAGCCGCAGGTGGCTCGGCGGGCGAGCGCAAGGCTTGCAGGCGCTGGCGTTTGATCTGGTCGAAACCCTCGGCAGGAAAAGACGGCTGGCGCAGCACTTCGGCCAGCAGGGCCAGAAGCTCGGGCAGGTTCTGTTTCGGGCTCTGGAAACGCACCGTCAGTACCCCGCCATGCGGCACCACAGACAAACCCGCGCCCAGCTGGTTAACCCGATCGACGATCTGCTGATAGCTGGAATGCTGACTGCCACGTATCAGTAAGGTGCCAGCCAGTTCGGCCACCGCACGCTGGCCCCACAGGCTTTCAAGATCGCCAAAGCGCAGGTTCAGGGTGCCCTGCACCGGTCGCGCAGAACCCGGCAACGGTCGCAGTGCCACCTTCATGCCGTTGTTCAGGCTGCCACGCGCGATACCGTTTTCAATCGCCATGATGCGTTGATTGAACGCTGGCACATCCACTCCCGCCAAGGGCTGCGCCGGTTCAGTCGCGGCTGCGGTGCTGGCGGCCGGTGCGACCGGGCGCGGCGGCGGCTCACTTACAGCCACAGCTGCGCCGCTGCCGGCAGCCAGGTGCCCGATCACCGGCACGGCCTCGGCCAGCAATGCCCGGTTTTGCACGCTCACCGTCTGCACATCCAGTTGTGCCAGGCGCTCCAGGCGCTGGAACGGCAGAGACCAGCCGCCCGCCACCGCCGACTCTGCCAGTACGCTGGACAACAGGGCCGGATTGCTCAACCACTGTGCTTTGCTGTGCGCAGCCACGGTTTTCGAACGCTGCAGTTCGGCGGCAGACAGCGGCTGGGTCGCCAGCAACTTGACCTGCTCAAGCAAGATGCGCTGCACCGTCTCACGGGACGCTTCATGCTCCAGCAACGCACCGAACAGGTAGTGTCCACCCCGGCCAAAGACCTGTTGCACGGCATACACAGCACTCGCATGCCCCGGCACCACCAGTGCCTGATAAAGACGGCCATGCGGCTCGCCCGCCAGCGCATCGGCCAGCACCGAAACAGCCAGGTTGCGCTCGTCGGCAGCGGCCGGCAGTGGGTAGCTCAAGGCAACCACCCACTGCTTGCCCTGTTTGAGCTCGACCGTGACCGGAGCTTGCGCTGCCGCAGGTTCGGTGAGCACCAGCGCAGGGGCCTCGGCTGTTGAGCGCAGCGGCGCAAAATGCCGGTCGATGGTCGCCAGTGCAGCCGCCTTGTCGAACTTGCCGGTCAGCACCAGAACGGCATTGGCGGGGTGGTAATGAAGCGCGTGAAAACGGCGTAACTCGTCCAGGCTGATGCGCCGCAGTTCATCACGGTGCCCCAGCACTGGACGGCCATAGCCCTGGTCCTGCCAACTGGCGGCCAGCAACTGTTGAGTCAAGGCCGGTAACGCCTGGCCCTGCGCACGCTCCATTTCACGCAGAACAACCTCGGTTTCCGCCTGCAAGGCCGCAGGCTCGAAGCGCAGCGCCGTCATGCGCTCGGCCTCCAGCGCCAGCAGGTAATCCAGTGCTTGAGGGTCGTCACTCAGCACCGCCGAGTAGCGGGTGCGATCGTAGCTGGTGGTGGCATTGAACTGGATGCCACGCTGGCGCAAACCATCGGTCAGTTGTTCGCCGCTGCGCTGGGGTGTGCCTTTGAACATCAGGTGTTCAAGCAGGTGTGCAGTACCGCTGCGGCCCTGCGGGTCAGCCAGCGAGCCGCTTCGGTAGACCAGATCGACGTTAAGCGTACCGACCGAGCTATCGGGGGCGAGGATGACGGTCAGCCCGTTGGCCAGCCGGTACTCGGCAATGTGCTCGACGGCCATCACCGGTTGCCGGGTATCGGCCTGCACCAGACCCGGCATGGCCACCAGCACCAGCCACGCCGAAACGATAAAACGCACCATGACAATCCTTGTTTATTGAGTGGACCACTTTCCAGTCACTGAGTAGATAGGCTCCAGGGCCCACTCATAGATGCGGCGCTTGTCCTGAATGATGTCTGCTTCGAGCAGCATGCCCACCTGCAGCGGCTGGCGCTGGCCGTAGACCAACAGGTCCTGCGCCTCGATAGCCAGGCTCACGCGGTAGAACAATTGCGTGGCCCCCTCTGCGCTTTGC
Source organism: Pseudomonas sp. StFLB209 (assembly GCF_000829415.1). NCBI lineage: Bacteria > Pseudomonadati > Pseudomonadota > Gammaproteobacteria > Pseudomonadales > Pseudomonadaceae > Pseudomonas > Pseudomonas sp. StFLB209. The sequence continues at coordinate 4,720,674 of NZ_AP014637.1, read as the reverse complement.
AGCACGCTGGCGATGTGCGCGGGCAATTCCTGCAGGGCATAGGGGCTGCGGACAATGTCCTGCACCGTGGCACGGGCCGATCCGAATTTCTGGTACGGATAGGCCGCATAACGCATCAGCGCCGTTTGCCCCGGCTCGACAAACCCAGCCTGACGCGCCGCGACATAGACATGGGCAGCCAGTTTGACTTGGCGAGGGATGACACTGGCCAGCAACGCGCCGGCCGCCACCTGCTGGCCGGGCTGAACACTCAAGCCGGTCACCACGCCACTGAACGGCGCAGCAATGATCTGTTCGCCACGCACCTCGTTTTCGGCCTGTTCCTGGCGGATCACGGCTACGCTGCTGTCGATGTCGGAAATTTCGCCCTGATGACGATGCTCGGTGTCCTGCCGCTGCGCCAGCAGGTCCGTGCGTTCACGCCGCAGATTGGCCTGGGTACGTCTCAGGCTCTGCTGCTGCCCCTGCAGCGCGAGCAGGTCCGCCTCGCTCTGCTGAAGTTGGGCAAGCGAAATAAAATTGGCCGCCACCAGTTCCTGTTGGCGTTTCAAGTGGGCGTGGGAGAGTTCAACGCGCCGCCCCAGCAACTGCACTTCTTCACTCAACCGAGCCTGCTCTTCCTCAACAGAACGCAGCCGCGCGTCCAGCATGCGTAACTGGCCATGAGTTCGTTCATCAGCCAGCGTTCTGTTGCGCTGTAGCAACAACTGGCGCTGGTTCAGTTGTTCGGAGATTAGTTGCTGAGTCGCGCCGGCCGCGCTTAATCGTTCGCCGGAGACGACAAAAAGAACGTCACCTGGCTCAACGGCCTGGCCTTCTTTAACCTTGACTTGGGCGATGTAACCCGCCCCGCTTGAAGCCAGGCGAAAGATGCCCTGCTCCGGCATCAGCAGACCGGTCACTGTCGCTTTTCGAGTGTAGGTGCCGAAGTAGGCGAATGCAGCGATCAGCGCAATCAACGCCACCGCCAGCAGCGCCGAAACCGTATAACCCAAGGGTTGCTGAATGAGTACGCGACCGAACCGGTTCACCTGCGTCGAGGCCATGGCCTCGGGGCGAAACAACGGGACCTCGGCAGTAGGTCCTTTAACTGCATCCTGCAAAAGCTTACTTCCATGTTGAGCGATTCTGATTTGCGGGTGGCTTTTTAAGCGATCCAACGGATCCAGCTCAATGAAAAACCTGTTACCAGACTTTTCACACTCTTGATCAGCGCGCTAATCCATCTTTAAAGGCATCGATTCAATGCCCCACGCCGAACTAGACAGGCCGGGCCTGCGCCCGATTAGTTGGCACTGAATGCCGGGTTAATCTGTTCATTATCAGCGTCGGCCACAACGCTGAAATTCAAGATTTTCTGTAACCGCCTCCCTGCGGTTACAGGCCACTAGTTAGCAATTAGCCAGTATTCTTTAAGCGCATTCTCCAGCCTTAACTGAAACATCAGTCGCCCGCTGTTAGCCTTGACATCCTCCCCGCCCTAAAGGGCGGGGATTCCCACAATTGGACGCTCATGCCCGAGCGCGAGAATGTTCTTTGCGGCGTTGACGTCGCGGTCGTGGGTGACACCACACCCACAACAAGTCCATTCCCTTATTCCAAGCCCTGCGATACCTCTCGGCCTCGAGTCCGGCAATTGCTTGCAGCTCGAACAGGTTTGGGTGGTGTTTCTCTCGCTAACAACCTTGAAAACCGTGCCTGCGTGATCGCATTTGTATTCCAGCATGGTTTTCAATTGACCCCAGCCGGCGTCCAGCACCGACTTGGCCATCCTGGTTTTCGCGAGTTTCAGTGAGTTCACATCGCCCACCACAATGACGCCACAACGCGCGACCAGCGCGTTGCTGAACTTATGCAGGGCATCCTTGCGACGGTTCGCAACCTTGGCGTGAATCGCCCGCACACGGGCTTTCTTGCCGGCGCGCTGGGCCGTGCCCAGGGCGCTCTCCAGATCCCGGTAGAACCTGCCGCTTTCAAGGCGATCACCGTCGCTGCAGGTGGCCGTGGTTTTCAGTCCGAGGTCGATACCCACCGCGTCCTGGCCTGGCGATAACTGCCGGTCGACCTCGACCACGACGTTGAAATACCAGCGTCCACGGGTGTCTTCGTTGAAGCTACCGGATCTGAATTTAAAACCCGCCAGGCCGTAGCTGTCCCAGACCTTGAAGTGCTGTTTGTTGAAGACGACCTGGCCGTTTTTCCAGACAGCAGCGCCGGCCTTTAGGGGCACCCAGCCCAGGCTGCGCCGAGTGCCGCCCGAGCAACGCCAGCGTAGCTGGCACTTTTTGAACTGCTTGCGCCGTGTGACATATTCGTCGGCAACAGCCTGCACCGATTGGCTGTGCAGTCCCAGATCCTTGCCAGCCCCGTTGGTGTACTTGTGAATGTCGAACGCCGACAGAAAACGACCGTGCTCACGAATCGAGCGACTGCTCAACTCGTTTACGTAGTTCCACACAAAATTCACAGCACGAGAAGCTTCACGCAGCTGCGCTGCATGCTTGTCTCGCACTCGAATCCTGAGGGTTTTGGTCGCTTTCATTTCAGTCATGAAACACAGGATAGGGCGGTTTTATGGATCTTAACCCCTATGACCGCTTCGCGGTGGCGCTTTCATCACCCACCTGAAGGAAGGGGCTTTTCGCGCCAGCTTGGTAAACCCTGGCAACTCGCAGCTAACGCAAGTTGGTTTTCGCCAGCTCCAGCACCTCGCTGCCCCGCCCGCTCAGCACCGCCTTGAGCATGTACAGGCTAAAGCCCTTGGCTTGGGCCAGCTTGATCTTCGGCGGGATCGCCAGTTCCTGTTTGGCCACCACCACATCAAGCAGCACCGGCCCAGGGTGATCGAAGGCCCGGCGCAAGGCGGCCGGCAGCTCGCTGGCGTTTTCTACGCGAATGCCGAGAATGCCCGCGCCCAGCGCGATGCCGGCGTAGTGCATCTCGCTGAAGTCGGTGCCAAACGGCACATACCCGCCGGCCTTCATCTCCATGTCAACGAAGCCCAGCGAACTGTTGTTGAACACGATCATCTTGATCGGCAGGTTCAACTGGCGCACGGTCAACAGGTCGCCGAGCAGCATCGACAATCCGCCATCGCCACACAGTGCCACTACCTGCCGCTCAGGAAACTCGACCTGGGCACCCAGCGCCTGGGGCATGGCGTTGGCCATCGAGCCGTGGCTGAACGAGCCGAGCAAACCGCGCTGGCCGTTCATGTGCAGGTAACGCGCCGCCCACAGGGTCGGGGTGCCGACATCGACGCTGAACACCGCATCGGGGTCGGCCAGTTGATCGACCATCCGGGTCAGGTACTGCGGGTGAATCGGCTCGCCCGCCGGGCTTGGGGTCGCCAGTTCATCCAGTTCGGCACGGGATTTGGCGTAGTGTTTGAGTGCCTTGTCGAGAAACCGTCGGTCACTGTGCGGCTTGAGGCGCGGCAACAGCGCATCGAGGGTCTCGCGGACGCCGCCCACCAGGCCGAGGTCCACCGGCACCCGGCGGCCGATCTGGGTCGGGTCCAGGTCGATTTGCACCACCTTGGCCTTTGGCGGATAAAAGTTGCGATAGGGAAAGCTGCTGCCGAGGATCACCAGCGTGTCGCAGCCCAGCATGGCGTGGTAACCGGAGCTGAAGCCGATTAGCCCGGTCATGCCAACGTCATAGGGGTTGTCGTATTCGATATGCTGCTTGCCGCGCAGCGCATGGACAATCGGCGCATTGAGCCGCTCGGCCAGCGCCAGCACCTGTTCATGGGCACCGGCACAACCGGCGCCGCACAGCAGAGTGACCGCCTTGCTGGCATCGAGACGATCAGCCAGGGCTTGCAGGCCGGCTTCGCCCGGCACGACATTGGCCTCGATAGGTTCGACCTTGCTCAACGGCGCTTCGGGGGCGTCCTGCAAGGCGATATCACCGGGCACCACGATCACCGCCACGCCCTTCTGGCTGACTGCCGCGCGCATGGCGCGTTCCAGCACCCGAGGGAACTGCTCGGCGCTGCTGACCAGTTCGACGAAGTGGCTGCACTCGCGAAACAGTTCCTGCGGGTGGGTTTCCTGGAAGTAGTCCAGGCCGATTTCCGAGGACGGGATATGCGCAGCTATCGCCAGCACCGGCACCCGGCTGCGATGGCAATCGTACAGGCCGTTGATCAGGTGCAGATTGCCCGGCCCGCAACTGCCGGCGCACACCGCCAAGCGGCCACTGGCCGCAGCCTGGGCACCGGCAGCAAAGGCTGCGGCTTCTTCATGACGGGTGTGGCGCCAGTGGATTTTGCCCAACCGCCGCAGGCTGTCGGACAGGCCGTTGAGGCTGTCGCCGGAAACGCCCCAGATATCGGTGACACCGGAAGCGGCGAGACTGAGCGCAAGATGGTCGGCAATGGTCTTGGACATGCAGGGTTCCCTATCGAAACTGAAAGCTCGAAGCTGAAGGTCTGCTGTGGTCGACCGCTGCCCTGCACTGGCAGTTCAGAAAAACTGCCACGCTCATTTCAGACTGCCGCAGGCTCGCTGGACGCTTCTCGCGCTTCAAGGATGCGCGGCAGGTTGAGCTCGATCCAGCTGGCCAGGCCATCGACCTGCGCGGCGACCTCCTCGCCCATCGGCGTCAAACGGTACTCGACATGGGGCGGCACCACCGGCAGCGAGCGGCGCTCGACGAAGCCGTCGTGCTCCAGATTCTGCAGGGTCTGCGACAGCATTTTTTCACTGACCCCGCCGATCTTGCGGCGCAATTCGCTGAAGCGGTGCATGCCGCCACGCAACACCACCAGCACCAGCACGCCCCAGCGGCTGCAGACATGGGTCAGCACCGAGCGTGACGGGCACTCGCTGGCCATCAATTCACCAGGGCGGGTAAAAACGGACTGGCTGAAGACCGAGGGAGCAGCCGGAATATCTGACATGGCACTAACCTTTTAGTACGTACTTACTAAAAGTTAGCACAAGGTTTAGGCTCGGTTCATCTTCAATCAGACGCAAGGAAATCATCATGATCGTCGTCACCGGTGCTACTGGCCAACTTGGCCGCCTGGTTATCGAACAACTGCTGGAAAAAATCCCGGCGGCGCAGATTGTCGCTGCCGTACGCAGCCCGGAAAAAGCCAGCGACCTGAAGGCGCTGGGCGTGCAGGTGCGGCAGGCCGACTACAACCAGCCGGCTACCCTGGACAGCGCCCTGGCCGGGGCCGAAAAGGTACTGCTGGTATCATCCAGCGAAGTGGGGCAGCGTACCGCTCAGCATCGTGCCGTTATCGACGCCGCCCAGCGCGCCGGGGTCAAATTGCTTGCCTACACCAGCCTGTTGCGTGCCGACAGCACACCGCTGGCGCTGGGCACCGAGCATCACCAAACTGAAGCCTATCTGCGCAGCAGCGGCGTACCGTTCGTGGTGCTGCGCAATGGCTGGTACACCGAGAACTACGCCTCCGCCATCGACAGTGCACTGCAGCTGGGCACCCTGTATGGCGCCGCCGGCGAAGGCCGGATCAGCTCGGCCAGCCGCGCCGACTATGCCGCTGCGGCGGTGGCGGTGTTGCTGGCCGCCAATGACCAGACCGGCAAGGTCTATGAGCTGGCGGGCGACAGTAGCTACACGCTGGCCGAGTTTGCTGCCAAGGCCGCTGAGCTGGCCGGCCAGCCACTGCCCTACGTCAACCTGTCGCCAGCCGACTATCAGGCCGCGCTGCTCAAGGCCGGTCTGCCGCTGATCTATGCCGATCTGCTGTCTGACTCCGACAACGGTGCCGCGCAAGGCGGACTGTTCGAAGAGGGCAAGCAGTTGAGCCAGTTGATCGGGCGGCCGACCACTGCGTGGCAGCAAACCCTAGCGGATGGGCTCCTCTAAAAACTACCTGCGTTGTCATCGCTGCGTTGAAAACAGGCTCAGAATGCTCATTTACAACCCGTAAACTCCGCTTCCTCGCCTGTTTTCGCCTTGCGCTGACTGTCTCGCCTACGTTTTTAGAGGTACCCATATGCCTTGGAATAAGGCTCGGGAAAATTCGCTGAATGATTTGCTCGCCGCTCTGTCCCATTAATCAGGCATGGCATACAGCCGCCACTTTGCTGATTGAATAGGGAGAGACGCATGAAAAGCACCTCATTGATCGCGGCCCTGGCCCTGGCCGGTGCCCTGTGCGGCACCAGCCTGGCGGTCAACGCACAACAACCCCAGCCACAAACCGAAGCCAAGGGCGGTGTCCTGCATCCGTCACCGATCAAGGTGGGCGAAAAAGCGCCCGGTGATTCGGACCGCCCTGCTGCCGCCATCGACTGGAAGGCCAAAGGCCTGCCCGAGCCAGACAAGGAAAGCCAGTGGGTTCAGGTAGAAGACAAGTACCTGCGAGTGCAGATCACTAACAACCGGATCATGGAAATCGTCGACGTCAAAAAACGCTGAAGTCATGCAGGGGCGTGGTAGCCACGCCCCCGCATCCGGCTCAGGCCAGTTGCTTGAGCAATACCTTGGCGACCTCTTCGGAACTGGCCGGGTTCTGCCCGGTAATCAGCTTGCCATCCTCGACCACATAAGGTGCCCAGTTCGGGCCTTTCTGGTACACGCCACCCAGGCGGATGAATTCATCCTCGATCAAAAACGGCACCACGTCGGTGAGCTGTACGTCAGCCTCTTCGCCGTTGGTGAAGCCGGTCACCCGACGGCCCTTGATCAATGGCTGGCCATCGGCAGCCTTGACGTGACGCAGTACACCCGGCGCATGGCAAACAAAGCCGACGGGCTTGCCGGCGCGCTCGAATGCTTCGATCAGGGCAATCGAGTCTTTTGATTCGGCCAGGTCCCACAGCGGACCATGACCGCCTGGGTAGAACACCGTATCGAAGTCGTCAGCCTTGACGCTATCAAGGCGCACGGTGCTGGCCAGCGCCTGTTGCGCGGCCGGGTCAGCATTGAACCGGTGGGTCAGCTCAGTCTGAAAATCAGCCTCTGCGCTTTTCGGGTCCAGCGGCGGCTGGCCGCCGGCCGGCGATGCCAGCACCACTTCGGCACCTGCGTCCTTGAAGGTGTAGTAAGGCGCGGCAAACTCCTCCAGCCAGAAGCCGGTTTTTTTGCCCGTGTTGCCCAGTTGATCGTGAGAGGTCAGAACCATCAGGATTTTCATAGCATTCTCCATGTGAATAGGTATTCAGGCCTTGAGCAGGGCCACAAGTTCGTTATGTTTTTCACCATACGGCGCGCGCAGTCGAAGGTTCGAGGCGCCATCGGTGCTCTGCACCACCACCGCCTTGGCATGGGTAAAGCGCCGGAAACCATGCACCCCATGGTAGGCGCCCATTCCTGAAGCCCCGACCCCGCCGAACGGCAGTGTGTCGATGGCCGCATGGGTCATCACATCGTTGATCACCAGGGCTCCGGACGTGGTCCGCTGATTGAATTGAGCCTGGCGTGCCGGATCAGCACCGAAGTAGTAAGCCGCCAGTGGCCGGGGTTGAGCGTTGATGTAGCCGATGGCCTCATTGAGATCCTGAACCGCTTTGATTGGCAGCAACGGACCAAAGATTTCTTCCTGCATGATGGCCATGTCATCGGTGGCACCCAGCACCAGATGCGGCGCGATCTTGCGCGTGTCAGGGTCGTAGGCGAGCTCGCCATGGGGCGCCAGGCTCACCACCGTCGCGCCTTTGCTGACGGCGTCGTCCAGCAGGCCAACCAGCCGCTGATAATGCCGCGGGCTGATGATCGCGGTGTAGTCCGGGTTGTCCTGCAGCGTGGCAAAGCTGCTGGCCATGAAGCCCTTGGCCGCGTCGACAAACGCCTGGGCTGCGGCTTCGGGCATCAATACATAATCCGGCGACAGGCAGATCTGCCCGGCATTGAAGGTTTTGATGGTCAGCGTGCGCTGCACCGCTTGGGCAATATCGGCATCGCTGTCGATCACCACCGGTGATTTGCCGCCCAGTTCCAGGGTGACCGGCACCAGATTCTCGGCCGCAGCGCGCATTACATGGCGACCGACGCTGGTACTGCCGGTAAAGACCAGGTGATCGAAAGGCAGGGCACTGAAGGCCTGGCCGACACTGGCATCGCCCAGCACCACGGCCAGCTCGTTGGGGTCAAAGTAACGGGCGATCAGTTCGGCCAGTAACTGCGAGGTGGCCGGGGTCAGCTCCGAAGGCTTGAGCATGGCGGTATTGCCGGCAGCAAAGATACCGGCCAGCGGACCGAAGGCCAGATTGATCGGGAAATTCCACGGGCTGATCACGCCCACCACGCCCAGCGCCTGCTGCTCAATCCAGGCCTGCATGCCTGCGGCGGGAGTCGCGACGACCTCAGGCTGCATCCACTGCTCCAGTTGCTCGGCAGACTCTTCAAGCATCTTCACCGTGGTCAGCATGTCGACCACCAGCGATTGATAGTGGCTGCGATGACCGAAGTCTTCGCTCAATGCCTGACTCAGTGCCTGATGATTTTCACGAATCAGTCGCGCACTGCGCTGCAAACGATCCCGACGCAATTGGGCGCTTGCCGGCCCGGCCCGCAAGTGCGCCTGTTGCATGGCGCGCAGACGGCATTGCAGTTCGGCGGCGGTGGGTTGATCACACATGTCGGATCCCTCCGTAAGGGGTCAATTACGGTTGCCAACAGGTTACGGAGGCTGGCCTGAACGCGCTAACAAGGCTATTTTGCGACAGGCATAAATATATTTATGGGGTTTGGCGTGTCACTGGTTCGCTTACGTACTTTTATCGAGGTCTACCGCCAGGGTTCGATCAGCGGCGCAGCGCGGGCGCTCAACCTGACCCAGCCGGCGGTCTCGCAGCACATCGCCGGGCTGGAAGTCGCGGTCGGCCGACAGTTGTTCGAGCGGCTGAACAATGGCGTCCAGCCGACCAGCGCCGCTGATGACTTGGCCGCCGATGTCGGTGACCGGCTCGATGCCGCCGAGGCCGCGTTATCGGCGGCTCGGGCACGCTCGCAGGACGTTTCGGGGGTGCTGCAGATCATCGGCCATGCCGATTTTCTCGCCGAGGTGATCGTCGATCAGTTGCCGCCGTTGCTGCAGGCCGGCATCCGGGTGCACCTGCATACCGGCAGCGCTGACCTGATCACCCAGATGCTGCTCGAAGGTCACTGCGATCTGGGTATCTCGGCTTTTGGCGCTACCGACAAGCGCCTGAAAAGCGAGCTTATTCTGACCACCGACGTGCTGGCGGTGGCAGCGCCCAGCGTCGTACAGCGCCTGAACGCCGCCAGGCAACTGGCGGCGGCGCTGCTTGACCAACCGCTGCTGGCCTACAACCTGGAATTGCCGCTGATCAACCACTGGCTGGAGCGCAACCGCCTGCAACTGCCGACGCTGCGACCGGCGATGGTCGGCCAGGACCTGCGCACCCTGCGCAATGTGCTGGTCAAGGGGATGGGCTGGAGCGTCTTGCCGCAGTACCTGTGCCAGCACCAGATCGCCAGCGGCGAACTGATGGAGATTGCCGCCCCGCAGGGCCGCACGCAACTCAATTACTACCTGCTATGGACACCCAGCGCACTGCGCCAGCCACGGGTCGCCCATGCGCGGCAAGCGTTGTTGTGGCGGTTGCGCAACGACCCAGGCCAGTCGTGAGGCGCCCAATGGCATGGTATCGCGGCGCCAATCAGGCTACCCTGCCCGCTCTGGATAATCGGGTGGGTGGAGCACTGGACATGGACTGCGCAATCAAGCCTCAGCACACCGCCAGGCCCCTGTTCTGGCGCCACGCCGACCTGCCGTTCATCGAAGCCCGCTCGGTGGCCGATGGTCGTCAGGTGTGTTACGCCCCGCACTCCCATGAGGTGTTTTCCATCGGTGCGATCACCGCCGGTTGCAGTACCTACCTGCTGGAAAAATCCACCCTGCGCATCGCCACCGGGACCGTGGTGCTGATGAATCCCGGCCAGGTGCATGCCTGCAACCCCATCGATGACCAGCCCTGGTCGTACATCATGCTGTATGTCGACCCACAGTGGCTGGCCGCTATCTCGCATGACACTGCCACCGGCTTTGCGCCGCTGGCCCCGTCGCACAGCCATGACCCTCAGCTGTTTGCAGGTTTGCTGGGGTTGTACGCCACGTTGCTGGATAGCGACGCTTCGCTGCTGCACAAGCAATGCACGGCGGTGGCGTTTTTTGGCCTGATGCAGGATCTGCTCGGCGGTGCACGGCCGCTGGCGGGCAAGCCGGCACCACGGGTCGAACAGGCGGCTGACTACATCAACGCCCATTTCAAAGACGCCGTGCGCCTGGACGATATCTGTCGCGCTGTGGGGCTGTCGCCGTCTTACCTGATCCGCGCCTTTGAACAGCGCTACCACATGACCCCGCACGCCTACCTGCTCAACCGGCGCATTCAGCATGCGCACAGCCAGTTGCGCAGTGGCCGGTTGATCGCCGATGTGGCGTGTGAAACCGGCTTTGCCGACCAGGCGCACCTGCAGCGCGAATTCAAGAAACACCTGGCCGCGACGCCTGGGCAGTATCGGTTGCAGGAGCAAAGCTTGTGCGGCTAAGCCTTCGCGGCTAAAGCCCCTCCTACGGCATTACCTCCTACGGGACCAATAGATACACCGCACAGCCCACCAGCAGCGCGGCCATGGTTCGGTTGAACAGCCGCATTCTGGCGGCGCTGCCCAGGTAGTGGCTCAACCGTGCGCCCGCATAGGCCCAGCAGCCCAGCGACAGGTAGCAAATCACCAGGTAAAGCCCGGCAAACTGCCAGATCAGGCTGGCCTGGCCGTCGGCGACGAAGGCGCCCATGCCGGCAATGGACGCCAGCCAGGCCTTGGGGTTGAGCCATTGCATCATCGCTCCGTGCAGCAGGGTCGGCCGGGCCTGGGACTGCTCGACGCTGAATTCACCATTATCAGCAGCCAGTTTCCAGGCCATGTACAACAGAAAGGCGACCCCGCCCCACTGGATCATCCGGGTCAGGAACGGCCAGTGTTGCAGGGTTTCATGCAGGCCGAAGCCGATCAGCACCAGCAACAGGGTAAAGCCCAGGGTTGCCCCCAGCACATGCCGCATGCTGGCCACAAAACCAAAGCGCACCCCGGCGCTGAGCGCAACGATATTGACCGGCCCAGGGGTAATGGACGATGCCAGCGCAAACGTCGCCATGGAAATCAGGACACTCATGCCTACCTCACACACAATCGAAATGACTGCGCCAAGGTAGTGACAGGTCCGTACAGCTGTATTGAAGGAAATTACCCTCACTCGCGGCCACAGCACAGAAATGCGCCTGCGCTCTTGCTTTTTTGCTGTTTAACTCTACAAATGCCAGTTATAAGGCAGCCCTTAGCCATTATCTTCATTTTTATCGAGTTCAGCCCATGTACAAAGCCATCGCTTGCGTCGTTGCCTTCAGTTTTTGCACAACCGCGCTGGCCGCCTGCCCCGCGCCGACGCCTACCGATACCGCACGCTGGATCTACACTCAGCACGCTGATTTCTACGTCAAGGGCAAGGGCGGGCCGCAATACCTGTCGGCAACGTTACTGGAGTGGCTGAAGAAGGATTGGGCCTGCCAGGGCGGCGGGGATGTCTGCGCCATCACCGCCAACCCTTGGACTGACGCTCAGGACGGCGAAGTGCAACAGCCGGTCACCTGGAAGCAGGTGTCCAACAGTGACGGCCAGGTGGTCGTCGAGATGAGCTATTTGCTGGGTTACAAGAATGCCCCCGGGCAGCAGGGTGTCGAACAGACCACCCGGCTGCTGATGGCGAAGAACCCGACCTCGCAGTGCTGGGTTCTGGACAACCTGCAAGGGCCGGGTGACCGTCCCCTGCTGGAGGCGCTGCAAGAGTTCCCGTACGACGGCGACTGATCAGGCTGACGCCTCAAGCCTGCGCCCACTCCACATTGGTAATCCCAAAATGTTCGGCGTAGGGTTTGGACACTCGCGCCACCTTCTCCAGACGGTACTTGGGAATGCGTGCCAGGCCTGCATCGACGCTTGCGTAATGCCAGGCCTCGGCATTGTCCATGTGCACAGATCGGATGTAGAAGCTTTTAAATGCACCGTTCAACAGGTAGTCGATCCGGTAGTGTTTTTCCTGAGCCATTAACGGCATTGCCTCCCTTGTCTGAATAATCCCCGTGCCCGGTGCGCAACGCTTTGCCTTGACACTGCAATAGCCTGGCAATAATCGGACACTGCGAATAAAGGGACACACACACCAAAGGAAAGATTCCGTGTTTTTTCCCAACGGTCGTATGGCGAGCCGTCTGTTCAGCGAATCCCCAGCCTTCTGGCCAGCCGACTGAGGTTGGCGCGGTCAACGTCCAGCTCGCGTGCCACCTGCGCCCATTTGCCGTCATGGCGCTGCAAAGCCTGCTCGATCAGCCGACGCTGGAAGCCGTCCACCGACGCTTTGAGTCCTGCCTGGGCAGGCAACAGTGGCTCGTCGTCCGGCACCTGGAGCAAAGTAGCAGCAGCCAGCTCACTTTCGAGTCCGAGCATCGAGGCCTCGATGGTCAACACCCTGGGCCGCTCGGCATGTGCCGAGATCGCTTTGAGCACCGCCCGGCTGATCAGGTGCTCCAGCTCCCGGACATTGCCGGGCCAGTGCCAGGCCACCAGCAACTGCTGGGCATCGGTGTTCAGGCGCAGACTGCGCAGGCCCATGCGCACGCGGTTTTCTTCGAGAAAATAACCGGCCAGCAACAGCACGTCACGGCCGCGCTCACGCAGTGGCGGCACGTTCAGCGGGTAGACGCTCAAGCGGTGATAAAGGTCCGCCCGAAAATGCCCCAGGCGTACCTCTTGGGCCAGATCGCGGTTGGTCGCGGCGATGATGCGCACATCCACATGATGTTCCTGATCTGACCCCAGACGCTGCAATTGGCCACTCTGCAGCACCCGCAACAGCTTGGACTGCACCGGTAACGGCAATTCGCCGACCTCATCGAGAAACAGCGTGCCGCCATCGGCCAGTTCAAACTTGCCGCTGCGGCCGTTGAGTGCGCCGGAAAATGCACCTTTGACATGGCCGAACAGCTCACTCTCCACCAGGGTTTCCGGCAGTGCAGCGCAGTTGATGCTGATCAGCGGCTTGTGCGCCCTGGGTGAATGCAGATGGATCGACTCGGCGACCAATTCCTTGCCGACCCCGGTTTCACCGGTAATCAGCACCGTCAGCGGACTGTTGGCCACCAGCTGGATTTCCTGCCCCATGCGCTTGTGCGCCGGGCTTTGGCCAACCAGCTCGCGGGGCGCATGGCCGCCGGCAACGTGTTTGTAGACTTCAAGCAGTTGCCGCTGGTCCTCGAAGCCGCGCACCAGTTGCTTGATGCGCTCACTGGCCATGACCGTGGCCGCAGCCAGGCTGGCAAAGCCTTGCAAGGTGTCGAGATCGACACTGCCGAAGCTGGCCGGGTCCAGTGAATCAAGGGTAATCAGCCCCCACGGCGCGCCCTGGATAATCAATGGGCAGCCGAGGCAGTCGTGGACTTCCAGATGCCCATGACCATCAAGCAGGCCGTCGTAGGGATCGGGCAGTTCACAGTCCGAAGCAAAGCGCACTGGCTTGCCGCTGTACAAGAGGATTTCCAGCCGCGGATGCTCACTGACCCGAAAACGCCGCCCCAGGGTGTCCGGACTCAAACCATCCACCGCCAGCGGGACCAGCATGTCGTCTTCAAGCTTGAGCAAAGCCACCGCATCGCAGGGCAACAACTGACGCAGCGAATGCAGCAGGCGCCGATAACGTTCTTCGTCAGGCAGCTCACGCGACAAGTCGGCTACCAGCGGCAACAGCGAACGCAGCAAAGGATGAGGCATCAAGGCTCCACAGGCAGGCGGTCAGGTTGCGGTCATTATGACCGCAACCTGCCGCCTGATGAACCCTGGTTTTGTTACGGCGCCGGATTCGGCTGTTTGACGTGGATCGCCTCAATGCCGGCGATCACTTCGTCGGACAACACCAGATCAATGCTCGCCAGGTTGCTGGTCAGTTGTTCCAGGGTGGTCGCGCCGATGATGTTGCTGGTCACGAACGGCCGGCTGGTGACATAAGCCAGGGCCATCTGCGCAGGGTCCAGGCCATGTTCACGGGCCAGCGCCACGTACTGGGCGGTGGCACTGACCGCTTGCGGGTTGTTGTAGCGCTGGAAGCGATCGAACAGGGTCAGGCGGCCATCGGCCGGACGGGCGCCATTGAGGTATTTGCCGGCCAGCACCCCGAACGCCAGCGGCGAATAGGCCAGCAGGCCGATCTGCTCGCGAATGGCGATTTCGGCCAGCCCCACTTCAAAGGTTCGGTTGAGCAGGCTGTAGGGGTTCTGGATCGACACGGCGCGGGTCTGGCCACGGGTCTGGGCCAGATTCAGGAAACGCTGGGTGCCCCACGGGGTCTCGTTGGACAGGCCGACATGGCGCACCTTGCCCGCTTTGACCAGCTCATCGAGCACATCCAGGGTTTCTTCAATGGCGGTGGACTGATCGTCAGCATCATGCTGGTAGCCCAGCACGCCGAAGAAATTGGTTTTGCGGTCCGGCCAGTGCAACTGGTACAGGTCCAGGTAATCGGTGTTCAGGCGCTTGAGGCTGCCTTCCAGAGCGGCAGTGATATTGCGCCGGTCCAGGCGCGGATTGCCGTCGCGGATGTGCTCCATACGGCCCGGCCCGGCCACCTTGCTGGCCAGTACCCAATCCTGACGATCACCGTACTGCTTGAAGTACTCGCCGATGATACTTTCAGTGCGGGTGTAGGTCTCGCCACGTGGCGGGACCGGGTACATCTCGGCGGTGTCGATGAAGTTGACCGCCGCGTCCTTGGCCAGGCGAATCTGCTCGAAGGCCTGCGCTTGAGTGTTCTGCTCGCCCCAGGTCATGGTGCCCAGGCAGATGGCGCTGACCGAGATATCAGTCTTGCCGAGTGAACGAAATTGCATCGATGACTCCCTTTTATCGAGTGATGAATAGCAGTTCAGGGCACCTCTAAAAACTACCTGCGTTGCCATCGCTTACGTTTTTAGAGGTACCCTTCAGTTACGCTGCATGCAGCGCAGGTAGCGTTCATTGACCCGCTTGGCAAACCAGGCGGTGGTCAGTTTACGGGTGATCTTCGGGCTTTGCAGGGTGATACCCGGCAGTATGGCGCGGGGTAGCTGTTTACCGGCTGTCTGCTCGGCCAGTTCGAACACTTGACGGTACACCTTGGTGTCTTCGAAATCCGGCCCGTCGGCCTTTTTCAACTGGTTGTAAATGGCCGGGTTATTCAGCCCCAGCCGCGGCCCCAGGCTGCGTACCGCACGCTCGGTGGCGCCGGTGGCCAGCGAGTCGTGGATGATCAGGTCGCCATCGAGGGCCAGCTCGATACCGGTCAGGCGGCTGAGCGCGCTTTGAAACGCCGCGTTGCGACTGGCGTACCAGCCGGCATTGAAATCGGCGAAGCGGTACAGCGGCTCGGGGTAGTCAGCCGGATAACCCAGCAGGTGCCTGGTGCCGAAGTACATGCCGCCACGGCGGCTGAAGACTTCGCGGCGAATGCTGCCATCCACGGCATAGGGGTAGCTGCCTGCATGCTGCTCGGCAAAGGCGATGCTGACCTGCATCGGACCGCCGGTGTGCACTGGATTGAACCGCCCGAACAGGGTCTGGCCCAACGGCACCATGCCGGTGAAATCATCGAAGATCGCGCTCAGTTGCTTCTCGGTGCGCGCAGCCGCCAAGCGCTGTTTATAGGTTTTGCCATCTGGCGAACGAATCCCCAGCGCTGCATCCACCAGGCTGGCGGGCACCCGCAAGCGGGCCGCGCGGCGGTCAATCTCTTCGCGGGCAATGCGCGCCAGCCCCGGCACCGGCGGGTCGGCCTGAAAGGTTGACTCCTGTTCGGTTACCGCCAGTACCGCGCAGATGTTTTCAGGGGTCGCAGCGATGTCCTGGGTGGTCAACGCCGTCTGGATATCAGCAGCCCAGCCCTGGCGGTCGACGACACTGGCCGGCAACAGTGCCTGCACGCGCTCGCGGGCCTGCTCAGGGCTTAACGGTGGCGGCCCTGACGGGCGGCTGGCGCACCCCCCAAGCAGGAGGCTGGCCAGCAGCAGACTCGACAGCAGGCTTGAGTTCACCTTGATCTTGCTCCTTAAATGGGTAAGCGGATCAAGGCGAGGGTTAGAACACCGACCAGTCGATCCGCGCGCTCAATCGTTCCAGCGCCGCCATTCCGACCAGCGAATTGCCGGCCGCGTTCAATTCCGGGGACCATACGCACACCGAAAAACGTCCCGGCACCACAGCGATAATGCCCCCACCTACCCCGCTCTTGCCGGGCAATCCGACCCGATAGGCGAAGTTACCGGCCTCATCGTACAGCCCGCTGGTGGCCATGATCGAATTCAACTGAGTGGTCTGGCGGGCACTGAGAATCTGCTCGCCACTGTGGGTGCAGAACCCTTCGTTGGCCAGAAAACCAAAGGCCTTGGCCAGGTCGACACAGGTCATGCTCAGCGCACAGTGATGAAAATAGCTGCGCAGTACATCTTCGACTTCACCATTGAAGTTACCGAATGACTTCATCAGCCAGGCCGCCGCCGCATTGCGTGAGCGGTGCTGATACTCGGACTCGGCGACCTTGGCATCGGAGACGATGGTGCGGTTGCCGCACAAGCGGCGCACGAAGTCGCGCATCGACAAGGCCGGCGCGGCAAAACGGCCCTGATTGATATCACAAATCACCAGGGCGCCGGCATTGATAAACGGGTTGCGTGGTTTGCCGCGCTCGAACTCAAGCTGCACCAGCGAGTTGAACGGCTGGCCGGATGGCTCATAACCGACCCGCTCCCAGATCGCCTCGCCCGAGTGACTGATGGCCTGCACCAGGCTGAACACCTTGGAGATGCTCTGCACCGAAAACGGTGTCATCGCATCGCCGGCCTGATAGATCTCGCCGCTGTTGGCGTACACCGCAATACCGAGTTGATCGGGCCGCACCAGCTCCAGTGCCGGGATGTAATTGGCAACCTTGCCCTGACCGATCAGCGGACGGACTTCTTCGAGGATTTCGTTCAACAGCTCTTGCATGCAGGGCGCCCCGTGTTTTTGGGAGCGCACACTACACCAAGGCGCGAAGTTAAAACACCGCTCAATGCTGGTAATCGGTGCCGTGACGATCCAGTTCACGAATCAGCGCTTTCCAGTGTCGCTGCACACCCGGTCCGTTACCGTCCTTGAACACCTTGGCCTGCTCCTCGACCTTGGCCACCACCTGGGGCGGCGGCAGGATCAACTCGTCATTGCCAGCCGATTGCGCGGCGATCTGAATGTTGCAGGCGTACTCCAGCCCCTGAAGTTGCTGAAAGGCGTGTTCGACACTGACCCCGGCGGTCAGCAGGCCGTGGTTACGCAGAATCATCACATCCTTGTCACCCAGGTCGGCGATCAACCGCCCGCGCTCGTCCAGCTCCAGTGCCACGCCTTCATAGTCGTGGTAGGCCACACGCCCGGAGAAACCCAATGCATGTTGCGAGATCGGCAACAGGCCGCTCTTTTGCGCCGACACGGCAATGCCGTCGCGGGTGTGAGTGTGCAGCACAGCCTGCAGGTCCGGGCGTGCACCGTGGATCGCACTGTGGATCACATAGCCGGCGTAATTGATGCCCAGCCCGGTAGGGTCGTCGACGATGGTGCCGTCAATGTCGACCTTGACCAGGTTCGACGCGGTGATTTCATCGAACAACAAGCCGAAGGCGTTGATCAGAAAGTGTTCTTCAGGGCCCGGCACCCGCGCCGAGAAATGCGTGTAAATGTGGTCGGTCCAGCGCTTGAGTGCCGCGAGGCGGTAGGCAGCGGCCAGTTTGACCCGCACTTCCCACTCTTCGGCAGACACCCGCTCGCGCACGCTGCTTTCAGACGACGCGGAAGGTGGCTGAACCGGCAGGGCACTGACATTGCTCATGGTGAAACTCCTGAAATGGCTGCGTGAAGCACGTGCCACCCAGACTATGCGTATAACGCGATCTTTAAAAAGCACATTTTCTTCTAAGCTAATCATTAAAAAATAGAATATTAAAAATAATCTTTATGCTTAGATTCGCAGCGATACCGACCCCTTGCCAGGCGGAGGCCCTGATCCTGAGCTGCCTGGAGCCATTGATGAGCACACCCTTGCACCCCTCTGCCGACCTTGAACTGCAAGCCGACGTGCTGATTATCGGCGGCGGCCTGGCCGGCACCTGGGCGGGCGTCGCGGCAGCACGCGAAGGTGCACGGGTGGTGTTGGTCGACAAGGGCTACTGCGGTACCAGCGGTGTAACGGCCACCGCTGGCCCCGGCCACTGGTGGGTGGCGCCGGATGCAGGGTTGCGTCAAGCGGCCATCGACAAGCGCCTGGCAACCGCGTTTGGCCTGGCTGATCCGCACTGGATGGCCCGCGCCATCGACACCACCTGGACCAGCCTGCCGGGCCTGCAGGGTTACTACCACTTCCCCACCGACGCCCAAGGCGTGACTCATTACCGGGGCCTGCGCGGCCCGGAATACATGCGCGGCATGCGCCGCCTGGCGCTGGATAGCGGCGTCACGGTCCTCGACCACAGCCCGGCCCTGGAACTGCTGCGCGATGCCCACGGCACCCTGGCCGGCGCGCGCGGCTGGCGGCGCCAGGCCGGCGGTCACTGGCAGGTGCAGGCGCCAGCGGTGGTACTGGCCAGCGGCGGCTGCGCGTTTCTGTCCAGCCTGCTGGGCAGTCACAACAATACCGGCGATGGCTACCTGATGGGCGCCGAAGCCGGTGCCGAACTGTCAGGCATGGAGTTCTCCAACTATTACTGCATCGCAGCGGCGGGCAGCAGCATGACCCGTTCGATGGTCTACAGCTTCGGCCAGTACTATGACGCCCATGACCGGGAACTGCCGATCAGCCAGGGACCGGGTTTTACCGAACAACTGGCCCGTGCGTTACTCAACGGCCCGGTGTACTGCCGCCTGCATCGGGTGCCACACGACATCCGCCAACAGTTGCCGACCATCCAGCCCAACCTGATGCTGCCCTTCGACCGTCGCGGCATCGACCCGTACCGCCAGCGCTTTGCGGTGACCCTGCATCCGGAAGGCACCATCCGTGGCGTGGGCGGTTTGCGCCTGATCAACGAGGATTGCCAGACCAGCGTGGCGGGCCTGTACGCCGCCGGAGACGCCGCCAGCCGTGAGCCGATTGCCGGGGCGACCTCCGGCGGCGGTGCGCAGAACTCGGCCTGGGCGCTGTCGACCGGACAATGGGCCGGCCGCGCCGCCGCCCGGCACGCCTTGCAGAAGGGCCGCACTGGCGGTGCGCTGCTGGGCTTTGCCGGCCTGGGCCTGAATGCGACCGTTCAGGACAGCCAGGCCGTGATCCGCGGTATTCAGGACGAAGTTCATCCGCTGGACAAGAACCTGTTTCGTAGCGGCGCACAGATTCAACGCTCCTTGCAGGCACTGGACAACGTCTGGGACCAGCTCCGCCATGCGGCTGCCAGCCCGCTCGGCAACCCGCTGCGCGCCCGTGAGCTGGCCGCCATGGCGGCCACCGCACGCTGGTGCTACCGGGCCGCCGAACAACGCCAGGAAAGCCGTGGCATGCACCAGCGCAGCGATTGCCCTGCCCAACTGGCGCGCTTCGACGCGCACTTGCGCATCGGCGGCCTGGACCACAACTGGCATCGCTTCGATGCCCTGCAACCCCAGCCTGCGACACCGCACTGCGCGCAAGGAGCCCCGGCATGATTGAACTGATCTTCAAAGACCTGTGCGACGGCTGCGGCACCTGCGTGCAGGTGTGCCCGACCAACGCCTTGACCCTGGACGCCGACGGCCTGCCAGCGATTGGCGACCAGTCGGCCTGCCAGACCTGCTTCATGTGTGAGTTGTACTGCACCCGCGATGCGCTGTACGTCGATCCCGATTGCAGCCAGCCACACGTTCTGGACGCCGGGCAGATTCGCCACAGCGGCCTGCTCGGGCAGTACCGCCGTGATTCAGGCTGGCACGAATGGGCCGAAGACCCGCGCTACCAGAACCAGCACTGGCGCATGGACGCAATCTTCGCCCAGGCGCGCGCGACCCATGGCGGGCGGGATAAAGCCTGATGGCGAGAATGTTCAATTAGACTGGTGGGAGCAGCCGGCCGGCACTCCGGTTGCTGTGGTCCGGCCTCCCGGCGAAGACGGCGGTACATTCGCAGCAGATTTAGTGCTTTTACTGGCCTCTTCGCGAGCTAGCTCGCTCCCACAAAGGCATGCAGTGCTTATCTGAACAGTATTGGCTTTAGCTGCGACACCTCAGACGCGGTCGAAACGAGTGTTTCAATGCCCGTTATGGTCCCACAGCCAGTCCCAGATCCCCGGCAGGTGCACGCCCCGTCCATCATCAGGTACGGTGCGCGCGGTGGCGGCGCGCAGTAATTGGGCCTGGTCGTCGTAGAACGGCTTGGCCGCCAGCGGCAAGCCATCGGCCCTGGCGCTGTCGATCAGGATCTGCAAGTACTCATGGATATGCCGCGCCGTATAACGGTTGACGTCATGGAAAGTGACCACCACCGGAGTCGCGCCATCGACCGTGGGCAACTCGCCCCTGGCGATCCGCTCGCGCACTTGCGAGACTTGCAGCAGCAGGTTTGCGCGGCGGCGCGGGCTCATGTTGAAGCCGTAGATCTTGCCATCGTTGGCACTCAGGTCGGTGAGCAGCACTCGCAGCCCCTTCGCCCGATAAGCCGCGAATGTACGATGGTCATAGTTCCAGAACGGCGGGCGCAGCAACGTGGCCTGCTGACCACTTTGCTCAGCGATGATCCGCAGCCCGTCGCGTAACGACTGCTCCAGTTGCTCAGGGCTCAACGAGCGGTGGTTGGTGTGTCGTGGCGTAGCACTGTGAAAACCGAGAATATGCAGCTCACGGCCTTCACGGCGCAGCAGTTCCCGGCCCGTGTCGCTGCCACCGCCACCGATTGCCCCGGTCTGGACAAAAAACACGGCTTTGATCCCGGGCATCACCGGGTTATCAGCCAGATCATCCAGGATTCGTGCGGTCGGGTTCCACCAGCCCGAGCCGCTGGGACCGTCGTCGAAGGTCAGCACAAAGCGCACTGGCGCCTGCTGGCTCAACTGGGTGCGGGTCTGTTCGGTAAGCGGCACGGGCGGGCCGATGCAGCCCGCCAACAGGCAGACGGCCGACAGGCACAGGGCGTTCAAAACATTCATGAAGGGTCCGCGACAACCCCGCTCAAGACGGCTGAGCGGATGGCCGCACACACTAGCGACCCGGCCCCGCTAAAGCCAGTGTTTCATGCCCTGCCCGGACAGCTCGCGGCACCGTTGTTGAGGTTCTGCTTGACCACCTGATACTCCATGCTGGCTTTACCGTTGGTCCATTCCAGAGTCATGACCAATAGCGAGTCAAAGTCGGTACCCGTCCAGTCGTCGATCAGGTTCATCTTCTTGCCGGAGGCCTCTTCGGCGACCTTGTTGACCAGTTCCGGCAGATAACCGTGGGACCAGGCGGTATAAATCGTCGCGTCGTGGTATTTGACGTCCATCAGTTCATGAGCCAGGTCGCTGGTGTCATTGGCGCCAAAATCGATATTCACCGGCAGGCCCAGTTTGATAGCACTCGGGCCGATGGTCATCAACGGCCGCACGTAACTGTAGGAATGATCGCCCTCGCCCTCTTCCACATGCCGGCCAGGGTCAGCCGCAAAGATGAAATCGGCCTTGCCGAACTCATTGGGCAACAGCTCGGCCAGGTCCAGGGCGCGGTTCAGACCCTGGCAGTTCAGTTGCCCCAGGCCCATGGCAGGTTTTTCGGCATGGCGCAGAAATACCAGGGTCTGGGTGCCATTCTTGGGTTCGGCCAGCACGCCGTCGCCGATGGAAAACCAGAAAATTGCCGAGGCCGTCAGAACGGCTGGCAGCGCCAGCCAGCGGCGCTGTCGCACGTTGGTCAGCAATGAGTTGAAACGGGTCATATTCTCTGAATCCGATACAGGTTAGTCGGGTGCAATCTGTCCAGTCACTGCGGCAAATTTGCCAGACCTGGCGGGTTCACGAGTCCGTTCGAAGGCCGGTGCGCGATCCCTCGCACAGCCTGTTACCAAGGCTAATCGGGAGATGTTGCACAATGAAGAATGAGCGGGGGCATGGGCAACATTGCCCCCGGACAGACTCGATAAGCCTCTATGGGAGTCGGAAAATGCCGTTGTGTTGCACAACGGACGAAAAAAACCAGCCCCAGTTGTCAGTAAATATGACTACCCATGCTGAATGCGGGCCGCTTACTTGAGGTTTTTGATCCGGTCCCAGATCTGATTGCGCAGCGCGTCAATCTCCGGATTGACCGGCTCGAGAACAAACATCCGGCTGATGGTCTCATCGTCGGGGTACACCGTCTTGTCAGACCATACCTCACGCACGATCAACGCATCGGCTTTCTCGTTGCCGTTGGCGTAATGCATCTGGTTGGTGATCGCGGCAATCACCTCCGGGCGCAACAGGTAGTTCATGTACGCGTAGGCCGCCTTTTCATTGGGCGCATCCACCGGCATGGCGACCATGTCGAACCACATCGGCGCCCCTTCCATAGGCACCGAATAGAGAATGTCCTTGTGCCCGGCCTTTTCCGCGATGTCCTGAGCCTGATCGATGTCGCCGGAGAAACCCACTGCCACACAGATTTTTCCAGCCGCGAGGTCGCGAATGTAATTGTTGAGATGAAAGTAGCGCACATAAGGTCGCACGCTGGTCAGCAAAGCCTCGGCCTTGGCGTAATCTGCCGGCACATCGCTGTGCGGCGGCAGGTTCAGGTAGTTCAGGGCAATCGGCAGCATTTCCGGCGCGTTGTCGATGATCGCCACGCCGCACTGGGCGACCTTCTTGAGGTACTCGGGCTTGAACAGCAGATCCCAGGA
This sequence comes from Pseudomonas sp. StFLB209, assembly GCF_000829415.1. Lineage (NCBI taxonomy): Bacteria > Pseudomonadati > Pseudomonadota > Gammaproteobacteria > Pseudomonadales > Pseudomonadaceae > Pseudomonas > Pseudomonas sp. StFLB209. The sequence goes on along the minus strand of NZ_AP014637.1, from coordinate 4,697,804 downwards.
GTTCACCGGCGGATTCTCGCCCAGCACCGCAACGATCTGCTCACGGTCATAGCCGATGCCGGTGCTGCCCCACAGGTAAGGGAAGCCGTGAGTGTTGCCCGGATCGTTGACCCGCAGAGCCTTGAGCAGCACCGGGTTGAGGTTCTTCCAGTTGGGCAACTGGCTGAGGTCGAGCTTCTTGAGCGCACCGGCGTTGATCTGCTGGGCCATGAAATGCACCGAGGGGAACACTACGTCGTACCCCGAGCCCTTGGCCAGCAACTTGCCGTTGAGTTCTTCGTTGCTTTCGAAGGTGGTGTAAATGGGCTTGATGCCGGTGCTGGCCTGGAAGTTCTTGAGGGTATCGTCGGCGATGTAGTCGGTCCAGTTGTGGACATTAACCGTCCCGGCTGCATGCGAGGCCGAGGCCGCCATCAGCAATCCCAGCATGGTGTACTTGAACATGGCGCACCCCTTCGACGTCATGCTGTCAGCTTGCCTTCTATCGACCTGCACAGCAACGAAAAAAGTACCGCCGCACAGAGCATCAACGCGGCCAGCGAACGGCGCAAACCGGACCGACGGTACGCAAGCCCACCCAAGCATGATTCACGTCAAAAAAATCGAACTTTTTGTAACCTCGGGATAAATATTTCGGCTTGTTTCATATGGCGGTGCTATCTTCATTATTCACCAAGACAAGCCTGACAATTGTGCCGGAAAATTCCGACAGCACCTCGGATAAGTGCTTGCTCAGCCACGTCTTGCCCTGCCACTCGCTGCATCGATGATGCGCGCATGATACAGGTGGGTCCCATGAACAAGGTCACGTTCCCCAACGCCTGCCAGCTCATGCGCTGGCATTTCCATCCGGTCGGTTTTGAAGCCACCATGGACGCGCCCAGCAGTATGATCGCCCGCCTGTTCGATCGCGCCAGCGGCCAGACCTTCGTGGCCATTGCCGGCCTGCCTTGCGCCACGGTTATGAACGCCCGTGACGTGGAAATCATCATCGAAGCCATCGAAGCAGAAATGGAGCTGTTCAGCCTGCCGGTCATGACCTCGCAGCTATCTTGAGCAACCGCCGGGCCTGATCACACTTTGCCCAGCCGCTGGTCGTCGAAGTACGCCTGGTCGGCGGCCACCCGGTCCGAGGCTTTCGGGCCGTTGCCTTGGTCCTGGCTATCGATAAACCAGTAGCACTGGCGTACCGCACGGGTAATCGCCACATACGCCAGCCGCAGCACCTCGTCCTGCTGGGCCTTGTCGTACGCCTGCGGTTCGCCCTTATCACCCAGTCCGGCAATCCGGTACAGCTGGTTTTTGGCCGGCGACTGGGTCAGGTGCTGGCAATCACCGAGCAAAAACACGGCATCAGCCTGCAAGCCCTTGGCACTGTGGTAACTCAGGGTTTTGATCTGCCGCGTTTGCGCGGCATCGGCCTGCAGCAATGCCAGCAGTTGCTCCGACATCCGCTGACGCTCGCTGCCCTTGCGGTACAGCAGCAGGATGCTGTCGCCCTGCTGCTGGTGAGCCTGAACCCGTTCGAACAGAACCTGGTCATCGCGCTCGAGCACGACCACCGGCCACAGTGTTTGCTGGTTACCGCTGGCCTTGGCCTTTTTGCCGGCAATCGCCGGCGCGGCGCGGACGATGTGTTCGGCGGCATCAATGATGTGCTGATGGCTGCGGTAGTTTTCGCTGAGCATTACCCGAGTGCTGGCCGGCGATGAAAACTCCTCGTTGAACGCCATGAAGTAATGCGGTGAACTGCCGCGCCAGCCGTAGATCGACTGCCAGTCATCGCCGACACACAGCAGCGAGGCATGATGGGCCCGGCGCCCCACATGCATGGCCGGGCCACGCCGACGGATTTCACGCAAACTGGCACGCAGCCAGGAGACGATCTGCGGCGACACATCCTGGAACTCGTCGATCATCAGGTGCGACAGCGGGCGCAGCGCTTCGTCGTCCAGTTGCGCAAGATTCTCCGGCGCAGTTTCGCCGAACAGCGCGAACATTCGGTTGTAAGTCATCACCGGCGGGGTCTGGTCCAGCAACTGCGACTCGAAGCGTTTCCAGAACAGGCTCAGGGCCTCGAAGAAAAACCGGTCCGGGTCATGACTGGCAAAACTCATCTGCGCCACTGCCGCCGACACGTCAAGCCCGAGGTTTTCGATGAAACCGGCGACCAGCACAAAACAGTCGAGCAGCGGTGCGCTGGCCAGCTCACCCTTGACCTTGTACTCAAACCCCGGCCCGGCCAACGCGTTGCCAGTGAGGTTGTGCAATAACTGGCTGCCCGCCTGATAACTCTCGAGCCAGATCACCGGTTTGCTGCAAAACGCCTGAAACAGCGTGCGCTTGATCACTCCCTCGGCCCACAGCGGCAGCTTGGCACCGGGGCGTTTGAAGTCGCGATCTTCGCACTCATCGCAACCGAGTATCACCCAGGCGTCCAGCTCGGCGGCGTAACCATGCACGTGAAAGGCATGGCCGTTGACCTGCAGGCTCTCGCGCTGCGGTGTGATCCCCGCAATCGGCCAGGCGCCGGCACGCCGCCATTGTGTCTCGACAGTGTCGCACCAGTCCTTGTCACGCTTGGCCGACAGCTCGGTCACTGCGGCGCGCTTCTGCACATCCGGGTGGTCGCGGTCGATCTCTTTCAGTTGCCGGGCCTGGCGACACAACGGCGCGATGACCTCACGAAAGCGCGGCTCAGCGGCGTAGAGGTCGCGATAGCACAGGTTCAGTTGCTCGCGCTGGGCATCGTTGATGCGCAGATCAAACGGGTTGCTATCGATCTCTTCAACGCCAGAACTCTGGCTGCCCAGCGTCTCGAAGGCTTGCAGATGCTCGAAGCCTGGCAGGCTGCGCACCAGCGGCAGGATGCGTGAATGAAAGGTGCGGACCAGCTCGCGCGCCTGACGGGCAGTCAGCGCATGGCCCCAGAGCGCCATGACGTCGATCAGCCGCGTCATGAAGTCCTTGCGTGACTCACGGGTGAAGGTCACCACGGTCATGCTGTCCAGCTCAAAACCCAGGTAGTGGGTGAGCAGCACAATGCGCAGCACCAGTGAGGTCGACTTGCCTGCCCCGGCGCCGGCGATCACGCAAGTCGCCGGGGTATCGCTGAGGATCATCTTCCACTGGGCGGCACTGGGCTGGGCGTGGCTCGGCAGCTTTTGCGCCACGTCGGCCTTGATGCGCTTGATCAGCTCGGCGCTCAGCGGTAACCGCCAATCTTCAAACAGGTGATCCTCGACCTGCGGGCCGCGATGCGCTTCAGGCCGGGTATCGCGGATCAACAGCATGCGCCGGCCCTTCTCGATCCCGTCCAGATGCCCCTCGGCGTAGCCTTCATTGACCCCTTCGCCGTGCCCGGCCAGGTAACCGTCGGTATGCCCCTGCGCCCAGGACGCCTGGTGTTGCGCACCCAGACCGTTCAGGCCACGGCCCAGGACGCGGGCCAAGACACGCTTGAGCCAGGGCAACCGCTCACAGGCTTGCAGGTCGATATCCAGTTGCGGGGGCATTGCAGAAGGCAGGTGGTCAGACACGCGGTTTTCCGTGGGGTGGCTAAAATGCCGCCTATGGTGGCTAAAAACACGCGCAAGCTCCAGCCTTGGCTGTGTGCCACTACTCAGTACGTTATGTGTCGCTCCTGGGATGGCAGGCTCAACGGTCCGGCGTCAGACTCGGCTCATCGAAGCATAGGAACCGACGCCATGCATGACTCTGAAATCCTGACCCACGCAGCAGCGCTCACATTCGCCATCAGCCGGCTGCTGACCGGCTATCAGGGCGAGCGGCATGCCGAGCAGATCAAGGCCAGCGGCCAGCTCACGGCCGATGCGCAACTGAGCCTGGCGCGCCGGCCTGTGCCTGAGCAGGAAGACCCTGGCGTCATTGAGCATTGGCTGGCCACCAGCCTGGCGCTGGCCAGGCACAACCCGGCAGTTGACCATCCGTTGCTGGACGCCCTGCAAGCGCTGCTGGCGCATGCCCGCTGGATCAAACGCAGCGCGGCGCATGGCGAAGACCCCGCGTTTGTCGAACGCCATCGTCATGCGCTGCTGCTGGGCAACGGCAGCCCGGTGGCGTGCCCGACCCTGACCCTGGGCCTGGCCGTCATGGCGCCCGAAACCCGCTACCCCTTTCATCAGCATCCGCCGCAGGAGTTCTACATCGTGCTGTCTGAAGGGCAATGGTATCGCCAAGGCGATGGCTGGTGGCAGCCCGGAATGGGCGGGATGCTATGGAATGCCCCGTCTGTGGTGCATTCGATGCAGTCGGAAGACGCACCGTTGCTGGCCTTGTGGGGGTTGATGCACTGAATGAATGTCTGGCGGGCGGCCCGGTATGGGCCGCACCGCCCGAACTTCACCTCATCGTACAGCGATGGCCTCGTCGACCAAGGCCTGGGCTTCGCCGACCAGACGCTGCAGGTGATCGTTACCGATGAAGCTTTCGGCGTAGATTTTGTAGATGTCTTCAGTGCCCGACGGGCGTGCCGCAAACCAGCCGTTGGCGGTCATGACCTTGAGGCCGCCGATGGCCTGGTTGTTGCCCGGCGCATGGCTGAGGACCTGCTGGATCGGCTCGCCGGCCAGCTCGGTCGACTTGACCTGCTCGGGTGCCAGCTTGCCCAGCGCGGCTTTTTGCTGCGGATTGGCCTTGGCGTCGACACGGGTCGAGAACGGCTCACCCAGTTCGGCGGTGAGCGCCGCGTAACGCTGGCTCGGGTCCAGGCCGCTGCGGGCGGTCATTTCGGCGGCCAGCAAGGCCGGAATCAGACCGTCCTTGTCGGTGCTCCAGACGCTGCCGTCACGGCGCAGGAACGACGCGCCGGCGCTCTCTTCGCCGCCAAAGCCCAGGCTGCCGTTGAACAGACCGTCAGCGAAATACTTGAAGCCCACCGGCACTTCGTACAGTTGGCGGCCCAGACGTGCCGTCACCCGGTCGATCAGGCCGCTGCTGACCACCGTCTTGCCCACGGCGGCATCCGCGCGCCATTGCGGACGGTTCTGGTACAGGTAGTCGATGGCCACGGCCAGATAGCTGTTGGGGGTCATCAGGCCGCCCGTCGGGGTCACGATGCCGTGGCGGTCGTGGTCCGGGTCGCAGGCGAACGCGATCTGATAACGGTCCTTGAGGCCGATCAGGCTCTGCATCGCGTGGCTGGACGACGGGTCCATACGAATCTGGCCGTCCCAGTCGACGCTCATGAAACGGAAGGTCGCGTCCACATGCGGGTTGACCACGTCCAGATCGAGTTGGTAATGCTCGGCAATCGCCTGCCAGTAACGCACGCCAGCGCCGCCCAACGGGTCAACGCCCAGTTTCAGACCGGCATCGCGGATGGCTTGCAGGTCGATAACGCTGCTCAGGTCCGCCACGTAGGTGTTGACGTAGTCATGGCGATGGGTCGTGTCGGCGCGCAGTGCCTGCTCATGGCTGATGCGCGACACCCCCACCACCCGCTCGGCGAGCAGTTCGTTGGCCTTGTTTTCGATCCACTTGGTCACGTCGCTGTCGGCCGGCCCGCCATTGGGCGGGTTGTACTTGAAGCCGCCGCTCTGCGGCGGGTTGTGCGACGGGGTGATGACGATGCCGTCAGCCAGGCCGCTGCTGCGCCCGCGGTTGTAGCAAAGAATCGCGTGGGACACCGCTGGCGTCGGGGTGTATTCGTCGTTGTGCGAGATCATCACCTGCACGCCGTTGGCAGCCAGCACTTCCAGCGCCGTGGCAGCGGCCGGGGTCGACAGTGCGTGGGTGTCAGCGCCAAGGAACAGCGGGCCGTCAATGCCCTTGCTCTGCCGGTACAGGCAGATCGCCTGGCTGATGGCCAGAACGTGCCATTCGTTGAAGCTCAGTTCAAAGGAGCTGCCGCGGTGCCCGGAGGTGCCGAAGGCCACGCGCTGGGTGGCTACCGAGGCATCTGGCTGGCCGGTGTAATAGGCCGTGACCAGCCGCGGGATATCGACCAGCAGGTGCTCGGGCGCCAGCTTGCCGGCGAGTGGACTGATACTCATGCAACCTCCAAAGGGTAGATATCTGCAATTTTGTAGGAGCGACTAGGGGATGTGTTTCATCTGCGAAGCCTTCCCGGCTAAAGCCGGTCCTACAAGGTGCCGCAGCAACAATAGCAAGCGGCAGTTTACTGGCACTTTGACTGGCTTGCTCGGTTTTGATTCACCAAACCGTTGAGTTAATTGAGCCGCCACCAATCCGGCAGTAACCGTTGCACGCGGGGCTCGGCAAAGCGGTCGTCGATCAGCATCACCACGCCGCGGTCGTCACGGGTGCGGATCACCCGCCCGGCCGCCTGCACAACCTTTTGCAGCCCCGGATACAGGTAGGTGTAATCGTAGCCCGCGCCGAACAAGGCAGCCATGCGCTGTTTGAACTGCTCGTTGACCGGGTTGAGCTGGGCCAGCCCCAAGGTGGCGATAAAGGCGCCAATCAGGCGTGCCCCTGGCAGGTCGATGCCTTCACCGAACGCGCCACCGAGCACGGCAAAACCGATGCCCTGGCTGTGCGGGGTGAAGCGTTGCACAAAAGCCTGACGCTCGGTCTCGCTCATGCCCTTGGCCTGGCTCCACACCGGCAACTGCGGATGAAGCGTGCGCAGCAGCTCGAGCACCTGTTGCAGGTAGTCGAAACTGCTGAAGAACGCCAGGTAATTGCCAGGCCGTGCCCGATACTGCTCGGCCAGCAGCTCGACGATCGGCGCCAGTGATGCCTGGCGATGGTTGTAGCGGGTGGAAATGCGGCTGACGATCTGCACCTGCAACTGGTCGGGGTCGAATGGCGACTCGACGTCGATCCACACCGTCCCGGTCGGCAAACCCAATAGGTCGCTATAGAACGACTGCGGCCTGAGGGTTGCAGAAAACATCACCGTGCTGCGCGGCGCCTGCAAGCGCGGGCCAATGAAGCGCGCCGGCACCACGTTACGCAAACTCAGTCGCGAGCGGCTGCGCTGGCGACCAATGTCACGGCGGGTGATATCGAACAGAAAGTGCTCATCGAACAGCTCGGCGATACGTGCAAAGCCAATCAGCTCCAGATAAAGGTTCTGTAACCTAGCGTCGACCGCCAGTTGCGGGTTGTCGTTGAAGTGCTCGCTCAGGGCGGTGATACAACCGGTCAGGCTGGTGAGAAACTTCACCGGGGGTTGCTCATAGGCCTGGTACGCGGCGAGCTGGTCCTTGTTCAAGGCATTCCATTGACGGTTGAGCCGTTGCAGGGCTTTTTTGACCTTGTCCGGCGCGCTCGACGTCACCTCGGCCAGCGTGTGTTGGTCCAGGCTGGCGCTGTACATGCCCCGGCTACGCTCGACCATGTTATGAGCTTCGTCCACCAGCACCGCCACTTGCCAGCCATTGAGCTGGGCCAGGCCGAACAGCAGAGCATTGAGGTCGAACCAGTAGTTATAGTCGGCGATCACCGCATCGGCCCAGCGCGCCAGTTCCTGGCTCAGGTAATAGGGACAAACCTGATGCGCCAGCGCCACCGCCCTCACCCCGGCCTGATCCAGCCACGGCTGTTGCAGTGCGGCATGCCGCGCATCAGGCAGCCGGTCATAGAAGCCTTTGGCCAACGGGCAGGCCTCGCCATGACAGGCTTTGTCCGGGTGCTCGCAGGCTTTGTCGCGGGCCACCAGTTCCAGCACCCGCAGCGGTAACTGCGGCGTGTGCCGTTGCAAGGTATTGAGCGCGTCCAGCGCCAACTGCCGGCCGGGGGTCTTGGCGGTGAGGAACAAGAGCTTGTCCAGCCCGCGTTTTTCAGTGCCGCAGCCGGGCATCGCCTTGAGCAGCGGGAACAGTGTGCCCAGCGTCTTGCCAATGCCGGTAGGCGCCTGGGCCATCAGGCAGCGGCCAGTGCTCACGGCTTTATAGACCGACTCGGCCAATACCCGCTGCCCGGCGCGAAACTCGGCATGAGGAAAGGTCAGCGCGGTCAGTGCCGCATTGCGTGTGGCCGTATGCCGGAGCTCCTGTTCGGCCCAGGCGATGAACAACTGGCACTGGCGCTCAAAGAACGCCTGCAGCTCTTTGCGCTTGATTACCTGACGGATCGGGGTTTCTTTTTCGCTGACCACGTTGAAGTACACCAGCACCACCGTGACCTGCTGCAGGTCGAGTTGCTGGCACAGCAGCCAGCCGTACACTTTGGCCTGGGCCCAGTGCAATTGCCGGTGGTTATCGGGCATGGCGGCGAGATCACCACGGTAGGTCTTGACCTCTTCGAGCTGACGCAGCACCGGGTCATAGCCATCGGCGCGGCCGCGTACTGTCAGCGCGCCGTAGTCGCCGCTCAGGCTCAGTTCGGTCTGATAGCGATCGCCGCGCCGGGCCGCGACTTTCTGGTGGCCGATAATGCCTTCCTGGGCGGTGGGCGACGGTGTGAAGCGCAGGTCCAGGTCTCCGGCCTTGGCGGTGAATTCACACAAGGCACGTACCGCAACGCTGTAGCGGGTGCCGCTGACGGGAACAGGATCTGCTGGGGATACGGCGGAATTCAAGCGCGGCTACCGGAGTGCGGGGCGGTCAGGAGACACTGGATGGCTGCACAGTAACCAGCCGACAGGATGCTGGCAAATGGAACTGGATCGATGGTTCAGGGAAAGCCCCTCGATCTGATTATGCTGCGCGACAGCGCGGCGCCGGGGCGACGGGTGATCTCCCGGCGAGCTGGCGTCGTAGCTGCTTTTTGAGCACGGCACACGTCCGCTGGAAAACCAGAAATCAGAAATTCGCCGGCGTGTTGGCGCTGATGATTTCGGCCTCGTCCTGACCGATGTTGCGAAACCGATGGGGCAAGGTGGTCGGGATGTAGTAGCCGTCACCGGGGCCGAGGGTGTGGATCTGGCCGTCAATGGTCAGCTCGATGGTGCCGCGGGTTACCAGGCCGCACTCTTCGCCTTCGGCATGCACGATCGGTTCGTCACCGGAGTCTGCGCCGGGCGCGTAGAGTTCGCGCAGCAGGCGCATTTGCCGCTCTGGCAGGGTGGCGCCGATCAACAGCAAACGCAGGCCGTCGCGGCCCAGGTCGGGCTGGTCACCGGCGCGGAACACATAACGCTCGTTGACCTGCCCCGGCGGCTGATCGAAGGTGAAGAACTCCGCCAGGCTCATGGGAATGCCTTCGAGCAGTTTTTTCAGTGAACTGACCGAGGGGCTGACGCGGTTCTGCTCGATCAGCGAGATGGTCGCGTTGGTCACGCCGCTGCGTCTGGCGAGCTCGCGTTGTGACAGTTTGTGGCTTTCGCGAACCAGCTTGAGTCGTGCGCCTGTGTCCATAACCGCCTTTTCTGGAAACAATTGATCAAAGCCGGGTATTAAATCACGAATCCCCGGCTGCACCGCATCCTCATACCAGATTGCTCACCACCCGCAGTGCCAGGCCTTCATAGGCATCCAGATTGATGGTGAACTCGCCCTGCTCGGTCAGGTCGCCTTCGACCCGCTCGTTGATGATGTCCACCACCGGCCCAGGAATGATATCTGCCGGCAGGTGCAGGGTTTCGGTGATCGGCTGGTTGCTGAAGTTCAGCGCCGTGATCTGGGTGCCCTTGGCGGCGGGCAGTTCGTGGACCATGACCAGCAAGCCGGGGTGTTCGACATCGGGAATCAGAATCTGCTTGCTGGCCGCAATGTCGTAAGCGCGGCGCACCGCGAGGATTTTTTTCAGTTGCGAAGCAAACGAGTCTGGCCGTTGCAATTGCTCGGCCAGGCTGCCGTACAAGGTCCGCGCCTTGGGCATCCCGCCCCGCGACTGCTCGGCCTGCGGGTCAAGGTCCACCAGGTCATAGGCGCCACGATGAATCCAGCGGGTATCACCATCGCGCATCAGGTGTTCGACCTGTTCGGCAGCCAGCGGCAGCGCGCCGACCAGGTCCCAGCCTGACAGCGCAAATACGCCGGGCTGCATGGCATTGAACATCACCAGCAGCAGATGGATGTGCTGGATCTGGCGAACATCGTCCTCGCTGATGGTTTCAAGATCCCGAATGCCCAGCGCCGCGGTGATGATGCTCGCCGTGGTGCAGGACACACCGTTGGTGACGAACTTGAGGTTGTACGGCGCATGCTCACCCGCCAGGCGCTCATACATCTCTTCACGGATGTGCTCACGCAGGATGTTGCCCGGAAAGGTCTGGCCCTGATAGTGGTAGGTGTCGTGGGCGTGCAGGGTCCAGAAATGCACCAGCTCCAGAGTCAGCTCATCGTGGTTTTGCAAGGCATGAATCAGCGAGGCCGGGTCGATGCCGAACGCATGCACCTGGCGCAGCATCAGACGCAGGAATTCGGTACTGCCGGTCAGCAAGGCATGCTGGTAGGCCGGGCGGTTGATGAAGTCGTAAGACAGGTCGGCGCCGCCATGGGACATCGCCGCAATGTCATCGACGGTCAGGTTCAGCTCCTGAAAGCTGAAGCCGCCGGCCTTACGGATTGCGCCACCGAGCAATTGGTTACCGGTGATCGACAGCGGATGGCTTTCCGACCAGGCCCCGCCTTCAAGCTTGCGCTCTACCCCGAGAAAACCGTTGGCATCCAGCCGCAACACCCGCGCGCCCATCACATCGATGGCGTGCAGCGCATCGCCGATAATCATTTGCTGCGCGGCAAAGCTTGGGTCAAGCCAGTTCAGTGATGGCTGGCCTTCCTTGAAGTAGTGCAGGTACACCCAGCGCCGGGCCTTGCCGTCGACCCCGACCACCACATCAGTGGCGCTCCAGTCGGTTTCCTTGACCCCCGGCTCGAAGAAGATCACCCGTTGTAACTGACCAACGATGTAATGCTTGTCACGTAACAGATCGACGGTTTCCGGCAGCAGGTTGACTGCATCACGGCCCTGAGGCACGTCGGGCAGCAGCGGCCAGTCCTCTTCGCGTATTTCGACCATGTGGTAAAGGCCGGGATAATCCTCGTAGGCCATCTCGGCCAGCCGAAAGTCCGCGCCTTTGCCGGTGTGCGATGGAATCACATCATCGACCACCACGGCATTGTGCGCGGCAGCAATACGGCTGAGATTGAGCAATTGCGCTTCATCGCCCAGGTCCGGGTCGATACCGAAGCTGATACGGTCGAAGTTGCCATCGACACTCGGGGTGCGCTCATAACCCTGCAAGCCCCCCGACAACTTCAACGGCCCGTTATGCACGCCCTGAATACCGATCTCCGACAACGCCCGCCACAACGACTCATCGCCCAAGGCTTCAAGCACTGAACCGCCTTCGCGAGTGATCATCGAGGCCGGATAGGCGGTGAACCATACTGAAGCAATCGCCGTGGCGTCGCGTGGCCGGGCCTGGGCAAACGGCCGCTGCCAGAGCCGGCCCTGACCGCCATAGGTCTTGGCCCGTTGGCGTGCCGCATTGAGCATCGATTGGTCGACCAGCCAGTCCACATACTGCTTGTCCGGTTTCGTCATGGCGTCCATTGGTCCGTTCAAAGTGGTATGACCGGGGCCGTCGGCCCCATGAAATCTTGCCTACTGTGTATGAGCCCTGTCGGCAGTATTCGTTGCATCGGGTTTGTCAGACCGCGTCTGCCGTCTGCTTGCCGCGCGCCTGAAATACCGAAGACTTTTTCAATGCGTCGATCACCACTGTCGCCGCGCTGGACAGCAATGAGGTGGGCCGCGCCACCACGCTGATTCGCCGCGTGACCGGTACCGGCAAGGTCAGGTATTCAAGGCCAGGGTTGGGCACCGGCAATAGCGCACTGGGCAACACGGTCAGGCAGTGGCCCTTGATCACCAGATCCAGCAACGTGTCCAGGCAGCTTAGTTCGCCGCGATGGCTCAGGCGTAACTGCGCGCTGGCCATCTGGCTGTGCAGCCGCTCCTGACCGGGATGGCGCCAGGCGACATAGCGCACCGAGCGCGCCAGATCGCTCAAGGGCGGCGCGGTTTTATACAGGTGGCGGGCGATGACCAGCACGTAGTGGTCTGACCAGCGATGGTGTTCGATGTGCTGCTCGTCAAGCACGGTGCTGGGCAGAATCAGGATATCGGCCAGCTCACGCTGCAAGGGGTCAAGGCTGGGATGCGGGTCGTTGCTATGCAACACGCTCAACTGGATATCGGGGTAGTTGCGGGCGAGAAAGTCCAGAGATGCGCCGAGGTTGGTCTCTTGGACATGGGTGCTGTAATGGATGGCTACACGGCCACTGACTCCATTTTTTTTAGCTGCTCCAGAGTCGCCAGCATATTGCTCAGGTTCTGGGTGATGATCTGCCCTTCCGGGGTCAGGGTGCAGCCGGTGCGGCTGCGAATGAACAGGCGTTTCTCGAAGTAGTCTTCGACTTCCTTGATGGCGTAGCTGATGTTCGACTGGCTGCAACCGAGGATAGCGGCGGCTTCCGAGAACGAGCCATGCTGCGCGACGGTTTGAACGATCTTGAAGAAATGGGTTTTCATGGTTCCTGCACTCTGCATGGCAAGGGGACGCAGGCCTGTGATCAGGCAATGGGTAAGGAAGCTGGCTGAGTGACCCGCGCCCCGGACGAAGTCGTGACAACGGCGAGCAGGCCAGAGCGTGCGAGCTTAATCCGCGAGAGTCTGTAGCAGATGGCGCGAGCTTGCCCGGCGGCGCCGGGCAGGAAGTGAGCGTTTCAGTCGTTCTCGGTCCAGTCGAAATCCATCTGCAGCGCAGTACGCTCGGCCAGGGCACGGTTGTGCAGGCGCTCAACCAGGTGCAGGCTCATATCGATACCGGCAGAAATACCGGCCGAGGTAATGAACGCGCCTTCATCGACCCAGCGCAGGGTGCTGAGTACATCGACGGCAGGAAACATTTCCTTGAGGTCAGCGATATCTTCCCAATGGGTGGTAACCTGCCGACCGTTCAGCTTGCCCGTCTGTGCCAACAGAAATGCACCGGTACACACCGACGCCACCAGGCGGCTGGGAATCGCCTGATCGCTGATCCAGTTGATCACGTCTTTCTTTTCCAGCTCAGCGGTGATGACCCCGCCCGGTACGATCAGGCAGTCCATGCCGGGGTGATCATGGATCGAGTAGTCCGGGTCGACCTTCAGCCCTGCCCTGGCACGCACCGGCGCGGTGCTGCGACCGACGGTGAACACGTTGAACAGCGGCTTGTCGTCGCGGCTGTTGCGGCTATGCATGCGGGTCGCGGTGGTAAACACTTCGTAGGGACCGGCAAAGTCCAGGACTTCGACGTCGTCGAACACGTAGATGCCGATATTGAGTGTCATGTGAGGCGGGCTCCCTTGGTAAAAACTGCACAGCAGTGACAGGGGCCAGATTACTGAGTAGCATCAGACGCAACTACTGTCGGTAACGCCAATATCCGGTCACATCGCGCCATGAAGAATCATCTCGTCGTCGCACTCATCTATAACCAGCTGTGCACCTTCGAATTCGGCTGCACGGTTGAGGTTTTCGCCCTCAAGCGCCCGGAGCTGGGCGTAACCTGGTACGAGTTCGCCACCTACGCCGTGGACGAAGGGCCGATCACCGCTGCTGGCGGTATCACCATCACGCCGACGGCGGGCGATGTGTTGCTGGAAAATGCCGACACCATCATCGTGCCCGGCTGGCGCGGGGTTGAGTCCGAAGTGCCACAAAAGCTCATCGACCAGTTACAGGCCGCCCATGCGCGCGGCGCGCGGATCTGCTCGATCTGTACCGGCGCCTTCGTGCTGGCCGCTGCAGGCTTGCTCAACGGCCACCGGGTCACCACCCACTGGCGTTTTACCGACCTGCTGGCCAGCATGTACCCGGAACTGACCATCCAGCCCAACGAGCTGTATGTCGACGAAGAAAGCATCGTCACCGCCGCCGGTTCTGCGGCTGGCCTGGACATGATGCTGCACCTGGTCCGCAAGGACCACGGCGCCAAGGTCGCCAACATGGTCGCCCAGCGCATGGTCATCCCGCCACACCGCGAGGGTGGCCAGTCACAGTACGCCACCCGGCAACTGGTCAGCACCAGCGACGCGCCAATCTCCAACCTGATGGACTGGATCCGCAGCGACCTGCAGCGCCCCATCACCATCAAAGACATGGCCGACAAAGCCGCGGTCAGCACCCGCACCCTGCACCGCAGCTTCATGGACTGCACCGGCCTGACCCCGTATGACTGGCTGTTGGGCGAGCGCGTGGCGTATGCCAAGGAACTGCTGGAGTCATCGCGGGTGCGGCTCAGTGAAGTGGTGGAAAAGACCGGGTTTGGATCGGAAGAGTCGTTCAGACGGCATTTTCGCAACCTGGTCGGGGTCAGCCCGACCAGCTACCGCAAGCAGTTTGCGCGGGCTTGAGGTTTAAACATAAAACTGTTCGGTAGGCCGGTAGGCGGCTCCATGGGGCCCTGCAAGTCGTTCGGTTTGTCTGTGGGCATGCCATAGCCCTCGCTGGGTAACGGAGCACTGGCCGACGACGCTCACCAAATCGGCGTATTAGCCACTACTGGAGTATCACGCGTACTCGGTGGGGGTTGGCTGGCCGACGGGTGCGCGGTCCTTATCCCGTCAGGATTGGTTTCAGCAGCGATACCTTGGCCGGCCCACTTGGCCAGCACTTGCTCTTATCCCTCGTGTTTAGCTAACCTGCGCGCCGCTCGCCGCCAAATCGGTGAGTCGGGTTTGGCGACCCTTCAAGCATTTGAGATTCAACAACACCGGCATGAGACATGCCGGTGTCTTGTTGCGCGCGTTGCCATGCGTTATGGCGGCTGTGTGCGGGAGGCCTTCGGGTCTGCCGGGTTTCTCATTTGCCCCGGTTCGCCAACCCTCACACAGCTGCCACCCTTATTGTTTGGCGACGGTAGGCGGTGGCTCTCCAACTGAATAAATGAGAGCTTACTGATGCATACGTTAGATCCCATGGCCCCGTGCCATGACCATTTCGAAGCCGTCCTCTTCTTCCGCCACCACCGTCTTCTGCGCGCCGTCTACCGCGATGCCCAGGCATGGTTCTGTCTGCCCGATATTTCGCGACTGATGGGCGCCCGGCTGGATGAGCGGGCCACCGTCAAGCTTGATCCCGACCAGCGCCGCATGGGCTGGGTAGAGGCTCATGGCCGTCTGGAAAAGTGCGTACTGGTCAGCGAATCGGGCGTCTATGCCCTGCTGGTTCACCACTACATCCCCGAGAACCGTTCCCTGCGCCAATGGCTGGCCCATGAAGTGCTGCCGCAACTGCGCCGCCTGGATGACGGCTCAGGTGACGAACCGTGCCTGAGCCGCCTGAACTGGCTGGGCAGCTCGCTGCTGATGCTGCACTGGCGCGACAAGTCCTGGGTGCGTTGGGAAGATATGCCGCAGGTGCTGCCTCACCTGCCTGTACGCAAGCCCGGCTTATGGAACCGGGTGCTCGGGTCATTGCGGTCTGATGACCGTCGCTAAGCCCAATACTGTTCGGTTACACCCTGCATACCTCTGTGGGAGCTACCTTGGTAGCGAAGAGGCCGGTAATGTTCTTGCATCTATTGCAAATGAGCCGCCCTCTTCGTTGTGGTTCAGCACTTCGATACACGGAGCGCCGAGCGGCCACTCTCTCCGGGTTGGCGGTTCAGCTCGATAGCGTCGCGTCGCCTCCCCAGCCAAATCAAACGCCATACCGAAACAAACCAGCGTTTTACGCTGTGCCCCCAGCTCGCTACGCAGCCATGCTGGAGTTGATCGACAATATGCGTCTTGCTGAAACTGTGAGGTCTCGGCAAGGTGAGCCTGCGGTAACCGTCGAGATTCACGATTTGATTGCTCAAGCCGCCAGTGATGCCGATGGTCGTCTTTGAGTTCAATATCAAAGTCTTCAGTCGAGCAAGCTGGATGCAACAATCCACCAATGCAGCGCTCAAAGCGCCAGACCGCCAGCCAAATCTGCAATATCCACCGCAACATCCCCTGAGCAGGCAGCGCCCGCGCGCATGCGGCGCAGCATCTGCCTGACGACCACCACTTCCCGGGCCACCACCGCTGACTCGTCGTAATGCTCGTCCAGTTCATGGTTCAGCAGGTCGACATTATTTAGCGCAGCATTGGCCGCCGCCTGTAAAAGCTCGGTGTCTGGCTCATGAGCGAACGACAGCAGATACCACAAGGCAATCATCAGGTTCTGGGCATAGGCACCCTCCTGCTGCGCATACTCTTGACATCCTCCCCGGCCTGAAGGCCGGAGATTCCTACGGCGCTCAGGCGCGGCATCGAGCCGCCCCCGAGTCGCTTCGGTGGGTTCCTGCTGCTGGCGCCATGACCTCTGCGCTCACTTCACAGGCTAACCGGGCGTGTCCCGCCCTTAGTACATTGATCGCCCCGACCACATCGGCGTTGCCTTCAAAACCACATCCCACGCACCTGAACAGCGCTTGCGTCTGGCGGTTGGCCGCCGACACATGGTCGCAACAGGGGCACGTGCGACTGGTATTTTGCGGCGGCACGGTAATCAGCCAGCCGCCGCGCCACGCCAGCTTGTAGTCCAGTTGGCGGCGGAACTCGAACCAGCCCTGATCGAGGATGGCCCTGTTCAGGCCAGACTTGGCCCGAACGTTTCTTCCCGGCGCCTCTGCCGTGCCTGCCGCCGACCTGGACATATTGCGTACCTGCAAGTCCTCGATACACACCATCGCGTGGTTTTGGCTGATCGTGGTGGAGCACTTGTGTAGGTAGTCGCGGCGGGCATTGCCGATGCGCGAGTGAATGCGCTGGACGCGGGCTTTCGCCTTCTTCCAGTTGCGGCTGAATCTGACCTTGCGGCTCATCGCCTGCTGCGCTTTGCACAGCGCGGTTTCATGGCGTTTGAAGCTGTTCAGGGGTGCGTAGAACGAGCCATCCGAAAGCGTGGCGAACCGGGCAATGCCCATGTCGATGCCGACTGCCGCACCCTGCGCCGTGGGCTGCTCATCGATCTCGCGTTCGGTCTGGATGCTCACGAACCACTTGCCACACGACTGACTCACGGTGATGTTCTTCACAGTACCCAGCGTCTTGCGGCTGTTGCGGTAACGCAGCCAGCCCAGCTTTGGCAAGAACAGGCGGCTGTTGGGCTGGTCGAGCTTGATCTGTTTCGGGTCGGGATAGCGGAAACTGTCGCGCTGCCCCTTCTTCTTGAACCGGGGAAAGTCGGCTCGCTTGGCGAAGAAGTTGGTGTAGGCCCGCTCCAGATCCTTGAGGCTCTGTTGCAATGGGTGAACAGGCGCATCGGCCAGCCATGCGGTTTGCGGGCTATTGCGCCACTCGGTCAGCAACTTGCACAGGCCCGCATAGCCGAGCTTCTTCTCGCCTTGCTCGTGGCGCTCCTTCTGCAACGCCAGCGCCTTGTTGAAGACGAAGCGGCAGGAGCCCGCAAAGCGGCGCATTTGCCGCTCCTGCCGGCCGTCTGGCATGAGTTCGTGCTTGAAGGCTTGAAGTCGTTGCATGCTGCTCTTGAGCCATGAGCAATGAAGGCGACATTAGGCGCGGACGGCACGGTGTTTTCAAGGTGCATGCCCACTGGGTCTTTGTAACGAAATACCGCTGTAGAAGGGCATCTGTGTCGCCGTGTTACTTCGCATCATGCTGCAGCGGTGCGTACACCGAACAGCAGCAGACACCCCACGGCAACCAGGGACGGCTACGCCGTCCGCGCTATCTTTCCCCGCCCTGAACGGCGGGGCTTGTCGCGCCCCGATGGTCAGTGTCGGGAATCGCGGCATAGACCTCGCCAATGGCCAGTTCCACGTGCGCCGCACTTCCCGCAACAGCAACGCTGAGTTGACGCACAAACAGGTCCTGCAGGTTGCTTTGATAGCGCTGATCAAAGCTGCGCACCAACCTGAACTGACGGTACAGATAACTGGCTAACAGGCGCCTGGCCTGGTCCGAGGTCAGTGCGCGGATCTGTTTATCGATCAGCGGATTTTCGAAAACCGGCTGCCATTGCATTCGCAGTATCCAGTGAGAAATGTATGACTCTGGGCCGGCGGCGCAGAGAGCCTGCGCCTTTGCCACGGGCGATCATGCCACAGACACAGCGCATCAGAGGTTTATCACCTACGCGAACTGGTGGGTATTCCCTTTGTAATAAGGCCGTGTCCTACCAAGTCTCTCCACTTCTCCTACAGCGTTATCCCGCCCTGAGCAGGCACTATCCAGCGCTCGCGCTTCACTGTTTGACCCTTGATGCCGCAGGATGCTCATGACCGAAAAATATGGAACCGCTCGCCAACGTTGCGCCAGTGAGTTCGACAAAAGACCACTGTCCGGAACCAGCCTGTGCCCGTTCAAAGGGCCGAACATTGCTATCGTCCCGGTACGTTACGCTCTGGACCGCTCGCGCTACGATCCGGCGCCCGAAGCCCTCAAGCCGCTGGCCAGAGCCGGTAAATGGGCACGCCTGCCGCCCCTGAAGAGCCGCACCTACACACTGCGCCAACTGTACGATGGTTACGTGTACGTATACGACGAAACCGCCGGGA
This sequence comes from Pseudomonas sp. StFLB209, assembly GCF_000829415.1. NCBI lineage: Bacteria > Pseudomonadati > Pseudomonadota > Gammaproteobacteria > Pseudomonadales > Pseudomonadaceae > Pseudomonas > Pseudomonas sp. StFLB209. Next base: position 4,679,392 of record NZ_AP014637.1, on the reverse strand, counting down.
CGCTACACGAATACCTCTACACGGCCAGCGATGCTCACCTTGCGCGTATCACCTGGACCCAAGCCCATCTGGGCCAGGATGAGCGTAGCGGCGCAGCCAACGCGCAGCCCTTCCTGCTTTACCCGCGTAACCACGTGCTACACATTGCCTATGCCCCCTTGCAATGGACCTGGCGTATCTGCGAGCACATGCGCTCGAACGCGGTCGGTCGCAGCCAGTGGATGAAACGCCTGGACCTGGGCAGCTACTGCATCACCATGAACGAGCCTGACACGTTACCGCTCGCACAGCTTGCCAGTGCGGTAGCCGATATCGACCCTTGCAAGGTGAATGAGGACCTGCGCTTCAGCGACTCGGCACTTCCCAGCTCGCAGCCACCCTTTAACCGGCAAGACGGTAGTAGCCCATGGGTGCCACTGGGCGCCGATGTGCATTGGCTGGGCAGTGTCGAGGACAAGGACAGCTCATTGCTGATCGCTCTGGATGCGCCGCTGTCCATACTCGAAGACCTCGGCATGCAATTATTGGCAGACCAGGCGGCTTACCAGAGCTGGCTGAGCCAACATGAACACAAGCTTCGCATGGCCAGCACGGTGAGTCAGCTATGCGGCGTCAGCGATGATACCGCCAGTCTGCCCGAGTCAGTTCGGGACGATCCGGCCCTGAGGCAACAATACCTGCTCGACGTGGAGGCCTACTTCAGGGAAAGGCTCATCGACCAGGCATCACTGGCGGGCAGTGCTTCGACTTCAAGTTTTAGCCTGGTATCGGAAATCAAATCGGCACGGATGCACCGTGAACTGATCCAGCGTTACGGCAAGGTTCCTGAGGACCAGTTGCAAGCCTGGCAAGACCGAAAAAAGTGGCGCCGCGAGGTCGATCTCAAGGCTGCACGGCAACACATCATGCAGCAGCAGCCAGAACATGACCGGTTATTGCGGCAAGTCCAGAATACCCAGGCAGACATCAAGCAGTGGGCGATCCAGATCGGCCTGGAACCGCTGCGCCTGCACTGCGATACCGGTAATCCAAAGCACCTTTTACTCCTGCAGAACAGCTTTGAAGAGTTGCTGAGCATCCTTACGCAAAGCCAGGGAGCAAACGAATGGCTGGCCGATCAGGAGCAGAACGCCTCAACCTTGTTCGGCACCTTGCGATATGGCTTCTCCCCGGCCCTCAAGGAGGCGCTGCAGGCCGAAGCAGACAAACTGCTCAATGGCTTCAACGACCTGACCAACCTCGCCACCCGCCTCGGCGAGCTCAATACAGTGCTCAACCACCCGGACTTTGCCGATACCGCCTGGATGAAAGCGCTGCAGCAACCGGCCCGCGATACCTTCAACACCCTGCGCGAACTGGCCCGAGGCGCGGGCAAACAGACCGCCGAAGCCATTCTGATGGCTTGGCTGCCCATCGACAGCCAGCGGGCCATGGGTAAACGCAAGGATCTGCCAGCATTGCTGCGCAGCCTGCTGATCGGGCTGGTTCTGGGCAATGCCCCGCAACGGCTGGTGATCGATGCCCGGATAGGAAGCGAGGTCAGGACATGGCATGCCAACTGGAACAGATTAAACGCCAACCTGCGCACCCTGTATTCGCACTGGAACTCCCCGCAGGAACGTGGACAGCGCAAACATCTTTCAAGCCTCTTGCAACAGGAACGTGACCGGTTACGCGCTCACGAACTGAAATTACCGCTGATCATCGACTTTCAAGACAACCAGTACGCACGCCTGCTGCGCGACAAGATCCATGATTTCTTCCACTCCGGCAAAGACATTGCCAAACACTGGAATGCAGAGGCCAGACGCTGGGTACAACAAACAGGATTGCACGGCTCAGGTATCGCATGGGGCGTGATCATGCTCAATTTCATCAACACCGCCCTGGTCTGGGAGGAAGTCAGCCGGGATGGACAGCTCAACAACAAAGACCTGGTCAAGGTGGGTTACAGCCTGGGCTACACACTGAATCTATTGATGGCGGTATATGTCGAGGCACCGTGGGAGGTTGTCAAGAACGCCAAGCCGGTGATGATTAACCGGAAAAACGTATCGATTCTGGAGCGGTCTGCGGCTTTCTGGAAAGCACAAGGCAATACGCATTGGAGCCAGACAGTCACACAACTTAGATCACGCCTGCTTGTCACCGGAGCCTTTGGGATTGCTGCAGCAGGAATGGAAATATGGGATTTAAGAGATGATTATAAAAATGCAAAGACTGATGAAGAACGGTCCGCAATTGCAACGAAGATGATTGGCGTATATATCATGAGCACCGGCGCAGCCGCACAAGTACTGGCATCAACAACAACTATAAGACAACTAGGAACGGCGACCACACTTGTAATGAGCGGCTTATTCTCCAAAATCATTTTTATAGGCGGCTTAATTTACCTGTTGGCAAGCGTCATCCTTAACACCATAAAACAGGATTCCGTTGGCTATTGGCTAAAAAAATGCAGTTGGTCACGCATTCAGGAGACCCGCTACCCCGACACCCCACAAGGTAACGCAGAAGAGCAACGTGCTTTTTATGAAATCCAATTAACACCAAAAGTTCTGGTGAAAAGCACCCGAGAAAGAGCTTATATGGGCATGGCAGACTCCCAAATGCAGCTTCAGAATGGCGCTTGGATACAAATTCAGTTTCCGCACGCGATAAGGCGTCGCACGATCTTGTTTGAAACAAGTAGCAGTACAAGAATCCTGCCGTTACTTCCATTGAGACCTGGCGCCCTCCCCATCAGAGAGTCCTTTCAAGAAAATGGGCTGTTTTACAGCATTGAGCATTGGGACAAAATCGATAACCAGCGGCCAGTATTCACATACCCTAGGCTCCACTGCCCCCTACTACCTGACAACGAAGATGTGATCTGGCAGACCTGGGTACCACTGGTACCTGAGGCAGTTTATTTGGAAATCCAGATTTGGTATCCCGTTGACTCTTTTAAGCCTTCACCGGAAGACACGGGCTATCTTTATCAACTGGAAATATCAGTAAATTCCAACAGCACTTTTGACGGACTGCTCAAGCCTCAGCTACTGATGAAGAACACGTCGCGATCGACCGCACTCCCTTTGCTAATCGCTCCATAAGAAAAATAAAGCACACAACAAAAAAAACGCATAAAAATTAAATTCGTCTATATTAACCAACTAGAAAAAATGACACATACCACATTGACACATGACAACACCCCACGTAACGCCCTTGCCACTCCGACCATAACATGGCAAACCGAAGGGATTGACATGCCATCAAATCAAATAAAGAGGGTTATCTACACTTTTTCTGCCGGCTGGCTGATCCAATGCATTTTGACAAGCTGGCTCTTTTTGGACAGCCTGGACGAGATGTTCCACATCTGGGCGATCTGTATGACGATCGCCACCATCTGCTTACCAGCCTTCACCTACGACATATTAAGAAAAACACAATTCTCATATATCATCCACACCTCGCACGGCGAAGAAACAAAGCAATTAAAACACTCTCCCCACACCCGCTTTTTCTTCAGCACCTTTGCAAATCTCGCCATCCTGACATTGATCGGCGCCGCCATCTACTTCATGTCTTTTTTACCCATTATCATTTTTTTCATCGCTTCTTTACCGACCATCAGCCGCCTGAAAAACTGGCAGCCACCACCTGCCGAGCATTACACCGGCCTGCCGTGGTCGGAGTACAACTTCGTCACCGTAGACCGCAAATACGCGATCATCGTCGTGCATGTGGAAGACCCGACGGTGGGCTTCGAGACCCGCTTCCCCAACAGGGCATTGTTCGAGCAATACCTGACTTTTCTGCAAACGGTCCTGCCGCCCACCGCGCAATACACCGAGAAAGTCTGGGAGTGGTGACTGACTCCGGTGACCACGCAGGCCAATGCCCGAAACGCGATAGTCCACACCCTTACTTCGCAAGACAGGCGCTGGCGCGCTCCTTACGCTGGACACACCTTGCAGACGCTCTGCTACCCGCAGACGTCCATGTGTTCCTCCAGCCAAGAGTCCGTCATGACCAGCCAGACTGCCATTCCCACGGTATCCACTCCCAGCCCGACCCGTGCCGACCAGCCTCAGGGCTTCCTGATCCGGGTGGTCGGTGCCGCCGCCTTCGCCCACTTGCTCAATGACTTGATCCAGGCGTTATTGCCGGCGATCTATCCCCTGCTTAAAAGCGACTTTTCCCTGAGTTTTGCGCAGATCGGCTGGATCGGTCTGGTGTATCAGGTGACCGCTTCATTGCTGCAACCCTGGATTGGTCTGTACACCGATAAGCGCCCCCTGCCGTGGCTGCTGCCGTCGGGCATGTTCATGACCCTGTTCGGCATTGCCCTGCTGGCCTTCGCCAGTAGCTATGAAATGCTGCTGGTGGCAGCCGCCATGGTCGGGGTCGGTTCGGCGACTTTTCACCCGGAAGCGTCGCGGATTGCCCGACTGGCCTCGGGCGGGCGCTTCGGCACCGCGCAGGCGACCTTTCAGGTCGGCGGCAACGCAGGTTCCGCTATCGGCCCGTTGCTCGCGGCGGTCGTGGTGATACCCCACGGCCAACCGGCGATTGCCTGGTTCATGCTCGCCGCGGGACTGGCAATCTGCCTGCTGCTGCGCCTCACCGGCTGGACCCTGCGCCACGGCCAGGCGCGGCTCGACAGCATGGCGCGCAACAAAGCAGCAGGGCTGCCACGGGGCAAAGTGATCCAGGCCATGCTGGTGATTGCGCTGCTGGTGTTCGCCAAGTTCGTGTACATCGCTTCGTTCACTAACTACTTCACCTTTTACCTGATCGCGCAGTTTGGCCTGAGCGTGCAGGACAGCCAGTTGTTCCTGTTCATGTTCCTCGCCGCCGTGGCAGTCGGCACGTTCGCCGGGGGACCTGTGGGTGATCGGATCGGCCGCAAGGCGGTCATCTGGCTCTCGTTCGTCGGCGTGGCGCCCTTTGCGCTGGCCTTGCCTCATGTCGGCATGGTCTGGACGGCGGTGCTGTCGGTGATTATCGGCCTGGTGATGTCTTCAGCCTTCGCCGCCTTGGTGGTCTACGCCCAGGAAGCGGTGCCCGGCCGGGTCGGCATGGTGTCCGGGGTCATGTTTGGCCTGATGTTCGGGGTCAGCGGAATTGCTGCGGCGGGCCTGGGCGCGCTGGCCGATACCCATGGCATTGTCTGGGTCTACCAGTTGACCGCCTTCTTGCCATTGCTGGGCCTGGCCACCCTCCTGTTGCCCCGCACCCGCGCGGCATGAATTGTGTAAGGTACGCCTGACCGGCGTACCGCCCTGCCGAGACCAACCGCCAGATGCTCAGACCCCAAGAACAGTTCGTTGCGCAGATCGATGCCGGTGCCTGGATGATCATCAGCAGCGCCACCGATTACCCGGAAAACTGGCTGATTGCGCCCCACCAACACAATAAACATCAGCTGATTTACGCCATCGAGGGGGTGATGGTCGTGCACTCGGCTGACCGCCAATGGATCGTGCCGCCCAGCCGGGGCATCTGGATGCCCTGTGGGCAGATCCACGCGATTCGCTGCGTGGGGGCGGTGAAAATGCGCAGCGTCTTCGTCCAGCCGCACTGCGCCCCGGATCTGCCGCAACAGACCCGAGCGGTGAGCATCTCGCCACTGCTCAGCGAATTGATCAAAGCCTCGGTCGGGCTGGACGGAATCTACCCGGACGACTCGCGGCAAGCCCGGCTACTGCGCCTGATTGTCGATGAGTTGGTGGTCTTGCCAACCCTGCCACTGGAGCTGCGGCAACCGGCCGATCCTCGCCTGCAATTGATCTGCCGCACCTTGCAGCACAACCCCGCCGACCACTCCACCATGACCGACTGGGCCAGGCATCTGCAGGTGGATGAAAAAACCTTGCAGCGGCTGTTTCGCAAAGACACCGGCATGACCTTCGGCCAATGGCGCCAGCAGGCACGTTTGCTGATGGCACTGGAGAAGATCGCGTGCGGCGAGCGGATCATTGAAGTGGCCCTGCAACTGGGGTACGACAGCCCCAGCGCGTTCACCAGCATGTTCAAGAAGCAGTTCGGCATGCCGCCAAGTGGTTTTTTTCGCTAATCAGTCTTCCGTCGGCACCAGCGGCGTATCCAGCACCTTCTGGTAAAACACCAGATCCAGCCACTGGCCAAACTTGTAAGCCGCCTCGCGGATCACTCCGCTGCGTTCAAAGCCCATCCGCTCATGCAAGTGAATGCTCGCCTGGTTACCCAGGTCGATACCGCCAACCAGCGTATGCACACCGCGTGAGCGTGCCTGTTCGATCAGGCTGCCCAACAGGTATTTACCCAACCCGGCACCGCGATGATCCGGGTGGATGTACACCGAGTGTTCGACGCTGTACTTGTACGCGGCGCGGGTGCGGAAGGTGCCGTAGGTGGCAAAGCCCAGCAGTTGACCTTGCTCGCCTTGCACACCGATGACCGGAAAGTTGCCGGCGCGCTTGGTTTCGAACCACGCCTTCATGACGCTGATATCCCAGGGCTGGTAGTCGTAGAGCGCAGTAGAATGGCGAATTTCGTGGTTGAAGATGTCCAGGATGGCCTGCGCATGGTGCTGTTCTGTGCAATCGATCATTTGCATTTATGACGCTTCCCGGCTAAAACACAATTAGAGACGATTCGTATCCTATAGTGGATTTTAAATCATGAGAAGCCCAACCGAGACGCCAAGATGACGGCCAGCCCACCCAGCATTGATGATCTGATCGCCCGGCGTATTGCTCACCTGCGCACGCAACAACGGCTGAGCCTGGCGCAATTGGCAGAACGTTCCGGCGTCAGCAAGGCGATGATTTCCAAAATCGAACGCCTGGAAAGCAGCCCCACCGCCGTGGTGCTGGGCAAGCTGGCCGCCGGGCTGGGCATAGCCCTGACCGAATTGCTGGCCGACGACACGCCCGATGATGCATCGCGGCTAAGGCGGCGCGACGAGCAGGAAACCTGGCGCGATCCGTCCACCGGCTATCTGCGCCGACAGGTAGCGGAGCTCGATGAGGCCAGCGGCAGTGAACTGGTCGAGATCGACCTGCCGGCCGGCAGCCGCATCGACTATCCGCGCTGGCAGGCCAATGCGTATCGGCAGCGGCTATGGTTGCTCGAAGGTGAGCTGCAGGTCACCTATGGCGAGCAGGTCTATCAATTGCAAAGCGGTGATCACCTGGATTTCGCGGTGGATCAGCCGGTGAGCTTTGTAGCGTCTGATACTCGGGGCTGCCGGTATTTGCTGAATATTCTGCATGCTCGGACCTGAGGCCGGCCCGGCAAATGGCGCAGACCATCATCTTTTGCCGCTCTTGAACGCCAGCATCCCGCCCAGCACGACCATGATCGATCCACCCACGACCCACCTGTCTGGCACTTCGGCAAAAGCGAACACGCCCACCAGAGTGGCAAACACCAGCAAGGAGTAGTTGAACGGTTGCAGGGTCGAGGCTTCGGCGTATTTAAGCGACTGGATGAGTAGCAGTTGCGCGCTGACGCCAGTGACGCACAGCACGCCGATCAGGCTCCACTGCACAGGGCTGGGTTCAACCCAGTTGGCCAGGCCGAAACCGCTGGAGGCCATCGCGCCGACCACGCCCATGTACAGGGTGTTGGTCGCAAAACTGTCAGTGCCGCCGATCTTGCGGCTGAGCACGTTGAACACCGCAAAACACAACGCCGCGGCCAACGGGATCAGCCCGGCCAGATCAAAGGCAGCAGCGCCAGGGCGCAGAATCACCAGGGTGCCGGCAAAGCCGATCACCGCCGCGACGATCTGGCGGCGGCTGACCCGCTCGCGCAGGAAGATCACCGCAAGGGCGATGGCCAGTAGCGGGAATACTGCATACAACGCATGAGTTTCCGCCAGGCCCAGGTAGCGCAGGGCCAGGGCAAACAGGGCCAGTTCAATAACGCCCAGCAGACTGCGCAGTATCTGAAAGCCCCGATGGCTGCTGCGGGCGGCCACCCGCAGCCCACCTTGTCGCCAGGCCAGCACCAGTGCCAGCAGCACGAAGACCCAATAACGCATCATCACCAGTTGCGCAGCGGGCAGGTCGCGGATCAGCAGCTTGGTAATACCGTCCTGGCTGGCGAAGATCAGCATCGATAACAGGCACAGGGCGATCCCCAGGCGGGTGCGGTTGACAGGCGGGTTGTCAGCGGTGGTGAGCATGAGGGTGGCTGCATCCAGTCGAAAGATGCCGCAGGTATAAGCCAGGCAACGGATAGCCAATTGTCTATGGCGGACATCGGACGCAATCAGGTATGCGCAGGTCGTTTCCGACGATCTGGCAGGCCGGGCGGTTGTCCGGCCCGGCCTGCTGTCGGTCAGTCTTCAGCCACCAGGTAGGTGCTGACCATCATCCGTGCCGGGCGAGCGGCCACGTAACCGAGGATCGCCGCGACCATGGCGTTGCCCTTGGACTCGTCGCCCAGCACGCACAGCGCCGCCAGCGCCATGGCAAAGCCGATGCCGACAAAGCGCAGCAGGACATTGCGATTCACCGAACGCACGCTGTCGCCGAGAAACTTGTAGGCCGGCAAGTACGCCAGGCTGATCAGGACCCCGATCAGCAGCGCGTTTATCAGGTACTGGATATTGAAGACACTGATGATCGCCACAATCATCAGCCATGCGTACAGACTCTCGATTACGTTGTGTCTGGACATCGACGCCTCCTGATCCCTGGTAGGGCTGTTGCCCACCCTCGTGTGGAAGAGCCCCCGTTGCGGGGGCTCATGAATCAGGTTAGGCGCTGTATGGCAAATGGGCCAATGGCCGATGACCGATTTTACCGGCCACGACCGCCCTACTCCCGTCCGGCGCGCCACTCGCGCAGGCGCAGGTTGGCCTTGGCACCGATGCTCAATAGCGGCTGGGGCGGCAGTTTCTTCGGCTGCTCGTAACCGCTGAGGATCTGCACCATCCGCGAATCCAGACCCAGCACATTCTCTGCCGCCGCAATACCGGCCGCGGTGGATTTCGACGCACCCAGGCCGTTGCAGGCTATGGCGGCGTACAAGCCGTTTTCGACCTCGCCAAACACCGGCACGCTGTTGACGGTCAGCGCCATCGGCCCACCCCAGAGGTATTGCATCTGCACATCCGGCAGGCCCGCAAAGCGTGTGGCGAACTTCTGGTCGTGGACCCTGCCCGCCGCGCGAATGTGCCTTTCGCTGATTTCCAGCCCCGCGTGGTACGAATACCGCGAGCGAATCAGCAGCCGGTCGCCCTGCTCGCTGCTGATCCGCCGCACCGTGGTGCCCATCGGCAAGGCTGGTGTGGCGGCCCAGTCACGCTGGCCACTGAGGCGCCTGGGATCGAACGGTTCGCTCAGCGACGCGTAGGTGAACACGTGCAGCAACGTGCCCTTGAACAACCCGAAGCTCTCGGCATGACCGTTGTTGGCCAGAATGATCTTGCCAGCGCTGACCGTGCCTTGCGGGGTTTTCAATTGCCAGGTGTTGCCGGTCTTCTCGAAACGCTGCACCGGGGTATTCTCGTACACGCTCACCGGCGCGCGCAGCCCATCGGCCACCGCCCGGATATACGCTGCCGGCTGAACCATCACGGTGCCAGGCATGAACAGCCCTGAGGTGTACATCGGGCAGCCGGTGACCTCATGGATCTGGTCGCCGTCGAGAATGCGGTGCGCCTCGCCCAGGCCGTCGAGCTGTCTGGCGTAGCTGCGGATGTGCTCATCGCCCTTGGCGCTGATCGCCACGCTGTAGCGACCGCAGCGGTCGAGAACCTCACGTCCCCAGCCAAACTCGTCGGCCATGTCGGTGGCCAGCCCAATGGCCGTGCGGTACAGGAAAATGTCGCGCCGGGCGCGCTCGGTGGAGGTGTCACCGAAGTCTTCGGAACTGACTTCGTGAGGCAGGTCGATGATGAACCCCGAGTTGCGCCCGGTGGCGCCCTCGCCGACCACACCGGCTTCCAGCACCGCGACCTTGAGGGTCGGGTCCAGTTGTGACAGGCGCCGGGCGGCAGACAGGCCAGCAAAGCCGGCGCCGATGATCGCCACATCGACACTGACCACGCTGCTCAACAACGGAGCCGGCTTGCGCTGCGCGAGCATGGCGACCCAGCCCGACAGGCTGTTGTGCTTGGGAAACTTCGATGCCACGTACATAGCTGCTGCTCCGCGACGGTCAGGCCAGGCTGGTTTCATAAGCGGCCAGCGGTGCGACCACCGCCTGCAGGTGCTGCAGCTTGTCGGCCGACAAACGGGCCAGCGGACGGCGCGGGTTACCAGCGGCGTAACCGGTGATTTCGGCGGCGGCATACACCGACTGCACATAATCACCCTGCCAGATCAGCGACATGACCGGCTCCAGCTCACGCCAGATTTCCCGCGCGCGGTCCCATTGTTTTTCCAGCGCAGCATTGACCAGCGCCACACAGGTACGCGGCGCAATATTGGCTCCGCCCCAGATCAGCCCGGCCGCACCGGCATATAGCGCGTAGGGCACCAGCGGGTCAGCACCGTTCATGGTCGGCAGACCGGTGCGGATCAGCGCCGCCTGGGCCGCCAGGTCACCGCTGCTGTCCTTGACCGAGACAAAGTTGGGGATTTCGCTCAGTTGTTTGAACAGCGAAGGCGTCACTTCCACACCCACCGCCTGTGGCACGTTGTAGCCAATGATCGGCAGCCCGGCCTCACTGACGGTGGAGTAGAAATCGATAATGCCCTGGTCATCGGTCGGGCCTTCGAAAAACGGCGGCAAGACCATCACGCCATTAGCGCCGACGCTGGCCGCGTGCCGGGTGCGCTCGACCACCTCGTCAGCCAGCAGTGCGGAGGTCTGGGCAATGATGCGGGCACGGCCATTGATGACCCTGGCGCCAAACGCTACCAGTTCCCTGGACTCATCCTTGCTCAGATACACATGCATGCCGGTACCGGAACTAAGCACGAAACCCTGAATACCTGCCGCGAGATAGCGCTCGATCAGTTGCTCGAAACGGGCATAGTCAATCTTGCCCTGAGCATCGAATGGAGTGGTGATGGCCAGGTTGATACCGGAAAACTGGAATGCAGACATTGAGTCGCGCCTCTTGTTGTTCGTGATGTCGTTGCAGGTCAGCCAAAACCAGGCAGCAGGCAGCCAGCAGACGCTGTCGAGAGATCGACAATGCCCGTTGCAAACCTGGTGGCTGAGCCTCGATAACGCAGGTGAGGAAGTTGCAAATAACCCCGCTTCAGCAAGTAAATGGCCTGCGCGGGCTGAGTTAAAGAGTAATTACGAACAGCAGAGGGTTACAGCGACATTTATGCCCATCAATTGATGAGCTGGCGTTATGCATTGGCTTCAATAAACTCGCCTGGCCTATCACTGGCGAACTGTTCCAGCAGCCAGTCGCGTAACAGGCAACAACTGAGGTCGCGGCTTTTGGCCTCGTTGAAACTCAGGTAATGCCGGGTTTCACGGTGCACCAATTGTTCAGCCACCGGGCGCACCAGCAGGCCCTTTTGCAGATACGGTTCGACCAGATAGTTCCAGCCCAGGGCCACGCCCTGATGGGCCAGGGCCAACTGGATCAGCAGGTTGTAGTCGTTGGAGTTGAAGTAATGCGGCGCATCGCTGGCGCGGGTCTTGATATCGATGCTCTGGTAGGCGAACCACACGCCCCAGTCGACATGTTCGGCAATCTGCGAACGGCCGAACGGACTGAGGTTTAACAGCGCGCCATCGCGAATGCCGGTCAGGCTGCGCAGTTGCGGGTGTTGTTCAAGGTATTGCGGGGTGCACACCGGGTAGATGACATCACAGACCAGCGGCTGGCTGTGATAGCCCTCGTGGGTCTTGGCGATCTTGCAGATGATGATGTCCGGGTTGACGCCGTTCTCCATCACCAGAAAGTTCTGGGTCACCACCAGGTTGATGTCGATTTCCGGGTAAGCCTCGAAAAACGCCGGCAAGCGTGGACCGAGCCAGAAATTGGCAAAGGCCGAAGAACAACACAGCGTTACCACCTGCTTGGGGTTCTCGCTGCTGCGAATGCGGTCAGCGGCCTGGGAAATATTGGTGAACGACAACTGCACCGCATCGAAGAAAATCGCCCCGGCTGCGGTGAGTTCCACGGTGCGCCCGGCGCGGTTGAACAGTGCGGCGCCCAGGTGTTCTTCCAGCTCGCGGATCTGTCGGCTGATCGCCGCCTGGGTCACGCACAGCGCCTCGGCGGCACGGGTAAAACTCTGATACTTGGCCGCTGCCACAAAGGCTTTGACCGCCCGCAGGGAGGGCATTTTGATCAGTGCCTGATCGGGCTCGGTGTGTTTGACCATAACCTTAGGTAATCAATTGACTATAGAAAAATTTGATTTTTATACCTGATGCCTCGCCCTAGACTGATCGCAAGCAGCAGCGATAGCAGCGCAAGATTCGCCAGAGCCTAGCTCAATTACCTGAAACCTTGAACAGATTAATTCAGGAATCCGCCCTGCGTGCAATAAACGGCCCACGCAATAAGAGCCTCAGCTTATTTGGAGTGCACATAATAATGTCCCGCATCAACGCTGTATTAGACCTGATCAAACAACGCAAGGCGCAACATGCACTCCCTGGTGCGGTTTATAACGACCCGGCTGTTTATGAGCAAGATCTTGAGCAAATCTGGCACCGTGAATGGATCTTTGCCGGGCATACCTTCGAACTGGAAAAACCCGGCCAATACCTGACCCTGCAGATTGGCAACTATCCGATCGTGGTCATTCGCGGCAAAGATGGCGAAATCCGCGCCTTCCATAACGCCTGTCGCCATCGCGGCTCGAAGGTCTGCACCGAGGCCAAGGGCAAGGTCGCCAAAATGGTCTGCCCCTATCACAAGTGGACCTTCGAGCTGGACGGCAAGCTGCTGTACGCCGGCCACATGGGCCCGGACTTCAACGCGGCCGATCACCATTTGAACCCGGCGCACTGCGAGGTGGTGCACAGCTATATCTATGTATGCGTGGCCAAGGTTGCACCGGATTTCGAGAAATTTCGCAGCGCCGTTTCGCCGTTCATTGGCCCGCACTACCTGGAAGACTGCAAGGTCGCTTTCGAAGCCAGTCTGGTGGAAAAAGGCAACTGGAAGCTGGTCTTCGAAAACAACCGCGAGTGCTACCACTGTGACGGCACCCACCCGGAACTGCTCAACTCTTTCGTTGAGAACGTTTCGGTCCAGGGTCTGGGCGGCGAAGAGGATCTGGAACTGGCCGAACACTGGAACACCTGTGAAGCCGCAGGCCTGGCCAGCCGGATCAATATGGACCCCAATGGCCAGTTCCGCATGACCCGCATTCCGCTCAATCATGGCGCCAGCAGCTACACCATGGACGGCAAACCGGCCGTGGCCCGGCGCCTGGATCGCAGTGGGGTGAACAACATCGGTGCGCTGCTGTACTTCAACTACCCCTCCACCTGGAACCACTTCCTGGGTGACCACGCGCTGAGCTTCCGGGTGCTGCCGCTGGGGCCTGGTGAGACCGTGGTGACCACCAAATGGCTGGTGCCCAAAGACGCCGTGGAGGGTGTGGACTACGAGATCGAGCGGTTGACCAAAGTCTGGATGGCGACCAATGACCAGGATCGCATGTTGGTGGAGGGCGCGCAGGTCGGCGTGACCTCCCCGGCTTATCAGCCCGGCCCGTATTCGCCCTTGGTGGAAAACGGCGTCTGCCAGTTCGTCGACTGGTACAGCGAACTGATGATCCGCCGCCTGAGCGAAGCGGGTAACAACCGTATCGTCTGAGCCATACCTAAGCCGCTCCTACGGGCGATGAGACGATTGGAATCAGGCAATAACGCATCACCCAATAACTACAATATTACCCCCGGTGCGTAGCCGCGAAGGGATCCACTTCCCTTACAACAGAAGTATCTGCGTACCGAACTGACTCACGTTCAATTTGAACGGACTGCCAATTTACCTGAGTGTGCGAAAGGATCTTCCTGCGCATGTTTGATTAATTGGTCATAACGATAACAAGAGGGTCGTATGAGCCAAGCGGACGAAATTCTTTCGGTCAACAATATATTCAAGGTGTTCGGTCCCAACCCGAACATGGCCATGGACATGCTGCGCCAGGGCGCCGACAAGAATGAGATTTTCAACAAGACCGGCCACGTGGTCGGGGTCTTCGATGCCAGCTTTTCAGTCAAGCGTGGCGAGATCTTCGTGATCATGGGCCTGTCCGGCTCGGGCAAGTCGACCATGGTGCGGCTGTTCAACCGGCTGATCGAACCCACCTCCGGCAGCATTCATCTCAACGGCAAGGAAATCACCGGGCTGTCGGACAAGGACCTGCTTAACGTGCGCCGCAAGGACATGGGCATGGTGTTTCAATCCTTTGCCCTGATGCCGCACATGAGTGTGCTGGAAAACACCGCCTTCGGCCTGGAAATTTCCGGCGTATCCGAGCAAGAGCGCCATGCCCGGGCCAGTGAAGCGCTGCGTCAGGTGGGCCTGGCCGGTCACGAATACAGTTACCCGCATCAACTGTCTGGCGGTATGCAACAACGGGTCGGCCTGGCCCGCGCGCTGGCCAACGACCCGGCGATCCTGCTGATGGACGAGGCCTTCTCGGCCCTCGACCCGTTGATTCGTCACGAGATGCAGGGTGAACTGATCCGCCTGCAGGCCGAGCAGCAACGCACCATCATTTTCATCTCTCATGACATCGAAGAAGCCATTCGGATCGGCCACCGCATCGCGATCATGGAAGGCGGTCGGGTGGTGCAGATCGGCACCCCGCAAGAGCTGATCAATCAGCCGGCCAACGACTACGTACGGACCTTTTTCAAGGGCTTCGACAGCTCGCGGGTGCTCAAGGCCGGTGACGTGGCGAAATTCGATCCGGCCAGCGTGTGCAAGGTCAACGGCAAAGCCGCCCAATTCAGCAGCGGCGGTTCGTACGGTTATCTGGTGGACGAGAAAGGCCAGTTACTTGGCGTCGTCGATATCGATGCCTCGGGCGCGGTAAGCCCCCACGTTGCCGGTTCCAGCCATGACCAGCACAAGCAGAACCCGGTGTACACCGACACCCCGCTGCACGAAGTGCTCGGCATCGTCGCCCGCCTGCCCTACCCGGTTCCGGTACTGGACCGTGGCGGTGCGTTCAAGGGCACGATTTCCAAGACCCTGTTGCTCCAGACCCTGAGCCGCGACTAAGCGCCCACGCCAAAAAGAGGTAGCCCCCATGTCCGAATTCAGCCTTCTCGATCCATTCCAGTCGATCACCATTCCCTTGGGTGACTGGGTAGAAGCCGCCCTCAATTACCTGGTACAAAACTTCCGCGAAGTGTTCCGTGCCATCCGTTGGCCCATCGACCAGGTGCTCAACGGCACCGAATACATCCTGCAAAGCATCCCGCCGAGCATCGGCATCCTGTTGTCGTCATTGCTCGGCTGGCAACTGGCGGGCAAGCGCATGGCCCTGTTGTGCTTTGTCACCCTGACCCTGCTGGGCTTGATCGGCGTGTGGTCAGAATCGATGACCACCCTGGCGCTGGTGCTGACGGCGGTGTTTTTCTGTGCGGTGATCGGTATTCCGCTGGGCATCCTCTGCGCCCGCAGTGACCGGCTGGAAAAGATCATTCGTCCGGCACTCGATGCCATGCAGACCCTGCCCGCCTTTGTGTACCTGGTGCCGGTGGTGATGCTGTTCGGCATCGGTAACGTGCCTGGCGTGCTGGTCACCATTGTGTTTGCCCTGCCGCCGCTGGTGCGGCTGACCAACCTGGGTATTCGCCAGGTGCCGGAAGACAAGATCGAAGCCGCCCGCGCCTTTGGCTGCACGCCACGGCAGATGCTGACCCGCGTCCAGTTGCCGCTGGCGACCTCGACGATCATGGCCGGCATGAACCAGACCCTGATGCTGTCGCTGTCGATGGTGGTCATCGCCTCGATGATTTCCGTCGGCGGCCTGGGCCAGATGGTTCTGCGCGGCATCGGCCGGCTGGACATGGGCCTGGCCACCGTCGGCGGGGTCGGTCTGGTACTGCTGGCGATCTTCCTTGACCGCCTGACCCAGGCGATGGGTGAAAGAACCGCCGCCGAGCCTGGCCGGCGCTGGTTCCATACCGGCCCGGTCGGCCTGGTGCTGCGAATATTGGGTTCCAACCCTTCTACAGGTCGGCGCAAGACCGCCTGATGACTCGCTCTTTTTGATCTGCCGCCCTTGGATAAAAACCAGAAGAAGGTAAGCAACGATGAACAAGATCCACGTTTCCCGGCGTTTTGTGCAGTGTGCGACCGCGCTGTCGCTGGCCATCGCCTCGCTGTGTGCCTCGGCCTCTGCCGAGAAACCCGGCGATGGCGTCAAGGTCACACCGATCTTCCCGCCGATTGCCGAGGAGCGTTTTCGCGGCGAAGTGGCCATGGAGGGCCTGCGTGAGCTGGGCTACAAGATCCAGGAGCCCAAGGAAACCGAATATGCCGTGATGATGGTTGCCCTGGCCAACGGCGATGCCGACTTCACCGTCCACCTATGGAACACCCTGCACGACACCTTCTACCAGAAGGCCGGTGGCGACAAGACCCTGGTCAAGGCAGGCGACATTCTGCCCGGCGTGCTGCAGGGTTACCTGATCGACAAGAAGACCGCCGAAGCCCACAACATCACCAGCCTGACCGACCTGCAAAAGCCGGAAATCGCCAAGCTGTTTGATGTAGACGGTGACGGCAAGGCCGACCTGACCGGCTGCAACCCCGGCTGGGGCTGCGAGCTGACCATCGATCACCACATGAAAGCCTATGGTCTGGAGAAGACCGTCAACGTCAACCGCGGCTCGTACTTCGCGCTGATGGCCGACACCATCACTCGCTACAAGGCGGGCAAACCGATCCTCTATTACACCTGGGTACCGCAGTGGATCTCGGGCGTATTGGTCGAAGGCAAGGACGTGGTCTGGCTGCCGGTGCCCAAGACCGACCTGCCCGGCGGCAACAACGGCGTAGATACGATGTACCAGGGCAAAAATCTGGGCTTTGCCGTGGACAAGGTGGTTGCCGTGGTCAACAAGGACTTCGCTGCCAAGAACCCCGCAGCGCTGAAGTTCCTGTCGCTGGTGCAAATCAGCACCGATGACGAGAGCACCCAGAACCTGAAAATGCAGCAAGGCGAGAACAAGGCCAAAGACGTCACCCGCCACGCCAAGGAATGGGTCGCCGCGCACCGTGCGCAGTTCGACCAGTGGCTGCAGGCATCACGCGACGCCGCCAAACAATAAGCTCGCTTGCCGGCCCCGTAGGAGCGGCTTTAGCCGCGAAGACTTCCTGATCGGCATTGGCCCGTAGGAGCAGCTTCAACTGCGAAGCTTTTGCGAAGGTCACTGCTGCTCCTACAGCCCTACAGCAGCCTGTTTCATAACAATAACCGTGAGCCCGGACCGTCATGAGCAGCCCTTTTTCCATCCCCACCCACGCCCGCCGTATCGACCCGGCCCGACCACGGGCCGCCCTCAAAGCCGATGGTTCAGAGGACGATAACGATCGCGTCGAGATCGGCCCCACCCCGCTGGCCTTCGCCGAATGGGCCAGCCTGGGACTGCAAGCCCCGCACCTGCCGAGCATGCGTGAATACCGCCTGCAACGGATTCGCGAACAACTGGTCAAGCGCGACCTGGGCGGCATCCTGCTGTTCGACCCGCTGAACATCCGCTACGCCACCGACACCACCAACATGCAGTTATGGACCACCCACAACCCGGCCCGCGCCTGTTTCGTCGCCGCCAGTGGCCATGTGGTGCTGTGGGATTTTCACGGCTGCGATCACCTGTCGGCGCACCTGCCGCTGGTCAGCGAGCTGCGCAGCGGCGCTTCGTTTTTCTACTTCGAGACCGGTGAACACACCGAACAGCACGCCCGCCGCTTCGCCGGGCAAGTCGATGAGCTGCTGCGCAGCCATGCTGGCAGCAATCGCCGGCTGGCGGTGGATCGCATCGAAGTGGCTGGGCTGCGCGCCCTTGATGCCCTTGGCGTGCAAGTGTGCAGTGGTCAGGAAGTCACCGAGTTCGCCCGTGCCATCAAAGGCCCGGACGAGATCCTCGCCATGCGCTGCGCGGTGGCCTCTTGCGAGGCCTCGATTGCCGAGATGCGCCTGGCGATGCGTGCTGGCGCCACCGAGAACGACGTTTGGGCCGCTCTGCATGCCGGCAATATCCGCCGTGGCGGTGAATGGATCGAAACGCGCATTCTCAGCTCCGGGCCGCGCACCAACCCCTGGTTTCAGGAATCGGGCCCGCGGGTACTGAGCGACGGTGATCTGCTGAGTTTCGACACCGACCTGATCGGCGTCTATGGCATGTGTGTCGACATGTCGCGCAGCTGGATTTGTGGCGACCTCGAACCGACCGCTGAACAAAAGCGCCTGTACCGTATCGCCCATGAGCACATCACCCGCAATATCGAGATGGTCAAACCCGGCGTGCGCTTTACCGAGCTGACCAGCCGCGGCCACCGCCTGCCTGAGAGCTGCCGTGCGCAGCGTTACGGGGTGATGTTCCACGGTGTCGGCCTGTGCGACGAGTACCCGTGCATCCGTTATCCGGAAGACCTGGAGTCCTACGGCTACGAAGGCGTGCTGGAGCCGGGGATGGCGCTGTGCGTGGAGGCGTATGTAGGGGAAGTCGGCGGACGTGACGGTATCAAGCTGGAGAACCAACTGCTGGTGACCGACACCGGTTATGAGCTGCTGACCCATTATCCGTTTGAGGACAGCTTTCTTTCAGACACTGGCACGCAACAATGCCCATCATGACCACGGCGATAGACAATGGCTGGTGCGAGACGATTGCAACGTCGGCAGCGCAGCACCGACCTGCAACGCACGCGGCCCAGCGAACCGCGAACATAGGCTTTCTGTTGCTGGACAATTTCTCCCTGCCCTGTTTCACCCAGGCGCTGGACGTGCTGACCACCGCGAACCTGATCCGCCCTGGTTCAGTCAAGGTCCATACGTTCGGCTACCGCAACAGCGAGGTCATGAGCGACCTGGCCATTCCAATCCGGCCCAACACGCCACTGACCGACATCCGCATCGCCGATCTCGACCTGATGATGGTCTGTGGCGGCCTGCGCACCCCGCGCCAGGTGCCGGACTGGCTGGTCAGCCTGCTGAAAAAGCTCGCCGGTTTTCCCATAACTCTGGGCGGGCTGTGGAACGGCGCCTGGTATCTGGGCCGGGCCGGGCTGCTCGATGGTTACCGGTGTGCGATTCACTCCGAACAGCGTACTGCCCTTTCGGAACGCTCGCCCAATGCCAATGTAAGCCTTGATAGCATGGTGTTCGACCGTGACCGCCTCACTGCCGCCACCCCGGCCGGTGCCTTCGAGGTGATGCGCAAGTGGCTGGCCAAGGCCTGCGAACCGGACCTGGCCGAGGCGGTGACCAGCCTGCTCGACTACGACCATAGCCGTTTTCAGCGCACCAGTGAGTCACCGCGCCGCAAGCTCTGCAAGCCGTTGCGCGAACTGATCACGCTGATGCAAGCCAACCTTGAAGAGCCGCTGGAGCCGGAGCAACTGGCGCACTATGCCGGCCTGTCGAAGCGCCAGATCCAGCGGCTGTTCCGCGAGCAACTGGGGACTTCGCCGCAAAAGTATTACCTGCAACTGCGACTGAACGAATCACGCCGGCTGATTCAGAACTCAACCTTTTCGATGCTCGAAGTGGCGATTGCCTGCGGCTTTGTGTCAGGCAGCCATTTCAGCAAGTGCTACAGCGACGTGTTCGGTTATCCGCCGTCGCGTGAAGTCCGGCATGAAGTCTGATTCGCCTCCACTCCCCCTGACCCCATCATCAAGGACACGCCAATGGCTGAACTGCTGAGCAAAGACCAATACAAGGCGCTGGCCGCTGAACTGAAATTCCCGACCCAGGCATTCATCAACGGTGAATTCCGTGATGCGCTGTCGGGCAATACCTTCGCCACCACCAACCCGGCCACCGGTGAGCTGCTGGCCAACATCGCCGCCGGCAACAGCGACGACGTCGATCTGGCGGTCAAAGCCGCTAAAGAGTCTTTCGCAGACGGTCGCTGGAGCAAGCTGGCGCCGGCGGCGCGCAAGCACATCCTGCTGGATTTTGCCCAACTGCTGGAAGACCACGCCCATGAACTGGCAGTGCTGGAAAGCCTCGACAGCGGCAAGCCGGTCAGCGAATGCCAGAACGTCGACGTGCCGGAGACCATCCACACCCTGCGCTGGCATGCCGAGCTGATCGACAAGATTTACGACTTCAGCGCCCCGACCGGCGCCGGTGCGGTAACCACCGTGGTGCGTGAAGCCATCGGGGTGGTCGGTCTGGTGCTGCCGTGGAACTTCCCGCTGCTGATGCTGGCCTGGAAAATCGGCCCGTCGCTGGCCGCCGGTTGCTCGATCGTGGTCAAGCCGGCCAAGGAAACCACCCTGACCGCCCTGCGCGTCGCGGAGCTGGCCCATCAGGCCGGCGTACCGGCGGGTGTGTTCAATATCGTGCCTGGCGGTGGCCGCGAAGTCGGCGAGCCGATTGGCCGGCACATGGACATCGCGGCGGTGAGCTTCACCGGCTCGACCGACACCGGCCGACTGTTCCTCAAGTACTCGGCCGAGTCGAACATCAAACGTGTGGTACTGGAGCTGGGTGGCAAGAACCCGGCGGTGGTGATGAACGACGTCGAAGACCTCGACGAAGTGGCCCAGTACCTGGTGGCCGGTGCGTTCTGGAACATGGGCGAGAACTGCTCGGCGTCCTCGCGGCTGATCGTGCACCGCGACGTCAAAGACAAGCTGCTCGAGCGCATCAAGGTGCACGTGCGCGACTGGCAACTGGGCGACCCGCTGGACCCGGCCAACCGCCTGGGCGCAATGGTCAGCAAAGCGCATTTCGAGAAGGTTCGCTCGTACCTGGAACACGCCGTCGAGGCGCAACTTAAAGTGGTCGAAGGCGGCAACACCCGGGATGGCGTGTTCATCGAGCCGACCATTGTTGATGGCGTGAAAGCTGGGGACAAACTGTTCGTCGAAGAGATCTTCGGCCCGGTCTTGAGCGTCACCACCTTCAACACCATTGATGAGGCCATTGCCCTGGCCAACGACACCGTTTACGGCCTGGCGGCCTCGGCCTACACCAGCAACCTGCGCAACGCGATCCGTCTATCGCGCGAGATTCGCGCCGGTATCGTCACCGTCAACTGCTTCGGTGAAGGCGACGCTTCGACGCCGTTCGGAGGCTACGGCGAGTCAGGCTTTGGCGGTCGCGACAAGTCGCAGTGGGCGCATGATCAGTACACCGAGCTTAAGACCATCTGGATCAATGCTCAGTAAATTTGTGGCCGCTTTGCTCACCGATCACGCGCATAAGTACGCGTACCGGTGAGCAAGCTATCTGGCAGAACGCTGCCGATACGCCTGGACCATTTCCTTGGTGACATCTTCCTTGAAGCACAAGGGCGCATAGCCGCCGTCGCGGTTGTAAGCACTGCGCTTGCCACAACGGCTGCCATTGCTCGCGGCGTTATAAGGGCAAGGGCATCTGCCGGGGTATTGGGCGATGGACTCCTCGATCAGGCGTTGCACGATCACCGAGTCGGGGACCCGGGTTTCCTTGGCTCCAACCGCCAGCGTGCAGGACAAAAGCAACAAGGCAACAACGTGACTGACGATTTTTAGCATGGCATTCCCTGGCCTGGTAAGTCATTCCAGCCCGTGTTTTACCATGACATCATAAAGACATCAGCAAAAATTGATTGCCTTTGGCCATCAATCGATTCAGGTCAGCCCTTAGTCTGCTTGAGTATGTACTCGTAAATCGCTTTCGGCGTATCCAGAGTCTGTGCGTCTTCATCCGAGATGCTGATGCCAAACTCGCCAGACAGCGCCATCAGCAGGCTGATGATGTCGTACTCATCTGCACCCAGATTTTCCAGGGTGTGACCGTAACCGCCATAGCCACGGCTGACCTCCTGCTCTGAAATGCCCAGTTGCTCGGCAATCATGACGTTGAGCTTGTTTCTGAGTGCTTCGTTGTCCATGATGCCCCTCATCCCAAATGTCGTAAGGCCATCAGACTGCCCAGCAGCCTGACACCTGTCAATCACCACGCCAGGGTTGCGCTAACATCAGACTCCGGCCGCCACCTGCATGGCGCCCACACGGTTCACTTTTACGACAGCCCCCATGACACACCAATCGCCTTCCCTGCTGCTCAGGCTCGCCAGAAAGCTGCCTTTTATCAGCAGGCTTGTCACGGCATTTGCCGAGCGCAAGCGACTGGCAGCCCCCGAAAGTCTGCCAGACACCGCACCGCCGATGGCCCAAGAGGCGCGGCCCGCGCCGACCGGCAAAACCACAACCGCCCGGCCCAAGGCCAGAGAAGCCAAGCCTGCCGCCCCGCCGCCCGATGCGAAGACACATGCCCCGGCCTGCCCGCATTGCCGCAAGACCATGGTCATGAAAGTGGCGCGTAGCGGCGCCAAGGCTGGCGACAACTTCTGGGGCTGTGCGGACTATCCGCAATGCAGGGGCATCAGGGCGATCTTTGCGCCGATGCCGTCGCAACCGGTACGCAGCAAACCGGCAAACAAACGCCAACGCTAGCCAGAACCGCCGCGTTCATTAGCCATACCCTGTGGCCGCTCATCAATAGATGTGCTGCACGATCCCGTCTGCCAGCTCGCCCCAGGCGCCGGCCACTGCGGTATTGGTCAGCACCACCAGGCTGCGCTGGGCCTGCGGGTCGACCCAATAGTGGCAACCATACAACCCGCACCAGCCCCAGCTACCCGCCCCTTGCGGCTGGCCGGCAGCCACAGGGTCAAGCAGCACCGCCGGCCCCAGGCCGAAGCCCCAGCCAGCGCCGCGACTGGTCATGGGCAGCTCGCCCAACGCGTTGGCGGTCAGTAACGCGCAACTGACCGGGCTGAGCAGCGGCGCACCGCCCAGGCGCAAGCACTCAAGCAAGCGCAGGTAATCATCGGCGGTGCCGACCAACCCGGCGCCGGCTGAGGCGTAAGCCTGGCGGTTGAACGCCCGGCGGGCACTGAGCAGTGCCACCCCGCCATCCAGCGGCAGACGATCATGATCGCTGATCGGTTGTGGCAGCGTCGGGGCGTCCTTGTAGGCGCGGGCCAGAGAGTCGCAGGCAGTAAAGCCGGTGCTGCGCATCTGCAGCGGACCTGTGACATAGCGGTTGATCGCCTCAGCCAGATCCAGACCGCAGGCCACCTCGATGACCGCCCCCAGCACATCAGTGCCCAGCGAGTAGCGCCACGCCGTACCCGGCTCGAACAACAGTGGCAGCTGTGCCAAACGCTGCAGGTTGTCTTGCAGGCTGTGGCTTGGGTCATCCAGCCCGTCAGACACCCTGGCCCGTTGGTAGGCGTTGCCCGGCGCTAATTCAAAACCGTAGCCCAGCCCCGCCGTATGGCACAGCAACTGGCGCAGGGTTATCACTGCCTCGCGACCATCGGTGAGGCGTGGGCGAAAATACCCCAGCCAGTCACTGACAGGGCCGTTCAGGTCCAGTACGCCCGTTTCGCACAGATGCAGCACGGCGATCGAAGTCAGCAGTTTGCTCAGCGACGCCAGGCGCATGGCGGTGTCGCGCTGCATGGGTCGTTGCGCCTCGCGGTCAGCCCAGCCACAAGCACTGGCATAGCGCAGTTCACCGGCCTCGGCCAGCAACAACACCCCACCGACAATCCGCCCGCTGTCGACCTGCCGCAGCCAGAAGTCATTGAGCTGCTGCACCCTCACATCCCCTGCACGGCATGGCTGAAAATCCGTTGATAGCCCTCGGCACTGTGACGCACCGGGTTGGTGTGCGAGCAGCCATCCTTGAAGGCCATCCGGCCGATCAATTCGGCATCACGCTCATCAATAGCCAATGCCGTCAGTGTGTGCGGGATGCCGCAGTCGTGGCGCAATTGCAGTAACCAGTCCATGACCCCATTGAAGCCCGGTTTGGGCAAACGCAGGTCATGGGCCAGCTCGTTCATGGGTTGATGCAGCGCCGCCTCGTTGGCCAGCAGCACATAGGGCAACACGATCGCGTTGAGCAGCCCGTGGTGATGGTCGTAGAGCGCGCCCAGCGACTGGGCAATGGCATGCACGCCACCCAGCCCGCGCTGAAACGCCGCTGCGCCGAGGCTGGAGGCGACCAGCATTTGCTCGCGGGCCTCAAGGTCCTGGCCATCGCACACCACCCGCGGCAGGTGCTGGCGGATCATCTGCAGGCCCTTGACCGCCACGGCTTCGGCCATCGGGTGCCAGACCGGCGAGCACCAGGCTTCGAAGCAGTGGGTCAGCGCGTCCATGCCGGTGGCGGCGGTCAGTGCCGGTGGCAGGCTGAGGGTCAGCCGGGCATCGAGAATCGCCACTTTGGGCATCATCCGCAGGTGCAGGATGGTGCGTTTGACCCGTGCCGCTTCGTCGGTGATGACCGCGGCGCGACCGACTTCCGAACCGGTGCCGGCGGTGGTCGGCACAGCGATAAGCGGCGCAATGCCGTCGGGGTTGGCGCGCAGGTGGTTGGTGCCGATGTCTTCAAAATCCCACAGCGGGCGGTGCTGGCCGGACATCAGAGCCACGGCCTTGGCGGCGTCCAGTGCCGAGCCGCCACCGAAGGCGATCACCCCGTCGTGCTGGCCGGCTTTGTAGCGCTCAAGGCCTGCGGCGACGTTGCTGCCGGTGGGGTTGCCCTTGACCTGATCGAACAGTGCGCACTGGCCGAGTTCGCGGCGGCAGTCGTCCAGGGCTTGCTGGATCATCGGCTGGCTGCCCAGGTCGCGGTCGGTGATCAACAGCGGACGCTGGATGCCGGCGCTGCGGCAGGCGTCGGCAAGCTCACGGACGCGCCCGGCGCCGACGCGGATGGAGGTGGGGTAATGCCAGTTGCTGGTGTGCATGGTGCTCTCCTGCATCAGTAAAAGCCTTCGCGGCTAAAGCGGATCGCCGCCCGACCGCTCCTACGAGATATTCATTAACAATCAGAGATTTGGAGAGAATCAGAGCAACCCCACCAGCAAACGCAGGCCAAAACCGACCATGAACAGCCCGGTGATGATGTCGATGGCTTTTTTCATGCGCTGGTAGCGGGCCTGGATGGCCGGGATCGAGAACAGGGTGGCGAGCAGTACGAACCAAGAGATGGCCAACACCGCGATGATCGAGACCCCGGCGCTGCGCACCCAGATGGGCAGGCCCGGTGCAGCGACGGTGGTGAACACGCTGGTATAGAACGCCAACGCCTTGGGGTTGGTCAGGTTGGTGAGCAGGCCGAAGCGGTAGGCGCGGCTCAGGCTGGCAATGCCCAGTGCGTTGATATCGCGAGGGGCCGGCGGGTTGCCGGCGCTGCGCAGGCTTTTGATTCCCAGCCAGCCCAGATAAACGCCGCCAAGCAGTTGCAGGGCCGGCTGCAGCCAAGGCAACTGCTGGAACATCAGGCCCAGGCCGGTGACGGCCAGCAGCGCCCAGATGATACTGCCCGAGGCCACGCCAAGACCGGCACAGATGCCTTGCTGGCGCGACTGGCTGCAGGACAATTGGGTGATGACCAGAAAATTCGGTCCCGGGCTGATGATCAGCACGATAAAGGCGCCGGCCAGCGCGGTGAGCAGGGTCAGTTCGTAGGGTATCGAGTACATGGGGTCGGTCCTTGTCAGTGAGAAAACGGGGTCAACAGGCCACGGCGCACGGCGAGGCCAATGCGCCCAGGCAGTCCTGCACCGCCCGGCGCGCCTGGAGCGGCGCCAGGCAATGCGGGTCGGGGGTCGGTACGTAGTGGTTGTAAAAGCTGCTGCCTTCCACCACTGGCCCCAGCAGCCATAGCCGCGAATGTGCGCAGCCATCAGCGCGGATGGCGCGGTGTTGGTCGTTGACCAACACGCCGTCGGCGGGAAACGCCTGAGCGGCTCGGATCAGGCCCTGACGTTGCAGGTCGCCGAGCAAACCGCTGGCATTGAGTCTCAGGCCGCTGTGGGCATTGCGTGCCCGAACGATGCAGTCCAGTTGCGCAGGCACCTGACCTGGGGCCAGCAGGTGCACCACGCCGGCGTCGAGCAACGCCAGCAGGTCTTCGTAGCGCTCTTGCTGCGGGCCGCCGACCAGACGGTTGGAGAGCCCGGCAAAACGGCGGTAAAAATCCACCCGTGAGTGCGCCAGCAGGCCGTCGTGGTCAACCGCCAGGCGCAGCAGGTCGCGGTAGTCACGCCAGACTTCCAGGGCCTGGGTCAGTGGGCTGGCGCGGCGGCCCAGGCGGCTGCGAATCAGGTCTTGCTCAAGCCAGCGGCGCAGCCACTGCGGGTAATCGTCGCCCGTCCACGGCTGCATCGGCATCCAGTGCAGCGGCTCGAAAGCCCCCCACTGTCGGGCCAGTTGCGCAAACAACTCATCGCGCTGCGCCGTCTCGCGCAAGGCCTGCTGGACTGCGGGCAACCCTTGCGGCTCGGCCAGGCTGACGCTGGCCTGATAGAACACCGCGCGCATTTCATCGGTGATCAACGGCAGCAGATCGCGGGCGAAGTCCAGCCGCGCGCAACCAGACTCTGCGCGCAGCCGTTCGATGGCCTCGGCGGTGAAGAACAGCCGTGGCCAAGGCTGGCACGGCGCGTCAAAACCGCTTGGCCGGGCATGAAACGGCAAGCCACTGCGTGAATACAGGTAGATTTGCGGCTCGCGGCCGCTGGGCAGGTAGCGCCAACCGGCCAGGCCGTTATCAGCCACGTAGCGGCCGCCACGGCCTTGGGTCAGTTCGGCGATGCAATCCATGGCGCTCAGGCCCAGGCCCTCGATCGCCACCCGTGCGCCGGGTTCGGCCGGCAGCGGCGTGGCCGGCGCATGGCCGCTGGTGATGAACAATCCGTGGTAGTGATGACAAGTGCCCTCTTGGGTGGTCAGTTGCCACCCCGAACCACCGGCCGCAGGCAGGGCACGGCTCACCCGCTGCGGGTAGTGACGCACCTGCAACTGTGCCGGGCAATGCCCCAGCAGCCAGCGGTAGCTGTCTTGCAAGTACAGCCCCAGCAAACGACGCGGCACGAAGTCAGCGAAGGCCAGCGGCCGGCCCTGCCCGCTGGGGTCGACATGGCCGCGGGCGTCGAGGCGCAGATCTCGCGCTTGGCACCACTGCAGGAAGCTCGGCCCCGGCGGTTGGGTGGCCGGGTGGGCGGTGCAGAACGCAGAGATCTGCCCGGCCATGGTGTTGAGCATCAGGTAATCGGGCTGGTCACTCAGGTGCAGGCCACTGCCCGGAGTAGCGGGATCGAACAGGTCCAGTTGCAGCGGCAGATGCGGGTTGGCGCGGCTCAGGGCAATGAACTGCTCCAGCAGGCTCAGCCCGCGCGAGCCCATACCGACAATGGCGATTGTGTACATGGTCGTCACCAGCGGCTGGATTCAAAGAAAAAATTCGGCACCGGCAAGGCCCGGCCCTGCTCCAGCGCCCGGCGATACACGCGCTGCCCTACCGCCAGGTCCAGCACGCCGAGGCCAAATGGCGAGAAGATGGTCGGTTTGGCCGGATCAAGGCTGATCTGGCCGAGCATCAATTGCGCCAGGCTGCCGCTGATGAACGAGCGCTGCTGATAGTGCTCGACCGCCAGTTGCGGCGAGGTGCCGGCCTTCAGGCAGTGCTCGACGTCATCGAACAGGTTGTTGGCCTGGGCGATCACTGCTGGCCCCAGATCGCGCAGCGAGATATTCAGCACCACCTGACCGGCACGCAGCAGCGGCTCATGCACGTAAGGCGTCGGCGCGGTGGTGGCGAACACCAATAGGTCGGCGCTCAGACTGGCCGCCAGCTCAACCTGCTCGGCTTGCAGCGCGTGCTGTTCGGCCAGATGGCCGATCAAGGCGGCGGCCGACGGCGCATGCGGGTCATGCACCGTGATGCGCTGGAACCGCCAGCCATCGGCAATCAACAGATCAACGATGCTGCGGGCAATAAACCCCGCCCCCACCAGTGCCAGATGGTCGGCGGCGCGGCGCTGGCCATTGCTCCACCAGGCGCCCAGCACCGCCGAGGCCGCGGTGCGCATGGCGCTGATCCGAGAGGCTTCCAGGCAGGCATAGGCATAGCCTGTGTCGGGCCGGTTGAGCAGCAATACCGCCGAAGCCCGTTGCAGGCCGTTGTCGATATTGGCCGGAAAACTGGAAATCCACTTGATCCCGGTGACCGGCTGCTCACCCTCCAGGCTGGCCGGCAAGGCAATGATGCGGTTAGCCGGCTGCCGGGGAAAACGCAGGAAATAGCTGTCCGGGTTGATGCTGCGCCCGGCTTCGTGATCCAGATAGGCCTGGCGCACGTCATCGATACAGGCCAGCGGATCAGCCGCCAGAATCTGCGCCACACATTGCCCGTCGAGCACATGAAAATCCGCCTGTGGGGTGGGCAGCCAGGTGGTGCGTGCAGGCTCGCGCCCCAGGTCTGCCAAGTTCATCGCCAGCACCTCGCGACCAAAGCGCTGCTCAACCCACGTATCGTCATACAGGGTGTCGAGGTAACGCTCGCCCCAGTCCGGCGACACCGCCACCACCACCGCTCCAGGTTCGATACGCTCGCGCCAGGCATGCACGGCGCTGATCACCGTGGCCGTCGAGCCGCCCACCAGCAGCCCGCGGCTGCGCGCCAGCAGCCGAGCCATGACCACCGTGTGGGTCTCGGGGACCATTTCCAGCGCATGAATGCCTTCGGCGGCGAAGATCGGCGGGCGCTGGCTGGTGCCCAGACCTGGAATGAAACGCCGGCTGGCGGGTGTGCCGAAGGTCACCGACCCCACGCTGTCGACGGCGATGATTCTGGTGTGCGGGCTGTGCTGGCGAAAATACTCAACGCAGCCCATCAGGGTGCCAGTGGTCCCGGCCCCGACGAACAGATAATCGACCTGGGCAAAGTGCCCGGCGATGGCGCGGGCCGTGGTCCGCGCGTGGGCCTTGGGGTTGGCGGCATTGGCGTACTGGTTAAGCCACAGGTAACGCGGGTCGCTGGCCTGCAACTGGCGGATCAACTCGATTCGGGTGCCGAGAAAGCCGCCATTGGCGTCGGTTTTTTCGACCTGAATGACCTCGGCGCCATAGCTGCGCATCAGGCGCAGGTTATGGCTGGCAGTGTTGGGGTCGACCACGCAGGTAAAGCGCAGGCCGCGGGCGGCGCAGAGCATGGCCAAGGCTACGCCAAGATTGCCGGATGACGACTCGATGAGGATCGAGTCGGGCTGGATCAGCCCCCGCGCCTGCAGGTCGTCGACCAGCCCGCTGGCGGTCTTGAGCTTGATCGAACCGGCCGGGTTGAACGACTCCATTTTCAGATGAAAGTCCGCGCCCAGGCCGCTGATTTTGAGGAAGGTCTGGTCATGGACGATGTCGCCGATGCTGTCATACATACCGGTCACTCGCTCAAGGCCAGGGTAGTTTTGCAGCCGGCAGCTGTGACCGGGCGGGTCGATGCCTGGTGCAAGGCGCTGGCTATCCGCCCGGCGCGCAGGGCCAGCATCGAGAACGACTGGCTGTCGCTGATGCCATGGCTGCGTTCGGACAAGCCGTTGCTCCATAGCTGCACGTCGCAGGCGCCCTGGGTGTGGATGCGGTAATCGCGATCGACCACCAGCGCGCCTTGCTCATCGGCGGCCAGCCATGGCTGCAGGCCGGCGAGCAGCGGCGGCACGCGGTACTGCTGATAGCCGGTGGCCAGGACGATGCCGTCCACCTCCAGTTGCCGGGTCTGCTGGCTGAAACGGTCGGTCAGGGTGACCTGATACGCATCACCACACAGCTGCACGCCAGTGACGTGCTGGTAGTGATGGGTGTGCAGCTGCTGACGACCGGCAACGGTGTCTTCGTAGATCAGCGAGAACAGCTTCTGGCTTTCATCCGGGTCGATGCCGGCGTAGTTGGTGGCGCGGCTGTAGGCGAGAAACTGCTGGCGGGCGCCAGCGTCCAGGCTGTGGAAGTAATCGACATGCTCGGGGCCGAAGACCCGGTTGGGGAATTGCCCCAATTGAGTGAGTTTGAAGCCGGCGGTGCGGTGCACCGAGTGAATCTCGACCTGCCGATCGCGGCCGATCAGTTCCAGCACCGACTCACTGGCGCTTTGCCCGGAGCCGAGCACCAGCCAGCGCTTGGGCCGCTCACTGGCGAAGGCTTGCATATGGCTGACAAAGCCTGAGGTATGAAACACCTTCGGCCCCAGCAGGGGCTGGAACAGTTCCGGTATGTACGCGGCGCTACCGCTGGACAGCACCAGGTTGCGGGTTTCGAACGCGCCGTGCGCCGTCTCGACCCGCAGCTCACACAACCGGCCATGACGAATCACCGGTAGCACCTCGTCAATACGCGTATCGAAGCAGGTGCGTGCATCGACCTGGCGTGAGACCCAGCCCAGGTAATCGGACCACTCATGACGGCTGGCCGGGCGCCCGAGCAGGCCGAAATCAAACAACCGCCCCTTGTCCTTGAGGTACATGGCGAACGAGAAACGGCTGCGCGGGTTGCGCGGCGTCACCAGATCACGGAACACGTGGTGATTGATGTCGGTGCCGGCCAGCAACAGCTCAGGGTGCCATTGACTGTCGGCGGCTGCCTCGACAAAGCGCATGTCTACGCGGCCCAATGGCAGACCCTGTTCGCGGGCATCTTCGAAAGCGCAGGCCAGGGCAATCCCGGCAGGGCCGAAACCGATGCACAGCGCATCGACGGTGGTGGTTGCAAGACTCATCAGGAATCTGTCCTTGATTGAATAGGGGGTTAAAAGGTCGGGGTGACCGGTTGCAGGCCTTGCGGCCCGAGGTGCCAGAGCTGGGTGGAGGCATCGCGTATTTCGTTCTGCAAGAAAGCCAGCGGCCCCAGCGGGGTGGCCAACACCTCGTTGCACAAGGCGTCGAGCAAGGCGCGGCGATCGGGCAGATTGCGCCGTGCCAGCACGCCAATGCCATGCAGCAGGCGCAGGCTCTCTCGGTAATAGGTCTGCGCCGGGCTGGCGAACCACTGCCGGTGCTGGCGGGCCGCCGGGCAATCCTCGGGGCCTGGGTGAAAGCCGATGACCCAAGTGGCTTGCGGTTGGTCGCCAACCGGCTGGCCAGTGCCGAAAAACGGCGAAACGGCGTCATCGGTAAATATCAGCGGTCGGCTGCAACCGGCCCGGCGTCGAGCCTGCAGGTAGGCGCAGCTGGATTTCAGGCGCCCGGCAAACACCTCGGCGTCGGCTTGCTCGCGGTCGGTTACCGGTTGCAGACCATGGGCCAGCGCACTGTGCCGGATCGCCGCCGCCAGTGCCTGGCCGTGTGCGCTGTCATCAGCCTGCACATACAGGCGTTGCCACAAGCGGCTGATGGCCCAGGCCAACAGCTCGCCGGCCAGTTGCCGATCCGACGGGCAACCGCGCAGCACGTTGGGGAATCGGGTCAAGTCTTGCAGCGTAGCCGCCGGTGTCAGCAGCGCAATCTGGTGGCAGGCATACAGCGGCGCGGCGGCCAGCGCGGCGTCGGACGAAAAATGGCCCAGCACCAGATCGGCGCCCCACTCGACCATCTGTTGCGCCACCATGGCGGCCTGCCGGGGGTCGGCCCCGTCGTCGAGCCAGTGCCACTGCACGCCGGCCAGCCCCGGTATCAGGTTGCGGCCTGCTGCCAACGCGCGCAGAAAGGTCCGTGCATGGGGAGTGACAGCCGGGTCGAACACCGCGCTGATCCCGACTTTCATGGCGGTTGGCGTCATGACGGCATACCCCGTCGCGCGTCCAGCCCGGCCCAATGCGGGTCAACCGACCGCTGCCCGTCATGCAAGTAGCCTTGAATCTGCCGGGCGGCAAGGTCGGCAATACCCGGCGCGAATTTGAAGCCCACCCCGGACAGCCCACAAGCCACGTACAAACCGCGCGGCTCATCCACAAAGCCCAGCAGTGGCCGGCCATCGGCGCTGTAGCTGTCAAAGCCCGGCACCACATCCAGCACCCTGACCCGCCCGCCGCCGGCCAGTTGGCCGACCCGTTGCCGGGCATCCTCGATATGCCGGGCATCCGGCCGCGCCAGTTGCTCCGGCAGCAGCGCCCGGTCACGCAGCCCGCAACCGCTCTGCACGAGATGTGGCCCCAGCGGGATGGCATAACTGCCACTGACCGCGTCGATCAACGGCAGCGGCCAGGCGGCCTCGGTCTGGACCCTGGCCAACGGAATCGCGCGGCTTTGCAGCGCCAGCTCCGGTAACAACCGATGCGTCCACGCGCCGCTGGCCAGCACCACGGTCTGGCAATCCAGGCGCGCTTCTCCCAGTTGAATGTGGGCCGAACCATCGGCCTGCCAGTCGATGAACTCGACCCGGCAATGCTCGATCAGCAGCCCATCGCGGCGCACACGCTGGCACAACCGCGCGGTGGCACCGCGCACATCGCCGACGCAGGCATGCGGTTCGTAGAGCTCAGCGCGATCCGCACGTGCCGACCAGGGACCGAAACCCTGGACTCTGCGCAGCGGATACTCCGCGCTGGCGTAGCGCTCGATCGCTGCCTCCAGTGCACTCTCATGCGCGATATCGGCGCGATACAGCACGCCGCTGCGCCGCAGCGCTCGGGTGTAGGTGTCGGAAAACGGCGCCTCCCCCATGACCCGTAGCGAATGCGCTGTCAGTTGCATCAAAAGTGGGTCCGCGTCGTACAAACGCAGCAACCCGCCGGAACTGGCGCTGGCACCGCGGCTGGCGACGCTGCCCTGCTCCAGCAGCACCACACTCAGGCCCAGGTGCAGCAAGCGGGCGGCGATACTCGCGCCGACAATGCCGGCACCGATCACCGCGACTTGATAATCCATGCTCATGCGATGGCCGCTCAGATCGAATAGTCAGGGGCCGGACCGCCGAACACGACAGCGTTCAGCCGTGCTTCGGGCAGTGCGTAGGCATTGACGATGTCGGCGGCGGTTTGCGGGACCAGCGCCTTGCCGAACACCGCAATCAGCGCGGCGAAGTGACTGACCGGGCGGCCCGCCTCCAGCCGCGTACGGGTAATCGCGATGGTGTCGAGTAGCACCTGAGCCATGCCACGGATCGAAAACTGCTTGAGCTCGGTGGCCTTGCACCATTGCAGGCGCAGCGCTTCGAGCAGCCCGGCATCGGCGCCGTTAAAGCCGTTCCAGCCGTGCTCACGCTGATCGGGACCGGCTTGCAGCAGCGCCGGGACAAAGTCCAGGAACACATCCTGGCGCCAGCGCTGAAAGTGCTGCAGGCGAAAGTCGCCTTCGCTCTGCTCCGGCGCAACGCTGGCGAGGTACAAGCGCACACTGTCGGCACAGGCCTGGCGCACCAGATCGCCGACCCAGATTGCGTGGTTGCGGCTGGTGGACAGGTTGAGCCCGTCGAGCTTGAGAAACTGGTTGGGCATGAAGTGCTGACGGACCCGCAACTCGTCATGCACCGCCAGTTGCACCGGGTAAACGATGCAATGGCTGAAGACACAGTCGAAGCCTAGAAAATTGACCAGCGTGCCCTGCCCCGAACGCCAGTACTGGTTGAACAGCTCCGGCTGGCCAATGCGCTCGGCATACTCGCGAAACGCCGCGATGTAGCCGGCCAGGCCCATGAACCAGGTGTGCACCCGGCATGAGCCGTCGGCGGCCAGGTCCAGCCCGGCGTCGTGGGGCCGGGTCACGCCCCAGTCGTGCAAGTGTTCAAGGGTGTCGCGCAGCCAGGCGTTGAGCGGCGCACGCCACTGTCGGCCCAGCAGGCTGTCACGCAGCGGCGCCTTGAAGTCGGCCAGTTTGAGAAACGCCCGGTGGGTGCTCCTGAACTGCGGCGCCTTGTGGCACAGCTTGCAGTACAGCCCGCTCATCAGTGCGGCATCCGGCGCCTGGGCACACTGCTCGCACTGACTGGGGTCCGAGTCATGGCCGCAGTAATTGCACAGGCCACGGGCGAAGGCTTCATAGCCCCATTTGTCGCAGTCCGGGCAGTACGCCTCCTGGCTATCACGAAATTCGATGGCGCCGGCCTGTTGCAGCTTGGCAAATACCTCGCTGACCGCCTGCCTGAAAAACCGATTGTCATACGGACGCATCCAGTTATCCGGCTGGATATTCACTGCCGCCAGCGACGCCTCGATACGGTCGCTGTTGCGCCGCGCCAGTTCCACGGGGTCGACGCCCTGCTCCAGGCCCTTGCGCAGCATGTAGGACTGGTAGTCGTCGGAATAAGACAGCAGCACACAATCATGACCGCGCTGGCGCTGGACCCGAGTGAACACGTCGGCGCCCAGAAATGGGCCGGCGATATGGCCGATGTGCAGGTCGCCATTGGGCGTTGGCGGGGTGATGGTGACGATGAAGCGGCTCATGCCAGGCACCCGGTGGTGTCGTTGTGCTGGGCAAGGAAGTTGTTTACGTGATTCAGGTCCCACCAGATCACGTAGAAATGAAAGTCCTCGGCCGAGTCGTTGATTACGTAGTGGTGGGTGTGTTTCGGGATGGCCGCGATGTCGCCCTTGCTGAACGGCATCTGCTGGTCACCGATCACCAGCCGGGCGCTGCCCTCGATGGCGATGAACAGCTCCTGATCGATTTGCGTGTGGGTTTGCGTAGTGGTGCCGGGCCGCACCACGCACCAGCCGCCGCCAAACGGCATCGGATAGCCTGCCCAGGGCAGCAACCGGCTGCCGTCCAGGCCGTATTCGTGCACGAGGGCGCCAAATCGGGTTTTCCGGTAAATGTCGAAGGTTTCCATGCGCTGACCCGCCTGTTTGAAGTGGGTCAAGCATGAAATTGCTGGCGCAAGGCCGCTATCGGATCGCCGGATAGCTCAGGGGCGACGCATCAATGAATTTGATCGATAACCTTCGGTCGCCAGTACTGAACGCCATCGGTTTCGTTGATTCTGTGTATCGACAGCCACCATTTCCGGGAATCAGGGGGCCTCCTTAAAATGATGGCCATAGGCAAAGCGCATTCGCGACTTTGCAACCTGATAAGTGTGGAGATTGTCATGAAATACGTTCTGTTTGCCGCCCTGTCGCTGGCTAGCCTGATGGCCTCAGCCAATGACCAGACTGCTGCTGTCGAGCAGCCGGTTGTTCAGCAATATGGCTATGGCCAGAATCTGGATATCAAAAAAGTCGTGAGCATTGAGGCACCCGAGTCCGACCTGTGTGAGCCGGTGGTGGCGAGCATGGTTTACATGGACAGCCAGGGTGTGGAGCATGAGTTGCACTACAAACGCTTGAGTGAGACCTGCTCGTCGCATGGTTGAGGCGGGTACTGTAGGTGTAATGCTAATCAGCCAAGCAATCCCGGACCTGGCTCGCTCTCGGTAGGAGCCAACCTTGGTCTGGGCGGCACTCCGACGAAGGGGCCAGTAAAACCGGCCGGCTACTTTCAATGTGCTGGCTGCAACTAACCAACGTTGCCCGGTTACGCCAGACAAATGGCGACCTTTTCTTGACTTGAATCACGGCACTGTCGGCCAATCCGGCCTAGTCTGTATCCGACCTGATACAGCCGCCGGGTAAGTAGCCACCGATAAGAGCACTGCCCTGGCTGATCCCATGCCGTTGCCTCGTGCATCGAACAAGGACCGTGCCGTGATGACCACTCCTCCAGTGCCCCGGGAGCAATACCGGGCGCTCGGCCTGTGCACCCTGGCTTTCACGCTGTGTTTTGCCGTGTGGACGCTGTTTTCCATTCTCGGTCTGCAGATCAGGAACGAATTTTCCCTGAGCGACACGCAGCTGGGCCTGTTGATGGCAACGCCGGTGCTCAGCGGCTCGCTGTCGCGCAGTTTTCTCGGGCTGCTGACTGACCGGTATGGCGGCCGCTGGGTATTTGGCATTGTGATGCTGCTCTCGGCTCTGTGCGTGGTCCTGCTGACCGTGGCCAGCAGCTTCGCGCTATTGCTGCTGGCTGCACTTGGCGTGGGCCTGGCCGGCGGTTCGTTCATTGTCGGCACCGCTTATGTGGCGCGCTGGTTCGAGCCGGCCCGGCAGGGCACAGCGCTGGGGGTGTTTGGTGCCGGTAATGTGGGCGCCGGGCTGACCAATCTGGTCGCGCCGTTGTTGTTGCTGAGTCTCGGCTGGCGCGACACCGCGCTGGTGTATGGCGCGGTGCTGGCAGCGATGGGCGTGCTGTTCATGCTCCTGGCGCGTAACGATCCGCAGCGCAGCGATACCCGGCAGCCTGCTGCATCGTTCACTGAACAGCTCGCGCCGCTGGCAGAACTGCGGGTCTGGCGCTTTTCGCTGTACTACTTTTTCGTGTTCGGCGCCTTTGTCGCTCTGGCGCTATGGCTGCCGCACTATCTGATGCAAGTCTACGACCTGAGCCTGACCCAGGCCGGTCTGGTGGCGGCGCTGTTCAGCGTGCCGGCGGCGCTGTTTCGCATTCTTGGCGGCTGGCTGGCCGACCGCCAGGGTTCGCGCCGGGTGATGTACTGGTCGCTGGGGTTGTCGGTGCTGTGCAGCTTGCTGCTCAGTTACCCGCCAACGCGCTACATCGTCAGCGGTGTGCACGGCCAGATCGAATTCTCCATGCACATGGGCCTGGCCGGTTTCATTGTGCTGATCATGGTGCTGGGCTTTTTCATGTCGCTGGGCATGGCAGCGGTGTTCAAGCACATTCCGACCTATTACCCGCAGCATGTCGGGGTGGTTGGCGGGCTGGTGGGCATGATCGGCGGGCTGGGCGGTTTCTGCCTGCCGCTGACCTTCGGCATGCTCAACGATGTGATCGGCATCTGGCAGAGCTGCTTCATGCTGCTGTTGGTCATCGCCGCCGGGGCGCTGGCCTGGATGCACTACTCGATCCGCCTGGCCGAGCGGCTGGAGTGGGCGCAAGACACGCAGCAGCATGACCTGCCGGAACTGGCGACCCCCGACAGCAGCCGCGCCGACCGCCACGTTCTGCAAGACTGGCATCCAGAAGACCCAAGCTTCTGGGCCGCCAGCGGCAAGCGTATCGCCACTCGCAACCTGTGGATCTCGATTGCCTGTCTGGTGCTGGCCTTCGCCATCTGGATGGTCTGGTCGGTGGTGGTTGCCAAGCTGCCGCTGGCCGGTTTCAACTACAGCGCCAACCAACTGTTCTGGCTGGCCGCCCTGCCCGCATTGTCTGGCGCCACCTTGCGGATTTTCTACAGCTTCATGGTGCCGGTGTTCGGCGGGCGGCGCTGGACGGCGCTGTCTACCGCGTCC
Source organism: Pseudomonas sp. StFLB209 (assembly GCF_000829415.1). NCBI lineage: Bacteria > Pseudomonadati > Pseudomonadota > Gammaproteobacteria > Pseudomonadales > Pseudomonadaceae > Pseudomonas > Pseudomonas sp. StFLB209. The sequence continues at coordinate 4,642,271 of NZ_AP014637.1, read as the reverse complement.
TTGCTGGTGCCAGCGCTGTGGATCGGCTTTGCCGTGCAGAACCCGCAGACGCCTTACCTGGTGATGCTGATCCTGGCGCTGCTGTGCGGCCTGGGCGGCGGTAACTTTTCGTCGAGCATGGCCAATATCTCGTTCTTCTTTCCCAGGCAGGCCAAGGGCAGCGCCATGGGCCTGAATGCCGGGCTGGGCAACCTGGGCGTGAGCCTGATGCAGCTTGCCGTGCCGCTGGCGATAACTGCCGGGGTGCTCGGCAGCCTGGGCGGTGCGCCGCAGATCAGCGCGCAAGGCACCCCGCTGTGGCTGCAGAACGCCGGGTTCATCTGGGTGCCATTGATCATCGTGGCGTCGCTGGCGGCCTGGTTCGGCATGCACGACATTGCCAGTGCCAAGGCGTCGTTCAAAGACCAGATGGCGATTTTCAAGCGCCCGCACACCTGGTTGATGAGCGTGCTGTACACCGGCACCTTCGGCAGCTTCATCGGTTTCTCGGCAGGCTTTCCATTGCTGGCCGGGCGGCTGTTTCCGGAAGTCGAGGTGCTGCGCTTTGCGTTTCTCGGGCCGTTGATCGGCGCGGTCAGCCGGGCCTTTGCCGGTGGCCTGGCTGACCGCTTTGGCGGCGGGCGGATCACCTTGTGGGTGTTCGTCGCGATGGCCGGCTGCGTCATCGGCGTGCTGCATTTCATCGCTATCAAAGATCAGCCCGGCGCGTTCTGGGGCTTTCTGGCGATGTTCCTGTTGCTGTTTTTCTTCTCCGGGGTCGGCAACGCCAGCACCACGCAAATGATCCCGGCGATTTTTCGCCAGCAAACCCCAGGCTTTTTTCCGCACCTGCCGGCTGCCCAACAGACCCGGCAGGGTGAGCAAGAGTCTGCTGCCGCGGTGGGTTTTATCGCGGCCGTGGCCGCCTACGGTGGATTTTTCATTCCCAAGTCGTTCGGCAGTTCGTTCGACCTCAGCGGCGGCCCTGAGTGGGCACTTTACGGGTTCATCGCGTTTTACCTGCTGTGCATCGCGCTGACCTGGTTCAACTACACCCGCCGCAACGCCCGGGTGCGCTGCTGATTTACAGCGTGCCATGTCAAGGAGGAGCACCATGAGCCTGTTCATCGACCGCTTGCGCTATCTGGTCAAGCGCCCACCCCAATTCGCTGACGGCCACGGCGAAACCCGTGATGAAAGCCGCGAGTGGGAAGACAGCTACCGCCAGCGCTGGCAGTTCGACAAGATCGCCCGCTCCACCCACGGAGTGAACTGCACCGGCTCGTGCAGCTGGAAAATCTACGTGAAAAACGGCCTGGTCACCTGGGAAACCCAGCAAACCGACTACCCGCGCACCCGCCCTGACCTGCCGGACCACGAGCCGCGTGGCTGCCCGCGCGGCGCCAGCTATTCGTGGTACCTGTACAGCGCCAACCGGCTCAAGTACCCGATGGTGCGCAAGGTGCTGCTGCAACTGTGGCGCGATGCAGTGGCCGAACATAAAGACCCGGTCCGCGCCTGGTCGAGCATCGTCGAGAACCCCAACAAGGCCCGCCAGTACAAGTCGATCCGTGGCCGGGGCGGTTTTGTGCGTGCCGACTGGGACGAGCTGCAAACCCTGGTCGCCGCCGCCAACGTGCACACCATCGCCCAGTACGGACCGGACCGTATCGCCGGGTTCTCACCGATCCCGGCGATGTCGATGGTCTCCTATGCCGCCGGCACCCGTTACCTGTCGCTGCTCGGCGGCGTATGCCTGTCGTTTTACGATTGGTACTGCGACCTGCCGCCGGCCTCGCCGCAAACCTGGGGCGAGCAGACCGACGTGCCGGAGTCAGCCGACTGGTACAACTCCGGCTACATCATCGCCTGGGGTTCCAACGTGCCGCAGACCCGCACCCCGGATGCGCACTTTTTTACCGAGGTGCGCTACAAGGGCACCAAAACCGTGGCCATCACCCCGGACTACGCCGAGGTCGCCAAGCTGTGCGATGAGTGGATGAGCGCCAAACAGGGCACCGATGCGGCGCTGGCCATCGCCATGGGTCATGTGATCTTCAAGGAGTTTCACCTCGACAACCCCAGCGCCTACTTCACCGATTACATCCGTCGCTATACCGACATGCCGATCCTGGTCGAGCTGGAGCAGCGCGAAGACGGCAAGCTGGTACCGGGCCGGCAACTGCGCGCCAGCGACTTTGCCGACAATCTGCAACAGGCCGATAACCCGGACTGGAAGACCCTGGCCTGGGATCAAGCCAGCGAACGGTTGGTGGTGCCACGTGGCTCGATCGGCTTTCGCTGGGGCGGCAGCGGCCAGTGGAATCTGGAGCCGGTGGACGCCGATGGCCAGCCGGTGACCCTGTGCCTGTCACTGCTCGATCGCCATGACGAAGTGGCGCGGGTCGCCTTCCCCTATTTCGGTGGCATCGCCCACGAGCACTTCCCCAGCTCGCCGCTGCGCGAGGTGATCTATCACCATGTGCCGGCCAAGCGCCTGCGCCTGGCCGATGGCCGCGACGTGCTGGCGGTCACGGTGTTCGACCTGACCGCCGCCAACTACGGCATTGATCGGGGCTTGCAGGCCAGTGTCGGCGGCAGTGGCGACGATGACGGCGCCACCGGTTACGAGCAAGCCCGGCCTTACACCCCGGCCTGGCAGCAGGCGATTACCGGCGTGCCCGCCGAACAGGTGATCCGTATTGCCCGCGAGTTCGCCAGCAACGCCGACAAGACCCGTGGCCGCTCGATGATCATCGTCGGTGCCGGGATCAACCACTGGTACCACATGGACATGACCTATCGCGGGCTGATCAACATGTTGATCCTCTGCGGTTGCATCGGCCAGAGCGGCGGCGGCTGGGCGCACTACGTCGGCCAGGAGAAGCTGCGCCCGCAGACCGGCTGGACGCCGTTGGCCTTCGCCCTGGACTGGCAACGCCCGCCCCGGCAGATGAACAGCACCTCGTTTTTCTACAACCACTCCAGCCAGTGGCGCTACGAAAAACTGCAGGTCAAGGAGCTGCTGTCGCCGCTGGCGCGGCCCGAAGAATTTACTGGCAGCCTGGTGGACTGCAACGTGCGCGCCGAGCGCATGGGCTGGCTGCCCAGCGCGCCGCAGCTGGACCGCAACCCGTTGCACCTGGCAGGCGCTGCGCACTCGGCCGGGCAAAGCACCGCCGACTACTGCGTGGAGCAACTGACCAAGGGCACCCTGCGCTTTGCCAGCGAAGACCCGGACAACCCGAAAAACCACCCGCGCAACCTGTTCGTGTGGCGCTCCAACCTGCTCGGCTCATCCGGCAAGGGCCATGAGTACATGCTCAAGTACCTGCTCGGCACCAGGCACGGTTTGCTCGGCAAGGATCTTGGCCAGGACGGCAGCCAGAAACCTGAAGAGGTGGTGTGGCAAGAGCAGGCCATCGAAGGCAAGCTCGACCTGCTGGTGACCCTGGATTTCCGCATGTCCACCACCTGCCTGTATTCGGACGTGGTGCTGCCCACCGCCACCTGGTACGAAAAGGACGACCTCAATACCTCGGACATGCACCCGTTCATTCATCCGCTGACCGCTGCCACCGACCCGGCCTGGGAAGCGCGCAGCGACTGGCAGATCTACGACGGCATCGCCAAGGCGTTTTCTCAAGTGTGCGTTGGCCATCTGGGCGAAGAAACCGACCTGGTGACCCTGCCCCTGCAACACGACAGCCCATCGGAACTGGCCCAGGCTCAGGTGCTGGACTGGAAAAAAGGTGAATGCCCGCCGATTCCTGGCAAGACCATGCCTTCGCTGATCGAGGTCAAGCGCAACTACCCGCAGACCTGGGAACGCTTCAGTTCGGTCGGCCCGTTGCTGGACGAAATCGGCAACGGCGGCAAAGGCATTGCCTGGCAGACCGCCGAGGAGGTGGAGCTGCTTGGCAAACTCAACCACCGCAAGCCCGATGGCCCGACCGAGGGCCGTCCGCAACTGGCCTCGGCGGTGGATGCCGCCGAGATGATCCTGACCCTGGCGCCGGAAACCAACGGCCAGGTGGCGGTCAAGGCCTGGGCGGCGCTGTCGAAAGTCACCGGCCGCGACCACACCCATCTGGCGCGAGCCAAGCACGACGAGAAGATCCGCTTTCACGACCTTGTGGCGCAGCCGCGCAAGATCATTTCCAGCCCGACCTGGTCGGGGCTGGAAGACGAGCACGTCAGCTACACGGCCAACTACACCAACATCCACGAGCTGATTCCGTGGCGCACCCTCACTGGCCGCCAGCAGTTTTATCAGGATCACCCGTGGATGCGCGCCTTCGGTGAAAGCCTGATGGTCTATCGCCCGCCGATCAACACCAAAGCAGCGGCCAGCGTTACAGCACCGAATGATAACGGCAACCCGCAAATCGCTCTGAACTGGCTGACCCCGCACCAAAAGTGGGGCATCCACTCGACCTACAGCGACAACCTGCTGATGCAGACCCTGTCGCGCGGCGGGCCGATTGTCTGGCTGTGTGAAAGCGATGCCCAGGCCATTGGTGTGGCCGATAACGACTGGATCGAGCTGTACAACGCCAACGGCGCCATTGCCGCCCGGGCGGTGGTCAGCCAGCGGGTGCGGGTCGGCACGGCCATGATGTACCACGCCCAGGAACGGATTCTGAACATCCCCGGCTCGGAGATGACCGGCACCCGCGGCGGCATCCACAACTCGGTGACCCGCGCCTGCCCCAAGCCGACCCACATGATTGGCGGCTACGCCCAGTTGTCTTACGGCTTCAATTACTACGGCACCGTGGGTTCGAACCGCGACGAGTTCGTCATCGTGCGCAAGATGCGCGACATCGACTGGCTCGATGGGGAACACAATGATTACCGCCAGGAGGCCGTGAAATGAAAATTCGCTCCCAGGTCGGCATGGTCCTGAACCTCGATAAATGCATCGGCTGCCACACCTGCTCGGTGACCTGCAAAAACGTCTGGACCAGCCGCGAAGGCGTCGAGTACGCCTGGTTCAACAACGTCGAGACCAAACCCGGCATCGGTTACCCCAAGGAATGGGAGAACCAGCAGAAATGGAACGGCGGCTGGGTGCGCAACGCCGACGGTACGATCAACCCGCGCATTGGCGGCAAGTGGCGGGTACTGGCCAATATCTTCGCCAACCCGGACCTGCCGCAAATCGACGACTACTACGAGCCGTTCACCTTCGACTACCAGCACCTGCACAGCGCCGCCCAGAGCGACCACCAGCCGGTGGCGCGACCGCGCTCGCTGATCACCGGCCAGCGTATCGACAAGATCGAATGGGGGCCGAACTGGGAAGAACTGCTCGGCACCGAGTTCGCCAAACGGCGCAAGGACGCCAACTTCGAGCGCATCCAGGCCGACATCTACGGGCAGTTCGAAAACACCTTCATGATGTACCTGCCGCGCCTGTGCGAACACTGCCTGAACCCGACCTGTGTGGCCTCGTGCCCAAGCGGGGCGATCTACAAACGTGAAGAAGACGGCATCGTACTGATCGACCAGGACAAGTGCCGGGGCTGGCGCATGTGCATCAGCGGCTGCCCGTACAAGAAGATCTACTACAACTGGAAGAGCGGCAAATCCGAGAAGTGCATCTTTTGCTACCCGCGTATCGAAAGCGGCCAGCCCACCGTGTGCTCGGAAACCTGCGTCGGCCGCATTCGTTACCTCGGCGTGCTGTTGTATGACGCCGAGCGCATCGAGCAGGTGGCATCCTCGCCGGATGATCGCGACCTGTACCACCGCCAGTGCGAAATCTTCCTTGACCCCCATGATCCTGAAGTCATCGCCCAGGCGCGCCGCGACGGTATTGCCGACAGCGTGATTGCCGCCGCCCAGGCCTCGCCGGTCTACAAGCTGGCCATCGACTGGCAACTGGCGCTGCCGCTGCACCCTGAGTACCGCACCCTGCCAATGGTCTGGTACGTGCCGCCACTGTCACCGATCCAGTCCGCCGCCGACGCCGGGCACGTGGAGTTCGACGGCGTGCTGCCAAAGATCGAATCGCTGCGCATCCCGGTGCAATACCTGGCCAACCTGCTCACCGCCGGTGATGAAGCCCCGGTGATACTGGCCCTCAAGCGCCTGATGGCGATGCGTGTGTATATGCGCGGCAAGCACGTCGACACCCGCCTTGACGACGCGGTACTGGAACAGGTCGGCCTGACCCGCCGCCAGGTCGAAGAGATGTATCGCTACCTGGCCATCGCCAACTACGAAGACCGCTTTGTGATCCCCAGCGGCCATCGCGAGCAGATTCCCGATGCCTATGCCGAGCGCGGCGGTTGCGGGTTCAGCTCCGGCAACGGCTGCCACGGAGGCAACAACCCGGTCAGCCTGTTTGGCGGACATAAACACACCAGCACCCTGGTCAAGCCGGTGCAGAGCTTCGACCCGGTGGAGGACAGCCGTCATGGATGAACATCAATCATCAGCACAGGGCCTGCTGAGCCTGCGGGTACTGGCCCGGCTGCTCGACTACCCGTGCGCACAACTGCAGGCCGCCAGCAGCGAGCTGATCGCCATTCTCGACGCCGAACAACGCCTGCCATTGGCATTGCGCGGGCAACTGACCGACTGGTGCCAAAGCCTGGCGAGCAGCGACCTGCTCGACTTGCAGGAAGCCTACGTCGATCTGTTCGACCGCGGCCGCGCCACCTCGCTGCTGCTGTTCGAGCATGTGCATGGCGAGTCCCGCGACCGGGGCCAGGCGATGGTCAACCTGCTGGCCGAGTACCAGGCCGCCGGCTGGCAGCTTGATGCCCGTGAACTGCCCGACCACCTGCCGTTGTTCCTGGAATACCTGTCGACCCGCGACCACGGGCAGATCGGCCAGTGGCTGGGCGACATCCAGCACATCCTCGCCCTGCTCACCGCCCGCCTGGAGGATCGCGCTACCCGCTACGCACTCATCCCCCGCGCCCTGCTGGCGCTGATCGGCGCCACCGACACCATCGAGGCGCATAGACCCGCCGTGCGCGCCGAACAACCGGACAACACGCCGCAAGCGCTGGACGCGGTGTGGGAAGAAGAAGCGGTACGCTTCAAGGCCAAGACCGATGAGGACTGCAGCCTGCAATCGGCCGAAGGCCGGCGCCTGGCCGAACGCAAACACGCGGCGATCCCTCAAGTGATCCAGATCCAGCCTGCATCAGTGACAGGAGATTGATCATGTTCGACAACTACTTGATGCACCTGCTTTACAGTATCTACCCCTACATTGCCGGTGTGGTGTTCCTGCTTGGCAGCCTGCTGCGCTACGACTACGCACAAGCCACCTGGAAGGCCGGCTCCAGCCAGATGCTGTCCAGCCGCAACATGCGTCTGGCCAGCAACCTGTTTCATGTCGGCGTGCTGGCGATCCTGTTCGGCCACCTGTTCGGCCTGCTGACCCCGCACTGGGTTTACGCGCCGTTTCTGTCCGCCCCGCACAAGCAACTGCTGGCCATGCTGTTCGGCGGCGTGGCCGGAGTGATGTGCCTGATCGGCGGCAGCATGCTGCTCTGGCGACGGCTGTTCAACCCGCGGGTACGTGCTTCGTCCAGCCCCATGGACCTGGCGATCATCGCCCTCTTGGTGCTGCAGGTCAGCCTCGGGCTGATCAGCATCGCTTTCTCGATCGATCACCTGGACGGCAACATGATGCTGGCGCTGGCCAACTGGGCGCAGGCCATCGTGTTCTTTCAGGGCGATGCCGCCAGCCATCTGGCCGGTGTGCCGCTGATCTTCAAGCTGCACATCTTGCTGGGCCTGACCATCGTGCTGATCTTTCCCTTCACCCGCCTGGTGCACGTGTGGAGCGCACCGCTGGGTTACTTGGGGCGCAATTACCAGATCGTGCGGCGGCGCGGCTAAGGAGAATTGAGCATGCAAACCATCGAGCTGGAAAACCTGCCCGCCAATCCGTTGCCGGTGATCATGGTCGGCGACACGCCACTGACCGAAGCAGACATCGCCCAGGAAACCCCCTTCCACCCCGCCAGCTCATTGGCCGACGCCCAGCAGCAGGCCGCCCGCGCTCTGGTGGTGCGCGAACTGCTGGCCCAGCGCGCCGCGCAACTGGGCCTGGCCGGCAACGACGATCAGGCCATCGCCCAGTTGCTGGAACACGAACTGCAAGTGCCGCAGCCAGACCAGGACGCCTGCCGCCGCTACTACCAGACCCACACCCAACGCTTCGCCCTGCCCGCTCGCCTGCAACTGCGCCACATCCTGCTGCCCGCCGCCCCCGACGACGCCCAGGCTCGCGATGCTCAATACCGGCTGGGCGAAACCCTGCTGAGCGAACTGGCCGAACAACCGCAACGCTTTACCGAACTGGCCCAGCGGCATTCCGCCTGCCCGTCGAAAGATCAGGGCGGTGAGCTGGGCTGGCTGCGCGATGGCCAGACGGTTGCCGAACTGGATCAGGCTGTGCGGCGCTTGCCGGTGGGCTTGCATGACCGGCCGCTGGCTTCGCGGTATGGCTGGCACCTGGTATGGATTGACGGGCGGCAAGACAGCCAGCCAATGCCCTTTGAGCAAGTGGTTGATCGAGTGCAGCACAGCTTGCATGAAGAAGCGACGCGCAATGCACTGCGTGAATATCTGCTGGCGCTGGAGGCGGAGTTTGGGGTCAAGGGGTTTAGTTTGGCGCGCGAGGGTTGAGGGGGTTGCAGATGTCGGTGTGAACACAAGCAGGATTCTGCCGGGTGCCAGGCATTGGCTCTTGAAGCTGTTGACCCCGTTGCGCGAAAGGGCCAGTAAAACCGGCACATCTGCTGTGGATGTACCGCAGCATTCGTCGGCTGAGCCGACTCCCACGTAGGTCTGTACGGTTCTGCGTTGGTCGTTGCAGTCTGGTCAGCCGTTTGCGTATCGAAGCGGCCAACGCTTGATCAATCTCGCGCAGCTTGAGCAGATAGATATCCAATGCGCGTCAGAAAAGCCCTGGTATCCCGGTTAGAGCGCAGGTGAACGACGCGGCATGTTGAGGGTGCAGTCGCCACGAGTTGCTGCATCTTCATCCGCGCTGTTTTTTTCGTACGCCACATGAACCCGAAAAACTCTGGCAGCTTCGCCAACAGGTCAGGGCAGTTCTCCGGTAAGTCGGGGCGAGACCGGCCGCGCTGGAGCAGGGTTCTTAACAGCACACGCCAGGATCGAAGCGTCGCCGAGCGATCAATCCATATCAAGAGATCAGCGCGGGCTATCCGATTTTCCCAAGTGGCTGAATGGCCTCCTTCGAATATCCAGCGCTCACCGGCCTCGACCTCATGACAAAGCTGGGTCTTCTGGTCCGGGCTTCGTTCAACCCACCCTGGCTGCCAGTGGATAGTGTCTATATGAACGACAGGCAAGCCTGTGAGCAGGCCGAGCTTACGCGCCAACGTGCTTTTGCCCGATCCAGGCTGGCCAATAATCATTACCCGCTGCATCGAAGCTCCTTCTCGCTTTGCACGCCGTTTTTTTGGGTTGGCGATTTTACTTGACATCCTCCCCGGCCTGAAGGCCGGAGATTCCTACGGCGCTCAGGCGCGGCATCGAGCCGCCCCCGAGTCGCTTCGGTGGGTTCCTGCTGCTGGCGCCATGACCTCTGCGCTCACTTCACAGGCTAACCGGGCGTGTCCCGCCCTTAGTACATTGATCGCCCCGACCACATCGGCGTTGCCTTCAAAACCACATCCCACGCACCTGAACAGCGCTTGCGTCTGGCGGTTGGCCGCCGACACATGGTCGCAACAGGGGCACGTGCGACTGGTATTTTGCGGCGGCACGGTAATCAGCCAGCCGCCGCGCCACGCCAGCTTGTAGTCCAGTTGGCGGCGGAACTCGAACCAGCCCTGATCGAGGATGGCCCTGTTCAGGCCAGACTTGGCCCGAACGTTTCTTCCCGGCGCCTCTGCCGTGCCTGCCGCCGACCTGGACATATTGCGTACCTGCAAGTCCTCGATACACACCATCGCGTGGTTTTGGCTGATCGTGGTGGAGCACTTGTGTAGGTAGTCGCGGCGGGCATTGCCGATGCGCGAGTGAATGCGCTGGACGCGGGCTTTCGCCTTCTTCCAGTTGCGGCTGAATCTGACCTTGCGGCTCATCGCCTGCTGCGCTTTGCACAGCGCGGTTTCATGGCGTTTGAAGCTGTTCAGGGGTGCGTAGAACGAGCCATCCGAAAGCGTGGCGAACCGGGCAATGCCCATGTCGATGCCGACTGCCGCACCCTGCGCCGTGGGCTGCTCATCGGTCTCGCGTTCGGTCTGGATGCTCACGAACCACTTGCCACACGACTGACTCACGGTGATGTTCTTCACAGTACCCAGCGTCTTGCGGCTGTTGCGGTAACGCAGCCAGCCCAGCTTTGGCAAGAACAGGCGGCTGTTGGGCTGGTCGAGCTTGATCTGTTTCGGGTCGGGATAGCGGAAACTGTCGCGCTGCCCCTTCTTCTTGAACCGGGGAAAGTCGGCTCGCTTGGCGAAGAAGTTGGTGTAGGCCCGCTCCAGATCCTTGAGGCTCTGTTGCAACGGGTGAACAGGCGCATCGGCCAGCCATGCGGTTTGCGGGCTATTGCGCCACTCGGTCAGCAACTTGCACAGGCCCGCATAGCCGAGCTTCTTCTCGCCTTGCTCGTGGCGCTCCTTCTGCAACGCCAGCGCCTTGTTGAAGACGAAGCGGCAGGAGCCCGCAAAGCGGCGCATTTGCCGCTCCTGCCGGCCGTCTGGCATGAGTTCGTGCTTGAAGGCTTGAAGTCGTTGCATGCTGCTCTTGAGCCATGAGCAATGAAGGCGACATTAGGCGCGGACGGCACGGTGTTTTCAAGGTGCATGCCCACTGGGTCTTTGTAACGAAATACCGCTGTAGAAGGGCATCTGTGTCGCCGTATTACTTCACATCATGCTGCAGCGGTGCGTACACCGAACAGCAGCAGACACCCCACGGCAACCAGGGACGGCTACGCCGTCCGCGCTATCCTTCCCCGCCCTGAACGGCGGGGCTTGTCGCGCCCCGATGGTCAACGCCCGGCACGGTCAACCAGCGGCCGGCCAAGCGCTAGTTGCGCCTGTATTCCTGACATAGCGGACACATTTTCTTTAATGATTCTGCTAACCGGCTGTTTGCCAGACGTGCTCAAGGTACGTGAAGAAGACTGTTGCAGAGCCTTCGCCATGCTTTACACAGCGCTGAAAGTCGCGCCCGCAGCGGCTTGCGGCGCCAAACAATGCGTAACGATAGTCACTATTGATAATAGCGATGATGCTTTCGCGCGTGAGGATGCTACCGTGCGCCCCGATGATTTACGGCCCGTCGCCAGCTCCGGCGGCGGGCGCGTGCTCCATTCATCATCCTTTGGTTAGATCTGTTCGGCCACCTCACCTTGAGTGCGGTGGTCTTTTTTTGCCTACAGATTTTCACGCACCTGGTTCAGGGTTATATTCCTTTCAGTTCAAATGCATAAATTTTATATTCTTTAGGATTTTTCATGCATCAGGATAGGCTAGCCCTCCAACGGCCGGCCAGTGGACATCCAACTTTCGCGGCCAGGTATCTTTCCAGGAGCTTCCGCCACTGACTTGAGCCAGCGCGGTATCCATTGCGTGCCGATCTGTCATGTCTACCCTCCCATCCTCTGGCCACAGCGCCTGGACCCGCTTGCTGTTCGAACGTGAATTCGCCTGGCTGCGCAACCATCTGCAACGCCGCACCCAGAACCGCCATGATGCCGAAGACTTCGCTGCCGAGACCTTCCTGCGGGTGCTGCGCCTGGATAACGGTGAGCGCATCCGCGAGCCACGTGCACTGCTGACCACCATTGCCCGAAGGGTGATGTATGAAAGCTGGCGCCGTGCCGATCTTGAGCGTGCCTATCGAGAGAGTCTGGCCAGCCTGCCGCAAGAACTCCAGCCCTCGCCGCAAGACCAGTATCTGGCCAGCGAGGCGCTACAGATGCTTGATCGGTTATTGGACGGCTTGCCTGGCAAGGTCAAGGCTGCGTTTATCCATTATCATTTCGGCGGCCTGACCTATCGGCAAATCGCCCAAGAGTTGGGGGTCAGCGGGCCGCGTATTCATCAATACATGGAGCGGGCCTATCGCTGCTGCCTGCAAGTGTTGCTGGCCCCATGAGCGCGAACGATACGCTCCAACAGGCAGCCCGTTGGCTGGCCCTGATCAGCTCCGGAGAAGCCACGCCGGGTCAGCGTCAGGACTATGAACAATGGGCCCGCGAACATCCCCGCGAAGCGGCAGCCATCGGTCAGCTCACTGGCCAACTGCAAGGTTTGCAGGCGCCGGGTTTGGGGCAACTGTCGAGCCGCCAATTGGCGGCGGTGGTCGATGCAGCGGACAGCCGCCGGAGATTCCTGCGCGCTGCCGGCAGCGGTCTGAGCCTGGCATTGCTAGGGGTGCTGGCCGGCCCGCAGGTGTTGCGTGCACTGCAGCCCGGCGAACACTGGCGTACGGGTACTGCTGAACGCGGGCACTGGCGTCTGGCCGACGGCAGTCAGTTGACCCTGGATGCCTGCAGCTCAGTGCGTAGCCCCGCTGTGCGCTGCCTTGAGCTGGAGCAGGGACAAATCAGCCTGAGCATCGCAGCGGGGGAACTCTTCAAGCTCGATACAGCCCACGGCACGCTGCTCGCCCACCAAGCCCGGCTGGTAATGCGGCGTGAGCCTGAGGCCAGCCGCGTTTCATTGCTCGAAGGTTCGGCCAACTTGCTCGTTCGCGGCCAACAGCACAGCCTCAGTGCCGGGCAGCGAGCCCACTTTGATGCCAACGGGTTGCAGAGTATTGATACCGGCAGCAGTGCCGACGAGGCCTGGACCCGAGGCTTGCTGCGGGTCGAGAATCAGCCGCTGGAACAGGTGATCGGCGCTTTGCAGGATTACCGCCTCGGCGTTATCCAATTGGACCCGCGCCTGGCACCCCGCCGGGTCAGCGGGATCTATCCGCTGGACGATACCGACCGCAGCCTGGCCCTGCTGAGCGACAGTCTGGGTCTGCGCTTGCAGTTCTTCAGCCGCTATTGGGTGCGAATCAGTCCGACATAAGCTTATGCCGAACCGGTCTGAACGACCCCTTAACAAAACGCCATGCCGTTGCACATCAGAGCATCACTCATAAAGGAATGCTCGAATGCCGTTTCCCCGTACGCTCCTCAGCCTTGCCTTGGGCCTTTGCGCCCCTCTGACGGTACTGGCTGCCGACCATGAGTTCCAGATCAACCCAGGACCGCTGGCCAGCACCTTGCTGAGCATTTCCGAGCAGAGTGGCGAGGCGATTTCGTTCGACCCGCAACTGGTCGCACCTTTACAGGCTCCGGCAGTACGCGGTCGCCTGAGCAACGAGCAGGCTATCGATGCCGCTCTGCAAGGCAGCGGGCTGGTGGCACGGCCTGGCACCCACGGAATTCTGGTTGAACCGGCGCCCGCCGCCAATACACCGTTGAGCACCAGCGACCTGCCACCCGCTGCGGCGCTGGCGGTCGTAACCGTGACCTCTGAGCACCGCAGCGAAGACTTGCAACGCACCCCGTTGGCCATCTCGGCCTTCGACAGCCAGCGCCTGGAGCAGACCCAGGTCAAGAGCGTGCGCGACCTCGCAGGCCAGGTACCGAACCTGGGCCTGGGGCGCAACTCCATCGGCCATAGCACCCAGACCTATTCGATTCGCGGCATCGGCGAGTCAGACCCGATCCAGGAGGCCGCCGTGGCGGTATACGCCGACGATCTTTACATCCCGCGGGCCATCGGTTCGATGGTCGACTTCAACGACGTCGAGCGCGTCGAGGTGCTGCGTGGCCCGCAAGGCACGCTGTATGGCCGCAACAGTAGCGCCGGCGCCATCCGTATTCTGACCAGCGACCCAAGCCAGGAAACCCGGGCCCGCTATGAGCTGGAGCTGGGCAACTACAGCGCCCGCAATGCCCGCCTGCTGGTTTCCGGGCCGCTGGTCGACGACACCTTGTACGCCAGCTTCTCGGCCATGGACCTGCAACGTGACGGCACGGTGCGCAACAAGACTCTGGGCCGTGATGGCAACGACATCGACAGTCAGGCTTACCGTGGCAAGCTGCGCTGGGCACCGACTGATTCGCGCTGGGACGTGCAACTGACCTTGAGCGGCGCCTTCGACCATGGCGAGAGCAGCAGTTACACCCCGTTTGACGCCAACGGTCGTTACGACAAGTTCACTACGCAGTTGAGCTGGGTACCGCATAACCGTCTGGACCAAGGCAGTTCGGTACTGCGCGCGATCTACCAGATCGACGACCATCTGAGCTTCAAGTCGGTCAGTGCCTGGTCGGCCTTCAACCAGCGGGTCAATTCGGAAAACTCAGGGGCTGCAGCGTTCATTCAGCGTTCGTATATCCTCTACAAGCAGAACTACGCCACCCAGGAACTTCAGCTCAACGGCGATTACGACCGTTTCAATTTCAGTACCGGGCTGTTCTTCTTTCATGAGCGTTTCATGGCCGAGCGCGACAGCCTGACCCGCAACATTGCCCAGAACCGCATCGTCGGCAACGGCCTGTACAGCACAACCCGTACCGACAGCGCGGCGATCTACAGCCAGGGCAACTACAAGCTGACCGACAAGCTGAGCCTGACCGCCGGCCTGCGTTTCACCCATGAGCGCAAGGGTTTCACCTTCGCCAACTACGACATCACCACTGACCGCCAGCCCAACGGCCTGCGCTTTAGCGCCGATGAAAACCAGACCTGGAACTCCTGGACTCCGAAGCTAGGCCTGGAATATGTCTGGACCGACAAGCTGATGCAATACGCATCGGTGTCCCAAGGCTTCAAGGCCGGCGGCTACGATAACCGCGCAACCGCAGCGGCCTCAGCACAAACCGCGTTCGATCCGGAAACCGTCACCACCTGGGAAACCGGGATCAAGGGCGAGTTTTTCAATGGCCGACTGCGCAGCAATCTGGCGCTGTTCTACAACGACTACAAAGACCTGCAAGCCAGCGCGTATGCGCCGTCGATCGGCAATTTCTATGCGCGGATCAATGCCGGTGGCGCGCATACCTACGGGGCGGAGCTGGAAAACCAGTGGGCTGCCACCGATGCCCTGCAACTGACCTTGAATCTTGGTTATTTGGAAGCCTTTTACGAGCGTTTTGCCAATGCGGGTGGGCCCGGTGTGGATGCCGACGACAACCGCATGCCCTACTCACCGCGCTGGACCGCTTCCACGGCTGCCAGCTACCGGTTGCCGGTGAACCTGCCGGGCGAGCTGAGCTTCAACACCGACCTGCAATACCAAGCGCGCTCGACCACCAATGCACTTAACCAGCCGATCTACGAGCTGCCCGAGCAGTTCTTCTGGAACGCCAACCTGCGTTACATCACCGCTGACGGCCACTGGAGCGCTGGTCTGGGGGTGAAGAACATCCTTGATCGTGCCTATCCGCAAACCGTCATTTATTCAGCCTCCAGCGGCGCCCGGGCCTACGGCCTGAACGATCCGCGCACCGTGCTGTTGTCACTGAGCTATGAACTATGAAGGCGTTGATTTCAGGCGTCTTGCTCGCGCTCGCGGCTTCGCTGGCGGTGGCCGACGATTCGTTGGCTGACCTGCCGGCACGGGTAGAACTGTTGAGCATCGACAGCCTGACCCTGAGCGACCGCCAGTTTCTCACTGGCCAAAACGACGGTCAGCCCGTGCGGCTGGGTGCTGAGCTGCGCCTGCCTCAGGGCGTCGACAAGGCGCCGGTGGTGATCCTGCTGCACGGCTCAAGCGGTCTGGGTGCGGGCACCGAATACTGGGCGCGACGGCTCAACCACCAGGGTCTGGCGACGCTGACTCTGGACAGCTTCAGCGGCCGTGGGCTGGTCAATGTATCGAAGGATCAGGCCAGCCTGGGCCGCCTGAACATGGTGCTGGACAGTTATCGCGCGCTACAGGCCCTGCAACAGCACCCGCGCGTTGATGGTCAGAAGGTCGCGCTGTTGGGGTTTTCCCGGGGCGGTCAGGCAACCCTGTACGCCAGCCTGTTACGCTTCCAGACGTTGTGGGGTGGCGAGAACGGTTTCAAAGGCTTCTTTGCCTTCTATCCCGATTGTGCAACCCGTTACCAGCAGGATAACCGCCTGCAAGCCGCACCAGTTCGGGTGTTCCATGGTCTTGCCGATGATTACAACGGTATAGAGCGCTGTGCCGAATACGTCACCCGCCTGCAACAGACGGGTCAGGATGTGAAGCTGTATCCCTACGCCGATGGCCAACACGGTTTCGATTACCCTTTGCCGCTCACCACGCGGGTCTCTCAGGGAGCACAAAGCGCCCGGCTGTGCCGAATCGAAGAACAACGGGCCGGCGAGTTGGTTAACCGCGACACCGGGCAGCCGTTCAGTTTTGCCGATTCTTGTGTGCGCACTGCGCCCCATGTGGGCGCCAACCAGGCATCGGGGGGTTTGGCACGCACCGATGCGCTAAGGGAGATCTGCCAGGTGCTCGGCTGCCGGGAGGCTCAGAGTTCCAGATGATCCACCACCCGCCGCCGCTCGTTATCGCTGCGCATGTCGTAGCTGGCGGTGGTCGCGATGTGGGTGTGGTGGGCGAGTTTCTGGGCGATGGACAGGTCGAACTCTTCGATGACCCGGGTGATGAACGAGCGCCGGAAGTCGTGGGGCATGATGTTCACGCCCACCTGCCGACCGCGCTGGCGGGCGATGAAGTAAATGGCGTGCTTGGTGATGCGCTCGCGGGTGATGTGGCTGCCACGGCGGATGCGGTTGAACAGAAAGGCGTCGTCTGCCTGGCCGGCCGGCAGTTGCTCGCGGCGCAGTGCCAGCCAGCCTTGCAGCGCCTCGAAGGCCCAGGCCGGGGCGTACTTGATCAGTTGCTTGTTGCCTTTGCCTTGCACGCGCAGGCAACGCTGCTCGAAGTCCACCTGGTTGAGGTCGATGTTCACCGACTCTGACTTGCGCATCCCGGAACCGTACAAAATGGCGATAATCGCCGCATCGCGCCGACCTTGCGGGCGCGGGTCGGCGGCGCAGACGTCCATCAACTCGCGAATCAGATTACGGCGGATGTTGCTGCCGCGGCTCAGGCGGCTGCCGGCCATGGGTTTGACCGAGCGGATTTTCAGCAACTGATCATGGCTGATCAAGTCCTGGCGCCAGGCTTCGTTCATCACCCCGCGAATGGCATTGACGTATAGCGAGGTGGTATTGGGCGCGTAGTCATCGTCACGCAGGGTCGCTACCAGGGCGGTGATGTGCCCTGGCTGCAAGGTGTGCCAGGGCACTTCGAAGATGTCGGCGTCGGTCAGCCCCAGCCGGTCAGCAGCGTCCTGCAGCACGTAGCGCATGGTTTGCCGGCTCGACGGAGCCAGGCGTGCCATGTACAGACGCAGCGGATTGCTGATGTCAGGCAGCGCAAGGGAGGTAGCAGGCTGGTCGGTCACGGCTGAAGTCTTCTTTTATTTCACAATGGTTTTCTGGTGGATGTCGCTCACCTGCAAGGTCACGGAAGCTGCTTTGCCTGCATTCGTTGGCAAGCCAACGCTCGTCAAACAAGACCACAACCTTTTGATTTGCAAGGAGTACACCGTAGGAGCGGCTTCAGCCGCGAAGGCTTCCCGGCTGAAGCCGGTCCTACGGGGTTCCGTGTTTGCTGCGCGACAGCGCGGCGCCGAGGCGGCGGGCGATCGCCCACTGGAAAAGGGTTTAGCACTTTCAACGATTCACATCGACCACCACCCGACCACGCACTTCACCGGCGAGCAGCCGCGGCGCCAGGTCGATGACTTCGCTCAGGCCCACTTCATGACTGATCAGCGGCAGCAGCGTCGGGGCCAGGTCGCGGGCCAGCCGTGACCAGGCTTCGATCCTGTCTTGTTTGGGGCGATTGACGCTGTCGATACCGGCCAGGGTGACGCCGCGCAAGATGAACGGTGCGACGCTGCCGGGAAAATCCATGCCTTGGGCCAGACCACATGCCGCGACGATGCCGCGATAACGCGTCGCGGCGCAGGCGTTGACCAGGGTATGGCTGCCCAACGAGTCGACCACCGCCGACCAGCGCTCTTTGAGCAGCGGCCGCCCGGGCTGATTGAGTTCGTTGCGGTCGATGATCGCGGCGGCGCCCAGTTGCTGGAGATAGTCGCTTTCTTGCGGCCGCCCTGTGGAGGCCACCACCTGATAGCCCAGCCGGGCCAGCAGCGCCACCGCGAAACTGCCCACGCCACCGTTGGCGCCGGTGACCAGCACTTCACCATCGGCGGGTTTAACGCCGTGTTTCTCCAGGGCAATCACACTGAGCATCGCGGTATAGCCGGCGGTACCGATCGCCATCGCCTGAGCGCAGGTGAAGGCCTCAGGCAATGCAATCAGCCAGTCACCCTTGAGCCGCGCACGCTGAGCCAGACCGCCCCAATGGCTTTCACCGACGCCCCAGCCATTGAGCAGCACCTTGTCGCCCGGCTTGAAGTCCGGGCTGTCGCTGGCAATCACGCTACCGGCAAGGTCTACACCCGGCACCATCGGGAAACGCTTGATGATCGGACTGCTGCCGGTCAGGGCCAGGGCGTCTTTATAGTTCAGGGTGCTATGGGAGACCTGCAGCGTCACATCCCCCTCAGGCAACGCCTGCTCATGCAGCTCGCGGAGGCTGACGTGGTAGCCGGTGTCATCCTTGTCGATCAGGATGCCTTTGAATGATTCATCTGCCATGTCGCCTCCGAATTAGACCGAACGTTTTAAATACGTCGAAGGGTCACTGCGGCAAGCCGCGCAGGAACCCGGCAATGAAGGTGTTCAAGGGTGCGTCGCCTTTTACCAGCCGGGCGCGCAGTACCGCACCTTCCCAGCCGATCCAGAAAAACGCCGCCAGCTCGTCGCAATTGGCACTGCGCGGCAACTCACCGGCCGTTTGTGCACTGCGCAGGCACGTCGCAAGGCGAGCCTGCCAATCCAGTTGAATCTGTTCCAGCAGCGGCCGGAAGCTCTCGGGCAGCACGCTGATTTCCTGACCGAGGTTACCGACCATGCAGCCTCGCCGGTAATCGTGACGCGCCATGCCGGCCTTGGCGGCCTGGACAAAACTGACCAGCCGCTCCAAGGGTGACAAGGCATCGTTGAGCAAGTGCTGATCGAGCAGGTGGGCGAAATAGTCGGCGTAGTGTTCAAGCACCACGAGGACAAACGCTTCCTTGCTGGGGAAGTAGTTATAGAAAGAGCCCTTGGGAATGGCGACCTGCTTGAGCAGAAAGTCCAGCCCCGTGGCGGTAAAGCCCTGCTCGGTGAGCACCTCAAGACCGCGACGGATCAAGACCTCGCGGGTTTCGAGGTTATCGCGATCGAGCTTGGGCGGACGCCCCGGACGCCGGGGCTTGATGATGGGTTCGTTCATGAGAATAGATATTAGACTGAGCGTTTTAAAAGTCAATCAGGTTGTTTCGAGAGCATTTGCTGAGCTGTCACTTTGAAATCAGCACTTCCCTGCCTATGAGTTATCGCTATATATTTCTGCTTATAGCGAAAACCCTGAACTGATTCGAGCCACACCCACACTACTTTTTGCCGGAGCTGTTTGATGAGTGCATTTGCGTTGCGCGTCGCGTTCAAGTCCCTTGCTGTGGCCGCTGTAGTCTGGGGCGCGATGCCGGCCTACGCCGATGAAGTCCAGGTAGCGGTCGCCGCCAACTTCACCGCTCCGATCCAGGCGATCGCCAAGGATTTCGAAAAAGACACCGGGCACAAGCTGGTTGCGGCCTTCGGTTCCACCGGCCAGTTCTACACCCAAATCAAAAACGGCGCGCCGTTCGAGGTGTTCCTGGCCGCCGACGACAGCACCCCGGCAAAACTTGAGCGAGAAGGCGACATCGTCACAGGCTCGCGCTTCACCTATGCAATCGGCACCCTGGCACTGTGGTCGGCCAAGGAAGGTTACGTCGATGCCAAGGGCGATATTCTAAAGGCCAATAGCTGGCAACACCTGTCCATCGCCAACCCGAAAACGGCTCCTTATGGCCTGGCGGCCACCCAGGTCCTGGCCAAGCTGAACCTGAGCGAATCGACCAAAGCCAAACTGGTCGAAGGCCAGAACATCACCCAGGCTTATCAGTTCGTTTCCACCGGCAATGCCGAGATCGGTTTCGTCGCGCTGTCGCAGATCTACAAGGATGGCAAGCTGAGCAGCGGCTCGGCATGGATCGTACCGGCCAACCTGCATGAGCCGATCAAACAGGATGCGGTGATCCTCACCAAAGGCCGGGACAACGCCGCCGCCAAGGCACTGGTCGAGTACCTAAAAGGCCCGAAAGCCGCAGCGGTGATCAAATCATTCGGATATGAGCTGTAAATGCCGTTAGACAGCAGCGATCTGGGCGCGATCTGGCTGACCTTCAAGCTGGCCTCGCTGACCACCCTGATTCTTATGGTGGTCGGCACGCCCATCGCACTGTGGCTGACGCATACCCGCTCGTGGCTCAAGGGCCCGATCGGTGCTGTGGTGGCCCTGCCTCTGGTGCTGCCGCCCACGGTGATCGGCTTTTATCTGCTGTTGCTGATGGGCCCCCACGGCTATGTCGGGCAACTGACCCAGAGCCTGGGGCTTGGCACCCTGACCTTCAGTTTTGCCGGTCTGCTGGCCGGCTCGGTGGTGTATTCGCTGCCCTTTGTCGTGCAACCGCTACAGAATGCGTTTTCAGCCATGGGCAAACGCCCTCTGGAAGTGGCCGCGACGCTGCGCGCCGGGCCGTGGGACACGTTCTTTCACGTTATACTGCCACTGGCCAAACCCGGTTACCTGACGGGCGCAATTTTAGGATTCGCGCATACGGTCGGAGAGTTCGGGGTGGTATTAATGATCGGCGGTAATATTCCGGACAAGACCCGTGTCGTATCGGTACAGATTTTCGATCATGTCGAATCCATGGCTTATGAACAAGCCCACTGGCTGGCGGGTATCATGCTGGTGTTTTCTTTCCTGGTTCTGTTGGCGCTTTACTCCAGCGGCAAGAACAAAAGCGTCTGGAGTTGAGTGATGAGCGACGGCTTGCAGATTCGCCTGAAGCTGGCGTTTAGCGACTTCGCCCTGGATGTAGACCTCGACCTGCCTGGCCAGGGCGTTACCGCACTGTTCGGGCATTCAGGCTCAGGCAAGACCACCTGCCTGCGTTGCGTGGCCGGCCTGGAACAGGCCGCCAGCGCGTTCATCCAGGTCAATGGCGAGGTCTGGCACGACACGGCACGGCGCACTTTCGTGCCCACCTACAAACGCGCGCTGGGTTATGTGTTTCAGGAGGCCAGCCTGTTCGCTCATTTGAGCGTGCGCGGCAATCTGGAATTTGGCCAGAAACGCGTGGCGACCACGCAGCGCGTCGTGCAGATGGACCAGGCAGTCGAACTGATGGGCATCGGTCACTTGCTGGACAGGCAACCGGACAAACTGTCTGGCGGTGAACGGCAAAGGGTGGGGATTACCCGCGCCCTATTGACCAGCCCGCGCTTGTTACTGCTCGATGAGCCACTGGCGGCGCTCGATGGCAAGCGCAAGGCGGAGATCCTGCCGTATCTGGAGCGCCTGCACAGCGAACTGCGCATCCCGATGCTGTATGTCAGCCACTCTCAAGACGAAGTCGCGCGGCTGGCTGACCATCTGGTACTGATGAGCGAAGGCCAGGCCATCGCCAGCGGCCCGTTGCAGCAAACCCTGGCGCGTCTTGACTTGCCGATCGCCATGCAAGCGGATGCCGGGGTAGTGATTGAGGGCGTAACTGGCGGTTATGACCCTGAGTACCAGTTGCTGACCCTGAACCTGCCCGGCAGCAACCAGACGATGCGCATCGCCCATGCCCCGCAGGCGGTCGGCAGCCGCCTGCGGTTCAAGGTGCAGGCCCGCGACGTGAGCCTGACCCGGCAACCCGACGAACACAGCAGCATCCTCAACCGCTTGCCGGTGGTGGTGATCAAAGAGGTCGCGGCGGACCACCCGGCGCATGTCATGGTCCAGCTTGATGCCGGTGGCACCTTGCTGCTGGCGCGGATCACCCGCTACTCCCGCGACCTGCTGCAACTGCAGCCCGGTCAGCCGCTGTGGGCGCAGATCAAGAGCGTCGCCGTACTGGCCTGACGGCCTTTTCCTGCACATTTTGTCGTCAGGCTCTGGCCATCGCGGAGCCTGGGCCTGACTGCCTCCCTCCGCGGGATTGCCGAAACTGTCCGTTCTGCTTTGCCAGATCGGCGCCGGGAAAACCGCTCATTTGTAATGAAAAGCTTACACAGAAAACATTTCATTACAAACTATTGTAAATAATAATGATTATCAGCAATATTCGCGGCCGCAGAAATGCAAATAACTATCAAAAAAAACACGACTTGGATTCTCAAAGGTAGCGTTGTTCATGACTAGCAAGCTTACCCCTACCCGCTCAGCCAACCCGCTGATGCTCTCCGCCCTAGGCCTGGCTGTTGCTTCCTGCGCCGGACACGCGCTGGCCGAGCAACCCCGCGACAAGGCTGTCCAACTGGACAACATCAATGTCGATGCTGCCGGCGAAGGCGCTTACAAGACCGAACGTTCGGCGTCCAGCAAGATCACCACGCAACTGGTCGACACCCCACAGACCATCACCGTGGTTCCCGCCCAGGTGATCCAGGAGCAGCAAGCCCTCAGCCTGCGCCAGGTGCTGTCCAACGTGTCCGGCATCACCTTCAACGCCGGTGAAGGCGGCGGCGGTTCCGGCGACAGCATCAACATTCGCGGCTTCTCGGCCAACAGCAACATCCAGATCGACGGCCTGCGTGACAGCGCCCAGACCAGCCGTACCGACACGTTCAACATCGATCAGGTCGAGGTCATCAAAGGCCCGAACTCGGTGTTCGGCGGCGCCGGCACCACCGGCGGCAGCATCAACATCATCAGCAAGCAGCCAATGGATCGTGCCTTCACCCGTCTGGGCGGCAGTCTCGGCACCGACAGCTACTACCGCGCCACTGTCGACACCAACCAGCCGCTGGAAGGGGTGGGCACCGACAGCGCGTTTCGCCTGAACCTGATGGGCCACAAGAACGACGTGGCCGGCCGCGACGTGATCGAGCGTGAACGCTGGGGCATCGCGCCGTCGCTGCGCCTGGGCCTGAGCGACGACACGCGCCTGACCCTCAGCGCGTTCCACCAGACCGACGACAACACCCCGGACTACGGCGTGCCGGCGCTTGATGGCAAGAAGCTGGCCGGGGTCAGCCGTGAAGATTATTTCGGCTGGAGAAACCTCGATAAAGAGAAGATCGAGCAGAACGCCTTCACCGCCAATTTCGAGCACGACTTCAACGACAATCTGCGCCTGCAGAACCTGACCCGGTTCAGTCACATCACCCGTGACACCACCGTCTCGGCGTCCCACGTCAACACTGCCGGGCTGCCTGCCGGTCGCTACCTGCCAGCCGGCCCGCAAGCCTATGGCCGCCACGCCAGCACCGAAATGTGGATCAACCAGACCAACCTGATCAGCAACTTCAACCTGCTGGGCATGCGCCACGACCTGGTGACCGGTGTCGAGATCTCTCGCGAGACGCTGGATCTGAAGACCTACAACTACGGCATTGGCAACTACCCGGCCGCCGGTTACTCGCTGAGCAACCCGCCGGGCTACTGGGCCGGCCCAACCGCCAAGGCCACTACGGCCTATACCGAAACCGAGCTGACCAACCACGCGCTGTATGCCTTCGACACCATCGCCCTGCACGAGCAGTGGGACCTGAACCTGGGTGTACGCTACGACCACTTTGAAGGCGAAGCCGACGGCTTCTCGCCCGCCAAGGTCCGCACCAGCCGCTTCAAATCGAGCGACGACAAAGTCAGCAGCCGTGCAGGCCTGGTCTACAAACCCGTCGAAAACGGTCGCATTTACCTGGCCTGGGGCAACTCTTTCAACCCGTCGGCTGAAAGCCTGGCCTCCAGCGGCGGCGGTCTGAGCGCCACCACCGAGAATCTGGACCCGGAAAAGAACGAAACCTGGGAACTGGGCACCAAGTGGGAACTGCTCGACAAGCGCCTGCAACTCGATGCCGCCATTTTCCGCGTCGAGAAGAGCAACGCCCGGGAAACCATGGCTGATGGCTCGACGCAACTGGCTGGCGAGCAGCGTGTAGACGGTATCGAGTTCGGCGTGACTGGCCACATCAGCAAAGAGTGGGATGTGTTCGCCAACTACACCATCCTCAGCAGCGAAACCCTCAAGGCCGCCGACACCGCTGCCGGTATTGCCCGTGAAGGCCAGGCGCTGGGCAACACCCCGCCGCGCTCGCTCAACCTGTGGACCACCTACAAACTGCCAGCAGGCTTCACTGTCGGCTACGGTGCCCGCTATGTCAGCGAGCGTAACGTCAGCTCCAGCACTACAGCCAAGCTGGATGATTACTGGGTGCACAACGCAATGCTGGCCTATCAGGTCAACAAGAACTTCGACCTGCAACTCAACGTCAACAACCTGTTCGACGAAGACTATGTAGAGCGTGTGCGTCAGCAGAACGGTACTGCTGCGCGTTCGTCAGCCATCGAATACGGTGATTCGCGCGCGGCCATTCTGTCGGCCAACTACTCGTTCTAAATGATTGCCGCAGCCTCGATAATTCGGGGCTGCGGCTGTCTTTACTGAATGCCGGAGCCGTTCCTGACGACGATTCATCGGTTAGGCACTTGAAGCCCATTGACAGGCCTCGCCTTGGCCTCGGGCTGTGTTGTAATGAGGTGAACATTCGATTCAGTGAGGCTAATTGTCATGGAACGCTCTATTTTATTCAGCACAACAATGGTCGATACCATTCTGGCAGACAGAAAGACGGTCACCCGTCGCACGATCACCGCCCGCTCCCCACCGGCCTGCCCCTACGGGCCGCCCGGCACACGCTTGTGGCTCAAAGAGGATTGTTACGCCTATGGCCTCTGGGAATCGAGATACAGCCTGACAAGGCATCGTCAACTCAAACACTTCGTGGACATGACCCTGCAATCCGGGCAGAGCTATCAGCACACACCTCCCGAGGCGTTCAATAGCGCAGCAGCGCCCGCCGACCATCCCGCCTGGTGGCACCGCCCCAGTCGCTCGATGCCCCGCCAAGCTTCACGCGGCCTGATAGAAGTCATCAGTATCAGTACCGAGCAACTGCACGACATCACCGATGAGCAGGCACAGGCTGAAGGTTTTTACCCTGTGAATGACAGTATCCAGGTGTACTTCGCCAATCATTTGCCCGCCCCGCACACCGGTCTCAGTCCCACCCCGGTGATCGCCTTCGCCAGTTGGTGGCAGGTTTCACACCGAGAGCAATCCTGGAGCGATAACCCGCTGGTGTGGGTGATCACGTTCAGACGCCTGTGAGACCGTCCGAACGCTAAAGCCGTATTTCAGCGTTGTTTTGTAGGCCCATGATTTGTCGAGATTTTTTAATTTGCCTGAAATGCAACATCTTGTGCCATCTCGGCACCCGACAGGCTTGCTTCGCAGGGCCTTGATGTATATATTCCCTGCTCTTGTCGTTATGCCCCGATGGCGAAATTGGTAGACGCAAGGGACTTAAAATCTGTTTTGTCAAGTCCTTTCTGCTAGAACTACCGAGCCAGAAGGTCAATAGTGACAACGGTTTGCGGGCATCCGAGCTGTAGCTTTGCAGCTAGGCTTGACGGCCAGGGGCCAGCTAGGCGCCAGTAGATGGAGGTAGGTGTTTTCAGTGCGTTGAGCACTACGCCCGAGTGGTGAAATCGGTAGACACAAGGGACTTGAACAATTTGAGCCTTCGGGGGGAAACGCCCGAAGTGAAGCCCGTCAAAGTCGGCGAACGCCCTGGATGCTTTTGCATCCGAGCCAACGCCGAGCCAAGCCCAAGCTACAGCTTGGGAAGGTGTAGAGAGCAGACGGCGGGCACCTACGGCCGCAAGGCTATGGTGAAGGCGTGCTCCAGACCACGAACGCCCTGCGTTTGAGCAGGGCGGCGGCGAAAGTCGAAGTGGTAAGAAAATCCCTCGCCGAAAGGCGTGCCGGTTCGATTCCGGCCTCGGGCACCAATCCAGAGCCGCCCCTGTTCACGCAGGGGCGGCTTTTCCGTTCTTGGGCTGTGTGCGCTTGAATCCCCGATCCCCCGCCATAAACGCCTCCAGCATGTGCGGGATCAACTTCTCTGCATCGACCGCCTCGCCATACGCCTGCGCGTGCAGCGCGGCGTAGCGGTCGAGGTCGGCTTTCAAGCTGGCCGGGCAGGCAAAGGTCAGTTTGACGCTTTCGGTCTTGGGCAGCGGCCCGAGCCGCAGCTTCTTGGTCGTGCTCATTGCGAAGCTCCCCGATTGAAGAACAGCGGCTGGTACGGCCGCAGCACCAGATCCCGGTTGACGATGATTCGCACGGGCAGGCCAGGCCGCTCGGTCAGCGTCGGCTGGATGTTCATGTTGCGTCGGGTGATCTCCTGGCCGACCTGATTGATGCTGTCCTGGGCGCTGTCACGCCCGGCGATGACGATGCGGTTGCCGTCTTGGCGGTTCTCCGGCGCGGCCAGTTCTGCGCCGACGCCCAGCAGCGTCGTCAGCACCGCGCCCGCGACGATGCGCTTCCAGTGCCAGTCCACATCGTCTTCCAAGCCGGCGTAGCCGGCTGGATCGGTGCCCACAAGGTTGTCGAGCGTCAGCGAAGACGTGTCCGGCAGGATGACCCGGTTCCACACCACCTGCACACGGCTCTGCCCGTAGCTGACCTGGCTGTTGTAGCGCCCAAGGATGCGCGATCCCTGCGGGATCAGCAGGAACTTGCCAGTTGCCGTGTCAAAAACCGGCTCCGTCACCGTGGCGATCACGTCGCCCGGCAAGTCCGACTTGATGCCCGTCACCAGCGCGCCCGCGATCACGGTTCCGGCCATCACCTGATAGGGCGACGCCGGCAGCGCCAGATTGCCGGAATTGCGGGTTTCCGTAGAGCCGGCTTTCAGGAACGCCTCTTTCTGGTCTTGCCGGTTCTGTACGGCGGTCGGGTCGGCAGGCTGCGTCGCCACCGATGCCGGCCCGGCCGCGAGTGGGTCGAAGGCCGCGAGCGCGCTTGCACCACCAGGCGCACCCGGTGTCGCCTGCGCCACGGTCGCGGCGGCTTGGCCTTGGCCGCCCGAGCGGAAGAACACCGACGAAGCCGCAGCGGCTTCCGCCTCCTTGCGCAAGGCATCGTTGGGGTCGTGGCCGGGGGCCGCGTAAGCGGCCACGGCCGGCTGCTGCGAGTTCACGATGGCAGGGCCGAGGTCGCCCGGCAGCGGCGGCCCCAGCTCGGGCACCTTCGGCGGCAGCTTCGAGTAGTCGGCCGGCAGACCATCCAGCCCTTCGGACTTCGAGACGCGATCGACGTTGTATAGCTCGGTCTGCTCGTCGGCGCTGCGCCGCTGCGGTTGCAGCGACCAGATCGTGGCCCCGAGCACGGCGACCGAAAGGCCGCCGACGAGGATGGCCAGCGTGCGCCGGTTCAGGCGAGTGACCGGACGCGGCTGGGCGCGCAGCGCCACCGCTTCCGGCGCGACCTTGCCTGCCTGCGGCATGGCGAGGTCGGGGGTGTCGTCCTGGCTCATGGTCAGTTCCTCCGCGCAACGCCGTCCGTGCGCTCAATTCGCACCACGTCGCCCTTGTCCCCGCCCAGGCGCAGTTCGGCGGCACCGAACAGCCGATCCACGATGTAGTACGGCGAGCGGAAGCGGTAGTTGACCAGTTGCCCGTCGCCTTCCGGCCCGATCACGA
Source organism: Pseudomonas sp. StFLB209 (assembly GCF_000829415.1). NCBI lineage: Bacteria > Pseudomonadati > Pseudomonadota > Gammaproteobacteria > Pseudomonadales > Pseudomonadaceae > Pseudomonas > Pseudomonas sp. StFLB209. Next base: position 4,614,584 of record NZ_AP014637.1, on the reverse strand, counting down.
ACAGCGGCGGCAGCTCGCCTTGCGCGATGCCGGCGGGGAACTGGATATAGACCTTCTGCCCGTCGTCGAATGCGCGCAGCGGCTTCCACGGCGGGTTGCTACCGCTGACCGCGTAGCGGAAGCGCAGGTTCTCCAGCGACAAGCCGGAGTCCACCGGCGCGGCGGCGCTGGCCGCCTGCGCCTGGCGCTGCAAGGCCAGCATCCGGTCACGCGGATACTCCCAAGAAGCCGACGCCATCCATGTCTTTTCCGTCGAAGCCAACTCCAGCAGGTATGTCCTGCGGTTGGTGGTGATGACGAGATTGGTCTTGAGGCCCGAGCGGATCGGCTTGACCAGCACATTGACGCGCAGGTCAGCACCGCTGCCGCTCGACGTATCGCCCACGATCCAGCGCACGGTATCACCAGCGGCCACCGTCACCAGCTCCTCGCCCGGCTGGAGCGAAATCACGGTCACGCGGCCCACGGCTGCATAGACTTGGTAGAGCGCGCCATCGGTGAACGGCCACACCTGAATTGCGTTGACGTATCCCTCGCGCGTGGGTGCGACGCGCGCCTCGGCATTGGCCCGAGAGACGCGCACCTTCTCGTCGGCTGGCTCCGGCGTGGGCTTGGCGTCCTCGGCTTCGGGCAATGGCTTCAACTGCGCCGGCATCGGCAGCACCTCGGGCACCGCCACCACCTCCACCGGCGCGGGTGGCTCGGGTAGCGGCTGGGCCTGCACTGGCTCATCGAGCGAGATGGTCGGCGGTGGCTTGCCCTGCGTGGCGCAGCCCGCCAGGGCAAGCAAGATCACCGGCAAGGCGGATTTACGGAAAAGATCATTCATGGCTTGGCTCCTTCGGAAGAATCCAGTTCGCGGCTCCACGACAGGCCGTTGACGTAGATGCCCAGGGGGTTCTTGCGCAGGCGTTCTTCGGTGCGCGGCGGCTGGAGCACGATGGACACCACGGCCGTCCACCGCTCCAAGCCCGCCGCGGCGCCGTTGACGTAGCGGCGTTCCGTCCAGCGCACGTTGAAAGACGTGTCGCTGGCGCGCACGACGCTGGTGATCTGCACCGTCACCGACTCCTTGCCGATGCGCGCGAACGGGTCGTTGACCCGTGCGTAGTCGTTGAGCACGGCCGCGCCCTTGTCGGTCGTGTAGTCGTAGGCGTCCAGCCAGTTCTGGCGGACGACGATGGGGTCGATAGACAGCGAGCGCACCAGCGTCACGAAGCGCGCGATGTGGTGCGCGGTCTGCGCATCGTTGGGCCGGTATGGCGTGGCGGCTTCGCCCACGGCGCGTACCTGGCCCGCGTTGTCCACCTCCACGACGTAGGGCGTCACGATGGATTGCGCCGAGCGCCACACCAGGCCGCCGGCCATCAGCAGCGCAAGCGTCAGGCAGCCGAAGGCCATCAGGCGCCAGTTCTTCGCCTGCACGCGCGGCGAGCCGATGCGCTCGTCCCACACCTGGCCGGCAGCTTGGTACGGCGTGGCAGGCTGCGGCGTGTCGGCGTAGCGCACCTGCGGTTTCTTGAATCGCATGGTCAGTTCTCCTTATGAATCGGAATCGCGCAGGCTCGGCCCCTGGCCGGAGCCGCCGCCATCGCCACCGCGCAGTGCGTGGGCGGTGGTGGTCGCGGCGTGGGTGAGTTGCTGGCGGCGATGCAGGCGCTTGGCCCAAGCGGGCTGTTCCTGTGTCTGCGCCGTAGCGGCGCCGGATGCGGCCTCGCCTGCGGCACCCTGACCGGATGCCGCGCCCGCGCCGCCATCGGCAGCAGCGCCATTCCAGCCAGCGCGGAAGGGAGCGGCCATGCGTTGCCCGGCAGCGGAAGCGCGGGATGCAGCGCCTCGCCCGGCTGCCTGCGCGCCGGTCTTGGCGACGTTGCCCAGGCCCGCCATCGCGCCCTTCGCGCCGCCGCCAGCGGCGGCGGAACCGGCCTGGAACGCCGACTTCGCACTGCTGGCCGCCGACGTGGCGGCGCGCGCACCGCTACCGGCCAGCTTGGCGGCAGCCGGGGCCATGCGCGCACCAGCAGCCACGGCGCCACCCACGCCCGTCGCGGCGGCGCCGATGGCGACGGCCGTGCCGGCAGCGCCGACAGCAGCACCGGCCATTGCGCCAGCGCCGAGCTGCGGCGCACCGGAGACGAGGCCCGTGGCGATGCCGGGGCCGAAGATCCCGAGCGCCAGCAAGGTGAGCGAGGCCAGCATGATGACCAGCGCGTGGTCGATGGACGGCTCGGCGGGATGGACTTGGAACTGAGCGAACAAGCCCGAGCCGATACCGACGATCACGGCCAGCACCAGAACCTTGACGCCGGAGGCCACCACGTTGCCCAAGACCTTTTCGGCGAGGAACGCGGTCTTGTTCCAGAGCGCGAATGGCACCAGCACGAATCCGGCGAGCGTGGTCAGCTTGAACTCGATCAGCGTGATGAACAGTTGGATCGCCAGCACGAAGAAGCACAAGACCACGACCAGCCACGCGAGGAACATCACCACGATGGGGTCGAGGTTCACGAACACTTCGGGAAAGCCCGCCATCTCGCCGATCTGCTCCAGAATCGGCGCCCCGGCGTCGATGCCGGTTTTCGCCAACCGGCCAGGCTGCAAGAAGTTCTCCATCGTGATGGCCGAGCCGGTGGCGGTGATGCCCAATCCCGCAAACGAGCGGAACACGATGCTGGCCAGCCAGTTGAAGTTATTGATGATGTAGGCGAAGGCGCCGACGTAGAGCACCTTGCGCAGCAGCTTGGCGATCACGTCCTCGCCCTGGCCGGTGGCATGGCTCATGGCCCAATACAGGCCGGCGATCGTCATGTCGATGACGATCAGCGTGGCCGTGAGGAACGCCACTTCGCCCCGCAGCAGCCCGAAACCCGAGTCGATATAAGCGGCAAAGGTGTTGAGGAATTGGTCGATGATGGTCACGTCATTCATGGCGTGTCCTCCGGTTCGGCGGGAACGGCCGGCGCCATGCCATCGGCCGGTTCCTCGAAGCTCGGCGGGATCGGCGGCAGGTCGGCCAGCGTCTGGTATTCATCCGGCCCGGCCTGGCCGGAGAAGAAGCGCCGCCGGAAGGCTTCGGCGGCGGCACGGCAAGCGTCCTCGCCCGTGGCCTGCCGGTCGGCCGCGCATTGCGCGCGCAATGCCTTCAGCCGCACGGGATCGGCGGCCAAGGCATCGGCAAGGTGGTCGGCCGGCTGCTCGCCGCAAGCGGCCAGCAGCGCGACACACAGGACGAGGACGCATCGCATGGCGGCCTCCCGTCAGTTGCCGTAGAAGTTCACGGACTGCGGCGTGTACGGCGTGCCGTCGCCCAGGAAGCGCCGCCGCACCTCGCGGGCGCGCTCCGTGGCTGCCGCCTGCCGCGCCAGTTCCAGCGACGCCGCCCGGTCTTGCGTGATCTGGAGCCGCTGCGACTGGATCGACTGCTTGGCCTGCAAGGCCAGCAACTGATTCATGGCCTGCATCGCCTGCAACGCACCTTCGGCCGACTGGCTCTTGCCCACGAGGTCGGCCAGCACGCTTTCGTCTTCGCCCAGGTTCTGCGACACCTGCGCCTGCATCTGCATGGTGGTCTGCAAGCCGTTGAGCGTGTTCCGCCAACGCTCCTGCGCGTCGCGGTACATCTGGTCGCCGCTGACGGTGGCGGCGTACTGTTCGGGATACAGGCGCGCGAGCTCCCGATCCAGATTCGTCACGTCGTAGGCCAAGCCCCTGGCCTGGGCGATCAGCCGTTCGGTTGTCGCCAGATTGGCGCGCAACTGGTTCACCACGCTGGACGGCAGGCTGGCGAGGTTGCGGGCCTGGTTCATCAGCATCTGCGCTTCGTTCTGAAGCTGCTGGATCTGGTTGTTGATCTGCTCCAGCGTGCGGATCGCGGTCAGCGTGTTCTGCACGAGGTTCGTCGGATCGACCACGACCCATTGCGCATGGGCGGTGGCAGTGCAAAGCATGGCCGCAATGGCGGCGGCGATAAGGCGCTTTTTCATGGCAGGTTCTCCAGGGGTTGGTCAGCGAGGGAACCCGGCGCGAAGCCGGGGAACGAGGGCAGCAGGTCGGCCGCCCAATCGAGGCCGCGATGGCGCAGCCAGGCGCCCGCGAAGCCGGGCACGCCGGCGTCCAGCAGCACGCGGTCTATGTCGCGCTGGTCTTGCGGCGTGGAAGCGCCCGCAAACGCCAGCGCCGCTGGCCCCAGGTCGAGGTCGAACAGGCGGTTGCCGAGGCGGGATTGGTAGTAGTAGTCGCGCTTGGGCTGCGCGGTGGCGACGATTTCGATCTGCCGCCTGTTGAGGCCGAAGCCCTCGTAGATCGTGCGAATCTGCGGCTCAGTCGCCTGCGGGTTCGGCAAGAAGATGCGGCTTGCGCAGCTTTCGATGATCGCGGGCGCGATGCTCGAATCCTTGATGTCGGCCAGGCTCTGCGTGGCGAAGATGACGCTGACGTTCTTTTTCCTGAGCGTCTTGAGCCACTGCCGGATGCGCGCGGCAAACACCGGGTCATCGAGGAACAGCCACGCTTCATCGAGGATCAGCAGCGTGGGCGCCCCGTCGAAGCGTTCATCGAAACGCGCAAAGAGGTAGTGCAGCACGGCCATGACGGCGGCCTTGCTGTGCATCAGCTCCTCCATCTCGAAGCACTGCACGTCGGCCATGCCCAGCCGGTCGTGGTCGGCATCCAGCAGCTTGCCGTGGGCGCCACCGAGCACATAGGGCGACAGCGCCTGCCGCAGCGTGTTCGATTGCAGCAGCACGGAAAGTCCCGTCATCGTGCGCTGCTCCACCGGCGCACCAGCGAGACTTCCCAGCGCCGACCAGATAGCCGCCTTCTCGTCGGGGCCGACCGCCACGCCTTCGTGCAGCAAGCGGCCTTCGATCCATTCGGCGGCCCAGGTGCGGTAGCCCTCACGGTCGATGCGCGCGAGTGGCTGGAAGGCGATTTCGCCATCCGTGCCGAGGTCATAGTGCTCACCGCCCAGGCCGAGGATGGTGACGCGCATGGAGCGGCCCATGTCGAAGGCGAAGATGCGCGAGCCGCGATAACGGCGGAACTGCATCGCCAGCGTGGCGAGCAAGACCGACTTGCCCATGCCGGTCGGGCCTGCGACCAGCGTGTGGCCCACGTCGCCGATGTGCGTCACCAGCCGGAACGGCGTGGCGCCGTCGGTGCGCGTGACGATCAGCGGCGGGCCATCGAGGTGGTCGTTCTTCTCCGGCCCAGCCCATACCGCCGACACCGGCATCATGTGCGCCAAGTTCAGCGTCGAGACGATGGGCTGGCGCACGTTGGCGTAGGCGTTGCCGGGGAGCGAGGACAGCCAGGCATCCACGGCATTGAGCGTTTCGGGGATGGTGACGAACCCGCGCCCCTGGATGACGCGCTCCACCATGCGCAGCTTCTCGTCTGCGACGGCGGCGTCCTCGTCCATGACGGTGACGGTCGCCGTCAGGTAGCCGAAGGCGACTTGATCGCTGCCCAGTTCCTGCAAGGCGGCGTCCGCATCGGCGGCCTTGTTGCTGGCGTCGGTATCGACCAGCGGGCTTTCTTGCTGGAAGATCGTTTCGCGCAGCAGCGCGATGACGTTCTTCCGTTTCGCAAACCACTGCCGGCGCAAGCGCCCCAACTCCTGTTCCGCCTCGGATTTGTCGAGGCACAAGAATCGTGTACTCCAGCGATACCCAAATCCAAGGCGGTTGAGGTCGTCCAGAATCCCCGGCCAGGTCGAGGTCGGGAAGCCGCGCACCGACACCACGCGCAGGTGCCGGTCGCCCAACATGGGCGCAAGGCCACCGACCAGCGGCGAGTCGGTCAGCAGCGCGTCGATGTGGAACGGCACTTCGGGCACGCCCACGCGATAGCGTCGCGTCGAGATGGTCGAGTGCAGATAGGTCAGCGTCTGGCTGTCGTCCAGCCAGGAGACTTCCGGCATCACGCCATCGAGCAGGTCAAAGACCCGATCCGTTTCCGCAACGAAGGATTGCAGCCGCTCGCGCCAGTCCACGCCATTCGTCGGCGTGTTCTCGTAGAGCATCTTGGCGGCTCGGGCGCGCGACTCCTCCGGCGGCAGGTATTGCAGCGTGAAGTGGTAGATGCTCTCGAAATGGCTGTCCGACTCCTCGAACGCCGCACGTCGTTCCTCGTCCACCAGCCACGACAGCGGCTCGGGAAACGAGGACTGCGGATAGCGCGATGCCCGCATCCGCTCGGCGTCGATATAGAAGGCCCAGCCAGAGCCGGTGCGGCGAAGCGCGTTGTTCTGCCGTGCCGCCGTGGCGATCAATTCGCCCTGCGTCGCACTGTCCAAGTCGGGGCCGCGGAACTGGAACGATCGTTGAAACGACCCGTCCTTGTTCAGCACCACGCCCGGCGCGACTAGCCCAGCCCAGGGCAGCCAGTCGGCAAGCAAGGCCGGGCGCTGGCGGTATTCGGCGAGGTTTAGCATGGCGGCATCCCCTCACACGTCCAGCAGCGGGCGGTGCTTGATGTGCCGGGCGAACACGGCCATGAACTGCGGATCGACGCGCGCACCCCACACCGCCAGCGAATGGCCCACGATCCATAGCACCACGCCAGGAATCCACAGTTGCAGGCCCAGCCCGACGGCGGCGGCCAGCGTGCCGTTGGCAATCGCCACGGTGCGCGGTGCGCCTCCCAGCAAGATCGGCTCGGTGAGCGAGCGATGCAAAGGCACCTCGAACCCGGCCGCGAATGTATCCGGGGCGCTCATACGACAGCCCCGCCGGAGAAGCTGAAGAAGGACAGGAAGAAGCTCGAAGCCGCGAACGCGATGGACAGGCCGAACACGATCTGGATCAGCTTGCGAAAGCCGCCCGACGTGTCGCCGAACGCGAGCGCGAGGCCCGTGGCGATGATGATGATGACCGCGACGATGCGCGCCACCGGCCCCTGGATGGATTCGAGGATGGATTGCAGCGGGCCTTCCCACGGCATCGAGGAACCGGCGGCCTGCGCGGTTCCGGCCAAGAACAGCAGCAGCGCGGCCAGCAGCAGCCCTTGCCCCGCAGGGCGGCCCAGGCAGCGCAGCCGCGCGAGGATGGACAGGTGCGAAGGCGGATTTACGGAAACACGGAAAGCAGGAACGGTCGTCTGCGTCATGGCAGTTCTCCAAGTGAGTCAGGGGATGGGAAAGTCGCCGCAGCGGGTGCGGCATCGGAAACGGGCGGCAGCTCGGGAAACGGCGCGTCCATCGCGTCCGCCAGTTGGTAGCCCACGCCGTCGAAGCCGACGACGCGGGCGATGCTCTCGATGCGGCGCTTGCGCCCGCGCCCGGCGATGTGGATCACCACGTTGACCGCCTCGGCGATCAGCGCACGGGGCGGATTCACCGCCACTTCGAGAATCAGTTGCTCCAGGCGCAGCAGCGCGCCGAGCGCAGAGCCGGCATGGATCGTGGCGATGCCGCCGGGGTGGCCTGTGCCCCACACCTTGATGAGATCCAGCGCCTCGGCGCCGCGCACCTCGCCGACGACGACACGATCCGGGCGCAGGCGCATGGACGAACGCACCAGCTCGGTCATGGACACCACGCCTGCGCGCGTGCGCAGCGGTACGTGGTCGCGGGCCGCGCATTGCAGCTCCACCGTGTCTTCGAGCACCAGCACGCGGTCGCCGGTGGCGGCGATTTCCGCGAGCAAGGCATTGGCGAGCGTGGTCTTGCCGCTGCTGGTGGCGCCGGCGATCAAGACGTTCTGCCGCTCGCGCACGGCGCGAACGAGAAAGCCCGCCTGGGCGCTGGTCATCATCCGGTCGATGACGTACCGCTCCAGCGGGATCACGCCGATGGCCCGCTTGCGCAGCGCGAAGGCCGGCCCCGGTGCAGCCGGCGGCAAGATGCCCTCGAAGCGTTCTCCCGTCTCGGGCAACTCTGCCGACAGCAGCGGTTGGCCGCGATGCACCTCCGCGCCGACGTGGGCGGCCACGAGGCGGATGATTCGCTCGCCGTCCGCTTCGGACAGCTCCACGCCCATCGGTGCGCGCCCGCTGGAAAGCCGATCCACCCAAAGGGTGCGATCGGGATTCAGCATCACCTCCACCACGTCCGGGTCTTCGAGCGCGGCGGCGATCAGCGGCCCCATCGCCGTGCGCAGCATCTGGATGCGGCGGTCGAGCGACGTGGCGCTCATGGACTGCGGAACGGCGCTCATGACGCACGCTCCTGCGCTTGCGCGGCTGCCGCCGCGTCCTCCATCCGCATCGAGTCGGGATGCAGTTCCTCCACCACGTCGCGCACCAGGCTTCGGCCCCGCAGCAGGTGGCGGCCCAACTGTTCTACGAACTGCTCGAAGCGCGCTTTGCCCTGTGCGCGGGCAGCCTCTTGGTGCGCCTCGGGGATTGGCGTGCTGACCGTGAGGTAGTAGCGAATGAACAGCGCCAGCGTCTCGATCTGGATGTTCTGGTCGCGCTCCAGGCGCTCGGCCTGGCGCGATAGGCGATCCAACCGCTTGGCGATGGCCGCCTCGCGCTGGTCTGCTGCGTCCGGCGACAGCCAGGACGCCAAGGCAGCGGCGACGATGGACGACTTGGACACGCCTTTCTTGGCGGCCAGCTCGTCCAGGCGCTTGGCGTGCTCCGGCTGGATGAACAAGTTGAGGCGGTAGTGGCTCATAGCTCGATTCCGTCGTTGGGGTTCAGCGATGCCAGCCGGGCCGTGCGCTGCATGGCTGGATCAAGCTGGCGAGGAAGGGGAAGCGGTAGGTCGTCGTCGTCGTCGAGCAGAGCGAGGTCGGCCGCAGGCGCGGCCAGCTCGGGGGCATAGGCAACGGCTTCGGAAAGCTCGGGCTGACGGCGCGGGCCGCCGTCGTCGGCGGCCAAGCTGCCCAGGCCATCGGCGGATGCCGTGGCCGGTACGGCAGGCGTTGGCGGAATCGCCAGTCCGCTCCAGTCGTCAGGGCGCAGCGGCGGCGCGTCGGCATACTGCGCACCCGCAAGCGCGGGCGGCGGCAGCACGCGGCGCTTGAAATTGGCGTCCGCGTAGTAGCGCAGCTTCTTCGCCTTGATCGGCGCCACGCTGGACACCATCACCACGGCCTCGTCCGGTGGAAGCTGCATCACCTCGCCCGGCGTCAGCAGCGGGCGCGCGGTTTCCTGGCGCGACACCATCAGGTGGCCCAGCCACGGCGCGAGCCGGTGGCCCGCGTAGTTGCGCTGGGCGCGCAGTTCGGTGGCTGTACCGAGCGTTTCGGAAATGCGTTTGGCGGTACGTTCGTCGTTCGTGGCGAACGTCACCCGAACGTGGCAGTTGTCCAGGATCGAATGGTTCTGGCCGTAGGCTTTGTCGATCTGGTTCAGGCTCTGCGCGATGAGGAAGCTGCGGATGCCGTAGCCCGCCATGAAGGCCAGCGCCGTCTCGAAGAAGTCCAAGCGCCCCAGCGCCGGGAACTCATCGAGCATCAGCAGCAGCTTGTGGCGGCGCTCGATGCCGTCGGAGCCATCGAGCGATTCGGTGAGGCGCCGGCCGATCTGGTTGAGGATCAGGCGGATGAGCGGCTTCGTCCGCGATATGTCCGAAGGCGGCACCACCAGGTACAGCGATACCGGATGCTCTGCCGCGATCAGGTCGGCGATGCGCCAGTCGCAGCGCGACGTGACTTCGGCCACCGTAGGGTCGCGGTACAGGCCAAGGAACGACATGGCGGTGCTCAACACGCCGGAACGCTCGTTGTCCGACTTGTTGAGCACTTCGCGCGCCGCCGAAGCGACGACAGGATGCGGCCCATCGCCCAGGTGGGGCGTGGTCATCATCCGATGCAAGGTCAGCTCGAACGGGCTGGCCGGGTCGGAGAGGAAGTTGGCGACGCCGCGCAGCGTCTTGTCTTCGCCCGCGTAGAGCACATGCAGGATGGCCCCGACCAGCAGCGCGTGACTGGTCTTCTCCCAATGGTTGCGCTTCTCCAGCGCGCCTTCGGGATCGACCAGAATGTCCGCGATGTTCTGCACGTCGCGCACTTCATGCGCGCCGCGCCGTACCTCTAGCAGCGGGTTGTAGGCCGCCGACTTCGCATCGGTCGGGTTGAATAGCAGGCAATGCGAGAAGCGCGAGCGCCAGCCGGCGGTGATCTGCCAGTTCTCGCCCTTGATGTCGTGGATGACGGCCGACGCGGGCCAGCTCAACAAGGTGGGCACCACCAGGCCCACGCCCTTGCCCGAGCGCGTGGGCGCGAAGGTCAGGACGTGTTCCGGGCCTTCATGTCGCAGGTACTGGCGATCGTGCTGGCCCAGGAACACACCGGCAGGCTGCGTGAGGCCGGCCCTGCGAATGTCCTGCGCGTTGGCCCAGCGCGCAGAGCCGTAGGTCGTGACCAGGCGCGCTTGGCGCGAGCGCCATACCGACATGGCGATGGCGACGCCCACGGCGACCATGCCGCTGGCGCCGGCAATGGCGCCGCCGGTGTCGAAGACTTCCGGCGCATAGGCGCCGAAGAAGAACCACCACTCAAACAGCTTCCACGGGTGATAAATCGAAGTGCCAAGGAAGTCGAACCAGGGCGAGCCAAGGCGTACTTGATAGCCAAGGGCCGCTGCTGTCCATTGTGTGGCGCCCCACACGCCGGCGATCACGATGCCGAATACCACGGCGATCTGACCGAACAGCACGTTCGTCCCTTGCATGACCTGGCCTCCGATTTCTCCTGCGCTGATTCCTCATGGAAGAAGCGGCACAAGGGCGTGCCGCAGGCGTCAGGTTCGGTGCCGGGTCAGTGCCGGTCAAAGACCGTTTTCAGCAGAAAGGTCGAGCAAAAAGGCAGAATGAGTGCGACAGCCAGCCAAAGAAAAACGCCGCAAGCGCAGGCGCATTGCGGCGTGTCGATCAAAAAAATGAAGACGATGCGGCGAACCGCCAACGATCAGAACTTGGGCGGTTCCTTCGGCGGCGTGTACGGCGTTTCGCCGTCGCCATAGAACCGCTTGCGTGTGGCTTCGGCTACCCGATTGCACAGCACGTCGCCGAGCTTCGGGCGGTCGGTCTTGCATTGCTGGCGCAGTTCCTTGAGCCGTTCGGGATTGGCCGCCAGTTCTTCCACCGTTGGGATATTCGCTTCCGAAGTGTTGGCCTTCTGAGTCGTTTCGGACTGGCCGCAGGCAGTCAACACGGCCACCAGCAAGAATGGGACGATCTTCTTCATGGCGCAGGTTCCTCCAGGTGATCGGAATGATGGCCCGGCTTGGGCCTTGGGGGTTCCGGTGATTCGACGGCCTGCACGCGCTCAATGAACCGCGCAAGCTCCTCGGACGGCTCGCCTGCGGCGTGCAGTAGGTAGGTCGTCAGCGGTGGCACGCGCAGCGCCAGCGGCCGGGCGACTACGCCCGGTTCATGGCTGGCGGCAATACGCGCGGCACCTGCCAGGCCAAGCGCGAAGCCGGCCGATACCAGCGCCATCATCAAATCACACGAAGCGACTCGTTCTGCGACCAATGGCTCCATGTCTACCCGGCGCAGTATCCGATCGACGTGCTTTGCAGGGCCTTCACACACTTGCGGATCACACAGGACAAGCGGATAGCGCAGCAGTTCATCCAGGGGAATGCGCTTATGGGCCAGCAGCGGATGCCGCGCGGGCACCGCCACCATGATCGGATCGCTCCAGACAGGTATGGCGGTGATGCCATCGCCCACTTCATCGGACTGCGTGAACCCCACGTCGTACAGGTCGTCATGCAGGCCCTTGAGCTGCTGCGACAGCGGCACCTCGAAGAACCGTATTTCGACTTCCGGTTCCTCCTGCCGGCATAGCGCCAGCACGGCCGGCAAGCGCGAGGGCGTAATGCCGTCCGACAAGGCCACGCGCAACTGGCCATGAAAACCGTTTGCCGCCGCTTTCACGCTGTCGCGTGCTTGTTCCAAGGCCGTGAACACGCGGCGCACGTGTTCCAAGAACAGCGTGCCAGCGCGGGTCAGTCGTGTGGTGCGCGTGGTGCGGACGAACAGCGCCACGCCCAAGTCTTCTTCCAACTCCTTGATCGCCCGCGACAATGGCGATTGCTCCATGTGCAGTCGTTCCGCTGCCCGCGCAAAGCGCAGTTCTTCAGCTACCGCAAGAAAGCAGCGCAGGTGTCGGATCTCCATAACTCTGCTGCCCCCTGATGAAGTCTGTCTTTGCCTGATGCCATCTGGATCAGACGCTTGGATTGGAAGCTCTACCCCCCACAACCTGACGGCAGTGAACACTCAGGAAATCGGACGTTCTCGTTGCTGCATGACGGGCAGAAATTTGCCCACGTGCGAGAACACCCAGCGCACTATGGGATTGGTCAAAAGTGACATCGCACGCTTGCGGATGCGGATTGCCTTGTCGCTGGCGGGGGTGAAGACGCCAATGCCGGTTTCGGCCGACTTCTGGAACTCCGCTATCCGCGGCCGCATCGTGGCTTCCCAGTCGGCGAGGGCGGCTGCGATGTCGTCGCCATGTTCTTCGAGACGCTTGCCCAGCACATTGGCGCCGGCCAGGCCGCTCGACGCGCCCATGCCCGAATAAAGTGATGGGCACCAAGCCGAATCACCGACCAGCACCACGCGCCCCTGATACCAAGTGGAAAGGCGAACCTGCTCGGCGATGTCGAACAGGGCCGCCTCGCTCGTCTCCAGTTGCCCCAATGCAGCTTCCAGGATAGGGCCGAGAGGCTCTGGCCCGAATGCCTTGCGGATTTGTTCGGTGGCCTTCCCTTTGCGCTCGGCATCGGGATTGGCCGCATACCAGGAGAACAGTACCGTCGATCGCCGATCATCGAAGGGAAAGACGGTGAACGAACGACCAGGCTCGATGATCTGCCCTCCGACCCCGCTTGGCAGCGTGGGTAGATCCTCCTGAAGCGCATAGGCGCAGATCATGGTGCCAAGACGCTGCAAGCCGCCAAGCGCAGGAGGGAATGCAAGACGGCGCACCGTGGAACGGATGCCATCGGCACCGATCACAAGGTCGAACCAGCGGCGGCTCACGCCCTGCGGCCCTTCAAGCGTCACCTCGACACAATCCCCATCTTGCTCGATCGCGGTCGGAGTGGTCGAGAAGTGGATTTCCGTGTCGGGCGCTACCTCTTGCAATGTCTTCCAGACTGCGTCTTCGACATCACCCCGCATGGTGAGGTAGGGATTGATCGGTATGTCGGCGAAACTCAGGCCCGGAGATCGATTCCCTTGCCGATCGATGACATAGGTCATGCTTTCGGCCCTGTGATCGACCAAGCGATCTCCGACTCCTAGATCGGCGGCAGCCGATCGCCCCACACCCATCACGGCAATGAAGTAGCCGCCCCGGCGGCGGGCTGGCGCACGTTCGACAACGACGGGATGCCACCCCGCACGGTGCAGCGCAATCGCGCACGCGATGCCACTGATGCCAAGTCCTACCACCAGCGCAGTGCGCCTTGCCACGGCAGGGGCCTTCGACATGTCTGCTTCCAGCTCAGGGCCATTTTTCCGCATGGTTCTCTCCTCACTCCATTCCTTTTCCTGCCGCGTTCTCCGTGTCCAACGGCACGTTGCCGATGGCCTTGTTGACGGTGACGTAGCGCGTACTCAAACGTCCCTCGCTGGCCGCCAGGTCACGGCGGGCTTGCAGATAGCTGCGCTGGGCGTCGAGTACGGCAGTGAAATCGGTGACGCCACCGTCGTAGCGCGCCTGTGCAAGCTGATAGGCATCGCCGGCCGCATCGCTGCGGGTTTGCAGTTCGCGCGCCTGACGCTGCTCGGCGCTGTAGGCGGACAGCGAATCGTCGATTTCCTGCCAGGCTTTCAGCACGGTCTGTTGGTAGTTGATGGCGGCCTCTTGCTGTTGCAGTTCGCGCAGTTGCACGGTGGCCTTGCGTCGGCCATGGTCGAAGATCGGCAGGCCGAGGCTGGGGCCAACCGACCATGTGCGGCTGCCCCAGTCGGAAAATTCGTCGCTCAGGTAGGACTCGTAGCCGAACGTCGCACCAAGCCGGATGCTGGGGTACAGGTCGGCCCTGGCGATGCCGATGCTGGCGGTGGCGCTGTGCAGGCGCGCTTCGGCGGCGCGGATGTCGGGGCGGCGCAGCGCGACTTCCGATGGCAAGCCGAGGGCAAGATCGGGCAACGAAGTCCCGGCGTCGGCTTCGCGCGGCGCGAGTTCGGCCCGCAGCGCCCCCGGGCGTTCGCCCAGCAGCAGTGCGATCTGATTGGCGCTGGCGGCTTCCTGCGCCAGCAGCGGCGGCAGTTGCGCTTTCAATGCGGCCAGTTCGGCGCGCTGGCGTTGCAGGTCGGTGTGGTCGAGCACGCCGCCATCCACGCGCGCTTGCAGCAGCGCGGCGCGGTCTTCCAGTGCGGCGATGTCCTCGCGCATCAAGCGGATCTGCCGCTGGGCGGTGCGCAGCTCGAAGTAATTGCGTGCCACGTCGCTGGCCAGGCTGAGGCGGGCCAGATCGAGCAGCGCAGCCTGTTGGCCGACATCGGCATCGGCGGCTTCCACGGATCGGCGCACGCGGCCCCACAAATCCAGCTCCCACGAAGCGTCGAAACCGGCCTGGTACAGCGTGAACGGTTCGGCCAGCAACTCGGTGAGGCTGGGGTCGGCCCCCATGATGCCGATCATGCGCGTGCTGGCACCGCTCTCGCTCTGGCGTTGGCGGGTGGCGCTTCCGCTGGCGTTGACTTCCGGCCCGCGCTGCGCGGCCACCGTGCTGCGCTGCGCACGCGCCTGGGCGAAGCGCAGCGCGGCGGTGCGCAGGTCGGGGCTGGCATCGGAAGCGCGCCGCTGCAACGCATCGAGCGTTGCGTCGTTGAATGCCTGCCACCACTGGGCCGGCAATGCCTGAGTGGCTTCGGTCGGGATGCGCAGCGACGCATCGCCGCTGCGCCAGCTCGTCCAGTCGTCCGGCGCGGCGGGCGTCGGCTTGACGAAGTTCGGGCCGATGGCGCAGCCGGCCAGCGCGGCGACCAGTGCAGCGGCAAGCATGCCGGGAACGAGACGATTTGGAGAACGCGGTGCGTGCATGGCGATACCCGATCAGGAAAGGCGATGACGGAACAGCCACGCCGCCAGTGGCAGCGAAATGGCGCCCATCGCGAGCAAGGGAATGAAATCGCGCCAGATGTCGATGAAACCGGCGCCTTCCAGATAGACCCGGCGCACGATGCTCACGCCGAAGCGCAGCGGGTTGGCATAAGTGGCGAATTGCAGGACTTCCGGCATGTTCTTCACCGGCGTCAGCAGGCCCGACAGCAGCATCAGCGGCATGATGAGCAGGAAGGTGTAGAGCATCGCCTGCTGCATGTTCAGCGACAGCGCCGACACCGACAGGCCGATGCCGACCGCAGCGATGTTGAAGGTGAGCAGACCCGCGTAGAGCAGCCACACCGAGCCATTCATCGGGATCTGGAACCAGAAGCGAATGACCAGGAAAATGATGGTCGATTGCAGCAGGCCAATCAGGATGGCCGGGATCGCCTTGCCAATCATGATCTGGAATGGGGTCAGCGGCGTCACCAGCAACTGGTCGAAGGTGCCTTGCTCGCGCTCACGCGCCACCGAAAGCGCGGAGATCAGCAGGGTTTGCAGCATGCTCAAGGCACCGATCAGTGCCGGCATGATGTTCCAGCGCGATTCCAGATTGGGGTTGAACCAGGCGCGGCGCTCGATGCTGACCCCCGCTGCGCCACCGCCCAGTGAAGCGTTGTAGCTGGCGACGATGGAACCGACATAGCTGGCGGCGGAACCTGCGGTGGAGGAATTGCGCCCGTCGAGGATGACCTGCAACGGCGCGCTCTGCCCTGCGTTCAAACGCTGCTGAAAATCGGCGGGAATGTTCAGCACCACCAGCGCGTCGTTGCCGTCGATCAGCTCGGCAATCTGCGCCGGTGTGGTCAGGGTAGCGGCGCGATGAAACACGCCAGTGCCGTCCAGCCGCGCCAGCAGCTCGGTCGAGGCCGCGCCGCGGCTCTGGTCGAGCACCGCGTAGGGCACGTTGGTCAGGTCGTAGGTGGCGCCGTAGCCGAACAGCAGCGACTGCATCAACACCGGGGCCAATAGCAATGCACGGCTGGCCGGCTCCTTGACCAGCGCGAGGATTTCCTTGCGGATCAGCGCACCGATCTGGGCGAGGGTGGCGAAGAAGGCTTCCATCCGAATCACCTCAGGCTCTTGCGCAGCGTGCGGCGCGTGGCAAGCATCAGCACCAGCGCGTACACCGCGAGGATGCCGCAATCGCGGAAGATCATTGGCCAGTTGTCGCCGGCCATGAACAAGGTCTTGATCAGCCCCATGAAGTGCGTGGCCGGCAGCACCTGGCTGATGACTTGGATGACGACCGGCACGTTGCGCAGGTCGAACACGAAGCCGGAGAGCATCATTGCCGGCATGAAGCTGACCAACAGCGCTACCTGGCTCGCCTGGAACTGGTTGCGGGTTACGCCGGAAATGAGCAAGCCCAGCAGCAGCGACACCAGCAGATAGAGCAAGCCGGCAACGACGATGACGACCAGAGAGCCGTGCATCGGCACATGGAACAGGAAATGCGCGGTGAACAGGCACATCGCCAGGTCGATCACGCCGACGACCATGTACGGCGCGACTTTCGACAGCACGATTTCCATCGGCCGCACCGGGGTGACGAACAGCGATTCCAGCGTGCCGCGCTCCCATTCGCGCGCGATCAGCAGTGAGGTCAAGAAGCCGCCGATCAGGGTCAGCACCAGCACGATCAGGCCCGGGATCAGGAACCAGCGGCTTTCGCCGGCTTCGTTGAACCACATCCGTTGCACCACTTCGACCTGGCCGATGCCGCTGGGCTTGTTGCCGGCACGGTCGGCCTGCTGCTGCGCCCAGGCACCGATCGCACCGCTGACGTAGCCTTCGATGGTCGCGGCGGAACTGGAATCCACGCCGTTGAGCAGCAACTGGATGCGGCCGTCGCCCGCCTGGAAGCGGCGCGAGAAATCCATCGGCACGCGGACGATGCCGTCCACCGTGCCTGCGCGCACCAGCCGCTCCGCTTCGGGCATGTCGGCGGCGAATACGGGAGCGAGATACGGCGAGCCTTGCAGGCCATCGACCAGTTCACGCGCGGTCGGCGAACGGTCTTCCAGCACCACCGCCACCGGCGCGTTCTTCACGTCGAACGACAGGCCGTAGCCGAACAACAGGATCAGCGCCACCGGCAAGAACAGACCGACCGCGAGGTTGCTCTTGTCGCGCAGCATCTGCCGCACTTCTTTGCGGAACAGGGCATTGAAGCGGCGCAGGAAGCCGCTTTGCGTGTCGTGCGCCTTCACGCGGCCACTCCTTCGGCCACTTTTGCGCGACCCTGCTCGACGATGGCGATGAAGGCGCCGTTCATGTCCATCCCCACGTCGCCGGCCTGCTCACGTACCTGCTTCGGCGTGCCCAGCGCCAGCATCTTGCCGGCGTCCTGGATCGCGATGCGGTCGCAGTATTCGGCTTCTTCCATGAAGTGGGTGGTGATGATGATGGTGGTGCCGCCTTGTGCCAGCGCGGTGATGGTGCGCCAGAACGCGCGCCGCGCCAGCGGGTCGATGCCGCTGGTCGGTTCATCCAAGAACAGGATCTCCGGCTGGTGCAGCAGGCCCGCCGCCATCGCCAGGCGCTGCTTGTAACCGCCGGGCAACTGGCCGCTGATCGCCTTGGGTTCCAGCGCGAACTGCTCGATGATCGCGTTCACCCGTTCGTCCCGAGACTTGCCGCGCAGGCCATAGGCGCCGCCGAAGAACTCCAGGTTCTCGCGCACCGAAAGATTCCCGTACAGCGCGAATTTCTGCGACACGTAGCCGATGCGCGCGCGCGCCTTCGCGCGTGCGTGGCGCAGGTTCAGTCCGGCCACTTCCAGATGGCCGCTGGTGGCCGGCAGCAGCCCGCACAGCATGCGGAAGGTCGTGGTCTTGCCGGCCCCGTTGGGGCCGAGCAGGCCGAAGATTTCTCCGCGTGCGACCTCGAACGAGGTGCTGGCCACGGCGGTGAAATCGCCGAACTTGCGCACCAGGTCGCGCACCACGATCACGGGTTTTCCGTCATCGCGCGGCGCATCGACGTTCGCTTCCTGCGGTGTCGTGGCTTGCGGCGAGGCCGCTTCGTCGCCGTCCTGATGCTGGCGCAGCAACATCATGAAGGCGTCTTCCAGTTCTTCCGTGCGCGGTTGCGGGGGCGAACCATCGAGCAACGCGGCGATCTTTGCTTCGTCCGCATTCGGCTGGCGGATGAAACGCACTGCGCCGCCGCTGGGAACGGCATCGACGATCAACTCGCTGGCGTCGATCAGCCTGGCCTGCAAGTCGCGGGCTGGCGTGCCTGCCGCCGGCGGCGCAACGAAGGCCAGCCCGCGTGCGCGGTCGGCCAGCGCCCGCGGCGTGCCTTCGGCCAATACTTTGCCCAGGTTCATCACGAACACCTGTGCGCAGCGCTCGGCCTCGTCCATGTAGGCGGTGCTGACGATCACGCTGAGCTGTTCGTCCTCGACCAGTTGCTGCACGATCTTCCACAGTTCGCGCCGCGACAGCGGATCGACGCCGACGCTGGGTTCGTCCAGCAGCAGCAGATCCGGCGAACGCACCAGCGTGCAGGCCAGGCCGAGCTTTTGCTTCATGCCGCCAGAGAGCTTGCCGGCGGGGCGGTCGGTGAAGCGCGCCATGTCGGTCATTTCGAGCATCCGCGCGAAGCGCTCGCGGCGCACGTCCTGCGGCACGCCGTGCAGGTCGGCGTAGAGGTCGAGGTTTTCCTGCACGCTCAGGTCTTCGTACAGGCCGAAGCGCTGCGGCATGTAGCTGATGCGATCCTGTACCGCCTGCGGGTCTTGCGCCACGTCGATGCCGAGCACCCGCAGGCTGCCGGTGTCGGGCTTCAACAGGCCGGCCATCATTCGCAGCAACGTGGTCTTGCCGGCGCCGTCCGGGCCGACCAGCGCGGTCAGTTCGCCTTGGCGCACCTGTAGCGACACGCCATCGACCGCGTGCAGCGGCCCGCCGCCCGGCGCCTCGAAGGTCTTGCGCAGGCTGTCGGCGACGACGCTGGCGCCGGCTGGCTCGGCTCGGCTCATTGCGTGTCGCCGCCCAATACGACAGTGGCAGGCTGGCCCAGGCGCAGCGCATCGTCGTTGTCCTCGACGACCACCCGCACCTCATAGACCAGGCTAGTGCGCAGTTCCTCGGTCTGTACCGCTTTCGGGGTGAACTCGGCGACCGAGGAGATATAGCCGACCTTGCCGGTGATGGGCCTGTCCGGTGCGCTGTCGGTGGTGACGCGCGCGGACTGGCCGGGCTTGACCTTGCCCAAATCCGGTTCATTCACATACACGCGAACCCACTTCGGACGGGTGATCGCCAATGCGTACACCGGCTTCTGCGGGGTGGCCATGTCGCCCGGTTCCAGCAGGCGCGAGCGCACCACGGCATCGGATGGTGCGATCAACTGGCCCTGAGAAACCTGATGCTGCAACAGTGCCAATTGCGCCTCGGAGGACTTCAGTTGCGCCTCGGCGGCGGCGATGTCTTCCTTGCGCGGGCCGATTTCGGTCAGGCGCAGCGCGTCGCGCTGTTGTGCCGCCTGCGCGTCGGCGACCTGCACGGCGGCACGGGCGCGATCCAGTTCCTGTGCGCTGACCCCACGGTTGTCGGTATTGGCGGCAATCCCCTGCAATCGCGCCAAGTCCTTGCGCGCACGCTCGGCATCGGCCTGTGCAGCGGCGTAGCTACTTCTCGCCTGCGCCAGTTCTTCGGGGCGCGAGCCGTTCTTCAGGCGCAACAGGTTCTGCTGCTGCACGCCGATCTGCGCCTGCGCCTGTTCGGCCTGCAAAGCCAGCGTTTGCGTGTCCAGCGTGGCCAACAGTTGACCCGCCTTCACCGCATCGCCTTCATCGACCTTCAATTCGGCCACGCGGCCACTGCCATCGAAAGCCAGCGACACCTGCCGGATGTCCACGTTGCCGTACAGCACCAGCGCACCGTCGTGGTCTTTGTCTCGCTGGTGCATCCAGGCCCATGCGCCGAGCGCCAGCACTACAAGGAGACCAAGGGCAATGAGGGGCTTCTTCATGTCAAACGATCCAGGAAGTCGGAGTGGAGGCAGAACGATGCGCTGCGATACGATAACACTAAATGGATTTTAGTTTTAGTCTAGGCGAGAATGCAAGCCGTACCTGCTGCTCTGGACAATCGAGGAATGAACAAACCTGCACGCGGACTTCGCTCGGATGGCGAGGCCACCCGAACCCGGATACTTGAGGCGGCGGGCGAGCTGTTCGCCACCACGGGGTATGCCGAGACCTCCAACAAGGCCATCGCTGCCCAGGCCCAGGTGGATTTGGCGTCGATCAACTACCACTTCGGCAACCGCAGTGGTCTGTATCAAGCCGTGCTGGCGGAGTCCCATGGCCGGCTTCTGGACATGGCCGCCCTGCGGCAACTTGTCGGCAGCGAGTTGCCTCCAGCGTCGAAGTTGCGCGTGCTGATCGAGCAGTTGGTAGAGCGCGCGATGCAGGAACCTCAAGCGTGGCAGTTGCGCGTCCTGGCCAGGGAAGTGTTGGCACCAACCTCGCACCTACAGATCCTTTTCCAGGACGAGGCGCAGCCGAAGATGGCGCTCCTTAAGCACATGCTCGGCGAGATCACGCAGATACCCCCGGAAGACCCCGCCCTGACCCGGTGCCTACTCAACGTGATTGCCCCCTGCCTGATGCTGCTGGTCGGTGGGCGCAACTTTCCCGGCCCGTTGCAGGAGATCTTCCGGATGTCTTCTCAGACGATGGCGAGCCACCTGTACAACTTCGCCATAGGGGGGCTGGAGGCGATATCCCGGGAGTACGCGCAACAGGCCAAAACCCGAAGAAGTCCCCGCTCGCCAGCGACGAGGTAGCGCGATGAGAAGCCGGTACACAACGCTGGTGATGCTGGCGCTGACCTCGCTGCTGCTGAGCGGTTGTGCGGTTCTGCGCGACTTCCGCCCGGCGGTGGAAGTCGCCGCAATGACGCCCGGCGAATACATCACGCTCAAGCGCGGCGACATCCTGACCAGCGGCAAGCTCAGCGCCGCCACCCTGGAGACGATCCGCGTTGCCGGTCTGGACGATGGTGCCTGTGCGAAGCCGGAGGCCGCCGGGTGCATCCATGCCGTGTCGGATGTTCAGGGGTTGACCAGCGAGCAGCGCCTGTCGGCCTTGTCGGAGTTGTGGCTACAGCAGGCGCAGACCTTGCCGGATACCGAGCAACAGGTCGCTCCCGATGCCGGCGATCGACGCCTGAATGCCTGGCTGGAGGTGGCTCGGCATGCCTATGCCTACCTGTTCTTCAGCGAGCGCTCGCCGGACGCGCGCGCCTTTGAGGATCGCCAGACTCAGGTGCGCGACTACTACAACCTGGCGGTGCAGGAGGCGGCATCGCTCGTGTTCGCCAGTTATCGCGG
Organism: Pseudomonas sp. StFLB209; assembly: GCF_000829415.1. Taxonomy (NCBI): domain Bacteria; kingdom Pseudomonadati; phylum Pseudomonadota; class Gammaproteobacteria; order Pseudomonadales; family Pseudomonadaceae; genus Pseudomonas; species Pseudomonas sp. StFLB209. Next base: position 4,593,213 of record NZ_AP014637.1, on the reverse strand, counting down.
TAAGGCGCTGGCGAGTGCGGAGATGATGTTCAGGGATGGGCCGTGGGTCGTGACGCTCGAACCGCCGGATGTGGTGTCCCCCGGTCGGGCGCGGGCAATCCTGCCGCACGAACTGCTGCCGGCTTCGTCGCTGTCGTTCGCCGGGCTGCGCAGCACGTTTCGACGCGATGGCTTCGGTGCCGAACTGGTGGCAGTGATGGCCCCTGATCCCGTGACGACGGCGGCAGCGGACTCTGGCGGCACAGGAACCGAGCAACCGCCGCAGCGGCCCGGCCAAGCGTGGAGCGAAATGCCGACAGCGGCAATCACTGCGTTGCTGCGCTTTTCTGGCGAAAACCTCGCCCAAGTGCTGTCCACTCGCGAGGTCGCGCTTTCCGTTCACGACCCATACCGGGACGCGAAGATCGAACTGCATGGACAGGATGTGCCGTTGGCGGCGAACTTCACCGCCAGCTACGGACTGTGGCTGGCGCGCTCGGGTTTCAACCGGCAATCGCTGCGCAGCCTGTTCGGACGTGAGCAGGGCATCGAACGCCCGCACCTATACCTGATGCAGCCCTATGACCCGGATCGTCGCATCCTCCTGATGATTCACGGCCTGGCCAGCAGCCCGGAAGCCTGGGTCAACGTGGCCAACGAACTGATGGGCGACGAGGAGATTCGCCGCCGGTTCCAGGTCTGGCAGTTTTACTACCCGACCAACATGCCGATCGCACTGAACCACCACGCGATTCGTCAGACGCTGGACGGGGCGCTGCGGCACTTCGATCCACAGGGGAACGCTGCCGCCTCCCGTGACATGGTGCTGATAGGTCACAGCATGGGAGGCGTGATCTCGCGATTGATGGTGTCCTCGTCGGGGGGCGACGCCCTGTGGAACGAGCTGCTGGCCGGACGCGAATTCGATGATGGCAGACTGGAGCGACTGCGCAAGCGGGTCGGCCCGCTCATGCACTTCGAGCCGCTTCCCCAAGTGGAACGCGCGATCTTCATTGCAGCCCCGCACCGCGGCACCGAGGTTGCCGGTGGTCGCCTGGGGCGTTTCGCCAAGCGCCTGGTGCGCCTGCCACTGACCCTGCTGGAAGGCTTCGCCGACGTATTGGACGATCTTGCCCATGGCGAGGCGGCGAAGGCCGGCGGGGATAAGCTCAGGCTACCCAACAGCATCGATAACCTCGACCGCTCCGACCCATTCGTCCAAGCCGCCGCCGGGCTGTCAATTTCGCCGTGCGTACGCTTCCACTCGATCATCGGCCACCAAGATCCCGAGGTTCCGCTGACCAAATCCGACGACGGCCTGGTGCCCTACTGGAGCGCCCATCTGGACGGTGCCGTATCCGAAAAAATCGTCCATTCCGCGCACAGTGTCCAGGGAACCGCGCCGGCGATCGTCGAATTGCGCCGCATCCTGCACGAGGACATCCGCGATCGTGCCACGGTTCCGGTAGTGACAGCAGCGGAAAATGGATGCCGGGGTTAGTCGAGGTCGATAAGGAAGAACAGGGCCTGGTTGTGTTGTTCCTAATCGGCCGGTGACTATGTTGACGAGCATTGGGCATGGACTTGTTCAGCTAACGGACTGACCTCGCTGTCTCCCGACTTCCCATGTAGCTCCGCCGCCGCGAACCGTCGCGGCAAGCTGTTGCCCCAGCCGCTGCTCGATCACTGGCCGCCATGGCACTAGGCTGAACCCCATGCCGTCATCGAGCATCGCATAGCGACCGCTGGCGAGCATGACGCTGCGACGGTAGATGCCTGCTACACGCTGGCCGTCGGCCACCGGGCGATGCTCCAGGCCGGTTTCGGTGGCAATGTCCTTGGCGGCCTGCGCCAGTTCCCGGTTGCGTAGCGTGCCCAGCAGGTTGCGCGCCAGGATCACGCGCTGCCCGCGCCGCTCGGCCAGCCCCTGTTCGGCGAGGAAGTCGGCGCGCTGCTGCATCGCCTGCTTGGCCTCGCCGCCAAAGCCCAGGTCGCCCAGGCCCGAGCCGCCGCCGATCAACTGCTGGTCGAGCCAGGTGGCCCCGATCACGCGGGCCTGCCGCTCGATGGGCAGGTGCGATTTCAGTTCCACTGCCACGCCGCCCAGGCGCTGCGCGTCGTAGCGGCGGCCCTGTTCGGCCAAGTCATCCGGCACCTTCCATAGCCCCACGGCCACGCGCTCCACGATGCCGGCCCGGCGCAGGGCTTCCAGCCGGCGGACGTGGGCCGCGACCACTTCCTGCGGATCGCGACCGGGCACGGCCTGGCCTTGCGCGATGGCGAGGTGGTGATCGGTGCGGTACAGGCCATCGCTCGCCAGCGAGGCGATGTTGCGGTCGGCCGCGCGCACGTCGGCCGACCCCTTCACCTCCACCACGGCGCCGGTCGGATAGTTCGCCAGCTCGTCGCGGGCGTTGAGTGCGACGTAGTGGGCCTTGCCGTCCACGCCGTCGATGACCAGATAGCCCCGGTCGCGCAACTCGTCGGCCAGCCCCTTCGCGGCCACGCGGCCGAGGATGGTTCGGCCGTCGTCGCCCGGCTCGAACACCGCCAGCTCGCGCGGCTCGCCGCGCATGGCGCGCTGCATAGTGCGGATGATGTCGCCACGCTCGCCCAAGGCGCGCAGGGTCTTTTCGGCGTCGGCATGGACGGCCCAGGTGCCCGGCTGCATCTCGTCGGCCAGGCCCAGTCGCTGCAAGCGTTGCAGGCGGCCGATCAGCAGCAGGCGCTGGCGTTGCAAGCGGGGTTCGTTGAGCCGTTCGGCATGCACCAGACCATCGTCGCCGGCTTCGCGCTTCAAGGTGCGATCCAGACTCGTCCACCGCTCTTGCTCCACCTCGCGCTGCAAGGTCTGCTGGATCTCCAGCTCGGTGCGCGGCCCCAGCCATTCGGTCGCCAGTTCGGCGGCGCGATGGCGGAAGCCATCGGCGATGTAGTCGCCAGCGATGATGAGGTCTTTGCCGGTGTCGTCGCGCCCGCGCACGACGATGTGCGTGTGCGGGTTGTCGGTGTTCCAGTGGTTGACGGCCACCCAATCGAGGCTCGTGCCCAGGTCGGCCTCCATGCGGCCCATGAGGTGCCGCGTATAGGTGCGCAGGTCTTCGAGTTCCGCACCGTCCTCGGGCGAGAGGATGAAGCGGAAATGGTGCCGGTCGTCGGCGCAGCGTTCCTTGAAGGCATCGAGGTCGGCGGCATCGGTCTGCGGCCCGTAGGCTTGGCCCGGCTCGCCATCGCGGCCCACGCCATCGCGTTCGATGTAGCGCAGGTGCTTGGCGAGCGACTGCGGGCTGGCCTGGCGCTGGTTGACCAGCAGCGTCTTGATGGTCACGCGCCGCGACATGGGCGTGAGCTTCGCCCCCGCGAAGCGCGCCGCCGTGTGGCCGCGCCCGAGGCGCGAACCGGGCCGCTGGCCGGTGCCACGCGGCGATGCCGGACGGCGCACCGAGGACTTGCCTCCGCTGGCCTTGCCAGCCTGCTTGAGCACCTTGGAAACGAAGCTCTGGCCCTGGCCCTTGCCCCGGTTCTTCGGGGCGCTGGGGCGCACCCGGAAATCGTCGTCGCGGCGGTCGGTCATGGCTGTGCTCCCTGCAAGCTCTGGCGTGTCCTGTCGTGCGAAGCACGCGGACATGCCTGCATTGGCGCGACCCTCGCGCCGAACGCGGCACGGCGGCGAAGCCGCTCCGTGCTGCGTTCCCCCCATGTGCAGACTGGGTTTCTACGCGGCCTGGTGCCGCGTCCTTTTGTCTTGCCTTCCGCCTTTGCCCCTCGCTGGCGCTCCGGGCAGCGGCGGCCCGGCGGCGCTGCTGCGCGAGCAGCCAGCGCGCCGGCGAACGCGGACACGGCCGCAGGCCGGGCGCGTTCGAGGCAAGACGCCTGCACGTTGGACGGCTGCGCCGAAGGCAGCGCGAAGTGCGGCGTGGATGCGCTCGCACTGCACGCGCGACAGCACGGCGACGGACAGCAGAACGACACGCCCGATGGCACGATGAGATGCACGGCAACGTGCAGCGAGTCGGCGGCCATCATGGGCGGGACTCCAGCCAGACCGGATGCGCGACGCCGATCACGGCGGACGTGCTGACCGGCCCGAAATACCGGCTGTCGAACGACGCCGGGTTGGTCACACTCAAGAGGAACAGTTCGCCGGGTTCGAGGCGGCGGCATTGCTGCCAGGATGGCAGCGGCCGACCCCAGCGGTCAGCAGGCAGCACGGCGGCCGAAGGCACGCCGTCGATGCGGACAACGCGGCCGGTGATGCACACCTCCTGCGGCGCGACGGCGCCCACGCGCTTGAGCAGCGGCACGCGCGCCGGCAGGTAGCCGCGCTGCGCGGCCAGCGCGGCGGCATCTGGCGGCAGCGCGGTCAGGACGATACTGCCCACGAACAAGGGACGTGGCAGCGAGTCGGTGCCGTCGCCCAGCGGATCGACGCGATACCAGCCGACCGCCACGCTGTCGGATGGGTTGTAGATCAGGCGCGGCAGCGGATGCACGAAGGACGCCCAAGCCAGCGCAGCGAGGCCGCAGGCGGACAGGCCCGCCAGCACGATGCGAGCGCGCAGGCGCGAGCGAGGACGCGGCGCGGTGCCGGCAGTCGAAACGGCGGTCATGGCAGCGCCCTCCCGGCCAGCCAGGCGGCGTGCCGCTCGGCGGTGTATTCGGGTAGCGGCAGGCGCGCAGCGAGCCGGTTGGCGAGCGTGCGCCAGTACGCGGGCGAGACAGTGGCGGGTGCGATGCCCAGCGCCTCGATGGCGTCGATGCGCTCCAGCACGGCGCGCACCTGGTTCTCGCTCTCGGCGTGCAGCAGCAGGCGCGCACCCGGCTGCACGCCGGGGATGCGCTGCGCCGCGTCCAGTGGCGTGCAAGCCTGCATCACCATGAGCTGCCAGCGAACGGTGCCGTAGTCGTTGGCCTGCCAGCGGATGCGGCACAACATGGCGCCCGGCAGGAACACCGCGCAGCGCCGCCAGCGGTCGAGCTGGTGCGTGCGCGCAGGTTCACCGAAGCGCAGGTAGAGCTTGAAGCGCGGTTCGATGTAGGCCAGCGCCACGCGCGTCAGCGGCGCGCTGGCACGCTGGCCGGAAGGTGCTGCGAGCGCAGCCGTGGCCGCGCCAGCGGCAGGCGAAGCGGATGCGGTCATGGGGTGTTCTCCCTGCGGTGTTCTGGAAACTCGCGCTCCAGCAGGCCGCGCAGCAGGTCGGCCACGGTCACGCCCTGCGTGAAGGCCGATACCTTGATGCGCGCCCGCATCGCGGGCGTGATGTCGAGGGTCAGGCGGGCGGTGTAGAGGTCGCCTTTGCCCAGCGCATCGGCATCGCCCTGGCGAATCCACGCCTCGGCGTGCGGATTCGCCGGTGGACGCGCGCCGATGCCGACACGCTTTGCGCGAGGTGGCGGCTTCGCTGTCATGTCGGCCACCGCAGCAGCTCGTCCACCAGCGCGGTGATTTCGCGCGCGGCGGCGCTGTCCGGCGCCGTCTCGCGTGCAAGCCGGCCAGCGGCCACGCTGTCGGCGAACACGATGCGCTGATGCACTTCCGCGCGCAGCGCAGGAAGCGGCTGGTCAGCAAGCGCCTGGCGCGCTTCGCGCCCGATCACGGTGGTACTGACGCGCCGGTTGATGACGAAGGCCGCACGCAGCGCAGGCCGGAACACCTGCGCCTCGCGGATCAGCGCCACCATCTCGGCGCTGGCCCACAGGTCGTAAGGACTGGGCTGCACGGGGATCAGCACGCGCTCGGCCGCCAGCAGCGCGGAGCGCGCCAGTGCCGCGATGCGTGGCGGGCCGTCGATGATGACGTGATCGGCCCGCCTGGCGAGTTCTGGCGCTTCCTGATGCAGCGTTTCGCGTGCGAGGCCCACGGCGCTGAACAGCCGTGGCAAGCCTTGCTGGCTTCTGCGCTGTGTCCAGTCCAGCGATGAACCCTGCGGGTCGGCGTCCAGCAGGACGACGTGCTGGCCGCGCATCGCCAGCTCGCCGGCGATGTGCGTGGCGAGCGTGGTCTTGCCCACGCCACCTTTCTGGTTGAGCAGGGCGACGATCATGGCGCGGCCCTCCGTGTTGGAAAGCCGGGTTGTTGCTGCTGCGCTTGTGGCCGCGTGGTGGTTGTCCACCGCAGCGGCGTTTCTCTACTAAAAGTTAGAGAAATTAAGTTAGGGAAGTTAGAGGGCGCGCAAACCCAATGCTGGCGCGGGTTTGCGGCTGATCGGCACGCCTGATAGCACGATAGTCCCACGCCTGATAGCACGATACCCCGCACGCCTGATAGCACGACACCATTCACAGGCTTTCCCGGAGTTATCCCCGTGCCGTCTGCGGCACGGGCCGGAACGTCAGCAGCTCCATGCCGTTGTCGGGCATCCGCTCGATGCCCAGGACGTAACCGGGCAGCGACTGCCGCGCGACGAGCGCGCGCAGATCGCAGGCGAAGTCGTAGGGCTTCGCGGTGCTGCCGGACTTCTGGTGCAGATAGCGGAAGTCGAACTGCCAGCCGTATGCCTGCTTGCCGCCGTGCTTGCGCACCAGGCGGTACAGCCACCGCTCGATGCCGCCGGTGAGCCGGAAATACGCCGGGTCGATGGTCAGCACCAGGGCGGCGTCGAGCACGCCCGCAAAGAACCAGTCCGGCAGGATCAGCTCGATGCCGAGCGGCGTGCCGCGAGCATCGGCCAGTTCTTTCCATTCGTTGATCCACGAGAAGCGGTGCAGGCGCCGCCCGGTCGTCTCGCGGATGGACGTGGCCACCGTGGTCGATTGCAGCCGATCCAGCGCGGCCTTGAGGCGCTGGTAGTCGCGCAGCGACTTGCCGCGCCCGATGAAGCGCAGGATCTCGTAGGGCGTGGCGCGCATCAGCCGCGAAGGGCGCAGGCCCGCGTCCTTCGCTTCCACGATCTGCGAGGCCGCCCATATCAGCACGTCCGCATCCCAAATCGTGGCGATGCCGTGCTCCTGCGTGCCCTCTACGCGGATCGTCACGTTGCCCGCACGGAAGTCGATGGGCTTGACCCGCTTGGACTTGCCGAGCGAGAAGAACGGATAGGCCATCAAATCCTGGCTGTCGCGCGGCGCCATGTCGCCGGGCAAGGCGCGGAACAGGTCGAGCTGTTCGCGCTCCTGCAACGGCCGCTGCCGGGACGGCAGCGCGGTGCTGGACATAGCGATGGCCTGCCGCGCGCCGCCGATCAGCGCGCACGGCTGTCGGCCGAGTGGTGCTCGGCGTATTCGGGATCGGAAGTCGTCTCGAAACTGCGGTCGGCGGCCCAGGCGTCGAGGTCGGCCACGGCGTACATGACGCGGCGGCCGAACTTGCGAAAGCGCGGGCCGCCGCCGATCACGCGCTGCTTTTCCAGCGTGCGCGGCGACAGGCGCAGGTACTCGGCGGCTTCGTCGTTGGTGAGATAGCGTTGGGGCTGCGCGGCAGCGGTCGAGACAGTGGCGGCAGGCCGCAAGGGAGCGGGACGCATGGTGTGAACCTCCATCGGTTGAAAGCGCCCGGCCACACAGCGCGACCGGATGGAGGCAGTCTCAGAAAACCAAGCTGTCCTGCTCAGGGCCGTTTTGCGTCGTCCTCAAAACGACCCTTCTCAAGCGGCGGAAGCTGTGCTAGTCGGCGATAGCCGCCGCACATCAATTCATCGCCACGCCGTACCAGGCGGCGCACCTTCGAGCGCAGCCCGCCGTCGCTGTACCAATCGGCCACGGCGTCCACGCCGAACAAGCCTTCGCCGATCTCGCGCAAGGACGCGCCCGCCAGGGTCGCGTCGAGCGCCTGCAGGGTATGCAGTTCCAGCAGCGCGGAAGGTATTGGCCTGGGCTTGGCATCGACCAGGGCCGCACCGGGTGCTTGGCTGCGCGCAGGCGCTGCAGTACCGCCGCGGTGGGCATAGGCGACAGCCATGCCGTCTTCCAGTCCAGGCGCGAGCGCGAAGCGCAGGCAATGGCCTGGGCTGCGCGCGATCAACGCCAGCCCTTTGCCGTCGTGGAGCAACTGCTTGTGGCCGGGGATGCGCCAGAACGCGAAGGCGGCGGCATCCTGTGGCGGGTCAGCGTCGGGATAGAGCTGCACAACGGCTGCATGGCCAGGCAGCCAAGCCGGATGCGCGTCGCGTGCATCCAGTATCGGGTCTTCCAGCAGGCGCAAGCCCCAGCGGTGCGCCGCTTCCTGTGCCGCCTGTGGCCGATGGTGACAGCGCAGCCAGTCGAGCCGGTAGTCGGGATGCCTGCGCAGGTATTCCCAAGCCAGTGCGAGCGCATCCAGCCAAAAGACATACAGGTATGCGGCAGTGGGATACCAATGCGCGACGTGATGGGGATCGACCATGACGCAACCTCCCGCGAACAGGACTCGCCGCCACGGCAGGGCTACGCGCTACATCGCCATCGTCAGAACGTCATGGGTTAAAAAGTGGATTGGGGCTGTCAAGACCGATTGGCTCCGATGCGTTGCGGTACACGTCTCAATGCTGCGGCGGCAGCGCCCCAATGTGGGGCGCCATACAAGCCAGCCTGCCGCAGCCCGCGCCGGGCATCATGTCTATTTGGATCAGATTGGTGCGGCTACGCCGCAAGAATCTCGATTGAGACCTATCCGGTATGACACCGGACTGAAAAAGTCACAGTAGGCTGTGTTCAGTCCGGGATAGCCCCGTCGCGCTCAGCCAGCCGGGTGTACTCCGACAGCGTGCGTGTCGGTCGGAAGAAGAGGTCGCGCATCACGGGCTGCTGATGCGGCCCGACGATGCCGGCCAGTTCGGACAGCTTGACGGTGCCCTGGGCCGGCATGCCGATCCCCAGGTCGATGAGGCCCCAGGCAGTGTCGCCATCGGCGGGATCGAGCGCGGCCAGCAGCCAGGTCACATGCGCGTCCGGCGTGAACAGCCGAACCACGGGCACCGGGTCGATGGCCCGGCCAGCGGCGCGGGCCTCGCCGTTGGCGAGCAGTTGCGCGCGCTCCGGGACGGTGGCGAGTGGCTGGGGCATGGTCGGCAATCCCACAAATCCAATGATGCACGGATGCGGTTTCACGCCCAAGCACAGAACCGCATAACCGGATTTACGCCTTCGTGTGTAAGCACGGATGCGCTTGCGTGGCTTTGCTGGAACCCGCCGATGTGGATTTCCGTAAAGGCACGAAAACGTAGAACACCAAATGAACACTATAGATTGTAGCCCTATAGGGCGCAATGGGCTGTCATCTTGGTTTTTCGAGGGAAACCATAGGTGGCGGCTGGGAACTCATTGGCGAAGGCGTTGAAGACAGTCAGGAAGGCGCGTGGCTTGAGCCAGGAAGCGTTCTCCGACGTGTCCAGCCGTACCTATATGAGCACCCTCGAACGCGACCTGAAAAGCCCGACCCTGCATAAGCTGGCCGAGCTGTGCGAGGTGATGGAGATCCACCCGCTCACGCTGCTGACGCTGGCCTACGCGGGCGACAGCCCGCGCAAGGCCGACGAGTTGCTGGCGCAGGTGCGCCGGGAGCTGGAGGCGGTGTTGAAGGAGCGCGACGCGGCGAAAACGCGCGCGTGACGCGGTGATGTGCTGCGCACAGCAGCACAGCGCCCCGCCGCAATGAGCGGGGCGCTGCGGCGGTCACGCCGCCTGGGGCTTGCTGCGCGACCAGATCAGGTCGTGCGTGCCGTCCTCGCCTTCGATCAGGCGGGCATAGACCGGAGCCGGGAACGAAGGATCGTCGAGGGTCACGGACTTGTATTCCCGCCCGGCCTCGCTGGTCTTGTTCCAGGCCGCGCCGATGTCGTGGCCGGCGGCCTGGAGGCGGAAGTCGGGGGCGTTCTCGCTGCTGCCCTTGTCGTTGGGAACCAGCTTGACCTTGACGTTGAGCGTCAGGGTGCGAAGCGTGCCGGTGAAGCCGTCTTTGTCGGTGGTGAAGGTGCCGATGTTGGCCATGATGTTTTCTCCTTTCTGTTGAACAAGGTTCGCGCCCATCGCGTCCTTGTTGTGATCCGGCCGGCGGGGGACGGGCTGGCTGCACCGCTTGCGGTCGCAACGCAGTGGAGAGCCGGGAGGCGAAAAGAATTTGCCGCGCGAGGAAGCCGCGCAGCGGCGGGGAAATTGTTTTCGCCGGACGGTTGCAGCCATGAAGCCCGAGGCGCAGCCGCGCCCCCCGCCAGGATTCACAACGAGACAAGGACGCCTTGGGCCGAACCGCTCCGAAAGGAGATAGGGCCGACTCGGCATCCCCGCCCGAAGGCTTCTCCGGCTCGCCCGCTGACGCGGGCCAGGTCAACCCCGAAACGACAGGCGAGAATGCCCACGCCACACCTTGCGGCGCCGGTCTTGAGGCGTGGCTTGGAAGCTCCATAGCGATGCCGGGCGGGTCGTCCGTGAACCGTCCTTCGTGACGTGATGGGCAGGAACCGCCAGCGTTGAGGACGGCACGCACCTGCACAACCTGCCGCAGCGAGCGCCAGCGTGTTCGCCAGCGCCCCGTCCATCGCGGCGGGGCGCTGGCCGGGCCGATCCGGCGCAGCCGGTTCGGCGGCATTGAGGGGTGCCAAGCATCGCGCGGCGGGGATAGCCCGCAGGGCTTTCCCCTGGAGGCAAGCGAAGCGCGCAGCGCCGCAGGCGCGAAGGCGTGAGGGATTGAAGCCGAATGGCCGTGACGGCAAAGACGGCACGGGGCGCAGCCCGAAAGCCCGGCGGCGCTGTGCGCCGACACGCCCTAACATGACGATTACGAACAGCGAAGCCCACGCCCAAGGAAGCACCGATGGAAGAAAAGCGCATCCATGAGTTCTTCAAGCGATACCAGCACTTCTTCCGCCAAGGACTGAAAAACGAAGCGGACATGGAGCAGGTCGCCTCGTCCTACGCCACTGCCTTCATCGCGGCCTCGCCAGCCGGGGTCATGGCAGGCCAGAACGACGAGCAACTGAAACAGGTCATGCGCCAAGGATTCGAGCGCTACCGCCAGCTCGGCACGAAGGACATGATGCTGCGCGGGGTTCGCATCGACCCCATCGACGACCACCACTGCCTCGCGCACGTCGCCTGGACGGCGACCTATGACCGGGGCGCAGCCCCGGACGTGTCCATCGACTTCGACGTTCATTACCTGATGCAGCAGCTTGACGGCGAACCCAAGATATTCGGCTGGGTATCAGGTGACGAACAGGCGCTGCTGAGGCAGCACGGCATCGTCTGATGCCGCCGCCGCGAAGGCAGCGGCGTTCTGATTCGGTTGTTGGCCTTGAACACCGGGCGCGGCCACTGCCGCGCCCGGATTTTGCGTCCACCGCGCCCAGGACGGTACGGCATGGGCGCGGTGCTGATCGCGGTTATTCCTTCGTCTCGATGAGCCACCACACGGCACGCGGCAAGGTGCGGCCCGTGATGGGATGAATGTCGGTGAGGTCGGCGCGGGCCGACCAGCCCGAGGGCGGGCGGTAGCCGCGCACGTCGTCTGCGCCGTGCCAGCGGCGGGCGCGTACGGTGCCGGGTGCGTAGATCGCCGCCATGCGCGGGCGGCTGGTGGTGGTGCGGGTCATGGGGGCTTCTCCTTGCAGCGAAGCGCCCCGGTCGAGGCCGGGGCGCTTGCCTTCGGCGCGGCTCAAGCGGCCAGCGCCTCGGCGGGTTCATCCGCCATTGCTTCGGCATCCTCCGGGGCGTCCTGCTTCGGGCTTTCTTCCTGCGCGGCATCCTGCGGGCCAGCGGCCTTGAAGATGGCGGGCATCCAGCCCGTGCCATCGGCCAGCCGCTCGGCCTCACTGGCAATGTCGGCCTTCTTGAGCTTCGCCAGCCGGGTGACGGATTCCGGTGCAAACGCGCCTACGGCATCCAGAATCGCGGCCTTGGAAGCGTGCTTGAAGTAGCCTTCTGCGGTCGGCTTCCACCATGCGGCCATGTCGAGGCCCACGGCCTGCGCCAGTTCCTCGCCGGGCCGGTGCGTCGTGGCGCGGGGCGTCACCACGTCCACCGTGGAAGCCACGCACACGGCCAGCAGCCGCAACAGTTCGTCTTGCGGCTTCGCCAGCAGCGCGGCAAACAGTTCGGCGCTGTCCTCCGGCAAGGCAACACCTGCCACCTGTTGCAGTTCGCGCAGCGCCACGGCGGCGGGCGATTCCGGCCAGTCCGGGGCCATGCCTTCCAGCCGGTCTTGCACCGTGAGGCGCACGCCCAGCGGCAGGCCATCGCCGTAGGCGTCGGGCTGCAAGACGGTCTGCACCATGCCATGCACAAGCGCGGCGAGCGCGACGTGCGGATGCCGTGCGACTTCGATTTGCAGCGCCGCCGTGCGGTGGGCACTCAGCCGCTGCGCCAGCCGGTCGGACAGGCTCGCAGCCTTGGGCGCGTCGTCGGCGTTCTCGTGCTCGTCGTTGGCGGCTTCGCCTTCGGTGCTGCCAAAACCGCGCCGCAGCTTTTCCAGCGTGCGCAGCGCCTTGGCCTCGGCCTCACGCAGCAGGCCGCGATGAATGACGGCCTCGCCGTTGCGGTCGATGGTGACGATGGCACCGGCCACCTCGCGCACCTCGGGGGCGTAGCCTTGCAAGGCTTCCTCCGCGTCTTGCAGTTCCCCGACCACCTGATCGCGCCGCTGTTCCAGCTTCTCGGCCTTGGCCTCGTCTTCGGCGTCGCAGGCTTCTTCCAGTTCGGCGTCGATCTTTTCGAGGCGGGTTTCCAGCGAGGCGATGCGGCGGGCCTCGCGGGTGGTCGGCTCGCGACGATGGCGCGGGGCGTTCTGGAACGCCTGCCGTTCCTCATAGGCCAGATGCGGCACGGCCTCCACCCATGCCCAGCCCTCGGCGCGCACGTCCTCGGCCAGCGTTGCCAGCTTGTCGCGCACCAGCGTTTCCAGCATTGGGGTATCGGTGAGGTAGGTTCCGGCATCGCCTTCCGCGAACAGGTCGCGGCGGATGCCGCCGCCTGCCTGCTGGTAGGTTTCCAGCCCGACGAAGCGCACCAGCGCGTGCGTGGCGTCGATTTCGCGCTCGGTCAGGCGCTCGCGCAGCTTGGACGGGCTGCGCTGCCATTCCGGCGCACCATAGAACGCGGCTTCCTGCGCGGCGTGGTCGTCGGTGATGGTCAAGGCCATCAACTGTTCCAGCGTGACGGTTCCGGCGCGGTAGTCGGCCATCAGGCGCGGCGCGATGTGGGCGAGCTTCAAGCGGCGCTGCACCACCAACGGGGACACGCCGAAGTCTGCGGCAATGTCCTCGATGGGCCGACCTTCCTTGACCAGCGCGGCGAACGCCTCGAACTGGTCGGCGGGGTGCATCTGCTCGCGCATCAGGTTTTCCGCGAGGCTGACGGTACGGGCCGAAGCATCGGGCACCAGCAGGCACGGCACTTCGTAGTCGGCGGGAATGCGCTTCTTCTTCGCCAGCAGCTTCAAGGCGGTCAGGCGACGATCACCGGCCACCACCTCGTAAGTCTCGCCATCGGCGGAAAGGATGACGATCAGGTTTTGCAGCAAGCCGATGCGGGCAATGCTCGCGGCCAGTTCGGGGATGGACAGGCGCGGCATCTTGCGGGCGTTGCGCTTGGAGCGGCGCGGCAGCAACTGCGAGAGCGGAACCAGAATCAGGTTCTTGGACGGGTCGGCCATTTCCAGCGGTGCGGCGGCTTCGATGGCGACGGTTTCGGTTTTGGGTACGGCGTTCATGGTGATAACTCCTTGCGGTTGGGATGCAGCAGCGAGAGAAGCGGCAAGGGCTGCTGCCTGCCCTTGCCGCGTGGGGATTCAGGCTTTCAACTGGCGCAGGCCATCGGCCAGCAGCCACAGGGCGCGGTTCAGGCGCACGCTTTGGTCGATGCCCTGCACGGGCCGGGTGGTCTGGCGGCGGCCATTTGCGGCGCGAGCGGACAGGCCGCCTTTGGTCAAGTTCTCCTGCGTGCGGTTGAACACGCTCCACAGGTCGCGGCGGTCGTCGTCATGGCGGCGCGGCATCAGGATTTGCGATTCCGTGATGGGCGCGGGCTTGTCCTCGTCATACTTCAACGCCAGCGCAGCGCGGGCGAACACTTCCGATTCCCCGGCGTCGAGCGTGATGGCGCGCATGGCATCGCGGGATTCCTGCGCCCGGTCGAAGCCGTGCAGGACTTCGTAAGCGCCTTCGATGACGTGCCCGGCTACGTCGCCCTTGTGGGGCACGCGCACGTCGGCCACGGTGTCACCGCAGACAAGGCCATTGCTGCAAACGAAGCGGAACATCCCGGCCAGCATCTGATAGCTGCTGGTGCCGTCATGGGAGTTCAGCAGGATGATTTCGTTGGCCTCGCGGCCGTTGATCTGGCTGGCGTGACGCAGGCGGATCATGTGCTTGGTGTAGTCGCGGCGGTCGTCGTGGCGCACGCGGGTCTGCGTCACCATGAAAGGCTCGAAGCCTTCCCCGCGCAGTTCTTGCAGCACGGTCGCGGTGGGGATGTAGCTGTACCGCTCGGAGCGGCTTTCGTGCGGTGCCTCCGCGAAGATGGACGGGGCCACGGCCCGGATTTGGTCATCGGACAAGGGACGTTCCGAACGCAGCACCGGAGAACGGGAAGCGAAGCGGGATGCGAGTTGCATGGCATTTCTCCTGACAAAGAAAGAAGGGTTTGCTGTTCACACCGCACACCGGATTCCTAGATTCGGAGCCCAGCCTTTCGGCTGTTTGGTGCGGTCGGCACGAGGAACCCGGTTGGCCCTGTTGCCACCGTCTTTCCTGAGTTCATCGCCCGCGACGGTCAGGAGCGCGCGGACGGGTGCCGTCAAGGAGGCAAGCGCAGGGTTGGTGCGGCCCGCAGCGAAGCGAGGACACGGCCCTGCGCGCCTTGACGGCACACGGGCGCGGGCTACAGTCGCGGTGAAGGTGATGAAGTCAGGGGAGACGGCTGGACAAGGCAACGGCCCCTCAACACGCCGACCGCACGGCAAGCGAAGCGCGCAGGCCCGGATCTGGAAGCCGGGCCGGAGGCGTCAGCCGAGCGGAGCGAGGGAACGATGGAAGCCCGGAAGGGGCGAGACGCCGCAGGCGGCTCGATGCGCAGCGCGCACGACAGCGCGACCGGCCATGTTTCTTGGCCGGGGACGCACAGCCTTCAATGCTCGATGCACAAGCTCATGCGCCAGTCATCGGGAAACAGGTTCGACAGCGGCGGCTGCGATCTGGCCGATCCGGCGCCGCCGGTTCGGCGGTCTTTGAGGGGCGCGAAGCATTGCGCGGCGGGGATAGCCCGCAGGGCTTTCCCCCGGAGGCAAGCGAAGCGCGCAGCGCCCCGGAAGGGGCGCGAAGGCATCACGCCGAGTCGTCAGGACGCAGGCTGGATTCCGACACCGGCATCCACGGCGATGACGAGTCCAGCAGGTAGCGCGCACCACGCGCGTACAGACCAGACAGCCCGGCGGGCTGGTAGAACCCGGCGACGCGGCGCCGAAACCGCGCGCCGTATTCGTTGGTGTAGATCACCGCGTCGCCGATCTTGAAGCGCAAGGGCTGGCCGTTCTCTGGCGCGAACGGCTTGAGCGCATCGTGCTGCGCGGTGATCTCGATGATGTAGTCGTGATGGCTGCTCATGGCATTGATCTCCTTCGATGGTCAAGAAAGCGCAAGGAGCGCCTTGCGGCGCTCCCAGGGCCGGGTCAGACAGCAATCCGCCCGACCAGCCGCGCATCGCGCGCGTAGGCGCTCAATCGCTTCTCGGCCCGGAAAGACAGGTCACGCTCGATCGGCAGGCCCAACCCGCCGCGCACAGTCGTCAGTTCGCCCAGGCTGACCCAGCCGATTTCCGGCGCACCCAGGCCCAGGTCGCAAAGACCAAAGGCGTGGTCGTGGTCGTCGGGATCAATCTCGGTCAGCAGCCAGGTCGCGCCGGCGTCCGGCGTGAACAGCTTGACCACGGGGGCCGGATCGAAGTCCGGGTTCTCCAGCGATTCGCGGCCTTTGGCCAGCAGCACGATGCGCTGTTCGTCAGTGATGAGTGCGTTGTTCATGGTGAACTCCTGAAAGGTTGCCGGGCGGATTTGGGTCAACGACGGCCGCCAGGACGCAAGCGCCATCGGCGCGCAGCCCTTGACGGCGAGAACGCCGTGGCACGATGAAGGGAACAGCAAGACCGCCTCCCTCACACCTCCACGCAGCCCGGTTTTCGGCAAGTGCGCAGCACGCGCAGGCCCGCGAGGGCCGGAGTTGCGCCGCCGGGCGCAGCAAAAAATGGGGGCCGAAGCCCCCAAAGGTCAAAGCAGGCCGCGCTCGGCGAATGACGTGGTACGGCTTCCCGCGACGATGATGTGATCCAACGTGCGAACGTCCACCAGCGCCAGCGCCTGCCGAAGCTGCGAGGTCAGCGCCTTGTCGGCCGCGCTCGGCTCGGGGTTCCCGCTCGGATGGTTGTGCGAAACGATGACCGCCGCCGCATTGAGCCGCAGCGCCAGCTTGACCACCTCGCGCGGATGCACCTCGGCGGCGTCGATCGTGCCGTGGAACATCTCCACGTAGTCGATCAGCCGATGGCGCGTGTCGAGGAACAACACCGCGAAGACTTCGTGCTCGAAGCCGGCCAGCTTGGCGCGCAGGTAGTCCTTGACCACCACCGGCGAAGTGAACTCGGCGCCACGCTGCATCTTCTGTTCGATAACCTGGCGTGCGGCTTCCAGAATCTGGTCGGCGTCCGCCGGCCGATAGCGCCCACGGCCATCGCGCACCATCAGCGGGGTATCGAGTGAGAGGGTCAGTTGCGACATGATCGTGCTCCGGTTGCTCGGGCGGAATTGCCCGGAACCGGCGCCAGCACGGCGCAGCGCAAGCAGTCAGGGGTCGCTAGACGGCCGCGAGGACGCAAGCGCGCATGGCGCGCGCCGCCCTTGACAGCGAGAACGCCGTGATACGGTGAAGGGAACAGCAAGACCGCCCACACCCGCCCACTGCACACAGTCGGCTTTGGGGGCAAGCGGAGCGCGCAGGCCCGAGAGGGCCGGAGGCGTCAGGGGTCAAAGCCGAATGGCCGCGACTCGGCACGAGGCGCGGGGCGCAGCCCGCGAACCAGACGGCGCATCGCGCCGGGACGCACGGCCTTGGCTTTCATGGATATTGGGGCCGCGGGTCGGCCAGAATGTGCGAAGCGCTTTGTTACTATTCCAAAGGACAAGTCCGGGGCGATCGGGTATCCGGAAGAATCCAAATACATCTGTAGGGACGACATGACGACGCCACAGCCGACCACCTTCGGTCAACAACTTTTCTTCAGTCCGGAAGCCGGCACTTGGAAGGCGCTCAGGCCGGACGCGGCTGGCGAGGCCGATGATGCCAAGAGGCAGCAGATGCTGTCGGAGGCCGCCGCAGCGCGCGAAGAACTGAAGGCGGTATTGCTGTCCTCGCTTCAGATGCAACATGTGGTTGCACTCGCAGGAAGTGGAACATCTCTGGGAGAGATCAACGGTCCTTCGATGTGGACGCTGTGGGACCACTGCGTGAACTCGAATCCCGACACTGGAAAGGATGAGCGGAAGCCGACCGAGCAGGCTGAAGCTGTCATTTCTGAGATCGGCTATGAGACTGCCGTCGAACATGAGAACATCGAGGCCCTTCTTTCACGGTGTGACGCATACCTTCAGATCAAGAAGAGCGAGCAGGTCGAAAAATTCGTATCCGCCTCAAAGGCCGTGATCCTGAAGAAGTGCTCCGCTTTTCTCAATGGAGCCGACGATTCAAAGTTGGCGAGCCATCGCACGTTCCTACATCGACTGTCTCGTCGCCGCGTCCGCGACTCGCGGATGAAGTTGTTCACGACGAACTACGATCTGTGCTTTGAGCGCGCTGCTGGCAAGCAGGGGCTGGTCTTGCTCGACGGTTTCTCGTTCACGCAGCCCAGGCAATTTGACCCGCGGTTCTTCCTATACGACATCGTCCGCCGACCTTCGACCGGCGATGAGGTCGGCAATCCGCTGGAGGGTGTGTTTCACCTCTACAAATTGCATGGTTCGGTCAACTGGGATCAGTCCAGTTCGGGCGATATCGAGATCAAGACCGATCCAACACCGGAAACGGCCTGTCTCATCTATCCCGCCAAAGGAAAATACCAACAGTCCTACGTACAACCGCACCTGGAACTGATCTCCCAGTACCTGGCGGCGCTGCGTGAACCGAATACCTGCCTCATTGTCTCGGGGTTCGGCTTCAATGACGATCACTTGTCTGAACCTATTGTCGCGGCGGTCCGCACCAACCCGCATTTGCGGTTGATCATCGTCAATCCCTCGGCGGACGACCTGACCTCCCGGCCCAAGGAAAACAACCGATACTGGGATGCGCTCTACAGCCTCGCTAAACAGGGCGAGGATGTGTGGCTGATCAATGCCACGTTCAGCGAGTTCGCCGAGATGATTCCGGACCTCAAATCGCTGACGCCCGCGCAGCGGCTCACGCGCGACATCAAGTCGCTGGTCAAACCGACATGAGTACCGCGCTCGACGTCACCGACGCTTTTCCGCGCGGATTGCTCCGACCGGAGTTGTATGTTGGCCAGTTGTGCTCCGTTTCCGCCCAGGTGGTGAAGTTCAACCTCAACGAGGCGGGCTCGCCCAGCGGTTCCCACTTTCTGGGTGGCCGATACGGAAAAGGTGAGGTTGGAGAGTTCGTCCTGATCGAGGGACAGATCAACCTCCTGCTTGGACGGGTGGTCGAGATCCATTTGCCAGATGCCGACAGGCGCCTGATCGACACCTCGCATGGCAGGGTGCCGGATCTGGACGGCATCGGGACGATCCAACTGCTGGGCTCCATCGCAATGGACTCACTTCGAATCTCGGCGGGCGTTGACTCCTATCCTCGCTTGGGCGACCGCGTTTACGCTGCGCCGCACAGCTTCATCGCCAACTTACCGAAGTTCATGGAGGCGGCGGAGACCGAAGCGAGCCACGTCCTTCTCAAGCTGGGCTCGATCGATGTCGCGCCTGAAAGCTACGTGTCGGTCAAGCCGGAGAAACTGTTCGGCCGGCACTGCGCGATTCTGGGCGCCACTGGCGGCGGCAAGAGTTGGACGACCGCTCGGATCATTGAAGAATGCCTGCGCTACAAGACCAAGATCATCCTCTTGGACGCGACGGGGGAATATCGCGGGTTCGACGGAGAACACGTCTCAAATCTTCACCTGGGTGCGCCGGTCAGCACTGCGAAGTCTTCTGCTTCTTGTTCGTTGCCGCATACGTCCTTCATGGAGTCGGACTTTATCGCGCTGTTCGAGCCTGCTGGCAAGGTTCAGGGGCCGAAACTGCGTGCGGCGATTCGCAGCCTTCGACTCGCCACTCTCGCTCCTCATGTTGCGACAGGCGGGATTATCAAGAAGATCGATCAGTCTAAGGTCCCGATCCTGACCGAAGAAGCCAAGGCTGGCATCGCGGAGAAACTTGATGATCCACAGCAAGCGTTCGACGTGTGGAAGCTCGTTTCACAGATCGAGCAGGAGTGCGTTTACCCGGACGGATTCGGCGTGGCCCGGGGATCAAAAGACACCACAAAATGGGGTGGCGACTCGGGCGAGGTCTCATACTGCCTGTCCTTGATGTCGCGCATTAGCGGCATTCTCAGTTCATCGTCCTTCGACTGTGTCTTCAAGTCGAAGGCTCCTGCATTGACGGAAAGCATCTCATCCTTCGTCTCCAACGAAGATCGGTTGCTTCGGATATGCCTGAGTGGCGTTGCCTTTGAGTTCAAGGCGCGCGAGATCATCGCGAACGTGATCGGACGGCATCTTCTCAACATGGCACGCGATGGCGCATTCAAGAGTTGCCCTGTTGTCGTCATCGTCGATGAGGCACACAACTTTCTCGGGCGGCATATCGGAGCCGATGACGCGGTTGCCCGCCTGGACGCATTCGAGTTGATCGCCAAAGAGGGCCGTAAGTACGGACTCAATATCTGTCTGTCAACTCAGCGCCCACGCGACATAACGGAAGGTGTTCTGAGCCAGATGGGAACACTCGTGGTACATCGGCTCACGAATGATCGGGACCGCGAGGTTGTCGAACGCGCCTGCGGCGAAATCGACCGATCGGCATCGTCGTTTCTGCCCAATCTGAAGCCCGGCGAGGCTGCGATCATCGGCGCCGATTTCCCCATCCCGTTGACCATTCAAGTCTTCCCGCCGAGCGCGAAGCCTTTTTCTGACGGTCCCAACTACCAGACCCACTGGAAGGTATAGGGATCGCCTGAATTTCGAGTAGGCTGCCGAATGATTTGAGGATTAACGGCGGTGAGTCGAACTTGCCGACGATGAAGAAGCCCGCTGGGGGGCGAGACTCGTACAGCGAGGCCTGATGTGCAGTAAGACAGCGCGCCGGCGGCGCGCCGGGACGCCCAAGCTGACACCAGGGCATGAACGGGAGAAATTGTCGTATCAGTGATACGAGAATCGGCGGGCGCTTTCCCGCCGAGGGTCAAGCCACGTGCGCGGACGGCGGCGAAGGCAGTGGCTGCACCGCCAAGCGCAGGCCCATCGCCTTGAGGATGGCGGTCAGGCTGTTCAGGGCGGGATTGCCCTTCGGCGACAGCGTGCGGTAAAGCTGAGTCGGGTTCAGGTGAGCCTGTTCGGCCACCGCCTGCACGCCACCGACTGCCTGTGCAAGCTGGCGCAGCACGGTCATCAGCTCGGCCTGGTCGCCATCGGCCAGGATGTTGTTGATGACTTCCAGTGCGAGCGCCGGATCGCTGCGGTACAGCTCGGCCATCGCCTCGTCATGGGGTCTGCTTCTCATTCGTCGGTTCTCCGTTGCCAGTCCTGCCAATAGTCCACCGCCCGGTCAATGTCCGCATCCTGCGTGCGCTTGTCGCCACCGCACAGCAGCAGCACCAGCCGCTGGCCCGCCAAGCCGTAATACACCCGATAGCCTGGCCCCACGTCGATGCGTAGCTCCCACACGCCATCGCGGCAAAACTTGTGGTCACCGAAGTTGCCTTGCTCGACACGGGCCACGCGACGGATGACCGCCACCTTGGCTTGGGCATCACGCAAGCGCCGCAGCCAGTCGGTGTAGAGATCCTTCTGGCCGTCGGCCGTGAGGTAGTGCTCGATTCGGTACATGGTCATTTTCGTTTATAGACGAATGAAAGTCAAGGATGAAGGGGCGAGCCGGCGCCCACATTTCCGAGACACTGTCTCGGATTTCCTTGTTGGCAGGCTGCGGCAGCTCCCCGCGCAACCGCAGTGGGCAGTGTCCTTCTCATGCTTCTAGCTCTGCCGGGCGCTGCGCACCCGTGATCGTCTTGCGCCGGGCCGCCACCAGTTCGGCCGCTTGCCGCACCGGATCGTCCTCGGTATGGACGTAGCGCATGAACATCGCCACGGTCTTGTGCGCCGTCAGCGCCATGCCAACCTTGAGCGGCACACCGGAATTGGCAATGTCCGTCGCCGAGCGGTGGCGGATGCCGTGGGTGCCGACCTTCGGCACCCCGGCACGGTCAAGGATGCGCCGCCAAGCCTGATAGTAGGTATGGGTGCTGAGGGGCTTGCTGTGGTCGAGGATCGCCGGGCAGACATAGGGCGAATCGCCGTAGCGGGGGGCATTGGTCAGCCGCCGGCGGGCTTCCTCGCTCAACGGCTTGGACATATCACCGGTCTTGCTGTCCGGCCAGACCACCCGGCCGTTGGGCAGGTCGAGCCAATCCCATTGCAACAGCAGGATTTCCGACATGCGCGCCGCGAACTCGAATTGCAGCCGGACGGCCAACAGGTGGATGGGGTGCTCCAAGCCTTCTGCCTCGGCCTTCTCCAGATAGGCGAACAGCTTGGTCATCTGGTCGTCGGTGATGAGCCGGGTCGAACCCTTTTCCGGGTACTTGGGGACGTGACGGCAGGGATTGGAGCCATCGGGCCGATAGCCCCACAGCTCGGCCAGGTTGAACATCTTGCGGACGAGCGACAGCACGCGGTTGGCCTGGGTGGGGGACTTCTCCATGCGCTTCATCAGCGCGGTAATGTCGTTGCGCGTAACCTCGTGAGCCTTCTTGCTGCCGAAGGCTGGGATGACGAAGCTGTCGATCTGGTACTGGTAGCCGGCCTGCGTGCTGGGCTTGTTGTGCGGCTTGGAGTGATCGTCCATGAACCGGCCGCACAGCTCCTTGACCGTCGGCGCCTTGCGGGCCTCGGCCTTGTCGAGTCCGGGGTCGCCCCCGCGCCGGACTTCGGCCAGCCAGTCTTGTGCCAGCGACCGGGCCTGTTCGACCGTCAGCTCGCCGAACTGGCCGATTGCCGGCTTGCGCCGCACGCCGGAGTTCGTGCGGTACTGAACCATAAAGACCTTGCGCCCGGTTGGTGTAACCTTGCACAAGAAGCCCGGAACGAGCGTATCCCGGAGTTCCACGTCGCAGGTTTGCGCCTGCGCCGTGTCAACGACGGACTTGGTGAGTTTGATTTTCGCCATGAGGTGCTCCTGATAGGTCCCGATTCCAGGGGCCGGCTAGGAGCCAGGCGGAGGGGAACCGGGGCGGTTTGCATCGCGCACCGGGATATGATCGAAGGCATTGGCCTGGGGGAAAACCTGCTACAGCAAGCCTCATCCAAGCCCATCGGTAGCCCGGTGCGGATGCCATGCTCTGGCTTAAAATCCCTCGTTCTTTGGACGTGCCGGTTCGACCCCGGCTCGGGGCACCATAGATAACACAAGGGTTTCAGGCATAATTTTCTGATCTGCAACGGAAAGAAAATTGCCGCAATTCTGAGATCGTGCCGCAATTCCAGTTTTTACCCCTCCCTCTGGCGTTCTGCCAATCTCTATCTTCCAGCTCGTTGCTCCAAATAATCGCTCAGTGCCTCATCGCGTTCACAGGTTTTTCACAACCCCCCGGTTACAGTAACTGCGAATCCAAGTGTGTTCTTTTAAGCCCGCTCCCCCATCGCGGGCTTTTCTTTGCCTGAAATTCGTGCCTCGTTCGTCAAGGCCAGCGCCCGCTAACCGTTTACTGACTAACCGGCGTTAACCTCACGTCCCGGATGCATTTCGCGAAAAAACGCACGCCGATACTCAGAAGGCGACGTACCGAGATGAATAGCGAATTGCTGTCGCAGTGATAACGGCGTTCCAAAGCCAGAGTCACCGGCCACGCACTCAATAGACAAGTCAGTGGTTTCCAGCAGCTCTTGCGCTCTGGCAACCCGCTCGGCGTTCAGCCATTTAGAAACGGTACTGCCAGTCGCCTCCCTGAACTTGCGAGTAAAGGTGCGCCGGCTCATTCTCGCCCGCCCGGCCAACGCATCGAGTGACAGATCACTGCTCAGGTTCGTTCGCGCCCAGGCCAATACGTCAGACAAATGAGTCTCGCTGGGCAGTTGCGGCACAGGATGCTCAACGTACTGCGCCTGGCCGCCCTGCCTGTGTGGCGGCGTGACCAGCATTTTCGCGGTGCGGTTAGCCACATCGGCCCCAAGACGCTGGCGGATCAAATGCAGGCAGCAGTCAATTGCAGCCACGGTTCCTGCGGAGGTCAGGATGTTGTCGGCACTGACATATAGCACTTCGGGCCTGAACCGAACCTCAGGAAAACGCCGCGCAAACTCGTCGCGCCACGCCCAGTGAGTGGTTGCTTCTTTGCCATCGAGCAGGCCGGCTTCTGCGAGCAGGAAGGCGCCAAGACAGAGTCCGATGATGAGCTTGCCTTCGGTATCGGCACGTTGCAGCGCGCTGACAAGTGCTGCCGAGGCTGCGACCGCTTGATCGCTCCATGCCGGAATCACAATGACCTCAGAAGTCTCCATCAGCTCCAGACCATGAGCGACCGCCAGGCCAACGCCTTGATCGGTATTCACCATGCCTGGCTTCTCTGCGCAGTAACGAACCTCGTAACCAGCTTCACCCACGGCACTTTGAGCGGTGCCCAGCACGATTCCCGGCACTGAGAGATGGAACAGGCTCACGCCATCAAATGCCAGAACGGCAACACGGATCGATAGCATGTTTTCCTCTCATCGATGCTTGGCAGCAGATGCTGTGACTTTACCGGCCTCTTCGCGAGCAAGCTCGCTCCCACCGAGGCATAAAGCACCTAAGTGAATGTATTGCGGCTAGAGCCGCTTCTACACAGGCATGCCGGGTAACAGATTGGCCCGATTATATCGATTAATGTCATTCAGGCCACTGGGCACCGCCAAGGGGCTGATCAACAATGATGCCACTGACAACAGCGTCGCCCTGACCATCCTGCCGGAGCCAGCTCATGAAAAAAGGCCTTATAGTCGTTGATCTGCAAAACGAATACCTGCCCACCGGCAAGTTGCCTTTGACCGGTATCGAAGCCGCTGTCGCCAATGCCGGGCGGGTCATCAGCCATGCACGTGATATAGGTATTGCGATTTTTCACGTAAGGCACGAGTCCGAGGATGAGGCCTCTCCCATCTTCGCCAAGGGCTCCAATGGCGTGCAGATCCAGTCGGCGGTCGCCCCTGAAGGCGATGAACCGGTCATTGTTAAACACCACATCAACGCCTTCAGAGAGACGAATCTCAAACAGCAACTGGACGCCGCGAACGTGCAGGAAGTGCTGGTCATCGGTGCGATGAGTCATATGTGCATCGATGCTGTGGTGCGCGCAGCCGCCGACATGGGGTATCCAGTGACCGTGCTGCATGATGCCTGCGCCACGCTGGACCTGACCTTTGGCGGTGTAACCGTGCCAGCAGCACAAACCCACGCGGCAATGATGGCGGCCTTTGAGTTCGGTTACGCCAGGGTCAAATCTGTGGACGATTACCTCGCGGCCCAGTGATGGCGAGTGCCGATGTCTGACAGATGAAGTTTACGGTCATCTGAATCATGGTCGTCCACCGCGCAGCGCGCGGTGGACATACAGGGTCAGAAATCCAGCGTCAGGCCGGCATAGAGTGAACGACCATCACCCGGGGCGTGCAGCGACTGCCGAACGCCGGCACTGTCGTCGTACCAGGCGTATTCGTAGTAGCGATCAGTGATATTCTTGGCTTGCAGATCAACACTCAGGGTTGGCGTGATCTGGTAGCTCGCACCCAGGTTGAACAAGGTGTAGGCGCCGAACGTGCCGGTGCTGTTGGTACGCTCCAGGTAGTAGTCACTCTGGCCGTTGGCCCAAGCCGACAGCTGCAGCTTCGGGGTGAACTGCCAGGTCGAGCCGGCGGAGTACAGGTGATGTGGCACATGGTCCATCTCCTGCCCCTTGCTGGCGGGCAGGTTCGGGTTGGGCTTGAGGATCTCGGAGAACTGCCGCGAGTACGCCAGCCACAGGCTGGTGGTCTCGGTGGGATACAAATTGACCTGCACATCCCAGCCTTTACGCAGGGTCTGGCCGACGTTCTCGGCGTCGCCCACCGCGTCGTTGAGTTTGCGCTGCACCTCATCAGACGCCTTCTGCTCCCAGTAGGCAATACGCCCGTCGATCCAGGCCGCCGGGCGGAATTTGATGCCGGTTTCCCAACCGTCGTTGATTGAGGGTTTGAGGTCATCGGCCTGAGTCGCCAGACGATAAGCCGCAGAACCGACACCCACCTGATAGCTGCGCCCCCAGTTGGCGTACAGGCTGGCCTGCTCCCAGGGCGACCAGACCACGCTGATCTTGGGCTGACGAATCAAGCCATAGTCGTTGACGTCAGCATGCTCGCCGCTCAGGCCGTTGACGTAGCCACCGTAGAGTTTGTCGACCCGATAGGCCGGAATGATCTTCAGTGATTCGATCGGCTCGATCACCGCCTGTAAATAAGCGCCATAAATGTTGAGATCGAACTGCTGATCACGGGTCTGCGCTGTGCGGCTGCGCAGCAAGGTACGATAGCGCAGGCTTTGGTTTTCCTGGCGCTGCACCTCGGCCCCGCCTTCCAGGGCAAAGCCGTGCAGCACATCGATCTGGGGCCGCCAGGTCAGGCTGCTCAAGGCGCCGTACTGGGTTTCATCGCTATAACGCTCTTGCTGCGCACTGGTGCGCCAGTACTGAGTCCAGCGACGGTCTTCGAAGGTGTTCACATACGCCTTGGTTGCCCAACTCAGGTCTTCTGTGAGGCTGGCATCCAGGTGCAGGCTGAGCTGGTTCATTTCCCGCTCGCCGGTATCGGTGGCGTTATTGGCATAGGACTGGCGCGGCCGGTCGCGGCTGTCGGTGCGGCTCAGGTAACCGGCCTCGTCGGCATCGACCTTGTAATGCCGGGCAATCAGGCCCGCACGCCAGGCACCGTCATCAGCGGTGTAAAACCACTTGCCGGCAAAGCTCATGCGTTCAGCATCGGCATGGCTGCGATAGCCATTACTGCCCTGATAGCTGATGGCGTAGTTCTGGCTCCAATTACCGGACTCGATGCCTTTGACCAGTTGCACCTCACGGGTGTCGAAACTGCCGTAGCGCACGCGCAGCTTGCCGTCGTTACCGCCCTGGCGGGTGTTGATCGTGGCGTTGCCGGCAATGTTGTGCAGGCCGTAGCGCGGGTCGTTGGTGCCGCGCACCACTTCGATACTGTCGATTTCCAGCGGAAAAACCATGTCGATAAACGGCATGTTGCCATCATTGGTGTTGCTCGGGATGCCGTCGATCAACAGCTTGGCCGCGTTGACCTCGCCCTCACCATTGAAACCACGGAACGACAACTTGCCTGAGGTCGTGCCCTGGTTGAATTGAGTGAGCATCACCCCCGGCACCTTGTTGAACAGCTCCCAGCTGTATTGCACGGGTTGCTTTTCCAGAAGGTCGGCACCGACCACATCCACCGAGCTGAGGATGCTGCGACTGGCCAGCGGGCCGGCCTGATCACCGGTCACCGTCACGGCGCCGAGGGTGACCAGTGACGCACCGGCAGTCGAGGCATCAGCCAGCGCCTGATTCAAGGGTGACAGGGCAAACAGAGCGGATATCAGCAGCGGGCGACTGCGCACGTCAAGCAGACGCAAGCGGGTGTTGAGCGTGTATTCAGAAGCGTAGACAGGCATTGTAAAGTCCTTGAGAAATGCAGCTGTAGCCAACCCGGCACCTGCCAGGCGGCAGGCGATCAGAAACGTACGTCCAGGGTCACATCGAAGGTTCGTGGCGCGCCCATGTAGTACTGGCTTGAATAAGCCTGCTTGGCGTAGACCTCGTCAGTCAGGTTGCGCAGTCGTGCGGTGACGCTGGTCTGCCGGTCCAGCCGATAACGCACAAACGCGCCGAACAGCGTGTAGGCCGGAGCCTTGAGGGTATTGGCGTTATCGGCATACACCGAGGCTACATAGCGACTGTCGGCACCGACCTGCCAGCCTTCGTCAAGACTCCAGGTCAGCCACAGGTTGGCAACGCTGTCCGGGACATTGATCGGGTTATTGCCCTTGCGGGAAACCGAAACGCCACCTGCCGCTTCGTTGAATTCATCGTATTTGGCATCCACGTAGGTGTAATTGGCTTCTGCCAGCAACTGCGGCGTGATTTGCAGCTTGCCTGCCAGTTCAATACCGCGCGAGGTTTGCTGCCCGGCCTGTACGGTCAGGTTGGGGTTGACCGAGTCGCGTACGGCAAAATCCCGGCGCACGATCTGATACAACGCCGCCGTTGCCGAGCCTCGCCCGTCGAGGAAATCAAACTTGCTGCCCAACTCCCATTGCTCGCCCTTGGACAGGTCGAACAAGCCGACATTGGAATAGGTGGCGGCGGCCAGTGATCCAGCCGGCAAGTCAGCGCTGGTGCTGTATTGCAGGTACACATTGGCGCTGGGGCTGAAGGCATATAACAGCCCTACCCGGCCGCTGAGCGGTTCCCAGCGACGCTCGAACCAGGCCGGGCTGGTGGCCGAGACTGCGCCGTAGTTGGTGACCTCCATGTCCAGATGGTCGTAGCGCAGGCCGGTGAGCAGCGCCAGTTTTTCGGTCAGTTCGAGGCGGTTTTCGACAAACACCGAACGCGTACTGATTTCATGTTTGCGCTGCTTCTTGAGCCCTGCGCCCATGCCTGCAATCGCGTAGAAACTGCCGGCATCGAACTGATCCGGATCGACGCTATCGGAGGCCGAGCCGCTGGTAGGGTAGACATCCTGACGCATCACCGAATAATCCAGGCCCATTGCCCACTGGCTCGGCAGGCCAAGCAACGCCTGGTCGTGGCGCAATTGCAGGCGGTTACCCAAGACCTGTTGCTCATGGCGCTGCAGGTAGGGAGCCGACCGAATGACCTGGGTATTGCTGGCGTTGTAGCGGTAGTTCTCCAGGTTGCGGTAGTCGCGTTGCGCGTCGTAGTGATACAGCGTGTTCTGCAGGCTGGTGTCTGCTGTGAGCCGGTAGTCGAGGATCGAGCGCAGCCAACGCACCCGTTGCTCATAACGGCCATCGGCCGAGTTGTAATTCTCAAAACGGCGGCGCTTGTCGATCTTCATGGTGCTGCCAACCGGGTTGAGAATCGGTGAGCCCCAGTAAGGACTGTCTTCCTGGTCTTGGAGGTACTCAAGCGCCAGGGTATGGCTGAGGTCGGGGCTCAGATCACTGAGCAGGGACAGCGCAAAACTATTGGTTTCGCGTTTATTGCGATCGATATAGCCATTACTGCCACCGCGACTGAAGTCCATGCGCAGATAGTGCCCGACATCAGCGCCCGGCCGCCCCAACGCCTGATTGAAGCCCAGCGCGACTTCCGACTCATCGAAGCTGCCGTAACGCAACCGGCCTTCAAACAACTGCGCATCGCGGCTGGCCAGTTTGCTGATGGTGTTGATCGATCCGCCAACGGCGCCGGCCCCCGACAGGAAACTCGAAGGGCCGCCGATCAGTTCCACCCGGTCGACCAACCAGGCATCCACCGGGCGTGTCGCGCTGCTGTAACCCAGATTGATGCCGTTGTAGAGCTGCGTGACCTGATTCTGGGTAAAGCCCCGATAAGCCACAAAGCCGCCATAGCCGGGGTTAGCCGAGGCGTTTACACCGGTCATGCCGTTGATGATGTCCTGAGTGTCCCTGGCACCACGAGCCTCTATGACCTGCCGGTCGGCCACGCTCACCGAGGCGGGCGTTTCGCGCGCGCTCAGGCCAAGCTGGCTTGCGGTCTTGATCGGCTGGTCGAGGCTCAAACCGGATGGCTGCTCCTGATCGGCCTGGATCGTCAGGGGGTCGATTTGCAGCGCCGCATCCTGCGCCCAAGACAAATTGCAGGTGCCCAACAGCAGCACCAGTGAGGTGTTTCGAATTTTCATGTGCAACGGTTTCCACGCGAACAAGTGAAGCCGATTCCGACTGCAAAAGCGCGCAGCCTGACGGAATCAGACGGTTGGATTCACTGCGGGGAAAAAGGAGGGGGAAGCGCGGGGATTGAGTGAGGGCCATAGATAGCGCGGCGGTGGCTGCGCCCAACTGCGCTGCACGACCGGCGACAGCGCTCCTTGCGCCATGACCGGAACTTGCCAGCCCATGGAACTGATCGCCAGGGCCATACCGGAGGTCGAACACAGCGGGCAGGAAAACTGCGCCGCAGCATTCTGCATCTGACCCGCATCGTCACTGCCCTGCCCCATGCCGCCGCTGGCATCCATGGCGCAGTAACCACCGCTCAAACCGCTCAGCGCCAACCCGGCCATCTGGCCGTGGTGGATGCTGCAGGCGAACAGACTGAACAGGACGCTGGCGTAAAGCATCCATGCAATCAGGGTTCGGTCTGTGCGGGCCATTTTCATGGCGGCGACTTTATCACCAGATGAGAAAAAGTTGCAGCGGGTTGATGCGGCAAATTGACAGGGTCTTGCGTTAAGCGTGTCGATGCGATCTTGCGCCATGGCGTTCTAGAGGAAGAAGAATCTGCACAACGGCTGGAGATTTTTAAGCAATACACGGGGTATTTCACCAACAGCCCCGACGCCTGTTCGACTGGATAACCAGACAGCCCCGTAAACGTTAGTCTACGGGGCTTTCGAATGTGGAGGCCGAGGTCGGAATCGATACGCAGCCCATTTCCGGGGGCCTGCCGAAGCGGCACTTCGCTTGCCCCCGGCTAGTTATTTTGTCGTATGGCCATGGCAAATCCCAAGAGGGATTGGTCGCCAACTCTGCCAGCCCCCTTGTCGTGCCCGTGCGATCCTCGACTGGAAAGCCTCAAGCCTAGTCTCAGAGGCAGTAGTCCTAGGACCTCTTTGGCCTGATGAGGCATCAGGGAAAGATTGAAGCGGCGGATTAGAGGTGTGCAGCATCACATGTAAGTAGGACGAACCGATAAAAGAGCCTTCAAATATCGATTCGTCCGGCGTGACCAAAAACTGAAATTCTCCCTGAACATTGCCTGCCTTTCTTATGCTTTTCCAAAGCCCGCTGGCGTACTGCACATCGCCGTATGTCTTTACCCTGCGCAAGAAAAGTTTGTTCGATAGCCGATCTTCCGTCCGCAGGATGCTAGATATCCGAAAACTTTTGATGGGAACGCGTTTCTGCGGTTATTGGCTGCCTCTCGACACGTTGAGAGCAGATAAAATAAACGCGGGACAGGTTAGAAAATCGTAAAGCTGTTATGACATAGGCACAGTGACCTTTGATAAATGAGCTGAACAAACGTTTGACTAAATTCCTCAGTGTACGCTTCTGATACTGAGTGTGGTTACGGAGCAATTTTGTGTCGCCAGACCCGGCGATGCCGACTTGAGCCAGCGCTGCCAGAGCTGTAAAGCGCCAGCACCACCAACCCTTTGAAAAAAATTGACGCTCCAATAGCGGCTGACATAGCCTTGCTGAAGGCACGCGCTCATATCCATGCTCATTCAGCGGAAGAAAAAATATGCGACAGATGTCAGATCGTTCACCTACGGCTCCTATGGAAAGCGGCGCGCTGAACATGCTTCTGCTAAGACACTCTGCAGACCGCATGCGTTATTATTTTATGTTCTGCTTTCATATCAAAATTGCCTGTGATTATCTGGCAGAGGTTCACGGCGAATTCATCGATCCTAATTCAGCCATCGTAGATCACGCCACCCATCAGGTTGATACGGGTGCCCGGCTGAAGACTGGCAACCCATTTGAGAAAGACTCGGTTCAGCCAGACGATTTAAGTGCGACAGGGTGGGACAGCATGGATGCCGCCCACATGAACAATTTAGGTCTCGCCAAGGGTTTCACCAGTACGTGCGAGAGACTCGGCACATACGACCCAATCATGAATGAGCTGTACTCAAGATGCGTTAGTTTTTGTCGGGACACTCGTTGGCTACCACAGCCCATCAACCTTGGCCCTGATAAAGTCATTGACCAAGTGCATCGAAACATGCACCACCATACGTTTTCAAACGCATCAAATACTCCATGCATAACCTCAGCGAACATAACGCTTTACTGTGATACTGCGAAAAGTATGCTTGACACATTTGCCTTAAAGAAAAAAACAGTTCATAACACTTTGGCCGAGGCTGCCGAAAACTACAAAAAAGGTATATCCATCCTTCAACCCATCTTGCTCGTAGAGCTCGAGCGTGAAGTGGCAGAATTTACTCGGGACATCAACAGAGCGCTCAAAGATCAAGCCATTGATGCCCGGAAAAAATTTTTCTCTACGACAAATTGGTCAGCCATACCCATCGCATACAAGTGGTTTGCCAGTCACAACTCAACCATCGACTCAACCCTCAATAACCCCATGGATTTTGAAATTGAACAAGCCACCCAAAATCACTTCGATGAGGCATTCACAAAACAGACTTACTCTGAGTCACCGCCGTTTTGAGCAAGCAGCTTCAAGTCTTCAAGTAACACCCTGCTGAGCTCGTGTGTGGGCATGCGCGGACGGAAAAAGGCCCGCGGGTACGGGCATTACGACGGATGACTTCAACTGTTGAAGACAATAAGGCGCAACGTCGATAAGCGATCATCTCGGTGCATTGTGTAGGTAGGATGCGGATCAGGACGAAGGCGTAGAGTGCGGCGGCCGAGAAGCCGACGGGCAGCGGTGAATCATCGTCATCGTCGTCGGCCAGCAGCGCCAGCCCGGCGTCGAGGCGGGCTTGGGTGATCAGTTCGGTGGTGCGTTTGCGGTAGTCGAGCCCGTCGCCAGCGCTCAGGGCGCGAACGCCATTAGGGCGCTGTTCGAAAGTAGCCATGCACCGGATTTTGCCGTGGGCACTGGGACATGCAATTTTTTGCGGCGTCCCAAATTTGCCCCAAATGCACGATTTGAAAAATCCGGTAGACGAACAAAAAAGCCCCGTAGACCTTGATCTACGGGGCTTTCGAATGTGGAGGCCGAGGTCGGAATCGAACCGGCGTTAACGGATTTGCAATCCTCGATGTAAACCCTTGATTTCCGGGCTTCCCAGCGTGCTTGGATTCCCGAACCGGGGTAGGCACGGCAACCTCGAAACCCAATGAATACGGGGGGCTGATTCGCGGTTCTGGAACGCTTTTTCGCTTCCCAAGGTGGCTACCGATAAAAAATCAACGCCCGCCCACATCAATCGTTTATGTTGAGAGGCGTCATAGAGTGTCTCACTATTCTCAGGCTGGATAGTTCCCCCCACGAACACTCTCTTATCCGCAGACCACCACGATCTGACATTCATCTAAACTCACATCAAGGATGTTCGACCAACTCTCCGACACTCAAACCTTTAAGAAGCTCCAATTTTAAACTATCACTTTCAGGCTCCACAACTTCATATGAATACCAATGCATTTCAGGCTCCCCATCAGAAATGGAGTGTATTACCTCAACCTCTTTAATCATACGCTCATTCACTTCAATCAACGTAGGCTTCATCGCATATTGAAGAAAAGAATTCTCCGCACCAATTAGATCACGATAAAGCACAATAGAAAACCGAAAATCCACGGGACTTCTCGCCAAAAACTTGGCCTTACCGTCCCTCAGAAAGTGCTTAAATAGATGTTCATCAAGCACCGGAACTCCCTCACAGGGAAATCCCGCATGAAACGTATCATTTATAACAACCAGAGAATGAACTACAACCTTTGAAAGGTCCGAACTTAAATGAGGATAATATTCCTTGCAGAAAAGCTCTAGGTTACTCCTGACATATTCCGCCTTGCGACGTGCCTGCTCTACTTTTTTATAAAGCCCGCTTTCTTTCTCATGAATTGCATTATGATAATCCAGCGGAGTAATAGGCATCCTCCGGCTACGCAACTCAACAACAACTACTGTATGCCCAAAAGCAAACGTCAAATCGATCTCTTCCAGTGCATGACCGTATTTGAGATTTACAGAGCCTGTCCATCTGAGTTCTCCTGCAATCGGCGAGTCGCTTTGAGCGCACTCCTCCATAACCCTCACCATGTACTTCTCGAAGTACTTCCCTCGTAAATTTGATTTCGGATCCACTATAGGAAGCCATGCATCTACATTTCTTTTCAGATTTGAGGAAATAAGCGCACTGACTGACAATGCGATATCACCATCGATCTCTACCAGAGGTTTTACCCACAAGTCATCCTGCAAACCTTTCGCACGATAAGTTAACAACTCCATCAAATATGAGACGGTCGACCTTGGTAGATCCGTAACTGTAGAGAGCGCCAATTCCAATTCAGTTCGATTCAACCATAAACAGTAGTTTGAAATATCTTCAAATTTTTCTAGATCGCCATACCTACTGCGCTCATAAAATTGATGCGCTATCATCGCAAGATGAAACCAAACCGACAAAATATTTCCAAGCGTAATATTCGGCTCACTAGGAGCCTTCAAATCAAACATCTGAACGATATATGCCTCAACACGAGCTGCCGGTTCAAACCACCGCATTCTGGCATAGTTCTGGAATTCTTCATCAGCCTCACAAAAAAAACACGTCTTTATCAGCCCCCCATCTTGAAGCCTTATATATTTAAGCGGAAAATTCACATCAAATAAAAAAACCTCATTACGCCCCACGCGTCCCATTTCTATAAACGCAGCACCACTGTGGTGCTCTCGCCGAAAATCACATATAGCCCGCATTCTCCCCAAATCATTTAGCTTAGAAACAATTATCGCTTTCTGCCTAGCCATATGTCCGAAAAACGCATCCCCATACAAAACATCCTGCCAAATATTTGCACAGTTTGTATATATCTGAGAGCACTTCAACTCCGCAATCAAAAAGGTTGCTTTATCATATCCGGGAGCTGCCTCACCCAATGAACTATACGCACCTTTCAGATCGTCCTTATTTTGCAGGGCATGGTAGATTGCCGGGCATAGGCTATCCAGCCTGACCGCTACCACTTGACTGGCTAGCACTTCTGAACCATCTTGCGTAAGAGATGTTTTATAGCTTATTAGCTGCTCCAAGCTGGACGCCCTATCAGTGTCGAACGCTAACTGGCACTGTTTCGAGACCTGCATAAACCCGTAGTTCGCTGCCGCCAAATGAACACTTAAAATCTCTTTTAGGTCAACAGAGCATCCTTGCTCAAGCTTATAGTGCTTTCTAGTTAATTCAAGCTTTTCAAAATGGAGAGCCAACCAATGTGCAGTCTCAACGATCGACTTATCTATTGGATTGGCTAACCCAGCGCTCTGAATCGCTTCCGCCCATTCTTTCTTATTCAGGCCCGATTTCGAAGTCGGATGCGAAAGTTTATTTTTACGAGCCATATTTAACAAAAAACCTTTATTTAATTTCACACCCAACCTCTTAACCAATAGAAAACCTAGAAAGCCACAAATCGCATTCGCAAAAACAAGGACATTAAGAAACACATTTAAGCCATCATTGACAAGCGATAAATTTCAAGCCTCCTCCAACTAATTACGCACACTATCCAATTCGAAAGCAATCTTATAGGCGCCATTATACCAAACTAATTAGTTGCACTTCACCGTCCACAACTGATCAAGACGGGTCGTGTAAGACCCGCTCATCAACTCCCGCTTCATCGCCCAGTCAGGTGCTGCGGGCACTGCTGCAGAACGCACGGTGCCCCTGCCCCAGCGTCCATTAATCTCGTCCATCACACTCATGACCCGATCAATGCCAAGAGATTGCCTCGCAGCAAACAGGTCGCCGGTAAACTCTCCCGGCTGGCGCAGATCCAGTAACAACACTTCAGCTTTGCTGTAGCGAAAGCCCGGCCGAAAGATCCGCTCAACGGCTTCACTACCGGCTCTGGTCAGTAACAGAGTGTCATTGGTGGGGTACGGCAGTTCTACAAGCGCGCCTTGCGCGTACCTGGCTTCATCGGGATTGAACATGCCTGTTCTGATGCTGACCCGCATGCGTTTGCAAACCGAGCCTTGCGCCCGGAGCTTTTCCGCAGCCCTTGATACGTAGGTGGCCACGGCTTCCTTGACCGGCTGGATCTCGGTCAGGCGGGTGCCGAACATGCGGCTGCTGCAGATTTCCTGCTTTGGGGGTTCTGCTTCTGCCAGGTCCAGGCAGGCGGTACCGGCCAGCTCCCGGGCCGTTTTCTCGATCACAACGCTGAATTTCTGACGAAGGTTCCAGGCATCCGCGTTGGCAAGGTCCATGGCGGTAATGATGCCCATTGCCTCCAGGTGGGCCTGCATGCGTTTGCCAACGCCCCACACCTCCCCCACCTTGCTGTTGCGCAGCACCCAATTCCTTTTATGCAATTCGCTGATGTCGACGACACCGCCAGTGTGGGCTTGAAGCCTCTTGGCCATGTTGTTGGCGAGTTTGGCCAACGTTTTGGTTGGCCCGATGCCGACACCTACCGGTATGCCCGTGCAGCGATGCACCGCCGTGCGGATTTTGCGGCCGAAGGCTGTGAGGTCACCTTGGATACCGGTCAGGTCCGCAAACGCCTCGTCAATGCTGTAAATCTCGACCGCCGGTACCATCGACTCGATGATGGTCATCACCCGCTCGCTCATATCGCCATACAGCGCGTAATTACTGCTGAAAGCGATGATGCCGTGACGGCGCAGGTCGTCTTTGATCTGAAAGTACGGCGCGCCCATCTTCACGTAGCGCTTGGCATCGTAGGACCTGGCAATCACACAACCATCGTTGTTGCTCAATACGACTATGGGGGTCTTAGCCAGGTCCGGGCGAAATACGCGCTCACAACTCGCATAAAACGAGTTGCAGTCGATCAGGGCGAATGTTCTGTCACGTGTTGTCATGGTCGCGCACGCTGTACTTCACCACACCCCAGATGATCAGGTCGTCACCCTCTAGGACATGTCGCGGCGGATATTTGCTGTTTTCCGACTTGAGGACCACTGCCCCATCCCGCATGTGCAGGCGCTTGCAAACCGGCTCGGAGTTCAATGACGCCACCACGATGTCGTCATGCTCGGCGTACAGGCTGCGATCCACGATCACCAGGTCACCGCTGTAGATGCCAGCGCCCTCCATGCTGTCGCCTTCGATCTTGACCAAATACACGTGGGGCGCCCGTATGTCGAAAAGCTCATCGAGCGAGATGTGTTTTTCGATGTGATCCGCTGCGGGTGAGGGAAACCCGGCAGCCACCAAAGACGAGAGATACGGGAGCTTGGCGCCCTTTTCAGCCAAAGGGCCAAGGATGGTCACACTCATGATAATGCCTTTTTTGTGAGGTACTGTATGTATATACAGTTAACTCTGTCAGCCGGCCGTGGTCAATCTTGAATGTAGGAAAATTCGACGGGTGACATCATGTGCGGCCGCTACTCGATCTACGAAGACATGGACACATATCTGCGCCAGCTTGAGTTGGATCTTGTGATCATCAACGGCTACGACCACGAACCGATCAACCGCTACAACGTCGCACCTACCACACGGGTTGAGCTGATTCGTGGCGCCGAAGGTGGCTTGCGAGTGGACAAGGTGAAATGGGGATGGGCACCGCACTGGGCGAACGGGAAACGACCCGCCCCGATCAATGCCCGGGTTGAAACAGTGGCCGGTGGGAAGTTTTTCAAACAGCTATGGCCAACAGGCCGCGCACTCGCGCCCGCCAACAACTGGTTCGAATGGGTCAAGCATCCTGACGACCCGAAGAAGAAACAGCCCTAACTCATCAGGCTTAAGAGCGGAGAACCAATGTTCTTCGCTGCCCTGGCTCAAGTGCACACCGAGTTACCGCCCCGCGAAAGCGACGGTTTCGTGATCATCACGGATGCAAGCGATGCAGGCATGCTGGACATTCACGACCGTCGGCCAGTGGTACTCAGCCCGGAGGATGCCCGCAAATGGCTGCAAGAAGATCTGTCGGCAGAACGGGCGCTTGAGCTGACCAAGAACAGCAGGCCAATTGAGGACTTTGAGTGGTACCCAGTGAGCGCTGCAGTTGGGAATATAAAGAACCAAGGACCGAAACTCATCGAGCGGATTGCGTAGTCGGCTCCAGAGCCTCAGAAAGCCTTCAGAGACCGCAGCAGCCCCCGTCAGAGTAGCCTGATAAATGCGCGAGTTTATTCGCGCATACGGAGTTGAAATTTCTCACAACCCATTCGGATTTATCAGCTCTGCTCATCAGACGTTTGAAAATATCCCGAAGA
Source organism: Pseudomonas sp. StFLB209 (assembly GCF_000829415.1). Taxonomy (NCBI): domain Bacteria; kingdom Pseudomonadati; phylum Pseudomonadota; class Gammaproteobacteria; order Pseudomonadales; family Pseudomonadaceae; genus Pseudomonas; species Pseudomonas sp. StFLB209. Next base: position 4,555,921 of record NZ_AP014637.1, on the reverse strand, counting down.
ATCAAATCCATAAGACGTGGCTACTGCTGCGAACTTCTGAGGCTGGAGAATCCAAACGAAGTCTGACCCGCCCTCATGGCAGCTTTTACGACTCGGGTGCACGGATTAGAGTTGGGCTCAGGCGATGACAAAGCCAACACAAAAAGACCGCCACATCTGAAAGGACGTCGTGAATATGCCAGGACGATGCAAAATAATTCCAACAGACATTGACTGCCAGTTCTCCAGATTGGCGCTGATCGATCACCAAAATGCGCCCTACCTATCATTACCTGCCGTTACCAATGCGCTGGGGTTGGTCTGGTGCGATGCCTATATCAGCGCTGCCTTGCGCCCTTGCGTTTCAAATTTGCTGGCAGATGACGCCAGTCCGGAACCTTGCTTGCCACTGGCGCAACTTGGGCTATGGCTTGCGCACTTGAAACCAATTTGTAAACACAGAATCACTCGCGCTCACCTCAAGAGACTCCGGACAGAAGCCATTCCAAAGCTCTGGGGTATCTGGGGTGAATACACAGGGGCCAGACGATCAACTTACGACATGCACCTGAGCTATGCCGGCAACAGCTTCAGATTCAAGCAGGTCGGTGCGATCAGGTGGTACGTGGCCATCGATGTGGCCAAGGCGCTGGAACTCGGAAACGCCCGCTCAATGATGGGCCTGCTCAGTGATGGATCAAGGCTCACCCTGCGATTCGGCAGGCGTGATTACCAAGCGATAAGCCCAGACGATGTGCTGCGACTCTGTCTGATCGCACCCACCAAGAATGCTACGGCGTTGAGCGCTTGGCTGACCGAGGTGGACAGCCAGCTCACTAAGCAGGGACTGCCCGTCTACGTCCGGGAAGAGTGCCATGATCTGGTCCAAGACTACGTGTCACGCTGCAGACGTTCACTGATCGAAGCAGGTGCGCAGGCAGTGGAGCTGGATGTATCAATGGCCAACCAGATCGCGGACAAGGTCGCCTCAGCGGTTATTCGACATCGGCGTTGGTTAATGAGCTTGAGTGGAGACGGCACACCGGTTCTCACACCGATACCGGGCGACAGTATGGCGTTTAACCTGGATCATCTTGTGAAGTGGATAAGGGATCATGATGGGGCGACTCCCGCGCAGGTCATGCAGATTAATGCAGCAGTGATGGAGCGGGTTAACCGAAACATATCATACCTAGATAGAGCCGTGTAATATCGCTACTTAAGCCGTAGATATGAATCCGCCTGAATTAGTCTTTTACACTTTAATCCACCAACGCACCCAGCAACTTTGAGCATCGAATTTAAAACCAAAAAAAACAAGGCGCTAGTTAAAAACACCTAAAACCGGCCACCGATACCGCATCAATAAACAATAGATATCTAACCCCCACCAGATCATTTTATGAGAATATTACCCCCTATACGTGCGCTGGAAAAATCTCGTACCACCCGCCTACTTTTGCGCTTTTAGGATGTCTCGATATTTATGCCTAGAAGCCTTGATATAATCCGGCAACATATGCTCGCGCCCATAAAAAAATTGATCACTAGTAAGATCCAAAACAGCCCTTATCACACCTGAAAAGCTCCACATAGGCAGCTCTAGTTCTTTGTACTCTGCAGACTCCCTCTCCAGCTCCTCCAAAACTGGCATCGCATATTCAATATTTTTAGCCAAGTCCTTCAAGTCAAATCCAGCATCTCTTATATCCTCCAACAAACCAGGGATATACTTATCATCATGTTCTCGCTTACTAAAGTATATATCTCGCAAAGCCAGCAGACTGTCAGAATTCAGATCACCAAGATTATCAAAGCCCTGATCCAACTTAGAAAAGTCATTCTTGTACTCTACCTTCATGTCTTTTATAGAGTCGAATTGCTCATCTGCCAACTCAATAAGAGCACTAAGCCTATTCAGCTTTCTGAGCAACTGCGGTGGCACGTCAGACACTCTTTTGTAAAGCAACTTATGGCTAATAGCAGACCAAGTATGCATCAGCATAGTTCTTACCTGAATTTCTGCCTTGAATCCATCAAGACCTCTGGCCGATGGATGAGCCAACCATTCCTCCTTTAACTTTACGACATAATGAAACGACCTGTAGCCAAACTGACTATCTCCTAACTCATCCTGTTTGTCTTCTTTAGAGATAACGTGAAACTCGTCATCAATCAACTTGCAAAGTTTATCTATATCAGCCTGATAGTAGCAGATTACTCGAATACCACAAAGATCTTCTACACTTTCAAACCTCGCCTCGTATCCCTTTCTCGCAACCTTCTCTAAAAGAGAATCTTCCTCTTTAATCCTAGATTCAATTGCAAAAATAGGTATACCTTCCTGAACAACCATATCGTTCAAAGCGGTTAGAAAATTAGTTTCTAACCGCTTAAGCTTTGGTTTAATATCTCTATACTGCAAAATAAAATCAGAGGCACGAAGCTCAGCCATAACGAAAACCACTCCAACAATGGAAACCATAACTAAAAATCAGATACGAGCTGCCTGGGGCCTATACTTACTCACATTGAAGAGTGACATTCATCTGACTATAACTGAAACAGACAAAATGTATACCTAGTAAATCCGATATTTTGGAGGCCAAGCCAATTGCGAGTCAAAATACCAACTGTTGCCTACTCCTCGCTCGCGGCCATACCGCCTAGCTCTGCTGGCAACAACCCCAAATCAACATCCGCACCATCCTCACGCATTTTCTCGACGATCTGCGCCAGCATTTCCGCAGGCAAGGTCAAGAGCGCGGCCATGTAGAAGTGCATGTGCATGCCCATCACCCTATCTTCAGTTCTGCCAGTGTACTTGCGCCATTGAGAACCTTTGGCCAGGCCAGCCAGATCGGCCATTTGTGCGCTGGTGAAACCCAACGCGGATTTCAAGCGCGCCAAATCCTCGGCCGTGGGGGGGGCATAGTGTTCGATACGTTGCATAGGAAGTCCAAAAGCCCCCGTAGACCGGGGGCTTGAGCTAAACGGTAGGTTTACAGGTGGGAAATGGACTGCGCAACGATCAAGGCGATAAGCGCGGCCAACGCACCCGCTGCGAACGGCATCAGGCCGACACGCTCCGCAAACGACTCCTTGGCATTCATCCGGGCGTCAAGATCAGCGAGTTCGGCGCTGAGCTGGGCGTTATCCTTCGAATTAGGCGTTTTCATGGTCATCCTCATGGGGTGGCGGGATTGCCAGTAGCAAACCCTCTTGGGTAAATGTGAACCTTTAACCGTCAAAATTCAAGAGAGATGGCCCCGATTTCCGGGGCCGTTGGGTTAGGTGAAATCCAGCAATTTGATCAGTGCACCGGCTGCGGTTATCAAGCCCGCCCCTACCAGAAATGGATACCAGAAGGCTTCGCGCTTAAGTTTCTTCTCTTCTGCCATTAGCTTGCGAGTTTCAATCAGCAGCTTCCGGCTCTCGATCTGCAGCTTTTCCAACTCCAGATTCTGACGATCATCATGCAACATTTGGGCTTCCTTTCGGGTGTCGGGCGGCGCGTTTTGCGTCCCCCTTGAGTGCAATTATGACCCTTTAAGGGTCAAACAAGAAGCTTTTTCGAGCTAAATTTGTAACTGCGAAAAGCATCTTCAGAAAGCATCACTCCCCATCACCAACCGCCCTCACATAAGCCTGACAAGCCGCCAACGCCCTCAATCCCCGGTCACCGTCCTCGGTGATGCCGATAATTCGTTGAGCATGCGCGGGGTCAAGTGCAGCCGGGCTTGGCGAGTGTTTACGTCGGTCAGTTCCTTGTAGTGGATCTCGTCCTGGGCTTGGATCTGTCGCTCCAGTTGCAGGCGTTGCTGCTGGCTTTTGCGCTGCTGATCCAAGGCGGTATTCGCCTGCTTGGCCAGCGTGTCGGCCTGGCGGCTGGCGATGGTTTGCAGTTGCTGGCCGTAGCGCCAGTCCTGGATCTGCCAGGTCGCGGTGGCTGAGACGGTGATGATGAGGGTGATGGTTTCGAACTCGCGGTTGTCGGCCAGGGTATTCAGGCCATTGACGGCCCAGTACCAGGCGGCAGACATGGCCGCGTGATTCGGTTGTTCCAGCAGCTGCGGCTGGCTCACGAAGTCGATCCCCAGCGCCTCTGAGCAAAGGCGGTAGTTGCGCAGCCCGGTGAGGTGAATCAGCCCCCGGCCGGCATAACGCTGGCCGTCGCCATCGGCCTCTGGGGTGTTGCCGAGCCGCGCAGCAAGGCGGCCGGTGTCGTACTTGGCCAGGTAGCTGGAACCGCCCCGTTCGCGCAAAAAAAGCAGTTGGCCAGACTCGTGGCCGATCTGGCCTAAGCAGCCAGCTCCACCACCCTCCCATTTCGGCCCCCACAGCACACTCACCCCATTTGACAGGACAGAATTCAGACCTCATTCTGTCCTCCACCCCACCACAAAAGGCAGAGCCCAAAATGTCCCTGGCCAGCCACATCAGACCCATCACCTATTTGAAGACCAGTGCCGCCGAAATCGTCAAGGAGTTCGCCGTCAATCCTGAACCAATCATCATTACTCAGAATGGCGAAGCCAAGATGGTGGTCATGGACATCAACGAGTACGAGAGCCAGCAAGAGACGCTGGCTCTGCTGAAGCTGCTTGCGTTGGGCAGCAAGGAAATCAAGGAAGGCAAGTTCAGTGACGCGCATGCTTTTCTGGATGAGATGGACGACTGAACGTGGTGAGAGAAATCGTCATCCTTGACAGCGCCAAGGACGACTTCAGGGATGTGAAAAGGTACGTGAACGACCAGTTTGGCAAGGGCGTTTGGGAGACGGTGAATGCGGAGTACAAGGAAGCGTTCCGGAACATTCAGGCCAACCCTGAACACGGCGCGGACATTGACGAGCTGAAGCAGTTCGGCGTGACCAACATCAAGTTCAGGCTGGTACGACAGACGAAAGTGATTTATGAGTTTGATGACAGGATTGTCTATATCCGCATGCTGATCGGCACCCGAATGGATTTCAGTCGGCACCTGACGAAAAGGGTTCTGACCCAGAAAATCTGAGTCACCATCGAGCCAGGAGCCTCGCCTGGCCGATCCATCCTGCGATCTTATCCCCCGCCGCCAATCGCCCTGACATACGCCTGACAAGCCGCCAACGCCCTCAATCCCCGGTCACCATCCTCGGTGATGCCGATAATTCGTTGAGCATGCGCGGGGTCAAGTTCGGCTCTTGGGGCTGCATGAGCCAGCTCGGGGGTGCGGGGGGTGGTGGGCACACCGGCGGGTTGGTTGGGGGTGGTATTGAGTAGGACTGACAGCCGCAGGTCAGCAGTAGCCAGGCGATCACGCAGCCGGGCTTGGCGAGTGTTTGCATCGGTCAGTTCCTTGTAGTGGATGTCGTCCTGGGCTTGGATCTGCCGCTCCAGTTGCAGGCGTTGCTGCTGGCTTTTGCGCTGTTGATCCAAGGCGGTATTCGCCTGCTTGGCCAGCGTGTCGGCCTGGCGGCGGGCGATGGTTTGCAGTTGCTGGCCGTAACGCCAGTCCTGGATCTGCCAGGTCGCGGTGGCTGAGGCGGTGATGATGAGGGTGATGGCCACAGCGTAGGCCATGGCTGGCAGGGTCAAGGCAGCACCTCAAGGGCGCGTTCGTAATAGGCCAGTCGTTCGGTCTGGCCGTTCAGGCCGCCGTTGATGCGTCGGGTGATGGTTTCGAACTCGCGGTGATCGGCCAGGGTATTCAGGCCGTTGGTTGCCCAGTACCAGCCGGCCGACATGGCGGCATGGACGGGTTCTTCAAGGCGTTGCGGTTCGGCAACAAAGTCGATGCCCAGTGCTTCAGAGCAAGCCCGGTAGTTGCGCAGGCCAGTCAGGTGAATCAGGCCGCGTCCGGCATAGCGCTGGCCGTCGCCGTCGGCTTCGGGGGTGTTGCCGAGGCGTGCTGCCAGTCGGCCGGTGTCGTAGCGGGCCAGGTAGGCATCGCCGCCCCGCTCGCGCAGGTAGCGCAACTGGCCAGACTCGTGGCCGATCTGGGCGATGAACGCAGCCACTCTCAGGCGCGTGACAATCGCATAGCGGTTCATGGCCGCATTTAGCACAGGTACAAAAATGCCCGCGACTGGGCGGGCGTTGGGCAGGATCTGCAGCAGGTGTTGCGCGGTAATCGCCATAGGGTTCTCCAATGGAAAAAGCCGCTCAGGGCGGCTTGGTCGCGGTTAAAACGTGAAGGCGTGGGTCGAGCAGGCAGGGTTTTCGTGCAAGACTGAGTGATCGCAATCGTCTGGCAGGCGCTTGCACAGTCCATGCATTGCAAGGAGCTCAGCAGGTGGAAATCAAACCGATCAGCAGTGATGCGGATCTGCAGGCGGCACTCGCCCGGGCGGATGCGCTGTGGGGATCGCCAAGTCATACGCCGGAAGGCGACGAGCTGGAAAGGCTCTGTGCCGAGATTGAACGCTACGAAGCCAAGCGCTACCCGCTCGAGTCAGAACCGGCGACTGAGTGAACCCCGTTCACTCAGGCTGCACCGGCCACTGAATATCGCCCTGCCCCGGCAGCAAATGGGCGATCTGGTTCAACCCCACCCGATAGCGCTTCCAATCCAGCACTCGCTCTTCAGTCTCCGCCGTGCCCTCGCCTATATCGATCAGATCCTGCAGCGACTGGATCACCGCGTCGGCATGTGCCCGGCGCTGCCTGTAAACCTGCTCCAGGTCGTCATGCGGATCGGGTGCCGGCGGCGCGTCGTATTGCGGGGGTGGTGCGTCGGGCACGAGGATGTGTAAGGTCACTTTGCTGGGGATATCGATCGGTTGCTCCTCGTGGTCGACGGTGTGCAGGGTCAGTACGCTGTCCTGGTAGGTCAAGGAGGCGTTGATCTGATCGACGGGGTTGGTGACGGTGCCCCAGCCGTCGGGTGGCGGGACCATGCCGAGGGTGCCAGTGACTTCGTACACGCCGGTATTGATCCGGCGGGTCTGGATGTCCGCGACGTCGCCGCCCATGGTCACGACGTCATAGGTTGAGCCGTCACCCATGATGTTGATTGCTGCGTTTGCCATTTTAGAGTGCCTTGAGTGTGCCGTCGGCGGCGCGGGTGGTGTTGCCTTTGTGGTAGATCACGTAAGAATTACGTCCCATGGACCAGCCGCCGATCTTGAATTGGTTATCGGTGTCCAGGCCTACGAAGCAGGCGAAATGGCCCTTGCGGTGCAGCGTCAGCACACAGCTCGCATATTGGTTACCGGCGTTGGTAATGGTCAGCGGGCCTATTAATGTGTTATCCCCCTCGATCAATGCGATCGCAGGCATGTGGCCGTTATCCAGGACCGTGCCGCGGGAAACGTTTTCGCCAGACAGCATCATCGCCCCGATGTTCTTGCAGGCCGTTTTGCCATCCTTGGCCCCGGTGCCGCCCTGCTGGACGCTCAGCGCGGTGGTGAGACCTTCCAAAGCGCTGATGTCTTTGTTCACACCGTTTCTGGCTCGTGTCCTCTCCAGATCCTGGGTTTTAGTGCGTAGCGCTACCGTTGCTGCTGACTGCTCAGTGGCGGTCTTGTACAGCTCGGCAAAGTTCTCGTTGCACTTCACATTGGCGCTGCGGTTGGTGTCGCCGCCAATACCGTCAGGCAGTTGGCCCAGTTCGATGATCTTTTGTGGCATATCTGCTCCTGCAAATGAAAAAGCCCGCACAGGGCGGGCTCGGTAGCGGTTAACCGGTCAGTGGTGCATGCGTGCAAAGACTGCCGGCAGGTGAAAGTCGAAGGGGTTGCTGAAGGCCTCAGTAATGGCCAGCATCCGCCGCCCCGGAAAGTCCCACCAACTGGACAGCACCCGGCCGACGTTGTCGCCGGACAGCAGCGGCATGCCAAACGAGTTGATCAGCAGGTATTCGTTCTCGGGAAAGTGAAACGGGATCTGGTAATAGTTGCGGTAGCTGCCGGTTTCACTGCGGTCAGAATGGGTGTAGGTCCAGTTCTGAAACGAGCGGGTGAAGACCGCGCAGGGCGTCCCGGAGTCGAACAGTAACTGCCCGTTGCCAGCGAACAAGCGCAGGCCGAAACGCGCTACGGGCTGGGCTGCAAAGGCAGCGACAAAATAGCGGCCGTTGGGTTGTGCGGTGTGGATCGAGGTGGCCCGCACGTAGAACCCGGACCAGCGACCAGGCTCGCCCAGCACTTGCATGAAGCACAGGCTGGCGATGGCGCCGACGGTGTCGGGGCGCACGAACACCAGCGGCGGTTCGGCGGTGGTGACGATGCGCGGGAACCAGGTGGTCGAGCCCAGCCCGTGCTCCTCCGTGGGCTGATAACGCCCCGAGGCGATCACGCACAGCCGCGAATATTCGGAATCCAGCACCACGGCATCGTGGTCGTTTCTGAAGCTCAGGCCAACGCTCATCCGTTGAACCTCATGACCAGCAAGCGCATCGAGCCGCTGGCGGTGTGCGGGCCTTCGCCCCAGTAGCGCATGTAGTTAGCGACTTCTGCCTGTTCGTGGTTCATCTGGGTTTCGAACTGCCGGGCATGGGCGTGATCGTACGGTCCCAAGGGGATGACGATGGCCACCGCATTGCCCGGATGGCAGCCTGGTACCGGGAAGGCGCGGACCTCGCGGTGTGCGCCGAAGGTCACGACCTCCGAGAGCACCACGCGCAGGGTGAACGAGCCTTCATCGATCTGCAGCTGGCCGTCCTCGCCCCAGATCCTCATGCCATAACTCATGCGTGCAAGTCTCCCAGTTGGACACGTAAAACGCCGCGGGCATCGAACACCTTCACGGCGCGGTTATTGATCGCCAGCCGACCACCGCCCGGCACGCTGCCGTTGAACTCCAGCACCCCGGCCTTATCCAGCCGCCAGCCCTGCACGCCGGGCACGTAGTCGTTGGACTGGATGTAGTTGCCGATCATGGCGTTGTTGATCCAGCCGTGGCCGATCAGCGCCTGGCTGATGAAGGTCTGGCCGTTCTGCACCACAAAGGGCGCCATGGTCGGCCCGCCCTCGATGCTGTTGACCACGGCAAAGCGATCGGCACTGACCAGGAACTGACTCTGCAGACCGGCGTCGGTGTTCTCGATGCTCAGGCCGATACCGGCGGCCACATACTGGCCGTGCTGATTGACCTGCAACTTGACCGACCAAATGGCCGACGCCTTGCCTTCCAGGTCGACCACCGCCTGGCTGACCTGCTGCACCACGGCGGCGTTGTTGTCGACCTTGGCCTGCACCGTGTCGACCCGCTTGCCGGTGGCAATGCCGTCTTCGATGCGTGCCGACTGTTCGGACCACACGCCGACGAAGGCGCTGGATCCCGCGCGGCTGCCTTCATCACCGGCCAGTGGCGGGTTGAGTTTGGCGAACACGCCATCGACCCGTTCGGAGATGGCCTCGACGTCGCCGGTGACCACCTGCAGGCGGCCGTTCACCGAACCGGGCAGGTCTGGCGGGCCGTCGATCAGGTCGATGCGTTCATTGAGGTGGTCGCCCAACGCCGACTCACCGATCTTGCCCGCAAAGTAGTCGTCGTATTCGTCGCTGTCGGTGCTCGATTGGCCAGACACGCCGACGCCCTGCGGATACCAGCCACCGAGGTTGCCGGTGCGGTCGACCAGCCGCGCCCAGTAGTAGAAGCGCGCCCCGGCCGCCAGCCCGTCCAGGTCATGGCGCGCCTGCGGGTAGGCGAAGTCGGCCAGTTTGCGGGCATCGTCGCGGCTCGGGGTGCTGCTGTGCCAGACCTCGGTGCGTTGGGTGTCTTCGGCACCGGCGGGAAAGCCCCACTCTAGGCCGATGCCGTAGACCTTGCTGGTGGTGCGCAGAAACGCGACCACTGGCGGCGGTGTGGTCTTGCCGCCCAGCATCACCTCCAGGCTGGTGCCCCACAGCGAGGCGACCTCCAGCGCGTTGATGGCGCTGACCCGCGCCACGTAGCGCCCGGCATAGATGTTCTCGACCTCAACACCCAGGCTGCCGGTGCGCGGCATACGAATCCAGTGGCCGCCGTCCTTGCGCCATTCGACGTGGTAGGCCACGGCGCCCTCCACCGCCTGCCAACTGATACGCAGGGTGCTGACCGCGATGCCTTGAGAAATCACCTCCCTCGCGGTGACCTCGATGCCCTTGGGCACCGGCATCACGCCGGGCGGGATGATGGTGATCGGCTGCGGCTCGATGCGCGCGCCGTTGTCGATGGCGTCGTATTTTTTCGGCTCGTGCTGCACCGCGCTGATCTGGTACTGATGCAGGCCTTGCGGCTCGATGGTCTGCACCCGGTAGCGCATCACGGCAAGGTCGGCGCTTTCCACTGACCAGTTGCTTTCGGCCTCGGGCACTTCGGAATAGGCGGCCATGACCGTGACCTTGCGGCCGTTCACCGACCGCACAATCCGGCCCTCGGGCTTGCCGCTGGGCAGGTTGACGATCAGCCGGTCTTCGGCCTGGATCTGCACGTCGCGGTCGAGGGTGATCACCCGGTTGCTCGCCGCGCTGATCCGGCCACCGTTGGGCCGCCCGGAAAACAGCTCATCGGCCACGCAGATGATCTGCCCCGGCTCGACGTTGCGCCCTTCCATGCCGGTGGTGAAGGTCACCGACCAGCTTTCGAACTGTTCGGACTTCAACGCCCACAAGCCATGGCGCATGGCCTGGCCTTCCGAGGTGCAGCCAAACGCGGCGACGTCGAGCTGGCGATGGCCGAGCACGCCGATCAGTTCGTCGTTGGTCACCGGGGTCTGTTCGGTCTTGTAGTCGTTGTCCGGGTTGTCCCAGGACACCCGCGCCCGTGTGTGCCGGTCGGGCCAGGCGGCGGCGCCGTATTCGAATTCGCCGATGATGTTGGAGCGGCTGAACACGTAGCCGTCTTCGCTGCCGGGAATGTCGGCCACCAGGGTGACCATCGAGCCGTTCCAGCAACTGCTGCCATGGAACACGCTGGCCAGGTCCGACAGCAGCGCGTAACCCTCGGCCTGCTCCTGCAGGTAGACGTTGGTGGTCATGCGCGGCTCCTGCCCGCCTTTGCCATCGGGCACCATGACGTCGCAGTAGCGGCCGATTTCGTACAGGGTCCAGCGGTCGACCATGTCGGGGCTGATGCGTCGGCCCAGGCCATAGCGGCGGTGCAACAGCAGGTCGTACCAGACCCAGGCCGGGTTGTTTGAATAGGCCAGCTTGAAACTGCCGTCCCACGGGCCGACGTAGACGCGGCTGTCCGGGTCGTAGTTGCTCGGCACGCGGATGATCCGGCCACGGGCGCGCACGCTGAATTTCGGGATGTTCTGGAACTGCGAGGCATCGAACTGCAAGGCACCGACGGCCAGGTTCGGGTAGCGCAGCTTGGCGTCGATCACCTCGGTCAAGCCCTTGATGCGCATCACGTCGGCAAAGCTGCTGTCGTTGCGATTGGGGGTCAGGCGCCGCACGCGGACCAGTGCGCTGTTAAAGCCGTCCGGCAGTTCGATGCGGTGGCTGCGTTCGTATTCGCTGGTGCCTTTGTCGTGCACCGCAGCGGTCAGGTACGGCATGAAGCTGCCGCCATCCACCGACAGATCGATGGCGTACTCGATGCGGTAACCGATCTGGTCGCCATTGCTGCGCAGTTCCCAGAGTTGCGGCCAGGACAAGCGAATGCGCACCGCTGACAGCTGAGCGTCGTTGATCGCCCGGGTCCAGGCGGTGGCCGAGGTCAGTTCGACCGGCAGGCCCTGGGTGATTTCGTTCTCGATCGCCGGAAAGCCCGGCATGTGGTCCTGATCCACGGTGCCAGGCCGAAAGTCCCAGCGGCTGCCGGGAAAGTTCTCGCTGCCATCGGGGGCCACCAGCGGCGTGCCGTCGAGTTTGACCGAACGGTGACTGTGGACCGGCCCGACAATCGGCCCTTCACTGAGGATGTACAGCAGCTTGGCGGTGGCGATGGACAACGCGGTGTCGGGGGCTTTGTAGGGCTGGTAGGGCTTGCTGGCCCCGCTTTTGGCGCCGCTGATCGGCGCAGTATTGTGGTTATGCATCACTGATCCTATTGCTGATCTTCCGCGTAAATTCCGGCGGAGACCACCGCCCCGCCAATGTCGCGCTCGCCATACAGCAACGGCTTGCAGCGGCCCTGGGCGGTGGTGGTGACTGCGCCGCCGAACGCATAGGAGGGTTTGTTGCCGTCCTCTTCCTGATTGAGCAGGCCGGCCGGTGACGGCGCCATCATGGTCGCGACACCGCCCAGCAGCAGCCCGGCGCCGATGGCGGCCAACTGGTATTGCCCGGTGTATAAACCCACGGCGATCAGCACCACACCGGCCACGGCCGAGAGGATGCTGCCCCATTTGCTGCCGACCACCACCGGAGCGATGCGGATCGGCGCCAGGCTGCGGCAGTGCATGGGCAGTTCGTCTTCCTGCAGGTTGTGCCTCCCGCGAAACACCGCGAAGGTCAGGCCGCGTTCTTCCGAGAGCCGCAGGAAGCGTTTGAAGCCCGGTACCATCACGCACAGCGCATGGATCGCCTCGGCACCGGAACGCACTGCCAGCCGGTGAACCCGGCCGAAGCGCGTACCGAGCACGCCGTACAGCCGCACCTCGATCACCGGCGGGTCGTCGCTACGGCGGTTCATGGCAGCACCTGCGGCGCCCGTTCGTGGCGCAGGATCAGCCGCGTGCAGTCGGCCCACATGCCGCCGTACACGTCACGGCTGGAAGCCTTGTTGTAGCGGTGATGCAGGAAGGTGCCCGGCGCCGGGTGCAATTCGGGTTGGCTGCTGAGCAGGCCATCGCCCAGGTAGATACCGGCATGGTTGGGTGCCGGGGCGTTGATCTGCATGACCAGCATGTCGCCCTTGCGCAGCTCGTTGACCGGGTAGAAACCGGCCTCGCGGTAGTAGCGCTCATACAGGCTCTCGCCGTTGTTCCACCAGCCGTCGCGGCGCGGGTAGTTGGGCAGCGTCAGGCCCCATTCGCGCTGGTAGAAATCCCGGCACAGCGCGTAACAGTCCAGCAGGCCGTGGGCAAAGGCGCGGCCCAGTAGCGGCGCCTGATATCCCGAGGGCTGAAACTGCTCGACCTCGCCCGACGGCCAACTGACGATCAGCCACGGCACTTCGTGCAGCTCGCAGCTCACCCGGTCGGCCATGCTCGGTTGCGCCGGGGTGTCGGGATGGCTGTGCACGATCAGCAGCACCGCGCCGCGATCTTCGGCATCGGCCTGGTCCTGGGCGTTGAGGATGAAATGCTCGCTGGGGGTTTGCGCGTCGTTGCGGCACGGCACATACACCGCCCGGCCACGCTCGCGGATCACCACGCCGCAGCATTCCTGCGGGTAGCAGGCAGCGGCGTGACGGTGAATCTGCTGCATCACGGTTTTATTCATCGGGTTCATACCATTGAGGCGCCGGGGGTGCCGCCGAACGGCAGCGGGTTGCCTTTGCCGTGGCGCAGTTCGCAGTCGCTGACCCGGCCGCCGCAGCGATCCTTGGCCGGGTCGTCGACCGGGTTGCCGTCCAGGTCGAACATCCGCAAGCCGGTGTAGTTGCAGTCCGGCCCGCGATATTCGCCCCACAGGCACCATTCGCAGCGGTTGGAGATTTGCCCGCCGGGCAGCTTCTGGCCCTTGACCGAGGTCGGCGGTACCAGGGCAAACACCACCTCTTCGCGGGATATGCGGGTCGGCTGATTGATGTAAGCGATGTCCAGCCGTTCATGGGTGCTGGCGTCCGGGTTGCCGCCGGGAACGTTGTGGGCGTCGAGGTATTTGGCGTAGGTCTGGTGAACGATCACCCGAATGCCGCACAGGTGCTGGAACTGCACACACAGTGCGGTCACCAGACCATCGAGGTTGCCGATCTTCAGCGTCGGCGAAGTGGTATTGCCCTCGACACCCCGGCCAAAGCCGGCCACCTCGAACGGGCGCGGCAGGTACTGCTGACCCTGCCAGTGGATCGGCTCGGCCTGCTGATGGGCGTGGTAACGCAACACGCCCATGCCCCGCGATTCGCCGTCCAGTTCGATCAACTGGATCAGCGCGCCCGGCTCCAGCTTCTGGTCGTCAGCGGTAATCATGGCGCGTCCTCCGGCACGAACACCTGCTGAAAGGTGGTGCTCAGGGTGAAGCGCTGCTTACCGTGCGGCTGCAACTGCCAGCCACCGCTGGTGATAAAGCGGCCCTGCTCGGCCAGTGGCGGCGTCCACAGGAAATGCCGGGCGCCCTTGTGGCGGATGAAGAACGCCTGAATCGGTTTGAGGTACGCCTCGGTCCCGGTGAACGACACCGACCAGACAGCGGCCAGGTTGTTGATGCCCACCGACAGCCGCTGGCTGTAGCCGTCACCGAATTGCGAAGACAGCAGATTGGCCTGGGTATCGCCGCTGGAATTGATCCGCGGCGACCAGGTGAAGAGCTCGGTCAAGTTTGGTTCTCCTGAGCGCTGGCCGGTCAGCCGTTGCGTCGGTTATGCGGGTCCAGCAGGCCGTTCTGGCCCTTTTCCTGAATGATCACGCCACGGGCGATCTTGGGCATTTCGCTGCGCACCGTGGCCAGCAGCGCCTGGCCCAGCGCTTCGTAGCCTTGGGTCGAGTCCACCTCGCCACCGCCGCCATCGGAGCGGATGTTGATGTGGATCTGCGGCGCCGTCTGGCTCTGGTTGGTGGCCTGCGGCGCCTTGTCGAGGAACTGTTTCAGGTCGCGGTTGGTGCGGCCATCGACTACTCGCTCCCCCTTCTGCAGCAGCCAGGTGCCGTCCTTGGGAATGTTGTCGATGCCGTCGTGGGCCATGCCGGCCAGGGTCATGCCCGCGACTATGCCGGCATTGGCGTAACCGGCGGCCAGTAGCGCCTTGCCAATCGGAATACCGCCTACCAGCGTCAGTTCTGCAGGTGCTTTAGCGGCGGCAATCTGCGCGTTCATGATGATCGACGCCACGGCGAAGGCCTTCTGCGCCAGGAACAACACTTTGTACGCCCCGGACTGTTCACCGGCGATCTTGCCAACCATGTCGGCCGCCTGCCCGGACAGTTCGCTGAAGGTGCTGAACATCGCCACCTTGTACGCGCCCTGAATGTCTTCAAGGCGTTGCTGGTTCATCTGGTTGATCTCAAACACCCGGTCCAGGTATTGCTGTTCGCTGCTGAGCTTCTGGGCATGCAAGTCGGCCTGCAGGGCCAGTTGTTTTTCATGCCAGGCTTTCAGCGCGGTTTCGGCTTCAGCCGCCTTGATCATTTCGCCAATTGGACCGCCCACCGAGGCATCCAGCCCGGCGTAGCGCGGTGCCTCGCTGATCGAACCCTTGGAGATGGCCTCGGCGCCCTGCTGGTACTGATCGGCAGACAACCCGCCTTGGCGACGCAGGTTCTGCAGTTCTTCGAAGCGCTTGCGGGTGGTGAGCAACAGCCCCTCTTCCTGCTTGTGCACGCTGGCCATCAGGTCTTTGTAGGCCTTCTGGGTGTTGAGCTGGTCCAGGGCGATGGCGGCCCGTTCCAACTCGGCTTTCTTGGCCTGATCGAGCTGGGTCAGTGCGCCTTGGCGGGTTTCGTATTCGACCTTGGCCAGCTCGGTCTTGCGGCCATGCACCTCGGCCTGTTCTTGCAGGGTGCGCAAGGTGCGCCGGTAGTGATCGTCCAGTTGTTTGGCTTCGCGCTGGGCGGTCGCTGCCGCTTCGCGGGCCTTGCGCGCGCCCTCTTCCCGGGCCTTTTGCTGGGCGATGGTCAGGTCGAGCAGCCGCGCCGCATCCTGGGTCTGTGTCAGCAGTGCGCGACCTTCCGGGGTCTGGCCCAGCTTGTCGCGCTCGCCCTGACGAGTGACCGCGCCCAGTTCGGTGGGGTCGTTGAGTTTGTCGGTCTGGTCTTGCAGCGCCTCGATGCGTTTTTTCCAGGCACCGACTGTCGATGCACTGGGCGGCTGAATCTTGTTGAGCCCGGCGCCGAGGCCCGCAGCGTTGTCTTGGGCGCGGGCCATGATGCCGTTGAGTTCGGTCATCTGCGCCCGCGCCGCATGCACCCGCTCGATGGTGGTCTGGTACTGGCCGGCCAGGCCTTGCAAGCGCTCTTTCAGCGCATCGGTGGGCTTGATCGAGTCGACCATCCACTGGGTGGCGGTGTCGACATCGAGGCCGCCCTTGATCCCGCGCCCGAAGTTGCGCGCCGCTGCGGCACGCTCGTACATCGACGCTTCGAAGTTTTGCCCGCCGCGATAGTTGCCGGATGCCCCTTGGGCAACCGCCTGCATCTCGCGCAGGATCTCGGCAGCCTTCTGTTTGGCCTGCTTTTGCTGCTGTTCCAGCGAACTGAGGATCGGCCGCTGTTGCGCGGCGCCCAGCCCTTCCCATTCCTTGCGCAGATCGGCTATCGGCTTCTGCAGATCAACCACCGCGCTGGCCGCCTGGCTGGCCGTGTTGCGAAACAGCATAAAGCTGGCCGCCGTGGCCGCAACCATCACGCCCAGGCCCACCGGCCCGCCGACAAAGCCCATCAGGCTACGGGTGGCGTTGCCGAGCACCGACGTGGCGCGAGCATTGGCGATCTGCGCCGCCGTGTGCGCTTGAGTCGCCTGCAGGTCGGCCAGCCGCGCCAGGCGCAAACGACTCAGCGCAGCGGCGTGCTGGTCGGTGCCACGGGTCATGGCCACCTGGGTGCGTGCGGCGGCGACTTCGGCAGTGGCCTTACGGGCCAGGGTCGCGGTGGCATCGACCTGCGCCCGGCTCCGCCCGACTTCTGCCGACTGCGCCGCCCGCGATGCAGCGGCCTGCTCCAGCATGCCTTGGGCCAGCCCGGCGATCTTGCGCCCGAACGCACTGATCGCCGCACCGGCCAGCAGCCGCACCAGGGTATCGATGTTTTCGGAAGCGAAGTTGATCACCTTGACCAGCCCCTGGGTGGTGCCGGTCGCGCCATCCACATCGCCGACCCAGCGCTGGAAGGCGTTGCCCATGGCGGTGGTCGCGCCGCTCACCGAGTTGGGCATGGCGGCGTATTCCTTGCGCAGCACGTCCAGTTGGCTGACCAGCGCGGGCACGATCTTGTCGATGGTCAGCAGGCCGTCATCGGCCATGCCCTTCAGCTCACGGCGGGCCACGCCCATGCCGGTGGCCAGGGCGCGCATGATCCGGTCACCGTTGGCATTCACCGAGACAAAGTCGTTGCCGCGCAGCACGCCCTGGGCCAGCGCCTGGGAAAACTGGGTGATCACCGACGACGCCTCACCCGCCGTACTGCCCGACAGTTGCAGGCCCAGCGCCAGTGACTCCGACAGTTTGAGAATATCGGTCGACGCATAGCCGTATTCACGCATCGATGCCGCCGAGCGGCTGAACAACGTGGCGTTGTCACGGAACGCGGTGCCGGTCAATTGGCTGATGCCGAACAACACCTTTTGGTTATTGGCAAAGTCCTCGGTACTGCTCGACGCCTGCTTGAGCCGCGCATTCACCGCATTCCAGGCATCGGCCTGAGTGGCCAGGTTGCCCAACGCCAACGCACCGGCCATGGTGCTGACATAGGCACCGACGCTGCCGGTCAACGACACCATGGCAGTGTTCTGGGCATTGATCGCCGACTGCTGCGAACGCCAACCGGCAGCGGCCTGGCGATTGCCGTCGGCAATGGTGCGCAGGTAGTTCTGCCCCATCCGCGACGCCCGCGACATCTCCCGCTGATAGGCGCCGGTCTCGGCAGAGACGCTGACGATCAGCGAGCGCAGGGTGTTGCTGGACATGGGATTCTCCGGACGAAAAAAAGCCCGCGGATGCGGGCGAGTATTTTCAGAAGATGACTACCTCAGAGCCGACTGTTTTGCGATACGTGCTTTGAGTTCTGAAACTGATAGCGGTGGCGAAGATCGATGCAGCATAGCGTGACAATTGGGACATACAGGTACGAGATGTCTTTCCGGATCCAGCTCGTAACTAGCTCTAATCGTAGCGAGGGGCATCAAGTGATGTACATGCATGAACTGGTGTCCGATCTGTCCGTATATTTTCTCAAAGTTCATCGAGCAGACTGAACAGTCATACCCCTTCTTTTCCAAACAACTGTCCCGAGCCTTTTCATTGCGCTCATACACGTTAACAATGCGCTGTCTCACAGCCCCTTCAAAGTAAGGAAGCCCGGGTTTAAGCTCATCAGGATAAATCTCGTCTGGCGGCGTAGGTTTGCGCCTGGCATAGTCTGGAATGGCATCCAGGCGCATACGAGCCTCATCCAGCTCGGCCTCGCTGAACAGTGACCTGTACTTAGGTTTGAGCACTCTTGCCTCCATGCTGAGATCGGATCGACCTGCCTCTATTAGGGCTTGCAAGCCACCCTCAGGTACCCTTTGTGGCGATTTGAGTTTCTCCCGGACATACTGTAAAGCTCCTTTTCTTTTTACTGCGGGCCAGAACCTCTTTGCCCAATAATTCAGCTCATTACCAGCAGACTGATAGACATCGCGCATTTCTTCGTGGAAATCATCTTCTAGTGACATAGATTGAGCTACGTAATGATCAAGACATGATCATAGGATGCTTCTTCACGTTTCCAAAGCTCAGTAACATCAAGGACACAAGCTTTATTGCCGCCTGCACATCGCCACCTCAGTCAACGGTGGCGACACGCAGCCATAATGTTCGACACCAGACAAAAGCGCCCAAACATATCAGTAAGCCGTCGGCGCCAGATCCATGCTCATGGATGTGTCGATGGAAATGCGCATGCGGTGCTCTTGGTAGGCCTTGACCTCTACCTGCCGCTCTTTCAGACCGCCACCACAGAAGGTAGACGAGTTGGCGCCGATGATATGGGCGCCCACGGGCAGGTAAAAGCGCGCGGTCTCGCCCGCCCAGACCGAGGCCGAATGGGTGCCGTTGATGTAAATGAGAGCCCTGCAGGCAGAGCCGATAAATCCGGTGTCTCTCGTGACCCAAAGCGTCCCGTATGGAACCGAGGGCTGGCGATGATTGGCGAAGATCTGGTCGCGGGCCACCGGGTCAGCCTGCTCGGCCGGAATCGGGTCAGTGGCGCACCCTGAGAGAAACATCAAAACAAACGCTAGCAACATGAAACGCATGGTGACCTCCTTCAATGAAGATCGAAAAATAGCCCGGCATCCCCCCTTTGTTAGCCTGCCCGGCCAGTTCAGGACGTTTCTGACGCGCTTTTCAGAAACGTCTTAAACGCCGACTCCCCTTGATCAGTTTCAGTGTCACCTGGCATATCGATGGTCACATGCCACTCCGGCATCAAATCCGCAGCCACAACCTTGGCCCCCTGCGCCTGAAACGCCGCAGCCGCCACTATCGCCGCCTGCACATCCCCACGCCGGTCGCTGATTGGCGACTCGCGGTCGTAGGCTTTCCATAGAAACAATTCCTCAGCACTCAGCCGCTCGCGCAGGTCGTGTAGGGTCATGCCCAGGCGCAGTGCCAGGGTCAGCAGGAAGGCCAGCCCCGGTTCCTGGGTCAGGCGTTTCCCGCGAGGTCCACCGGGTCGGCCGGTTGGCTGTCGCCGCCCGCTTCTACGCCGCTGAGTTCGAAGGCTTTGCTCACCAGCCGGTCGTGGACCGGGCTGAAGGCGGCGGTGACGTCGTCGAGGTCCTGGTCTTCGAACACCCGGTTGTGGGTGGCGTCGAACAGGGTGCGGATCAGGACGAAGGCGTACAGTGCGGTGGCCGAGAACCCGGCGGGCAGCGGCGAGTCGTCTTCCTCGTCGTCGACCAGCGTTGGCAGCCCGGCGTCGAGGCGGGCCTGGGTGATCAGTTCGGTGGTGCGTTTGCGGTAGTCGAGCCAGTCGCCAGCGCTCAGGGCGCGGACGATGACCTGGGCGTTGTCCCATTGTTCGACGGTGAGGGTTTGGTGTTTGAAGTTGCGCAGCGGGTCGAGGGCCAGGCGGCGCAGGTTGGCGTCGGTGGGGTTATTGCGCGGCATGGTTGGCTCCTGCGGCGGCGGGCGACGTGAAGCTGACCTTGCCGGTGATGCGCACGTTGAAGGAGCCACTGACGGTGCCGTTGGGTGCGGCGTCCCAGGTGAACTGGGTGACCAGGCCGAGGAAGCGTGATTTGCTGCCGTCGGCAAAGTCGACCTTGAAGGCGCGTGGCTCGCCATCGTCGCGGGCGGTGCGCAGGACGGTCTGGGCCTTGTCTTCGATTTTCCAGTTGCCGCTCATGGTGAAGGTGCCGTTGTCGGCCAGGCCGACGGTGAACTCCTTGGCTTCGCTGGCCAGGGTGGTGACTTCGATTTCATCGGACTGGCCGCCCTGGTACTGCGGCTGTTTGACGGTGACGGACAGGTCTGCCCACTCGATGAGTTCGTCGTTCGGGTCCAGGGTGGTGTCGGTGGAGACGCCGAGCCCCGTGCCCTGGGTTTTGACGAATTTGGCTTTGGTCGCCTGATTGGCCATGGGGCCTCCTACGGTTGCAGCATGAATTCCCAGCTCACCCGGAACAGCCGGGTGTCTGATTCGTAATCGTCGGGCAAGCGCTGGGCCTGGCCGACGGTGAAGCCCGGGCCGGGTCGGGTCATGACCTCGAACACGGCATTGGCCAACTCCAGGGCCAACAGTTTGTTGCCCGCCCAGGCATCGACTTGCAGGGTGGCGTCTTGCGAGCCGTCCCAGCCGGACAGCACCCAGCCGGTGGCGACGCCGACGCCCAGCCAGGTGATGCGCGGCACCGGTGCGTCAGGCGGGGCGATTTCCGGGTAGACGTGACCGCCCGCCAGTGCGCCAAGGCGCGCCGCGATGTGGGTTTCGATCATGGGTGGTTACCTGATAAGGACCTTGTCGATGGCGTCGGCCAGCCGGGTGCGCACCGCGCCTTCGATCTGCGGCAGGCTGCCGTCCCAGGCCGGGCGGATGAAGGGCCGGGCGCGCAGTTTCGAGGTGCCCAGCTCCAGAAATTTCCAGTAGAACGGCGAGGCGTATTCGGTTCTCAGCCGTTTGCCCGGCTTGCTGCCGCGCTTGAGCGCTCGGGTGGTTTTGCCGGTGGGCCGTCTGACCCGGATACCGGCGGTGGCAGCACCTTGGTTGTGCGCCTGACCGGCGCGGCTGGCGATGATGTTTTTTTTCAGTTTGCGGGTGCGCACCGGTGCCGAGGTGCGGGCTTTGTCGCGCACCACTCGCGCCCCGGCCATTACTGCGTCACGCAAGACCCGCTCGCCAGTGGCCTTGGCCAGCCGTTCGAAGTCGGCCTGCAGATCGCCCAGGCCGAGGATGTTCATGGAGATTTCAGCCATCCGCCTTCACCTTATGGATGTCACCGTTTTGCACATGAGCCGCAGCCGGTGGCGGCCCCGGTCGAGCAGTGGCTGTTCGATCTGGTAGGTCAGTGTGTCGTGTGCGACGCGCATGCCGGCCAGCGCCGCCAGCGGTCGGCAGTGGATTTCCACGGTGACCTCAGCTTGGTGCTGGGCGGCGGCCAGCCAGTTGCGGCCGCTGACAGCACGCACATCACCCCAGAACGCGCGCACCAGCACCCACCGGTCGGTGTCACCGCCTAGCGGGTCGCGGATCGGCTCGTTGCGGTACAGCTGGCAGCGGTGCCGGTAGTGGCCTGCGCCCATGTCAGAACCTCGCGGGTAAGGTGATTTCGCTGAGCAGCGAGTCGAGAAAGGTGCCAGGCAGCTTGGCCAGGGTCTGGCCGGTGACCACGGTCTCGCGGTGTTCGTACGCGGTGGCCGCGTGCATCAGCAACCACGAGCGCACGCCGGGGTGACGATCCAGATCGGTGCCAGCCAGGTAGCGGATCGACAATTCACCTGCTGGACGCCCGGCGGGAAACAGCAGCCGGGTTTCCTTGGCGCTGTGTACCAGTCGGGTGGCGACGTTCAGCGGCTGTTCACTGCCATCGGCCTGCACCTGGCAGACGCTGACGATGGCTTTGACCTGACCGATTTCCAGCACCCGGCCACTGGCGTATGACGCGGGCCAGTGTTCCTGATATTCGGCCTCGCGCACCGCCGCCCCAGCCAGCGCTTCGGCCTGTTGAGTGATGCCGGGAATGATCACCTGCTCGATCAGCGCCGCCTGCATGTCTTCAGCATCGAGGCGGCATTGCCGGGCGACTTCATCCAGGCTTAGCACCGGCTCGCCGGTGTAAGCGATGCGCCGGGCCATGCTCAGGGTTTCTCGTCGTTGTCGGCAGGTGCGGCCGGGGTCGCCGGTTCAGGTCGGGTTTCCGCAGCCGGTTTGCTCGTTGGCTTGGCCGGGCGGCGTTGTTTCTTGCCGCCCTCATGCTCGGTGGCGACACCGGCATCGATCAGGGTCTGGGCGACCGCTTCGTCGAAACCGGCGGTTTCGCCCGCCGCGTAGCCGCGCCAGTGTTTGGCAAAGGTGATGATTACTTTGGACATGGGTTACCTCGCAATGGAATCGGCCCGCCAGTGCGGGCCGTGGATGACGTCACAGCCCGGCGCCCCAGACCACGTCGGTGAGCATCGCGACCGACTCGATGTGCCGGGGGCCAAAGTCGTGCTTGGCGATCACCCGCACCAGGGTCTGGTCGCGCTGGAAAGCGCTGACGATGTTCCCGGCGTTGTCCTTGTAGGTGGCCTCTTTGCTGAAGTCGATGACCATGTCGTCGTCTTCGCCGATGAAGCAATCGGCGAAATCGGCAAAGTAGATTTCCGAGGCATCACCGTTTTCACCGAGGTTGATCGGCACCTGGGTGGTGGTCGCCACCGGGAAGCCTTTGAGCAGGTTCTGGTCCAGCTCCGGGTAGGCCTTGTTGCCGTTGCCGTCACGCAGCGCGGCCAGCCAGCGTTTGCTGCGCGGGGCCATGATGAAGCCCGGCATCAGCATGTTCGCGTCGGCCTGTTCCAGGCGCAGGATCAGCGCCGACAGGGCCATTTCGACGATGTGCAGCTCTTTGTCCGGCGGGCAGGTGATGATGTTGAACGCCGGTGCCCAGAAGCGCAGGCCTTTGGGCAGGTTGCCGGTCCCGGCGCCGCGAATGAAGCCCAGGTCTTCGGCCAGCCCCACCGCAGCCGTCAGGTCGTTGACCACCAGCCGGTCAACGTTGGGGTTGGTACCGGAATAGCTCAGCAGGTCGTTGCTGATCGGCACCAGGCCGGCCAGTTTCTTGGCCGACAGTTTGAGGTCGTCGAAATTCAGGTCGGTGACCGGCACGTCTTCTTCGCTGCCGATGTAGCCGACAATCGCCCCGCCTTTGATGCGCGGAATGGTCAGGTTGCCGCTATTGAGTGGCAACGACACGGCGCCGAGTTTGCGCACCACCGATTTGGGCCGCAGCAGCTCGATCACTTCGCTGGAAAAGCTGTGCGGCACCAGCACGCCGCCCGCACCGGGGGTCACAGTGCTCAGGGCCATGGCGATTTCCGGGTTCATGCCGCCGTCACTGGCCATTTTTGCGGCGGCCTGTTGATCGCCACGGGTTGCGGCCAGCAAGCGGACCATTTGCGCCATGTTGGCTCCGGGAATCGGCTTGGCTGTGAATGGGCCGCTGATGCCACCGGCCGGTGGGCTGGTGATGCCTTGTGCGCCTTCGCTGAGCGGCACGGCACTGGCCAGCGCGGTGCGTTCGGCGGCCTCGGCGCGGCTGAGTTTGTCGGTCAGCGTGTTGAAGGCGCTGTTGAGTGAATCGAAGGATGTCAGTTGTTCGGCATCCAGCACGCCGCCGTCGGCTTCGATGCGCGCCAGCGCCTGGATCTGCTCGTTAAGTTTGGCGCGTTCGCTGCGCAATTGGGTAACCAGGGACATGGGTCTCTCCAGAATAAAAAAACCGCCCTGAGGGCGGTGGATGGTGCGGCCGTGAACGCGGTCAGAGTCGGGCAGCGATGGCGCAGGCGCGGGCTTGCAGGCTGATGCGTTGGCGTTGCTGCCGGTGCAGGGCGATGCCTTGGCTCAGTTGGTCGAGCGCCTGTTGCGGTGCCTGCATGCGGTCGGCCAGGCCCATGGCGATGGCCTTGGCGCCCCGGTAGCAGGCCGCTTCGGTGGCGATGACCTTGGCCACGTCGAGGTGGCGGTAGTCGGCCACCTGCTGGGTGAACATCTGGTAGCTGTCTTGCACCAGTTCGTTGAGCACCTGCAGCGACTGGGCGGTAAGCGGCTCGTGTGGGCTGAGGTCGTTTTTGTGCGCCCCGGCGTAGACCGTGGTGACTTTGACGCCCATGCCCTCTTCCATTTTCGAGCGGTCCATGTGGCTGGCAATCACCCCGATGGAACCGACCCCGGAGGTCTGGCTGACGACGATTTCGGTGCATGCAGCGGCCAGCAGGTAAGCCCCGGAATAGGCCATGAAGTTGACCAGCGCGGTGATCGGTTTGATCGCCGTGGCGGCGCGAATGTCCGCCGCCAGTTCGAAGGCCCCGACCGCGCTGCCGCCGGGGCTGTCGATGTCGAGCACGATGCGTTCGACCAGCGGATCGGCCACGGCGCGGCTGAGCGAACGCCGCAGGTCTTCGTAGCTGGTCATGGTTTCGCAGGCCGCCAGATGGCTGCCGCGACTGACCAGCACGCCGCTGACCGGGATCACTTCGATGCCGGTTTCGGCGATGACCTTCAGCCGCTGTTCTTCACGGCGCTGGGCCTGCTGTTCGCGGTCGTCGTCATCGAACATCATCTGTGCGCCCTGGCTGATGCCTGCGGTGTGCAGGCTGATGATGTTCAGGCTCAGGGTCTGGTTGGCCCAACGCACGGCGAGGTCGAGCAAGTCAGGGGTGGTCAGCAGCGGCTGGTTGAACAGCAGGCTGGCCACCCGGAGGTGGTGTTTCATGCGCCAAGCATCCTCAGGATGTCGTCGCGCTGCTGTTCCAGCCGGGCGCGGACGTCGGGGTTATCGGGGTTGGCCGGGTTGTGGGTCACGTCGACCATGTTCAGCGGTTGCAGGTAGCTGTCGCCGTTGGCCACCGGCGGCATGTTTTCCAGGCGGCGGATGTCGTTGATCGACAGCCAGCCCCACTGGCGGCCGACCGCGTAGGCGTCGTAGCGGCTTTTCTGGTCGCCGCGCAGCAGCCCGGACAGGTTGAATTCAATGAAGTAGTCCTTGCGTTCGCTGCCCAGCAGGAAGTCGCGCATCATCGCCTGCTCGTGGCGCTTGACCCACGGCATCAGGGCGAAGATCACGTACTGGATCAGCAACTGTTCCAGGCTGTTGTAGCTGGCTTTTTCGAGGTCGTTGACCATGTGCGGCGGGATCTTGTAGATCCGCGCCACGTCCAGGCCGGTGGCTTTCATGATGCCCAGCAGTTCGGAGTCGACGTTGTTCATCGACACCGGTTTGAAGGTCATGCCCTCTTGCAGCAAGGCGACCTTTTTGGCGTTATCGATACCGGCGAATTTCTCGCCCCATTGATCCAGGATCCGGTTGATACTTTCCATGTCGCGGATGGCAGGCGACTCTTTGGGCCGCTCGATCACGCCGCTGACCGCCGTGCCGTTGGCAAACGACTTGCCCGCGTACTGACGCACCGCCTGGGCCAGCCCCACCGCGTCGGCATGCAGCTCGATGGGTGACAGGCCGGTGTAGTGGTTGCGGGTGTGCCAGCGCACATGGTGAATCAGGCGCATGGGCAGCGGCGCATGACCGCCGATGCGGTAGCACGGCAGCAGGTCGGTGCCCTTGAGCACTTGAATCTGGTCGTTGTGCAGCGGGTACAGCGCTTTCACCGCGCCGTTGTCGGCCCGCTCGATGAAGCTGAATGCATTGCCACGCATGCCCGCCGCCAGCTGGCTGTACTCGCGGTACTCATAGGGCGTTTGCCACGGGTTGGGCTGGTAGCGCAGCACGTCGTACAGCGGGTGATGAATCGCCGCCTCGCGCTTGCCGTCGCCCAGCCGCCGGTAGAGTTCCAGCGGCAACTGCGCGACGCTTTCGGCCAGCAGGGTCACGCAGTTTTGCACCACGGTCAGGGCCAGCGCGCTGTCGGCGGTGACTCTGACCCCGGCCGAGGATCGCGACGAGCCGATCAGGCTTTGCCAGAAGCGGCTTTTGCCGTCCGACACCAGCCCGTCGTCCGGGCTGAGTTGCTTGCTGAAGAACATGCTCAACCACTCCCGTTGCCAGCTTTGCGCGGTACACCGGCCGCTGCCCGGTCGGCCAGGTACGCCCAGCCCAGCAGGCACAGCCCGGCGATGATGCAGGCGGCCGGGATGTGGATCAGGGCGATGCCGCCGATCAGCAGGCCAAAGCCCAGCCCGCCGGCCAGCCAGGCCAGCAGTGCGATGAGGTTCATATGCCGATTCCTTGGTCGTAAATGGAGGTGCCGCTGGCGGCTACGGGTATTGAGCCACTGATACCGGTAGCCATTAGCGCGGCGACGATGCCGTCGATGCGGCCGGTGGCCTTGGCTTTGTCGGGCTTGCGGTTGTTGGCTTCGTCGGCCTTGATTACGGTGTTGCCCGCGCACCAGGTCATCACCGGGTTGCCGTCGTGGCGCAGGCTTTCGACGCTGACACGTTGCGCATCGCTGCTGCTCTGCATGACAGGCATATCAACACCCAGCAGGCGCCGCTCGAATTCGTCGACGGCCGGTGCCATCGACATATAGCCCTGACCGAAATCGATCATGGGCGGCAACTGAAAGTCGTGATCGTCGCCCAGTTGAATGAAATCCTCGATGCGCCAACGGTCGTAGCCGATCTTGCGCACATCGAAGTAAGCGCAGATGGTTTGCAGACGCCGCAGAATGTACAACTTGCTGATCGCCCGGCCCGGCGTGGTTTCCATATCGCGAGTCTTGATCCACGCCAAGTACGGCACTTTGTCACGCCGCTCCCGCTCTTCAAGCTGGTGATCGGGAATCCAGAAATACGGCAGCAACCGCCAGTGCGGGTCTTCATAGGTCGGGTAGAACAGCAGCACGAAGGCGGTCAGGTCGGTGGTGCTGGCCAGGTCCAGGCCGCCGACGCACGGCCGGTTGCGCAGCACCGACATCGGTACGGGTTCACGTGCCTGGTCCCATACTTCCCAAGAAATCCAAGGCGAGATGGCCTGGGTCCATTCGCAGAAATTCAGCCGGCGAGTAATGGCTTCTTTACTGGGCATGCCACGGGCATCACTGACCTGCTCGCGCAGGTACTGGCGGCCGGGAATGCCGTCGGTCTGGCCTTCCTGAATGAAATCCAGGCTGGGGTTGACCTTTGACCAGCAACTTTCATCGGTAAACGGGTCGTCGCCCTTGTCCAAGCTGCAGATAAAGGCGAAAAAGGCATCGTTGTCTTCCTCTCCCTTGCAAATCCGCACGCCCAGTTCATGGTGCTGCCAACACACACTGTTCTTGTCCGACCCGCTATTGGTGATCATCACGATCAGCGCCTGACGGCGACTCTTGGTCCCGGCGCGAACCATGTTCACCACGTTGCCGTTGCGGTGCTCGTGGATCTCATCGAGCAAGGCCACATGCGGACGCGGGCCGGACTGGCCTTCATCGGCGCTGATCGGTTTGAAAAACGACTCGGTGTTGCCGTAGTACAGGTTCCAGATCTTTTCGTTGCGCCCGGACATCTCGATCCGGGCTGACAGCGATGGCGACTGTTTGACCATCGCCACGGCATCGCGAAACAGGATCATCGCCTGGTCGCGCTTGGTGGCGGCGGCGTAGACCTCGGCACGCGCTTCGTTGTCGGCCACCAGGCCCAGCAGGCCGATACCGGCGGCCAGCGGACTTTTGCCGGAGCCTTTGGCGGTTTCGATGAAGGCGGTACGGAAGCGCCGGTAGCCGTCGGCGCGTTTCCAGCCAAACAGGCTGCCGACAATGAACGCTTGCCAGGGCGCGAGCAGGAAGGGTTTGCCTTCGAACTCGCCGCCGTTGAGCACCAGCACGTCTTCAAAAAAACCGATGGCAAACTGCGCTGCGCTCAGATCCCAGTGCAAACCGCGCTTGTGGCCGTGACGCAGGTCGCGCAGATGACGCCGGGCGGCGCGGCGTACATCTGGACCGGCCAACCGTTGCTTTTTCACCACCGCCAGGGCGAAGTCCGTCGCCCGGTCGACTTCAGCTGAAGTACTTGGCGGCGGCGTCTCTTGGCTCATTGGGGATCAGGTCCATTTGCGGGGAAACCAGCTTCAGCGCCCTGCGAGCCAAGGGCGTGAAACCGAACTGGCGACCGATGTGGTCGGCTTTCTGGTGGGCATCGTTGCGCAGCTTGCGCCAGATCGACATGTCGGCAGCGCCGGACTTGTACACCTGCACATCGCCCAGGTGGCCCGAGGCGATCTTGTCGTTCATCTGCTCGATCAGGGTGTTGAACTTGCGCCACTCGACCTTGGCCTGGCAGTACTCGGCGATGGCTTGGCCGTCTACACGCGATACAAGGCCCAGGGCGAGCAAATCGGGGATCAGATGATCCCATTCACGCAGCACCTCTTCGCTCAGCCAGTCAGGCCTTGGAGGCGCCTCTACGGGCACTGGCGGATGCTGGACCTCATCCAGCAGGGATTTGACGTTCTTTTTGCTGGCATTGCCTGTCAGCAGGTGCACCACCGCCGGTTTAGCCGGACGGCCTGAATTGCCATTACCGGCCATGTAAAACCTCACTATCTGTACGGAATAAGCCCCCAGGCCTCAAGGGGCCACCCCCCATTTTTCCCGCATTTTGCAAGGAGAGTGGAGGACTCGGTCTATGTGAAAAAGGCCAAAAACTTTATGACCCCCCTACCCTCGGCACGCCGGAAAATGGCCGGCCAATCAGGCCCGTGGCCGGTTCCAATGGTGGCCGGGGTCCAGCGGCCGGCCCGCTGCATCGCAACCGACCTGCCGCCCGGATTTCTCCAGCCGTTGCTTCCACGAGTTGTGGCAGGTCTCGCACAAGGGCTGCCAGTTGTTGCGATCCCAGAACAGCCCCATATCGCCGCGATGCGGCTTGATGTGGTCAACCACCGAAGCCGCGGCGATCAAGCCCTGACGCTGACAGTTCACACACAGCGGATGCTTGCGCAGGAAACCGGCGCGGGCTTGTTGCCAGCGGTAGGTGTAGGGGCTGGGCTGCTTGATCGACTGCATCAACCGTCAGCATCCCTGCGCGTCAGCCCCAGCCGCCGCGCAGCCCATCGCTCATAAAAACTGATCGCCAGATCCGCCCCCGCCATCGCCGTCAAACTGCCCACTGCCGCAGCAGCCATCATCGGCACCTCTGCCGCATACAGCAGCATCATGGTCGAGACGCCGCACATCACGCTGGACCCAGAGCGCAGCACCAGACGGCGCACAATCTTCGAACCGCACAAGCCGTCCTTGTCGGCGCGCCACAGCTCGCCGGTCACACCGCCGGCCAGGGCCAGCGTGATCAGCAGCCACAGCGGCAGCTCGTTCAGTGTTTGTTGCCCGTCCGTCATCACGTCCCCCAGAAATGCAAAGACCCGGCACGAAGGCCGGGTCTGGTATGCGGTACGGGCCGCTTGCTGCGCCCGCACCTGTCGAAGATGACTACTTTTTACCCCCTGATTTTCCTGGCATCAAGCTCAATCCGGCGCCACCCATGAATATCCGGGTAACACCCAGTGAATGTCGGGTGAATGTCGGGATATTTTCAACCATCGCTTTCGCGGCTTTGCCGCGTCTCACTATGCCCCACGGATCCAGAGACAGGCCGGACATCTCAAGGCCACATAAATCAAGGCTCTACCCTACTGTCCTACTTATTAACTCCTTTTCCGTGTGTAGAAGGATATTAATCACACGCTGCGCGACGCGCGCGTGCATGACGGCGCACATGTGCGCGGGGCACTTTTGCCGGGACACTGGGACAGACCACGTAATACATGGCCCGCAGCCGACCCACTGCAAAACAGCCAGTGGGTCAGGCCAGACAGCAACCGGCGCGCCATCATGCAGCGCGCCGCCCGAGCAGGCTGGCAATACACACATGCGCATCATGAAGCCGCTGGTAGTAAGTCTTGAGGCTACAGCCGCAATACATCACCTTCTGCGACAACAGGCTGTCGTAGTTGCAGTAATGCTCCCGCACCGCCACCGCCAGTTCTGGCGCCAGGTGCTTGTTAACGATCAGCTCGATATCGGCAGACTCATCCAGCAGCACCCGGCTCCCGCGTGTGCCCCGGATCAACTCGCCTTTGCACTCCATCAACATGGCAATCATATTGCCGCCACCGCCTGTGCCTTCGTGATCGCTGTGCAGCTCCTGCGCCCAAAGCTTGAGCATTTCGTCGATGTACTTAACCAAAACAGGCCTCCTGCACCGGAGCCGATGCCGCTGTCAGGCGTCCCCAGCCGGGCGGCTTCTTGTAAGCCCAGGGCCGCTTGCCGCTCTTGCGCAACGCTGGCAAACGCACACGCTGCCAGCCCAGCCGATGCATGATCGCCCCGACCCGCATCTGCTCCGGCTTGCCCCAGTGCCCGAAATCCAGCTTCAACGCGGCACTCAGCAGATCGCTGCCGGTAGTGGTCTCACCGATCTGCGACTCTTCCAGCCATTGCAAAATCGGCCCTTCCCACTCATCGACCACAAACCGATCTTCCTGCGCCGCCGTGAACATCGGTTCCTCTTCGCGGGTCACCCACCAACGGTCACCAGCGTGGTAGCAATACACCGCCTCGGCCAGCAACTGGTCGCGTATCTCCCGCAGCTTGTCCAGGTCCGTATCACCACACGCCACCGGCCAGTAACGCCGGTTGCCGGTCGGGTCTTTCAGATACTCTTCCTGATTGGTCGTCCCCACGAAAACACACTGGCGTGGCACGTCGATCGTTCTGCGGCCATAGCTTTCGCGGTAGGTGTCGACCGTGGCCGAGAAAAACTGCTTGGCCTTGGTGCTCTCGGCCTTGTTGAAGCTGTCCAGTTCGCCCAGCTCCACGACCCACTTGCCGCGCAACGCCTGAAACGCATCCTTGTCGCCCAGCACAAACGGCGTATCCATGAACCACTTGCCGCCGATGATGTTCATCGCCGTGGACTTGCCCGCGCCCTGCCCGCCTTCCAGAATCATCACCGCATCGGCCTTGCAGCCCGGCTGCATGATTCGCGCAACCGCTGAAATCAACCAACGCTTGCCGACCTTGGCGCTGTACTCGGTGGCAGGAACACCCAGGGTATCGGTCAGCCAACTGTTCAAACGCGGCGTGCGGTCCCATTCCAGGCCATCCAGGTATTGGCGGACAGGGTGAAAGCTATGGTCATGGGCCACCACGCTGACCGCCTCCATCACACTGGACGCCTTGACCCGCAAGTTGTAGTGCTGGGCCAGCCACTTCATCACCCGCATGTCATCGATGTCAGCCCACTCACCCGTGCCCCCGCCATACGTCGCGGCCCGCAGCTTGATGATCTTGGAACTGAACTCGCAGTAGTTGATCACCCCACCCCAGCGCTCATCGTTGCCCAGCACCAGTTCAACGTTCTGCATATGCGGAATCAGATTGCCGTTCTCCGAGCGAGCCAACTGATTCTTCCAGCCCCCGGCCGCCGGTGGCCTCACAACAGCCATCACCTGCCGCCGCACCGCATCCAGCCCTTCGGCACAATGCAGATCGTTGAAGTCAGTCCACTTATCCTCCCGCTCACCCGAAAAGATCGGCGCAACCACCTGGCCACCGACCACCACCGCCGCATTGCTGGCTTTCTCTTCACCGGGGTTCCAAGGCTCGCCGTTCTGCTTGGTGGTCTTCCAGTCATCGTCACGGCAGATAATCAGCGGCCGGCCCGGAAACCGCTCGCGCATGCTCTTGGCCACCGGCAGCAGGTTGCCCGCATCAAACGCGATGGCCACCGCCATCGACGTCGCCATGTGCAGGCTCGCGCCGGTCGCGTAGCCCTCACACACCAACACCGGTTCACCGGGGTCAGGCTCCGGGCCGATCAGATGAAACGCGCCCTCCTTGGTCATCCCGCTCGGCCAGTACATTTTCGACAGGCCGGTGACCGGATGCTTGTCGGGATAGATCACCTGCAGGCCGACAATCCGGTCCCGGGCGTTCTGCAGCGGAATCAACACCGCACCACTGCGCGGCGAGTAACGAACCCGAAGGCCCACCACCTGCTTGCGCTGCAGGTACGCGCTGTTGCCTTTCTCCGGCAAGCGCTGGAAGATCGCCGAGGCCCGTGCAGCAGCACGCCGCGCCCGATGCGCCGCCACCTCCACCGCCCGGCGCTTGGCCTCTTCCTGCCGGGCGCGCATCACCTCGCGTTCCTCGGCAGACATCCGCCCCGGCTTGACCTTGATCTTCTGCGTCTCACCCAGGCGCCAGTCGCCATAGCTGCCAAAGATCAGCGTCTCACCCTTGGCGGTGAGGTGTTCATAAGCCACATACCAGCCCTTCTTTTCCCGGCCGGTGTCGCGCGTGGTCTTGCAGCGGGTCAGCTTGCCGTACACCAGCGGCATCTCCGGCAGCAGCCCATAGTCATGAAACTGCACCAATACTTCAGCCAGCATGGCGCCCCCCCGCACGTTCAAACGCGCCCTGGCAATGCATGCAACGCTTGCAGCCCTTGGCCGCGATCTGCCGGGCCATGGGGATCCACTTCCGACAAGTGCAGCAGTACTGCTGCGAAGCACAGCCGGGACGCGAACGATGAGCTTTCAGCGCTTGATCCAGACGCCACTCCAGCAGGTCGTTGGCACGATCAGCGTTATCAGCCATGCGCACCTCCCAACCGGGTCAGGAGGCCAAGCAACGGATAAACCGCCAGGCGATTCAGCCAACCGCTGCCAGTAGCTGGCGCGCCTCTTCCAGAGTGAGAACCTGCGCATCGCCCGCTGAAAATGTGTCGCAATTTGTCAGCGCCAAAACCCCCAGCGGCAAAGGCTCGCGCCCGTCCCAATCGTCCACAACGTGGGTCTTTCCGAAGAATTCCAGCAACTGCACGGCCAGCGTGGTTTTGCCCGAGCCTTGTGGTCCCGTGATAATCAGCGTCTGCATAAAAATCTACCTTGAATGAAAGATGGATAACGACTTCAAACGCCTCGGTCTGCTCATGACCCTGAAGGTCCACACCGAAACCGCCTGACAGGCACTGGGGAGTTGAGTCAGCCATGCTCACCTCCCCGCGTGGTCTGGTTCACATAGCAAGCGCGGTTGTACATGGCCAACAACGCCTGA
This sequence comes from Pseudomonas sp. StFLB209, assembly GCF_000829415.1. Classification (NCBI taxonomy): domain Bacteria; kingdom Pseudomonadati; phylum Pseudomonadota; class Gammaproteobacteria; order Pseudomonadales; family Pseudomonadaceae; genus Pseudomonas; species Pseudomonas sp. StFLB209. The sequence continues at coordinate 4,523,036 of NZ_AP014637.1, read as the reverse complement.
ATACCGCGAAACACCTGCAAGCGAAGCTCGCCCAGTTCGCGGTCACTGACCTTGCCGTCACCAATCGACCGCGCCCAGGTTTCAGACAGATCTGCGACCTTGTAAAAGAATGTCGCGATGCCACTGGTCATGGTCTCCGGCATGTCATCGGTATAGGCCTCGGCCAGCTCCTGCCAGATGGTGTCCCCCACCAAAGCGTGAACCGCATCAAGAATCCGACGATCCTTGGTCAGCTCCAGGATTTCGCAAAATTCCTGAATATTGATCACGTGGCTGGGGTGCGTAGGCGACAGCTTATGTTGCAAGGTACTGGCGCTTCGGCCAGTGGTAGCGGCGATTGCAGCGGCGCCACCGGGGTACTCCCGAGCAGCGTGGTACAGCGCCAGATCAAGCGGCAGAATTTCCCGCGAGGCCCGGTCAGAACAGGGGTAACTACGACTCATGGCAGCGATCCTTTAAAAATGCCACTGCCGCGCGGCGATACATGGTGGTACATTCGCCGCGTGGCTCGGTTGGTCCACACGCCGGCAAGGTCCTCTAGACCGAAACCGGCACCGTGCCAGGGCGAACAGTCCCTCGTTCATCCCTGGCGCAACAGCTGCCTTTATCTGTGGTGGAGACGGGCAGCAACTCAAGGCATCAGTGCCTTGAACAACGCGGTAGATACGGTGGGTTGGTAAGCCCCACCATTTACCGCGGCCCGACAACGCTGTGGTGGCGCGAGTCGGGGGAAAAGCAGGCGGCCTTAGGTCGCCTTTTTTCTGACTAAATTCCTGTTTTCACACCTCACGCAACGTCTGTAACGATGTGTGGTTCTATGATTCCAAAATGCTCAAGCACCTCAGGTAACGAAACCGCCCCTTCGCTTTCCCGCGCCAGGGCCTTGATCAACGGCACGCTTGGATTCTTCGACGCGTATTTGACATGCAGCCTCAGATAGCTATGGGAAATCGAACAGCGCTGGGCGTATGCAATCAAATCTGGGCTGTGAAGCTGAGAGATGTAGTCACGTAATTTCATGAGTCCTCCAATCCGGCGAGGAACAAGTTAACCTTTACGGTTAACAAACGCAATACCCAAAAGGACATTCACCTACAAGGTTATGAAGGACAGAATTGGTTCATGACCATTTCAGACATTCGCTTGCAAAACCTCCGACGGATCATGGCCGAAAGGCAGCTCCGACTGACCGACATTGCAGACCTTTTAGGTAAGGCTCCAGCGCAAGTGAGCGCGTTTGGGGGAAAAAATCCTACAAAAGGGATCGGCAACAGAATTGCCAGAGAGATTGAGCAGGTACTCCACCTACAGCTTGGCGAGCTTGATGTTCTTGGGGGCACAGAAAGCTCAAAGAATATAGATCGCGCTAGCGCCAGGGCCAGAGCCACTGAGTTACCCATGCTTGATCTCAAGTCTGTAGATTCGTGGATGAGTGGAAATACAGGAAAATCCGATGGTATTCAGATCGGATGGATAAACTCTCCCGGACCTGTCGGGGAAAAGTCTTTCGGTATAACGGTTGAAGGCTTGAGTATGGAGCCATTCTTTCAAGCAGGTGACAGGCTCATTATCGATCCGTCCCATCCTTGCAAGAACGATAGCTTCGTCCTTGCGAAACGAAAATCTGACAATTTTCTTATGATAAGACAACTCAAAATCGAAGGGAATGAGTCATACTTGCTCGCAACAAACCCCAGTTGGCCAAACCGAATCGAGCAACTTACTGATGCATGGTGTTTAGTAGGCCGAGCCATGTGGGTCGTGACACAGATTTAGAGCGCCAATCAATTCTATTTTGGCTCAGCTATGCCTGCGAAGACTCCGAAGCATTGATCAGAGAGTCATGCCGTTCAAATATAGATTTTTTGGATAGTCGCCTTGCTTCATTTAAAGTCTTTTTCAGCTCAGCACCCTCTGCCTGCCCACAAGCAATAATACGCCCAACCTGTCCCATCACTTTATGAAAAACCTTCTCCAACTCTGAGTCCGGCCTACCCATATCAATTAAGGCTTGGTAGTTTTTAACAAGCCCCCTAATACGATTTCTTTCCTTTTTGGTTATTACGGGTTTAGGACCAGAAATCGACAAGCCCGTTATTAATGCAGGCTCATACTTTCCATTACTCAACGCAATCGCCTGCCCTTTCTTCAAAACATGCATTTTGGATCTTTTTTGCTTGAAGCCCTTTCGAGCCAACATACCAGTGACCTTAGTTACGATCTCCGTTTTTTCGTCCGCACTCAAAGCCGAAGGTGAAGAAACCGTAATATCGTCAGCAAAACGGGAGTAACAAAACCCTTTTTCCTTTAGGCCTAAGACCACTTCAGGCTCAACATCCCAAAAGACTAGATTAGCTAGGTAACTGCTTGTGCTGGCTCCTTGCGGGACCACACCAGCACGAGTAACTAGCCTTGTTAAAAGATGAGCAACGACATGACCAAAATTAAAAAAAAGACTAAAAACATCATAGACTTTAGCAAAACTAATAGACGGAAAAAAATTACTAATATCCTGAACTATATACGACTTAGCGCCTGTGTGAAGATTAGCATTTGAGTAAATACTACGCCGAAAATCAGCGTCCTTTATCCCCCCATGAAGATATTTTGGGTAAACAACCCTTGCCAAGATACGATCTACAATCTTTCTTTGAACCTTCTTCAAATCAGCACGAGCATCATAGGCATACCTAGGCGTGCCATCCTTTTTAACCAATTGGACCGGACGATAAAGAGAATCAGCTTGGCAAGCAAGCCACCCTAAAAACTCAACACTCTCCCCCAAAGCCAAAGCTAGAGACTTTAAACTATAGATTGGTCGACAATGATAAAGAATAGCGTCCATACAGCCCCAAATATGATAAAGGCCAGCCCGAGATTCGGACCGGCCTTAGAAATTCGAAATTGTGATCTGTTGCGCATTCATTAGAAGATCCCCTTCAACGCTTCAATAACGCTTGAGAGATACTCACAAATCAAAGTAAAGTTGTTAAAAATCAATTTTGCAACAAGAACCAGAAGATCAAAATTACTCTTTAACCAACTGCGATTTGACTTGCGTACATATGACTTCTTACCACCTTTCCTCTTCTTTGCGCTAACGTCAACGCGTACACCTTCATTTTTGTGCTTACTCATAGCCGTTTTACGACGGCTAGATTTCTTTAACTGTTTCATCGATATAGCTCCTTTCAGGCGAAATGCCCGCCGAGAAGCTTCTAGGCCGAAAGGAAAATGAAGGTGTAACAAATCACAGTTCTGGCTTATCAGAGAATCTGATAAGCCCCCCCGCCGCAAACGTCACCAGTAATCTTGCTCTGAGCACCATTCGACCGTAAGGGCGGCTGCCCTTATTCGGCCGGATACGGCGGCTGCTCTGCGTGAATTACGGAATCTGAGTCGAGTGGTGGACTCTGATGCCGGGAAACACGCTGGCAGTACGCGCGCGCGTCAGTACCTTGAGCAGCCAAATCACAGGCGTTATGGATGGCGTCCACTGGAAGTGAATGCGTCCGTTAGCACCTTTGGAGTTGGACAGCTGCGGGTAGGTAACTGATGACTTCCCGTTGGCGGAAAAAGCTTTGGTAACCCAAAGCTGATCGGCGAACCGATCAACAACTGCAAGCCTAGTCTTTATCGATGTTTAAAGAGCACCTGGATGATTCACCCAGCAAGCGCGATAGTAGCCCTCTGCCTGTAAAGGTGCTTCAAGCAAAATGTTGCAAGATATTTTATTAACCATTAAGGTACTTTTTCATTGACTAGTTAACCCTTACGGTTAACATTTGTCTTTCTCTACCCACAGAGCGAGGCAACCCCCATGCGCACCACAGCCACCCTGCACGTCCACCCGACCTGCACCCACAACCGCCAACTGATCGAGCACCTGCAAGCCAGCACTGGCTGCTTGATCCTGATCCAGGGCGGTAAACCCCGACTGATCCCCAAGCGTCAGCGCCCTGCCCCCATCAATCCGAGCGGAGGGCGTGCGGCATGAATTACTTCATCGTTGATGAGCGCACCCTGACGCTGTTCTCCGCGCAGGCCAATCTGAACGGTACTTTCCAGCACAGCTGCATCGCCGCCCGCTCTAACGAACGGCGGTCGTTCAGCCTGCAGGTGGATCGCGGCCCGCAAGAAACCACCTTCACCGTGGTGATGCGTGATGAGCGCCACACGCTGACGCTGCGCCGAGACGAGCGCCGCATCCACTTGCGACTGGCTGAGTTCGTCGAGGCCATCGCCAATGGCCGACTGCTGACCATCAGCAACCAAGGCTCAGGCAGCAACAGCCCGCCACATGCCGGGCAAAGCCGTTTTGATCCCCGGCAAACCCGGCAACTGCTATCGCTGATCGGCAGAGGCGGCTTTCTCAGTCTGGAGTTGGGCTTGCCCTGCCCGCTACAAGTCGCGCTGCACCGCACCGGCGGCCGCGATGCCATTACCGCCATTCTGAATCTGGGCCTCAGCCGACCGCAGACATCGTGCTTCACCGTGTATGGCAGCGATAACGAAGCGTTCGAGTTGCTGACCGAATCCATCGAGCATCTGGTGACGTCCAGGTCACCGGCGGCCAACCTGGCGTAAGGAGGATGCATGGACAGCACACTCGCCAAAGCCGCCTCCCACCTCGGCCTCAGCCGACCGCAACTGATCAGGCAGATGCGCGACAAGGGCCTGCTGACCACTGACAACCTGCCGGCCCAGCCGAACCGCGACCGCGACTACCTGCACGTCAAAGAAGGCCACTGGTGGCACCCGCAACTGGGCATGCAGTACAGCCGATCAACCCGCGTCACCCCGGCGGGCATTCGCTGGCCGGCCGTGCAACTGGGCATCGAGCTTGCGCCAGTACCGCCAGACAACCGGCACGTGGCCTAGGGAATATGCCCGCCAGATCCTCGCCATGCCCACCCGCGAACAGCGCAATGCCGCGCTGCTTGAGGTGCCGGAGCCTCTGCGCGAACTGGTCAAACGCCACTGCCTGAACGCCTGGCACCACCCGGCCCGCCTCAACCGCAAGGAGCCACACCAAGGCCCATGAACAAGACCAAACACCCCCAACTGCGCCTGCTACCCGCGCCGGACGCGGCCACGCTGGACATGCTCTACCGCACCTTCAATGACGTGCTGGTGCCACTGGAAAAGGTCCGCACCCAGTATTTCCGCAACCTCAACGAACAGTCGTTCTTGGCGGAATTGAACAGCGGCCGCATCCAGCTGCCCATCCTCACCCTGGACACCAGCCGCAAGGCCATCAAGTACGTCCACCTGCGCCACGTCGCAGCTTTGATCGACATCTGCGCCTATCGGGCAGATGAAAACCTGTCGGCGCTCACCAGCGCGCCCGACGAATCACCCGACTAAGCCCCGGCCGCCACCACCGGCCATCACCTGCCACACAAGGAATACGTACCATGGATAACACCCAAATCTTCGCCCTGCTGTTCGTGCTCGCCTGGGCCGGCGCGATCTTCTGGCTGGGCTACTACTTCGGCCAGAAAGACGGCAAAGCCACGGCCGAAGTCATCAGCCAGGACCTGGCCAACCAAGCCAACGAAGACCTGACCCGCAAACTCAACGATGCCCGCACCCTGAACCGTCGGCTGATGGAACACTTCGAACTGGTGCAAGCCCGACTGCTGACCATTCCCCCCAGTCAGCCTCCAGTCACACAGCCCACCCTGCACACGGGGAAAGCCGCATGAGCCAGCTCATCACCTACAGCGGCACCACGCTCGACCTTCTCAGCCCACAGTCAGAGGTCATCGATTCTTGCGACATCGCCCACGCCCTGTCGCAGATCTGCTGTTACAACGGCCACTCCAGAGCATTCTATAGCCTGGCGCAACGCTGCTGCCTGATCAGCGACTTGGTCGAACCCCGCCACAAACGCGCCGCGCTGCTGATGGAGGCCCCGGCCGCCTACATCGGTAATCTGCCCAGGCCACTGAAAAAAATGATCGGCAAGTACCGAGAAGTCGAAGAAGACCTTTGGCAAGCCATCTGCCAACGCTTCGGCCTCTACCCCATGCTGGCCGACAGCGTGCGCGAAGCCGAACTAATCGTGCTGGCCGCCGAACTGCGCGACCTGCTCAACGTCCCCATGGACCGCTGGCACCTCCCGGCCGGCCCCGGCGCCATGGCAGAAACCATCACGCCCTGGACACCCAAACACGCCCGCTCGCAGTACCTCGATCGGCTGTTCAGCCTGATGACCGATCCACCTGCAGACGACCGGCACGCCCCGGTCGGGAGGCCAGATGAATGAGCTGGCTCTTTTCGCAGGCGCTGGTGGCGGGCTACTCGGCAGCCACCTGCTGGGCTGGCGCACCGTCTGCGCCGTTGAGCGTGATGCCTACGCCGCACAGGTTCTGGCGCAACGACAAAACGATGGCGCCCTGCCGCCTTTCCCGATTTGGTCTGACATCCGAGCCTTTGACGGCAGCCCATGGCGAGGCCTTGTTGACGTGGTTTCGGGCGGATTTCCTTGCCAGGACATCTCCGCCGCAGGCAAAGGCCACGGCATCACCGGCAGCCGATCCGGACTCTGGAAACACATGGCAAGAGTCATCGGTGAAGTTCGATGTGAATACGTCCTGCTGGAAAACTCACCGCTGCTTGTGGGACGAGGCCTTGCCGTGGTCCTCGGTGACCTTGCCGCGCTGGGGTACGACGCGCAGTGGGCTTGTCTCTCAGCGGCAGACTGCCGAGCGCCCCATAAACGCGACCGCATCTGGCTTGTGGCCCACGCCAACGGTCAATGGCAACCACAATCAACCCGGCAGCAGCGACACCGCCGGCTGGGGCCTGAGCAGCGCCGCGAAACAATGGCGCAACCCCAACACCCGGCCCAAATGGCCGACCCCGGTCGCCTCGATGGCCAAAGGCTCATCACCGAAGGCACTGACCCGCAAGACCGGCGCGAGCCGGATCCGGGACCGCCTGGACCATACCGTCATGGCTTCCAACCATGGCCACCTGAACCCGGAATGGGTCGAGTGGCTGATGGGGTGGCCCATCGGCTGGACCGACTTAAAGCCCTTGGCAATGGACAGGTTCCACGAGTGGCAGCGGCAGCATTCACGCTACTCGACGACAGACCCTGACACCCACGCCGCCTGACCCCACTCATCTTTCAATCAACACCTCCCAGACGCGCCTGGCAGCAACAGGCCCAGTCTGGGAACCCGTCGAAGGACAGCAACCGATGGAAACTGAAATACTATCGGACGACGAACTGGCAGAGCTGACCGGCTACAAATCCCGAGCCGGGCAACGCCGATGGCTCGACCGCCATCACTGGGTTTACATCGAAAGTCGCGGCAAGCGGCCACTGGTCGGCCGCCACTACGTGCGAATGAAACTGGGCATCATCCCCGTCCAGCATCAAGCCCTCACCCCACCTGCAGCAGCGGCATGGACGCCGGACTTTTCCAGAGTGAACTGAAATGCGACCGCGTAACCCTGAAAATCGAAATCTCCCGCCCAGAATGCTCAAACGCACCAGAACCCGCAAAAGCGGCAAGGTATGGACCGCGTACTACTACCGTACTCAGGACGGAAAAGACATACCGCTGGGCACCGACATCAACCTGGCCAGGCTCAAATGGGCAGACCTAGAGGCCAAATCCGTACCGGCCGACATGAAGCTGCTCTGTCACATCTTTGATCGCTACCGAGACACCATCATCCCCCGCAAGTCGCCACGCAGTCAGAGCGACAACCTCAAGGAGCTGAAGTTTCTCAGGGCCGTATTCGACACCGCGCCCATCGATGCGATCACACCGGCAATGATCGCCGGATACCGGGACGCCAGAAAAGGAAAGATCCGGGCCAACCGCGAACTGGCCCTGTTCTCGCACGTCTTCAACACCGCCAGGGAATGGGGCCTCACAGATCGCCCCAACCCCTGCCTGGGCGTGCGCAAGAACAAGGAAAAGCCACGCGACTACTATGCTACCGATCAGGTATGGAACGCCGTCTACGCAAAAGCCACGCAAGATCTGAAAGACGCTATGGACATGGCCTACCTCACCGGCCAGCGTCCAGCTGATGTGCGCTTTATGCGTCGAGATGACGTACAGGGCGACTACCTGTTCGTTACTCAGCAGAAGACCAGTAAGCGATTACGCATCCAGTTGGAAACCGATGGGGCCCGGAACAAGTTGGGCCAATTGGTGGACCGGCTCACTTCCACTGACGGCACGCACAGCTCCCCATACTTTTTTGTCAGCAAACGGGGTCTACGGATGTCATCCCGGACACTCAATGCCAGATGGGACGATGCCAGGAGCGCGGCTATCACTGCGGCAATGGAAAGCGATGACAAGGGGCTGGCGGGCAAGCTGGCTGAGTTTCAGTTTCGGGACATCAGGCCCAAGGCGGCGTCTGAGATTGACGATATTGGGGATGCAAGCACCTTGCTTGGGCATTCGAAGCAGGAGATGACAGAGCGGGTGTATCGGCGGGTTGGGGCGATTGCGAAGCCATCGAGGTGAAAGGTGTAATTGCATTCATTGGACACCCGCTCGCATTGAATTTGACCGCCAAACCTCCTACGCATTAGTGGCTGCTTTCGGCCGATTGTGTTGAAAAAGTCGCTCCGCTCAAACTGCCCGGATATTGACCGGGGAAAATGCAATTTTTGCACGCTGATACGTGAAATTTGAGTGCGGACGCCCCAGCCAAAAGTAAGGATTTCAATCTCAGACGCGTACTTTTCTGCCGTGGAAACTAAGGCCGACTTTTTCAACAGAATCGGCCAATAGCGGCCGTCCGGCCCTTAGCGCACCTCTGCATTTTAGCAGATGATAGAAAACAAAGGGCTTCTATGATTCTCTCAAGACGCCTCAGACTCTGCCACTTAGTTTGAGCCCGTCATGCATTTGAATCGCTGCCGACAACGTTGCTGTCACAGCTATTCTCATTTGATAAGCACCCAACAAACTGGCCGCTCCCAATCGACCCATGCAAGATTCAGACGAGCCGTTCTTGGGGTAGCCATATACGTAATGCGGCGACGTCATGAGGCACAACCAGCCGGTAGCTCGGCTGAATAGGTGGAGTGCTTTCGGATAAGGGCTGAACAGCATCTTGAATTTTGCATACTATATGCCTTCAAGTCCTCACCCCAAAAAAGATGCGCCAATAGCTTCCGGCCGGGAAGAATGATTTGAATTTATAGCGAATTCATGGAGTTCAATGCCAATTTTTTAGTTAAAGTAAACAGGCGCTCAAGTCTAATGCTCTTGAGGGTGAGCGCCTTTTTCAACTTAATATGTCAGCCCGGCTTGGGCGCAGTGTAATCAGGTGATAATGCGCCTATGAAGTTTTGGGCTTGACTCGTTTTGATTTTGCAATGCCTTTCCTAGTAGATTCGGCATCTGTAAAATCACACTTGTCAGTGCGAGCATCTTTGAAGTCCGCATTACCAAGCTTTGCCCTTATAAAATTTGATTTTCCAAAGTCGCATGATGTGAAATTTGCGCCCCAAAGCTTAGCATCTTCGAAGTTAGAGTCAGTGAAATATGTGTGGGAGAAAAAGCCGCCTTCGAATGAAGACTCGGAGAAGTCGGTATTGTTGGCCTTTGCCGATGAGAGCATAACTTTATATCCATGAGCAGATCGGAACGTTGAGTGTGATATATTCGCCCCCCACAAGTCTGCAAAGTCGAAGCAAGTGCTGTCAAGGTTGAGCCAAGATAGACAGTCAAGAACTAGGGCGGATTGTGGGCCGTTGCGCTGTTCTTGGATTCGCTTGAGCCACGTGCCAAATGCCGTTTGGTTAGGGTGCTCTATCAAGGAAATTTTGTTATTGCGCCTTGCGCATGCATTTAATGATGCTAGCAAAGCTTCTTCCGCGTTTCTTGCCTGGAACATCGCGGCTTCAAAGCTTGGTAGGGTCGTAACTTTCTCCATCGGCATGGCGTTTCTGAGTACGACATTGAATAGGTTCGTAAGGCAGCTCTGAGCCTCTTCGCAATCATTGCTATCCATTAGGACGATTTCGTACCGCAAGAACCTCAGTATGTTTGGGGAGAGCGCAGTTGGTCCGCAAATTTCAGCCCAGTGCTTAAGACACTCTTGATCGCTCCAGCCGCGCCCTTTTCTCCGTCCTATAGCATCTCTTCGTCCTCGCTCTTCGATGATGTCGCTGATCGCTCGGGTAATCCTTCTGGCGGCCAGATATTCACCGAAACTCTTATGGGTGAATACGAAGGTTGGATCTCCTTTTGGGCGAGAGCCATGCTGTCGGAAGAAGAAAGCAGCTAAGAGAGATGTTATTCCTGCTTTTGCACCGTCTTGGAACGCATCAAGTTGATCACTGAATCCTCCCTCGCGACAATAGTGCTCAATTTCGCTTATAGTAGTGGTGCGACCGTCTCCATGCCAAGCGGCTAGACCTATTTCTTCTAGTATTAAAAGGAAATTCTGAAGATCTATGCTTCGGATTGATTCATGCCGCCTTCCTTTTTCATAGCCTCTTTCGTAAATAGCTTCTACTAGGTCGCTATAAATTTCATTTAAATTGACGCCGGTATTGAAGTTTAGTCTACCTCGGCAGTAGCTTAATGCCAACAAATAATTTAACAGTGGCTGGGCTGTTATCTCTCTGAGGTCATCCCGCTGCAAGTCCTTTGGCAGTCCAGTGAATGGCTTTCCTATCAGGTCCCCATAATTTTTCCACCATAATTCGCTAAGGTCGACCTCTAGCAGATTTTTGGGGTCGTTATAGTGGGACTTTATTTTTGATGGCTCATGATAAGGAAGTATAGTGAGTACTTGCCCGGGAAGTCGAAATTCACTTTCGTTATTTTGAATCACTACTTCTCGGCCGCTGAAAAGAACTTTAATTAGGCTTTTTTGTAAGTTTAGTCTATCAACTGTTTGCTGAACGCTTCTGACAAAATTTTTTGCTGTTACTGCCGCGGCTTGCCCTTGACTTGCAAGCTCATCCAATCCATCTAGTATAACTAATAAATTTTCGCTTAGGTGTTCTTTGGCGATAGGGTTGTATTTTAAAAGCCCTTCATCTTTGACAAAGCGTCCAACCTCTTCAGAAAAGTCTCTGGTGGGGTCAATAAAATGCAGTGGTATGAATATGGTTTTTATTGATTTATTTTCAAAAACATGGGCTGCGTATATCTTTGAAAAAGAGGACTTTCCGCTTCCTGGCCCGCCACTTATTGTGCGAATTGTAAGCTTTGAGTTCTCCTCGCTTACCCAATCATCTAGCTCATCTATCAAGCTGACGACATGTTTTTTTGAGTCTGCTTCGAGGCTTGTTTTTTTGCAAGTTTTCTCTTCATATACAGCGTTAAGTGGAATATAAATTTGACGTAGCCCGAACGGCTCACCAAAAATACTCTCTTCCAGTTTTGCTTGAAGCTTGGATTTATACAGAATCCAGGAACTTTCGTTATTTGCGGCCTCGGCGAATGGAGAGTCTATGCTCTTTAGAAGTAATTCATATTTCTGAGGGTCGCTTGACCATTCACTGTGAAGTGCGTAAGGGATGTAGCCTGGTAGTCGTTGCGATATGGTTTTTGAGGCTGCTACGGTGTAGCCTAACCGCTCTAACCACATTGTCAGTGGATCAATGAATACAGTCGAAAACTTGCTGTTTAACGGATTTTTCAAAAAATCCGCATTAACTTCAATCTCTTGAATATTATCTTCTATCAACTTCTGGAAAGCGTTAAGCTTAGTTTCTTCCAGATTTATCACTTGAGAATCAGTAAGTAATTGATAAATAGCAGATGTTATACTTTTTTGCAGTAGAAAATATGCAAGTACTTCCGGTGAATTGTCTTTCAATCCTAGTGATGCGGCAGCATCTGCAGCGTCATCTGCTATGTCTTCAAATTTTCCTAAAAAAAAATGAGCAACACCTTTAGCTACAGCGGCACCAAATGATTTCGCATCAATTTTTGGCAGACTGGAGCTAATGGCTTTTTTATTAGTAGCTGTGATTCCGGTTGTAAGGCTAGACATCATAGTCCTTTATACAGATGGCTTTATCTTCGTTTGTGGTTTTTTACAGGGGCTAATATATAGTCATGATGTCAAAATGTCACTACTCAGTTATTGAGGTGACGCGGTGCCTATCGATCATCTATACGAAATCTTGTTGCCAATGGTGCAAAATTGGTACGGACAGCTTTCTGGAGGATGCCTTCGGCTTGGGTTTAAAGCTTTTATAGATCAGTTGCCCAACCCATCATTGCTACCGCGACAGGTGTCGATGGTGTTGCGCTTTGCCGACATCGGCACCGCGCGCTTGACTTCCACCTCGCGACCGGTTCGGATGAAAAGCCGCTGACAATACAGCGATGCAATCAATGACTTATTGGCGGCGATGCTATCTTCGGTTACGGTCGAACGTCGCATTCCAGCCTGGTGTGGTCAATTAGACAAATTTGCTCACCGTCTGCTTTTGACCGAGAGCAACTTGTTACGGCTGACAGCTTTTGGCCGATTACTGCCTGTCGCCACCAGCCGCTATGGCGCTACCACTGCCCTTCATTTTTTCAACCTCCTCCAAGTGCCAGGCAACGCCCCATGAAAGCAATGCGCCCTTGCCCTCTCGCATCACAAATCGAGAGGCTTGAAAAAATACTCAATCGCACAGAGTTCGGGAACACATCCCCATTTTTAGGGAACACCTACCCTTTTCCAGCACAAATCCACAAGCACAAAAAAGCCCCGTAGAGGTTAATCTACGGGGCTTTCGAATGTGGAGGCCGAGGTCGGAATCGAACCGGCGTTAACGGATTTGCAATCCGCTGCATAACCATTTTGCTACTCGGCCTCAAAACGCTTGACGCTGCACTTAACAACATCTTGCGCAATCAAATTGGAGCGGGAAACGAGACTCGAACTCGCGACCCCGACCTTGGCAAGGTCGTGCTCTACCAACTGAGCTATTCCCGCGTCATTTGATGTGCGCCATTCTATACATTCAAATCTATCCGTCAACCCCTTGATTCTAAAAAACTTATTTTTTATCTACAGTGGTTTTCAAATGAGGCCATGCGGCCTTGAGGTATTGGATCATCGACCACAGGGTCAAGCCAGCGGCAACCAGCAGCAGCGCGTAGCCCGTGACCACCCAGAAGCTGAGTTGCACCGGATTGGCCAGCAGGATCACCAGGGCGAGCATCTGCGCGGCGGTTTTCCATTTGCCCATGTTCGATACCGCCACCTGAGCGCGGGCACCGATCTCGGCCATCCATTCGCGCAGTGCGGAAATGACGATCTCTCGGCCGATGATGACCATCGCTGGCAGGGTAAGCCAGAAGTTGGCATGGGTCTGCACCAGCATAACCAGCGCCACCGCGACCATGAGTTTGTCTGCCACCGGATCGAGAAAGGCCCCAAACGGAGTGCTTTGCTGCAGTTTGCGCGCCAGATAACCGTCCAGCCAGTCAGTAGCGGCCGCGAACGCAAACACCACGCTAGCCGCTGCGTAGCTCCAGTGATAAGGCACATAGAACAACAGAATGAAGATCGGAATCAGGAGAACGCGTAAAACGGTGATCAGATTAGGGATATTCATCGGCACAACTGGCTACGAGGTGAGCGGGCATTCTACTCGCTATGCAGGTTCGCATAAATCGACTCTGCAAGCTTTTTACTGATACCGGGTGCTTTGGCGATTTCTTCGATGCTGGCGCGCGACAACTCCTGCAAACCGCCAAAGTGCTTGAGCAAGTCGCGGCGCCGGGTAGGCCCCACGCCCACCACGCCTTCCAGGGTCGAGGTACGCCGGGTCTTGCCGCGACGTGCCCGGTGGCCGGTGATCGCGAACCGGTGCGCTTCGTCGCGGATCTGCTGAATCAGGTGCAAGGCCGGCGAGTCGCCAGGCAAGGTAAACTCATGGTTAACATCGTTGAGGTACAAGGTCTCGAAACCGGCCTTGCGGGTCACGCCCTTGGCCACCCCCAGCAAGATGAGGTCAGGCATCGCCAACTCATTGAGAACGTCGCGAGCCATATTCAACTGCCCCTTGCCACCATCCACCAGCAGGATGTCCGGCAACTTGCCCTCGCCGTCCTTGATCTTGCTGAAGCGCCGCGTCAGTGCCTGGTGCATGGCCGCATAGTCATCGCCTGCAGTGACGCCTTCGATGTTGTAGCGCCGATAATCGGATTTGATCGGCCCTTCCGGGCCGAACACCACACATGAGGCCACCGTGGCTTCGCCGCTGGAGTGGCTGATGTCGTAGCATTCAAGGCGCTGCGGTGGCTCATCAAGTTTGAGTTCACGAGCCAGCGCTTCAAAACGCGACGCCACATGTTGCCGGCTGGCCAACCTGGCGCCGAGGGCCTGCTCGGCATTGGTGACCGCCAACTGCTGCCAGCGCGCCCGGGTGCCTCGCACCCGATGACTAATGGTCAGCTCACGACCGCGCAATTCATGAATCGCATCGATCAGGCTCGCAAAGTCGTCGTTGATCACGTTGACGATAACCTCGCCGGGCAGCTCACGATCAACACCCCCCAGGAAATACTGGGCGAGGAACGCCGACATCACTTCGCCGACCTCTTCTTCTATACCCACCTGAGGGAAGAAATTCTTGCTGCCCAGCACTCGTCCGCCGCGCACGCTGATCAAATGAACGCATGCACCGCCCGGATTGACGAAGGCAGCGACCACATCCACATCGCCGGTGCCGCCTTCCATGCTCTGTTGGTCCTGGACACGCCGTAACAGGGAAACCTGATCGCGAAGCTCGGCCGCGCGCTCAAACTCCAGCGCCATGGCTGCCTGCTCCATCGCCGCATTGAGTTCATCACTCAGAGCGTTGCTGCGCCCTTCAAGGAACATCACCGAATGGCGCACGTCCTCAGCGTAAACTTCAGGCTCGACCAGGCCGACACAGGGCGCTTTGCAGCGTTTTATCTGGTACTGCAGGCAAGGCCGGGTGCGGTTGCGGTAGTAGCTGTCCTCGCACTGACGCACAAGGAAGGTCTTCTGCAACAGGCTGAGGCTTTCGCGAATGGCCCCGGCGCTGGGATAAGGCCCGAAATAACGCCCTTTGGCCCTCTTCGCTCCACGATGAATGCTCAGCCGCGGGAAGGCACCGTCCGAAAGAAACACATACGGGTAGGATTTGTCGTCGCGCAGCAGGATGTTATAGGGCGGCCGACTCTCTTTGATGAGGGTCTGTTCCAACAGCAGCGCTTCGGTTTCATTGGCAGTGATGGTAGTTTCGATCTGCGCGATTCGCGCCACCAGCGCACCGGTCTTGGGCGCATGGCCAGTCTTGCGAAAGTAGCTGGCCAGACGCTTCTTGAGGTTCTTGGCCTTGCCGACATAGAGCAGCAGCCCCTGCTCATCGAACATCCGGTAGACACCGGGTCGGCCACTGCAAGTGGCCAGAAAAGCACTGTGATCAAAGGTTTCAGTCATGTTCAGGCGCTGGCATCGACCATGCCGTGACGAACCGCCAGCAGTGCCAGTTCGACATCACTGCTGATCGAAAGCTTCTCGAAAATACGATAACGGTAGGTGTTGACGGTTTTCGGCGACAAGCACAGTTTGTCCGAAATAGTCTGAACCTTCTGACAGCCAACGATCATCAAGGCGATCTGGATTTCTCGTTCGGACAACAGATCGAACGGCGAGTTACTCTGCTCGGGCTGAAACGACTTGAGCGCCAGTTGCTGAGCGATCTGCGGGCTGATGTATCGCTGACCGGCAAACACCATGCGAATGGCCTGGACCATTTCGGTCAGGCCGGCGCCCTTGGTCATATAACCTGCCGCCCCGGCTTGCAGCAGTCGGGTCGGAAACGGATCTTCCTCACAGGCAGTCACCGCCACGACTTTCATGTCGGGGTGGCTGCGCAACAACTTGCGGGTGGCTTCAAGGCCACCAATACCCGGCATTTTGACGTCCATAAGCACGACATCAGGTTTGAGTTCACGGGCTTTCTTCAGGGATTCTTCGCCACAATCGGCCTGACCGATGACCTGCAGGCCATCGATGTCGGCGAGCATGCGGGTTATGCCTGTGCGCACGAGATCGTGGTCGTCGACAACTAGCACCTTAATCAAGGAGACACCTCGCGAAACAGTCATAGCAATGCGTGTCACGATAACAAAAACAGGGAGCCAGACCTAGGGTCTTTGAACTCGTCACACAGTGTCGAGCGCCGCCCTGAAGCTCAGAGAACCGCGACCTAGCAGCCCTCAATGACTGCTATAGCATGATTCGCAAGGCAATGCCCAAGATCCCATGGCCAATACGGGTAATTGAATCAGGCACGCCCCCGGTTTCTGACTCAATGCTGTTGGGTGGACAGCGTTAACCACACGCTATCACTCATAGAATTCAGTGCCAGAAAAAAATGTGCGCCGACTCACAAATATACCCAAAGGACGACCGCCATCAGCTCTCTTCAACTGATGACTCATCGCTGATGGACGGGCTGGAAAAGAGCTTGCTGCCTATCAATGACGACGCGGACAGTTCCGCCATGCTGGTAGTCAACCGCCGGATCGCGTCCTGATCCTCCTTGTGCAGGGTCCTGTAGCTGCCCAGCACTTTTTCTTCGGCCAGGCTGAGATTATCGAGCGGGATTGGCGTAGCTTTTCCTGTGAGCACGTACAATACGTCAACCCCTTTGGCAGAGACCGCAGCCAGGTAATCGGCCTTGGGAGCACGATCACCGCTTTCATACTTGCCTTGGGCATTGGCTTCCACGCCACCGATTTCCCCGAAAGCTCGCTGAGACAAGCCCAGACGCTCGCGTTCTTTTCTTAGACGGTATCCAATTCCACTCATTTGAATGCGCAACCCTGTTGACCCCATTCTAACGAATGGTAAAATCCTGACAAAATTAAACTGATTTGAACGGTTTTAAACTATGCCCGTAATCCGCACTGCTGCACAAGCCAAGGCTTGGCTCGATCAACAGGGAAAATCCGTTCAACAATTTGCTCGTGAAAACAACGTGGATGCTGCAACGACCTATCAGGTTTTAGCCGGCCGCAAGAAAGGTCGCCGTGGCGAAGCCCATAAAGTGGCGGTTTTGCTGGGCATGAAGGTCGGGACCATCTCCACGCCGGAGAACCCGCCAGCCTCTGACGTTGTTTGACAGCACTGCTGAGCGGCCAAGGTAAAGAATAGTTCTGTCCACCGTTGCAGGTTTGATCTGAGTGATCAAATCGCCTTTTCTGACAATTCGCGTCGGCACCTCCCCCGATAAAATTCTGCCTCAACCGCTGGTGACTTGCTCCCCCCTAAAAAACCGATTTGACTTGAGCAACGCAATCAATCGCAAGACGGGTAGTTTTTAAAAACTGCCTGAAGTATGCTCGGCAACATTCCACGGAGACATCATATGTCGCTTACCCTCACCCTCCAATGTGTTCGCCCTGCCGGCCTTGAGTGCCAGGTAGCGACGCATGCTGGCGAAAGGGTTTTGGCCAATGCCTGTCTGCCGGTCGATTTTTATTATGGGTATTGGTTTAGCCACAGGCGCTGATACCCCTACATCGGCGCCCTGACTCACGGGACGCCCACCAGAGAATTCTCAACCCCCGGTCGGCTCCCCGACCGGGGGTTTTGTTTTTAAGCACCTTTAACGACGCACAACAGATTTCCAGAGGACACAGCACATGACCCACTTCACCGATTACTGCAACTACGTCTACGCCTGGCGATTTACCAGCCTCCGTTCGGGACAGCCTGCCGCCTCCGTCCGGTCACTGCCTGGTGGCAATTTGTCTATTACACAACCTTGTCGAACACCCCTATAGGGCGTGAGCGGGAAAAACCCGCCGCCCAGGAAGCCAGAACATGAACGCGCCTGCCACTCTGAAAAACACCGAACTGTCGTCCAGCACCGTCACCCGTCTGGACCCTGCATCCCATCCGCAAAGACTGCCGACCACCGTCGAGCTCAAACAGCGCCTGCCGTTGAATGCCTCCCTGACCAGTCAGGTCGCAGCGCATCGACGCGCCATTCGCGCGATTCTCGATGGCAGCGACTCCCGCCTGCTGGTGGTGGTCGGCCCCTGTTCATTACACGACCCACAATCAGCACTTGAATACGCAGCGCGGCTGGCCGAGCTGGCCAGTGAAGTCAGCGACCAAATGCTGCTGGTGATGCGTGCCTACATCGAAAAGCCTCGCACCACCGTCGGCTGGAAAGGCCTGGCCTACGATCCGCATCTGGATGGCAGTGATGACATGGCGAGCGGACTGAGCCTGTCACGGCAACTGATGCGTGACATGCTCGAACTGGGCCTGCCTGTCGCTACTGAAGTACTACAGCCAATGGCGGCCGGTTACTTCGATGACGTGTTGAGCTGGGTGGCGATCGGCGCCCGTACGACTGAATCGCAGATCCATCGAGAAATGGCCAGCGGCCTGGGCATCCCGGTCGGCTTCAAGAACGGCACCGATGGCGGCGTCGCCGTGGCTTGCGACGCCATGCGTTCGGCGGCTCACCCGCACCGGCATTTCGGCATGGACCGGCACGGACATCCGGCCATTATCGAGACGGCAGGCAACCTCGACACCCATATCGTGTTGCGCGGCGGCCACCACGGCCCCAACTACAGCGCCGAACAGGTCGCCAAGGTCAGTGCCGCGCTTGATAAACAACAGGCCAACCCGCGGATCATGGTCGATTGCAGCCATGCCAACAGCGGCAAAGACCCGGCCCGTCAGCCATTGGTGTTCAACGATGTGCTGGAGCAGCGCCTGCAGGGCAACACCGCGCTGATGGGCATGATGATCGAAAGCCATCTGTTCGACGGCTGCCAGGCTCTGGGGCCTTCATTGAAATACGGGGTATCGGTGACCGATGCATGCTTGGGCTGGTCCGGCACCGAGGCGCTGCTGCGCGGCGCGGTTGAGCGGCTGCGCTACCGCTGAGCCATCACCTCAGCGCGAACATCGGCCTTGGCCGGGACCGCGTCGCTGCGTTCCCCGGCCGAAGCCGGTCTACGCGCTATTGCCGGGCCGGTCAGCGCCGCACGGCATTAGCCAAGGGTCATGAACTTAATCAGGCAGCGCCCTTCACATTACGGTAGGCTTGGTATTTTTCAACAGGAGTACTGTTCCCATGGCAAAAGCCACTGCCCGCCACATCCTGGTTTCCAGCGAAGAGAAGTGCAACGAACTGAAAGCCCAGATCGAAGGCGGCGCTGATTTCGCGGAAATCGCCAAGGCCAATTCAAGCTGCCCGTCGAGCCGTCAGGGCGGTGACCTGGGCTCGTTCGGTCCAGGCCAGATGGTCAAGGAGTTCGACACCGTGGTATTCAGCGCCCCGATCAACGTGGTACAGGGTCCGGTCAAGACCCAGTTCGGCTACCACCTGCTGGAAGTGACCAGCCGTCAGGACTGATCCTGCGCAGTTGATTCTGGTAAACGGCCCATCCTGATGATGGGCCGTTTGCATTCTAACGAGCCGAAACTTGTAGCTTTGGCCCTTGGCGCTGTAGCGCTTTCCCTGTAGAACGACACAACAGTTTCTGGCTTGTGGTTCGCTCATGGGTTTGCTTCGTTTATCACTGTTTGCCGCATCACTGGCCCTACTGAGCACCGTGCAATCAACGTGGGCTGCGCCGCAGCATGCACTGACCGTTTATGGTGAAGCGCCGCGTTACCCAGCGGGCTTCCTGCACTTCGATTACGTTAACCCCGATGCCCCCAAAGGCGGCAGTATGCGACGCTCGGCGCAGGAAATCGGCCAGTTCGATCATTTGATCCCGTATGTCGACAAAGGCATGGGCGTCGAGCAGGTCGACAAGTTGCTGTATGCGCCGCTGGCCGTGCGCTCGCTGGATGAACCCTTCACCGTCTATGGCCTGGTAGCACGACAAATGGAACGCAGTGCCGACGGACTATCGCTGCGCTTCTATATTGACCCTGATGCCCGCTTCGCCGACGGCACGCCGATCACTGCCAATGACGTGAAGTACACCTTCGAGTTGTTCATGAGCAAAGGCAAGCTCGATTACCGGACCCGCTTTGAGGCGGTCAAGGGGGTGCAAGTCGAGTCACCCGGCCAAGTGCGTTTCGATTTCAGCAACAACGAAAGCCGTACCCTGCCACTGGAACTGGCGTCGCTGCCGGTACTGCCCGAACATTGGTGGAAGACCCGCGACTTTGCTGGCGGCGCCGGCTTTGAAGTGCCGCCCGGCAGTGGGCCGTACAAGATCGGCAAGGTCGATGCAGGGCGCAGCATTACGTTCGAGCGCGACCCGCAGTGGTGGGGACGTGACAAGCCGGTCAGTCGCGGCCTGTACAACTTCGATTCGTTTCGCATCGAGTATTTCGGCGACACCGATGTGGCGCGTCAGGTATTGCTCGGCGGCGGTTACGATTACAACCGTGAATACTCCGCCACCGGCTACACCATTCGCTATAACGGCCAGGCCTTGAGTGAGGGTCGCCTGCAAAAGGCGCATCTGGCCAGCGACGCGATCCAGAACTCCCAGGGGTTTGTCTTCAACCTGGATCGACCAATGTTCCAGGACCGGCGAGTGCGTCAGGCACTGTCCATGCTGTGGGATTTCGAATGGACCAATCGGCAGATGATGCGCAACATGTACATCCGCCAGAGCAGCTACTTTTCCAACTCGCCCCTGGCGGCCACTCAACTGCCCTCGCCTCGCGAGCTGGAAATTCTTGAGCCGTTGCGCGGCCAGGTGCCTGATGAAGTATTCACTCAGGTATTCCAGCCACCGCGCACCGATGGCAGCGGCCTGATCCGCGACAAACAACTGCAGGCCCTGAGTTTGCTCAAGCAGGCGGGCTGGGAGCCGAAGGGCGACCAACTGGTCAATGCCCAGGGCGAGCCGCTGAGTTTCACGTTTCTCAACGCCCAATCAGGGATGGAGCGCCTGCTGCTGCCTTACAAGCGTACCCTGGCGCAGATCGGCATCCGCTTCGAGATCCGCCGCATCGACGCCGCGCAGTACCTGAACCGAGTCATGGCCCGCGACTATGACATGATTGTGATCGGCTATACCGTGAGCAACTCGCCGGGGATGGAGCTGTACAACAGCTTTGGCTCCAAGGTGGCCCGCGATGCTGGCTCCAGCAACTACATGGTGCTGCAGAACCCGGCGGTAGACAGCCTGATCGATGGCCTGGTCAAGGCCACCACCCAGGCTGACATGAGCGCTTATGCCCGCAGCCTGGACCGGGTATTGCAGTGGGGCTACTACTGGATTCCCAACTACTATCCGCCCGGCAGCTCTACAGTGTGGTGGAACCGCTTCGGCATTCCCAAAATCCAGGCGCGTAACAGCGAAGCCATTGAAACCTGGTGGGAAGTCAGCCCTACGGCGCTGACCGACGAGGAATTCGCCGCACGACGTGGTGCTTCGGCGCTGGTCAAGGAGATGCAGTAAATGCCGGGCTATATCCTGCGTCGCCTGCTGCTGATCATCCCGACCCTGCTGTGCATCCTGCTGGTCAATTTTTTCATTGTCCAGGCCGCACCGGGCGGGCCGGTGGAGCAAACCATCGCACGCCTGCAAGGGGTTGGCGGCGGCAGTGTGGGCAGCACCTCGGTCGAATCGGTGCACAGCGGCCAATCCCGCGCCTCCCGGGGGCTGGACCCGAAGCTGATCGAGGAAATCGAGCGCCAGTATGGCTTTGACAAACCGCTGCATGAGCGGCTGTGGCTGATGCTGGGTCACTATGCCCGGCTGGATTTCGGCAACAGCTTCTTTCGCGGAGCCTCAGTCACTGAACTGATCATGCAGAAGTTGCCGGTGTCATTGTCGCTAGGACTGTGGGCGACCCTGCTGACCTATCTAGTGTCGATCCCGCTGGGGATTCGCAAGGCGGTCAGGCACGGCAGCCACTTCGATGTCTGGAGCAGCACGCTGATCATCATCGGCTACGCCCTGCCGGCCTTTCTGGTCGCCATGCTGTTGGTGGTGCTGTTCTGCGGCGGCACCGCGCTGCACTGGTTTCCGGTGCGCGGCTTGGTCTCGGAGAACTTCGCCGAGCTATCGCTGACCGGCAAGATCGCCGACTACTTCTGGCACCTGGCGCTGCCGGTCACGTCGCTGGTGATCGGCGGTTTTGCCGCCCTGACCCTGTTGACCAAGAACGCCTTTCTCAACGAAGTCACCCGCCAGTATGTGACCACCGCCAGAGCCAAAGGCATGAGCGAACGGCGCGTGCTGTATGGCCATGTATTTCGCAATGCCATGTTGCTGGTGGTGGCCGGCATCCCGCAGGCGCTGATCACGGTGTTTTTTTCCGGCGCGCTGCTGATCGAAGTCATTTTCTCGCTTGATGGCCTGGGCCGCATGAGCTACGAGGCGGCGGTGGCGCGCGATTATCCGGTGGTGTTCGGCACGCTGTTCATCTTCACCCTGTTTGGCCTGCTGATCAAACTGGCCGGTGATATCTGCTACACCCTGGTCGATCCGCGCATCGACTTCAGTGCGAGGACTGTCTGATGCAGCGCCTGTCCCCTGTGGCCCGACGCCGGCTGGCGCGGTTTCGCGCCAACCGTCGCGGCTGGTGGTCGCTGTGGCTGTTCTGCGGGCTGTTCATGCTGACCCTGGGCGGCGAACTGATTGCCAACGACAAGCCGCTGGTGCTCAGCTATAAAGGCTCGCTGTATTTCCCGGTATTCAAGCGTTATACCGAGCAGGCATTTGGCGGCGAGTTGCCGTTTCAGCCTGATTACCGCAGCCAGTACGTGCAACAACAAATCGCCAAGGGCGACGGCTGGATGCTGTTCCCGCCCATCCCGTTCGGCGCCGACACACCCAATTATGACCTGAGCGTTCCGGCCCCAAGCCCACCGTCAGCGCAGAACTGGCTAGGCACCGATGATCAGTCGCGCGACGTATTGGCCAGGGTGATCTTTGGTGCCCGGATTTCGATCCTGTTCGCCTTGGCGCTGACCCTGATCAGCGCGGTGATTGGCATCGCTGCCGGCGCGCTGCAAGGCTATTACGGGGGCTGGACCGACCTGATAGGCCAGCGTCTGCAGGAGGTCTGGTCAGGCTTGCCGGTGCTTTACCTGCTGATCATTCTGTCCGGTTTCGTCGAGCCGGGCTTCTGGTGGCTGCTGGGAATCATGGCGCTGTTTTCCTGGCTGGCGCTGGTGGATGTGGTGCGGGCCGAGTTCTTGCGTGGGCGCAAGCTGGAATATGTGAAGGCCGCCCGCGCCCTGGGGCTCAGCGACCGGCGAGTGATCGTGCGGCATATCCTGCCCAACGCCATGAGCGCCACCCTGAGTTACCTGCCGTTCATTCTTACCGGCGCCATCACCACCCTCACGGCCCTGGACTTTCTCGGTTTCGGCATGCCGGCCGGCAGTGCATCGCTGGGCGAACTGATTGCCCAGAGCAAAACCAACCTGCAAGCACCCTGGCTGGGGCTGACCGCTTTCTTTGCTCTGGCGCTAATCCTCAGCTTGCTGGTGTTCATTGGCGAAGCGCTACGCGATGCCTTCGACCCGAGGTCTTGATATGCCGGATAATCTGATCGAAATCCGCGACCTGAACATCGCCTTTAACGGCCAGCCAGCGGTGTATAACCTCAGTCTGGATATACGCCCCGGCGAGTGTCTGGCGCTGGTTGGAGAGTCCGGTTCGGGCAAGTCGGTCACTGCCCATTCAATCCTGCAATTGCTGCCGCAAGCCGACACCCAGTGCAGCGGCAGCATTCGCTACCGTGGTCAGCAGTTGCTGGGCGCTGACGCAAAAACCCTGCGCCAGTTGCGCGGCAACCGCATCGCAATGATCTTCCAGGAGCCGATGACATCTCTCAACCCGTTGCACACCGTAGCCAAACAGATTGGCGAAACCCTGCTGCTGCACCGCGGCATCAGCGGACGCGAGGCGCAGCAGAGGATCGTTGAGCTACTGGAACTGGTCGGCATCCGCGAGCCGCAGAAACGCCTCAAGGCCTATCCGCATGAGCTGTCCGGCGGGCAGCGTCAGCGGGTGATGATTGCCATGGCGCTGGCCTGTGAACCGGAGCTGCTGATTGCCGATGAGCCCACCACCGCGCTGGACGTCACTGTCCAGCGCAAGATCCTGCTGCTGCTCAAAGACCTGCAGCAACGCCTGAACATGTCGCTGCTGCTGATCAGCCATGACCTGAACCTGGTCCACAGCGTGGCCCAGCGGGTGTGCGTGATGCAGGCCGGGCAAATTGTCGAACACAATGAATGCCAGAGCCTGTTCAAACAGCCGCAGCACCCTTATAGCCGCCTGTTGCTGGACGCCGAGCCGGCAGGTTTACCCGTCACCCGCCCCGCTCGCGAACCATTGCTGGAGGTCGAAAACCTGCGCGTGTGGTTCTCGCTGGCCGGCGGCTGGTTCGGCCGTCATAAGGAATACCTCAAGGCCGTGGACGACATCAGCCTGAGCGTCGAACGCGGCAAGACCCTGGGCATCGTGGGCGAATCCGGCTCAGGCAAGTCCACCCTCGGCCAGGCTATTTTGCGCCTGCTCGACTCCAGCGGCACGATCCGGTTTCGCGGCCAGGCCCTGGATGGCATGAGCCATAAACAGATGCGGCCGTGGCGCAAGCAAATGCAGGTGGTGTTTCAAGATCCTTACGGCAGCCTCAGCCCGCGCCTGTCAGTGGCGCAGATCATTGCTGAAGGCCTTCAAGCCCACACCCAACTCGACCCTGAGCAGTGCGACCAGCAGGTGATCCGGGCCTTGCAGGAAGTGGGGATCGACCCGGCCAGCCGGCATCGTTACCCTCATGAGTTTTCCGGTGGCCAGCGCCAACGCATCGCCATCGCCCGCGCGTTGGTGCTCAAGCCGGCATTCATTCTGCTCGACGAGCCGACTTCGGCACTGGATCGCACAGTCCAGAAGCAGGTGGTGAGCCTGTTGCGTGACCTGCAAGAAAAACATGACCTCACCTATCTGTTCATCAGCCACGACCTGAGCGTGGTCCGCGCGCTGGCCCACGACGTGCTGGTGCTCAAAGATGGGCGCGTGGTGGAGTACGGCAGCAGTGAAACGCTGTTCAATGCCCCACAACACCCCTATACCCGCGAGCTACTGGCGGCCGCGCACACCGGATAAGCGAGTCTGGCGATTAACGGGCGGCATGAACCATGAGTAGCTGTCGCAGCCAGCCGTGAGCCTGATCGCCATCCCGGCGTCGATGCCAGATCAACGAGAAGTCAAAGGGCTCGATGCACAGCGGCGGCTCGAAGATGCATAACCGTGGGTCGCGGGCGACGGCGTCCAGGCTGCGCCGGGCCACGGTCAGAATCAGATCGGTGCCGGCAATCAAATCGCTTGCCACGCCCCAATGCGGCAGTTGCACAGCAATCTGCCGCTGATGACCGGCGCGAGCCAGTGCCTGATCGACCTCGTTATCGGCTGTTGATCGCATCGCCAGCATCACGTGAGGTCGAGCCAGCCAGTCAGGCAGGCTCAACGCACTGCATGCCGGCACTGTCGAAGCGTCGGCCAGGCAGGCAAAATGCTCGCGAAACAGTGTGTGGCGATGTACCTCAGTGGGTGCGTGATCAGCGAAGACGCCAAGCGCCATGTCGACCTGGCCCTCCATCACATCAGCCAGCATTGCCTCACGGCTGGACTGACTGATCCGTAGCTCGACGCCGGGGGCAGCAGCGCGCAACTGCGGCACCAGCCCAGGCAACACCACCCGCGCACCGTAATCCGACATCGCCAAGCGAAACACACGCTGGGTATTGGACGGATCGAACTGCGGCGTATCGAGCAACGTGCCGAGCTGGCCCAATGCCTCATTCAGCGGCTGAAACAGCTCCGCAGCACGTGAGGTCAGTTCCAGCTTGCCACCGCGCCGGACCAGCAACGGGTCATCGAACAACTGGCGCAAGTGAGCCAAAGCATGACTGACCGCAGGCTGGCTCTTGTGCAAGCGTAAGGCGGCGCGAGAGATATGCTTCTCGATCAACAGCGCGTGCAGGGTCACCAGCAGGTTCAGATCAATACGTCGCAGATTATTCACCACAAGAATGAACCCTATCCTGAATTCGAATTTCCATTCAGCTAACTAATTAATCAAGATTCTGCTCCGACACAAGCTGGATTAACCAGGAGACGAGCATGAATGGTTCGCCGTCATTGACCGCAGCGCTGCTGGCCACCACTGCGTTGGCGGCAGGTGCGCTTATACCCTTTCAGGCTGGCAGCAATGCCGCACTGGGCCGCGCAATGGGCCATCCACTGTGGGCGACAGTCGCGTCTTTATTGATCAGCGTGCTGGTCGTCGTGCCAGCGCTGCTGGCCGCGCGGCCACCCTTGCCCGCCTTGAGCCAGGCCGCGGCGCTACCATTTTGGGCATGGTTGGGCGGTGTGGCGGGGGTCGTCTACATCACCTGCGCCCTGCTGCTGACACCTCGTCTGGGGGCAACCGGCTTCATTGCCTGCGTGATTGCCGGGCAGATGCTCAGCTCGCTGCTGATCGACCATTTCGGCCTGATGGGCTTAGCCGTCAAGGAGGCGAACAGCGGGCGCCTGGCCGGTATCGCCGTGATGTTTGTCGGTGTGCTGCTGGTGCAGTGGTTCACGGTGTCGGCCCCGCCCGCTGGTTGAAACGGGGCCTTGCTCGCTCAGGACTGTGTCGTGCCGGGTTCGTCGTCATCCTCCACCAGGCCCCACTGAGTCATGCTCGGGCTGGCGACCCCCACCGGCGCCGCTGGTGCTGCGGTCGGCGCGGCAGTCACGCCGCCCTCACCATGCAACTTGAGACGCAAGCGCACATTGTTCTTCGAGTCAGCATGCTTGATGGCTTCTTCTTCGCTGATCGCACCCTCCACCACCAGATTGAACAATGCCGAATCGAAGGTCTGCATGCCCAGGTTGCCGGACTTCTCCATGATGCTTTTCAGCTCGGTCAACTCGTTACGCTGAATCAAGTCGCGGATGGTCGGTGAGCCCATCATCACCTCGACCGCCGCGCGCCGCTTGCCGTCCGGGGTGCGCACCAGACGCTGGGAAACGAACGCTTTGAGGTTATTGCCCAAGTCATGCAGCAGTTGCGCACGGCGCTCTTCAGGGAAAAAGTTGATGATCCGGTCCAGCGCCTGGTTGGCGTTGTTGGCGTGCAAGGTCGAAATGGCCAGATGCCCGGTGTCAGCAAACGCCAGCGCATGCTCCATGGTTTCCCGGTCGCGGATCTCGCCGATCAGGATCACATCCGGTGCCTGGCGCAGGGTGTTCTTCAGCGCGTTATGAAAACTGCGGGTATCGACCCCGACCTCACGCTGGTTGATGATCGACTTCTTGTGCCGGTGAATGAATTCCACCGGGTCTTCGATGGTGATGATATGCCCGCTGGCATTGCGGTTGCGATAATCGATCAGTGCCGCCAAAGACGTCGATTTGCCTGAACCGGTGGCACCGACAAATAGCACCAGCCCATGCTTTTCCATCACCACATCAAGCAGCACTGGCGGCAGGTGCAGGTCTTCGAATTTCGGAATATCCAGCTTGATATTGCGCGCCACGATCGACACTTCGTTGCGCTGCTTGAAGATATTGATCCGAAACCGCCCGACCCCGGCCAGGGACACGGCCAGGTTCATTTCCAACTCACGCTCGAAGGCGGTTTTCTGCTCGTCATCCATGATCGCATCAGCGACCTTGGCCACTTCACCGGGCTTGAGCGTTTCAGTACCCAATGGCCGCAACACACCGTTGAACTTGGCGCAGGGTGGCGCGCCAGTAGACAGATAAAGGTCCGAACCGTCCTGAGTGGCCAGGGTCTTGAGTAATGCCTGAAAATCCATAATCGACACCGCAGGGGTAAAAAAGTAAGGCCGCTACACTGCTGAGCGTAGTAGACAGGCATAATGACAGCCTTTTGCGACAGGTAGCAGCGCCTCATGAAAGCCCAAGCCCGCCACATCCTGGTCAAGACCGCCGAAGAAGCCGAGCGCTTGAAACTGCAGTTGGCCAAGGGCGAAGCCTTCGATGTATTGGCCCGCAAACACTCGATCTGCCCCTCTGGCAAACGCGGCGGCGATTTGGGCGAGGTGCGACCCGGCCAGATGGTCGGCGCCATTGACCAGATCATCTTCAAGAAGCCACTGCGCACCGTACACGGGCCGGTGAAAAGCAAGTTCGGCTATCACTTGGTGCAGGTGTTCTACCGCGACTGACTCAAGATTCAGAGGCAGGTGGCGATTGCCGCAGCCCGCAACGCAATCTGGTCGCCGCCCTTGTGTGCGTAGAAACGCACCTCACTGCCACCACCCTGGCGGAGGACATCGGCAAAGTAACGGGTCTGGGTGGTAAATACCGTAAAGTTGCCGTCACCCTGGCGGTCCAGAAACACATCTGCCGAATCGCCGAACAGCTTGACGTCTTGCCAGGCGGCCTGGATGCACTGGGCCACCTCGGCGCTGGTTTTCTCGCTGGCCAGCGTTTTCAACGGCCCCTCGGAGCGCGCCGAATTCGACGGCGCGGCGCATCCGGCCAGCAGCACGGTCGCCATTATCAGAGTCGCGTATTTCATGACGAGCCCTTATCCCTGAAAAACGCCGAGTCTAACACTGCCAGCCGGTTTCAATCCTCGGCCAATTGCTCTTCAAACTCTTTCACGTATTTACCCGCCAACGCTTCTTTCTGTTTGTCGTCCAACAGTTTGCCGGCCATCTGGAAGAATTTCTGTTCCTCCTCCTTAAGATGGTGATGCACTTTATGGCTGAGCTTTTTCGCCGAGACCAGCCAGCTCGGGCTGGACATGTCGGTGGCGTCCAACTCTTCCATCAGTTCATCCATTTCGTTATGTTCGGCAATCGCATGACGGCTCAGGTCTACGCCATTGTCATGCTGCATCAGCGGCACGTAGAAATGCCGCTCCTCTGCGGTTTCATGCGCCTGCAGTTCATCCTTGAGCAGCCGATAAGCTTCGGCCCGCTCCTCACTGGCACCTTGGGTCTGAATCATGGCATCGGCATAACGGCGTTGACGATCGTGGCTTTCGCGCAGCGCTTCGAAGATGTTCAAGGGCAATACTCCTGACCAATGAAAAAGGTAGTCAGTGGCTAGACCGCTGCGGCGTGCGCTCAGTTCAAAGCGAAGCTGCAAGCGGTCACGTCGATGGCTGCATGACGACGAGCGTTTTCGTAGCGCTCGCTCTTGAGTTATAAAGCGAGGCTGTTGAGGACGCCCTCACCCATGACGGGACAGCATTTCGGGACGGCCCGATTCTTTGAACAGGAGAACCGGGCATGGCCTGGATATACCTCGTATTGGCGGGCATTCTGGAAATTGTCTGGGCCTTTACGATGAAACAGTCAGAAGGTTTCAGCAAACTCACCCCTACCCTCATCACCGCAGCGGCCATGATCGCCAGTATCGTGTTGCTATCGATCTCAATGCGCAGCCTGCCGCTGGGCACCGCCTACACCATCTGGACCGGCATCGGCGCGGTAGGCGCGTTCGTGGTTGGCATCACCGTGCTAGGCGAGCCGATGACCTTCCTGCGGATACTGGCGGCGGTACTGATTGTCAGCGGTCTGGTGCTGATGAAATTGTCGTCCAGCTGATTGAACGCAGGCAGGAACAAGGGATGTGGTTGAACAGCCAGCGATTTTCTTGCAACTCGGGGCAAAAAAACCGGTCGTGACCGCTGGGCAACTGGCTGCTGATAAAAACTGAATAAGGCGTTTTTGTCTGCGGTCACACTCCTTGTGCAATGAAGCATCTGACAAGGAGACAGCAATGACTATCGAAGCAGATACCCTCGTGCAACTGACCCTGGCTCTGCAGCAGCAAGGTCTGAAACGAATCGCGGATATCACCTTTATTCGCGCGCCTTATCGACATCATCAGCGTTGGATCTGCAGCGTCGAATGAGGACTTGACGGGCAGCGGATCTAAAACCGGTTGCCCGTCTTTATTTCTCAATCAACCCTTATTACGGTTTTTCGCATTGCCCTGGCGTGCCTTGAAACGCGGGTTGGACTTGCAGATCACATAGATTCGCCCGCGGCGTTTGACGATCTGGCAGTCGCGGTGACGGGCTTTGGCTTCCTTGAGCGATGACAACACTTTCATAAGATATACCCTCGGCTTTAAATGCAACAACATAACATCACAAACAGGAATCATTATCAACCAAAGGACGACACGATCTCCTGCTTTTACGTCAGCGCGCTTTACTTTGCCTGTCCGTTATTCCAAGCTGTGAGCCTTTATTTACGGGGCCTGGCAGCAAAAATCCGACGCCAGAAACGTGTCACGCACAGACGCGACTTCGTGATCTCGCACCACACTTAGCCAGGAATGGACACAAACGGATTTGACGACTTTTGCAGTCGTGAAGATTGGATCGCACCCACAACCAAGGCGCCGAGCAATGCTGGAATCTCTGGATACCATCAAGAGTGATCTTGAACAGACCGCAACGCATCTGGAGAGTCTTTCCATTGCCATGAGCGGGCACCTGATCTTCCTTAATCAGCGTGGCGGACACGTCGACGGGCTGGATGTGCAAGGGCACATCGCAGCCATTGAATCATCGGCCCAGGCACTGCGCAGTGCGGCGTTGCGGATTGATGAAAGCCAGCGGGCCGAGCCCTCTGCGGTTTATCCGCATCCCGAGGTATTGGCTTGATTGGTTAGCGCGGTCGCTCGATGGTCGAGGATCTACTCATCGTCCTCGAACTCGTCGGCGAACGGGTCGTGATCGTATTCATCGTCACCCTCTTGCTCCTCCTCAAATGAATCCGTGGCGAACTCGTGATCGAGCAGGTGATCGTGTTCAGGCTCGTGTTTGTAATCGTCATTGGCGGGCATGGCGGGCTTGCTCAGTTGGTACTCGGGCGGTTTGTATAGCCTTGTGGGGGTGGTGGGTCAACGTTGTTGCGTTAAGTGATCGATAACGAGTTGCCAACTGGGCGATCGAACCTGGCTCTTGATCATCGCCAGCCAAAACCGGCAGAGAATT
Source organism: Pseudomonas sp. StFLB209 (assembly GCF_000829415.1). NCBI lineage: Bacteria > Pseudomonadati > Pseudomonadota > Gammaproteobacteria > Pseudomonadales > Pseudomonadaceae > Pseudomonas > Pseudomonas sp. StFLB209. The sequence continues at coordinate 4,492,121 of NZ_AP014637.1, read as the reverse complement.
GAAGTCAGTTCGAGGCACGTTGTTCAATAGTCTTAACAGCCACACGACGATCTGACTGAGCACAACTTGGCCGAAAACCAGATTCGAGCGTGGGCTATTGGACGCATGAACTGGCTACTCGCCGGCTCGCTACGCAGTAAAAGTAAGCTGCGGCGATCATTCGCTTGATCCCGTTCGCGCGGCTGAATGGTCATGCCCCATGCGCGTTTCTAAAGGATATTCTCACCCACCTGCCAATGCAGCAGGTTAGTGAGATTAGTTGTAGCTAACGTCGGGCTGATATTTTGACCTCTGCAGCTTTAGTGCCAAAATCCGATATCATTATCGACAGTTCAAAGTACTCAATCAGCGTCCCTTGCTCGCCACGATGCTCAACACTCAATACATAAACATGCTCTTCGTAAGCCAAACCCAGCTTGGATTTCAGCTTATCACCCGCCAATAGAAGATGCCGACTTCCTACTTTCTGCCCACGACATAACACCGCAATATCTTCTGCCGGGCCACCATAATTCTCCAGTTCCAACTCAACAGTTATGGTACTTTCACTTCTACTGGAAACAAAACCAAAAACTTAAACCTTGGTCTTTTTTCGTTATTCCTTCGTTCTCTTTCATACAAGAAACCGTCCAGTTCTGCCTGAAGCTGGCGACCTGCAATTGCGACCATCGCCTGCTGCTGCTCAACTGAGTGTCGAAGCTCTTCGGCTTGCAGCTCAAGTGCTGTTCTACTCTGGCGAAGCTCCTCGCCTTGCTGAAAGTAACCGATTACCAGCCATAGAAACGCAAGGGGCGCAAATGCCCCAGCAAGAAAATCACCCACGGCATTAATTTCCGTTTGGTAATTCCAAAGGCTTGGCAGTCGATTCCATGTCATAAGCAAAATTGCGAATACGTAAAAAAAAGTAATAAGAAACCCAATTCTTTGAAGCTTTTTACTCATTTTTACTACCCTAAATGAAGGCGGTGCCGATGATAGGACGCACCTTCACTCATTTCCACTTCTGCTGCAGCATAAAAAGCTCAATAACTCCCACATGCGAGTCGGTAACTCGGTGCCGACCGGCCATTGCAGGCCCTTCCACCTAGACTGACGTTGATGCAGGAAAAACCTCTATCCAAGCTGCCAGCACCAAAAATTTAGCTTGGCGCTGAGCGAGACCTGTCCGGCCAGGCTTCGAACAGAATTGGCGGGGAGCTGTCCGCCTGGCTACCTCGGCAACCGGGACGCTGGCTGGAAAGTTCTAGCTGGTAAGACATCTCCGTCGCAGAAGCGGCTTGAGGCACAGCTAAATGCAATAAGCTGAAACGGGATTCCGATACCAGTTACAAATGGAAAATGGTGTACAATGTCTCCAGTTGGATACATTCGCGCCATGACTTATGAAATTCGACAAACCAGATCGTTTGCCCACTGGCATGCATCCTTGCGCGACTTGGGTGCCAGAATCGCTGTTGCACGTCGCATTGAAAGAGCCGCAGCAGGCAATCTGGGTGATGTGAAAAGCGTAGGCGAAGGTATTTCGGAGCTACGTGTACATGTTGGCGCGGGCTACCGGGTCTATTTCACAACACGCAACCAGACACTCATCGTGCTACTGATCGGGGGTAGCAAATCAACCCAGTCTGCCGACATAAAGCAGGCGAAAGCTTTGGCAAAGGAGGTCCTGCCATGACCGATACCCTGTTGCCGTTCGATATGGCGGCACTGCTCGACAGTGATGAGGCAATCACCGAGTACCTGACCCAGGTGTTGGCCGATGGCGACACCGACGAACTCATCAGAGCCGTTTCCCATGTGGCCAAAGCCCGAGGCATGGCGCAAATTGCCAAAGATTCCGGGCTTGGCAGGGCCAGTCTTTACAAGGCCCTCGCTCCTGGAGCCAAACCACGCTTTGACACCATCATGAAAGTGATGCGCGCCCTCGGCATCGAACTTCATGTCAGACCCATGACACATCCTTGAATCAGGTTGTGCACAGCTTCGATTTTGCGACCGGCCCCAAGCAAAACAATGGGTAGCGCTGTGCAAAATGTCATCGAGAGGTGGTTACCCTGAGCGCCCTTACGTGTTCTCGCCCAGCAAGGGCGGGATGTGGATTCAGGAACCAAGTGTTACAATCCGCCACCTCAAACCTGTGCTCCAAGCTCTTGGCATCCGCGAACGTCGCCAATACGACACGCGCCATACCTACGCAACCATGTGCCTGATGTCTGGGATGAATCCTGCATTCATTGCCAGCCAATTGGGCCATAGCGTCGACATGCTGCTTTCCACTTACGCAAAATGGATTAGCTCAACCTCTGACTGGAGGGAGCTGGATAAGCTGGCGGTTCGAGTGTGATTGGCCCAAATTTGGCCCAAGACCGGCAGTGACACAGAAATACTCGCTTGAAACCCTTACAGGACCAGCTCTTGATCTCTACAGCAAACATCACCATGCAATTCGGACCCAAACCTCTGTTCGAGAACGTCTCGGTCAAGTTTGGTGCCGGTAACCGTTACGGCCTGATCGGCGCCAACGGCTGCGGCAAGTCCACCTTCATGAAGATCCTCGGTGGCGATCTGGAGCCTTCGGGCGGTCAGGTGATGCTCGAACCTAACGTGCGTCTGGGCAAGCTGCGTCAGGATCAGTTCGCCTATGAAGAATTCACTGTGCTCGACACCGTGATCATGGGTCATGAAGAGCTGTGGAAGGTCAAGGCCGAGCGTGATCGGATCTATTCGCTGCCGGAGATGAGCGAAGCAGACGGCATGGCCGTGGCGGAGCTTGAGACCGAGTTCGCCGAGATGGATGGCTACACCGCCGAATCGCGCGCCGGTGAGCTGTTGCTGGGTCTGGGTATCGGTATCGAGCTGCACAACGGGCCGATGACCGAAGTCGCGCCAGGCTGGAAGCTGCGGGTGTTGCTGGCCCAGGCGTTGTTCTCGGACCCGGAAGTGTTGCTGCTCGACGAGCCGACCAACCACCTGGACATCAACACCATTCGCTGGCTGGAGAACATCCTGACCCAGCGTAACAGCCTGATGATCATCATTTCCCACGACCGTCACTTCCTCAACAGCGTGTGCACCCACATGGCTGACCTGGATTACGGTGAGCTGCGCCTGTTCCCGGGCAACTATGATGAATACATGACCGCTGCGACCCAGTCGCGTGAGCAGTTGCTGGCCGACAACGCCAAGAAGAAGGCACAGATCGCCGAGCTGCAAACCTTCGTCAGCCGCTTCTCGGCCAACGCCTCCAAGGCCAAGCAAGCCACTTCACGGGCCAAGCAGATCGACAAGATCCAGCTGGCCGAGGTCAAGCCGTCGAGCCGGGTCAGCCCGTTCATTCGTTTCGACCAGACCAAGAAGCTCCACCGCCAGGCAGTCACGGTCGAGCGCATGGCCAAGGGTTTCGATGGCAAGACTCTGTTCAAGGATTTCAGCTTCACCGTCGAAGCCGGCGAGCGCGTTGCGATCATCGGCCCCAACGGTATCGGCAAGACCACCTTGCTGCGCACCCTGGTCAACGAGCTGACGCCGGATGCCGGCAGCATCAAGTGGACCGACTCGGCAGAGATTGGCTACTACGCCCAGGACCACGCCCACGACTTCGAAGACGACGTCACCCTGTTCGACTGGATGGGTCAGTGGACTCAAGGCGGCGAGCAACTGGTGCGTGGCACCCTTGGCCGGATGCTGTTCTCCAACGACGAAATCCAGAAGTCGGTGAAGGTGATTTCCGGTGGTGAGCAGGGCCGCATGCTGTTCGGCAAGCTGATCCTGCAAAAGCCTAACGTGCTGGTGATGGACGAACCGACCAACCACCTGGACATGGAATCGATCGAGGCGCTGAACCTGGCGCTGGAAAACTATCCGGGCACGCTGCTGTTCGTCAGCCACGACCGCGAGTTCGTCTCGTCGCTGGCCACGCGGATCATCGAGTTGTCAGCCGATGGCGTGATCGACTTCAGCGGCACTTACGATGATTATCTGCGCAGCCAGGGTGTAGTCATCTAAAAGGCGCCTTGAAGCATCTGGCGGCAGGTCCGGTTCAGCCCCTGCCGCCAGATTTCAACGCCGCGTTACAGGCTCAGGCCTGCGGGACGCGAACCATCTCGATCCACACCGCTCCTTTGCCCGATGGGGCTTCGCTGACCCGCTTCAATTCGCCCTCCTGGCCAATTGCATAACTGCCCACCGTGTCACTTTTTTCCCCGCTGACCAGCAACCATTGTCCATTAGGCGACACGGCGATATTGCGTGGCTGCTTTTCCTGCACGGCGTAGTTTTCCAGGAAGCTGACCCGGCCAGTGGCGGTGTCGACCTTGAATACCGAAACCGAGCTGCTGGCCCGTTCGCTGATAAACAACAGGTTGCCCTGCGGCGTGATGCGGATGTCGGCCGCCCAGATGCGCGGCGTCGGGTCGTCCTTCAGGTCGTTATTACGCGCGTCGCGCACTTCACCGTGGGCCAGCTTCAGCCGCTCGGGGATGCCTGCCGCTTCGTTGATCAGGCTCAGCGCCCCGCTGGTCTGATCAATCGCATAGCTGGTAACGCTGCCACTCATTTCGCCAACGACATAAACGAACTTGCCATCTGGCGAGAATGCCAGGTGGCGAGGCCCGCTATTGACGCTGGCATCGACCTGTCCGCTGCCGATGGGCACCAGGCTGCCTTGCGCGGTATCAAGACGGTACTGCAACACATGATCGACTCCCAGGTTGCCAGCGTAGGCAAACCGATTGCTCGGGTCGCTGCGCAGCGAATGGGCATGCAGGCCGGTTTTGTAAGTCTTGATCTGCGCGGCATCTGTGCTATCAACCGGCTGGATGCTCACCAGATCAGCACCGTAGGAGGCACCCAGCAGGTAGCGGCCGGTGTGGTCCAGTGACAGGTAAGCAAGGCTGTCAGCCAACGGGGCTTCAGAGAGCGTTTTCAAGTGGCCGCTGCCCGGCTCGATCTGGTAGCCCAGCACCTTGAAGGGTTTGGCGCGCAAGGCAGCGTACAGACGGCTGCCATCGAGTGAGGCGGCCAGTGGATTGACCTGTTCACCGGCGCGAATCTGTTGCACCAGACTCAAGGCGCCATTGCTTTCATCAAGGCGATATTGAGAGATCAGGCCATCAGCCGGGCTGGAGATATAGGCGAAAGTCGCGGCATGGGCATTGAGGCTCAAGCCGGCTGCGATAGCGAACAACAGGGGTTTGATCATGAAAGGCGCCTTTGTTGTTTTGATTGTTATCAGTCATCCTATGACCAAGTATCAACCAACGGCAATCCCCTTTTGATGAAATAGTTAGGGTGCTTTCCTTTGCCACCTGCCCACGCCATGATGAACCACGCCCACCCAGCCGCCAGCGAAGCCGTCTCATGCCTGTAACCCCCGCACAAACCGGCACCCTGCCCGTCACCCTGCAAATCGTCAGCATCGTGCTGTACACCTTCATCGCGTTCCTATGCGTTGGGCTGCCCATCGCAATCTTGCCCGGCTATGTCCATGACCAGTTGGGTTTCAGCGCCGTCGTCGCGGGGCTGGCGATTGGTGCGCAATACCTGACCACCCTGATGAGCCGCCCGCTGGCCGGGCGTATTACCGACAATCTGGGCAGCAAGCGGACCATCGTCTACGGCCTGGCGGGGTTCGTGCTCGGCGGCGCACTGACCCTGTTCGGCACGCTGAGCCAGTCGATTCCAGCACTCAGCCTGAGCCTGCTGATCGTGGCGCGGATGATCATGGGGGTGGCGCAGGGTTTTATCGGCGTGGGCACCATCAGTTGGTCAATTGCCAAAGTCGGCGTCGAGCACACGGCCCGCTCGATTTCCTGGAACGGTATTGCGTCGTACGGTGCCATCGCCATTGGCGCTCCGCTGGGCGTATTGATGATTGATCAGGTCGGTATTCACAGTCTGGGGGTGGCGCTGTTGGTCCTGGCCGGTAGTGGTTTGCTGCTGATTCGCCACAAGCCCTCGGTGCCGGTCATCAAGGGTGAACGGCTGCCCTACTGGTCGGTGTTCAGCCGTATTTCGCCCTATGGGCTGGCACTGACCCTGGCGTCCATCGGTTACGGCACCCTGACGACGTTCATTACGCTGTTCTACATCAGCCGTGGCTGGGAGGGGGCGGCCTGGTGTCTGACGTTGTTTGGCGTGTGCTTCATCCTTTCGCGGCTATTGTTTATCGGCGCAATCAATCGTCTGGGCGGCTTTCTGGCGGCGATGCTGTGCATGGGCGTGGAAGTGGTCGGCCTTGGCCTGTTGTGGCTGGCGCCCAATACCGGTTTTGCGCTGGCAGGCGCCGGCCTGACCGGCCTGGGGCTGTCACTGGTGTATCCGGCGCTCGGGGTTGAAGCGATCAAGCGCGTGCCGGCCACCAGCCGTTCAGCGGGGCTGAGTGCCTATGCCGTGTTTTTCGATCTGGCCATGGCGGTCGCCGGCCCGGTGATGGGGGCCATAGCCCTGGGCCAGGGCTATGGTTTGATCTTCTTCTACAGCGCCCTGCTCTCGCTGCTGGCGCTGGGACTGACCTGGTGGCTGTCGCGGCGGGTCTGACAGGCGCTGCTACACAACCATCCGCTTCAGCCACGAACGCCTGGTGCTGCGTTCGCGGCTGAAGCCGCTGCTACAAGTGCAAAGCCCCCGAATTATCCGCGAGGCTTGAACACCACTACACCGAGCGGCGGCAGGTTGAGCAGCAGCGATGCCGCCTGGCCGTGGCTGACCTGCTCTTGAGCCTGAACCTCGCCGGCGTTGCCGACATTGGAGCCGGCGTAGGTTTGCGAGTCGCTGTTGAGCAGTTCTTGCCATGCCCCCTCGAACGGTACGCCAACCCGGTAGCCCTCGCGTGGTACAGGGGTCAGGTTGCAGACCACCAGCAGCGGCTCACCACCTTTGCTCCAGCGCAGCCAGGCGTAGACGCTGTTGGCGTGGTCATCGCCGATCAGCCACTGAAAACCCATCGGTTCGGCGTCGCGCTCGTGTAGCGCCTTTTCTTCGCGGTACAGCCGGTTGAGGTCGCTGACGAGCTTCTTCACCCCGATATGCTCGGCGTATTGCAGCAGATACCAGTCCAGTTGCTCGTCGTGATTCCATTCGCGCCATTGGCCGAACTCACAGCCCATGAACAACAGCTTCTTGCCCGGATGGGTCCACATGAAGGCCAGGTAGGCGCGCAGGTTGGCGAACTTCTGCCAGCGGTCGCCAGGCATCTTGTCAATCAGCGAGCGCTTGCCGTGTACCACTTCGTCGTGGGAGATCGGCAGGATGAAACGCTCCGACCACGCGTACACCAGACCGAAACTCAGTTCGTTATGGTGGTGTGAGCGGTGCACCGGATCTTGCTGAATGTAATGCAGCGAGTCGTGCATCCAGCCCATGTTCCACTTGTAGTTGAAACCCAGGCCACCTTGTTCGGTGTGTTGGGTAACGCCGGGCCAGGCCGTGGATTCTTCGGCGATGACCAGCGCACCGGGGGCCTCGACTGCGACCACATCGTTGAGGTGGCGTAAAAAGTCGATGGCTTCCAGGTTTTCCCGACCGCCATAACGGTTCGGTACCCACTCCCCGGCCTTGCGGGAATAGTCGCGGTACAGCATCGAGGCCACCGCATCGACCCGCAGGCCGTCGATATGGAACTGCTTGAGCCAGTGCAGCGCCGAAGCCAGCATGAAGCCGTGCACTTCGGTACGGCCCAGGTTGTAGATCAGCGTGTCCCAGTCCTGGTGAAAGCCCTCTTGCGGGTTGCCGTACTCGTACAGCGCGGTGCCGTCAAATTGCGCCAGGCCGTGTTCGTCGGTAGGAAAATGCGCCGGTACCCAGTCGAGAATCACGCCGATTTCGGCCTGGTGGCAGGCGTTGACGAACGCCGCGAAGTCTTCTGGCGATCCATAGCGCGCAGTGGGAGCAAACTGCGCCAGCAGTTGATAGCCCCAGGAACCGCCGAATGGGTGCTCCATGATCGGCATCAGCTCGATATGGCTGAAGCCCAGTTCCTTGACGTAAGGGATCAAGCGGTCGGCCAGTTCCCGCCAGTTGTATTGCCGCCAGGCCGTGCCGTCCTCGTTCTGCTCCATCTGCCAGGAACCGGCATGCAGCTCGTAGATCGACAGTGGCGCAGCCGGCGAGTGGCGATCGGCGCGGCTGGCCAGCCAATCGTGGTCCTGCCAGTCAAACTGCAGCGGCGCGGCAACTTTCGAGGCGGTGTCTGGCGGCAAAGTGGTGGCGCGCGCCACCGGGTCGCATTTGAGCGGCAGAATGCCGTGGGCACCGAGGATCTCGTATTTGTAGACATCGCCAGGCTGCAGGCGCGGAATAAAGATCTCCCAGATGCCCGACGGATGACGCACGCGCATCGGGTGCCGGCGGCCATCCCAGTTGTTGAAGTCGCCAACCACCGACACGCGCCGGGCATTGGGTGCCCAGACCGCAAAGCGCACGCCTTGTACGCCATCAACGTTGATTACCTGAGCCCCCAGGCAGGCGCCAAGATCGCGGTGGTTGCCTTCCGAGAACAGGTAGATGTCCATCTCGCCCAGTTGCGGGCCAAAGCTGTACGGGTCTTCGGTGATGTGTTCGCCGCCGGCCCACTGCACTTTCAGCAGATACGGCTGCTTTTCAGCGAACTGGCCAACGAACAGGCCAGGCACTTCGCCCATGTGCAACTCGCCCAGCTCTTGCTCAGTGCCGCGGGCCAGCACTCGGACACTCAGGGCGCCGGGCAGGTAGGCACGAATGAACTGCCCGCCCTTGCCGTCGTCATGGGGGCCGAGAATGGCGAACGGATCGTGGTGCTCGGCACGGATCAAAGCTTCCGTGTCGACGGCAGCGGGCATTGGTTGGCGGCCCGCGCCGCTTTTGTCAGACGCATTCATTTCGACTCTCCATCGTTCAATTCCAGCAACCCACGTAGCCCTTGCCATAACCCTTGCAAAGGTACGGCCAACCAATCCGGGCGATTCTCGGCTTCGTAGATCACTTCGTATGCAGTTTTTTCCAGCGTAAACAGTTCCAGCGCTGCCGCCTCTCCCTGCGGGTCTTGCCAGGCATGCGCCAGGCCTTGGGTCGCCTTGCGATAGCCCTCAAGAAACGACTCGCGGGCCTGACGCAGATACTCACTCGCCACATGCTCACGCGCCGCAATCGCCTCTGCCGAGGTGTCCGCGCTCTGCGCGCTGCGCACGGCCATCGCCGCAGCGTAGTCGAACGAACGCAGTACGCCGCCAACATCCTTGAAAGGGCTGTATTTGCCACGGCGCTCATCCAGCGCACGCACCGGCTCGCCTTCAAAGTCGATCAGGTATGCATCTCCTTTTACCACCAGCACCTGACCCAGATGCAGGTCGCCGTGGACCCGCATGCGCAGCCCGCCCACAGAGGCCTTGGCCAGGGTCTGGACGTGTTTATCCAGCGCTTTACGACGGGTGAGCAGCTGTTCGACCAACAGCCAATCGGCAGGTTGCAAACTTTCGCGGCGCTGCTCGAGTAATTTCAGGGAATGGTCGAGTTGGGCCTGCACCCGTTTGGCTGTGGCCTGCGCTTCTTTGGTGCCCGTGTTTTCGGTGGCGAAATCGGGGTTGTCAGTCGGCGCCGCCAACACCTGATGCATCTCACCGAGTCGCTGACCCAGGGTACGGGAAAAATCGGCCAGTTCGGCCAAGGCGTTATAAGCCTGCTCCTGGCTGGCGGTGCGCCGCGTCAGCTCGTCGCGCACCGCACGCTCCAGGTTGTTCTGGGTCCATTCCCAGGCATCGCCCTGATTGTCCAGATAGCCTTGGGCGATCATCAGCAGGTGTGGCTGACCCTCCGTGCCGATGCGCTGCAGCGAGCCGAGCAGCGGTGAAATGTTCGGGTAGCCGGCGGCCGTCAAGTAGGCGCCCATTTCCAGTTCCGGGTGAACACCGGCGCTGACCTTGCGGATCATCTTCAGCACCAACGCTTCGCCCACCACCACCGAGCTGTTGGATTGCTCGGCCGACAAATAGCGCACGGTCGACTCCTGATCAAGGCCCAGCGGCTCAAGCCGGGCGGTGGCCTTGAACTGCAAGTCGCCCTCGCCGCTGTCGATCACGGTGCCGTCCTGCATCGCCTGAACCAGGTTACGGATGAAGGGCTCCAGGGTGAAGGCATCGGTGATCAGGCCGACCTGAGCACCGCGCCGCACCCGAGCCAGGGCCAATTGCTGGGGCAAGGCGCTGCTGATGTCGTCCTCGGCCAACAGGCCGAACGGCAACTGGTAGCGCTCGGTCTGGCCGCCAGCAGTCACCTCGATTTCACTGAGCAGCACCGGCCGCAGCCCGTCAGAGAAGCGCACCGCATGGGCGATATTGACCTTGTCGATGGGCTTGTCTTTGCTGGCGAACCAGCGCCGCTTGGGCAAGTAGACCGCCAGCGAAGTGTTTTCGATGGTGCCGCGCAGCGGTTGTTCGAGCAGCTCTTCCAGACGTTTCTTGAGTACCAGGGTCGGGAAGTCCGGCATGCTCTGCGCCGGTTCAACGTGCCAACTGGGCATTTGATTCTCCGCAGCGAGTAGAAACCAATGAAACCCGTAGGGGGCAAAGGTCAGCAGGTAAGTGAGCTGGCCAATGGGCGGAAACGCACTGCCGCCGAGCATTTCCACCGGCACCATGCCGGCGTAGGCCGACAAGTCCAGCTCCACCGCCTGGGCGGCGCTGGACATGTTGGCGACGCACAAAATGATCTCGGTGTGTCCGTCGGTACCGGTGTATTCCCGGGTGTAGGCCAGAATCCGTCGGTTGTTGGGCGACAACAGGTTCAGCGCACCACGGCCGAAGGCTTTTTGTTGTTTGCGTACTGCCAGCATGCGCCGGGTCCAGTTCAGCAATGAATGCGGGTCACGGTCCTGAGTCTCGACATTGACCGACTGAAAGCCGTACAACGGGTCCATGATTGGCGGCAATACCAGGCTGGCCGGGTCGGCGCGGGAAAAGCCGCCATTGCGGTCAATCGACCACTGCATGGGGGTACGCACCCCGTCGCGGTCGCCCAGATAGATATTGTCACCCATGCCCAGCTCATCACCGTAATACAGAGTCGGCGTGCCCGGCATCGACAACAGCATGCTGTTGAGCAGTTCGATCCGCCGCCGATCGCGCTCCACCAGTGGCGCAAGACGCCGCCGAATGCCCAGGTTGATCCGTGCCCGGCGGTCAGCGGCATAGTGGTTCCACAGGTAGTCACGCTCGCGGTCGGTGACCATCTCCAGGGTCAGCTCATCGTGATTGCGCAGGAAGATTGCCCACTGACAGTTGGCAGGAATCGCCGGCGTCTGGCTGAGGATATCGGTGATCGGGAAGCGGTCTTCCTGAGCCAGCGCCATGTACATGCGCGGCATCAGCGGGAAATGAAAGGCCATATGGCACTCATCGCCGTCGGCGCCGTTGCTGTCGCCGCCCTTTACGTCACCGCCCTTGATATCACCGCCCTTCACGTCACCGCCCTTGATATCACCGCCCTTCACGTCACCAAAGTACATCTGCGTGTCTTCAGGCCACTGATTGGCCTCGGCCAGCAGCATCCGGTCGGGATAATTGGCGTCGATTTCAGCGCGGATGCGCTTGAGCACCTGATGGGTCTCGGGCAGGTTTTCGTTGTTAGTACCATCGCGCTCGATCAGGTACGGGATGGCGTCCAGGCGCAAGCCGTCCACCCCCAGGTCGAGCCAGAAGCGCATCACCCCGAGCACCGCGTCCATCACCTGCGGGTTATCGAAATTCAGGTCTGGCTGATGAGAATAAAATCGGTGCCAGAAGTACTGACCGGCCACCGGGTCCCAGGTCCAGTTGGATTTCTCGGTGTCGAGAAAGATGATCCGCGTGCCCTCGTACTTTTGGTCAGTGTCGGACCACACATAGAAGTTGCGCGCTTTGGAGCCGGGCTTGGCATGCCGGGCGCGCTGGAACCACGGATGCTGGTCGGAGGTGTGGTTGATCACCAGTTCGGTGATCACCCGCAGCCCGCGCTTGTGCGCCTCACTGATAAAGCGCTTGGCATCGGCCATGCTGCCGTAGTCAGGATGCACAGCCCGATACTCGGCAATGTCGTAGCCGTCATCGCGCCGCGGCGAAGGATAGAACGGCAACACCCACAGGGTATTGACCCCCAGCCCGGCGATGTAATCGAGCTTGGCGATCAGGCCTGGAAAGTCCCCGATGCCGTCATCGTTGGAGTCGAAGAACGACTTGACGTGGACTTGGTAGATCACCGCATCCTTGTACCAGAGCGGGTCGTTGATGAAGCTGGCGGACCGCGTTTTTTGCGACTTTGACTTCGACTTCGGCATGGCGAACTCCCTTTGAACTACGTCGCGCTGATCCGCCAGATACCGAACGGCTGATAATGAGGATCGATGCGCATCCATTGCACCTTGCCGTACCAGGTCCAGCGGTGGCCGTTCATCAAGTCTTCGCCCTGTGTTTCGGCAGTGTCATGCAGCCCCATTTCCCAGAGCGGCAACTCGAAATGCGCTTCCTGGACGTTGTACGGATCAAGGCTGACCGCAACCAGGATGAAGTTGCTGCCGTCCTCGGTGCGCTTGCCGAAATACAGGATGTTGTCGTTCCAGACGGTATACAGCTTCAGGCCCAGATGGGTCTGCAAGGCCGGGTTCTGCCGACGAATCCGGTTGAGCTGGGCAATCTCGGCGATGATATTGCCCGGCGCGCTGAAGTCACGAACGCGGATCTGATACTTCTCCGAATCGAGGTATTCCTCCTTGCCAGGCAGCGGCGCCGACTCGCACAGTTCGAACCCCGAGTACATCCCCCACAACCCCGAGCCCATGGTGGCCAGCGCGGCGCGGATCAAAAACCCGGCGCGCCCGGAGTGATGCAGGAAATGCGGGTTGATGTCCGGTGTGTTGACGAAGAAGTTCGGCCGGTAGCAATCGCGCAGCGGCGCTTGGTTGAGCTGAGTGAAATACTCCGACAGCTCGGCCTTGTTGTTGCGCCAGGTGAAATAGGTGTAGCTCTGCGAATAGCCGACCTTGCCCAGCCGCGCCATCATCGCAGGCTTGGTGAAGGCCTCGGCGAGGAACATGACGTCGGGGTACTTGCGGCGCACATCATCGATCAGCCACTCCCAGAACGGCAGCGGCTTGGTGTGCGGGTTATCCACGCGGTAGATCTTCACACCTTCCGCGACCCAGCCAAGAATAATGTCGCGCAGTTCCAGCCACAGCGCAGGAATGGCGTCGGGTGCGTAGAAATCGACGTTGACGATGTCCTGGTATTTCTTCGGCGGGTTTTCCGCGTAGCGAATGGTGCCGTCCGGGCGCCAGCTGAACCAGCCAGGATGCTGCTCAAGCCACGGGTGATCCTGGGAACACTGAATGGCGAAATCCAGGGCGATTTCCAGCCCGTGTTCTGCCGCCGCAGCAACCAGAGCGCGAAAGTCCTCGCGGCTGCCCAGTTGCGGATGAATCGCCTCATGGCCGCCATCGGGGCTGCCGATGGCGTACGGGCTGCCCGGATCATCGGGGCCTGCGGTCAGCGAGTTGTTCGGCCCCTTTCGATGCGCGCGGCCGATCGGGTGAATGGGCGGGAAATACAGCACGTCGAAGCCCATGTCACGGATCATCGGCAGCCGCGCATGCACGTCATTGAATGTCCCGTGGCGCTGTGGGTCATCGGTGATCGAACGGGGAAACAGCTCGTACCAGCTGGCAAACTGCGCCAGCTCACGTTCCACATCCACCGGAAATTGCGGGCTGATGCTCAGGTAGCCACGGTTATCCGCCTGGGCCATCAACGCCGCTGTTTCACTGCGCAGAAACAGCTCAACCCGGTGCTGCGCATCCTGGCCCTCAAAGCGTTGCAGCAGCGCCTGAAGCTGTTCGCGCAAGGCGCCCTGGCTGCGTTCAGCAGCGTGTTGCAGATGAATACGCCCCTCTTCCAGTTCAAGCTCGACCGGTACCCCGGCTGCATGCTTTTTTTCCAGCTCGTAGCGATAGCTGGCGAACTGATCGATCCAGGCTTCGAGCCGAAATACATAGCGGTCGACCGAGCCTGGGGTAAAGCGCCCCTGCCAGCCATCGTTGCCCAGCTCACGCATGCGCACACTGTGCCACTGCTCATCGCCCTCGGCACGCCAGCTCAATTGCACCGCCAGCTTGTCATGGCCGTCGGCGTAGACCTTGCTGGTCACATGGACCGGCTGGCCGACGATAGCCTTGACGGCGAAGCGCCCCGCTTCGAGCACCGGCGTGGTGTCTTCAATCACCACCCTGGGCAGTTGCAGCGCCTGGGTCAGTGACAGCGGCCGATTGACTTGCGAAACGACAAAGGCCTGGGCATCCGGACCGTAAGACTGTTGATTCATCGAGCCTCTCTCCTTACGCCTCTGGGACGCTCCGTTGAAGTTGAATGAGCTGCGCTCTTGAACAGGACCTGCGCGACGGCGGCCGCAAAGATTCCGAACGACCTGCATATGGAAAGTTCAAAGGTTTTAACGCCGTTGCCGATAGCCTCCGGTGCGCTCTGGGCATAGGTTCTTAACCTGCCGGGCAAGCATAGGAGGCTCTGGCGGATTTGCCCGCGGCGGCCACTTGTTATGCAAGCCAAATGGCCATCACTGTCTGTATGCTGAGCAGCGTCGAACAGGAAGAGATTTCAATGCAGGGACGTCCATCACGCGATTCAAGCAGTGCCGCCGCCGGCCCGTTGCCAGAGGACCGTGAACGCGCCACGCAGCTGCTGCGCCTGACCGTCATATTCATGCTGCTGGTGATCAGCACCTTCATGGCTGTCGAAGGCTGGCGCGCCTGGCGCGATTACCGCCAAGCGTTCGCAGCGGCCGAGAACTCGGTAAACAATCTGGCCCGTGCGACGGCCCAGCACGCCGAAGACGCCATTCGCCAGGTCGACATCCTGACCTCATTGCTGGCCGAACGTATCGAAGGCGATGGCCTGGAAAATATCGACGTGGGCAGAATGCACGCGCTGATGATCGAGCAGACCCGCATCATGCCGCAGTTGCACGGGCTGTTTGTTTACGATGCCAACGGCAAATGGATTGTCACCGACAAGACCGCTACCCCTGACTCAGCCAATAACGCCGACCGCGATTACTTTATCTACCACCGCACCCATACCGACCGTGCGGTGCTGGTCAGCCGGGTGGTCAGTAGCCGCTCGACCCAGGAACTGATCATTCCTGTCTCGCGCCGCCTCAACAATCATGACGGCTCATTTGCCGGGGTCATGCTCGGCACCGTCCGGGTCAGTTACTTCGTCGACTATTACGGCGACTTCAAGATCGACGATAAAGGCGCTCTGGTGCTGGCAATCCGTGACGGGACAATTCTGGTGCGCCGCCCCTTCGTCGCCGCGACCATCGGCAAGAGCCTGTCGCAAAGTGAAATATTCACCCGCTATCTGCCCTGGTCCAGCGCCGGGGTGGCCGAGGTCCGCGCGGTGGTCGACGGCACTTGGCGCCTGTATGGCTACCGGGCACTGAGCCGCTACCCGCTGGTGGTCGAAGCCGGCATCTCGCGCAGCTCAATCATCGCCCCCTGGCGCCAGGACCTGTTCAAGACCGGCCTCATTCTGTTGCTGTTGATTGCCGGGCTGGCCAGTTTTGGGGTTATCGTGATCCGCCAGTTGCGCGCGCGCATGAGCATGGAGACCGAGCTGCGCCGGGTACACGGGCTGGTCCGGGACATGGCCCTGACCGACAGCCTGACCGGCCTGGGTAACCGGCGCCGACTGGATCTGGCACTGGCCGAAGAGATTGCCCGGGCCCGGCGGCAGAACACCAGCCTGGCGCTGATCATGCTGGATGTCGATTACTTCAAGCGCTTCAATGACCGCTACGGCCACTCAGCTGGCGATGAGTGCCTGCGTCAGGTCGGCCAGGCCATTGCAGGCACCTTGCAGCGCGAAACCGACCTGGCAGTGCGCTACGGCGGCGAAGAATTCACCATTCTGTTACCCGATACGTCGCCGGCAGCGGCGGCGAAGATCGTCAGTGACCTGCTGGAGGCAATTCGCGGCCTGGCGATCGAACACCTCGACCACCCAACCGGTCAGGTCACCGCCAGCGCCGGCCTGACAGTCCACGCACCGCGCCGCGAAGACATTACTGCGCAGCTGATGATCAAAAGCGCCGACGCTTTTCTGTACGCCGCCAAGCATCGTGGACGAGATCAGTGGTGCGCCGCGCTGCAGCCAGCCAACGAGCAGGCCGCCGCTGCCAGCCCTTGAGTGCTGGCTGGAAAAAAAGCGACGCCCGAAGGCGTCGTAGAGCGGATCAGGCGATCAGTCCTGCCTTGAGTGCCTTGATCCGGGTGTTGATGTCTTGCTGGGCAATTTCCTGCTGTTGCTTCAGTGCCTCGGTAAACTTCTGATCGACCGCCTTCTGCTGCTCAGGACTCATCGCCTCGTACTGCTGCTTGCTGACACCCGTCAATTGCTCACGCAAGCGCTCGCTGGCCGGCTGCTGCATATAGTCAAGGAAGGCCTGCTGCGTCGAGGTCAGGTTCGACCCCTGCTCGGTCGACACTCCGTTGTCACCGTCGGCGACAGAGGCGGACAGCGATGACTGCCCCTGAGTCTTAAGGTTGAGCATCATCCGGGCAAATGACTCGTTATAGCCGGTGTCGCCCTGAGCATTACCTTGTGAGGCGGCACTGCCTGAGCCGGAGCTGAGCGTCGCCGCCGCTGCCTGCGTAATCGTCGGCACAAAGGCGCCAAACTCCTGAGACAGGTCGTCCAGCGTTCTGCGCCCGTTGACGAACCTGGAGGCCAGGCCTTCGAGCGTATTGTTGCTGACAAACATGATTGATCTCCTGCCGTTGCGGGGCTTTGTGACCCCGATGAAGGCTCAGCAAGATAAGTGCCACTGTTGCAAGGCGTTGAATAACAAGGGGTCGGCCAATGCGCACGCGGTCCACCCTGCGCCCCGCTCGGCCATGGCTTGCCAGACCCGGCAAGCCTTTGCCGATCAGTTGGTCAGTGGCAGCATCAGACTGGCTTCGGGCATCGGCCTGGAAAAATGATAGCCCTGCGCCTGCCCTGCACCGATCTCACGTAGCAGATCCAGGGTGACCGGGTCTTCGACACCTTCGGCCACCACCGTCAGATCCAGCGATTCGGCCATGCGCACAATGGCGCGGACGATGGCCCGGCTTCGCGCACTGCTACTGAGTTCAAAAATGAATGATTTGTCGATTTTCAAGCCACTGAAATGGTACTGGTGCACGTAACTCAAGGATGAGAAACCCGCGCCAAAGTCGTCGAGAACCACCGACACACCGTTGTCCGCCAGTTGCTTCATGGTCTGCCGGGCACGCTCGGGCTCGGCCACCAAAGCCCCTTCAGTCAGCTCAAGACAAATCCGCGACGGCGCTACGCCATGGTCAGCCAACAACGCCAGCACTTCGGCGGCGAACTCCGCCCGTGTGATGCTGTAGGCCGAACAATTGACATGCACGGCTGGCCAGTGCGCATTTTCCGGTAACGCGAGGATCTCGATCACCCGCTGCAACATGTACAGGTCCAGACGACCGATCAGCCGCAAGCCTTCCAGCGCTGACAGGAAATTGCCCGGTGCAATCACCCGACCGTCCGGTTGATGCCAGCGAATCAGTGCTTCCAGGGCCAATAGCTTGCCACTGGTCACACAGACGATGGGCTGGAAATACGGCACCAGCTCGTCAGTACGCTTGAGCGCATTGCGCAGCGCGCCTTCCTGCTCGATCTGATCAGACACTTCGCGACGCAACTGCTGGTTGAACACCGCAAAACTGTCACGCCCGGCGTTCTTGACCCGATACATGGCGATATCGGCATCGCGCAGCAAGTCGTCAGGTTCTTTATGGAACTGCCGGTCAGCCCCCACCACGCCGATGCTGCACGACGAAAACACCGTATGGCCGTCGATTTGAAACGGCAAGTCAAAGGCCACCAGAATCCGCTCGGCAATCACGCTGCCCATCTCCAGCGACGCGCCTTGCGCCAGCACCGCGAACTCATCGCCGCCGAGCCTTGCCAACAAATCGTTACTGCGCATGCAACTGCGCAGGCGCTCAGCGGCCTGGATCAGCAGATCGTCGCCGCAGTGATGGCCGAGGGTGTCATTGACCAGCTTGAAACGGTCCAGGTCGATAAACATCACGATCAACTGCCGGTCGTCGTCGCAAAACTGCTGCCAGGCCGCCTGCAGGCGTTGCTGCAGATGGCTGCGGTTGGCCAGACCGGTCAGCGCATCGTGGGAGTTCTCGTACTGCAACTGGGCGTTGGCCAGGTCCAGCTCACGGGTACGGTCATTAACCCTAGCTTCGAGCTGCAGGTTGGCGGTATGGATGGCCTCGGCGGCGCTGCGCCGTGACAGCGCGGTATCGATGTGCCGCGATACGAAGGTCAGCAGCTCTTGGTCGCGCAAGGTGTAACCCACCTCGGGCGAGTAGCTCTGCACCACCAGGATGCCGCGTACTTGCTCCCCCTCGAACAGCGGGATGCCCAGCCAGGACCAGGAACGATGCGACTCTTTCTGGGCCTCGATCTCGCCCTGGGCCTCCAGGCGCAGGGCTTGTTCCCGATCAATCAGGCAAGGACGCTGTTGACGGATGACATACTCGGTAAAACCCCGCTGGCCACGCCGGGTGCCGGGACGCGCAGTGCGTTCATCGACAAAATACGGAAACGCCACTTCACCGGTCGCGTTGTCATACAGAGCAATGTAGAAGTTCTGCGCCTCAAGCAACTCACCGACAATCACATGCAGGCCATGAAACAGCGCATCCATATCACCCTGCTGGCTGGCCAGTTCGGTGATCTGGAACAAGGCACTCTGCAGATGTTCGGCACGTTCACGATCGACCACTTCCTGACGCAACGCATGATTGGCCGCCGACAACTGCTGAGTGCGCAGCAGCACGGTCTGCTCAAGGTCGGTGCGATGCAGCAGCCGCTCCAGCGCCATGCCCACATGCTGCGCGACCACCTGGAACAACGTGCGGTCTTCTGTGCTGTAAATTCGCGAAGCGTCGTAGACCTGCATCGCCAGCATGCCGAACACCTCGTCGGCGGCGTTTTTCAGCGGCGCCCCCATCCAGAACTCGGGACGTTTGCCGGCGCAGAAGAACCGCCCCTGCGCCTCGCCCAACTCAATGTCATGAGCATCGACGAACAATGACTGGCCGCGGGTCAGCACATGCCCGGTCAGGGTTATCCGCTTTGGATCAAGAAACTCATAGCTGTCTGCGGCGGGCGCGTGCTCGTCAGTGTTGTCGATGTAGTAAGGGAAGGTAATCTTGGCCCGCAGGCGATCGTACAGCGCCAGAGAAAAATTCTCGGCGTCGATCAATGTCGTCAGTTGCTGGTGTACGCCTTTGATGAAGGTGCCGCGATCACGAGTGGAGCTGGCCAGCGAGCTGATTTCGTATAGCACTCGCTGGGTGGTCTGGGCGCGAATCAATGCCGCGCTCTGTAACAGCGACCCCAGATGCAGCGCCAGATCCGCCAGCCACGGAGTGTTAGCACACGATGCGCAAGCCAGCACCCAGCCCAGAGGTTCCTCGCCCATACCGGCGACCCGGCGCTGCAGGCCTCTGGCGCGACAGAACGCCTCGACATCGCTACCGGCAATGCGCTCGGGCCAATCGTAACCCTGACCATCGCAGCCGAGCAGATGCTTGTGCTCACCGGCCAGATAGGCCGCCCAGCGCTGCCCGGGATGCGCCGCTCTCAGTGCGTCAAGCAGCTCAGTAATGGCCGCCGAACGATGGCTGCCAGCCCTGGCCAACGGGTCATGCAGCGAGCGATGGGCATCGTGGATCACTATGGGAACATTCATGAAAGCAGCACATCCATAAACGTGGAGTCAGGTCCCGCATCCTGCTGGGAGAAAAGCTGGCTATTCTAAGCGACCGCCACTGATCGCACATAGCCATAAATGGCCAAGGCCGGCCGACGGGCACCCGCCTGCTCGTCTCCTGGCCGTTGACACGCGGCTCACAGGCGCGCGCAATGGTTATCCGGTTGAAACAATGGAGAAATGAACATGGCTAAGATCAACGTTTTAGCGGGGGATTTTCTTCAAGGTGATGGCGAATATCGCTCGGGCACCATCACACTTGTCACCCCGTTGTTTCCATGGCCGGGTATCAGCTTTCGGCACAGCGACATCAAATCGGTAGAAATCGCCAGCCAGGGACATAATAGAAGCCTTGAAGGCACTCTCGGACGCGGCTTGGCCGGCGCGCTGGTGTTGGGTGCGGTGGGCGCAGCAGCAGGCATGATGCTGGGCGGCGAAGGAAAGGAAATCACCTTTCTGGCGACGCTCAAGGATGGCCGGGCATTGCTGGGCGCTACAGACGACGGAACCTATCGCGCAATGGCGCAGCAAGTCAGCACAGCCTCTGGGACCGGGGATTTCTGATTATTGTTGAAAGAGCCCGGCATGCCGGGCTTTTTCATACGTTCAGAAAACTCTGAACCTTTATCGCTACAAACGGGACAAAGCCTGCAATGGAGCGATCCATCGCAGACAGGAACTGTAAGAACGATGAAAGCCAGAGCGACCGTTATCTGCAAGCGCGATAACCAGATTCTGTACGTACGCAAACCCAAATCCCGCTGGGCGTTGCCCGGTGGCAAGATAGAAGCCGATGAAACCCCGCAACAAGCCGCGATCCGGGAACTCTGCGAAGAAACCGGACTGCACGACCTCGACCTGCGCTATCTGGCTCAATACCCCGGCAATCAAGTGCTGCATTACGTGTTCATCACCGAAGTGCCACAGCACGAAACACCCCGCCCGCTCAATGAAATCAGCGATTGCCAATGGCTGGCCGACAGTGAAATAGGCCAACGCAAGGCCAGCAATGCGACCCGGCGCATCATCCAGTATCTTGCCCGTCGCCACTGATCCAGCAGCGCAACTGCCAAGCAGCGCACAACTTCACAACCCTGCGCGAACCGCGCCTTGGTGAAGAGGTCTTACCGGCATTGAAAACAACCGATGCCGGAAAAACCATGAGCCTGATCGACTGCCCTGAATGCAATGCGCGGATTTCCGATAAAGCCTACGCCTGCCCACAGTGCGGCAACCCGATGAATGCAGGCCCGGGCAATCGCCTGCTCAGCGAAAAGAACATCGGCCAGATCGCCGGCGCGACGGGTGTGTGGCTGACCGCGCCATGGATTGCGCGGATGATCTTTGGCGTGGTGCTAGTGATTGCCGGCGCGGCGGTGCTGATTTTCAGATAAGCCAATGGTCGCAAGCCATGCGACCGGCAGGTGAAACAAGTGCAAAACAAAAAGGGCAACCCTTGTGGATTGCCCTTTTTGATACCGCCAGCAGAGGCGGATTTGTTTGGTAGGCACGATTGGACTCGAACCAACGACCCCCACCATGTCAAGGTGGTGCTCTAACCAACTGAGCTACGTGCCTGCTGTGGGGCGCATTCTACGGATATCCATAACCCTGTCAATCAGTTTTTTTTCACTAAGCCACTGAAAAGATGGATTTTTATAATCCTCTGTGTGAACCCTTCGCGCCTCAAGCGGCTCATAGAAGCACATGACATCCGATGGAATAATCATCGGGCGTCTTGCTTTTGACGCCAGAATGCCATCATATGGTATTAATACTTTAGTAGAGGTCCGCCATGGTTTCACTAATGACATTGGGTATCGACGAGACGGACTTCTCCTCGGCCACCGTGCAGGCCACCCTGCTTGCAATCACGACCCGCATGAACCGCATGGACAGCAACACCCCGGACGACAGCGGCGAGCTGGCCATGGATTATTCGCAACTTGCACTCTATGCAGACCGGCTGACCAACTTGCTGGCAAGCCCGAGCCTGCTCAAGCGCCCCTGAGCGCAAGGCTTACGCCTCAAGCCGGTTACGCCCCTGCGCCTTGGCCCGGTACAGGGCCTCATCGGCCGCTTCAACGATGGAACCATCCGCCAATTGCTGGCCGTTGAAGCACGCCATGCCGATACTCACACTGACCCGCCCATAGGGGCTGGCAGGGTGAGGGATGCTCAGCGCCTCCAGACGCTGCAGTATCAAGGCCGCCACCTCCGACACGCCTTGGCTGTCGGTATCAGGCAGAATCAACGCCAGCTCTTCGCCGCCATAACGAGCAGCCAGGTCAGTGGCGCGCCTGACGCACCCGCCGATCGTCTGGCCAACCGCTTGCAGGCACTGGTCACCCGCCACATGCCCCAGGCTATCGTTGAAACGCTTGAAAAAGTCGATATCGACCAGCAACAGACCCAGTGTCGTGCCATTTCTCTGTGCGCGGGAAGACTCCATGAGCAGACGCTCATCAAAGCAGCGTCGATTGGCCAGACCCGTCAATGGATCCTGCAACGCTAATTGTTCAAGCTTCTCATTACTGCTCAATAACTGTTGCCGAGCAATCAGCAACTCCGATTCGCTTTCAATGCGCCGTTTGATATGCCGTAACAAGACCAGGCCGGCAGCCACGACAAAAACGATCAACACCGCCAATACCGCCAATGACAGCAGCGCTTCAAAACGCCAGTTGCGCAGAACTTCACTCTTCTCCCGGGCGACACTGACCAACAACGGCAACGTGTCACTTTGGCGAAAGGTCGAGATCCGCTCTACACCATCCAGACTGGAAGTAAATGTCGCATTCCCCGAGGAGCGACCCATGAAGTATTTTTTATAAATGGGCGACTGGGAAAAATCGCGCCCCATTTCTTCTTCGCGAAATGGATAACGCACCAGTAATTGGCCGTGGGTAAACGCCAGTGAAATCGTACCGTTGTCACCCACATCAATTTTGCCAAACAGGTCGAGAAAGTTTTTGATGCCCAATGTAGCGGCCACCACGCCGGCGAACTGACCCTGCGAATCATTGACCCGGCGACTGATGGTAATGACCCAGACATCGGTCGAGCGATTCTGGATGGGCGGACCAATGAATATTTCGCTGGAGGCACTGCGCTGGTGATGAATGAAGTACGCCCGGTCAGCACTGTTCAGACCTTGTGCATGCAAGCCGGTGGAAGACAACAGCCAGTTACCCTGCCGATCGTAAATGGTTAAACCGTTGAGTTGCGGCATGACCCGCTGTTGGGCATGCAGCAATTTATCCAGGCGATCCAGTTGATGCTCGCCAAAACCCTCTGCCTCCAGACGTTCGACCAGGCCGTTGAGCAGCATTGAACTCTGCCGGACGACACCATCGGAATAAGTGATCAATGCCTGCGCGAGATTCGCACCGTTGACATAGACATTATTGAGTGCCGCTTTACGTGCCGTGAACACTTTCCAACCGGTAATGAAGGTCAGTGCAAAACACACCACACATAACAGCACCACGGCGAGGTGAAGATCACGTTTCACTTGAATACCTGAAAGCAAATGCGCGTTCAGCTTGGCCAACTGTTGTCACAATGGCAAGCCTGGCCATCGGGCGCGCGACAAGCCCCGCCGTTCAGGGCGGGGAAGGATAGCGCGGACGGCGTAGCCGTCCCTGGTTGCCGTGGGGGGCTGCTGCTGTTCGATGGATGCACCGCCGCAGATGATGCGAAGTAACATGGCGACACAGATGCCCTTCTACGGCGGTATTTCGTTACAAAGACCCCATGGGCATGCACCTTGAAAACACCGTGCCGTCCGCGCCTAATGTCGTCTTTATTGCTCATGGTTCAAGAGCAGCATGCAACGACTTCAAGCCTTCAAGTACGAACTCATGCCAGATGGCCGGCAGGAGTGGCAAATGCGCCGCTTTGCGGGCTCCTGTCGCTTCGTCTTCAACAAGGCGCTGGCGTTGCAGAAGGAACGTCACGAGCAAGGCGAGAAGAAGCTTGGCTATGCGGGCCTGTGCAAGTTGCTGACCGAGTGGCGCAATAGCCCGCAAACCGCATGGCTGGCCGATGCGCCGGTTCACCCATTGCAACAGAGCCTCAAGGATCTGGAGCGGGCCTACACCAACTTCTTCGCCAAGCGAGCTGACTTTCCCCGGTTCAAGAAGAAGGGGCAGCGCGACAGTTTCCGCTATCCCGACCCGAAACAGATCAAGCTCGACCAGACCAACAGTCGCCTGTTTCTGCCCAAGCTGGGCTGGCTGCGCTACCGCAACAGCCGCGAGACGCTGGGTACTGTGAAGAACATCACCGTGAGCCAGTCGTGTGGCAAGTGGTTCGTGAGTATCCAGACCGAACGCGAGATCGATGAGCAGCCCACGGCACAGGGTGCGGCAGTCGGCATCGACATGGGCATTGCCCGGTTCGCCACGCTTTCGGATGGTTCGTTCTACGCACCCCTGAACAGCTTCAAACGCCATGGAACCGCGCTGTGCAAAGCGCAGCAGGCGATGAGCCGCAAGGTCAGATTCAGCCGCAACTGGAAGAAGGCGAAAGCCTGCATCCAGCGCATTCACTCCCGCATCGGCAATGCCCGCCGTGACTATCTGCACAAGTGCTCCACCACGATCAGCCAAAACCACGCGATGGTGTGTATCGAGGACTTGCAGGTACGCAATATGTCCAGGTCGGCGGCGGGCACGGCCGAGGCACCGGGAAGAAACGTTCGGGCCAAGTCTGGCCTGAACAGGGCCATCCTCGATCAGGGCTGGTTCGAGTTCCGCCGCCAACTGGACTACAAGCTGGCGTGGCGCGGCGGCTGGCTGATTGCCGTGCCGCCGCGAGATACCAGCCGCACGTGCCCGTGTTGCGGCCATGTGTCGGCGGCCAACCGCCAGACGCAGGCGCTGTTCAGGTGTGTGGGATGTGGTTTTGAAGGCAACGCCGATGTGGTCGGGGCGATCAATGTACTAAGGGCGGGACACGCCCGGTTAGCCTGTGAAGTGAGCGCAGAGGTCATGGCGCCAGCAGCAGGAACCCACCGAAGCGACTCGGGGGCGGCTCGATGCCGCGCCTGAGCGCCGTAGGAATCTCCGGCCTTCAGGCCGGGGAGGATGTCAAAGGTACTGCAATTAAAAGTGCGCCGCCGGACGGTCGTTAGGGGCTGTTGACGTTTCATCACAACCGCGCCGAGGTCTATTTTGTCGGCCTGCATAGGCTTCACTCTGTTGAAGTGTGTGTGACAAAACAGCCACGGCCCTGCGGGTTGCGCCCCAAATCGCGCCAGCTCGGGCGGCGCTCCGCTCGTTGAAGGACTTGAAAAGGGAGCGACCATTTCCTGCGTCCTTCGCCTCGCCTGACACGATTTGGCGCTGCAACGCGGCCTGCGCTGAAACGTCAACAGCCCCTAGGGACGACAATGATTCTCTTTGCCCGGACAATCATGAAACAAATGAACAACATGACAAAGCACAAAACAAAAAGGGCAACCCGTTCGGGCTGCCCTTTTTGATACCGCCAGCAGGGGCGGATTTGATTTGGTAGGCACGATTGGACTCGAACCAACGACCCCCACCATGTCAAGGTGGTGCTCTAACCAACTGAGCTACGTGCCTGCTGTGGGGCGCATTCTACGGATAACCATAACCCTGTCAACGGTTTTTTTCGCTAACGTACTGAAATCGAAAACTTTTTATGGGCAACCGGTGTTGCGTGTCAAAAATCTCGGGTAGGATCAGCTCATTCGTCAATAATTTTAAACGGAACCCTCGAATGGCGAACATCACTTACCCTCAGTCGTTTTATGCCGCTTCAGCCAATCCTGCGCCTGCACATGCCGCCCTGCAAGGCGAGGTGCAGACCGATGTATGCATCATTGGCGCCGGCTATACCGGACTTTCCAGTGCGTTGTTCCTGCTGGAGCACGGCTTCAAGGTCACGGTACTGGAAGCCGCCAGGGTCGGCTTCGGCGCTTCAGGGCGCAACGGTGGCCAGATCGTCAACAGCTATAGCCGCGACATCGACGTGATCGAACGCAGCATGCCGGCCGACCAGGCGCGGCTATTGGGGGACATGGCCTTCGAGGGGGCACGAATCATTCGTGATCGGGTGGCACGCTACGGCATCGACTGCGACCTCAAAGACGGCGGCGTGTTCGCCGCACTGAACCCACGGCAGATGGGCCATCTGGAAGCGCAAAAGCGTCTCTGGGAACGCTACGGGCATAACCAGCTTGAACTGCTGGATGCATCGCGCATGCGCCAGGTCGTGGCCTGCGACCAGTATGTCGGCGGCATGCTGGACATGAGCGGCGGGCATATTCACCCATTGAACCTGGCGCTGGGCGAAGCCGCTGCAGTGCTGGCATTGGGCGGGGTAATCCATGAACAATCAGCGGCCACCCGCATTGAGCGCGGCGCCAACCCGGTCGTGCACACCGCTCAGGGCCGGATGCGAGCCAAGTTCGTCATCGTTGCCGGTAATGCCTACCTGGGCAACCTGGTGCCGGAGCTGGCCGCCAAGTCCATGCCGTGCGGCACTCAGGTGATCACCACCGAACCATTGAATGAAGAGCTGGCCCGTTCGCTGCTGCCCGATGACTACTGCGTCGAGGACTGCAATTACCTGCTCGACTACTACCGCCTGAGCGCCGACAAACGTCTGATTTTTGGTGGCGGCGTAGTCTACGGCGCGCGCGACCCGGCCAACATCGAAGCCATTATCCGGCCCAAAATGCTCAAGGTATTCCCGCAGCTCAAAGACGTGAAGATCGATTACGCCTGGACCGGCAACTTCCTTCTGACCCTGTCGCGCCTGCCGCAGGTCGGTCGGCTGGGCGACAACATCTATTACTCCCAGGGTTGCAGCGGCCATGGCGTGACCTATACCCATCTGGCCGGCAAGGTGCTGGCTGAAGCCCTGCGCGGGCAGGCCGAACGCTTCGATGCGTTTGCCGGCCTGCCGCACTACCCCTTCCCCGGCGGCCAGATGCTGCGCACCCCGTTGACGGCACTCGGCGCCTGGTATTACAGCCTGCGCGACAAGCTCGGCTTTTGACCCGCCCAAGTTGACCCGCCCACGTGCGGCAGTTACTGCCCTGCCTGGCGGGTCAGCGCCTTGCGCGCCTCACCGGCGGCCTGCTCCTGGCCCGCTCGGGATAACTCATCAGCGGCTTGTAACCAGCGCTGCTGATCGACCTTGGCTGGCAGTTGCCGTGCGCCCTGCACCAACACCGCCCAGTGGCCGGCATCTGCCCAGGCGGAAGTAAAGCTGCTGAAGCTCATGGTCTGGCGCGGGTTCATGCCCGCCTGGAGAATCACCACGTCGCGGTAACGGTCGTAGCCTTTGAGCACGGCATAGCGCGGCTCCTTCCACAGCACCGCGCCCTCGCTAAAGCGCACCAGCACCGGATAGCCCGCCGCGACCTGAGTCATTAACGCGCGAAAGTTCTGGTCCAGCGGGTAGACCACAAATCCGTACTCGCGAGCGACCCGCTGCAGGTTCTGTTCAAGTTGCGCCTCGGCGCCCGGCAGTTGCAGATTCTTTTCCAGCAACCCCGGCGTCGTACCAACCTTATGATTGGCCAACATGCTGGCCAGCGCACCCGGCCCGCTCTGGTAGGCATTGCCACGAAACACGGGCACGGCCTTGAGTTCCACCCGATCGGGCAAGCCTTGTGGGTCCGGCGGTATGGCCGCCAGACGATGCGCTGAAGTGCCACAGCCAGCCAGCAGCGACAGCATGAGCACGGCCAGCACGCCCTTGGCCGACCGCAATGGAAAAGATACCGACAGCATGTTCCCTCACTTTTTCGAACGCCAGGCAACCGCTGACCTGACGGGAACGCCGATCATAGAGCCCTGCCCTGCGTCGGTATAGCCCGGTGGCGCAGTCTGCGGCTGTCAATAGATCAAAACGGTCGAAGCACAACGCCATTGGTCAATTTGGCGCAACACTTCCCGGACTAGACTGTCGGTTATCTAGAGAGCACTAGAGAATACGTGGAGGCACACCATGAGCCCGGAAATGACCATCGTGATGCTGATCGCCGCCTGGCTGGCCGTTGCATGCGCCATGCTGTGGGGCGTCATGCGCATCGCCCGCCGCCATCATCAGCCGCTACGCCAGCCACCTCAAGTCCGACCGGCCGCCCTGCCGTCACAGCCTCTTGCCAAGCACAAGAGCCACCCTGCCGCCGCACACTGAGTCCCGGCCACTGCTGCATCCGCCATTGCCAAGCCACAAAAGCCAACGGCCGATCCCCTCACAGGGATCGGCCGTTGGCTTTATCCGCAGCGCCGTTACTGGGCAGCAGCGGCTTTCTTGCGCTTGGCGCGACGGGCCATCATGTTCAGCATCTCGATCAGCGCCGAGAAGGTCATGGCGGCGTACACGTAGCCTTTCGGTACGTGGGCACCGAAGCCTTCGGCGATCAGGGTCATACCGATCATGATCAGGAAGCCCAGGGCCAGCATCACCACCGTCGGGTTATCGTTGATGAACTTGGCCAGCGGTTCAGCAGCGACCAGCATCACCACCACCGCAGTCACTACCGCAATGATCATGATCGGCAGGTGTTCGGTCATGCCCACCGCAGTAATGATACTGTCGATGGAGAACACCAGGTCGAGCAACAGGATCTGCGCAATGGCCGCGCCCATGCTCAACGCTACCTTACCGCCAACAGTCGCCTCTTTCTCCTCGGCATGGTCCATGCTGTGGTGGATTTCCGTGGTCGCCTTCCAGACCAGGAACAGACCACCGGCAATCAGGATCATGTCTTTCCAGGAGAACGCCTGACCCAGCACCTCGATGACCGGCTCGGTCAACTGCACGATCCAGGCCACCGTACCGAGCAGGCCCAGACGCATGATCAACGCCATGCCGATACCCAGACGGCGCGCCTTCTCGCGCTGATGCTCGGGCAACTTGTTGGTCAGAATCGAAATAAAGATCAGGTTATCGATACCCAGCACGACTTCCATCACCACCAGCGTTGCCAATGCGATCCAGGCCGCCGGGCTGGTCGCAAGTTCCAACAGGTATTCCATAGTCATGCCCTGCTTATACGAGAGTTAATGAGATCAGATTTCCTGGCCGTTTTTTTCGCTTTCAGCCTTGGGCTTGGGCGCTGGCTCTATCACTGACAATTCGTCCTTGGCCTCTTCCAGCGCCTTGGTGGCCGCCTTGTGAGTGTCGTCGATGGCTTGCTTGGCCGAGTTGGCCGCAGTATCGAGCAATTGCTTGCCGGATGATTCAACCTGATCACAACCACTGATGACAACCAGCGAACAGGTCAAGAGTGCAGCATACATAGCGCTTTTCATGATTCCCTCAATGAGCGATGCCGGCAACTTCAAATGTGCCCGGCGTTGGGAAGCATTCTAATGACTCTGAAACATCCGGAAAATTCGTATTTACAAGGTATATACTTCGGTTTTTACGAACTATGCGATCGCTATGCTCAATTATCGACAACTGCACTATTTCTGGGTGGTGGCCCGTACCGGTAGCATCGTGCGTGCCTGTGAGCAATTGAACCTCACCGCACAAACCATCAGCGGGCAAATCAGCCTGTTGGAAGACAGCCTGGGCGTGGATCTGTTCCAGCGTGTCGGCCGGCAACTGGAACTGACCGAGGCAGGCCGGCTGGCCTTACCCTACGCCGAGCAGATGTTCCAGCTCGGAAACGAACTGGAAAGCGTGCTGCGCTCACAGCCCGGTGAACAGCACACGCTGTTCAGGATCGGCGTGGCCGACGTGGTGCCCAAGTCGATTGTCTATCGCCTGATCGCCCCGACCATGGAGCTCAACGAGCCAATCCGTATCACCTGTCGCGAAGACAAACTCGAACGCCTGCTCGCCGACCTGGCCATCCAGCGCCTGGACATGGTGGTGTCTGACAGCCCGATGCCGCCGCATTTGGATATCCGTGGCTACAGTCAGAAACTGGGCGAATGCGGGGTCAGCTTTTTTGCCACTGAAGAGGTGGCGCAGCGTCTGACCATGGAGTTTCCGCAGGCACTGGACGGCGCTCCACTGCTGATTCCAGGTCAAGACACCGTGGTACGCGCCAGGCTGATGCGCTGGTTTGCCGAGCAGAAAATCCGCCCGCAGATCATCGGTGAATTTGACGACAGTGCCTTGATGAAGGCCTTCGGGCGCTCCGGCAGCGGTGTATTCGTCGCCCCCAGCGTAATTGCCCACGAGGTCCAGGAACAATATGGCGTACGCCTGATTGGCCAGACCGAAGCGGTGACCGAGTCGTTCTACGCCATTACCGTCGAGCGCAAGGTCCGCCACCCAGGCGTGGTGGCCATCACCGAGGGCGCACGCAGCAAGCTGTTCAGCGACTGATCGAGGCCGGCAGCGGGTCGAACCTGAGCATCGCCAGGGCCAGCAGGATCGCCAGGCCGACGATGGCGGCAGCGGCCACGCCGAGATAGGTCAGCCCCAGGCTGTCGATCACCCGTCCACCGATCATTGCCCCCAGGCCGATACCCAGGTTACCGCCCGCCACGTTCAGCGACGCGGCGAAGGCCGGTGCCTGGGGCGCGGCCTTCATCAAGCGCACATGGCAGACCAGAAACAGCGCCGCCTGATTGATGCCCCAGACGATCAGGGCCGCCATCAGCGCGGCAATCGAACCCACGCTGGGCACCACTGCGAGCATGCCGACGCTGAGCAAGGTACAGAACGTCAGGCTGGCCACTAACGGGTGACGATCAACCATACGCCCGCCCAGTGCATTGCCAATCAGGCCCACTGCGCCAAAGCCCATCAGACACCAGCCCACCACCGTACCGTCGAAACCTGCCAGACGCTCAAGCATGTCGGCCAGGTAGGTGTAGGCGGTGAACATGCCGCTGAACACCAACACCGAGAGCAGCACATGGCCCAGCATCAACGGGCTGCGCAGAATGCCCAGTTGCTCGCGCATCGACACGGCGTGATTGGGGCGACTGGTCGGTAACCAGATGAGCAAAAGCAACGCTTTGAGCAGCGCCAGAGCGGCGACTGCGGCAAACGCCACACGCCAGCCGAATGCATCGCTGATCAGGGTGCCGACCGGAATGCCGAACACCATCGCCAGGATGATCCCGACCCCGAAACGCGCCACCGCCCTGCCCGCGTGTTCCGGGCCGGCAAGATTGACCACGGTCTCGCTGGCCAGTGACCAGAACACTGGCAGGGCCAGCGCCGGCAGCAGTCGCGCCAGCGCCATCACGCCATAATTGGGCGCCACGGCGGCCAATGCATTGGACAGGCCGAACAGCACCAGCACCCCGATAAACAGCCGGCGCCGCTCGAAGCGCGCAAACCAGGCGGTCAGAAATGGCCCAAGGGCTGCCACGGTAAACGCGAACAGGGTCACCAGCAGGCCGGCTTGAGAAATAGAAACGCCCAAATCGCGGGCCATGGCAGGCAACAAACCGACAATCACGAACTCCGTGGTCACCACCGTGAAGCCGGCGGCAGACAACAGATAGACAGCTAACATCAGAACACTCCAACAACGATACGCCCCGCATGCGGAACGTCGGGTGAAACAGAGGCCGAAGAGCCTCTGACACAAAGATGCGGCAATTCACAAAGGCGCGGCAATTATAGACAGCCGGGGCTGGCCAGTTGTTGCGGGTTTTTCGCTAGGGGCTGTTGCCGTTTCAGCGCAGGCCGCGTTGCAGTGCCAAATCGTGTCAGGCGAGGCGAAGGACGCAGGAAATGGTCGCTCCCTTTTCAAGTCCTTCGACGACGCATGGCGCGATTTGGGGCGCAACCCGCAGGGCCGTGGCTGTTTTGTCGCACGTATTCCAACAGGTGAAGCCTACACAGGCCGACAAAACAGACCTCGGCGCGGTTGTGATGAAACGGTAACAGTCCCTACCCACTGGCAATTGTGCCTGACAAGCCCTAGGCTGGCCGCCTGCCATTGTCCAGGGAGCACACCATGACCGACACCCCCGAATCCAGCAATGAATCCTCAACCCTGCTGCTCGATGCCACGCAGGCCCGGATTCTCGGCAGCCTGATTGAAAAACAGGCCACCAGCCCGGAAAGCTATCCCCTGACCCTCAATGCCTTGATGCTGGCCTGCAACCAGAAAACCAGCCGCGAGCCGATAATGAACCTCACTCAGGGCCAGATCGGCCAGAGCCTGCGCAGCCTGGAAAACCTGGGACTGGCCAAGCTGGTGATGGGCAGTCGCGCCGACCGTTGGGAGCACAAGCTCGACAGACATCTGGAACTGGTCCCGGCGCAATTGATCCTCACCGGCCTGTTACTGCTGCGCGGCCCGCAGACCGTCAATGAACTGTTGACCCGCAGCAACCGCATGCACGACTTCGAAGACGCCGAGCAAGTGCAGCACCAGCTCGAACGCTTGATAGCCCGCGGCCTGGTGTCACT
Source organism: Pseudomonas sp. StFLB209 (assembly GCF_000829415.1). Taxonomy (NCBI): domain Bacteria; kingdom Pseudomonadati; phylum Pseudomonadota; class Gammaproteobacteria; order Pseudomonadales; family Pseudomonadaceae; genus Pseudomonas; species Pseudomonas sp. StFLB209. Next base: position 4,459,925 of record NZ_AP014637.1, on the reverse strand, counting down.
GCTGCCGCGTCAGGGCGGTCAGCGTGAAGATCGCTACATGCACAAACTGGGCAGCGAAGCCGACCTGCAAGCCCTGCTCGACAGCCGCCAGCAGGCGCCAGAACGCAGCGCTTCGGCCTCCAGCGACCGGCTCGATGAACTCGAAGCGCGTATCGCCGCGCTGGAAGCGCGGCTGGCGCAACTGGAAGGCTGATCAGCCACGGGCAAATGCAGCCGCCCGCTGGTATTGCTCATCGCTGGGCCGCACCCCGGTGTACAGCACGAACTGCTCCAGCGCCTGGATCGCCGCCACCTGATCGCCGGTGATCAACTGTTTGCCGAGCTGGCGCCCGGCCTGGATCAGCGGCGTTTCGGCCGGGGTGGCGACCACGTCGAACAGGGTTTGGGCCGTCTCGATGGCCGCCCGGTCGAACGCCAGCTCATCAGCCTGGGCGCCTGTCATGCCCAGCGGCGTGACATTGACCAGCAAGGCCGGCCTCTCAGCCCCCAACTCCGGCACCCAGTGCCATCCGCAGGTGGCCGCAAGCTGCTCGCCAGCCTGCCGGTTGCGGGCCACGATCACCCCGTCGCTAAAGCCGGCATCCCGCATCGCACAGGCCACCGCCTTGGCCATCCCGCCACTGCCACGCAAGGCAAAAGCAGTACGCGGCACGGCGTGGCTGTCGAGCAACTGCGCGACGGCGATGTAGTCGGTGTTATAAGCCTTGAGGTGGCCGTCCGTGTTGACGATGGTATTAATCGACTCAATGGCCGCCGCCGACGCATCCAGCTCATCGACCAGGGCAATGCAGTCTTCCTTGAACGGCATCGATACACCGCAACCGCGAATGCCCAGCGCGCGCATGCCAGTGACGGCGCCGATCAGGTCATTGGGGGCAAAAGCCTTGTAGTAGAAGTTCAGGCCCAGTTCACGGTACAGATAGTTGTGAAAGCGCACGCCGAAGTTTCCGGGGCGGGCGGCCAGGGACATGCACAACACGGTGTCCCGACTGGCAGTAATGGACATGCGAATCTCCTGAACGGTATTGGCTAAAATCTGGACAACAGGCGTAAACTTGTTGCGACAGACAAATGCTCGAAAAGTGCCGTCTGTCGTCAGGGCTTCCACCTTACACAAACTTTACCCAGCGGCTTCGCAGTTTGAACAAAACCGCTGTCTTAGTATTAACCCCGTGGCAGCACTGAAAGACGGTGCCCTGCGACAACGGGTCGAAAGCCGAGGAACAACCGTCATGATTCGTCATTTTTCCAAGATCGCCCTGTTTGCAGGTGCCCTGGCGCTGGCAGGTCAAGCCAATGCCGGTGGCCATGGCTGGGGAGGTCCGGCGATAGCGGGTGCAATAGTCGGTGCCGCCGTGGTGGGCGCCGCCGTGGCCGGCAGCCGCGACCGGACCGTTTATGTAGAGCGCGAGCCTGTCTACATCCAGCGTGAGCCCGTGTACGTGCAGCCACGCAACGTGTATTACGCACCACCACCGCCACCGGTCTACTACCGCCCGGCACCGGTCTATGAAGTTGTCGAGCGCTACCCCGGCCCACCACCAGGCTACTACCGTCACTACGGTCCACCGCCACAGCCGGTGTACTACGGCCCACCACGCGGCCGCTGGTAAGACTCACCCAACCCCGCCCTTATGGCGGGGTTGTCGTTTATGGCCGTTGTATCAATGACCACTATCGAAAGCGTTGATTTCTGTCAGCCACCGGGCGTGAGTAAAGTGAACTGCATCGGTTACGGAGGCAGTCATGAACAAGGTCAATATCATGTCGGTGGTAGGCAGTGCAGTCCCGGCGCAATTGCGCGAGCAAGGGCTGCTGGCGTGCTGGTATCTAATGCGCGACGGTGAGGCGGTCAGCGGCCCGCTGACCTCGCTGCCCGCCGCCCAGGCGCTGTACCAACAATTGGAAAAGCCCAGGCTCAATGGCTGAAGCCGCGGCTCAAAGACGCTCAGCGATCACTACGATGATCTGACAACGCTGCGCCAGCTTTTGCAAACGTCGTTCAATAACCGTATACACCGCCCGATCAGTGCGACCGCTGTCCAGTTCATCGATTACATCGTTGGCGATTTGGCGCAGTTCATGGACGACCACGATCCGGTCGTCATTCAGATCATGCTTATGCGACTCGAACAACCGGTGCAGGTAGTCCTGCAAGGTGAATTTCAGACGATGCCGGTCATTGGCGCGCAGGTGCAACAGATTAAGGCTGATGCGCCCCTGCATTTCGCTCAACTCACCGCACAGGTACTGGATGCGCCGTGCGTAGCCCACTTCGCGCTCGCGCAATTGCCGCTGCGCTTCACGCGCCTGCTGGCTGCGCTGGATGGCCGGCACCGCCACTGCCAGCAACAACGCCACGATGACCCCGGTGGCCTGCACCCAGCCGGCCCAGTCCACTGGCTTGACCAAAAAACCGGCGCCCAGCATAACCACTGTAATTACCGCAGCAACGACAACCAGTAACAGGTAATCCTTGCCGATCAACCCCTTGGGCATTGCCTGACTCCTTGAACCCGTGAAATTCGAATGACGTGGGATGCTAATCGGTGTAGGTGACAGATACCACGAATATTACGGGCAATACCGTTTTGTCACTTAACCCTCTCTGAACAAATATCCAATGGCTCGACTTAATGCACAAATGCGCCACTCGCCCCATCGACTTTAGGCAAAAACTGCTTCTAAAATGCGCTGTTTTTCCTGTTTTGTCGTGTGCCGACACACCTTCCATTGAGTGAGTACTGTTCTTGAAAATCCGTCTTTGTACGCTGGGCCTTTTAGTTGCACTTACAGGCTCGCTGATCGGTACTCAGGCACTGGCCAATGAGCCTGCCCCGTTCAATCGTGACCCGGCCAATCTGCACCTGGCCTCCGGCAGCACCATGGTTGTCGACCTGCAAACCAATAAAGTCATCTACGCCAATAACCCGGATGTGGTGGTGCCGATTGCCTCGGTCACCAAACTGATGACTGCCATGGTCGTGCTGGACGCCAAGCTGTCGATGGACGAACTGATCCCGGTCGATATTTCCCAAACCAAAGAAATGAAAGGGGTGTTCTCGCGGGTCAAACTGGGCAGCCAGCTTAATCGTCGTGACATGTTGCTGATTACCCTGATGTCTTCGGAAAACCGTGCGGCAGCCAGCCTGGCCCACAGTCACCCAGGAGGTTATCCGGCGTTTATCAAAGCCATGAATGCCAAGGCCAAGGCGCTGGGCATGAGCCATACGGCGTTCCTGGAACCGACCGGCTTGTCGGTGTTTAACGTATCGACGGCGCGCGACCTGACCAAACTGTTGATGGAAGCACGTAAATATCCATTGCTCAGCGAGTTGAGCGCGACCGAAGAAAAGACCGTGCGCTTCAGCAAGCCCAATTACACCCTCGGCTTTCGCAACACCGATCATCTGGTGCATCGGGAGAATTGGGATATTCGCCTGACCAAGACCGGCTTTACCAATCAGGCCGGGCACTGTCTGGTGCTGCTGACCACCATGGCCAAGCGGCCGGTGTCGGTGGTGATTCTTGATGCCTTCGGCAAGCAGACGCACTTTGCCGATGCCAGCCGCCTGCGCAAATGGCTGGAAACCGGCCAGAGCGGCCCGGTACCCGCGGTGGCGTTGCAGTACAAAAAAGAGAAGAATCTGGCGATCAAGCAAAATGGCTTGCAACAGGCCAAGGAATAACTGCGCGCCTGACGTCCCCCTGTAGGAGCGACCTTGGTCGCGAAGATGGCGTGACACTCACAACAAATGTGCTGTTTGACCGCCCTCTTCGCGAGCAAGCTCGCTCCCACAATCAACCAGAGAGCATTGCGACTCAACCGAACTGGGTGACCAGTTTGGTGTTCAGGTAAGCCTCGATGGCCTCGGTGCCCCCTTCAGAACCGTAACCGGAGTCCTTGATGCCGCCAAACGGCACCTCCGGCAGGCCGATGCCTTGGTGGTTGATGCTCAGCATGCCGGCTTCGATACCGTAACTCAGCGCCTGGGCAGTCTTGATCGAGGTGGTGAAGGCATACGATGCCAGGCCGTAAGGCACCCGGTTGGATTCGGCGATCGCCTCTTCGACACTGTCAAACGGCACCAGCAAGGCCACCGGCCCAAACGGCTCGTCGTTCATGATGCGCATGGCTGTAGTCAGGCCGCTCAGCACGGTGGGCTCGAAGAACCAGCCGTCGCCTTCAATCGCCTTGCCACCGGTTTCCAGACGGGCACCATGGCTGACGGCATCGTCAACCAGTTCCCGTAGCGCCGGGACCCGGCGTTGGTTGGCCAACGGCCCCATGGTGGTGCCTGCGTCCAGCCCGGAACCGACCTTGACCTCGCGGGTCAGGCCGACGAACCGCTCAGTGAACTCATCGAACACCTCACGCTGCACCAGAATCCGGGTCGGCGAGACACACACTTGCCCGGCATTGCGAAATTTGCTGGCCGCCAGGGTGCGGGCGGCAAGATCCAGGTCAGCATCGGCAAACACCAGCGCCGGAGCATGACCGCCCAGCTCCATGGTGGCGCGCTTCATATGCTGGCCGGCCAGCGCTGCCAGTTGCTTGCCGACGGGTGTCGAGCCGGTGAACGTGACCTTGCGGATCACCGGGTGCGGGATCAGGTAGCCGGAAATCTGCGCGGGGTCGCCGTAAACCAGGCCGATCACACCCGCCGGTACGCCGGCGTCGTGGAAGGCGCGGATCAGTTCGGCCGGCGATGCCGGGGTTTCTTCCGGGGCCTTGACGATGATCGAGCAACCGGCGGCCAGCGCCGAAGACAGCTTGCGCACCACCTGGTTGATTGGAAAATTCCACGGTGTGAACGCGGCGACCGGGCCGACCGGTTCCTTGATGACTTTCTGCTCGACATGCACGTTACGCGATGGCACCAGGCGGCCGTAACTGCGGCGCCCCTCTTCAGCCAGCCAGTCGATGATATCGGCGGCCGACAGTGCCTCGGCACGGGCTTCGGCCAACGGTTTGCCTTGCTCTTGGGTCATGATCCGGGCAATGGCATCGGCGCGCTCGCGAACCAGCACCGCAGCCTGACGCATGATCTTGTAGCGCTCGAACGCCGGCGTCACCCGCCAGGTCGCAAAGCCGCGCTCGGCGGCGGCCAAGGCTTCGTCCAGGTCGGCGATATCGGCGTGGGCGACCTGGCCGATGGTCTGGCCAGTGGCTGGGTTCAACACCGGCTGTGAGCGGCCGTCACGTGCGGCGCGCCATTGACCGTCGATATACAGTTGCACATCTGGATACATCGTGACTCTCCATTGGCTAACTTAGAATAAAAACCGTCTGTCGTTTCTCTCTATGGGTTACATGGGGCTGTCTGCGCGCAGATCAACCACGGCATTACAAAATCGGCCGTCCGCCAGTGACACCAAAGCGTTCGCCTGACAGGTAGCTGCCTTCGTCACTGGCCAGCAGTACATACAGCGGCGCAACCTCGACCGGCTGACCGGGGCGACCTAGCGGTGTGTTGCTGCCGAACTGCTCGACCTCCTCTGCCGGCATCGTCGCCGGAATCAGCGGCGTCCAGATCGGCCCCGGTGCAACGCTGTTGACTCGAATGCCCCGCTCACCCAGCAACTGCGCCAGGCCACCGGTGAAGTTGGCGATCGCCCCCTTGGTGGTCGCGTAAGGCAGCAGCGTCGGTTTGGGCATGTCGGAATTGACCGAACTGGTGTTGATGATGGAGGCACCGGCCTGCATGTGCGGGACCGCCGCCTGGCAGATGCGGAACATCGCGGTGATGTTGATATCGAAGGTGCGCACCCACTCCTCGTCCGGGATATCTTCAAAGCGCTGGTGGGTCATCTGGAATGCCGCGTTATTGACCAGCACATCGAGGCGCCCGAATTGCGCCACGGTCTTGTCGACGACCTCCTTGCACATGGCTTTTTCAGCAAGGTCACCGGGCAGCAACAGACACTGGCGCCCCGCGCGCTCGACCCAGCGTGCGGTTTCCTGAGCGTCATCATGCTCATCCAGATAGGCCACTGCCACATCAGCACCTTCACGGGCAAAGGCGATTGCCACCGCACGACCGATACCGCTGTCGGCCCCCGTGATCAGCGCCACCTTGCCCTGCAAGCGGCCCGATCCGGTGTAGCTTTCTTCGCCGCAGTCGGGGTAAGGGTCCATGCGGCCCTGGCTGCCGGGCACCGGCTGGGTCTGTTTAGGAAACGGTGGGCGTGGATAGTCAGTCATGAAGGATTTCCTCTGCATGGGATGTCTTTGTGTGTCCCCCATGCGCCGCCTGGTGTTCAACACAGTCACCGGCGGCCCTGACGAATGGTCGGCATCGGGCATGCCGACCGGATGAGACCGCCGGTCGGAAAAGGCCTGGCGACAAACCGCCGTCATTGGCGTGCGCACACGAACATCTCGCCCGCAAGTCCCTGCCCTTTAACAAAATGTGTAACGGGTTTTGTATCAGCAATGGACTAACACTGCGCGAGTCGACAAGCGGCTATATGCCAGCACTTTTGGATTTCATAATTTGAGCAGGTACGCAAGGCGCGTCGCATCATCCGCAGGAGGCACTGATGAAAACCCTGATACTCGCGCTGGCCTTTGTGGCCCCCACACTGGCAGTCCATTCTGCGGAAAAGCCGATCAGCGTTCCGCACGATCCGGGCGCCCAGCACGCACTGGTGAAAAAGTCCGGTCACCCGCAGCAGCGCGTGGTCGTGACCCGACGTGAAGGCATGCTGGGTGTGTTGTACTCCCGGCACCTCTACAACTGCGAGCGCGCAACGGTCTCGCTGCTGGGCACCGGTGAGAGCCTGGAAAGCCTGGACAGTGCCAAACCATTGAGCGGCATGTTGCCGGTGGTTGAAGACTCAACGGCTTACTACATCGCGGCGGAAGCCTGCAGTTGAGCGGCAAGGTACAAGCAAAAAAAAGGGCCATCCCCATGCCTTGGCGGAATGACCCGAAGCTCACTGTCTTGAAGGGGCAGTTGCTATTTCGCGGTAATCACTGACAACTTGGTAATACCGGCGCGTTCGATGGAGGCCATGGCCCGCGCCACTTCGCCGTAGTTCACGCCATTATCGGCCTGCAGTTGCACCCGAACCTTGTCGTCCTTGGCCTTGGCCGCCTGCAGGTTGGTTTCCAGCAGATCAGGCTGGATCTCATCCTTATTGATAAACACCTTGCCCTGCCCGTCGATGCTGACCACCAACGGGTCTTTCTGCTCGGCCGGTGCAACTGCTTCGGTCTTGGGCAGGTTGATCGGGATCGAATTGGTCAGCAGCGGTGCGGTGACGATAAACACCACCAGCAGTACCAGCATCACGTCCACCAGCGGGGTTACGTTGATCTCGCTGAGCACTTCATCACTGTCTTGGGTCGAGAACGCCATATCAGGACGCCTCCTTCACTTTCTGGCCGCTGGCAGTGGCGCCGGACTTGAGCACCGGGTGCAGCAGGACGCGGAACGAATGCTTCTGGGCCAGGCTGTAGAAGTCATGGGCGAAATCGTCCAGGTCGGCAGCGGTCAGCTTCAGGCGACGCAGGAAGTAGTTGTAAACCAGTACCGCAGGCACCGCGACGGCGATACCGACACCGGTTGCGACCAGTGCCGCACCGATTGGCCCGGCGACGGTTTCCAGGCTGGCCGAACCGGCCGCACTGATACCTTTGAGCGCTGACATGATCCCCCACACGGTGCCAAACAGGCCGATGAACGGCGAGGTGCTGCCGATACTGGCCAGTACCGCCAGGCCGGTTTCCAGCGAGCGGCGTTCACGGACGATCTGCTGGCGCAGGGCGCGCTCCAGACGGTCCTGGTGGTTGATCGACTGGCTCAGGTCGTTCTGGGCGTTTTCCTGCACCTGGATGGCCGCGTAACCGGCCTGCGCGACACGGGCAGCGGAGCCTGGGTTGTTGTGCGCCAGCTCGGCTGCGGAGTCGAGACTGGAGGCGGCCCAGAATTTCTTGTGGAAGGCCTTGTCCTGGCCCTTCAGGCGTGAGAACTGCACGCCCTTGAGCAGGGCCAGGCCCCACGTCACAACGGAGAAGCCAATCAGCAGCCAGATGACCGCGTGTTCAACAGATTCGAATGGAGATGCCAGTAGGTTCATGTTCGGTACTCTCGTGCAGATGCATCAGGTCGGGTGTGCGATGCTCCTTTTGTCAGGTCGCCCGCTGAAATGGGGTAAAGCGCAATTTTTGGTTAGAAAACCGGGTAAAGCCGTTACTTGAGCTTGAAGTCGATCGGTACGCTGACCCAGCCATCGACCGGTTTGTCGCCCTGTTTGCCGGGTACAAAGCTCCAGCGCTTGACGGCGGTCACGGCGGCTTCATCGAGCTGGTCGCGGCCGCTGCTCTTTTGAATCTGGATATCGCCCGGACGACCACTGGCCAGTACATGCACTCGCAGCAACACAGTGCCTTCCCAACCGCGGCGCATCGCCAGCGACGGGTATTCCGGCGCCGGGTTACGCAGGTAACCGGCACTGGCCGATGGCGGAGTCACCGGCGCAGGCGCGGGTGGTGCCGGCGGTGCTGGCGCGGCGACCGGTTGCGGCGGAGGCGGCGTTGGCGCTGGTGGCTGCTCGACCGGCTTGGGCACAGGTTTTGGTGCAGGCTTGACCACCGGTTTCGGCTTGGGCTTGGGCGGCGGCGGTTTGACCGCCAGTTCGTCTTCAACCGGTGGCGGCGGCTCCTGAACCACCGGCTCAGGGATCGGCTCCGGCGGCGGAGGCTCGACCACTGGCGGAGTGGGGGCGGAAAATTCGATGGTCATCGGCGGAATTTCCGGCGGCACGACCGGCAACGCGGGGGTTGGTGTCTGGCTGACCCAGTAGATCACTGCGCCGTGCAACACCAGGGCGAAGGCGCCCAACAGAATGCCTTCCCGGCGGCCCAGAACCCGCTTGGGCGTGCTGTGCAAACGCGACAGCGCCAAGGGTCCACGGTAAGGACGGCCCAGGTCGACCAACTCGCCGCTTGGTGCCTGGCGCCAAGGCACCTCATGTGCACTGGCAGCGGTCTGGACATTGCCCATTGATTCACTCCTGCATTTTTTCGGTAAAAAAATCCAGGTTCTGTTGGTATCAGTCACCCTTCTTCAAAGTGGTTTTCGCTGAGGGCAATCATCTACGAAACCCTATACGCCAGAAAGGAATATTTAGTTCGTTGTTTATTCACAAAAGAAATATGCAGTTTTTAGCCATGGATACTGCGCCGGTCCGCAGAGCCCTGTGCCAAAGCCGTTGCACAGCCGCTGGGAAAAAGCGCTTTGACAACGCAGAGCAAATAGCCATTACTCATCGAACCCGCTCACCAGCGGTGCAGAACCAACAAGGAGCTGTTCATGCTGAAGGATTCAGAACCGCACGGCTGGATCAAGCCTGCCACTCAGGACACCGGGGTCATCATCATTTGCAGCGGTGACCTGCCCTGCTACCTGGTTGACACCCTTGCCGCCCGGATCAGCGATTGGGATCAGGTCGCGTGCCTGTATATTCCGCACCCGGTGCAACTGGAGCATCAATGGCTCGCCGCCGAAGCCAGCAACCCCGATGCGCGCCAGCCAACGCGCTGCGTCGCCAGCGAGTTGCTCGGTCAGATCCCCAAGACCTGCCATTTGCTGGACGTCGAAATGCTGCACAGCGTGCACCTGACCTGGCTGGGGTCGGTGTGCGGGCACCGCCTGCACTTTTTCGGTCTGGATGCCGCCGAACAGGCGCAAGCCGTAATGGATATCCAGATCGAGGAAATTCTCGACACCACCGGGCAATTGGTCAGAGGCTATCTGCAGGACCACTTTCTTTCGCCCGCGTAGCAATAATGCCGATCATTCAAGCCCCATGATGCGCTAAATCCGTGAGAGCGAGCTCGCCAGAGGGCCGGTGAAATCAGCACATTAGCGATCGGTTTCACGCCGCCTTCGTCGGTATGCCGCCCAGACCAAGGTCGCTCCTACACAGTGCCGTGTCTCAGGCACGGCAGCATGATGACCGGCTAAAACGCCAGTTGGGTGGTCGACAGCACCTGGCGCAGGCCCATGAACGAGCGTATCTGCCTGACCCCGGGCAGGTACAACAACTGCTCGGCGTGCAGTTTGTTGAAGCTCTGGCTGTCACGGGTGCGCAGCAGCATGAAGTAGTCGAACTCGCCGGTGACCACATGCACCTCCATGCAGCCGGAGATCTTCTGAGCGGCGGCTTCGAACTGGGCAAACGACTCCGGCGTCGAACGGTCCAGTACCACGCCAATCAGCACCACCATGCCCGCCTCCAGCGCCTCACCGTCGAGCAGCGCAACCACCCCTTTGATAATTCCGGCCTGCTTGAGTCGCTCGACCCGGCGCAGGCAGGCTGGCGGGCTGAGGCTGACTTTTTCGGCCAGCGCCACGTTGGAGATTGAAGCATCGCGCTGCAAGCTGCGCAGGATCGCCTTGTCGATCCGGTCGAGAACCGGTGGCGGGCCGGGCTGGCGGGTTTTGCTGTGTTCATTTATTGCTTTCATGGTCCATTTCACGAAATAAAATGATCTTCAAATAGAAATCACGAACATCAAGTTCGTCAACTGATCATTCTTTGCAACCCGTCATTTACACGCTTTTCTTAAGATGAGTCCATCGTTCGAGCACTGATGGAGCCTCACCATGAATCTGGGAAAATTCAAACGTTACCCGCTGACCTTCGGCCCCTCGCCGATCACCCCACTCAAACGCCTGAGTGAGCACCTGGGCGGCAAGGTCGAGCTGTACGCCAAACGCGAAGACTGCAACAGCGGCCTTGCCTTCGGCGGCAACAAGACGCGCAAGCTTGAATACCTGATTCCTGAAGCCATTGAAGGCGGCTACGACACGCTGGTGTCGATCGGCGGCATTCAGTCCAATCAGACCCGGCAGGTCGCGGCGGTGGCCGCCCATTTGGGCATGAAGTGCGTGCTGGTCCAGGAAAACTGGGTGAATTACTCCGATGCGGTGTATGACCGGGTCGGCAATATCGAGATGTCGCGGATCATGGGCGCTGATGTGCGCCTGGACAGCGCAGGCTTCGACATAGGCATCCGTCCGAGTTGGGAAAACGCCATGGCTGATGTCCAGGCCAAGGGCGGCAAGCCCTACCCGATTCCGGCCGGTTGCTCGGAACACCCATATGGCGGCCTGGGCTTCGCCCGCTTTGCCGATGAAGTGCGGCAACAGGAAGAACAACTCGGTTTCAAGTTCGACTACATCGTGGTCTGTTCGGTGACCGGCAGCACCCAGGCCGGCATGATCGCAGGCTTTGCCGTCGATGGTCGCGCCCAGCGGGTGATCGGCATCGACGCCTCGGCCAAGCCGCAACAGACCCGCGAGCAGATCCTGCGCATCGCCCGGCATACCGCAGAGCTGGTCGAACTGGGTCGGGAAATCAACGACGACGACGTGGTACTCGACACTCGCTTTGGCGGTCCTGAATACGGCCTGCCCAGTGACGGTACGCTGCAAGCGATCCGCCTGTGCGCCAGGCTCGAAGGGGTACTGACCGACCCGGTCTACGAAGGCAAATCGATGCACGGGATGATCGAGATGGTGCGCAATAACGAATTCCCGGAGGGCTCGCGCGTACTGTATGCACATCTGGGCGGCGTGCCGGCGATCAATGCCTATAGTTTCCTGTTCAAAGACGGCTGAAACGCACGACAGATTCAGGGCCGCCTTGCGCGGCCCTGAAGAGCGGGGTCAATGGTGGGTGGCGGGCTTGCTGGTCCGGGTGGGCAGGCACACGGCATAGGCCATGGCCTCATCGCGGGTGTTGAAAATGGCCAGACGGTCGTGGTCGGTGCAGACCCGCCAGGGGCCGTTGTTCACACTGATCACCTGGTAGCCGTTGACTTGCACCTTGTGCAGCATCGCAGTACTCATGTTCACCTCCAGAGATACGGGTGTGTTGCATCATTTACCTTACACCTCTGAAGGCTGCATGACAGGACCGTTCGGCACATTGCAGACTCTGCGGCCCACCACCGCCGATCAATGACCGCTGTGTGCACCGTGCCCGGCATGCGCATCATGGTCACTGGTGTTCAGCGCGCGGACCTGGGCCTGTACTTCAACGCTCTGGCGCTCGCCCTTGGCGTCCTGCACCGTGAGGGTCAGCGGGATCTGGTCGCCTTCCTTGGCCTGAGCCACCAGACCAATCAGCATCACATGGTAGCCCTCGGCGCTGAACGTCACGGTCTTGCCGGCTGGCAGCTCGACGCTGCTGACCGGTTTCATGCTCATGACCTCGCCTTTCATGCTCATCTCGTGGATTTCCACGGTCTTGGCCGCAGGCGAGGCGACACCGACCAGCTTGCTGTCGCTGCTGGCAGTCAGTTGCATGAACGCACCGGTGGCCGGCTGACCGGCGACGGTGGCGCGCACCCAGGCATCCTTGACCTGGGTCTCGGCATGGGCAGGCAGGCTCAGGCCCAGCAACAGCGCGCAGGAGCCAACGACCTTCAACGATTTAACCATCAGCGTATTCATCAGCAGACTTCCATAAGGGTGAGCAGGTCTTCGGTGCATTGCTGGGCGGTCAGTTTGTGGCCCAGGCTCAGGCGCAGCACGCCGCGGCTGTCGTACACGTAGCTGGTTGCGGTATGGGAAATGGTGTAGCTGTCGCCCAGCGGGACCTTTTCAAAGAACACGCCGAACTCTTTGGCGGTAGCGGCGGTTTCTTCGAGGGTGCCAGACAGCGCCACAAACTCGGGATCGAAAGCCTTGACGTACTTGTCGATGATCTGCGGCGTGTCGCGCTCCGGGTCCAGGGTAATGAAGATCACCTGGAAAATCGGCGCATCGGCGCCCATCAGTTTCTTGATCTTCGCCGCACGGGCCAGCGCGGTCGGGCAGATCGCCGGGCATTGGGTGAAGCCGAAGAACACCATCGGCATGTAACCGCGAAAGCTCGACACGGTCTTGAGGTTACCGTCGACGTCACGCAATTTGAAATTGCGCCCGATGATCTGGTTGCTCATGTCCTTGCCGTGCTTGAACGGCAGGACGTTGGAGTTGCCGCATCCGGCCAGCAGGCCGCCCATGCTCAGCATGGACAGGCCGGCGACCACCTGGCGGCGGGAAAAGTGATGACTCATGCACTGCGGTCCTGTTTAGAGGATCGGGACGGGATCACTCCCGTACTGTCAGACAGCGCGCACCGTGTACACGGTGGGCCGCACAAAGATGCCACGCGGTGGTATCAGGGCGCCTGAGCGACACGGCCCGGTGAACAGTGGCGCAGCGATGTCCAGCTCAGGCGTTCAGGCATCAGGGCGCGGCGGCGCAGGGTTCGCACCAGCCAGCCCAGGGCTGCGAAGCCGAGCAATGCGCTGGTCAGTTTGCTGGCGTAAGCGCAGTCGAACAGCGCCAGTTGCATGAGCAGACCGTGGCCGGTCTGGTCCTGACTGTGTGCGGCAGGACTGTGCACGGCGGACTCGTCCGGGCCGCAGATATCGCTCATGGCAACAGGCATGAAGGCACTGAGCATCTGCCCGTGGCCGATGCTGCAGGCCAGGGCGCCGAGAAGGACCAGACCGGCAAGCAGGACGGCCAGCGGCGAGCGATGAGTGCGGACGAATTTCATGGCGGCGAATTTACCACTGCGCAGGCTGGGGGAACACCTTCATTGCGTCACCGGTGTCCGGTAGCCGGAGCAAAGCGCCTGCTGGCCGGGCGTGCGTGTCTGTGCGGCAAAATGGCACACGGGGTCATATTCGTCTGACCGGCCGGGCGGCGAGCGGGTGCGCAGTGTGAGGTGCCTGTATTCGGCCTGGTAGATGTGTAAGCGTTTATGTAGCAACACGCCAGCAGCGGCCAATCCTCAACTAGGCTCAGGATGACTGTCTGAGGAGTCACTGCCATGTCTGAGAATCTGCCCGACGATCCGCTGGTCAAGCTGCTGGACCGGCTCATTCAGAACAACTCGGCGCTGGTCGCGACCGTCGAGGACATCGCCCTGTGGATCGACCAGCAAGGCGACCCGCACAGCCTGGCGCGCATCCATGAACATTTGGCGACAATCCGCGACAACAGCGAGGTGGTGCAGGCGAGCTTCGCGGAACTGGTCGCCCGCGCCGCGCTGAAGCATGAAGAAGACCTTGAGGATTAATCGCTAGCGAGCCGATAGCCGACGCCCGCCTCGGTGATGATGTACCTCGGCGCGGTCGGCTCATCGGCCAGTTTCTGGCGCAGGTGGCCGACCACGATGCGCAGGTAGTGGCTGTCCTGGGTGTGGGTCGGCCCCCAGATGTCCCTGAGCAGCTGTTGCTGGGTGATGACCCGGCCGGGATGGCGGGCCAGCGCGGCCAACACCGCGTACTCCTTGCGGGTCAGCGCGACGTCCTGGCCGTGCAGTTGCACACGGCGGGCCGCCAGATCAATGCTCAGCGGGCCGAGGGTCAGCACTGCCTGGGCCTGCTGAGTGTCGGCAGGCTGACGCAGCAACGCACGAATACGGGCGAGAAACTCCTGAATGCCAAACGGCTTGGTCACGTAGTCGTTGGCCCCGGCATCGAGGGCCTGGACCTTCTGCGCCTCGCTGGCGCGCACCGAGAGCACCATCACCGGGACCCGCAGCCACTCGCGCAGCTCGACCAGTAATTGCTGGCCGTCCATGTCGGGCAAGCCCAGATCAAGCACTACCAGGTCCGGGCGGTTGAGCGCCGCCTGGTTCAGACCTTCGGCGCCATCGCCCGCCTCCAGCACCTTGTAGCCCTGGGATGCCAGGCTGATGCGCAAGAACTTGCGGATCTGCGGCTCGTCGTCGATGACCAGAATGGTCGCTGTCTGCTGGGTGCTCACCGGCTGTAATCTCGTGGGGGATACGCGCTCATTCTGAGTCTGCCTGGGGTTGGGCTGGCAAGGGTAAATGCAAGGTCATGCAAGTGCCGAGCCCGTCGATGCCCTCGGCCACTGTGACCCTCCCGCCATGGGCGCCGACCATGCCCTGACAGATCGCCAGCCCCAGGCCGGTGCCGGGGCCACCGCGATCACCGCGTGCTGCGGTGTAAAACATGTCGAAGATTTTCGCCCGCTCGGCTTCGGGAATCCCAGCCCCCTGATCGCTGACCAGCAACTGCAACTCGCCCTCACTGACCCGGCTGTGCACGCGCAGCACCCCGCCGACTGGCGAAAAGCGTGCCGCATTCTCCAGCACATTGACCAGCGCCTGCTCGATCAGTGCCGCATGCACGTACAACAGCGGCAGTTCAGCGGCCATCTGCACCTCGACCTGCAACGGCGCCAACACCGCACGCAAGCGGCCCAGCGCGCTGCCGACGATGTCGGCCGGGGCCACCCAATCGCGAGCCAGTTTCAGTGAGCCATGGCCCAGGCGGGTCATGTCCAGCAGGTTCTGGATATAGCGGTCCAGCCGTTCGGCCTCGTCGCGGGTGCCTTCAAGCAGCTCGCGGCGGTCATCCAGCGGGATCGCTTCGCCCAGCGCCAACAGGCTATCGATGCTGCCGCGCATAGCGGTCAACGGCGTGCGCAGATCATGCGACACCGAGGCCAGCAAGGCGCTGCGCAGTTGTTCGGTTTCACCATGCAGGCGCGCCGATTCCAGATCCTGCACCAGTTGCGCACGGGCCAGCGCCTGGGCCAGCGGCTGGCTGAGGGCGCTGAGCAAACGCCGGTGCTGGGCCGTGAAGCGATGGCCTGGCCGAGGGCAGACGCCAAGCAGCGCCAGCGGCCCTTCTTCAGCCGACACCGGCCACCACCACCAGCGTCCGGACGGCAAAGTACCGGTGTCCAGCCCGGCTGCCTGATCGTGCTGCCAGGCCCAATCAGCCGCTACTCGCTCGGCCTCGCTGAAGGTCAGCGGGCCGCCCAGCTCCACCACCCAACTGGCGTTCTGGTCACGGCCGAGCAGGCACAGTTGCAGCTCCGGCCAGCCACTGAGGTGTTGCTCGGCGGCGCTGAGCACCGCCTGACGGTCAGTGGCGGCAGTAAGCTTGCGCGACAGGTCGAGCACCGTACTGGTTTGCTCCTGAGTGGCGCGCAAGGCCTTGAACTGACGGCGCTGGCGGCTGGCAAGCTGGCCGGTGAGTGCCGCCATGAGCAGAAAGAACACCAGCGTCAGTACGTCTTCCTCGCGCTGGATACTCAACGAAAAGTTGGGCGGCATGAACAGGAAGTCATAAGCCAGAAACGACAGTAATGCACAGAACAGGGCCGGCCCGACACTGCTGCGCACCGCCACCAGCAGCACCGCCATGAGGAAGATCAGCGAGATATTGGGTAACGCCAGAATCCCGGCAATCCCCCAGGCCACACCACTGGCCAGCGCGGTCGCGAGCACCGCCAGCGCGTAGTCCAGCCCCTTGATCGGGGCGCGCTGACGAGGCCGGTCGGGCAAGGCCTGGCTGTCCAGCACGCTGATTTCCAGACCGTGGGCCTCACGC
This sequence comes from Pseudomonas sp. StFLB209, assembly GCF_000829415.1. NCBI lineage: Bacteria > Pseudomonadati > Pseudomonadota > Gammaproteobacteria > Pseudomonadales > Pseudomonadaceae > Pseudomonas > Pseudomonas sp. StFLB209. The sequence continues at coordinate 4,443,541 of NZ_AP014637.1, read as the reverse complement.
AACAAACGCCCGGCCACCCCGCCACCGAACAGCCGCCGCCGCCACAGGTGTCGTGACTGACCGACCATCACCACGCTGGCCCGACGCTCGACGGCATGCTGCAACAGGGTCCGGGCCACCTCACCGGCGCGCAGGGTCACCACCTCGCCGCCCAGGCGCTCGGCCAGTTGCTGGGCGCCCTGCAAGTAAGCCCGGCCCTGCTCATCCAGTGGCCGGTCGGCGTCGACATGCACCAGGCTCCAGGGCAGGTGACGACGTTCAGCGACCCGGCTGGCATGGCGCACCAACAGGTCGGCCTGGATATCGCCGTCAATCCCGACCAACAGCCGGCCACGCACCGCCGGTGCCTGTTCGCCGCGTTGCCGATACCCCTGGGCCAGATCGTTGTCCACCTGCGCGGCGGCGGTCTGCATCGCCAGTTCGCGCAAGGCGGTGAGGTTGGTCTGGCTGAAAAACGCATCGATGGCTGCCCGTGCCTGCTCCGGCACATACACCTTGCCGTCGCGTAGCCGCTCCAGCAGCTCTCGCGGCGGCAGGTCGATCAGCACCAGCTCGAAGGCTTCCTGCAACACCCAGTCCGGCAGGGTTTCGCGGACCTGGACGCCGGTGATGGCGCGTATCTGGTCGTTGAGGCTTTCCAGGTGCTGGACATTGACCGTGGTGTACACATCAATGCCTGCGGCAAGCAGTTCGTGCACATCCTGCCAGCGCTTGTCATGGCGGCTGCCCGGCACGTTGCTGTGCGCCAGTTCATCAACCAGCACCAGCGCTGGCGCTGCCCGCAACACGCCGTCGAGGTCCATTTCTTCAAGGGTCATGCCCCGGTATTCGCGGCGCAGCATCGGCAATTGCGGCAGCCCGACCAGCAGCGCTTCGGTCTCGGCCCGACCGTGGGTTTGCACCACGGCGGCGAGCAGGTTCACCCCTTGGCGCATGCGGCTGTGGGCGGCTTGCAGCATGGCGTAGGTCTTGCCCACCCCCGGCGCTGCACCGAGAAAGATTTTCAGGCGCCCGCGACCGTCGCGGGGCAGTTGGGCCAGGATGGCATCAGCTCGGCTGGAGTCACTCACGTGTCGGCTTGCTCGGTCAGGGTCAATTAAGGGGGATCGCGAAGACGTCACCACAAAGGTTACATTTTTGCCACGCGCGCCTGGGCGTCAAGGCTGCGATTGAGCGCCAGCACATTGACCACCGGCGGGCCGAACAACGGCCGTTCAGTATGGGCCTCGATCAGCGCACGCAGTTGTTGCTCGGGCAGATTGCGCGCGACCGCCACGCGCCCGACCTGCCAGTCGGCGGCTTCAGGCGGCAGGTGCGGGTCCAGGCCGCTGCCGGAGGTGGTCAGCAAGGCGATTGGCACTGCGCCCTGCCCTTGGCTTTTCAACAATGTGGCGGTTTCAGCCACCCGGCTGGCCAATGCCGGGTTAGCGGCGGACAGGTTGCTGGCGCTGCTGGCCACCGTGGCAAAAGCGCCGGCCGAAGGGCGTGGCTGGAACCACTGCGGGCCATCGAAAGGCTGGGCAATCAGTGCCGAACCGCGGACCTGGCCGCTGGCATCACGCACCAGGCTGCCATTGGCCTGTTCGGCAAACGCCAGTTGCGCAACGCCGGTAACCGCCAGCGGATAGGCCACACCAGTGACCAGGGTCATCAACAGCAACAGGCTCAGCGCCGGGCGCAGGATGGTTGTCATGTACATCTCCTCGCAAAATTGATTACCTGTAGGAGGGGCTTGAGCCCCGAAGCAACAAATACATAGTCGCCGTCAGGCTGTGTCACACCAGATTCAGTGCACCAAGCAACAAATCGATCAGCTTGATCCCCACAAACGGCACAATCAGCCCGCCGACGCCGAAAATCAGCAGGTTGCGGCGCAGCAGGTGGGCAGCGCTGGCAGCCTGGACGCGCACGCCCCGCAGGGCCAACGGGATCAGTGCGACGATGATCAGCGCATTGAACACGATGGCCGAGACGATGGCGCTCTGCGGGCTGGCCAGTTGCATGATGTTGAGCACGCCCAGTTGCGGGTAGATCGCGGCGAACAGCGCCGGCAGCACAGCAAAATACTTGGCCACATCGTTGGCAATGGAAAAGGTCGTCAGCGCACCACGGGTCACCAGCAGTTCTTTGCCGACCTGCACCACATCCAGCAGCTTGGTCGGGTCGCTGTCGAGGTCGACCATGTTGGCCGCTTCGCGAGCCGCCTGGGTGCCGTCGTTCATCGCCACCCCGACATCGGCCTGGGCCAGCGCCGGCGCATCGTTGGCGCCGTCACCACACATCGCCACCAAACGACCCTGCGCCTGCTCAAAGCGGATCCGCTCAAGCTTTTTCTCTGGCGTGGCCTCGGCCAACACATCATCGACCCCGGCTTCGGCGGCGATGGCGGCGGCGGTCAGCGGGTTGTCGCCGGTGACCATCACCGTGCGGATGCCCAACTTGCGCAACTCGTCAAAGCGTTCACGAATGCCGGGCTTGACCACGTCCTTGAGATGGATTGCACCCAGCAAACGGCCCTCGCCGCACAGCAGCAACGGCGTGCCGCCGGACTTGGCAATGCGCTCGATTTCCCGTACCAGCGGCGCGGGCAGGTCGGCGCGGGTCTGGCCGAGAAACATCAGCAGCGAATCCACCGCACCTTTGCGATACACCTTGCCCTGATAGTCCACCCCTGACAGCCGGGTCTCGGCACTGAACGGCACGCCGGTGACTTCACTCAGTGCCGGGGCCTGAATCGGGTGCAGGTTACGCAGGTACTCGACAATCGATTTACCCTCGGCGGTGTCGTCGGTCAGCGACGCCAACAAGCCGGCCTGGGCCAGTTGCTGCGGGCTGACACCGGGCGCCGCGTACAGGCCGGCGCAACGGCGATTACCGAAGGTGATGGTGCCGGTCTTGTCGAGCAACAGTACATGCACATCCCCCGCCGCTTCCACCGCCCGCCCCGAACGGGCAATGACATTGAGGCGCACCAGCCGGTCCATACCGGCGATGCCGATGGCCGACAGCAGCCCGCCAATGGTGGTCGGAATCAGGGTCACCAGCAGCGCCACCAGAAACACCAGCGGCAGGCTGCCACCGGCAAACCGGGCGAAGGGCTGCAGGGTCATGACCACCAGCAAAAAGATCAGGGTCAGGCCGATCAGCAGGATGTCCAGGGCGATTTCGTTGGGGGTCTTTTGCCGTTTGGCGCCCTCCACCAAGGCAATCATGCGGTCGAGGGTCGATTCGCCGGGGTTGACCTGGATGCGCACCAGCAGCCAGTCGGAGACCAGCCGGGTGTTGCCGGTGACCGCCGAGCGGTCGCCGCCGGATTCACGAATCACCGGCGCCGACTCACCAGTGATCGCCGCCTCGTTGACCACCGCGATGCCTTCGATCACCTCACCGTCACCGGGAATCATCTCCCCGGCTTCGACCCGCACGACATCGCCCTTGCGCAGAGTGCCGGCATCCACCAGCCGCCATTGGCCGTTTTCGTCCCTCAAGCGGGCCTTGAGCCCTTCGCTGCCGGCCTTGAGGCTATCAGCACGGGCCTTGCCCCGGCCCTCGGCCAGCGCCTCGGCAAAGTTGGCGAACAGCACGGTGAACCACAACCACAGAGCGATTTGCACTGCAATACCGGTGGGCACTTGCGGATCGGGGATCAGGCACAGCACGGTGGTAAGCACGGCGGTCAGTTCCACCACCAGCATCACCGGCGAGCGCACCAGTTGACGCGGGTCGAGCTTGATAAATGCCTGGCGCAGCGCCGGGCGCCACAAGGCCGACAGGCTGGTCGCGGCAGGCAGGTTATGGGCCTGGACCGGCGGATGGTTGTCAGTGAGCATATTCATGTTCAGTCCTCAGAAGGCCGCAGTCAGAAACCCAGGCTCATATGGTCGGCAAGCGGCCCCAGCGCCAGGGTCGGCAAAAAGGTCAGGCCGCCCACCAGCAAGATGGTCACGGTCAGCAAAGCCACGAACAGCGGGCCGTGGGTCGGGAAACTGTCGCTGCCCTGCGGCGCGCTCTGCTTCAGCGCCAGACTGCCTGCCAGCGCCAGCACCGGCAGGATGTAGCCGAAGCGGCCAATGAACATCGCCAGGCTGAGCATCAGGTTATGGAACGGGGTGTTGGCACTGAAGCCGCCGAACGCCGAACCGTTGTTGGCGGTGGCCGAGGTGTAGGCGTACAGCAACTGGCTGAAGCCATGCGGGCCAGGGTTGCTGACCGCACTGGCCGCGCCTGGCACGCTCGCCGCGATGGCGCCCAGCACCAGCACGCCCAGCGGCATGACCAGCAAGCTGGCGACCAGTAGCTTGACTTCCCGAGCCTGCAGTTTCTTGCCCAGGTATTCCGGGGTACGGCCGATCATCAAACCGGCCAGGAACACGGCGATCAACACGTTGAGCAGCATGCCATTAAGGCCCACCCCGACGCCGCCGAAGATCACCTCGCCGACCATCATGTTGATCAGCGCGACCATCCCGGTCAGCGGGTTGAGGCTATCGTGCATGCCGTTGACCGAGCCGTTGGAAGCAGCGGTGGTCGCCACCGCCCACAAGGTGGTGCCGGTCACGCCAAAACGGGCCTCTTTACCCTCCAGCGACGGCGCCTGTTCCACGCCGCTGAGCGCCAGGGTCGGGTTGGGCTGATACTCGGCCCACAACGCCAGCGCCGAGCCAATCGCCAGCAACAGCAGCATGCAGGCCAGGATCGCCCGGCTCTGGCGCAGGTCCTTGACGTAATGGCCGAAGCTGAACACCAACGCAGCCGGTATCAGCAGGATTGCCACCAATTCCAGCAGGTTGCTCAGCGCCGTGGGGTTCTCGAACGGATGCGCCGAGTTGACGCCGAAAAAGCCACCGCCGTTGGTGCCCAGTTGCTTGATCGCAATCTGGCTGGCCGCCGGCCCCATCGGCAGGCTCTGCTGGCTGCCTTGCACGGTCAGGGCATCGACGTAATGGGCGAAGTTCTGCGGCACGCCCTGCCACACCAGCAGCAGCGCCAGCAGCAGGCTGATCGGCAACAGACCATACAAGGTGGCGCGGGTCAGGTCGGTCCAGAAGTTGCCCAGGTCATTGGTCGAGCGCCGCGCAATGCCCCGGCACAGCACGGCCAGCACGGCGATGCCGGTGGCGGCGCTGACGAAGTTCTGCACGGTCAGGCCGAGCATCTGGCTCAGGTAGCTCAGCGATGCTTCGCCGCTGTAGGCCTGCCAGTTGGTGTTGGCAACAAAGCTCATGGCGGTGTTGAACGCCAGGGTCCACTCCAGGCCCGGCAGTTGCTGCGGATTGAGTGGCAGTGCACCTTGCAGCATCAGCAAGGCAAACAGCAGCACAAAGCCGGCGGCGTTGAATGCCAGCAAGGCCAGCGCATAGGTTTTCCAGTCTTGCCCGGCCTTGGGGTCGACACCGCCGAGCCGATAGCAGCCGCGCTCCAACGGCCCCAGCAATGGTGAAAGCCAGGTGCGCTCACCCTCCATCACCCGATACCAGAAGCGTCCCAGCAGCGGCGCGCTGCCGAGCAACAGCAGCACAAAGGCGCCGATCAACAGATAGTCATAGCTGTGCATGGCCGCTCCTTACTGGCGATCGGCGCGCAGCAGCGCGACCAGCAGGTAAACGATCAGGCCGACGCCCAGCAGCAGTGAAACCCCATCCAGAACGCTCATTGATTTCCCCTCGGACCACAGTCAGGCGGCAAAGGCCGCGTGAGTGAATTGTCAGCAAGGGGGGCGTAAAGGAACGAGATCGAAGAAGCCCGGCGGGCATAAAGAATCTGTAAAGAAGCGCGGTAGCGCGGGCTTAGCTATGGCTAACCAGCCTTTTGCCCGGGGTTTCTGCGCAAGGACTGTAGGGCTTCAGACAGGGTTCAAGACGGCCGGGGCATGCCCGGGCCGTAATAAGGAAGGGTAAACGCCGGCCGCCCGCAACCGGGCGGGGGGCAAGCCGCAGGTCTAAGCCAGCCGCCGCATGGACAGCGTCATCTGCGCCATCAGATCCCGTTGCTCTTTCAGTGAAAGAACGACCTGGGCAATCGCCCGGCTGGTGCTCAGGTCAGACACAGGGATGCTTGCCACATACAGCTCGATCTCACCCGAAGACGGGTTGATCAGCTTCACCGACAGGCTGTCATTGGGAGCCAGGCCGCACTCGCACTTGCTGGGCAGAAAGGCAGTTTCAAGAACACGCTGCAACTCGGTTTTCGAATACATGGGCTTTCCTTGTCTGATTTCTCGTCAGACCACTATAGACAACGCTAATGGTAGCGCAATTGAGCAGCGACCGGTCATGCCGCCGGGCCGATGATCAAGACAGACATTTGGGCGCTAACCGGCATCCGAATGCCGTTCGGATTTGCGCTCAGCGAGGCAATCAAAGGCACAATGGCGCCAATCGAGGGCAAGACTGGCTCAGTCAGATTTGATCCGGCACCTCATGGAGTAAACAGCCAGACCTGGGAGGTCAAATGCAAGATGGTCAAGCGGTCAACCAGCAAGCGATAGACGCAGCGTTGATTGCCTTCTACCGCTACAAGATCGGAGAGTTAAGGATTCTTGATCTGGAGCGCGCAATGAGCTTTGAAGTCGGTGACGCCCTTTCCCGGAGCGGCTTGGTAAGGATCACAATCACACGCCTGGAATCGGGACGCTATCGACTCAGTGATAAGGGGGAGCATGCGATCACCGATGCCGGGCGTGCTCGACTGGAGGAGCTGCGTGGGTCATAGGGATCACACCGGCTTGGCATATGGAAAAGTTGAGGGCGACGTTTATCTGGCTTGTGCCATATGGGTTTGCGCGCATTTTGCGAATATTTTGCGCGAACACAAAAAAGCCGATCTATCTGATCGGCTTAAATGTCTGATTTTACTCAGGAATAATGGTCGGGACGGAGTGATTCGAACACTCGACCCCTTGCACCCCATGCAAGTGCGCTACCGGGCTGCGCTACGCCCCGACTCCGGTGGTGAAGCTCTTCCACTGCTGCGGAAGTGGTGAGGAATATACCCTAAGCTTTTGAATTATGGAAGCATTCTGGTTTTTTTGTTTCTCAGGACTTGAGTAACACCAGAACATCTTCCAGCTCGGCAATCATCTGCTGAATCATCTGCTTGTACTGCTGGGTGTCATCCTGAGGCTCGCCGCTGGTGAGGCGCAGACGCGCCCCGCCAATGGTAAAGCCCTGATCGTATAGCAGACCACGGATCTGCCGGATCATCAGCACATCCTGGCGCTGATAATACCGGCGGTTCCCGCGTCGTTTGACGGGGTTGAGCTGAGGAAACTCCTGTTCCCAATAGCGCAGAACATGCGGTTTTACCGCGCAAAGCTCGCTCACTTCACCAATGGTGAAGTAGCGTTTGCCCGGAATGGGCGGTAGCTCATGGTTATGGCTTGGTTCCAGCATAAGCTTCAACTCGGGCTTTCAACTTCTGCCCTGGACGAAAGGTGACTACACGGCGGGCTGTAATAGGGATTTCTTCCCCGGTTTTCGGATTTCGGCCCGGTCGCTGGCGTTTGTCGCGCAGATCGAAATTGCCGAAACCGGACAATTTCACCTGTTCGTTGTCTTCCAGCGCGTGCCTTATTTCCTCAAAAAACAGCTCGACCAATTCCTTGGCTTCGCGTTTGTTCAGGCCCAGTTCGTCATAGAGACGCTCGGCCATCTCAGCTTTCGTCAGAGCCCCCATACGTCATTTCCTTAACGTGGTGTTTAACCTCTCCTCAAGCGAGGTGAGGATTGCAAGCGTCGTTGCGTTGACCTCATCGTCATTAAGAGTGCGCGATGGATGCTGCCAGGTCAAGCCGACAGCGAGGCTTTTTCTATGCGGATCAATACCTTTACCTTGATACACATCGAACAGCCTGAGATCGGTGAGCCATTCACCGGCATTTTCGCGGATCACATCGAGAACCGCGCTGGCGGCAACATCGCGATCAGCCAGCAACGCCAGGTCACGGCGCACTTCAGGGAAGCGCGACAGCTCGCTGAACTTCGGCAGACGGCCTTCGGCAACTTCAGCCAGAACCAGCTCGAACACGAACACCGGGCGATCCAGGCCCAACTGCTTGGCTAACTCAGGGTGCAGAGCGCCCAGGTAGCCGACTTCGCGACCGTCGCGCTCGATCAGCGCGGTCTGGCCAGGATGCAGTGCCGGGTGTTTGCCTGCTTTGAAAGTAAAGGCGTTCAACGCCCCCGCGAAGCCCAAAACCGCTTCAACATCCGCCTTCACGTCGAAGAAGTCCACTGCATCACGACCCTGCGCCCAGCCTTCAGGCAGGCGACTGCCGCACACCACACCGGCCAGCATCGGCTGTTGCTTCAGGCCATCGAGCTGACCGACGAAACGCAGGCCGCTTTCGAACAGGCGCACACGGTCCTGCTGGCGATTGAGGTTGTGTTGCAACGCCTTGACCAATCCCGGCCACAGCGAGGAGCGCATCGCCGCCATGTCGTTGGAGATCGGGTTGGCCAGCAGCAGTGGCTGTACGCCCGGGTTGAACAGTTCAAACCATTTAGGATCGATGAAGCTGTAGGTGATCGCTTCCTGGTAACCACGAGCCACCAGCAGACGGCGCAGCTCCGGCAGGTCGCCACGCGCTTCGGCTTTGGCCTGAGGCGCCAGACGGGCTTGCGGGTAGCGAACCGGCAGGTGATTGTAGCCATACAGGCGCGCCAGTTCTTCGATCAGGTCGACTTCCAGACTGATATCGAAGCGGTGGCTTGGCACTTCGACACGCCACTGGCCTTCACCCTCACGGCTTGGCGTGAGACCCAGACCTGTGAGCAGGCGCTCGATCTGCGCCGCATCGATGGCCAGGCCCAGCATCTGCTCGACACGAGCAGCACGTAGAGTGATCGGCTCGACTTTCGGCAGGTGCTGTTCGCTGGCCGCCTCGATGATCGGTCCCGCCTCACCACCGGTGATTTCCAGCAACAGGCCGGTGGCCCGCTCCATGGCTTCACGGGCCAGTTGCGAGTCAACGCCGCGCTCGTAGCGGTGCGAAGCGTCAGTGTGCAGACCGTAGGAACGCGCCTTGCCCGCCACCGAGATGGTGTCGAAGAATGCGCTTTCCAGGAAAATGTCCTGGGTCTTGGCGGTCACACCACTGTGTTCGCCGCCCATCACGCCGGCGATCGCCAGGGCGCGCTGGTGGTCAGCGATGACCAGGGTGTCGGCACGCAGGGTGACTTCCTGGCCGTCGAGCAGGACCAGTTTCTCGCCCTCCTCGGCCATCCGCACCCGAATGCCACCGTTGATTTCGGCAAGATCAAACGCATGCAGCGGCTGACCCAGTTCGATCATCACGTAGTTGGTAATGTCCACGGCAGCGTCGATGCTGCGGATATCCGAGCGACGCAGGCGCTCGACCATCCACAACGGGGTCGGACGCGACAGGTCAACATTACGGATTACCCGACCCAGATAGCGTGGGCAGGCCTGCGGTGCCAGCACGTCGACCGGGCGCACTTCATCATGGCTGGCCGCAACGGCAGGCACTTGCACACGAGTGACCGGCGCGTCGTACAGCGCGCCCACTTCACGGGCTAGCCCCGCGAGCGACAGGCAGTCGCCACGGTTAGGGGTCAGGTCGACCTCGATGCTGGCATCGTCCAGTTGCAGGTACACGCGCAGGTCTTCGCCCACCGGCGCATCGGCTGCCAGTTCCAGCAGGCCGTCATTGCCTTCACCCAGTTCCAGTTCAGCGGCCGAGCACAGCATGCCGTTGGACTCGACGCCGCGCAGCTTGGCTTTCTTGATCTTGAAGTCGCCAGGCAGTTGCGCACCGATCATGGCGAACGGAATTTTCAGGCCGGGGCGCACGTTAGGGGCGCCACACACCACCTGAAAGGTTTCGCTACCGCTGCTGACCTGGCAAACCCGCAGTTTGTCAGCGTCAGGGTGCTGCTCGGTGCTGAGCACTTCACCAACCACAACACCGGAAAATACACCGGCGACCAGCGCCACGCTGTCGACTTCCAGACCGGCCATCGACAGACGGGCCACCAGCTCGTCGCGGGAGACCTGCGGGCTTACCCAGCCACGCAGCCATTGTTCACTGAATTTCATCCTGTTCTCCTGAAAGATTCTTTACCGGCACGACCTAGCGAAATTGCGCGAGGAAGCGCAAATCGTTGTCGAAGAACAGGCGCAAATCGTTGACGCCATAACGCAGCATGGCCAGACGCTCGACGCCCATGCCGAAGGCGAAGCCCTGGAACTGCTCCGGATCGATACCGGACATGCGCAGCACGTTAGGATGCACCATGCCGCAGCCCATGACTTCCAGCCAGCCGGTCTGCTTGCAGACCCGGCAGCCGTTGCCGCTGCACATCACGCACTCCATGTCGACTTCCGCCGATGGCTCGGTGAACGGGAAGTACGAAGGGCGGAAGCGTACGGCCAGCTCTTTCTCGAAGAACACCCGCAGGAACTCTTCGATGGTGCCTTTGAGGTCTGCGAAGTTGATGTCGCGATCGACCAGCAGGCCTTCGATCTGGTGGAACATCGGCGAATGGGTGATATCGGAGTCGCTGCGATACACCCGACCCGGGCAAACAATACGGATTGGCGGCTGCTGCGCCTCCATGGAGCGGACCTGAACCGGTGAGGTGTGGGTGCGCAACAGCATGTTGGCATTGAAATAGAAGGTGTCATGCATCGAACGGGCTGGGTGGTGGCCCGGGATGTTGAGCGCCTCGAAATTGTGGTAGTCGTCTTCGACTTCCGGGCCTTCGGCAATGCCGTAGCCAATATGGGTAAAGAACTGCTCGATACGTTCCAGAGTGCGGGTGATCGGGTGCAGACCACCGGTGGTCTGGCCGCGGCCCGGCAGGGTCACGTCAATGCACTCGGCGGCGAGTTTGGCGGACAGTTCCGCTTGCTCGAACGACGCCTTGCCGGCATTGAGAACCTCTGTGACACGTTCCTTGGCATCGTTGATCAGGGCGCCGACTTTGGGGCGCTCCTCTGCCGGCAGGTTGCCCAGGGTCTTCATCACCTGAGTCAGCTCGCCTTTTTTGCCGAGGTAGTGAACCCGGATTTGCTCCAGGGCATTGATATCTTCGGCGCTTTGCACAGCCTCAAGAGCTTGGGAGACCAGCGCGTCCAGGTTTTCCATGTACAGACTCCAGATACGAAATAGGGGAAGAGCCCAGGCTCTTCCCCTATTTATGACGTTCAATACCGGCCCGGAAAATCCGGGCCAGTGACTGTCGGGGACTTAGGCCAAAGAGGCTTTAGCTTTCTCGACAATCGCAGCAAACGCCGCTTTTTCGTTCACTGCCAGATCGGCCAGTACCTTACGGTCGATCTCGATGGAAGCCTTTTTCAGGCCAGCGATCAGACGGCTGTAAGACAGACCGTTGGTACGAGCACCGGCGTTGATACGGGCGATCCACAGAGCGCGGAACTGACGCTTCTTCTGACGGCGGTCGCGGTAGGCGTACTGGCCTGCCTTGATAACCGCTTGCTTGGCGACGCGGAATACGCGTGAACGCGCACCGTAGTAGCCTTTAGCAAGTTTCAGAATCTTTTTGTGACGCTTACGGGCAATGACGCCACGCTTTACACGAGCCATGAGTTACTTCCTCTTAATCTTGATCAAAATTAACGCAGGCGCAGCATGCGCTCGACTTTTTGCACGTCAGACGGGTGCAGCAAGCTGGCACCGCGCAGTTGACGCTTACGCTTGGTCGACATTTTGGTCAGGATGTGGCTCTTGAAAGCGTGCTTGTGCTTGATGCCGTTGGCGGTTTTCAGAAACCGCTTGGCTGCACCGCTTTTGGTTTTCATTTTTGGCATGTTCGGATACTCCGCATTCAATTGATAAACATAACCGCAAGGCCTGCCGTGCCCTGGTGGTTACTTCTTCTTTTTCGGGGCGATGACCATGATAAGCTGGCGTCCTTCCATCTTCGGATGCTGCTCGACGGTCCCGTATTCCACGAGGTCAGCTTCGACCCGCTTCAACAGTTCCATCCCCAGCTCCTGGTGAGCCATCTCACGGCCGCGGAATCGCAAGGAAACCTTGGCCCTGTCCCCGTCACTAAGGAAACGTACCAGGTTGCGTAGTTTTACCTGGTAATCCCCTTCCTCCGTCCCTGGACGAAACTTGATTTCTTTAACCTGAATCTGCTTCTGGTTTTTCTTCGCTGCAGCGACCTGCTTCTTCTTTTCGAAGAGCGATTTGCCGTAATCCATGATACGGCAAACCGGGGGCACTGCGTCGGCAGAAATTTCTACCAGATCCAGTTTCGCCTCATCGGCGATACGAAGCGCTTCATCAATAGAGACGATGCCAATCTGCTCGCCATCAGCGCCAATTAACCGAACCTCGCGCGCCGAGATATTCTCATTGATCGGGGCCTTTGGTGCAGTTCGTTTATCTTGTCTCATATCACGCTTAATAATAATTACTCCGAATCTTGGCGACCACGCCGGGAAACCGCTTGCGTAAGGAATTCAGCGAATTGGGCGACCGGCATCGAACCTAGGTCGGCGCCTTCGCGAGTACGCACAGCGACAGTTTGCGTTTCGACTTCCCGATCTCCGATAACGAGGAGATAAGGAACCTTGAGCAAGGTATGCTCGCGGATTTTAAAGCCGATTTTCTCATTTCTCAAGTCGGACTTGGCACGGAACCCGCTTTCGAGCAGAGTTTTTTCGACCTGCTGGGCAAAATCGGCCTGTTTGTCGGTGATATTCATGATCACCGCCTGGGTCGGAGCCAGCCACGCCGGGAACGATCCCTCGTAGTGCTCGATCAGGATGCCGATGAAACGCTCGAACGAGCCCAGGATCGCGCGGTGCAGCATGACCGGATGTTTGCGGCCGTTATCTTCGGACACATACTCGGCGCTCAGGCGGATCGGCAGGTTGAAGTCCAGTTGCAGGGTACCGCACTGCCAGACACGCCCCAGGCAGTCTTTCAGGGAGAATTCGATCTTCGGACCGTAGAAGGCGCCCTCGCCCGGCTGCAACTGATACGGCAGGCCGGCACTGTCGAGCGCCGATGCCAGTGCAGCCTCGGCACGATCCCACAGCTCGTCGGAACCGACGCGCTTTTCCGGACGAGTGGACAGCTTGAGCTCGATATCCTTGAAGCCGAAGTCTGCGTACACGTCGAGGGTCAGTTTGATAAATGCCGCCGACTCGGACTGCATCTGCTCTTCGGTGCAGAAAATGTGTGCATCGTCCTGAGTGAAACCACGCACCCGCATGATGCCATGCAACGCACCGGACGGCTCGTTACGATGGCAGGCACCGAACTCGGCCAGCCGCAGCGGCAGCTCGCGGTAGCTCTTAAGGCCCTGATTGAACACCTGCACGTGGCACGGGCAGTTCATCGGCTTGATGGCGTAGTCGCGGCTTTCCGACTCAGTGGTGAACATGTTGTCGGCGTAGTTGGCCCAGTGCCCGGACTTCTCCCACAAGCTGCGATCAACCACCTGTGGCGTTTTGATTTCCAGGTAGCCATTGTCACGCTGCACTTTGCGCATGTACTGCTCAAGCACCTGATACAGGGTCCAGCCCTGCGGATGCCAGAACACCATGCCCGGTGCTTCTTCCTGGGTGTGAAACAGGCCCAGACGCTTGCCGATCTTGCGGTGATCGCGCTTTTCAGCTTCTTCGATGCGCTGCACGTAAGCCGCCAGCTGCTTCTTGTCAGCCCAGGCAGTACCGTAGACGCGCTGCAGCTGCTCATTCTTGGCATCGCCGCGCCAGTAGGCGCCGGACAGCTTGGTCAGCTTGAATGCCTTGAGGAAGCGGGTGTTCGGCACGTGCGGACCACGGCACATGTCGACGTATTCTTCGTGATAGTACAGACCCATGGCCTGCTCGTCCGGCATGTCTTCGACCAGACGCAACTTGTAGTCTTCCTGGCGGGCAGAGAAAACTTCGATCACTTCGGCGCGCGGGGTCACCTTCTTGATAACGTCGTAGTCAGTGTCGATCAGCTGTTGCATGCGCTGTTCGATGGCCGCCAGGTCATCCGGGGTGAAAGGCCGCTCGTAAGCGATGTCGTAATAGAAGCCTTCGTCGATCACCGGACCGATCACCATTTTGGCGGTCGGATACAGTTGCTTGACCGCGTGGCCGACCAGGTGCGCACAGGAGTGACGAATGATCTCCACGCCTTCCTGATCTTTCGGGGTGATGATCTGCAGGCTGGCATCAGTGCTGATCAGATCACATGCGTCGACCAGCTTGCCGTCGACCTTGCCGGCCACGGTGGCCTTGGCAAGACCGGCACCAATGGACAGTGCGACATCGTAGACCGATACCGGATTATCGAAAGAACGTTGACTGCCGTCGGGAAGAGTAATGATGGGCATGGCGCCTCCTCTCCTAGTGGTGACCCCTACCAAAGGTCACGTGGGTTGGGATGAGCCAGTAGCGATTCGGTGGTATGCCTGCCTCACAGTGGCAGGAGCCCTCAGGCCAACCGGACCGAACCCGATAACTGGATTGTACGAAACGTCTGCCTGCAGGGGCTTATAGAGAAAGCCGCCATTGCGACAGGAGCGGCATCCTAGCACAACCCGCGCGCGTGATACCTGCCGACATGAAATTAGATCCTTTTCTTCTATCAGGCTGAACCGCCGCCGCCTCAAACCGTCTCACAAGACGCAAGCCAGTAAAAAGTCTGACCAAGGAGAACACCATGAAGCTTCCAAGCCCGTCTGCCCTCCTCGCCTGCATCGCCCTGGCAGCCCCGCTGGGCGCGCAAGCGGCCATGGACAACACGACCCGTAGCACGTTCATCAACGAATGCGTCAGTGCTGCCAAGGCGCAGAATCTGGATGAGAAGTCGGCCAAGGCTCACTGCGACTGCGGCGCCAAACAGGTCGATGGGCATTTCAGCCAGGCGGAGATCACCAAGCTCAATAACTCTGGCGAGACCCCGGACCCGCAGCTGACCCAAAAGCTGCGTACCTTGGTCGCCGAAAACTGTGTCGCGAAAAAGAACTGACTCATCGCGCCTGCAAAAGGAACGATCGCCGTGATGCAGGTCAAAAATCTGCACCGGTGATCGCTACAGGCGGTTTTGAAAAACACCCCGGCGCGCTCAATTGAACTATCATGACAGCGTGTGCCCAGCAGGCTGAGCGACACGTTACTGAAATTCATGTTTCCGGAGATGCACCATGTCCAATCGCCAAACCGGCACCGTCAAGTGGTTCAACGATGAAAAAGGCTTCGGCTTTATCACCCCTCAAGGCGGCGGCGACGATCTGTTCGTACACTTCAAAGCGATCAAGGCGGAAGGCTTCAAGAGCCTGAAGGAAGGACAGACAGTCTCGTTCATCGCTGCACGGGGCCAGAAAGGCATGCAAGCTGAAGAAGTCACTATTGTCTGATTTGGCACCGCATAAAAAACCCCGTTGATGTTAACGGGGTTTTTTTATGCCTGGAGAAGCGTCTGCTCAGCCGCAGTTGACGCGAATCACCTTGCCAGTGGCATCGGTATTGACGTTGACCCGTTCCGAGCGGTACTCCAGCGTGACCATATCGTTAGGGCCCAGGATGCGCGCATCCATCGCACCGGACTGGCTGCGAACCTGATTGAGCAATTCGAGCGTGGCCTGCTTGCCGACCGCCGACTGCGCGCCACCGGCATCGCAACGGCCATCACCGGCTGGACGCGCTGGCGCTTCAGCGGCCTTCGGCGCTTGGGATGGCGACTCGGGCGCGGATGTCGTGCTGCAGCCTGCCAGTAGCGATGTCACTGCGACAAAACCAAGTGTTGCGAATTTCCAGGGCATTACAGCCTCCTTTACCGATGAACAGGATCAGACCTTTTGCGACCACACGTAAGCGTATTGGTTGCACATAGCCGTCCGTGGGGCGGGAGTCTGCCCCAGTCGAGAGTTTACCGGGGTCGACAAAACGTCACAAAACGTTAATAGGTTCTTTGTGGTGACCCGCCATCCAATGCGTAAGTCGAAGTGCCAAAGAGGCGCGGTAGTGGTTTACTGCACGCGCCCGTTTTCAGCCAACAGAACGGGCTGCAAATAGCTGGACACCACACAGGACCATAGAAACATGTCAATCGTATCCATCGAAGCGGACATCAAGGCTCGCTGGCCGCAGGGGCAATGCGCGCACAGCCCCGGTTCCGCAGAAGAACTGGCAATCATTGCCATCGACTTGCTGATCAAGGAGCTGGGCACCGAAAACGCTCAAGCCTTTATCGGCCAGGTCTTGAGTCGCTACGCTGCACCGGCCATAGAAGCCTGAGGCCGGCATTCACTTCAGGCGCGCCAGACGCTCGCTGAGCAAGTCGAAAAACCCTTGAGCATCGCCATCAGCAACCCAGTACACGTTGTCGGGTTGCTTGAGGGTGCCGTACCAGTCTGCCACGGTCTGGCCAAAGCCAAGCCCCTCGCGGCTGTCGATAGCCAGGTTGACAGGCCTGCCCGAAAACAATTGCGGCTTGAGCAACCAGGCAATCACGCTGGCATCGTGCACAGGCCCGCCGGGCAAGCCGTAATGCTCCATGTCGAGTTTCACGTAGGCCTGCAGAATATCCTTGACCAGCTTGCCCGCCCGGTTACCCAGGCCGCCAATACGTGCAATGCGCGCGTCACTGGTGAGAATCTTGTGGGTGACATCCAGCGGAATGTAAGTCAGCTTCACGCCGCTAGCCAGCACCACCTGCGCGGCATGGGGGTCGGCAAACAGATTGAATTCGGCCACCGGGGTGATATTGCCGCCATTGAAGTGCGCACCCCCCATGACTACCACTTCCTTGATGCCCTGAGTAATTTCCGGCGCTTGGGTCAACGCCAGCGCCAGATTGGTCTGCGGCCCGAGCATGGCAATGGTGATACTGTGCGGCGCGGCATTGCTCAGCGTGCGAATCAGATAATCGACAGCATTGCCCTCAGCCAGCTTGGCCTGAGGCTCATAAACCTCAACCCCGGGCAGGCCTTCCTGGCCATGAACGTTTTCTGCGTAGATCGGCGGGCGCACCAACGGCCGTGGCGCACCGGCATACACCGGCACATTTTCGCGGCCGCCCCACTCCCTGGCCAACCGGGCATTGCGCGAGGTTTTGTCCAGCCGCACATTGCCCGCCACGGTGGTGATGGCCAGCAAGTTGAGTTCTTCAGGCGACGCCAGGGCCAGCAACAGTGCAACCACGTCATCGGCACCCGGGTCGGTGTCGATGATCAAATCACGCTTTTCTGCCGCCTGGGCAGTGGTTACCCCGAGCATGACCACCATTGCTACTCCTGCAATCAGTTGTTTGAACCTTGATATCCCTGTCATGCAGCACTCCTCGTTTATTCACTAGAAAACAACACCCGCGACCAGCGCCACGTTGCTGTAAGGCTGGCATTCGCCGGTACGCACGATCGCCTTGGCCGTGCGACTCAAGACTTTCAACTCCTCATGGCTGACCCAGCTCTGCCGCCCCAACTGGCCGTCGATCTGCAAGGTCTCGATGACTTGCAAGGCCGGCGGCTGGACCTCGATCATTTCCCGCGCCAGTACATGGCTCTCGACCTGCATTTCGCTAAGCACCACATCCAGCACGGCGATAAAGTCCGGAACGCCGCGGGTCAGCGCCAGATCGATCAGTTCAACGCCTGGCGGCACCGGCATGCCTGCATCGACAATCAGCAGCACATCGCCATGCCCCAGCGACGCAATCACCCGTGACAGGGCAATATTGAGCAATGGAGTTTTCTTCATGACGCCATGAACCTCTTCACTTCATCCAGCACAGGAATCGAAGGTTGGGCACCCTCACGGGTCACCGACAGCGCTGCAGCCGCCTGCGCCAGACGCAATGCCTGCTCCGGCGCCTGCCCCCGGGCCAGGGCAGCGGCAAAACCACCGACAAAGGTATCGCCCGCCGCCGTGGTATCCACGGCCGACACGCGGTGGGCGGCACTCTGCTGCACGCCGGACTCGTTGACCCACAACACCCCTTGCCCACCGAGCGTGACAATCACGTTCGCCACCCCCGCGCTCAGCAGAACACCTGCTGCGGCCTCGGCCTCGGCTACCGAGCTAACCGGCAAGCCGCTCAGCGCCTGAGCCTCGCTTTCGTTGGGAATCAGGTAGTCGATCAGACCGTACCAGTGCGCAGGCAGCGGCTCACTGGCCGGGGCGGGGTTGAGAATCACCGTACAGCCCAGCTCACGCGCACGTCGCAGGCTGTACTCAACAGTGGCTAGCGGGACTTCCAATTGGCAGACAACGACCTTGGCCGAGGCCAGCAGAGCATCGAAACGCTCAACCGAGGCCGGGAGCAATTCGCCGTTGCCGCCCGCCACGATCACAATCGCGTTCTGGCCATGCTCATCAACCAGGATTGACGCGATGCCGGTATTGACCCCTGGTACACAACAGACGCCCTGACAGTCGATCCCTTCATCAAGCAGCGCATCGCGCAATTGCTTGCCATAACCATCATCACCAACGCAGCCGATCATTGCCACCTGACTGCCCAACCGCGCTGCAGCAACCGCCTGATTGGCACCCTTGCCACCCGCTACGGTGACAAACGAACGACCGGTCAACGTCTCGCCCGGACGCGGCAGACGCGGCGTACGCACCACCAGGTCCATGTTCAGGCTGCCGATTACCACTACTTGTTCTTGCATGATTGTGGCCTTGCCCTCTCATCCAAACCGGATTGTTGTGCTGGCCAGCCTGCAACGGCTGACCGGATCGTTTTAAAGCGCAGCGACTGGCGCGGTGGACTCCCGCACCACCACGTCGGGCCTGATCAGCAATTTTTCAACAGGCTCCCCCGGGTTGGCGATGCGCCGTAACAGCCGCTGCGCAGCGGCCTCGCCCAACTGCATGATCGACTGGCCGACCGTGGTCAGGGCCGGGTACACGAACCGACTGAGTTGTACATCGTCAAATCCGATGACCGACAGCGCTTGCGGCACGCTGATACCACGCTCGGCCGCGGCACGCAGAACACCGATGCCAATCATGTCGTTACCGGCGAAAATCGCCGTGGGTCGCTCACCCGCCAGCAAGGCGGCGGCCGCCTGGTGCCCCGCCGGGCTGGTGAAGTCGCTGTACAGCGCCCATTCCTGCCGGGCAGACACACCCGCCTGCTGCAACGCGCGCCGATAACCGGCCAGGCGCATGGCGGTGACGGCGGCGTGTTGCGGGCCAGCAATGCAAGCAATCTGCCGATGCCCCAGCTCCAGCAAATGGCGGGTCGCCAGCCACGCACCCTGCTCGTGATCGATGCGAACCAGATCGGCATCCACGCCTGCCAGCTCACGGTCGACGATCACCGTCGGGGTGCGCACCGCCGCCAAACCGCCGGCAATCCCCGCATCGCCATCCACGGAAGAAACGATCAGGCCATCGACGCGCTTTTCCTGCAGTACGCGCAAGTAATTGCGCTGTTTCTGCGGGTCGTCGTCGGAGTTGCAGAGAATCACACAGAAGCCGTTACGCTCGCAGTGATCCTCGATGCCTCTGGCCAGCTCCGCAAAATACGGGTTCATGCCGTTAGGCACCAGCAGCCCGATGGTTGCAGTGGCCTGAGCCTTGAGTGAACGGGCCACGGCGCTGGGTACATAGTCGAGCTGAACGATGGCCGCCTCGACCTTGAGACGCACCGCCTCACTGACCGGTCGGCTGTTATTCAACACGTGAGACACGGTTGTGTAGGAAATGCCCGCAAGGGCGGCCACGTCTTTGATAGTTGCCATTTCAGCCCTGCCGTTTGGCGCGATGACTGCGGTAGGTGTCGAGCACCACGGCAATCACAATCACCGCACCGGTAATGATGCGTTTGGTCGGTTCACTGGCACCAATCTGCGCCAACCCGGCGGCCAGCACCGAGATGATCAGCACACCAAAGAAGGTGCTGATGATCGACCCGCGCCCGCCCATCAAGCTGGTGCCACCGATAACTACCGCAGCAATGACTTGCAGCTCAAGACCCGCGCCAGCATTGGGGTCGGCCGCTTCGAGACGGGAAATCTGAAACAGCGCCGCCAGCCCGGCGAGCAGCCCCATCAGGGCGAACACCATGATTTTGTAGGGTTTGGGGTTGATACCCGCTAGCCGCACCGCCTCTTCGTTGGTGCCAATGCCAATCAGGTAACGACCGAACACGGTGCGCGTCAGCACCGCCTGAGCCACGAAAATCACTGACAGCGCGATCAGAAACGACGGCGCGACCCCAAAGGCGATCGGATTGGAAAACCAGGCGAATGCGTCGCCGATATAAGCCGTGCGCGAGTTGGTCATCTGATAGGCCAGGCCACGGGCCATTTCCAGTACGCCCAACGAAACGATGAACGACGGGATGCGCCAGGCCACGGTAATCGAACCCGTCACCGCCCCTGCCAGGGTTGCACACGCCATACCCAGCAACGCGGCGGGCACAACACTCCAACCCCAACCGAGGATCGCGACGCTGACCGCCGAGGCGGCCAGGGCCAGCACCGAACCGACGGACAGGTCGATACCGCCAATGATCAGTACCAGGGTCATGCCGACGGCCAGAACCATCAGGTCAGGAATCTGGTTGGCCAGGGTGCTGAAGGTCTGGTAAGACAAAAAGTGTTCGCTGAGCAGCGAGAACAGCACAACCATCGCCAGCAACGCGCCGGCCAGGCCCAGATAGGTGCCCAGCCCGAAATAGTGGGCGCCACGGCGGGCCGGCAGCGATGTGGCCGAAGTATCGGTTGAAGAATTCATTGGTTAATCCCCGCAGCGCTCTCGACGGGCTGCGCAGTAGAGGTCTGATAACCGGCAAACGCAGCCGCCAGCAGTTGGTCCTGGGTCCAGGTGGCACGCTCGAAGGTATCGATCAGGCGCCCGGCGCAAAGCACGGCGATACGGTCGCAGATCAGCATCAACTCGCGCAGGTCGCTGGACACGACCACCAGCGCCCGCCCCTTGCGGGTCAGTTCGCCGAGCAGCGCGTAGATATCGAATTTGGCACCAATATCGATACCTCGGGTCGGCTCATCAAACAGCATCACCGGGCAGTCGCGCTCCAGCCAGCGACCGATCACCACTTTCTGCTGATTGCCGCCTGATAACTGCCCGACTTCCTGGTCAGGCCCGGAGCAGCGAACCCGCAGCGCTTCGACCTGACGCAGCGCCAAGGCTCGCTCACGCGCTGCACTGACGATGCTGCCACGGGCGATGGCCGGCATATTGCCCAGAGCGATATTGGCACTGACGCTTTGCGACAACAGCAGCCCTTCTCCTTTGCGGTCCTCGCTGATCAGTGCAATGCCATGGCGCACCGCATCACTGGGTGAGTCAATGCTCACCACACGCAATGGCTGGCCCACCTCGACCTGCCCGGCGTCGGCGCGGTCAGCACCGTAGATCAGGCGCAGCAGCTCAGTGCGACCGGCGCCGACCAGCCCGCAAATGCCGAGAATCTCGCCCTGGCGCACTTCGAACGAGACATTGTCGACCTTGCCCTTGCGCCCCAGGCCACGCACCGCCAGCGCGACTTCGCCGATGTGCCGTTGGCCCATGTCGAACTGTTCACCCAACTCGCGCCCCACCATCAGCGCCACCAGTTGCTGGCTGTCGTAGCGACTCATGGGCTCGACACACACCAGCCTGCCGTCGCGCAACACCGCAATGCGCTGGGCGATCCGTGCCAGTTCTTCGAGACGATGCGAGATATAGATGATCGACACGCCGCGCGCCTGCAAACGGGCGATCTGTTCGAACAGCAAGCCGACCTCCCGCGCGCTGAGCATGGCCGTGGGCTCGTCAAGAATCAGCACCCGACAATCGCCGATCAGGTTGCGAGCGATCTCGACCATCTGTTGATGGCCGACGCCCAATTCGGCAACCAGGGTGTCAGGATCGATCGCTTCCAGGCCGACCCGCGCCATGGTCTCACGGGCCATGGCGCGCAGCCGCTTGCGGTCAATCCAGCCGGCGCGACGCGGCAACTTGTCGAGAAACAGGTTTTCCGCGACGGTGAGGGTCGGCAGCAGGTTGAGCTCCTGCATGACCATCCGCACTCCGAGCTGCTCGGCCTGGGTCCGGCTGGCCGGCTGATAAGCCTGCCCCATGAACTGCATCTGCCCGGTGCCAGGCACCACCAACCCGCCGATGATCTTCGACAAGGTGCTTTTGCCTGCGCCGTTCTCGCCGGTCAGGGCCAATACCTCGCCGCGCAGCAGAGTCAGGTCGATATCGGCGAGCACCGGCTGGGCATAGTGCTTGCCGATACCGTGCACCGAGAGCACGACCTCTGTAGAGGCTGACATAGGTTGTACCTCTTACCTGGCCTGGGTAACCAGTTCCACCGGGGTCTGGATCACGCCATTGACGCTGCCCAGCGGCTCGCCCTTGAGGGACTTGAGCGCGGCCTCAATGCCGAATACCGCCTGACGGGCAGCGAACTGGTCGGCAGTGGCGAGGATACGACCGTCCTTGAGCATCGGTTTGATGGCGTTGATATTGTCGTAGCCGACCACTTTGACCTTGCCGGCCTTGCCCGCCGCGCGCACCGCCGAAACCGCGCCCAGCGCCATGCTGTCATTGCCGGCCAGCAGCGCCTTGAGGTTGGGGTATTCATTGAGCATTGCCGCCGCGACGGCGTTGCCCTTGTCGATTTCCCAGTTGCCGGACTGCACGGAAACCACCTTGATCTGCGCCGCCTGCATGGCATCCTGGAAGCCTGCCGTGCGTTGCTGGGCATTGGTGGTGGTCGGCACGCCTTCGATAATGCCGACCTCATCCCCCGCTTGCAGTTGCCCGGCCAGGTAATCGCCGACCAGTTGCGCGCCCTTGCGGTTGTCAGGCCCTACGAAAGGTACTTCGATACTCTTGCTCTTGAGCACTGCGGCATCGAGCTGGTTGTCGATATTGACGACCTTGATACCCGCATCCACGGCTTTCTTGATCACCGGCACCAGCGCTTTGGAATCAGCCGGCGCAATGACCAGCGCATCGACTTTCGAGACGATCATCTGCTCGACGATACGAATCTGGCTGGCGGTATCGGATTCATCCTTGATGCCATTGGAGATCAGATCGAAATCGCCGGCATGCTCTTTCTGGTAAGCCTTGGCGCCGTCTTCCATGGTCAGGAAGAATTCATTGGCCAACGACTTCATGACCAGAGCGACTTTGGGCTTTTGTTCCGTTTGAGCGTAAGCCGATGACAAGGGTACAAGGCTGGTGAGCGAGGCAAATACAGCGACAGCGAGCAGACGGCCAGCAAAGGGCAGCTTCATGAATGCATCTCCGATCTTGTGATTATTGTGCGGCGCGCAAACGTTTGCGAGACACTCACTATCGAAAACCATTCAAGGTTTGTCAACCTGATGACCTATCGCCATCAAGCCTGGGTACTGACGCCGCTACCGGTGGTTCTGTTCAATGCGTTGATCAGCAGGCCCGATACCAATTGGATGTCGCCGTTAGTCACCATGATCTGCCGCTGCAGGCTGAGGATACGCGGCAAGCGTACGATGTCCGGATTGGGCGAATTGACCGCAGCACGCAGTTCCTGACGCAAACGCCGCAGACGCTCATGCAGCTCTGACAACCGGTCAAGCAAGGTATCGACCACTTGCCCCTGCCCCGAGCCGCTCTTCTTGCCGGCCTTGGGCGAAAGATCATCAGGCACCTGTAACCCGGCCAACGCATCTTCGCGCTCAGCCTCACTGGCCGTGACATCAGCCGGCGTGCTGGCCACCCCGGCAACCCTGACCGATGCACCAGCCATTGCGATTGACAATGACATGCTCCCTCCCTGTTCAATTCAGATCGCTGACAGGGAATCGGCCAGTTCCGGCATTTCTTCAATACCGTTGGGCCGGGCACAACGGGTAATGAATTGTCATTTACGCTATAGCCACGCCTGTTGCGAAAGCGCGCCAGTTAAAATACTGTATGCACATACAGCAAAACAAGGAATGCTTCAGGTGGCAAAACAAAATGCAGCGCCCGCCTCACCCGGCACTTACGAGCGTCTCGGTATGCGCATCCAGAAAATCATCAATGCCCCGGCAGCGCAAAAAGCCCGTACCGCCCTGCTGCTGCCTCAGGCCGGCGAGCTGAACGAGGACTGGGCACGTCTGCTCGAAGAAATCTCCGAAAATGACAACGTCACCCTCGCCTGGCGCGACGATGGCGGTGTGCAGTTGTTCTGGACCGTACCGAAAGAAGACTGACGGCATGCCTGGCAGATTTTACACGGGCTGGTGTGCGGTGCTGCTGGTGGGCCTGTCGTTACAGACCCAGGCCGCAGCACCGCGAACCTTCAGCGAGGCCAAGAAAGTCGCCAGAACGCTCTATGCTGCGCAGTCCACCGAGTTCTACTGTGGCTGCAAGTACAGGGGCAATCGTATCGACCTGGCCAGTTGCGGGTACATACCTCGCAAGAATCCTCAGCGCGCCAGGCGCGTCGAATGGGAGCATATCGTGTCGGCCTGGCAAATCGGTCATCAACGACTGTGTTGGCAAAACGGCGGCCGCGCCAACTGCTCACGCAACGACAGGCGGTTTCAGCTTGCCGAAGCCGACCTGCACAATCTGGTGCCTGCCATCGGCGAAGTGAACGCCGATCGCAGTAACTTCAGCTTTGCCTGGCTGCCGACGCGGCAGAGCCAGTATGGTGCATGCCAGACCCAGATAGACTTCAAGGCCCGCAAGGTCATGCCGCGCACCCAAGTTCGCGGCATGGTCGCCCGCACCCATTTGTACATGAGCAAACGCTACCAACTGCGCCTGTCGCGCCAGGACCAGCAATTGTTCCAGGCCTGGAACAAGACTTATCCGGTTCAAGAGTGGGAGCGTCAGCGTAACCAGCTTATTGCCTGTGTAACAGGCCGTGGCAACGAGTTCGTCGGGCCGGTCAATCTGAACGCCTGCCGGGCACGCAAATAGCCCGGTCAAAGACCGGGCCGCCGGGTTCAAATGGCTGGATAGTCACCCGGACCATCAGGCCAGGGCGTCAATACCTCAAAGCCGTCATCCGTGACCGCCACCATGTGCTCCCATTGCGCCGACAACGATAGATCACGGGTCAACACCGTCCAGCCATCAGCCAGGGTCTTGGTCCCCGGTTTGCCGGCATTGATCATCGGCTCAATGGTGAACACCATGCCAGGCTTGAGCCGCAGCCCCTTGCCCGGCGTGCCGTAATGCAGAACCTGAGGCTCTTCGTGATACACCCGGCCGATACCATGACCGCAGTACTCACGCACAACACTGAAGCCATCACGATGGGCGACGGTCTGGATGGCGTGGCCGATGTCACCCAGTGTCGCGCCGGGGCGAACCGCACGAATGCCGGCGCAGGTCGCTTCATAGGTGGTCTCGACCAGTTTCCTGGCCAGCGGGCTGACTTCACCCACCAGATACATGCGGCTGGTATCGCCAAACCAGCCATCCTTGATCACCGCCACATCGATATTGACGATATCACCGTCCTTGAGGATGTCCGATGCCGAAGGAATACCATGGCAAACCACGGCATTGGGAGAAATGCAGGTGGTCTTGGTGAAGCCGTGATAACCGACGTTGGCAGGAATCACCTTAAGCTCATTGACGATGTACTGATTACAGATGTCATCCAGCGCCTCGGTACTGACGCCCGCTTTGACATAAGGTGCGATCATCGCCAGCACGTCAGCCGCAAGCCGACCGGAAACGCGCAGCGCTTCGATATCCTGCGCAGTTTTAATGGTAATGCCACGGCTCATGAAGCCACCTTCTCGACCGCTGGCAGGTCCAGAACCTGCACACCCAGCGCTGCGCCGCCATTACTTTCAGCCTTGAGCAGCAACTGGCAGATTTCGCTGTAGGTCAGTGCCGGATTGAGTTCAGCCAACATCCCAACCCGCATCCAGTGTTCGGCTTGCGCGTTGATCGAGCGGCTTAGCGCCGCACTGGCAGCACGCACATTGGCGTGCATGTGTTCAGAAATTTTTACCAGGCCCATGCTTGCCCCTCTGCGTCGAATATACGAATCATATATGTTTCATATACTCACAAACAAGCCATGCCCTGATTTACTGTTTGCGCATGCGCTCAGACAGAGAGGCCGTCAGCGCACTGATCGACTCTCGGTCTTCCGGCGCCATGGCACGAAAACTGGTGATCACCTCGCGCTCGGTTGCAGACAACCTGTCGAGGTCAAGCGCCGTGCGCCTGCCTGAAATCAGGTAAAGAACATCAACGCCGTTTTGCCATAGTTCAACCAGGTACGCAGATCGCGGAACCCGCACGCCGCTTTCATACATCGCCTGTGCATTAACCTCCACACCGCCCAGGCTCGCAAACTGCTGCTGGGTCAGCCCTAGAGTCTTGCGCTCTTGTTTCAAACGGGTTGCAAACGTATCCATGTGAGTGCCCCCAAACCAGGTCGACACTCATACCATAAACCCTATTTTGCCAGTGTGACGGATGTCCCGCGCTCAGGATTCCATGACCAAGGCCAGGCGTGGCTCTCGATCGAAACAGGAGGTTACCTCCCGCTCGGCCGCCAACGGCTGGTAGAGATTGAACTGGCGCAAGGCAGCTGCCAGAGCCAGGAAATCCTCACGCTGCATTTCTTCGAACATGGCGCCAGGACGCACTACATTCGCTACGCTGTTCTGCACAGACTCCATCAACATGATCGTCAACCTCGAAATACTGTATGGGCGTACAGTATTAGGATAATGACAACCCCGCAAGCCTGACCACGACGAACGGTAGCGTGTGCCCCCATGATGCCGACCGGCGAATCATCTTCGCCCCGCCTGAACCGCAGGCAGCAGATTCATCCACATTGGTGCAGGTGACAGCTGAAGAAGCCGCTCCAGAGCGTTTCTGACGCCAGAAAAACCACGTTTTCGACTAAATGAATGAGAGTGTGTGACATTTACAGAAAAATGCAACCAGATATGAGCCTGACTGGTTATCCATGGTTCTCACTCGTCAATAGCCAGAGGTAGAATCCTTTCTGGCGACAGCGGAGAACCCATGCACCAGACAACGTCCAGTCAAGTCAGCGACGACGCGATCATCGAGACCGCTGCGCAGTGGTTCATGCGCCTGCAGGAAGACGATTGCACGGACGTCGAGCGCCATCAGTTCACCCAGTGGCTGGCCGCTGATCCACGCCATGCCCGCGAGTACCAGGCCATGGGCGGCACCTGGGCCGCCTGCGAAGGACTCAAGCCCGCAATCACAGCGCCAGCCTCGCCTGTAGCCGACAACGCCGCGCCCCCCGGCAGCCGACCAAGACGTCACCGGCAGGTCTTTTTGTTTGCCGCTGCCAGTGCCATGGCGTTACTGGTCGGCTGGCACCAAGGCTGGATACCAAGCCAGTACGAGAGTCAGCAAGCCGACAAAAACACGCGCATTGTCACACTGCCCGACGGCAGCCGGGTGGAACTCAATATCAATACCCGTCTGACCTATACCGGCTACCGGGACCGACGCATCATCAGCCTGGATAAAGGCGAAGCGTTCTTTGAAGTGGCGCGCGATGCCCTGCATCCCTTCATCGTGCAGGCCGGCCAGGGCAGCATCGAGGCCACCGGCACGCGCTTCAACGTATGGCTGTACCAGCAGCAGGTGCAGGTCATGCTGGTCGAGGGTTCGGTCCAGGTGGTCAGTGACCGCGCCCACCCCGAGCACAGCGTGCAGCTCAGGCCCGGTATGCAGGCGGGTTACCAGGCCGGTGATACGCAACCGACCATCAGCCACTCCCGCACGGCCGACACCAGCCTAGCCTGGCGTTACGGCAAGCTGGTGTTCAATGACCTGCCGCTGCGCCTGGCACTGCCGCTGATCAACCGCTACCTGAGCACACCGGTGATGCTCGCCGACAGTGCAACCGGCGATCTGCGCCTGGGCCTGAATTACAACACCCGAGAGATGTCGGCACTGGTCAATGCACTGCCACAGGTACTGCCGGTGCAGATCATCCCCAACGCCCAGGGCAACCCGGTGCTGTATCGCCAGCCCGCCACGCCTCCGCGCAGTTGATCGGGCTCACCTCCCGACACGCAACCTTAAAAAATCTTCATGATCCCTTGCAGGCCACGGATATAAAGGTCTGCGAGAGCTTTTTGAGCATCCCGACAGTGCCTGCCGGCAAATTATTTCGCCCGGCAGATGAGGTTTTTTCGCGCTCATCCGTCTTAGTAGATGGAAACCGAGAAAATTGAAGCCTGAAAGGGAGTTTGCGCATGCTCAACCGCCAAGGAATCACCACCCGTTCCATCCTGAAGCAGACGGCCATGGCCGCCCAGGCCAGCGCCGCGCCGGCCGACCACGAACGGGGCGGCAACGAACAGATCAGAGCCTTGCTCAAAGCCTTCGGGCTGCGTACCAGCCTGGTTCGGCTCAAAGTACTCGACACCCTGCTGGCTGCTGGCGAAGAAGGTCAGCCCATGGGGGTTCGCGGCATTCACAGCCACTTGTTGCGCCTGGATGTGCCGCTGTCGTTTCTCAGCGTGCGCGAAGTGCTCAAGCGGCTGTGTGACGAAGGCGTGATTGTACTGGCCAGCGACAAGACCTACTCCTTGCATCCCAAGGCACTGCAATGGCTGAACACGGAAGATGACCAGCCAGTCCAGTGAACCGGATACCAGCAATGCTCAACGCTTGACCTTGCGGCGCATGATGCCGTTGAGAACCACCACCAGCACCGCCACCGCGATGGCAATGTACTGGAAGGTTTTTTCGCTGATCACACCGGTATCCTGTAAACGGGTGAGTCCAAGCATGATTGCCAGCACGCCCAAGGCAATCAGCAGCGAATAGATCAAGCGTTGTTTGTTACTCATGAGGGTTCCTGTCAATTCAACATGGGCTGCCCGATTGCAGCAGCAAGGCGCGCCTATGTTACGCGCAGAGCAGCACCGCAATAAACCATCCAGCGCCCTTCCCTGGCGCCTGCGCGAACGCGATGCAACGCCGCCGACATTGCCCTGTCAACAATGCCTGTGTTTAATGCCGCTCTGCTCAGGCGCACGGCCTGATGCTGCTGTTATGCAAAGGAGTTTGACCATGCCCCATGAAGGCAGCCTGCTGCAGGCCGCTGTCGTTTTCCTGTTCGCCGCCGTCCTCGCCGTTCCGCTGGCCAAGCGCCTGCAACTGGGCTCGGTGCTGGGTTACCTGTTCGCCGGTGTGATCATCGGCCCCTCGGTGCTGGGCCTGATAGGGAATCCAGAGAGTGTCAGCCACATCTCGGAACTTGGGGTGGTATTACTACTGTTCATCATTGGCCTGGAGCTGTCGCCCAAGCGCTTGTGGGTCATGCGCAAAGCGGTGTTCGGGGTCGGCATGCTGCAGGTGCTGCTGTGCGGCGTGGTGATTGGCGGCATCGCCCTGCTGGCGTTCGACCAGCCGTTGAACACCGCGATCGTGCTCGGCCTGGGCCTGGCACTGTCTTCAACGGCGTTCGGCTTGCAAAGCCTGGCCGAGCGTAAAGAACTCAACAGCCCGCACGGGCGCACTGCATTTGCCATTCTGTTGTTTCAGGACATCGCCGCCATCCCGCTGATTGCCCTGGTGCCAGTGCTGGCCGGTGCCAATCAGGACCTCGCCCCTGGCGCAAGCCTGACCCACGCCCTAGAAGTGGTCGGCAGCATCGCGATCGTGGTGATTGGCGGGCGTTACCTGCTGCGTCCGGTGTTTCGCATCGTGGCACGGACCAAGATCCAGGAAGTGTCCACCGCCACCGCCCTGTTGGTGGTGATCGGCACCGCCTGGCTGATGGAGCTGGTCGGTGTGTCGATGGCCCTGGGCGCGTTTCTGGCTGGCCTGCTGCTGGCTGATTCCGAATACCGCCATGAGCTTGAAGCACAGATCGAGCCGTTCAAGGGCCTGCTGCTGGGCCTGTTTTTCATCAGCGTCGGCATGGGTGCCAACCTGAGCCTGCTGCTCAGTGCTCCGGTTACTGTGCTGGGCCTGACCCTGCTGCTGATTGCCCTGAAACTGCCGCTGCTGATGTTCATCGGCCGCATGGCTGCCGGGCTGGAGCGCCAGAGTGCATTTCAGTTAGGGCTGGTATTGGCTGCCGGTGGCGAGTTTGCCTTCGTGGTGTTCAAGCTCGGCAGCAGCAACGGCCTGTTCGAGCCACGGGTCTACGACATTCTGGTGCTGACCATCACCTTGTCGATGGCCATGACCCCGTTGCTGTTCATGGCCGTGGCACGCTGGATCAAGCCGCGCCCCAAAGCCGCCTCCCCGGTGCCCGAGGAGTACAGTGAGATCCACAGCGACAACCCGCGGGTAGTGATTGCCGGCATGGGCCGCATGGGGCAGATCGTCGCGCGGATCCTGCGTGCCCAGCAGATTCCTTTCGTGGCCCTGGACATGTCGGTGGAAACCATCGAGTTCACTCGCAGCTTCGGCAATGTGCCGGTGTTTTACGGCGACCCGCTGCGCCCGGAAATCCTGCGCGCCGCCAGGGTCCAGGACGCCGAATTCTTTGTCATCGCCACCGACGACCCGGACACCAACATCAAGACCGCCGAACTGGTGCGCAAGCTCTACCCGCACATGAAGATCATCGCCCGGGCGCGCAACCGCCAGCACGTGCACCGGCTGATCGACGTCGGTGCCCATGCGGTGCGCGAAACCTTCCACTCCAGCCTGGAAATGGGCCGCCAGACCCTGCTTGGCCTGGGCCTCTCGGAAAGCCAGGCCCAGGCGCGCATCCAGCGCTTCAAGTGCCATGACGAAGCAGTGCTGGCCGAACAGCACAAGGTCTACGACGACGCTGCCAAGGTTCTGCAGACCGCCCGCGAGGCGCGCAAGGAACTTGAGCAACTGTTCGAAACCGACCGCCTGGAAGAGCAGGCTGCGCTCAAACCCTGAGCGTCGTGAGCGGTGGCGGCCTCACCAGCCACCGCCCAGCGCTGCATACAGGCTGACCAAGGCCTGGGCCTGGGTGGTGGAGCTCTGGACCCACTGCTGCTGGGTACTGAGCAACGCCCGCTGCACCGACAGCACATTGAGAAAGTCCACCACACCCTCGACGTACTGGCGTTTGGCGGCGGCCAGAGCCATCCGGTTATGTTGCACCGCCTCCTGGAGCTTGCGCTGCTGCAACTGGCTGGCGTTGTACAGGCTCATGCCATCGTCGATTTCCTGCCAGGCTCGCAGCACGGTCTGCTGGTAGGCCAGCGCCGCCTCCTGTTCTTGGGCCTCACGCAGTTGCAACATGCCGCGCAAGCGCCCGCCATTGAAGATCGGCAGGCTGAGCTGCGGCCCGAACGCGAATTGCCGCGCCCCCCAACTGCCCAGGTCGGACAACTGCAACGCTTGCAGACCGACATTGCCTGACAGGGTGATGCGCGGGTAGAAATCACCTTGCGCCACGCCCGTGCTGGCCGTCGCGGCATGCAGGTGGGCGGCGGCGCGGCGGATGTCCGGACGCCGTTCGGCCAGCTCCGATGGCAAGCCGACCGGAACCTGCAACGGCACGGCGGCCATTTGTACCGGCTGCTCCAGCTCGCGCTGCAAGGCCCGCGGGGCTTGCGCCAGCAGCAGGCCCAAGGCGTTGATCAACTGCGCCTGACGCTGCTCCAGCACCGGCAAGCGCGATTCCACCGCCGCGACTTGCGCCGCCGCTTCAGCCACATCCAGCTCGGTGGCGACGCCGTTGCGCAGCCGCTCGCGAGACAGCTCAAGGCTGCTGCGCGCCAGCGCCAGATTCTGGCGGGTCACCTCATGGCTGCTCTGCACGCCACGCAGGGCCAGATACTGGCGCGCCACCTCGGCCTGTAAGGCCAGCAAGGCCGCGCGCTGATCGCTCTCAGCCATCTCGACCCGGGCGCCGGCAGCCTCGATTTCGCGGCGTACCCGGCCCCAGAAATCGAGCTCCCAACTGGCGCTCAGGCCGCTGTCCCACTGCTCAAACGGCGCCCTGCCCTGCTGGCCGGATGGATCGTTCAAGCCCTTGCCACTGTTGCGCTTGCGCTGGTAGCCGAGAGTGCCATCGAGCTGCGGCAACTGCTCACCAGTGCTCACTCGATACGCCGCCCGGCTTTGCTCCAGACGCGTGGCGGCAAT
The DNA here is from genome assembly GCF_000829415.1 of Pseudomonas sp. StFLB209. Classification (NCBI taxonomy): domain Bacteria; kingdom Pseudomonadati; phylum Pseudomonadota; class Gammaproteobacteria; order Pseudomonadales; family Pseudomonadaceae; genus Pseudomonas; species Pseudomonas sp. StFLB209. Next base: position 4,411,552 of record NZ_AP014637.1, on the reverse strand, counting down.
ACGCAGATCAAGGCTCGCCTGCGTTGCGCGGTCGATCAGCGACGACAGCAGCGGGTCGTTGAACACCTCCCACCAGCGCGCATTGATCGGCGCAGCAACCGGCTGGCTGGGCGCCGCCTCACCACTGACCGGCAACCATTCGATGCGGCTGTCGCTCTCTGGCCGCTGAAAATCCTTGCCCACCTGGCAGCCACTCAAAACCGCACAAGCGATCACACCCAACGCGCAGATTCGTAACCCGGTCATCGCGTCGTCACCTGCTCAGCGGCGTGCAACGCCTCGGTATCGATGCTGGCCTGTACCGACATGCCGACCCGCAGTTGCCGAGCCAGTGGCTGACCCGGCTCAAGGACGATTTTCACCGGGATGCGCTGCACGACCTTGGTGAAGTTGCCGGTGGCGTTATCCGGTTTAATCAGGGCAAAGGTCACCCCGGTGGCCGGCGCGATGCTGTCGACATGGCCCTTGAGTAGCTGGTCCGGATAAGTGTCGACACGCACCTGCACCGGCTGGCCGATGCTCACGTGGGTCAACTGGGTCTCCTGAAAGTTGCCGACAACATACGCCTGCTGCAACGGCACCAGCGACAGCAGGCGGCTGCCCGGCACCACGTAATTACCGACCCGCAAGGCCCGCTCGCCCACCGTGCCGTCAATCGGTGCGACGATGTGGGTGTATGACAATTGCAGGCGCGCCTGCTCCAGCGCCGCAGTCGCGCGCAGCAAGGCGGCTTCAGCGCTGTGTTGCTGGGCGAGGAGGATGTCGACCTGTTTATGCTCGGCAGCCAGCGATGCCACTGCACTGCTGTGCTGGGCATTGGCGGTTTCGATCCGGGTGCGTGCCTGCTGGGCATTTTGCACAGTGCCGGCGCCGCTGCCGGCCAGATGCTCATAGCGGGTACGTTCCTGGCCGGCAAAGGTCAGCGCCGCCTGGCTGGCCAGTAACGCGGCGCGGGCCTTGGCGATCACTGAGTCCTGGCGCTGCAACAGGGCGCTGGCCTCATCGCGCCGGGCGGTGGCCGCCTGCACCTCGGCCTCGGCAGCGGTAACGGCCGTCTGCAGATCACGGTCATCGATTCGCGCCAACAACTGCCCGGCCTTGACCTGTTGGTTATCGTCCACCAGTACCTCACTGATAAAGCCCGAGACCTTGGGCGCGACCACCGAGTAATCGGCCGCAATGAAGGCGTCATCGGTGCTCTGCCGATCGCCCTGACCGGCCAGTGCGTACAGCCCGATCGCGGCGAGCAACAGCGCCGCGCCGCACAGCGCCAAGGTCTGTTTCGAGGTCATGTTCATGAACGTTGTTCTCCGGAAAATCAGGACAATGCCCGCGGCGGATAAACCCGCGTCGGCATGATCGGAATCAACACAATCAGGGCCACAGCGAGCCAGCCCATGCAGTAATAAAGATCGGCACTGGTCAGCACCACGACCTGCTCATGCAGGCGATGGCTCAAGGCGGCCGGTTCGGCGCCGTCGCTCAGCCAGGGTGAATTGCCTAACCGGTCGACCAGGGTGTTGGAGTGAAAATGCTGACGGGCCGTGGTCAGGGCCTCCACGACCGCCGTGGCAACCACCGTGGCCAGGCCGCGCACGGTATTGAACCAGGCCGAAGCGAAGGGGCCGTCCGGCGGGGCGATGCCGCTGGTGGACTGAATCAGCAACGGCAGCACCGCCATGGGCTGGCCGAACACCTGCAACACCTGCAGCAGGTAAAAGTTGTCACGAATCCAGGCCGAGGTCATCTGCGTGGCCAGCGCGCAATGCACCGCCAGCAGCAGCAAACCGAGGGTCAGGATCCAGCGGCAGTCGACCCGACGGATGTTGCACAGCAGCGCAAGCAGCGGTAGCACCAGCAACTGCGGCACGGCCACCAACAGCATCAGCGGCGCGGTCTGCAACGGCCGATAGCCATGCACCTGGGCCAGGTAGGCCGAAGGAATCGAGGCCACGGCAGTGAGCACCACCAGCACCCCGCCAAGGGTCAGCAAGGCGTGGGACAAATTGCGCCCGGCCAGCAGTTGCAGCTTGAAGAACGGCACCTCGACGAACCATTCGCTGACCAGAAACGCCACCAGTAACAGCAGCCCGCCAAGCAGCAAAAAGCAGATCAGCGACGATTCAAACCAGTCCAGCCGGTTGCCTTCCAGCAAGCCTGCGACCGTCATGACAATCGCCGGCAGCCCCAGCAACAGGCCGCGCCAGTTAAAAGTGCGGAAACGCTCCAGGCGCGGGGCATCCTGGACGATGCCATGGGCGATGGCGATCATCGCCACCAGACACGGCGGGATCACCTGCCAGAAGGTCCACTGCCAACTGAAATACTCGGTCCACAACGCCGCCAGTGGCGTGCCCAGCCCCGGCCCGAAAGTGGCGGTCAAGGCATAGCCAGCCAGGCCAAAGATCTTGATCGAGGGCGGCAGAAAGCGCAGCGCGACGGTCATCAGCATCGGCGGCAGACAACCGGCCGCCAGCCCTTGCAGTACCCGCAACAGCAGCAGGCTCGGGTAATTGGGTGCCAGTGGGCAGAGCAGCGCCAGCAGGACAAAGACGGCAATCGCGCCGAGCGTAAAGCGCCGTAACGACAGGGTGACCGCAAACCAGGGTGCGAAGGCCATGGCCGCGACGGAGCTGGCCGAGTAGCAGGCGATCAACCAACTGGCTTGATCGGCGCCAATGAACATCGCGCCGCGAATATCGGCCATGGCAATGCGGGTCACCCCATCGTTGATACCGGCAACCAGCACAGCGAGCAATACGCCCAACAGGCCGATGATCCGCTCAAGGCCGAATGCCGGAGCGGCTGGCTGAACGGGCGCAGCCGCAGCAGGAGAAGCGAGGGAGGTCATCAACAAACAATCCGGGCATTCAATACCCGGAAAAGTCTAAGCAGCCGGCCTGGTAAAGAAAATTTACATTTAGGCAGCTTATTAGTGCATCAGACGCATGTGTAACAGCCCGCGGATTGCTCCTGGCGTTATCTCAGGCATAGGGGCTATCCCAGTAACGCTTGTACATGCCCAAGCGCTTTTTCCAGCGAGTCGGCAAGCGCTTTTCCTGACGGCTGAGCTTGTAGGCCAGCAGCTTCAGGGCATTGCGCACAATCGACATCGGCCACCACCACCAGCGCCGCGGGCCGATGTAGGCCAGCTCGGATTTCACGTAGCGCATGCCCTCCCCGGCGATGCCACCAAAGCTGTCGTAGATCCAGGCCTCACGGCATTGGAATACGCCAATATCGAAGTAACGGCGAAACTCTTCGACCAGGCTGTAGTTATGCGAGTGACGGCACACGGCCGAGCCTTCGTAGGCGACTTTCCAGCCGTCGAGCAGCATCTTCGCCGCCACGTACATGTCTTCCGAGAGAATCACATGACGGGGAAAACCGCCCACTGCCAGCAGCGCCTCGCGGCGGTAGGCCGCGAACGAGTTGGACATGAACGGGGTCTTGATGCCCAGGCTGTCGGCATCGGCCAGGGTCTTGATCCGCGACACCGGCGGGTAGTTGAACAACCGGGCATGCTGAGCCAGCAGGTTGGCGTCCTTGTGTGGTAACTGGCGACCACAGACCGCAGCGACTTTCGGGTCGGCGAACGGCAGGAGGATATTGGCAATCGCGTCGCTCTGTTCCAGGTAGGCATCCTGGGTCAGGTACACATAGACGTCGTAGTCAGGGAAGCGCTCGACCATCATCTGTCGGGTGCCACCGTGGTTGAAGTCCTTGCTGTCGATGACCAGCACATTGGCGCAGCGCGCCTGGGCCAGCTCACCGGTGCCATCGGTGGAACTGGAGTCGACGATCAGGGTATCGAAAGCGGCATTCTGGTGAAGCAACGAATCAAGCAGACGCTCAAGGTCCCGGCGTCCGTTATAAGTCGGGATGACACAAGCCACACGCAAAGACGGCATAACAATACTCCAGAGCGTAATCCATCGCTCAACTCGTTATCGCCTCTGAGGGTAGCTCATGCCGTGCGACTCAACCATTCAGCCCAGCACTTCGCTCAGCGGGATAAAGCTCACCAGTTCGCCCTCGGCCAGGGTCCGGTCTTCGCGTACCTCGATCAAACCATGCGCCCAAGCCGCGCTGCGCAACACCCCGGAGCTCTGGTTGGCGTAAGGGACGGCGCGGCCATTTTCCAGGCGGCCACGCAGGTACTCGCGGCGCTTGCCGGCCTTGCTCCAGGCAAAACCGGCCGGCACCTGGAACTGCAACGGCGCGACGGCCGCAACGCCCTGACGGCGCAACAGGTATGGCCGGGCCAGCAGTGCAAAGGTCACCAGGGTCGAAGCCGGATTACCCGGCAGGCCAATCACCGGGGTGCCCTGGTAATGGCCGAAGGTCAGCGGCTTGCCGGGTTTGATCGCCAGCTTCCAGAGCGCCAGTTCACCTTCTTCGCGCAGCACCTGGCCGAGAAAATCCGCCTCGCCCACCGAAACGCCGCCGGTGGAAACGATCAGGTCCACCCGGCTCAACCGCGCCAGGGCAGCGCGGGTCTGCTGCAGGTCATCGACCAGAATGCCGGCGTCCACCACCTCACATTCCAATGCCTGCAGCCAGTTGCACAGCAGCACCCGGTTGCTGTTGTAGATCTGCCCCGGCCCGAGCGGCAAACCGGGCTCGACCAGTTCGTCGCCAGTGGACAGCACGGCCACCCGTGGCCGCCGCACCACGCGCAATTGCGCCACGCCCAGCGATGCCGCCAGGCCCAGCTCGACCGGGCTGAGCCGGGTGCCGGCCTGCAATACCGTCTCACCCTTACGGGTTTCCTGGCCTTGCGGGCGAATGTTCTGCTGCGCGCTCAGCGCTTGGGTGAACCGCACCCGGCCATCGTCCAGCAGCTCGGCGTTTTCCTGCATCTCGACGCAATCGGCACCGGCCGGCACTGGCGCACCGGTAAAGATCCGGGCGCAAGTGCCTGGCTGCAGTGGCTGTGGCGCCTGGCCTGCGAAAATCCGCTGGCTGACGCTCAGCGGCTCACCATTCCAGTCAGCGACGCGCAAGGCATAGCCGTCCATGGCGCTGTTGGGCCAGGGCGGCAGGTCAAGGCTGGCGATGATGTCTTCGGCCAGCACCCGGCCTTTGGCATCGGCCAGAGTGACCTGCTCATGATCGAGAATCGGAGTGCTCGCGGCGCTGTCGAGCAGCCGGGTCAGGGCTTGTTCCAGAGCGATCATCGACAGTCAGCCCCGCGTGCCGCAAGGTTCGGCTTTTTTCAGGTGGGCGACAAAATTGCAAGGCCTGAAACGCGAATCGAGTTGCTGGGCCAGAATGCCGTCCCAGCCGGTGCGCACCGCGTTGGTCGAACCCGGCAGGCAGCACACCAGCGTGCCATTGGCCAGGCCGGCCAGGGCCCGCGACTGAATGGTCGAGGTGCCGATATCCGCGACTGAAATTTGTCGGAACAGCTCGCCAAACCCGTCGACCTGCTTGTCCAGCAGGCAGGCCACCGCTTCGGGGGTGCTGTCACGGCCGGTGAAGCCGGTGCCGCCGGTAATCAGCACCACCTGCACATCGTCGTCGGCAATCCAGGTCGCGACCTGGGCACGGATCCGGTACAGATCATCCTTGAGCAATACCCGGGCAATCAGGCCATGACCGGCAGCACTGAGGCGGTCGACGAACATCTGCCCGGAGCTGTCGGTTTCCAGAGTGCGGGTGTCGCTGACCGTCAGCACGGCGATGTTCAAGGGCACGAAGGGAGTATCAGGTTTGACGCTCATGGGCTTTGATCCGGTTGTGAAATGAGGCAGGCCGGTGTTATATCACAGCCCCGCTTTGTTCCACCTTATTGAGACCGACATGCCTGCCACAGCGCCCTTGCCTCCTTGTTCGATCCTGTTGCTGGCCGGCGGCCAGGGCCGGCGCATGGGCGGGCGCGACAAGGGCCTGCTGGAGTGGCGCGGCCAGCCGCTGGTGGCCACCTTGCATGGGCTGCTGCGGCCACTGACCGACGACCTGATCATTTCCTGCAACCGCAATCAGGCCCGCTACGCCGCTTACGCCGACCGCCTGGTCGAGGATGCCGACCGTGATTTTCCGGGGCCGCTGGCGGGCATTCGCGCTGCCTTGGCGATTGCGAAGCATGATTACCTGCTGGTGCTGCCCTGCGATACCCCGCTGCTCGAGGCGCAATTGCTCAATGAGCTGCTCGACTGCGCCGTACAGCACCCCGGCCGGCCGGTGATGGTTCGTGAAGGCGAATACTGGCAGCCCTTGTTGTGCGTGATCCCAGTGCAACATGCCGCGCTGCTGGAAGCCGCCTGGCAACAGGGCGAGCGCAGCCCGCGACGTGCCCTGCAGCCTCTGGACCCGGTGGCGCTGCAATGTTTGGCGGGTGACCCGCGCCTGGCCAACCTCAATACCCCCGAGTTGTTGAGCCAGATCAATCCCCACGCCGGCCATTAGCCGCTTGGGGAACTTGCGTCTACGCTGCACGTCTTAGACGTCAGTAATCAGTATCCATCGGAGCCACTGCCATGAAACACAAGACACTTCCTGCCGCCTTCCTGCTTGCTCTGGGCCTCGCCTCGCTGGCCGGTTGCTCTTCACCTACAGTGATCACCCTTAACGATGGCCGCGAAATCCAGACCGTCGACACCCCTGAATATGACGAAGACGCCGGCTTCTACGAGTTCGAACAGCTCGACGGCAAGAAAGCCCGCGTGAACAAGGATCAGGTTCGTACCGTCAAAGACCTGTAATCCGCGTTACCCATGGCGAAGCGCGCTATACGGCGCTTCGCTAGCCTCGCGCCCGCCTATCACTGGCCGGCCATGCTGAACGTCAGCCGCAAAGCACTTTCGAACGCCCTCGACTCGCCACTGAGCGGATCATTGAAGCGCAGCCCACGCGCCAGCAATTGCAACGGCTTCTGATAGTCGTCCGGCGCTGAAGCCACGACCTCGGGATAGAACGGATCATTGCAGATCGGCGCCCCCAGCGCGGCCATGTGGACCCGTAACTGATGCTTCTTGCCGGTCACCGGCGACAGTCCATAACGCCATAGATCGCCCTGCCGCTCCAGCACCTCAAGCCGGGTCAGGGTGTTGGCGGCGCCCTCACCTTCCTGCATGCGAAAAAACGGTACGCCATCGACCAGCCGGCTGGCGTGATCGCGGGGAAACGCCAGTTGCGGCAGCGCCGGGGCAATGGCTTCGTAAAACTTGTCGATGCTGCGGTTGCGAAACAGCGCCTGGTAAGCCGAACGGCTGGCCGGGTTGGCGGAAAACAGCACCAGCCCGGCAGTGTGCCGGTCGATCCGGTGCAGCGGCACCAGATGCGGGTTGTCCAGGCGCTGAATCAGGCGGCGCAGCAGGGTCTGCTCAACGTATTCACCGGTAGGAATCACCGGCAAGAAATGCGGCTTGTCAGCGACCACCAGATGCTCATCGATGTGCACGATGGTTTCGAGCACCGGAATCGGTGTCTCGTTGGGCACTTCACGGAAATAGTGAATACGCAGGCCTTCGCGGTAGGCCAGATCGACACTGATCGGCTGCCCCTCAGCGTTGAGCACCCGGCCACGATTGATGCGGTCCAGCCATTGTTCGCGGCTGATCGCCGGAAAGCGCGCACACAGGCACTGGAGCACTGTCGTCCAGGCGCCGGGCGGCAGGCAAAGGGTACTGGCCTGATGCTGAGCAGGATTGAAAGACGATTCGGTCATGCGCGGTTCGGCCACTGAAAAACACGGATTATCCCCGAACCCAGGAGCGGGCGCGACCTGCCTGTTTCACCTGGCTGCCGCCGGGCGATCATCGAACACATTCAGGCGCAGCGTCTGGAACAGCTCATGCAGCACTTTGAACCATCTGGTACATTTCACGACAGCGTCCCGCATCACAACAACAAGAGATTTCCCGATGACCCAGACTCAACGACCTTCCGTGCTCGCCGGCCTGATCGGCTCCGGTATCCAGGCTTCCCGTACCCCCGCCCTGCACGAACACGAAGGTGACGCTCAGGGCCTGCGCTACCTGTACCGTCTGATCGATATCGACGCCCTCGGGCTTGACCCCAGCGCCCTGCCACGGCTGCTTGACGGCGCACAAAGCAGCGGCTTTACCGGCTTGAACATCACCTTTCCGTGCAAACAGGCAGTGATTCCTTTGCTCGACGAGCTGTCGGCCGAAGCGCGGGGCATTGGCGCGGTCAACACCGTGGTGTTCAAGGACGGCAGGCGTATCGGCCACAACACCGACTGCTTGGGTTTTGCCGAAGGCTTCACCCGTGGCCTGCAAGGCGCTGCGCGCCGCTATGTGGTGCAAATGGGCGCCGGCGGTGCCGGCGCTGCGGTGGCCCATGCGTTGCTGGACGCCGGGGTCGAGCGCCTGGTGATTTTTGAAGTCGAGGCGCAGCGTGCCCAGGCTCTGGTCGACAATCTCAATGCTCATTTCGGCGCCGGCCGCGCGCAGCTGGGGCTGGATCTGGCAGGTGCAGTGGCTGAGGCCGATGGTCTGGTCAACACCACCCCGGTGGGCATGGCCAAGCTGCCAGGCCTGCCGCTGCCGGCCGAATATCTGCATGGCGGGCTATGGGTGGCAGATATCATTTACTTCCCGCTGGAAACCGAACTGCTACGCCAGGCCCGCAGCCTGGGTTGCCGGACCCTGGACGGCACCACCATGGCCGTGTTCCAGGCGGTCAAGGCCTTCGAACTGTTCAGCGGCCAGCGTGCTGATGCCGAACGCATGATGGCGCACTTTCACAGCCTGCCGGCCTGAAGCTCAGGCGGGGTGACGATTCAGCCAGATGCTGAATCGTCGGCCTCGCTCAGCGCTGCAAGTAGCGCAGCACTGAATCGCAAATCATCAGCTTGTGGCGTTGCTTGACCTGCTCGTCAGCCAGATCGATCTTGAAAATCGCCCCCAGGGTGTGGCGGTTCGAGACCCGGTGGAAGCAGAACGAGGTCATCAGCATGTGCAGGTCCACAGCGTCGACGCCCTGACGGAACACCCCGCTGGTTTCGCCACGACGCAAAATGGCATCCAGCGTCTTGATGATGTTTTCACTCTTGGCGCTGATGCTTTCGGACTGTTTGACGTTCTCGCCGTTAAGGATGTTTTCGTTACACACGATGCGCACGAAATCGACGTTACGGTCGTGGTGATCGAAAGTGAACTCCACCAGCCGGCGGATCGCTGCGTGGGGCTCCAGATCGACCAGATGCAGCTGGTCTTCGGTATTGCGGATATCGCCGTAGAGTTTCTCCAGCACCTCGACGTACAACTGCTCCTTGCTGCCGAAGTAGTAATAGATCATGCGCTTGGAGGTATGGGTGCGCTCGGCGATGGCATCGACCCGCGCCCCGGACAGGCCGTGGGCCACGAACTCGGCGATGGCGGCCTGGAGGATGTCGTCGCGGGTCTTTTCCGGGTTGTTCTTGCGGCTCTTGCGCAGTGTTTTTTCAGGCTGCAGCGCAGGAGAGTCGGTCATTGTATTCATTGTTGGCTCACGAGCACGGTTGAACCGCCAATTATGAGGCCCAGCGGCGGCACGATGGAAGGGAGCAACTGTTCGCTACGCCCTTTCGAGCAATGGAAAATCCTTCATCGCGTGATTTGATATGCAGGTTTCGCCCTGCTGGGCGACCTACTTTGGTTTTGCCCAAAGTAGGCAAAGGCATTTGCTCCTGGCTTGGGTCCGCCCTGCGGGCGAACTTCCCTCCGTCCGGCATCGATTCGGGGGTCGGCGCGATGGGCATCCCTGCCCAGCGCACCTGAAACCGACTTCCCTGTCGGTTTCTCCCCCGAATCGACGCCTACCCTCGGCCAGCGCCCAAGTCGCGATTCGTGTCGTCTGTGCCATCTAGGCATGCACGGCAACGGCAAACGACGATCCGGTTTCACTGACTGCTCGTACTGCGGCTACAGACGCGCCTTCGGTGCGGCGCCGCTGCGCGCCTTGGCCATCGCCGCCAGACGTACCGGCACGTTGGCTGCGCCGTAGCCAGCGTAGCCATTCTTGCGCTGGATGATCTCGAAGAAGAAGCGCCCGTCGAACGCCTCGGTGTACACGTGAAACAGTTCGCCACCCTGGCTGTCACGGTCGTACAGCACGTTGTAGTAAGCCAGTTCGCTGAGGAATTCGTCATCGAAGTCCATCCGCGCCGCCAGGTCATCGTAGTAGTTCAGCGGAATTTCCAGCAATGGCACCCCAGCTTCCTTGGCCCGGCGCACCTCGGCGAAGATGTCCTCACAGGCAAACGCGATGTGGTGCACGCCCGAGCCGCGATACGTTGACAACGCATGGGAAATCGCCGTGTTGCGGTTTTCCGAGATGTTCAGCGGCAGCCGCACGCTGCTGCAACGGCTACGCAAGGCGCGGCTTTTGACCAGGCCATAAGGGTCGGGCAGCACCACTTCGTCATCGGCTTCGAAGTCCAGCAAGCCCTTGTAGAACAGCACCCAGCTGTCCAGGCTGTCGGCCGGCAAGGCCATGGCCATGTGGTCGATGCGTTGCAGGCTGCCGCTGGCCACTGCCCGCGGGTCAATGACGAAGTCGCTGTCATAGATCGACTGGCCAGGCTCGGCGCCTTGCACCAAGTAGATCAGGCTGCCATCCGGCGCACGCACCGCCGGCACTTCCCGCTCGTTGGGGCCGACCAGGCCGCGATAAGGCTGGCCCTTGAAGGCCCGGGCACGCTCCAGCGCCTGCTGTGCGTCATCGACCCGCAATGCGGTGGCACACAGCGACGGGCCATGGGCCTCGAAAAAACCATGGGCAAATGAATAGGGTTCGGCATTGAGCACGATGCGGATATCGCCCTGCCCCATCAGACTGACCGCCTTGGAGCGGTGCGTGCCCAGGCGGGCAAAGCCCAGTCGCTCCAGCCAGTTGCCCAACCGGGCGCCATGGCTCTCGTCCACGGCAAATTCAAGAAATTCGACCCCATCGAACTGGCTGGCGGCCGGCGGATTGAACAGTAGCTCGGGCGCCACAGGCTGATTCTCGCGGGCCATCAGCTCACGGGTCTTTTCTTCCAGATACAACAGCGAGCGCAGGCCATCGGCAGCATTGGCGCGGGTCGGCGCGGCGCGGAAACCATCGTTGAACACCTCCAGCGACAGCGGGCCGGTGTAACCGCTGCGCAGGATCGGCGCCAGGAACCCCGGCAGGTCGAACTCGCCCTGGCCCGGGAAGCAGCGGAAATGTCGGCTCCACTCCAGTACATCCATGGCCAGCAGCGGCGCGTCGGCCATCTGCACAAAGAAGATCTTGTCGCCCGGAATATCGGCAATCGCGCTCGGGTCGCCCTTGAGCGACAGGGTATGGAAACTGTCGAGCAATACGCCCAGCGCCGGATGATCGACCTCACGCACCAGATCCCAGACCTGCTGCCAGGTATTGACGTGCCGCCCCCAGGCCAGCGCTTCATAGCCTATGCGCAGCTTGCGCGCCCCGGCACGCTCGGCGAGCAGGTTCAGGTCATCGCGCAAGATGTTGCGTTCGCCCAGCGAGTCGGCGGCCACGTTACTGCACACCAGCACCAGGTCGGTGCCCAATTCCTGCATCAGGTCAAACTTGCGCTCGGCGCGATCAAGGTTGCGCTGCAGACGCTCGCGCCGACAGCCTTCAAAGTCCCGAAACGGCTGGAACAGCGTGATCGCCAGCCCCAGGTCGGCACACATCTGCCGGACGTTACGTGGGCTGCCGTCGTAATAAAGCAGGTCATTTTCGAAAATCTCGACCCCATCAAAGCCGGCGGCGGCGATGGCTTCGAGCTTTTCTGGCAGAGTGCCGCTCAGGCAAACGGTGGCAATGGAACGCTGCATATTATTGTACTCCTGGACGAGCGCGGCTATTTGACGCCGCGAAATCGCCGCCCTGTGCGCAGGATTCAAGTACAGGGTGGGCATGATCTCAGTATTTCCCCGGACGCGCGTCCAGGCAACCAGTTATGTACGAACTGGTTAGTTTTTCGTTCGTTTATCGCACAAAACTCATTTCGCTCGATTGACGAGGTTTTGTTCAACGCACACCATCTGTTCTGCAAAGCCGAAACATTCCACAATACGCGTCCGCCTTAACTGCCTTGTCTGTCGCTAAGACTGATGAACCTAAATAACAATTTCAAAAACAGGATAACGACTCATGCGCGCCTTCACTGAATCTCCTGCACGCACGCTTTCCAGGACTGGGACTTCGAGCAAACGAACCTGTTCGGTCATTTGACCGGGCGGACTCAAGTGGCCTGATACCCCAAAGCACGCCCACCTGCATCCGAATCTGTCAGAATCCGCGCCTCGCCTTGCATGCCTGTGCCTGCAACGCCGCGAATGCCCCTGACACTCTTGCTGCGGCGGGTAGTTACTCAGTCCGGCTGACGCCCTTGGCGCAGTCCTGGAACGGATGATCGAACCATCATGCTCAACACCCAAACCAATCCTCTGGCCAGCGCCGCACGCGCCGGCATCGGCGACAAGATCCGTGGCGCCATGGCAGTGGGCAAGACTCGCTGGGGCATGCTTGCCCTGGTGTTCCTGGCCACTACCCTGAACTACATCGACCGCGCCGCCCTTGGCGTCATGCAGCCCATCCTGGCCAAGGAAATGGGCTGGACGACGATGGATTACGCGAACATCAACTTCTGGTTTCAGGTCGGTTACGCGGTCGGCTTCATTCTGCAGGGGCGCTTCATCGACAAGGTCGGCGTCAAGCGCGCGTTCTTCCTCGCCGTGCTGCTGTGGAGCCTGGCCACCGGCGCGCATGGCCTGGCCACCTCGGCGGTGGGCTTCATGGTCTGCCGGTTCATTCTCGGCCTGACCGAAGCGGCCAACTACCCGGCGTGCGTCAAGACTACCCGGCTGTGGTTCCCGGCCGGCGAGCGCGCCGTGGCCACCGGCATCTTCAATGCCGGCACCAACGTCGGTGCAATGATCACCCCGGCCCTGCTGCCGCTGATCCTCAGTGTCTGGGGCTGGCAGGCGGCGTTCATCGCCATGGGTCTGTTGGGCCTGTTCTGGCTGGTCATGTGGCAGATCAACTACCACAACCCCGAAGAGCACCCCAGCGTCAAGAAAACCGAACTGGACTACATCAACCAGGACCCGGAGCCTGAGCCTGTCAAGGTGCCCTTCTCGCACATCCTGAAAATGCGCGGCACCTGGGCCTTTGCCCTGGCCTACTCGATCACGGCCCCGGTGTTCTGGTTCTACCTGTACTGGCTGCCGCCATTCCTCAACCAGCAATACAGCCTGGGCATCAGCGTGACCCAGATGGGTATCCCGCTGATTCTGATCTGGCTGACCGCCGACTTCGGCAGCATTGGCGGCGGCGTGTTGTCGTCCTGGCTGATCGGTCGCGGCATGAAGGCCAGCAAGGCACGCCTGGTGTCGATGCTGATTTTCGCCCTGACCATCTGCAGCGTGGTGTTCGCCGCCAATGCCAGCGGCCTGTGGGTGGCGGTACTGGCCATCTCGGTGGCCGTCGGTGCGCACCAGGCCTGGACGGCCAATATCTGGAGCCTGGTGATGGACTACACGCCCAAACACCTGATGAGCACGGTGTTCGGCTTTGGCGGCATGTGCGCAGCGATTGGCGGCATGTTCATGACCCAGATCGTCGGCGCGATCCTGACCGCGACCAATAACAACTACAGCATCCTGTTCATGCTGATCCCGGCGATGTACTTCATCGCTCTGACCTGGATGTACTTCATGGCGCCACGCCAGGTGCCTGATCTGAAGCAGTGACTGCCTGACCAGGGTAGCAACGCAAAGGCCCGGTGACGTGAGTCACCGGGCCTTTGTCTTTAAGCAGCGGCAAGTTGCAAGCCAGAAGGAAGCCTTTCGCGGCTAAAGCCGCTCCTACGAGGTAATGCCTGTCAGCGCTTGCGCTGCTGCCAGGCCGCTGCCAGGCCACTGAGGCAGATGATCGCGATGCCGATCTGCGCATCCAGCGCCGGTACATGGTTGAACACCAGCCAGCCCAACAGGCCGGCAAAGACGATCTGGCAATAGCTGAACGGCGCCAGAATCGCCGGTGCCGTGTAGCGAAACGCCTGGGTCAGCAGCAAGTGCGCCGCCATCCCGCAACCACCGAGCATCAGCAGGAACGGCCAGTGCTGAATTTCCGGGGTCACCCAGAAGAACGGCACCAGCGCGCTCATCACCAGGGTGTTGAACAGCCCGGCAAAGAAGTTGCTGGTGGTCGGGCTGTCGTAGGGGCTGACCAGCCGGGTCAGCAGCTGATACAGGGCAAAACACAGGGCCGAGGACAGCGGCAGCAGAATCGCCGGGGTAAACAGCTCACCGCCAGGGTGGATGATGATCAGCACCCCGGAAAAACCGACGATCACCGCGCACCATTGGCCACGGGTGACATGCTCGCGCAACAACGGCACCGACAGTGCCGTGACCAGCAGCGGCGCGAGGAAGTTGACGGCGGTGGCCTCGGCCTGGGGAATGAACAGCAGGCTGCTGGTGAACAGCAGGCTGGTGCCCAATAGTGCCAGCGCCCGCAGCACTTGCAGCAGCGGACGTTTGGTGCGCAACACGCGCAGCCCCGACGACGGCATGAAGATGCAGCTCATCAGCAGGGTATGCACCAGATACCGCGCCCAGACCACAAACATCACCGGGTAGAAACCCGACAGGTACTTCGACAGGGTGTCGTGGCTGGCAAACAGCAACGTGGCCAAGAGGATGAAGCTGATCCCCTTCAGGGGATGATTGACGCCGGACAGGGGCGTGCTGGTCGTGCTCATCGGGCTTCCTTATTCGGTCAGCGACTGGCTGGGTCATGTTGACATCCTCCCCGGCCTGAAGACCAGAGATTCCTACGGCGCTCAGGCGCGGCATCGAGCCGCCCCCGAGTCGCTTCGGTAGGTTCCTGCTGCTGGCGCCATGACCTCTGCGCTCACTTCACAGGCTAACCGGGCGTGTCCCGCCCTTAGTACATTGATCGCCCCGACCACATCGGCGTTGCCTTCGAAACCACATCCCACGCACCTGAACAGCGCTTGCGTCTGGCGGTTGGCCGCCGACACATGGCCGCAACACGGGCACGTGCGGCTGGTATTTTGCGGCGGCACGGCAATCAGCCAGCCGCCGCGCCACGCCAGCTTGTAGTCCAGTTGGCGGCGGAACTCGAACCAGCCCTGATCGAGGATGGACCTGTTCAGGCCAGACTTGGCCCGAACGTTTCTTCCCGGTGCCTCGGCCGTGCCTGCCGCCGACCTGGACATATTGCGTACCTGCAAGTCCTCGATACACACCATCGCGTGGTTTTGGCTGATCGTGGTGGAGCACTTGTGCAGGTAGTCGCGGCGGGCATTGCCGATTCGGGAATGAATGCGCTGGACGCAGGCTTTCGCCTTCTTCCAGTTGCGGCTGAATCTGACCTTGCGGCTCATCGCCTGCTGCGCTTTGCACAGCGCGGTCTCATGGCGTTTGAAGCTGTTGAGGGGTGCGTAGAACGAACCATCCGAAAGCGTGGCGAACCGGGCAATGCCCATGTCGATACCGACTGCCGCACCCTGCGCCGTGGGCTGCTCATCGATCTGTCGTTCGGTCTGGATGCTCACGAACCACTTGCCACACGACTGGCTCACGGTGACGTTCTTCACCGTGCCAGGCACCTCGCGGCTGTTGCGGTAGCGCAGCCAGCCCAGCTTTGGCAGAAACAGGCGGCTGTTGGGCTGGTCGAGCTTGATCTGTTTCGGGTCGGGATAGCGGAAACTGTCGCGCTGCCCCTTCTTCTTGAACCGGGGAAAGTCGGCTCGCTTGGCGAAGAAGTTGGTGTAGGCCCGCTCCAGATCCTTGAGGCTCTGTTGCAACGGGTGAACAGGCGCATCGGCCAGCCATGCGGTTTGCGGGCTATTGCGCCACTCGGTCAGCAACTTGCACAGGCCCGCATAGCCGAGCTTGTTCTCGCCTTGCTCGTGGCGCGCCTTCTGCAACGCCAGCGCCTTGTTGAAGACGAAGCGACAGGAACCCGCAAAGCGGCGCATTTGCCGCTCCTGCTGGCCGTCTGGCATGAGTTCGTACTTGAAGGCTTGAAATCGTTGCATGCTGCTCTTGAGCCATGAGCAATGAAGACGACATTAGGCGCGGACGGCACGGTGTTTTCAAGATGCATGCCCATGGGGTCTTTGTAACGAAATACCGCCGTAGAAGGCATACTGTATCGCCGTGTTACTTCGCATCATCCTGTGGCGGTGCGTCCATCGAACAGCAGCAGACACCCCACTGCAGCCAGGGACGGCTACGCCGTCCACGCTATCTTTCCACGCCCTGAACGGCGGGGCTTGTCGCGCCTTGATGGTCAGGACAGCGGCGGCCTGCTTGCAAGTCCGTTTTCTTCGTATCTTGCCGCAAGCGGCGCGGATGCCGGATAGCCTCCAAACCAATAATGTTCTAACTGGTTAATTAACGTGCGATAATCGCCCTTTATCCCCTCCGCTCAATTGCAGACCCCGTACATGCGCCGCACTATTTCAAAGCGTTACAACGCACGTATCGCATTCAACCAATAACTACAAAAAGGCATTCGCCATGCGCTTTTCCAATCCTCGCGTTCCGCTGGGCAGCTTCTGTGCGCTCGTCACCGCCACTGTCCTGGTGCCTTCCACCAGCCAGGCTGCCGGCTTGGTCGACGATGCCAAGGTCAATCTGAACCTGCGCAACTTCTTCATCAATCGTAACTTCGTCGATCCGGCCAACGCCCAGAGCGGTGCCCAGGAGTGGACGCAAAACTTTATCCTCGACGCCCGCTCCGGCTTTACTCAGGGCACGGTCGGTTTCGGTGTCGATGTATTAGGCATGTATTCGATCAAGCTCGATGGGGGTGGCGGGTCGGGCGGCACCCAATTGCTGCCGATCCACAGCGACGGCCGGCCTGCTGATGACTTCGGCCGTCTGGCCGTGGCGGGCAAGGCACGCTTTTCGAAGACCGAACTGAAAGTCGGTGAGTGGATGCCGGTGCTGCCGATCCTGCGCTCCGACGACGGTCGCTCGCTGCCGCAGACCTTCCAGGGCGCACAACTCACCTCGAAAGAAATCGACGGGGTGACCCTGTATGGCGGCCAGTTCCGTGGCAACAGCCCGCGTAACGACGCCAGCATGGAAGACATGAACATGAACGGCCGGGCAGGCATCACCTCCGACCGGTTCAATTTTGCCGCCGGTGAATACAGCTTCAATGACAAACGCACCCTGGTCGGGGTCTGGTACGCGCAGCTCGAAGATATCTACCAGCAGCAGTATTACAACCTGGTCCACAGCCAACCGCTGGGCGACTGGACCCTGGGCGCCAACCTGGGCTACTTCGTGGGCAAGGATGACGGCCAGTCGCTGGCCGGTAACCTGGATAACAAGACCGCCTCAGCCATGCTTTCGGCGCGTTACGGGGCCAGCACCTTCTATGTCGGCCTGCAGAAAGTCAGCGGCGACAGCCTGTGGATGCGGGTCAATGGCACCAGCGGCGGGACGCTGGCCAACGACAGCTACAACTCAAGCTTCGACAACGCCAAGGAACGCTCCTGGCAATTGCGCCATGACTACGACTTCAGCGCCCTCGGCGTACCCGGCCTGACCCTGATGAACCGCTACATCAAGGGCGACAACGTGCACACCGGGGCCATCACCGACGGTAAGGAATGGGCACGCGAATCGGAACTGGCCTATGTGGTGCAGCAAGGCAGCTTCAAGAGCCTGAGCATCAAGTGGCGCAACTCCACCATGCGCCGCGACTTCAGCACCAATCAGTTCGACGAGAACCGGCTGATCGTCAGCTATCCGCTGTCGATCCTCTGATTACCAGCGATATCCCGCCCCCAAAACCGCCGGGCCGGTCAGGACGATCCGTACCAGATCGGCCTGACGGCTGGTACCGGCCTTGTGCGCCGCCGCCTTGAATTGCACCCGCACCGTATGCAGCGACAACTGCTGGCGCTCGGCATACTCCTGCGGGGTCAGGCCATGCACCAGCGCTTCGGTCAGCCGGGCTTCGGCCGGGGTCATGCCGTACAGGCTGCGCAGCATGGCACTGAGCGGGGCCGGCGCAGCATCCGGGTTACTGATGAACACGGCCGCAGCGGTGTGCTCACCAAACGGCGAGGCCCAACCCGGCAAGGGCGCGACGACCAGTTCCAGGCAGGCCCCATCGAGCCCGCGCAACCGCAGGCCGGCACCGGCACCTTGCGCCGGTTGCCCGCGCCCGGTTTGCACGGCGCTATCCAGGCAGCGCTGCAAGGCCGCATCGTCCAGCACCGACACCGCTTGCAGGCGGTTCTGGCTGGCCAGGCGCAGCAGCGGCGAACGCGCGGTCAAGCGCTCGGCCAGGCTGTTGGCGTGTAGCACCCGGGACTTTTCATCAATCAGCACCACCCCGAACGGACTGGCCTCCAGGGCGGCGATGGTTGCGCCGGACAACACCTCCAGCCGATGCAGGCGCCGATGCAGGGCGAACGCGGCCTGCAAATGCGGCATCAATATCTCGATAACCTGCAACTCCTCGCGGCTGTAAGAGCCGGCCTGTTCACTGCGTACCACCGTGACATTCAGCGAGCGATCGTCCTGCCGGGCGACAATCGCCGCCGATGAGTTGAAGATATTTTGCGGACGCAACCAGTCGTTGTAGTACTCGGTGCGTTTGAGCAACTCGTCCGGGTACAGGCTGGCCGAGGTGACGATCTGCCCCTCCTTGTGCCGCAGCGGGTCGTCCATCCACACATTGCGCTGGCAGTAATACTCGGCAAACGACTCCATGGCCGCCGGATCAATACCGTAATGAGTGGCGATCGAGCCGCTGCGCCCGTCGATCTGCGCACTGCGATCACTGAAGTCATGGCCCCAGATCATCGCCGCATGCGAGCCGAGCCGCGCCGCGAACATGGCCAGAAACTGATTCCAGCGCCGACTGTCCAGTGCAGCTTCATAGATGCTGCCGATCATCGCGCCCAGATCCTGCGCGTTGCTGTCTGTCATGTAAGCCCCTGAGCGGATGAGCGGCTATCGACCACCTCCCCCCGAGGTAGCGATCCGCCCCACCATTTAGCCAATTGTGGTGATGCGCGCAATCCACTGCCCCGGAAAAATACTGGCCATGTGACAGACCCAACACTTGGCGCCTCGCAGCGAACACCCACAAGAAGGTTTCCTGCGCCGCCGCACACCCTGGAGCACCACCTTGATGCGCACTCTGACCGTGATGATCGGCTGCCTGATGGCAGCGAACGCATTCGCCATAGACTTCCCGCAAACCAGCGATCCGCTGGAGCAGTCTTATATCGCTCGTTACAAGCAGGACCGGCCGCGCCTGGCATCGCCCGACCTGTTCGCCTTTCCGGCCAGCACACCGGCCTGGCCATGTGAGGTGCCGCAGATCGAGCAGTACCGCCTGGCCGAGTTGAACATGGCGCATCCTGAACTGAGCAAGGACATCGAGAAACAGACCCGCAAGCTGTTCCGCGCCCAGGGCATGTCGCCCGACAGCATCCCGGTGACGACCTATAGCAACATCCGCATCGTGCCGGTCAAGGCGCAATGCAGCGCCGGCAAACTGTCCGGTGAGCTGGTGCTGCTGGTCGCCTATGACAGCCTGATGGAGACCCGGATAGCCGCCGCCAGTGGCAATCAGGTTTCGCGCATCCGCTCGCAGGTGGTCAAGCGCAGTGAGCAGCGGGTCGACGCCAGCAAGGACAACCTTGCGGCGGCCCACTTCACGCGCACAACGACCATCATCACCACCGACAACGACAACCCGCAAATGGACGCCATGAGCAAAAAGCTCGGCTTCAAGAACCCCGAGCCGTCGACCACCATCAGCGTCAATTACATGGGCGCATTCGGCACGCTGGCCTCGTTCACAGAAATGAACACGGGCCCGGCCGGCATCCAGTTACTCAGTTCGTTCATCGTAAATCCCACTGAACAGAGCGGCCGCCACAGCAACTACCTCGATCAAAAACTCACGACAATCACGCCAACCCGCGAAGGCCTGCCGCACGGCGAGCAAATCACCTACATGGACAACTTTGCGAAAAAGAGCAACCTGAAACTGGACAAAATTCCCGGCATGGAAAACGCCAGGGAGGTCACCCTTAATGGGGTTGACCTGATTGAAAAACGCCAGTGTTTCCAGAATGGTCAGATGGTCATGATCTCACCTTGCCCGGCGAACTGAACATGAAGCCTCTTAGCTGGACAGTGCTGTGCCTGGTCAGTCAGCTAGCGATGGCCAGAGACATCAGTGACCCGCAGCGTTACAGCTGCCTGCAGGGCGACTGCCGCATGGGTCAGGGGATCGTGCGTGACAACCTGCTGGGTGTCGATCTGCGCGGGCGCTGGTCGAACGCCAGCACGGTTGCCGGAGAAATCTACACCGTGACCCTGCCCAGGGTGCCTGAGCGCCAGTTTGTCCAGCGCTATGGCGCCGATGGCCTGCTCGACAGCGGCGACAGCCCGCTCAGCCTTGGGGTTATAGGCCAGGTGGTACCCAGCTTCAGCGGCACGTACAAACGCATCGAGCATCCGTTCGTGCGCAGTGTCGTGGCGGTCATCGACCAGGGTGTGTACGACACCGGCACCGGCATCCAGTACCGCGGCAGGTTTCAGTACCTGCCCTCGCGGGGTGTGGCCGCCGGGCACTGGACCCATGGCTACTGGGTGTTTTATGGCGACCAGGTGGACCTGGAAGAAAACGAGCGCGAACACGGGCTGTACGTCAGCAGTGAGTCGGCAGCCGCGATGAAAGTCACGTTCTTCAAAGCCGACCCCGGCTACCTGGCGATTCTGGAGAACAAGCGCCGCCGCGACCTGGAGATTGCCGGCGAAGAGTTCGATGAGCAGGCGTCGCGCAAGCGCTGGCTCTATGCACTGTCGATCCTGGGTGAAGTCGCCACCACCGTGACCCGTGGCGGCCTGGACGCCGCTCAGCCAGGCGGTGGCTCACTGGCCGGCAGCCTGCCGGGTGCCGGCGGTCTCAAGGCCAATGTGGGCAACGACATTGCCATCGAGCTGGTGTCCTCGATGCTCAGTGGCAACACCGAGCAACTGGATATCACTCGCCTGGCGTTGCAGGCCGTGGGCAGTTCGGTCAAGGACAAAGCGCTGGCCGGCCAGCTCAACACGGTGATCCGCGCCGTACAGCAAGCGCCCTGAGCAACGCTTACTGATCCACGCTTACTGATCCAGCGACTCGACACCCAACTCGTCCCACACCTCTTCGGCCATGTGAAAGGTCGCATTGGCCGCCGGAATGCCACAATAGATCGCGCTCTGCATCAGCACTTCCTTGATCTGGTCGCGGGTCACGCCATTGTTTTTGGCGGCGCGCAGATGCAGGCGCAACTCACCTTCGCGGTTCATGCCGATCAGCATGGCAATGGTGATCAGGCTGCGGGTGTGACGCGGCAGGCCGGGGCGGGTCCAGATGTCGCCCCAGGCATGGCGGGTGATCATTTCCTGAAACTCTTCATTGAACGGCGTGAGTTTTTTCAGGCTGTTGTCGACGTGAGTGTCACCCAGCACGGCGCGGCGCACCTGCATGCCGGCGTCGTAGCGGTCTTTCTCGTTCATTTGCAGTTCCTTGATTCAGTGAAAGTGGTGTGCTGCGCGACGGCGCGTTCGACCCAATGGCTGGCCTGGCCGAGGTAGTGCGCCGGGTCGAGCAGCCGGTCGAGGTCCGCCGCCGACAAGTGGTGGCTGACCTGCGGGTCGTCGCCCAGCACCTGGCGCAGATGGACGCCCTGCTCCACCGCCCGGCGGCAGCTTTGTTCGATCAGGTGATGGGCCGCATCACGGCCCATGCAGCGCGCCAGCGCGATGCTCACCGCCTCGGCCAACAGCAACCCTTGGGTGGCATCAAGATTGGCGCGCATCCGCGCCGCATCCACTTGCAACTGCGGCACCATCAGCAGCGCCTGCTGCAAGGCGCCGGAGACCAGGCAGCACAGATCCGGCAGGGTTTCCCACTCGGCATGCCACAGGCCCAGGCTGCGCTCGTGTTCTTGCGGCATGGCGCTGAGCATGGTCGCCACCAGCCCCGGCGCACGGGTTGCCGCGCCAATCAGCACGGCAGCGCCCACCGGGTTGCGCTTGTGCGGCATGGTCGAGGAGCCGCCCTTGCCCGGCGCCGAAGGTTCGAATACCTCGCCGACTTCGGTCTGCATCAGCAAGCTGATATCGCGGCCCAGTTTGCCGAGGCTACCGGCCAGCATGCCCAGCAGGCTGGCGAACTCCACCAGGCGGTCGCGCTGGGTGTGCCAGGGCTGTTCGGGCAGTTGCAGATCCAGCTCCTGCGCCAGCGCCTGAGCCACCTCGAACGCCTGCCCGCCCAGCGCCGCCAGGCTGCCGGACGCCCCCCCGAACTGCAGGCACAGCAAACGCGGCCTGAGTTCAGCGAGGCGCTGGCGATGGCGGGTCAAAGCGCCCAGCCAGCCGGCGATTTTCATGCCCAGCGTGACCGGTGTCGCCTGTTGCAACCAGGTACGCCCGGCCAACGGCGTGGCGGCATGGCGCTGGGCCTGAACGGCCAGCGCTTCGCCCAACTGTTGTAAATCGTCTTCCAGCAATTCGATGGCGCGACGCAGTTGCAGTACCAGACCCGAGTCCATGGCGTCCTGGCTGGTTGCGCCCATATGCACATAGCGCTCGGCCTCAGGATTGACCGCCGCGATGCGCTTGCCCAGCGCCTTGACCAGCGGGATCGCCGAGTTGCCAGCGCTGCCGATGGCGATAGCCAGCGCGTCGAAGTCAAACAGCTCGGCGCGGCACTGGCTCTGGATATCCGTCACCAGTGCCTGAGGCAGCAGTCCGACGCGCGCCTCGGCCCGCGCCAGCGCGGCCTCAAAATCCAGCATGCCCTGCACCCGACCGGTGTCGGAAAACACCTCGCGCATCTGCGCCTGGGTGAAGTAGGCATCGAACAGTTGATTGCTTGCGGTGCTCATTTCAGCGCTCCGGTAAAGATCAGGTTGCATCAGCATGGCTGACCCGGCCCTTGAGCAGGATCGCCAGAGCAGCGAGGCTGGCCGGCACAATCAGGGCGGTCAGTACCTGCTCGAAGTTCCAGCCCAGCCCCAGCAAGGTGGCGCCGGCCCAAGCGCCGAGAATCGCGCCGAAGCGGCCGATACCCAGCATCCATGACACGCCGGTGGCGCGGCCTTGGGTCGGGTAGAAGCGTGCGGCGAGCGACGGCATCGCCGACTGTGCGCCGTTAATGCACATGCCGGCCACCAACACCAGGCTGGCGAGCAGCAACACGCTGTCAAGGCTCTTGCCCACCAGCCAGGCGAACACCCCGGCCAGCCCGTAGGCAATGCCGATCACCCAGTGCGGGTTATAACGGTCCATGGCCCAGCCGACCCCCACTGCGCTGAGCACCCCGCCCAACTGGAACAGCGCGCCAATCACTGCCGACTGCTCCAGGCTCGCGCCACTGTCACGCAACAGGGTCGGCAGCCAACTGGTCAGCAGATAGACGATCACCAGGCCCATGAAATAGGTCAGCCACAGCAGCAAAGTGCCGGTACTGTAGGTCCCGGAAAAGATCACCTTGAACACGTTGCGGCTGCTCACGGTGCTTTGTTCCGGCACACTGAAGTCAGTGACGCCGACCAGCGCGGCCGGGGCGATGGGCTCCAGCACTTTGCGCACCTTGGCGCTACCGCGGTTGCGCACCACCAGAAACCGCGCCGACTCGGGCAACCACAGCATCAGTGCCGGGACCAGCAGCAGCGGCAGCAGGCCACCGATCAGCAAAAGGCTGTGCCAGCCCAACGCCGGGATCAGTTTCGCCGAGACAAAGCCGCCACAGGCCATGCCCAGGTTGAAGCCACAGAACATGCTGGTCACCAGCAACGACTTGAGCCGCTCAGGGGTGTATTCAGACAGCAAGGTGGTGGCATTGGGCATCGCCGCGCCCAGGCCGATACCGGTCAGCAGGCGCAGGATCAGCAACTGATCGAGGTTGCTGCTGTAAGCCGACAACAGGCTGAACAGACCAAACAGAAACACCGCAGCCACCAGCACCAGCTTGCGCCCGAAGCGGTCGGCCAAGGGACCGGAGCCCAGCGCGCCGAAGACCATGCCGATCAACGCGGCGCTCATCACAGGGCCAAGGCTGGCGCGTTCGATGCCCCACTCCTGGCTCAGCGCCGGGGCGATAAAGCCCATCGCGGCAGTGTCCAGGCCATCGAGAAACACGATCAGAAAACACAGGATCACCACCCGCCACTGGAAAGCCGACAGCGGCTGGTCATTGATGAAGCGTTGTACATCGAGGGTCTGGCCCCCGCTCGCGCTTTTACCAAGCGTCATATGAGTTCCCTTTTGTTCTTATATGGGAAAGCCTCCGGGTTCAATGAACGCGGAGGCGTCAGGCACGCAGGATGGTTTTAGAAGTCGAAGAACACCGTCTCGCCCTCGCCCTGTACCCGGATGTCAAAGCGGTACGCCAGTTGCCCGTCGACCATGCACCGCTTGGCCACCAGAGTATCGCGGCGCTGCACCTGCTCGACCAGGTTGATTACCGGGTCATTGGCATTGGCGGCGGCTTCATCATCGAAGTACAGGCGGGTGTGCAAGTGAATGTTGATACCGCGCGCGAACAGCGACACGTTGATGTGCGGCGCCATCGGCACCCCGGCGGCATTGTTGACCACACCCGGCTTGACGGTTTTCAGCTGCCAGACCCCGTCATCACCGGTGGCGGTGCGGCCAAAGCCGTTGAACGGCCGGGCCGGATCATAGGTCGGGTGGTACTGCCCCTGATGGTCGGCCTGCCAGAATTCAAGGTAAGAATCACGCATCAACTGGCCATTGCCATCGAGCACCGTCCCCAGCAACAGAATGTGTTCGCCGGCAGCACCGGGACGGGCCATCTGGTTCCAGATTTCCAGCTCGCGGGTCGGGTTGCCGGCCACTTCCAGGGCCAGGCCGATATGCACATAAGGGCCAGCCGTTTGCGACGGGGTTTCCGGCAGTAATTGAACAGGCATGACAAGCTCCTCAGCGATTCTCGAAGTGGGTCTGGCGCTGGCCGCGCAGCACGATGTCAAAACGGTAGGCCAGGCAATCCATCGGGTTGCCCATGCCCATGTCCAGCCGCGCCACCAGGCTCTGCACAGCCTCAGGATTGGCAATCGACTTGACGATCGGGCACAGCGGGATCAACGGGTCGCCTTCGAAATACAGCTGGGTAACCAGCCGGGTGGCAATCGACGGACCACTGACCGAGACATGGATATGCGCCGGACGCCAGTCGTTGGGACCGTTGCGCCACGGGTACGGGCCTGGCTTGATGGTCCGGAAACTGTAGTTGCCATCGCGGTCGGTCAGGGTCCGGCCGACACCGCCGAAGTTCGGGTCGATGGGTGCCAGGTAGCTGTCACGCTTGTGCCGATAGCGACCACCGGCGTTGGCCTGCCAGATCTCCACCAGGGTGTTGGGCACCGGCTTGCCATACTGATCGATCACCCGGCCGGCGACGATGATGCGCTCGCCAATCGGCAGGCCGCCATGGTCGAAGTTGAGCAGCAGATCATTGTCATGACGGCCGAAAATCAGATGGGAGAAATCCGGGCCGGTGGTTTCCGAGATCGACTGGCCGATGCTCACCAGGGCCTGGCGCGGCGAGCGCAGCACGGAGGTTTTGTAGTCAGGGGTCAGGGCTTTGGGGTGCCAGTTTCGATCGCGAATGACGAAGCGGCTGTTGTCGGCAACAGACATGGCTTGGGTCCTTGAAGTTGTTGTTATCGGACGCACAACCATGGGCTGCGCATCAGGCTGGGCGCAGTGTCACGCGATTCGAAGGTTGCGAAAATTGAAAAACCTGGGGCAACCCATAACCTTTTGGTTATGGATAATCAGGCGTAAAGCCCGTCACGGTATGCCCCGCCGACCTGGCGCAGTTGCTCGACGCACCACAGCGCCGCCCGTGACAGCGGCACGGCCGGATTACTGCACACCCCCACCGAGCCGCCCGGCTCGCGAATGCCCAGGTCCAGTTCCACCAGCGTGCCGTTGCGCAGTTCCTGCAAGACCGCATCCAGCGGCGCGATCCAGATCGCATTGCTGCGCTCCACGTAGCAGCGGCTCAAGGTCAACGACAGGGTTTCCAGACGCTGGCGCGGCGGCTGGATGCCGTACTGCACGAACAGGCTGTCGGCAAAGGCGCGAATGGTGGTGCCGGCCAAAGGCAGCACCAGCGGATAATGCTGCAGGCTTTCCCGGCGCAGCGGCGCCGCCAGCAATGGATGCGCCGGGCGCGCCACCAGGGTCATGGACTCGTTATACAGATGCTCGAAACTGAGGCCATGAATCTGCGGGCTATCGGTCATCCGCCCGACCACCAGGTCCAGTTCACCGACCCGCAGCTGCGCCAGCAGGTAGGCACTGGGCCCGGTCATGACACTGACGATCAAGGCCGGGTGCTGCTCATGCAGACGAGCGATGACTTCGGGCATCAGCAGGCTTTCAGCGGTGGACAATACCCCCAGCCGCACGGTCGCGGTTTCATGCTCGCCAGAGCGCAGGCTGTTGACCCCTTCGCGCAGCGCCTGGACGCTGGGCCCGGCAAAACGCATGAAGGCCACCCCGGCCTCGGTCAGCGTGGCGCCATGCTTGCCGCGCAGAAACAGCGTGGCATCGAGCAGCCCTTCCAGCTCCTTGAGTGCCTTGGACAGCGCCGGTTGACTGATCGCCAACTGATCGGCAGCTTTGGCCAGGCTGCCCTGGCGGGCGACTTCGAGAAAACAGACCAGATGGCGGTATTTGATCCGCGTGTCGATGTTCAACGCGACGCCGGCCGGCTGAGGAAAAAGGCGATCTGCTCGGTGTCGAAGGGCCAGTCCAGTTCGGCGCCGGTATCGATCCGGCGCAGTACCGGGATGCGCAGACCGTAGCGCTCGACCAGTTGCGGGTCATCGGCAATGTCCAGCAGTTCGACCAACAGGCCGTGCTCGACCAACGGCATCAGCTCGGCTTCGGCCAGTTCGCACAGGTGGCAGCCGAGGGTGCTTAAAAATTGACATTCGGGAGGCATGACAGGTACCTGCAAGCAGCAAGATATACGGCGAACAGCGTTATTCTATGCCGGGTCCGGGAACGCGTCGAGGTTGGCGGGGCGAGCATCTGCTGTGAATGTGCCGCCGTCTTCGCTGTGGTCCGGCACCCCGGCAAGCCAACGAATGCTGTGGCACATCGACAGAGCAAGCGCCCACAGGCGGCCGAACGATCACCATAATCAGTGAAGTTGCCGCTAAACCGAAGCCACCGGCGCCCGCCTCGCAAAACGCTTTTTGCAGTACGCATTGGCCCGATCCAGGATCGGCTTTTCAAACAACCGATAGCCGACCCAGCCATAACACAGCACCGCCGCCATCATCAGCAGCGCAAAACCGACGTTGTCCAGGTAGCTGCCCGGCCACGGCCCCAGCCACGCCCACAGTCGGCCGATCACCCCGAGCACCAGCAGGTGCGACAGGTAAATGGTGTAGGACATATCCCCAACCGCCACCAGCGCTGTGCTCAAGCGCAAATGAGCACGGCGCTCCAGCAGCACCATACTCAACACCAGCGCACCGAACACCAGCGCTACAGCCAGCATGCGTGGCAGGCCATGACTCTGGTAAAGGTGCCAATAGCCAACAAGCGGCATGCCCACCAGCGTGGCCAGCAGCAGCATTGCCCAGACCAGTCGATCCGGCAGCCGCGCACTGTGCGGGCTGTAAAAGAACAGCGCCAGCGCTGCACCGGCGATGAATTCCAGCGCATGCGGGTGCAGCATGATTTGTACCGCCGGCGAGTAGTCCCGCCAGTCCTGCAGGCTGTTGAACACCAACAGAATCAGCGCCCAGACCGCCAGTGCGGCGGGCAGCCAGCGTTCGCGCAAGGGCAGCAACGCGCTGAACACCAGATAGAACCAAAGCTCGAACACCAGCGACCAGGCGACCATGACCAGCAGCACCTTGTCACTGGGCAGCAGCAAGAACGACAGCAGCAGGTTGGACTCACCGTGGCTGCTATTGACCATGCCTGGCTGCGCGAGAAACACCGCCAGGGTCAGGAAGTAGTACAGCCAGTAGGTCGGGTAGATGCGCGACACGCGGTTGAAGACAAAGCGCTGGGCCTGCACACGGTCCTGAAAGCGTCCGCGGCTGACGATCACCATCACAAAGCCGCTGATCACGAAAAACAGGTCGACGCCCAACTGGAAAAAATCCAGCCACGCCGGCAGCAGACGATCACCACCAGCGTATTTGGCCTCGACCGAGGTCATGTGAAACAGCACAACGCCCAGTACTGCCAGGCCCCTGAGCCCTTGCAGGGAAAACAGCCGCTCCATGCCCACCTCATGCACTATCAGGCTGTTGAAAAACTACCTGCGTTGCCATTGCTGCGTTAAA
Source organism: Pseudomonas sp. StFLB209 (assembly GCF_000829415.1). Lineage (NCBI taxonomy): Bacteria > Pseudomonadati > Pseudomonadota > Gammaproteobacteria > Pseudomonadales > Pseudomonadaceae > Pseudomonas > Pseudomonas sp. StFLB209. The sequence goes on along the minus strand of NZ_AP014637.1, from coordinate 4,383,195 downwards.
AACAGGCTCAAAATGCTCATTTACAACCTGTAAACTCCGCTTTTTCGCCTGTTTTTGCCTTGCACTGGCTGCCTCGCCTACGTTTTTCAACGGCCTGCTACCCGATTCGCCGAGGATCGCTCCTCATCTTGCGGCTAGAGCATAGCAAGGCTGGCAGCTATTGCCGGTTTCAGTCCTGGCTGACCGCACCGATCTTGTGGATCGACAGGTCGGCGCCGTAGTACTCCTGCTCCTGGTTCAGGCGCAGGCCGACGGTGAACCGGAGCAGGCCATACACGGCAAAGCCGCCGGCCAGCGCCACCACGACACCGAGCAGGCTGCCGATCAACTGGCTGATCAGGCTGACGCCGCCCAGCCCGCCGAGTGCCTGCTGGCCAAAGATTCCGCAAGCGATACCGCCCCAGACGCCGCAGATGCCGTGCAGCGGCCAGACACCCAGCACATCGTCGATCTTCCAGCGCACCTGGGCGGCGGTGAAGCACCAGACGAACATCGCGCCAGCAATCGCGCCGGTGACCAGTGCGCCAACCGGGTGCATCAGGTCAGAGCCGGCACAGATCGCCACCAGCCCGGCCAACGGGCCGTTGTGCAAAAAGCCCGGGTCATTGCGGCCAACGATCAAGGCCGCCAGGGTGCCGCCGACCATCGCCATCAATGAATTGACCGCCACCAGACCACTGACTGCAGGCAGGGTCTGGGCACTCATCACGTTAAAACCAAACCAGCCGACGATGAGGATCCACGAACCCAGGGCCAGAAACGGAATGCTCGACGGCGGGTAAGCCACCAGCCGACCGTCGCGATAGCGGCCGTTACGCGAACCCAGCAGCAACACCGCCGCCAGCGCCAGCCAGCCACCCATGGCGTGCACCACCACAGAGCCGGCAAAATCATGGAAGCTGGCACCGAAGCTGGCTTGTAACCAGGCCTGCAGGCCATAGTTGCCGTTCCAGATCATGCCTTCGAAGAACGGATAGACGAACGCCACGATCAACGCAGTGGCGCACAGCTGCGGGACGAACCGCGCACGTTCGGCAATGCCGCCGGAAATGATGGCCGGTATCGCAGCGGCAAAGGTCAGCAGGAAAAAGAATTTGACCAGCCCGTAACCATGGTCGGCATTGATCACCGCCGCCGGCTGCATGAAGGTCACGCCGTAGGAGATCCAGTAGCCGATAAAGAAATACGCCACCGCCGATACCGCGAAATCGCTGAGGATTTTCGACAGGGCATTGACCTGATTCTTCTGCCGGACCGTACCGACTTCAAGAAAGGCGAACCCGGCATGCATGGCCAGGACCATGACGGCCCCCAGCAACAGAAACAAGGTGTTGGAACTATGGACCAGAGTGTCCACGGCGCTGTGCAAATTTTCCATTGCGAAGGCAGACCTGCAAGTTCTTGGAAGCACCAAAGCGAGACGTTCTGCATCCGCGCGCACCGAACTGGAGCAGCGCACGGACTCCCCGATCCATAGGCCGTGCTCTGATAACGAGCACGAAACGAAAAAAGCTCAGGATGTTTCCCGGTTATTAAAGTTTGGCGTAAGGTTTGCGCCCGGCAGGCGCGCCTATCTGGCGCAGCCAGCGGCGTTGACGCACCATGACGAAGCAAAAGCTGTACCAGCCGCTATGAAAAACACACTGATTCAATTCAAATGAACCTTCTGCAACACGCCATACTCTGAACCCAGACACGCCATTTCACGGAGAACACCATGGCCCGCCGTACTGCCCAGACCGCCCAGGAAATCCTGCTGGCCGACTTCCAGACCCTGGTTGCCGACACCGAAAAACTCCTTGACCACACCGCCTCGCTGGCCGGTGAACAGGCCGACCAATTGCGTGACCAGATTAAGGACAGCCTTGAGCGCGCCCGTGAAACCCTGCAACTGACCGAGGACTCGCTGCGTCAGCGCGGTGAAGCGGCGGTGCAGGCGACCGAAGATTATGTGCAAAACAATCCCTGGCAGTCGGTGGGCATCGCCGCCGGGGTCGGTTTTCTGATCGGCCTGCTGGCCTCCAGGCGTTAAGGCCATGCACGGGCAAAACGAATCCGCCGCCCAGGCCGAGCAACCGGGGTCTGCGCCACGGCGCCTGGGCGCCGCGTTTCTAGGCTTGCTGCACAGTCATGTCGAGCTGTTCGGCATCGAGCTGCAAGAGCAGAAAGCCCGCACGGTGAGCCTGCTGCTGTTTGCCGGTCTCGCCTTGGTATTCGGCCTGCTGCTGCTCACCGGTCTCTCGGCGCTGCTGTTGATCGTGCTATGGGACAGTTATCGCCTGGTCGGCATCATCGGCCTGTGCGTGTTTTATTTCCTGGCCGCCGTGTTCTGTGGCTTGCGCCTGCGCGCGGCGATCTTCGACGAGTCCTCGCCGTTCAGCGCAACCCTCGAAGAGCTGGCCAACGACCGTGAGCGATTGCTGCCATGAGTGAACCGAAGTCTCATCAAGGCAATACCCGCCGGGAACTGCGCAAGGCACTGGTACGCCTGCGCATGGAAATGCATCGTCAGGAAATCCGCCACGAGTCGACACAGGTCCTGCAACCGCTGCGCCGGGTGCGCGGCATGGCTCAAGGGCTGCCGGGCTCGTTGGGGATTCGCCATGCGCCGTTATGGGGCGTGGGCGCCGTCGCGCTGCTGGGGTTTCTCGGCGGTCGCGGCGCCAACAAGCCGCCCCGGCAAGGTGGCGGCGGCCTGGCTCGGCTGATACGTCTAGGGGTAACCCTGATGCCATTGATCAAACTGGCGATCCAGAGCCGTACCCGCAAGCCCTGATGGCTGTTTGGCCTCTGTCTTGCAACACACGATCACATTGACCGCGCTGCGCAGCATCTGCATCGCGCGGTTTTTTATTATGTGCGCAAGGAGTGTCATGTGATCACGGGGCAACCCATTGCCTGCTTCCAGCCCTTCATCGACACCGCTACGGGGCGAATCGCCGGTATCGAAGCATTGGGTCGGCTGCGCGATGAGCAAGGCCAACTGCATTCGGTAGGGCCACTGTTCAATGACCCCGCCCAATCGGCCGACAGCCTGCGCCAACTGGACCGACTGATTCGTGATGATGCGCTGAGCCGCTTGCATCTGGCGCCGCAGGACTGGTTTCTGAGCCTGAACATGTCGCCGCGCTGGATCAGCAGCCTGACACCCGGCGCGCCACTGCCAAGCCTTGAGCAGTTGCAGCGCCATGGCGTGACGGCGCAACGGATCGTGTTTGAAATCACCGAACTGGGCGGTGATATCCAGCGCCTGAGCGAGGTCGTCAGGCGCTACCGCGAAGCCGGGGCACGGATCGCCATCGACGACTTTGGTGCCGGCTATTCGCAGTTGGATCGGGTTCTGGCCTTGCAGCCGGACATTCTCAAACTCGACATGCGCCTGTTTCAGGCGGCGGCCCGCGGTGGCCCGAGCAGCGATGTGGTACGTGCGCTGGCGCAGATGGCCGAAAAAACCGGCTGCTGGATCATTGCCGAAGGTGTCGAGACCGAGGCCGAGCTGCATTTTGCCCTGGAGTGCGGTGCACGCTATGTGCAGGGCTTTCTGTTCGCCCGCGCCGAACCGGATTTCTTCGCTGCCGACAGTTTCGTCAACGCCTTTGCCGTGCTGCGCGACCGTTACGTGCTGGCTAAAGTGGCCGAGCGCGCCAGACTGATGGTGCTGCGGCGCAAGCTGGCCGCACTGATGAGCGCACTGCAACGCTGGACGCTAAACGAACTGCCGGGCAGCGAACTCAACGAGCTGGCCCGCCCCGAAGAATACCCTTGGTTGCTGCGCTTTTATCAGTGCGACCGGCATGGCACCCAGCTCACCCCGAATCTGGAGTGGCGCAACGGCACCTGGCAGGCCGATAGCCGCTACGTGGGGCATAACTGGTCGTGGCGGCCCTACTTCTACCACCTGCTGGCCGAGGGTTGGGAAGAACGCCGGCTGATTCTCTCTACCACCTATCGCGACGCGACCAGCAACCAGTACTGCCTGACCGCCGGGCAGTTCTTCGACGCCGGCCAGCGCTTGCTGTTGATCGACATCGATGCCGCCGGGTTATGAGCGCCCTGCCCCTTGCAGCCTGCGCCTTGAACCGGGAAGCTAGGGGTTTGTGAACAGACGGAGCAATGGCCTTGGACTGGCAGACCCTGCTTAACCGCGAACGACTCGGCAAACCGCTGCACAGCCCCGAAGAACTGGGGCGCAGTCCGTTTCACAAGGACCATGACCGGATCATCTTTTCCGGCGCGTTCCGGCGTCTGGGGCGCAAGACCCAGGTGCATCCGATGTCGAGCAACGACCATATCCATACCCGTCTGACCCACTCGCTGGAAGTCAGCTGTGTGGGCCGCTCGCTCGGCATGCGGGTGGGCGAAACCCTGCGCGCCAGCCTGCCGGACTGGTGCGAACCCACTGATCTGGGGATGATCGTGCAGTCGGCGTGCCTGGCCCATGACATCGGCAACCCGCCCTTTGGCCACTCCGGCGAAGACGCCATTCGCAACTGGTTCAAACAGGCGGCCGGGCGCGGCTGGCTCGATGGCATGAGTGACACCGAGCGGCTGGACTTTCTCAACTTCGAAGGCAATGCCCAGGGCCTGCGGGTGCTCACCCAACTGGAATATCACCAGTTCGATGGCGGGATGCGCCTGACCTACGCGACCCTGGGCACCTACCTCAAATACCCGTGGACCGCGCGCCACGCCGACTCGCTAGGCTATAAAAAACACAAGTTCGGTTGCTACCAGAGCGAGCTGCCGGTGCTTGAGCAGATCGCCAACAAGCTGGGCATCCCGCAAGTCGAAGATCAACGCTGGGCGCGCCATCCGCTGGTCTATCTGATGGAAGCGGCCGACGACATCTGCTACGCCCTGATCGATCTGGAAGACGGGCTGGAGATGGACCTGCTGCAATACAGTGAAGTCGAAGCCCTGCTGCTGGACCTGGTCGGTGACGACCTGCCCGACACCTATCGGCAACTGGGTGCCGACGACTCCCGGCGGCGCAAGCTGGCGATCCTGCGCGGCAAGGCCATCGAGCACCTGACCAATGCGGCGGCCCAGGCCTTTGTCGAACAGCAACAGGCGCTGCTTGACGGCACGCTGGAAGGCGATCTGGTCGAGCATATGCACGGTCCGGCCAAACGCTGTGTCCTCAATGCCAAGGACATGGCACGCAAGAAGATCTTCCAGGACAAGCGCAAGACCCTGCTCGAGATCGGCGCCTACACCACCCTGGAAGTGCTGCTCAATGCCTTCTGTGGCGCTGCGGTGGAGCAATTCGGCGGGCGCACCCCGTCGTTCAAGCATCGGCGCATTCTCGACCTGCTGGGTAGCAGCGCGCCGGCAGCCGATGCCCCACTGCACAGCGCGTTTCTGCGCATGATCGACTTCATTGCCGGCATGACCGACAGCTATGCCAGCGAAATGGCTCAGGAAATGACCGGCGGCGCGGGGCATCATCGCTGAGCGGAACAGGCCGGGGATCCAGCATCACCCCGGCCCGCTTTGCATCTTCAGACGTTTCCTACAAACCCACCAGAATTCTCCTATCGCCCTGTAAGCAAAGTTTTCTGAATAATCCCGGCATTCAATACTGTTGGGCACCTCTAAAAACGTAGGCGAAGCAGCCAGCGCAAGGCGAAAACCGGTGAAAAACGGTCGGAGTCGCGTTCGACTTTACGGCTTGTAAATGAGCATTTTGAGCCGGTTTTCAACGCAGCGATGGCGCGCGTAGCGCCGCAGGCGTCCAGCCAGTTGGTAGTTTTTAGAGATGCCCTGTTCCCACCTGCCGCACAGCTGGCCTGAACATTGGGCAGCCGGTACCAGAATGCCCCGGAAAACCAATGCCCAGACACAACCTGCGGATCCTGCTGGTGGAAGATCATCCGTTCCAGTTGATCGCCACCCAAGCGTTGCTCAACAATCAGGGCTATTTTCTGCTCACGCCGGCCCTTAACGCCGCCGAAGCCTTCGCCGCGCTTGAGCGCAGCCACACGCCTTACGACCTGCTGCTCTGCGATCAGCGCCTGCCCGACCTGCCAGGGCTGGAGCTGGTCGGCCAGGCCTGGCGTAAAGGGCTGGTACGCCAGGCGATCATCTTCAGCGGTCTGACCGAAGAGGGCCTGCTGCAGCTCGAACACACCGCCCGACGCCGCGCGCTACCGCTGCTGGGCTGCCTGAGCAAACCGCTGCGCGTTGCCGATCTGGCCCGCTTGCTCGATAGACCTTGAGCAACCCGCGCGGTACAGCCTCGCCGGCCACTAACCTTATTACGACCCATAGCACTCAACTCCGCCTCACTTCCAGACGCTGTTTAGTGCATTAAACGATGATCTTATCTAGCCATCTTTTAGCCCCCTGATACTGACGCGCCATTAAACAACCCCCTGAACATCGGGGTCATTTCGTACGCCGATACTTTAATTGCTGTAGGAACTTTCCTATATATATCAACAGACCGGATTCATTCATGTGACTCGCTAAACATCTGAGCTAATGTGCGCGCTTTCTTCGCTGCCTGTATGGATTTAATTATGAACTCAGTTTTTATCATCGACGATCATCCGGTCATTCGTCTGGCCGTACGTATGCTGCTGGAAAACGAAAACTATGAAGTGGTCGGCGAGACCGATAACGGCGTAGACGCCATGCAGATGGTCCGCGAGTGCATGCCTGACCTGATCATTCTCGACATCAGCATTCCCAAGCTTGATGGCCTGGAAGTGCTGGCCCGCTTCAACGCCATGGGGCTGCCTTCGAAGATTCTGGTCCTGACCTCCCAGACCCCCAGTCTGTTCGCCATCCGCTGCATGCAGTCGGGCGCGGCCGGTTATGTGTGCAAACAGGAAGACCTCAGCGAACTGCTCAGCTCGGTCAAAGCGGTATTATCCGGCTACAATTACTTCCCCAGCCAGGCACTTAGTGCGCCCCCCGGAGAAGATGGCAAGCCCAGCGAAATCGAACTGTTCAAACTGGTCAATGATCGCGAATTGATGGTACTTCAGTTATTTGCCCAGGGACGCTCCAACAAGGAAATCGCCAAAGGCATGTTTCTCAGCAACAAGACGGTCAGCACCTATAAAACCCGCCTCATGCAGAAGCTCAGAACCCGAACCCTGGTAGAACTTATCGACATGGCAAAACGCAATTCGTTGGTATGAATATGCTGATATCAAGATGCCTTGAACCTGCCAAGCCAGCCATCTGCCTGTTACTGATCCTGGTGGCCACCTCGGCGCTCGGCAACCCCGATCCTTACACCTTGCTGGGGCGCACCGGGCCGGTGGCGATATCACCGCCACTGAGCAACCATCAGCAGCGCTGGCTGGCCGAGCGCCACGAGCTGGTCCTTGGCACCTCGGCCCCCGATTATCCGCCGTTCGACATCAGCGTTTCAGGCCGTGACTACGAAGGGATCAGCGCCGACTACGCCAGCGTCATCTCCCAGGCGCTCAACGTGCCGGTCCGGACCCTGCGCTTCGAAAGCCGCAGTGCAGCCATCGACGCACTTAAACAGGGACGTATCGACCTGCTGGGCAGCGCCAACCGCTTCGAGGCGATTGACAGCGGCATCAGCCTGTCGCTGCCCTACGCAACGGATCAGCCGGTGCTGGTCAGCCACAGCGACGATACCCGGCCACTAAGCGCCGGCCTTGCGGGTCTGCGCCTGAGCATGGTCTATCACTATCTGCCGCCCGACGAGGTCCAGACCCAGTACCCAGGCGCGATACTACAGACCTACCCGTCGTTTCGCAGTGCCATCAACGCCGTGGCGTTCGGTCAGGCCGATGTGTTTCTCGGCGACACCATCTCGACCCGCTACGTGATCAACCACGGTTATCTCAATAACATCCGCATGGCGCGCTTCGGCAAGCACGAAGCCAGTGGCTTTGGTTTTGCCGTGCGCCACGACAATCCTGACCTGCTGGAGATTCTCAACCGCACACTGCGGGCCATCCCAAGCGAAACACGCAACGACATTGCGCGGCGCTGGAATGCCGCAGACGACCTCGCGCCGTCAGACCAGAGCCTGCAGCTGAGCGCCGCCGAACACGCCTGGATCAGCCGACATCCAAAACTGCGCGTCGTCGTCGACCCTGCCGATGCGCCGCTGAGCTTCTTCGACAACACCGGCAACCTGCGTGGCGTCAGCGCTGATGTACTGGACCTGCTGCGCCTGCGCACTGGCCTGCAGTTCGACATTCGCCCGGCCAGCAGCGCGCAAGACATGGCCCAGCAACTGGCCCGCGAGGAAGCTGACCTGATCGCTGCTCTGCTGCCGGATCAAGCGCTTGGCGGACAGCTGACTTACAGCCGCCCGTACCTGGACAACGCTTTTGTACTGGTCACCCGGCTGGGCGAGGATCAGCCGACCCTGTTGCAGCAACTCAGCGGCAAGCGCCTCGCCGTCGCCGGCTCCGACACCCTGCAAGCCTGGCTTGCCCAACACCATCGACTGATTGAACAGACCCCCTACGACAGCGCACACCAGGCCCTGACGCTGCTGATGCGCGGCCAGGTCGAAGGGGTGGTCATGCCGCTGCTCAGCGCCAATTACCTGCTATCGGCACCCGAATTCGAAAATCGTCTGCACATCACTGCCACCGCCGGTGAAGCCCCAGCCCTGATTAGCCTGGCCAGCCGCAGCAATAACCCGGAACTCGCCGCGATCATCAACAAGGCGCTGGTCAGCATCACGCCACAGGAAATGGCCAGCATCCACGATCGCTGGCGAACCTGGAGCAGCGCGGCCAATCACCATGACTACCGGCCGCTGCTCTACCGCGTGCTGCTCGGCGCGGGCGTGACGCTTCTGGCGCTGCTGGCCTGGAACGCCTGGATGCGCCGCCAGATCAGCCAGCGCAAAGCCGCCGAACGCGCGTTGAGCGATCAACTGCAGTTCATGGGCGCGATGCTCGACGGCACCCCGCATCCGCTCTACGTTCGCGACCGCGAAGGCCGCCTGCGGCTGTGCAACGACAGCTATCTACAAACCTTTGCAACGCAGCGCGACCAGGTCATCGGCCACACCGTCACCGAGGGCGTGCTGAGTGACCCGGACCAGGCACGGCAGTACGCCGAGGATTATCGCCAGGTGATGGCCAGCGGTACGCCGCTGATCACCGACCGGCCTCTGCACATCGGCCAGCGACGGCTGACCATCTATCACTGGATCCTGCCATTTCACGACTCGCTGGGTGAGATGCAAGGCACCATCGGTGGCTGGATCGATATCAGCGAGCGGCGTCAGTTGCTCGAAGACCTGCAGGCCGCCAAAGACAGCGCCGATAACGCCAACCGGGCAAAAAGCACCTTCCTGGCGACCATGAGCCACGAAATCCGCACCCCGATGAACGCCGTGATCGGCATGCTTGAGCTGGCCCTCAAGCGCGCTGACCAAGGACAACTGGAGCGCCCGGCCATCGAGGTGGCCTACAGTTCGGCCAATGACCTGCTGGAACTGATCGGCGACATTCTCGATATCGCGCGTATCGAGGCCGGGCAATTGAGCCTCAACCCTGAACGCGCCCGCCTGCGCCTGCTGAGCGGCGCGGTGGTGCGCATGTTCGAAGGCCTGGCGCAACAGAAAAACCTTGCGCTGAAACTTGAATTCGACAGCCGGCTCGACGTTGACGTGCTGATTGACCCGTTGCGCTTCAAGCAGGTTCTATCCAACCTGATCAGCAACGCAATCAAGTTCACCGCGGCCGGCCAGGTGCGCGTCACGCTGCAAGCCGGCAAGCAATCGAGCCATGAACACCTGGACCTGAAACTGAGCGTTCAGGACAGCGGCATCGGCATCAGCGCCAGCGACCAGCAACGCCTGTTCGAACCCTTCGCCCAGGTTGACAACAACGGACAAATGCCGCGCAGCGGCGCCGGCCTGGGCCTGGTCATCTGCCGCACGCTGTGCACCATGATGGGCGGCAAGCTGCACTTGCAAAGCCGTCCAGGACAAGGCACCTGTGTGACCTTCGAACTGATGCTGGAGCGTCTGGCAACTGACCAACCCGCTGCGCAGGAGACGTCCGTCATATTGCCTGCCGTTTCGCCCCCAACACCTGCGCTGAACATTCTGGTGGTCGACGACCATCCGGCCAACCGGATGGTGCTGACCCAGCAGTTGGAGTTTCTCGGCCATCGCTGCCAGAGCGCAGAACATGGCAAGGTCGGCCTGCAGCTGTGGCAGCAAACCGATTTCGATCTGCTGATGGTCGACTGCAACATGCCAGTGATGAATGGCTATGAACTGACAGGTGCAATCCGCGACCAGGAACTGCTTGAACAACGCTTGCCGTGCATCATCTGGGGCTTCACCGCCAACGCTCAACCGGAAGAAATCCAGCGCTGCCGCGACGCCGGCATGGATGACTGCCTGTTCAAACCGATCGGCCTGGGCGTGCTGGGTGAGCGACTGGCAAGCCTTGCAGCGGCACCAGAGCATGGTGCCAGAGCGCTGCTGTTCGACCCGGGCAGCCTCGAAAAGCTGACCGCAGGACGCAACGAGATGACCCGGCGACTGCTTCGCCAGTTGCTCGACAGCAACCAGCAGGACCGTCAGGCGCTGATCGGCCTCGACCCGCATCACCAGCGCCCGGACCTCCAGGCCATGGCCCACCGGATCAAGGGCGCAGCGCGGATCATCTGTGCGACCCCCTTGGTCGAAGCCTGCGAAGCTCTGGAGCGGGCCTGCACCCCGGTCGCGGCAACAGGCCAAGTCAGAGCCTGCCAGCAGCATCTTGATGCCGTCATGCAGACGCTGGAAAAACAGCTGCAGGAGCAGTTGCGCAAAAGCTGAGCGATACCCCGGCCTGAACGGATACACCCTAAGGGCCTGAAAGGGGCCTCTAAAGACAACCAAGCGTTGTCATGGCTTAGCTGTTAGACTGCGCGGCGAAAATACTCAAGAGGATTGCTTCATGGCTACTAACCGCTCCCGTCGTCTGCGCAAGAAGCTCTGTGTGGATGAGTTCCAGGAACTGGGTTTTGAACTCAACCTGGAATTCAAGGAAGACCTGTCCGAAGAAGCAATCGACGCCTTCCTCGACGCCTTCCTGACCGAAGCCATGGACGCCAATGGCCTGGACTATGTCGGCGGTGACGACTACGGCCTGGTTTGCCTGGCCAACCGCGGCTCGGTCAACGAACAACAGCGCGCAGCCGTGGAAGCCTGGCTCAAGGCTCGCCCGGAGCCAACCAAGGTCGAAGTCAGCCCGCTGCTGGACGCCTGGTACCCGGACAAGCCGATCAACCCGACGGCCTGATCCTTCAGGGTTGCCGAGCGCTGATCAACAAGCCATCCCTTGCGGATGGCTTTTTTTTGCCCAATCGACAGCCCGGCGAACAGCGGCAGGCTCTGGAATCGGCCTGTGCAGATGAAAATTCCCGGCGCAGCGCCCGAAGCCCGGTGCGCTTGGGGCATAATGCAAGCTTGTTGCCGCGCATGCTCACCACCTCTGCGCCTTTATTGTTCAGCGAGGGCTTTTTCACCCTTATCTGGCTTTTCATCTTTGCATCAGGGTTTTATTGATGATCAGATCCTTGCGCCCCTTGTTACTGGCCAGCGTTCTTCTGCCGTTCGCTTTTCAGGTCCATGCAGCACCGATCAACACCACCCTCCCGCCCAAGGTCCAGCAGGCTCTGAAAGCCAGCAAGCTGACCGACGACGCACTGTCGCTGGTGACCATACCGCTCACCGGCCCCGGCACGCCCACCGTGTTCAATGCCGATGTGTCGGTCAACCCGGCCTCGACCATGAAGCTGGTCACCACCTTCGCCGCCCTGGAAATCCTTGGTCCCACCCACCAATGGAAAACCGAGTTCTTCACCGACGGCACCCTGAGCAACGGGGTCCTGCGCGGCAATCTGTACCTCAAAGGCGGGGGCGACCCCAAGCTGAACATGGAAAAGCTCTGGCTGCTGATGCGCGACCTGCGCGCCAATGGCGTACAGCAGGTCACCGGCGACCTGATCCTGGACCGCAGTCATTTTGTCCAGCCACAACTGCCTGTCTTCGATGATGACGGCGGCGACCACAGCAAGCCGTTTCTGGTCCGCCCTGACTCGCTACTGGTCAACCTCAAGGCCCTGCGCTTCGTGACCCGCAACGACGACGGGCGCATTCTGGTGGCGGTAGAGCCGCCGATCGCCACGATCCGGATCGACAATCAGGTCAAGAATATCGCCGCCAAGCAGTGCGGCGACGATGTCCGTTACAACCCGGTGCCGCAGGCCGACGGTAGCCTGCTGGTGCAGGTGACCGGCCAGTTGGCCAAAGGCTGCAACTCTCAGACTTATCTGTCGCTGCTTGATCATCAGGCCTACGCGGCCGGGGCCGTGCGCGCGATCTGGCAAGAGCTGGGCGGCAGCATTCAGGGCGCTGACAAGGTCGGTAACGTGCCATCGGGTGCCAAGTTGCTGGCCCGGGCTTTTTCGCCGGATCTGGTGGAAGTGATCCGCGACATCAACAAATACAGCAACAACACCATGGCCCAGCAGTTGTTCCTGAGCCTCGGCCAAGAGTTCCGCACCAGCGCCGATGGCGATGACGCCAAGGCCGCGCAACGGGTGATTCGCCAGTGGCTGGCCAAAAAGGGCATCACCGCACCGCATCTGGTCATGGAAAATGGCTCGGGCCTGTCGCGGGCCGAGCGGGTCAGTGCCCGTGAAATGGCCGTCCTGCTGCAAGCCGCCTGGCGCAGCCCGTATGCCGCCGAGTTCACCAGCTCGATGCCGCTGGCCGGGATGGACGGGACCATGCGCAAACGCCTCAAACGCACCCCGCTGCTGGGTGAGGCGCATATCAAGACCGGCACCCTGAACACCGTTCGAGCGATTGCCGGCTACAGCCGCGACAGCAACGGCAACACCTGGGCGGTGGTGGCGATCCTCAACGACCCGCGCCCGTTCGGCGCCTCATCGGTGCTCGACGAGGTGCTGGTCGATCTGTACCGCCAGCCCAAGCTGAACGCCACCACCGTGTCGATCCAGCAGCCCTGAGGTTTCAGGGCTGCTCGGGCTGCACCCGGTCGCGGCCAGCCTGCTTGGCCGCGTAGACCCCCGAGTCGGCGCGCAGCAGCAAGGCGTCGGCGCCCTCGCCCCGACGCCAGCTGGCGATGCCGAAACTGGCCGTCACCTGGCCAACGGTGTCAAGCGGCTGACTGCGCATGCTTTGCCATAGTTGAGTCGCCAACTGGCCGGCTTCTTCTGGATGGGTGGACGGGCAAAGAATAATGAATTCTTCACCGCCCAACCGACAGAACACATCCTCGGCACGCACACGCTGGCTGATGCTGCGGCAGATCGCCTGCAACACCGCATCACCTACCGCGTGGCCATACTGGTCGTTGATGCGCTTGAAGTGGTCGATATCCATCATGATGACCGATAGCTGGCCGCCATGACGTGCAGTGCGGCGCAGTTCAGCCTGCAGGCGCTCCTGGAAGTAACGCCGGTTGTAGGCACCGGTGAGCACGTCGGTGATCGACAAGGCGCGCAATTCATCTTCGACGCGCTTCATGTCAGTGATATCGCTTAAAAAACCATGCCAGAGAATCCCGCCGTCAGGCAGCCGCTCCGGGGTCGCCTCGCCGCGTATCCAGCGGATTCCGCGTTCGGGCAGGTTCAGGCGAAACTCGTCGCGCCATGGCTTGCACTGTTCGGTACTGGCGGCCATCACGCGCATGACCCGCGGTTTGTCTTCCACGTAGGTACGCTCGAACACCAGCGACGCATCGGCGACAATTTGCGCCTCGGTCAGCTCATACAGGCGGCACATCCCCACGCTGATGTAATTGAACTGCGGACTGCCATCGGCCGAGCGCTGGAACTGGTAAATACCGCCCGGCACCTGGGAGCCAAGGCGCTCAAGCAGGCGATCACGGGCCGCCAGGGCCTCGTGAATCTGCTTGCGCTCGGTAACATCAATACACACCGCCAGGTAACCGATCCATTGATCCTGGTCGTCGCGCACCGCCGTCACCAGCATATTGACCGTCAGTGTGCTGCCGTCGCTGCGCCGGAATGTCCACTCGCGGGCCGGATGGCTATCGGGCTCGGCGGCCTCCAGCAGCATGGCCTGCTCGGGCATGACCTCGCGCCGGTAACGCTCACTGAGCCGGGCCGCATGGGCGTGCAATTCGGCCGGGTCATGCAGGTCGCTGATATTGACCCTGCCCAACACCTGCGCCTCGGGGTAATCGAGCATTTTCTGCGCGCCAACATTGAAGGTGCTGATCAGCCCGTTGAGATCGGTGGCAATGATCGCGACCTCCGTCGAGGCATCGAGCACGTTGCGCAACTGACCGTGGGTAATGCGCAGCTGTTGTTCACGCAGACGCAACTGGGCAGTGCGCTGGTCGACCAGCAGCAGCGCCCGCTGGCGCTGGCCGATCAGGCTGAACAGCAAGGCGCTGAGCATCAGGCTCAACAGCCCGCCCAACACCGCGACACTGCCGGCCATGGACTGGTTGTTTTGCAGAAATGACTCGGTTGGCCGCACCTCAAGCAGGTAGTCGCGATCGCCCAGACTGAGCAGGGTACTGACCCGCAAATCAGCCTGGGCCGGCTGCGCCTGGGACTGGTACAGCAACTCGGGTTCGGCGGGCGAACTGAGGTCCAGCATCGTCACCGCCAGATTGTCCTGGGTCGGCAGGCCTTCGTTCATCAACTCGCCGACGCTGATGACCGCCATCACGTAGCCACGCAACGCAGCACTGCCCGCATCCCGATTGTGCGTGGCAAAAACCGGTGCAACCAGCAGCACGCCGTAGGCGTAATCCTGTTCCAGACCCACCAGTTCGATGCGCGGTGTCGCGGCAATCGAGCCAAGCATCCGCGCACGCTCCAGGGTCTGGTGGCGCAGGGTTTCGGAATTGATGTCAAAGCCGTACGGCAGCGGCAGCGAACTCATTGACTGAGTGAACAGCACCGGGAAGTACTCTTCGCGTTGCCCGGCCACTTGCAGTTGTCCATCAGGGCCTTTTTCGCGGATGGCGAAGTCGGCAAGTTCCTGCTCACGGCGCACTTTGGCTTCAAAGTCGGCTCGCTCTGCATCGGTAACCCGCGGGCTCCAGGAATAGGCACGAGTGCCATCGAGCAGGGCCGAGCTGAAACCATTGTATTCGTGACGTGAGACGTCTTTGGAATACAGAAAGAACCGCCGCAAGCTGTCGAGCCGGCTGATCTGGCTGTCGAGACGCTCTTGGATACGTACAAAGCGCTCGCTGGCCAACAGGTCGAAGCGCTGCCGCAACTGGCGCTGATACAACTCGTAGTTGCTCAGCGCCAGCAATGCAGTGAGGGCCAGCCCGGCCATCAGTACCAGGCTGGCTACCAGCCATGCCGATGCCTGTTCACTGATGAACCCGAGGATTCTGGGTCTGGATTGTTTTGCAGCCATACTCACGACTCGTGACGCCAACAAGGCTGTGACGTCAAGCTGGCCGTGCTTCCCTTATAGCTATTCGCCATTAATTTGCCTAGCCCATGAAAGACATAACTTGGACAAATCGAGCCATCCCCGAACCGGTTGTCCGGGATGGCCAGAGCATCCTGCTCCTTTATTGCTTCAGCCGTGAGCATAGCGGCGCTTGCTGATCGATCATGCCTGGCGTGGAGTGATTTTCCAGGCGCGGTGGATCCGGTCATTGCGGGCGAAGTCAGGATCAATGGTCTGCGCCGAAATATCCTGCACGCTGTAGCGCTGGGCAATGTGCTCATCGAGCACGAACTTGCGGAAGTTGTTGGAGAAATACAGCACCCCACCCGGCGCCAGCCTGGCCATGGCCAGATCGATCAGTTCCGCCTGGTCGCGCTGCACATCGAACACCCCTTCCATGCGCTTGGAGTTGGAGAAGGTCGGCGGGTCGATGAAGATCAGCTCGTACTCTTCCCGGCACTCACGCAACCAGTTCATCACATCGCCCTGCTCCAGGCGGTTCTTGTCGGAAAAACCGTTGAGCGACAGGTTACGCCGTGCCCAGTCCAGATAAGTGCGCGACAGATCGACGCTGGTGGTGCTGCGCGCACCACCCTTGGCCGCATGCACACTGGCCGTGGCGGTGTAGCAGAACAGGTTGAGAAACCGCTTGCCCTCGGCCTCGCGCTGAATACGCAGGCGGATCGGCCGATGGTCGAGGAACAACCCGGTATCCAGGTAATCGGTCAGGTTGACCAACAGCCTCACGCCGCCCTCGTTGACTTCCAGGAACTGGCCCTGAGCCGATTGACGCTCGTACTGGCGAGTGCCGCTCTGGCGTTCACGGCGCTTGACCACTACCCGGCTCTTGTCGATACCCAAGGTCTGCGGAATCGCCGCCAGCGCGTCAAACAGGCGCGCCGACGCCTTTTCAGGGTCTATCGACTTGGGCGCCGCGTACTCTTGAACATGCACCCAATCGCGATACAGATCGACCGCCAGGGCATACTCAGGCATATCCGCGTCATACACCCGATAGCACTCGACCGCCTCACGGCGTGCCCACTTGCCCAGTTGCTTGAGGTTTTTCTGCAGACGGTTGGCGAACATCTGCCCGCCCTCGCTCAGGCGTGCCTGCTCGACCGCGGCCGGCTTGCTTTCGTCGCGGGTTGGCGGGCGCTCGACGTCGGCCTGGCGCTGCTCGGGGCTGCGCCGCTCGCCGGTAACGAACTGATCGGGCTGCACCTTGAGCAGCAGCAGCTTGCACGGCAAGGCGCCGTTCCAGAACGCATATTGCTTGTGGCTGCGGATCCCCATGCGCTTGCCCAGGTCCGGCGCGCCGGTGAACACTGCCGCCTCCCAGCCCATACATGCCTGGCGCAGACGCTCGCCCAGATTCTGGTAGAGATACAGCAGGCTGGCTTCGTCACCCAGCCGCTCACCGTAGGGCGGGTTGCAAATCACCAGGCCTTTCTGGTTCTGGTCGGTGCGCGGCTCGAACGTGCCGACTTCCCCCTGATAGACCTTGATCCAGTCGCTCAAACCGGCACGTTCGATGTTGTTGCGCGCCGGCTGGATCAGCCGCGGGTCAGCCTCGTAGCCACGAATCCACGACGCTGGCCGGGCCAACCCGGCTTCGGCACGCGCCAGTGCCTCGTCGTGCAGCTTGCGCCACAGCGCCGGTACATGGCCAAGCCAGGCCGAAAAGCCCCAGCGCTCGCGCTTGAGGTTGGGCGCGATGTCGGCAGCGATCATGCCCGCTTCGACCAGGAAGGTGCCCACCCCGCACATCGGGTCAGCCAGCGCCCCGCCTTCGGCGGCAATGCGCGGCCAGCCGGCCCGGATCAACACGGCCGCGGCGAGGTTTTCCTTGAGCGGTGCAGCGCCTTGCTGCAGTCGGTAGCCGCGCTGGTGCAGGCTGTGCCCGGACAAGTCCAGCGAGAGGATCGCCTGGCCACGGTCCAGGCGCAGGTGCACCCGCAGGTCCGGGTTGATCTTGTCCACCGAAGGGCGCAAGCCATCGCGGGTACGCAGCTTGTCGACGATCGCATCCTTGACCTTCAAGGCGCCGAAGTGGGTATTGTCGATGCCCGAGCCATGCCCGCTGAACTCCACGGCGATGCTGCCGTCAGCCTCCAGATGATCCTGCCAGTCGACGTGCAGCACCTGCTCGTACAGATCATCGGCATTGCTCATCGGGAAACGCTTGAGCACCAGCAGCACGCGGTTGGCCAGGCGCGACCACAGGCAGAGCCGGTAGGCGGTCTCCATGTCGGCAGTGCCGCGAATGGCACTGGTGTGTTCCCGGGTTTCTTCAAGGCCCAACCCGCAGGCTTCTTCGGCCAGCAGGCCCTCAAGGCCCTTGGGACAGGTGAGGTAAAGTTCGTAGCGATCCGACATGTGTATTCCAGGGCCTGAGCCGTCAGCGGCGGGCAACGCATTGCCCGACCAGATTCAATACAGGCGCTTTTCAGCAAACGCCTGCGTGGCACATAACGTGTGCCGGTCCACCGTGTGAAGCGTTGTAGGCTTCAACGACAGTTATGCAAAAGGGGAAATATCGCCCCGTGCCAGTGAGCCCGAGTTTTGAGGACATATAAAGTCACATTCTTACCCTTCGTCGAATAATAACTAAAAGCATTCAGCCATTATGTCGCCCGGCCCGGTTTACCGTTGATCGACGCAACTCCTTGCGGGGGCAGGATTATTGACTGTTTCGCCGGTGAAACACAGGTGTTCTTATCGCTCATCAGTCCTAAATGTGACGTGCTTATGACAAATCGATCATTCACAGCCGTTAACGCATTGGTTAGAAATCTCCTCAGGCTGTCACCGCAACGGTGTCGGCACCACGCCCGTGACGCCGGCAGCGGGCAGACAAGGCAGAAGATTTCTGCCTAACCTCGACATGAGGTTCATGGACATTACATAGTCAACAGACGAGGGCAACACCCTATGAGAAGACTTAAGCGTGATCCGTTGGAAAGAGCATTTTTACGCGGATATCAATACGGCGTTAATGGTAAATCCCGTGAGCTTTGCCCATTTACTCTACCGTCAGTTCGTCAGGCATGGATCAATGGCTGGCGCGAAGGACGAGGCGACAACTGGGACGGTATGACCGGCACCGCGGGCATTCACAGACTCAACGAACTTCACGCAGTCGGATGAGGTAATTCCGACCAGTCAATCTGAAAATTTGTCTGACTTCTCGATCAACATCGTTACTGCCTCATCAGGCGGCGGGCCACAGGCTCAGGGGCTTCTTCATGAAGCCCCTTTTTATGTCCATGGTTACCGGCTCAGTGACGCGACAACGCGGCAATCGCATCCACCGACTCGCGAATCAACGCAGGTCCCTTGTAGATAAAGCCAGAGTAGATCTGCACTAGGCTGGCCCCGGCCTGAATCTTCTCGGCCGCATGGCGGCCTTCGGTGATACCGCCAGCGGCGATGATCGGCAGACGCCCGCCCAGTTCCCCCGCCAGAATCCGTACCGTATGGGTGCTCTTGTCGCGCACCGGTGCACCTGACAAGCCACCGGCTTCAGCGGCATGCGTCAGGCCTTCGACACCTTCACGGCTCAGGGTAGTGTTGGTGGCAATGACCGCGTCCATCCCGGTTTCGAGCAAGGTCGCCGCGACCAGCGCGGTTTCTTCATCGCTGATGTCCGGCGCGATCTTGATCGCCAGTGGCACGCGCTTGCCGTATTGCTGGGTCAGCGCTTGCTGACGCAACTGCAGGGCTTCGAGCAACTGCTTGAGCGAATCACCGAATTGCAGGCTGCGCAGGCCCGGGGTGTTGGGCGAACTGACGTTGACGGTCACATAGCTGGCATGGTCGTAGACCTTGTCGAGGCAGATCAGGTAGTCGTCCACCGCGCGCTCGACCGGGGTGTCGAAGTTCTTGCCGATATTGATACCCAACACACCACGGTATTTTGCGGCCTTGACCCGGTTGATCAGGTGATCGACGCCCAGGTTGTTGAAGCCCATGCGGTTGATGATGCCTTCAGCCTCGGGCAGGCGGAACAGACGCGGCTTGGGGTTGCCGGGCTGGGCCCGCGGGGTGATGGTGCCGATCTCGACAAAGCCGAAACCCAGCTGGGCAAAACCGTCGATGGCCGCACCGTTCTTGTCAAGGCCTGCTGCCAGCCCGACCGGGTTGGCAAAGCTCAGGCCCATGACCGTCACCGGTGCCTGAGCAGGCGCCCTGCACAGCAAGCCGTTCAGGCCCAACCGGCCACCCGCACCGATCAGGTCCAGCGACAGGTCATGAGAGGTTTCCGGAGAAAGTTTGAAGAGTAACTGGCGGGCCAGGTTGTACATGGGCGGGCGGGCTCACAGGCGGCTGAAATCAGCCGGCGATTATAGCCGTCAGAGTGCCCGGCAGGCGAGAAATCCGCATCGCCGGGCGCTGGCACATGCCTTGCACCCCTCTTCGGATCACGCCACATGCAAGGCGGCGGCTTTTTTTGATGGAAGCAAGTGTGAGCAGGCAAGACCGATGATCCCTCGAGCAAGCAACGCCCTGGACTGGGTGGCGGGCAGCGATGCCCCGGAAATGAACAGCATCGACATAGGCTTCATGGCCCTGACCGACTGCGCTTCGCTGGTCGTGGCCGCGACCCAAGGGTTCGCCCAGCCTTACGGGCTGACCCTCAACCTGCACCGCCAACCGTCCTGGGCAAGCCTGCGCGACCGGTTGCTCAGCGGCCAGTTGCAGGCCGCCCACAGCCTTTACGGCCTGGTATATGCCATGCAACTGGGGATCAGCGGCGGCGCGAGTGCCGACATGGCGATCCTGATGGGGCTGAACCAGAACGGCCAGTGCATCAACCTGTCCAGCGCGTTGCAGCAGGCTGGCGTGACCAGTCCTGAAGCACTGGAACAACGCGCGCACCATAATGGCGCGCGCATGACCTTCGCCCAAACCTTCCCCACCGGCAACCATGCCATGTGGCTTTATTACTGGCTGGCAAGCCAAGGCATTCATCCACTGGCAGACGTCGACAGTGTGGTGGTGCCACCGGCGCAGATGGTCGAGCACCTCAAGGCAGGGCGGATTGACGGCTGTTGTGTCGGTGAGCCGTGGGGCGCCAGCGCGATCAAACAACAGTTGGGCTTCACCCTGGCCACCAGCCAGTCAATCTGGCCCGACCATCCCGGCAAAGTGCTGGGTTGCACCCAGGAATTCGCCGAGCGTAACCCCAACACCGCTCGCGCCCTGACCATGGCGGTGCTGGAAGCCAGCCGCTTCATCGAGCAGAGCGTCGAGAATCGCCGCAGCACCGCGCAGTTGCTCAGCGATGCTGACTACCTGGATACCCCGGTAGATTGCATCGAGCCGCGCTTGCTCGGTCATTATGAAGATGGCCTGGGCAACAGCTGGCAAGACAGCCACCCGCTGAAGCTGTTCGGTAATGGCCAGGTGACCTTCCCCTGGCTGTCCGATGGCATGTGGTTCATGACCCAGTTCCGCCGCTGGGGCCTGCTGCGCGAGGACCCCGACTACCTGGCCATCGCCCGCCAGGTTCACCGCCTTGACCTCTACCGTCAGGCCGCCGAAGCGCTGGACATTGCCGTGCCGAACACGCAGATGCGCAGCAGCCAGTTGATCGACGGGCGGATCTGGGACGGCAGCGACCCGGCCGCTTATGCCCGCAGCTTTGCCCTCCACGCCAGGGTCGATGGCAGCCCTGCCGTCGCCGCTTACTGAGAGGCAGCCGAGCATGTTGCGTATCCTGCTGATCAATGACACAGCCAAAAAAGTCGGCCGCCTCAAGGCCGCGCTGAGTGAGGCCGGTTTCGAAGTGATCGATGAGTCCGGCCTGAGCATCGACCTGCCGGCGCGGGTCGACGCATTACGCCCGGACGTGATTCTGATCGACACTGAATCCCCCGGCCGCGACGTCATGGAACAAGTGGTGCTGGTCAGCCGCGATCAGCCGAGGCCGATCGTGATGTTCACCGACGAACACGACCCAGGCGTCATGCGTCAGGCGATCAAGTCCGGGGTCAGTGCCTATATCGTCGAGGGCATTGATGCCCCGCGCCTGCAACCGATCCTCGACGTGGCCATGGCCCGCTTCGAAAGCGACCAGGCACTGCGCGCCCAGCTACTGGCCCGCGACCAGCAGATGGCCGAACGCAAACGCATCGAACAGGCCAAGGGTCTGCTGATGAAAATGAAGCACTGCAACGAAGAAGATGCCTACACCCTGATGCGCCGTCAGGCCATGAGCCGCCAGCAAAAGCTGATTCAGGTCGCCGAACAGATCATCGCCATGAGCGAGATGCTGGGCTAAGAGCAGTTACGACCCGAAATGCACCATACCACCCGCCCGACGCGCTGCAATGGAGCGTTTAAGCATCCGTAGGAGCGGCTTGAGCCGCGAATAAAGGTCACAGACAGCGTTATTCGCGGCTCAAGTCGCCCCTACCGGGCGCTCATGGATTTGGCCCAGGTCTTGCTAATACCTCTGTGCAGGTAGCCAACGGCGGTTGCCCCCTTACATACGACAAAGACGTCGCCCTCTCCCTTCGCTACGCAGCGAACCGAGATGCGGCGTCTTTTGCGTTCAGGGTGCCTTTAAAAACGTAGGCGAGGCAGTCAGCGCTAGGCGAAATCAGGCGAGAAACGGTCGGAGTCGCGCACGACTTTACAGTTTGTAAATGAGCATTTTGACCGGGCTGGCGTTCCAGCCTGATTTCAACAACGCGATGGCAACGCAGGTAGTTTTTAGAGGTGCCCTTCAGGCCCCGGTGACGGGGCCGGGTGAGCCGCCGGCTAATCGCGCACTCACCCCTGACAACTTCCACGTCGCGGCCACGACCAGCGACGAACTCCTTCTGGCAGATGATGAGGTGTGCAATGGATACAAGTTTCTGGAAGGCCGGACATAAACCGACCCTTTTCGCAGCCTTTCTGTACTTCGACCTGAGCTTCATGGTCTGGTACCTGCTCGGCCCGCTGGCGGTGCAGATCGCCACTGACCTGCAACTGACCACCCAGCAACGCGGCCTGATGGTCGCCACGCCGATTCTGGCGGGTGCGGTGCTGCGCTTCGTAATGGGAATGCTGGCCGATCAACTGTCGCCCAAGACCGCCGGGATCATCGGCCAGGTGATCGTGATCGTCGCGCTGTTGTGTGCCTGGCAACTGGGCATTCATACCTATGAGCACGCGCTGTTACTGGGCCTGTTCCTGGGCATGGCCGGTGCATCGTTTGCCGTCGCGCTGCCGCTGGCCTCGCAATGGTATCCGCCGCAGCATCAGGGCAAAGCCATGGGCATTGCCGGTGCCGGTAACTCTGGCACGGTACTGGCCGCGCTGATCGCGCCGGTGCTGGCCGCCAGTTTCGGCTGGGGTAACGTGTTCGGCCTGGCGCTGATTCCACTGGTGCTGACCCTGATCGCCTTCAGCCTGATGGCCCGCAACGCCCCGGAACGCGCCAAAGCCAAGTCGATGGCCGACTACTTCAAGGCCCTCGGCGACCGTGACAGCTGGTGGTTCATGTTCTTCTACAGCGTGACCTTTGGCGGCTTCATCGGCCTGGCCAGCGCCCTGCCCGGCTACTTCAACGACCAGTACGGCCTGGACCCGATCACCGCCGGCTACTACACCGCCGCCTGCGTGTTCGGCGGCAGCCTGATGCGCCCATTGGGCGGTGCGCTGGCCGACCGTTTCGGTGGCATCCGCACGCTGACGGCGATGTACATGGTCGCGGCGATCGGCATTGCGGCAGTGGGCTTCAACCTGCCCAGTTCGGTCGCGGCGCTGGCGCTGTTCGTTACCGCCATGCTTGGCCTGGGCGCCGGTAATGGCGCGGTGTTCCAACTGGTGCCGCAGCGCTTTCGCAAGGAAATCGGCGTAATGACCGGCCTGATCGGCATGGCCGGCGGGATCGGCGGTTTCTTCCTGGCGGCCGGCCTTGGCAGCATCAAACAGAACACCGGCGAATACCAACTGGGGCTGTGGCTGTTCGCCGGGCTTGCCGTGCTGGCCTGGTTTGGTCTGCTCAATGTCAAGCGCCGCTGGCGCACCACCTGGGGTTCGGCCGCTGTGACAGCCGCGCGGGTATAAGCCACGCCATGCCCTTGCAATTGAGTTGTGCGCAGTTCAGCGCCAGCGGCCCGCGCAGCGAAAACCAGGACGCTTTGCGCCTGGTAACGCCAGTGCCGGCGCTGGCGGCCAGCAAGGGCCATTTGTTTGCCTTGGCCGACGGGGTCAGCCAGTGCGCCGATGGTGCGCTGGCGGCTCAATCCACGCTTCAGGCACTGGCCCTGGACTATTATTCAACGCCGGAGACCTGGGGCATCACCCAATCGCTGGACCGTCTGCTGCTGGCGCAGAACCGCTGGCTGTTGGCCAATGGCCTGCTGACCACACTGAGCGCGCTGGTGTTGCGCGGCCGGCGCTTTACCCTGGCCCACGTCGGCGACTGCCGGGTCTATCGCTGGCACGCGGGGACGCTGCAACGCATCAGCGAAGAGCATGTCTGGGAACAGCCGGACATGAACCACGTGCTCAAACGTGCACTGGGTCTGGACCAGTACCTGGTGATGGATTATCTGGAAGGCGAACTGCGCGAGGGCGAGCGCCTGTTACTGGTCAGCGATGGCGTGTGGGCGACCCTGGGCGACAACGGAATCCGTTCGATCCTGGCCGATCAGGAGCCATTGCAGGCGTGCGTCACCGCGCTGGTCAACAGTGCCCATCTGGCCGGCAGCCAGGACAATGCCAGCGCCTTGCTGATTCAAGTCGACAGCCTGGGCCATGACGACCTTGGCGACACCTTGCGCCAGTTGCAGCAATGGCCGCTGCCGCCGCAGCTCAAGCCTGGTCAGTCGTTCGAGGGCTGGCAGGTCGACAGGCTCCTGGCCCGTTCGCAGCAGTCGCTGCTTTATCAGGTGCTGGATGAAAACGGTCAGCCCTGGTTGCTCAAGACGCTGCCCGCCAGCCGTGCAGACGAAGACGGTGCCGGTCAGGCGCTGCTGCTGGAGGAGTGGTTCCTGCGGCGGGTGGCCGGCCGGCATTTCCCGGAAGTGGCACCATTACCGCAGCGCCAGCATTTGTACTACCTGATGCGCCGTTATCCGGGGCGCACGCTTGCGCAGTTGTTCAGCGTGACCGGCCCGCTGCCCTTGGGCCAGTGGCAGGATCTGGCGCTACGGCTGTTGCGCGCCAGCGGGTTGTTGCACCGGCGCAACATTATTCATCGGGATATCAAGCCGGACAATCTGCTGCTCGATGATGACGGTGAGTTGCGGCTGCTGGATTTCGGCCTGGCGTTTTGTCCGGGGCTGTCCACGCAGGTGCCCGGTGAGTTGCCGGGCACGCCGAGTTTTCTGGCGCCGGAGGCGTTTCAGGGCGCAGCGCCCTCAGCGCGTCAGGATCTGTATGCGGTGGGGGTGACGCTGTATTACTTGCTGACCGGGCAGTATCCCTATGGTGAGGTGGAGGCGTTTCAGCAGCCGCGTTTTGCCAGTCCGGTGCCGGCCAGCCGGTATCGGCCGGATGTGCCGGATTGGCTGGAGCGCAATCTGGGCAAGGCACTGGCGGCGGATCCGCAGCAGCGTTATGAGACGGCTGAGCAGTGGTTGCTGGAGCTGGAACAGGGTGAGCAGCAGGTGATGACGGTACGGCCCCGACCGCTGCTGGAGCGCGAGCCGTTGAAGGTGTGGCGGACCCTGGCGCTGGTGTCGCTGTTGGGCAATCTGGTGGCGGCGATTGTGCTGTTGCATGGGTGAGGGGTTTGGCCTTCGCGGCTTCAGCCGTGAAGGCCTTTCGTTTTGTACACAGATCATTGCCGCGGTTGTCTGGACTGCGGGTTTCGCCCCGACGGGCGACCTACTTTGGTTTTGCCCAAAGTAGGCAAAGGCAATTGCTCCTGGCTTGGGTCCGCCCTGCGGGCGAACTTCCCTCCGTCCGGCATCGATTCGGGGGCCGGCGCGATGGGCATCCCTGCCCAGCGCACCTGCTCCTGATATCAAGAGCAGCGACATCCATGTCGGTTTCTACCCCGAATCGACACCTACCCTCGGCCAGCGCCCAAGTCGCGATTCGCGTCGTCTGTGCCATCTCGGTTCGAAGATCAAAATCAACGGCAACGGCGAAACAAAGGGGGTCGTCCGCCAGGACGAAACAGGGCGGCCTGATGAACACCACAGAAACCAACAGAGAGCACTCAAAGATCCAAAGACGCCCCGCATCCGTGCACAGCGCCTCAAGCCGGTGCAGCCATACAGACCAATACTCCAGAAAGCCCCCGATTTACCGGCCAACGCACACATGGCACGCCCCCTGCATTAACCTGAACAACACACACATTACGTGCGGTCTTCAATGGCGAAGGCGGCATTTCCCGGTTTACGGGAGCGGACAAAGGCGTCCTCGTCAGGCTACTGGCGAGGGCGCTTTTTTGTTTGCGATGGATTCATACGCATTCAGGCGGTAACCCGGAGGCCCGATGAAAAAACTCAAACTGGTGATGATCGGTAATGGCATGGCCGGGGTTCGGACGCTTGAGGAACTGCTCAAGCTCAGTGACGAGCTGTATGACATCACGGTCTTCGGCGCCGAGCCGCATCCCAATTACAACCGCATCATGCTGTCACCGGTGCTGGCCGGCGAGCAGGACTTCACCGACATCGTGCTCAATGACCTGGACTGGTACAGCCGTCACGGCATCAACCTGCTGTTGGGCCGGCGGGTGGTGAAGATCGACCGGGTCAAGCGCCGGGTGATTGCCGACGACGGCACTGAAGCCGCTTATGACCGGTTGCTGATCGCCACCGGCTCCCGGCCCTACCGGCTGCCGATTCCTGGCAACGAGCTGGACGGGGTGATCGGCTATCGCGATATCGCCGACACTCAGCAGATGATCGACACTGCCAATACCCATCGCCGCGCGGTGATCATCGGTGGCGGCCTGCTGGGCCTGGAAGCGGCCAATGGCCTGGCCATGCGCGGCATGCAGGTGACCGTCGTGCACCACGGCAAGAGCCTGCTGGAGCGGCAACTGGACAAGACCAGCGGCGACTTGCTGCAAAAAGCGCTGGAGCAACGCAACCTGACCTTCTGCCTCAACGCCCACACCGCCGAGTTGCTGGGCGACGAGCAGGGACGGGTTCGTGAAGTGTGCTTCACCGATGGCAGCCGGGTGGCAGCCGATCTGGTGGTGATGGCCGCCGGCATCCGCCCGGAAACATCGCTGGCCGAACAGGCCGGGCTGCCGTGTGACCGCGGGATTCTGGTCAATGACACCTTGCAGACCTTCGACCCGCGCATTTACGCCATCGGCGAATGCGTCAGCCATCGCGGTATCGCCTACGGCCTGGTCGCACCGCTGTTCGAACAGGCCAGGGTCTGCGCCAATCATCTGGCCCAGCTGGGTTTTGCCCGCTATCAGGGTTCGGTGACTTCAGCCAAACTCAAGGTGACGGGCATTGACCTGTTTTCCGCCGGCGACTTTCTCGGTGGCGAAGGCACCGAAAGCATCACCTACTCAGACCCGATCAGCGGGGTCTACAAAAAGCTGGTGATCAAGGACGACATGCTGGTCGGTGCCTGCCTGTACGGCGACACCTGCGATGGCAGTTGGTACATGGAGCAGATCCGTACCAACAGCCGGATCGAGTCGATCCGTCAGCACCTGATGTTTGGTGAACAGGCGATGCAGCCATGACCGACCTCAGCCTGCCGGTGCGCACCACCGCCTCGACCTGCTGTTACTGCGGCGTGGGTTGCGGGGTGTTGATCGAGCACGATGACCAACGTATTTACGGTGTAACGGGCGATCCTGCGCACCCGGCCAATTTCGGCCGGCTGTGCAGCAAAGGTTCGAGCCTGCACCTGACCGGCGACCTGTCGGCCCGGGCGCTGTACCCTGAGCTGCGCCTGGGTAAAAGCTTGCCGCGCAGCCGCACCGACTGGGACAGCGCACTGGATCATGCCGCACAGGTGTTTGCCCGTACCCTGCATGAGTACGGCCCGGACAGCGTGGCGTTTTACATTTCCGGGCAGCTGCTGACCGAAGACTATTACGCCTTCAACAAACTGGCCCGCGCACTGGTCGGCACCAACAATATCGACAGCAATTCGCGGCTGTGCATGTCGTCGGCCGTGGTCGGCTACAAACGCAGCCTGGGTGCCGATGCGCCGCCGTGCAACTATCAGGACATCGAGCTGGCCGACACGCTGCTGATCGTCGGCAGCAACATGGCTTACGCCCACCCGATCCTGTTCCGGCGTCTGGAGCAAGCGAAAAGCCAGCGCCCGGACATGAAGATCATCGTCGTCGACCCACGGCGCACCGACACCTGTGAACTGGCCGACCTGCACCTGGCGATTCAGGGTGGCAGTGACGTGGCGCTGTTTCACGGCATCCTGCACCTGTTGATCTGGGACGAGCAGATCGACCGCGACTATATCGAGGCGCACACCGAAGGCTTTGCCGAACTCAAGGCCCTGGTGCGCGACTACACGCCTGAGCAGGTGGCACGCCTGTGCGATATCAGCATCGAGGACTTGCACACCTGCGCCCGGCTGATCGGCCAGGCGCCAGCGTTCCTGTCGCTGTGGTGCATGGGGCTTAATCAGTCCACTGCTGGCAGCGCCAAAAACAGCGCGCTGATCAATCTGCATCTGGCCACCGGGCAAATCGGCCGCCCCGGCGCCGGCCCCTTCTCGCTGACCGGCCAGCCCAACGCCATGGGCGGGCGTGAGACCGGCAGCCTGTCCAACCTGCTGCCAGGCCACCGCGAAGCCGGCAACCCCGAGCATCGCCGGGAAGTCGCCGAGTACTGGGGCGTCGACGCGCTACCGGCCAACCCTGGGCTGTCGGCGGTGGACCTGTTCGAGCAGGTGCGCAACGGCACAATCAAGGCGCTGTGGATCGCCTGCACTAATCCTGCGCAATCAATGCCGGACCAGACCGCGATTCGCCAGGCCCTCACCAGTTGCCCGTTCGTGGTGTTGCAGGAAGCTTTCCATACCACCGAAACCGCACACTATGCCGACCTGCTGTTGCCGGCCGCCAGTTGGGGTGAGAAGCAAGGCACGGTGACCAACTCCGAACGGCGCATCTCCAACGTGCGCAAAGCGATTGCCGCGCCAGGCGAAGCACGGGCCGACTGGTCGATCACTGTCGACTTCGCCCGCCGTCTGCAAGCGCGGCTGCTGCCCGGCAGTGCGACGCTGTTTGACTTCCCGACCCCCGAGTCGCTGTTTGACGAATACAAGCAACTGACCCGTGGCCGCGATCTGGACCAGTCAGGTATCAGCCGCGACCTGATCGACAGGCTCGGGCCGCAGCAATGGCCATTTCCCGAAGGCGCCACGGCAGGCACCGCGCGCCTGTATGCCGATGGGCTATTCCCGACCGCGACAGGCCGGGCGCGTTTTGTCAGCGACGCCTATGCAGCCCCGGTCGAGCGCCGCGACGCCCGGTTTCCGCTGACCCTCAACACCGGCCGGTTGCGCGACCACTGGCACGGCATGAGCCGCACCGGCACCGCAGCGCGGCTGTTCGGCCATGTCAGTGAAGCGGTACTGAGCGTCAACCCCGACGACATGCAACGCCAACGCTTGCAGGACGGCGACCTGGTGCAACTGCATAGCCGGCGCGGCAGCCTGGTGGTGCCCATCAGCGCCGACGACAGTCTGCGGGCCGGGCACGTCTACCTGCCGATGCACTGGGGCGACCGGTTCCTCAAAGGCGGCGTCAACCAGTTGACCCAGCCCGCCTATGACCCGTTGTCCAAACAGCCGGAACTGAAACACGCCGGCGTGCGCCTGGAGCGAGCCAACCTGCCGTGGCGCTTGTTCGCCCTGATCGAGGGTGATGTGCAGCGCCATTTGCAGGCGCTGCGCCCGCTGTGTGAGGCGTTCGGCTACGCCAGCCTGAGCCTGATCGGCCGCGAGTGCGCGGCGCTGGTGATCCGCGCCGCGCATCCGGCGCCGCCAGATGCCGCGCTGCTGGCGCAGATCGATCAACTGCTGAACCTGGACCACGGCCCGGTGATTGCCTACGACGACCCCAAACATGGCGTCGGCAAACGGGTCCGTATCGAGCACAACCGGATAACCTCGCTGCGCCTGGCCGGCGAAACCCTGGCTCAGCACTGGCTGCAGAACCTGTGGCTCGAAGGCCGGGCCGACCAGCCGCTGCGGCGCTGGATGCTCGCTCCGCTAAGCAGCGAGCCTGGCAAAAGCGCGTTCCAGATCCGCGACAAGGTTCTGTGTAACTGCATGAACGTCAGCCAGAGCGCGATCAGCGCCGGGATCGAACGCGGGCTGGGGCTCGATGAACTCAAACAACAATTAGGCTGCGGGACTCAATGCGGGTCTTGTGTGCCGGAAATAAAACGCCTGATCAATCTGGTCGCCGTACCCTGAATGAGGAATACCTGATGAGCGCAAAAGTCTGGCTGGTGGGCGCAGGCCCTGGCGATCCTGAATTGCTGACCCTCAAGGCGGTGCGGGCGCTGGGCTGCGCCGATGTGGTGATGATCGATGATCTGGTCAACCCGGCGGTGCTCGAGCACTGCCCGGCGGCCCGGGTGATCAAGGTCGGCAAGCGTGGCGGCTGCCGCTCGACGCCGCAGGCGTTCATTCACCGGCTGATGCTGCGCTATGCCCGGCAGGGCAAGTGCGTGGTACGGCTCAAGGGCGGTGACCCGTGCATTTTTGGCCGTGGCGGCGAAGAGGCGCAGTGGCTGCGTGAACGCGGCGTTGAAGCAGAGCTGGTCAACGGCATCACCGCCGGCCTTGCCGGGGCCACCCAATGCGATATCCCGCTGACCCTGCGCGGCATCAGCCGTGGCGTAACGCTGGTGACGGCGCATACCCAGGATGACAGTGAGTTGAACTGGCAGGCGCTGGCGCAGGGCGGCACCACGCTGGTGGTGTATATGGGCGTGGCCCGCCTGAGCGGGATTTGCGCGGGGTTGCTGGCCGGCGGCATGCGTGCCGACATGCCGGTGGCGATGATCGAAAACGCCTCATTGCCGCACCAGCGCGAGTGCCGCAGCACCCTGGGCAACATGCAGCGCGATGCATTGGCATTTGCCCTGCAAAGCCCGGCAGTGCTGGTGATTGGCGAAGTGGCGGCGGCACAATCGGTCGCGGCGAGCCCGCTCGCGCAGGCTGTGGCTGGCTGATTGCTGCGCGGCGAGCGCGCCCGCCAGCGCCTTCGCCGCGGACCGGCTGGCACGCCAGGCAGTGTCATTTCTGTCAGGTTTCAGATGCAATGATCAGCGCTATGCTGGGCCGCAGGTTTCCATGGATGAGGACCTTGCGATGAACCGTAATCAGCAACCGCCAAACGGCTGCGCTAGCGACACCCCCCTCCCCGTCAGGCTGACCCACAAGGAACTGGAGACCCTGCACTGGGTGATACGCGGCAAGACCGCCTGGGAAATCGCCCGGATCCTGGGGCGTAGCGAAGCGGTGATCAACTTTCATCAGGGCAACATTCGCCGCAAGTTCGGCGTGTGCAATATGCGTACGGCACTGGTGAAGGCGATCGAGATGGGGATTGTATCGTTGGGCTGAACGTTACATCGGCCCCAGCAGAGCGGCATCATCGATACCGCCCTGCACCAGACCTTAAAGGACTTTCAGCTTGCGATAAGGCGCTGCCCGGATGCTGTCAACCTGAAGATCAGCACTGCGGGTTGGCCCATGGCTGACCTGTCTGTGCCTCAGTTGGCCCAAGCTGGGGTCGGGTTTACCCATATAGCCTGCCAGAGCATATCGGCGCTCAATCACTGCCGCGTGATGTTGCAAATGGTGGCGTGCTTGAGCAGTGATCTGTAAGGGGCTATCTGTCGAGCCAAGCGCCTGAGCTGCCTCTTTATAGATACCCAGCCGTTTTTGGGCATCGACCATGAAGTCTTGTTTGTACTTATAGAGCCCGCGATTCGTTGCGCCTTGTTCCGCCATCTCCTTCATTGACCGGTTGAGTGCCTGTGCACTGTCACGGGTGTAAGACTCCAGCATCAGTAACCCTTGCTGATCCTGTCGACTCATCAGCACCCACTCATTACCGACACCCTGTTTTGAACTCAATGAAAAAAGCGCGGACCCAGGTGCGTCGCCGTCCAGAAGCTGGGTAAACCTAAAAGTCTTGCCCTTGAAAAAGCCCAACATGGGTGCATGCCCGGTCGAGTCACTTCGGTTAACCGGGTCGCCCCGGCAATACCCATAGGCATTGACCCCGCCGACCCCGAACGGGCTCTGGTTATCGGGGCTGTGAAAGCGCATCAGTACCGGGCTATACGCCCGGTAACCATTGCCAAGGAGTTGCCAGCCCAGACCCGACTCGTGGCACTGACCATTAAAACCTGGCTCCGACAGGTCACTGTTTGCCCCGGTTGTCTCTTGTTTTGCATTCATGGATACGCCTCTTCATGAACAGGCATCAAAGCCTGTTCATCAATGGTTTGCAGTCAAGGACTGACATCCTGCCCGTCACAAGTCCAGCCTAGGTGCTTTCGGTTTCCGCCTGAGATCGCTTGCCGTTACCTGCGTTTCATTTGCTTTGTTGAGCCGGGCCCGGCGCATCAACCGAACATCAACGCTGTAGCTTTGCAAAGCGGCCAACGCTTCCTTCTGCTGCGGCGTACTAACGCCTCGTGGAGACTCTAAAGCGGCAGCTTTAAGCGGGGTTTTCGGAACAGCGAGTGTTGGCTTGGGCTTGGCCCCCAGGAGAGTAAAAGTGTTTCCCCAGCGCTCACGTTTCAGCAGCAGCGCTGTCTGTGGCTCGGGCATGTCCAAAAATTCGGCCAAGCGCCTCGGCGAGCTTACGTTGCCCATCAGGGCATTTCCCTCATCAGCCTGCATCAAAAGCCTTGTCGTAGCGTTTTTATTTTGAGCTGCAATGTTGATGGCGCTCCGTTTGGCGAGAAGAAACTTCACATTACCTATATGACCTATATGCCCCGTCGGATCACTCGCATTCACCGGGTCGCCCTCGCAATACGCATACGCATTCACCCCACCCTGAGCAAACGGGCTGAGGCTATCGGGGCTGTGAAAGCGCATCAGCACCGGGTTGAAGGCCCGGTAACCATTACCCAGCAGTTGCCATCCTGTGGCGGGCTCGGCGTACTGTCCGTTGAACGCCGGCCCGCCTTCAGCCTGGGGGCGCAGGCTCCGGTGGCCGTAGGGGGTATAGGCACTGGCTGTCGCCCCGCTGGCGTCGGTTTCCTGCAGCACGCTGTTGGCGGTGTCGGTGGCCAGCGGGCCTTGCCCGGCCTGGGCCAATAGCCTGTCGTCGCCCCACAACCAGTGTTGCCCCTGCTGACCATCGGTGACGGTGCTCAGTTGCCCGGCGCAGTAAAAACGCTGCTGGTCATCCTGGGCACTGAGGGTGTCCAGCGGATCATAGCGGTAGTGCCCGTCACCCGCAGGACCGCTGACCTGCAACAAGCGATTGAGGGCGTCGTAGCTCAGGGTACGGCCCTGTTCGTCGCGGATCAGGTTGCCGTCATCGTCGTAGCTGAGCAGGATCTCAGGCGGATAATCGGCGTGGCTGTTGGTGACGCGGCTCAGCTGTACCGGGTCATCGCCCTCATAGTAATAATCGGCGTTGTTGTTGCCGCCTGTGAAGGTGGTGCGTACCAGGGTCAGGTTATCCAGCGGATCGAAGCGAAACAGCTGGGTTGCGATGATTTTGCCGTACGGGTCTACCGGGCACTGGCTGCCGCTGCAGCGGTAACTGGTCAGGCGACTGCGTTCGTCGTAGCCGTAGATTTCGTCACGCAGCAGCGTATCGCCCTGCTTGAGGGTGCGCTGCTTGAGCTGGTCGGTGTCGTCATACACTTGGGTCAGGGTCTGGATCACGCCGTTGAGGTCAAATTCACGGCTGATCTCCCGGCCATGGTCGTCGTAGTCCAGGCCGGTGCCCAGCCGCTGTTGGTCGTCGACGGTATCGATGCGCGCCAGCCGGCCCAGCTCGTCGTAGCTGAAGGTCGCGGTGGTCTGGCCCAGCCGGGTGTTCTGCAGGCGGGCATGGGCGTCGTAGCTGAGGCTCTGGGTCTGGCCCAGTACATCGATGTATTCCAGCAGCAGGCCCTGCAGGCTGTAGCGGTACTGCATCTGATACTCGCCGCTGTCATCGATGCGCTGCTCGCTCTTGAGTTCGCCGGTGCTGTAGTAAGTACGCTTCAGCGTCTGGCCTTGTTCGCTGCAATCGAGCAACCGGGCGTTTTGCAGGTCATATTCGTAGCTGGCGTTGACGTTACTGGCCGGAATACGCCGCACCAGCGGGTCTTCACCCAAGGCCGGTACATAGAGGTATTCGATCCGCTGGCGGCTGGCGGTCACCACCGAGGCCGGCCGGGTTTGGCCCGGCTCGAAGCTGTACGACTGCTGACGGCCACCGACGGTGAACAGGTAGCGGCGCTCCAGGCTGTCGAATGCCTGCTGGCCCAGCTCCACGTCATTGACAGCGATGCTCACCGGCAAGTCCGCGCGGCTGTGTGCGGCGTAGCTGCGGCGCACCTCGGCCTGGTCGGGCAGGAGCAACCCGACCTGACGATCAAAAGCGTCATAGCGGTAACCGGTGACATGGCTCAGCGCGTCGACTTCTTCGGCCAGCCGCCCCAATCCGTCGTAGTGGTAAAGATGCCGGCCCAGGCTTTGCCCGTCGTGGGTATCGCGCTGTACATAGTCAGGTTCTTCGAACAGGTTCAACTGGGTTTCGGTCAACTCATAGCGCCTGTTGTCGTCGGCCGATATCTGTCGCCACTGGCGTTTGAGCGGCCCAATGGGGCTGGCGGCCTGGTCGGTCTGCTCGAAACTCAGCACCCCGTCCGGGCCGGTCTGGCTCAGTGACTGCTGCCAGTCGTCGTAAGTGAATGTGGTGGTCAGGCTGCGCTCGTCACTGCCCAGCCAGTCGTACAGGGTTTCGCTGCTCAATTGCCCACGGCTGTCATACTGCGCGGCATAGATGCGCCGCCAGGCATTATCGGCATCAGCATCCTGGCGCTGTTCGGCCACCACCCGATTCAAGCCATCAAGCTCGCTGCGTACAGCCACGCCTTTGACATCCGTGACCTGCTGCCAGGCTCTCTGGCCGGTCTCGGCCACCAGCCCATAGGCATACTGCCGGGCAGCTTGATAGTCGGTGTCCGGCGCCACGGTTTCGCTCAGCACCCGCTGCAGCGCATCGTAGCGGTAGCGAATCTCTACGTCGGTGTCGTCACGGGTCAGCAGCGCCAGGCCATTGACCAGCGACTGCTCAAGCTCGATCACCTTACGCTCAGCATCCAGGCTGCTGCTGCGGGTCTCGGTGGTGTGCAGCACCGTGCCGCCGGCGCGGCCGGTGCTGACCCGGTAGCTGTAGTCGGTCAGGTTGCTGATGCCGTTGAGGGTGACGCTCTGTTGCAGCAACCGGCCGTGGTTAAAGGTGTCGGCCGGTGCGTTGTAATAGCGTGACGCGCCGGTTTGCAGCAAGGTTTCAGTGCTGCCGTGCACCTGTAGCAGACGTTCTTCGGTTTGCACCAGCCACGGCTGGCCAGTGCCGCCCACCGCTGGCAGGGCCTCATGGCGGTAGCGCTGGCGCAGCACCGGGGCGGCCTCGCCGTGGCTGGACGCTGTTGGGGTCACAGTGCTGCTGGCCAATTGGCGCACGAAGCCTTCAGGGTCGGCTGGGCACTGGCCGGGCTCACCGGCAGCCGGGTACCAGCTGCGGGTTTCAGTGATGCCGCTGGCTTTGATTTCTTCGAGCAGGTTGCCAAAGCCGTCATAGCGGGTTTTCACCGTTTCGCTGCGCACACGGTTGGGGTCGTCGAGGTCGTACCAGCTGTCGGTCACGGTGTCGGGCAACTGAAAATACGCCGGCTGCTGGTCGAAGTTCAGCCGGTCATCGGCGTGGTAAACGGTTGCACTGCGCTGCGCCTTGCGGCGCTGGATGATCAGTTGTTCGGTCAGCAGATGGAAGCGGTTGAAGATGCGCTCGGTGGTCCGCAGCGCCTGGCCGGCGTCGAACAGGGTCTCGGTGCTGCCGTACAGATAGCTGCCGGTGATCTTGTACAGGTTGTCCTCGCCGTTGTCCTCCCACACCAGGCCCGAGGCGTTGTGGCCCAGAAAGTTATGCGTCGGGTTGACCGTGCCAGTGCCATAGCTGTAGCCCACCTCGATGGGCGGCTGGCGCGTGGCCTGGGCGTTTTCCTGCTGCGCCTGATCAGCCCCGGAGACAGGGCTGGGGTCGATGATGTGCCGCGTCACCCGACGCAGATTGGGGCGGCTGCTCTGGCCTGGGAAGGCATGCCCGGCGTCATCGTAGCGCAGGGTCTCGTGGGCGCCGGAAGGGGTCCATACCTCGGTCACATGCAACAGGCCATCAAGCGCCTGATACTCCAGGCGCCAGCCGGCCTGCTCGGCAGTGGGCAAGGTAATACGCGACACCCGGTTATCGTGACCGCTCAAGGTAAAGGTGAATTTCGCGGCTGACTGGTCAGGGTCCAGAGTCAACACCACCTCGCTGGCGGAGCGCTCCAGGGTCAGCAAACGGCGCTGGCTATCGCGCACCTCGGCCAGCAGCGCCTGGCCATTGAAGTAGCTGTAGCTGAGGCTGATGCGACGCCCGTTGGCGGCGCGGATTTCCACTGGCAAGGCCGGGCTGTCGCCCCCCATGGCCTGCAGAATTTCCAGCTGGCCTGACTTGTGAGCGATGCGGTACTGATTGCCGACCAGTTCGGCAGCATGAAAGCTGTCGAGCTTTTTCTCCTTCATCAGCATCTGACCGTTGGCGTGCCCGGTTACTTTGAAACTCTCGCCACTGCTGAGTGAGAGCATCTGCGAAGCCGGGTGGTACTGCGACAGTTGCAGGTTCCAGCCGTGGCCGTAGCCGGAGTCCTGATTGTTGAGCGGATTGAAGACCAGCGTCAGCGGCAGCGCAGGGCCGGCCAGCTCGTCGCTTTGCAGCTCCGGCAGGCTGATCGACAGCGTGTACAAACCGGTACGTGGGTCGACGCCGCCATTGATGAAACTCATGAAGTTGAATGCATTGGAATGCAGTGATGTAGAGGCAGTCATGCTGCACCTCGGGTCAAAAGCAATGGCCGATGACGCAGCCCCACTGCATGGCCGCGCCCTTATGGGGTTACAAAACACTAAGCAACAGGGTATTGCGGCTGTCGGCGACTTCCATCGGGGCAAAGGCAATGGCCAGCCGGTGCGCGTTGCCGTTCTTGTCCAGCAGGTCGACCTTTAGCGACTGCTCCAGGGCACTGGCGTCGGCCGAACCGGTGTAGCGCACGTCGTCAGTGCGCAACAGACTGACCAGCAACTGGCCTTCACCCACCTCTTCACCAGCGATGAGGTTCTGGTCCAGGGTCTTGCCGGGCATCACCCTGGCCAGACGCGCGTCGTACTGAATCTGCCGTGGGTCTTGCTGGTCTTGCTCGTCGTTGAACAGGTAGCCGGTGTAGCTGAACATGGTTTCGTTAACCCGGCGGCTCTCCCACTGAATCAGCGACTGGTTGGCTTCGAACTCGCAGCGCATGAAGCGCACGGTCTTGCCATCCTTGCCGGTGAACTCCAGGTACCAGTAGTCGGTGGTGGTCAAGAAATAGTCATAGTCTTCCGGCTGCGGCGGGTTGTTGCCACCACCGGCGACCCGTTTGGCCGCAAAGGCATAGTCACGGGCTTCGAATGCCGGCGGGGTCACCGGCACCAACTCGATGACGTAGGGCACCTGATTGCTGCGCTGGTTGGAATTGTGCTCGGCGAACCATTCATCGACGAAACGGGCATGCAACACTTGCGGGTCGCTGTCTTTGGTGTGCACGAACACTCGCCGCCGGGAAATGGCGCCCTGCGCCTGGTAACTGGCACAAGCCTGGGCGCTTGCCATGGCGTCGAGCCGATTGAAACGATTGGGCTGGGTACTGACCGCCCACTTGTAACTCACATCACCTTCAATGCCTTCCTGGGTCAGCGGCAGGTAGTCCAGCGCCTGGCCGCTGTCACGGTGAACGAGGGTCAGGCTGCTCAGCTCTTCTTCGGTGACTGGATAGTCGACACCGTCGACCGGTTCGGTTTCGATCTCCACATCCACGGCAATCTGCTGGTAGCCGTTGGCCGTGGCGCGGACCTGATTGGCGGCGGCGGTGAGCTGAAAGTTTTTCAGGCGCTGCCACGACTGCGCCTGGACGAAGTCGCTGAGGCTGATGATGCTGTAGCCGCTCATCCAGACGATGCCGTTGTTAAGCGCCTCGCAGCGCACCACGCTGGTCGGCGCCGACACTTGCGCAGGCGCACTGAACAGCCCTTGCGGGCTCACACTGCCCGGGCCGCTGGCGATACTCCAGCGCAAGGCCTCGGGCGGTATGTTGGCCGGCGCGCTCAGTTGCACCTGGGCGCTGCGCCCCACGCCGCTCACATGCGGGGGATCGACGGCCAGTGACTGGTTAAACGCCAGCAACAACACGGTGGCTTCGGTTGTCTGCCCGGTGGCAGCGTCCTTGACCTCGATCCGTTGCACGGCCAGGCCCTCGGCCCCCGGCAGCTCGGTGGGCGGGGTGTAGGTCACCTGGTTACCGCTGCCACTGAGGCTGCCATGGCGGGGTTCAAGCAGGGTCCAGGACAACTCGCCGCCGCCCAGGCTGACCGCCGCCAGACGCAACGGCCTGGGTGCGCCCGTCACATAGTGGATCGAAGCCTGGGGGGCCAGGCTGATCGCGTCGAATACCACGGACACCAAGGCACTGGCCCGACGCTGCTCACCGGTTTGCGGGTCGCGATACTCGGCGGTCACCACATTGCGCACGGTTTGCCGCCCCATTTGCTGAGGCCCGACGGCGGTGTAGGCACCATTGGCGATGCTGCCGGCCGCGTTCAAGGTGTTCAGGCTGCGCACGCTCCATTGCACACTGGCCGCATCAAGGCTGCGCGATGCCTGGCGTACGGTGAATGTCTGGCGGCTACCGGCGTGCAGCACCTTGAACAACGGCTCCAGGGTGATGCTGGTCAGGGCCGGGTCGATATTGCCGAACACGATCAGGTCGTGGGGATCGTGGCGCGAGCTTTCAACGAAGACGTTTTCCCCAGGGAACAGCAAGCTGTTGAGGATATCGAGGCGCTCTTGCTCGACATGTTCGATCATGTCCTGCGACAGCACCAGGGCTGCGGAATATTGATCATTGCCCTGGCCGTCGCGGTCATCCGGAATGAAATACGGAAAACCACTGCCTTCACCCGGAAAGCCGCCAGGCGAAGGCTTGCCGCGCAGGGCGATGAAAATCAGCACCCCGCCTTCACCATAGTTCGCCGCCCTGGCATCCTTCGCTCCCGGCGCCGCCTGAGTGCGGATGTAAAAGGTGGTGGGGGTCAAGGGGTTGTAGCCCTTGAGGTCCAGGGTGCCCAGCTCGAACACCCGCTTGTGGCGTGGCAACGCCTTGATAAAGCCCTCGAAGGCAACCCCGATACGGTTCTGCGCATTGAGTTGCTCGGCCAGGTTGCAGTTGAACGACAGGCTGTTGCGCAGGTCGAGGGTCACCCGGCCACGGTGGTCGACCTCGCCGACCACCATCGACAGGTTGATGCTCATGACCAGGCGATAGCCTTGCTGCTCGGCCAGGGTGTAACTGGACACCAGGGTAACGGGCTTGCCGACGGGCTTGGAATAAGTGCTGACCGTACCGGCCATGATCCCCAGCGTCAGGGTGGCGCGGGAGTTGTCCAGCGAGGCGGTTTCGAACGACAGTAGCGGCTTGCTGAGCACCACCGCGTGCAATTGCATCCATTCGCTCTGGTCGTCGCTGAGGTAGATTTTCTCCATGCTGAACGGCGGCAGGAAACTGAACTCATCGAAGCCAGCCACGAACTGCTGCTCGAGCAGGCGGTTGAGCCGGGTCCGGCCGAACACCGAAATCGCGCCCCAGCCCTGAGTAGTTTCACCCTGCTGCATGTAGGCCAGTAATTGTTGCCTGGAATTGCTCATCTTTGATCTCTCCAATCAAGCGGCGCACAGGGCTCAAACGTCCATGAATACAAGGCCGGAGCTGCGGGTTTGCGGGTAGTCGAACAGCGGTAGCGGCAGCAGGGTAAAGCCATACTGGGTTTGCCCCCAGGCCGTGGCAGAGCCGAGCACCAAGGCAAAACGCTGGGCCAGCGTGGCCGGGGTGGTGAAGATGCCATTGCTGATCGAGCCCACACCCGCCACGACTTGCCACTGCACCTCAGCGTCGGGAATCGTGTGAGCCCCGGACTTGAGCAGCAGCCTGGTCTGGTTGGCAGGCAGTGACACTGAGCTGTCGCGCTGGACGGCCAGCGGCAGATTGACCAGCGGCACCATGATCCAGGCCGACTTGGTCTTGCCGGTCGCCTGGTTGAGCACCACCAGCTCTTCGACGATGAATTCCTTGTCACCTACCGCGGTGGGCGCGGTGTACTTGTATTTGCCATCCTCCAGGGCCTCAAGCCGGCCGCCGTTGGCCGGGGTCTTGAGCGACCAGCTCAGGGTGCCTGAGCGGGTGCCGGCCGCCAGGGTGCGGCTATGCCCGCCGTCGCAGGTTTGCACCAGCGGGCTGACGGTGATGTCATTGACCACCACCGACACCAGCGCCGAGCTACTGTAGCTGCCGGCGGTGGCGGTAACCCTGACCCGCAGAAACGCCCCCTTGATCGTGGCCGGTGCGGTGTAACGGCCGGCGCTGCTGATATTGCCGGGGTTTTCATCGCTGCCCAGAATGTTGTGCACGCTCCAGGTCACCTGCGGCGCGCCCAGCGGCTCGATACTGAACTCCAGACTTTCGCCAGTACCCACCAGCGGTTGCAACGGCTTGACCTTGAATTTGGTCAGCGACGGGCCCACCCA
Organism: Pseudomonas sp. StFLB209; assembly: GCF_000829415.1. Classification (NCBI taxonomy): domain Bacteria; kingdom Pseudomonadati; phylum Pseudomonadota; class Gammaproteobacteria; order Pseudomonadales; family Pseudomonadaceae; genus Pseudomonas; species Pseudomonas sp. StFLB209. Next base: position 4,342,957 of record NZ_AP014637.1, on the reverse strand, counting down.
GCCGAACAAGGCCATATCGCCAGGCAGGGCGATATCGTCCAGGACCACGGCATCGGTATTGCGAAACAGCAACGAATGCAACGCAAAGGTGTCGATGGGCGGCACGTAGCTGAGGAACTTGGGAAAATAAAACTGTAAATCCTCGAGGTTCTGCGCCGTATAAGCTGCTCGCTCCTGGTTGAAGAGGGTGACGGCCTGATTATGGTTGGAAAAGTCCGAAGCGATACCGAGTTGAAGCTGGCCAGGCGTTGCTACGGCGGGGTCTGGCTCGATCACCTGAGAGGTCGTATTGAGTCGGTAAGCTCTGGAAACCTTGGCATCGATAACGGCATACACTCCCGCATCCATGGGCCCGGCATCGGCCCAGCAGCGAGCGACACAGCAGTAGTTGGTGGAATTGCGCTGGTAATCAACACGAATCGCGCCATCCTTGATCTGGAAATGGACGTACTGCCCTTGATCTCGCTGCCAGTTGAACGGCGGGTCGAACGAACCCGAGTTATAGCTGTGCTCTCCCCAGCGGAAGGTATAGCTGCTGGCCGGCAACCTGCCGCCGTCAGGGTTCATTGCCCAGAACCGCGTTTCATTGCTGATGCTGTAGGTCCATGCGCCTGTGCCAATGTAGTCGCGGCCCAGTAGCTCCTCGGCCAGCGTATCGAGAAGAAACCTGTTGCCCAGCAACAGGGTGGCGCTGTAGTTCTTGTCACGGTCATTGGGAATCAGGTACTTGAAGCTGGCATCAGGATTGCCACCGCTGGTCTGCCCTTGCATGGCCACAAACACCAGCACCGCGCCGTCGCCGTAGTTATCGGCATTGCGCAGCTTGGCGCCGGGGGCGGCCTGGGTGCGCAACTTGATGCTGTCTGGCTTGATGGTGCTGTTGGCCGGTTTACTGATTTCACTGATCACCATCACCCGTTTGGCATCGGGCAACGCTTCGAACAACTGCTGGAAAAATTCGCCGCCCAGCCGCTGCTCACGCAGGTGGTCCGAATAGCTCAAGCTGAAATTGCTGCTGCGCTTGAGGTCCAGCACCACTTGCCCTGCGCGGGTCACCGTACCCGGTACATCCACCAGTTGCAGGTCCAGGCTCAGCTCAGGGCCGTTGAGCGGGTCGACCACTTCGACGCGGGTCGCCTCCCGGCCACCGGGCACAGCCTTGAAGGTGACATGGGTGCCACCGACCACCTGCATGGTCAGCTTGGCATCGGCGCTGTCCTTGTCGACGTTGGCGATCTCGAACGACAGCCGCGGAAAGTCCAGGGTGTAGTCGCTGATGTACTGGCCGACGGTGTCGCTGTCGCCGATGTAGCCCTGCACCGGTGGCAGGTAGTTGTTGGTGCTGAAGCGCTGGATGTACTCCTGCAGCAGCACGGTATTGGTGTCAGTGCGGTTGAACGCCAGAATCGCGCCCCAGTCCAGGGTCTTGGGTCCCTCTTTGAGCCAGTCGATCAGTTGGGTTTTGGATAAGCCGGCCATGTTGGCGGTCCTCGTGTTGCAGATAAAGTTAAGGCCGGTTCAAACCGCCTTGAATCTCAAACCGGGTGAAGAGGTCTGCTGCTGATTGAGCAACGGCAATGGCAGCAGCAGACAGCCGTTGAACACCCGCCCGGGTTGACGCTGGGTGGCCAGCAGCAACACGAAGTTATGGCGCAGCACCGGCGGCTGGGTATAAATACCGTCGGCATCCACCACCACGCCCTCACCGTCGCCGGCCAGCACTTGCCAGCTCAGTTGGTGGCTGGGTACCAGGCTGTTGCCACCGTGCAGCACCTGTAGCTTGAGCTGGCCGGGTGCAAGCTGAAACGTGTAGTCGGGCACGATGCTATGGGTCATTGATGCAAACAGGGTCATGACCCAGGCCGACTGGCTGTGCCCGCTCAGTTCGTCGCGGACAATGATCTGGTCGACGCCGTACTCCGGCAGCTGGTAGCGGTCGGAGGCCTGATAGGCACAAACACCCTCTGGCCCGGGTATCAGTCGGCCGCCAGTGCGGTCATCAGCCAGCGACCAGGTGAGTGGCCCGGGCGTTGTTGCCGCCGCCGCCAACAGGCAGCGCTGGCCGCGCTGAACGATCTGCACCACCGGGTTGATGGTGATGGTGTTGGCCACCAGTTGAATCAGCGCCGAGGCGCTGTGGCCATCGGTCTGGGCCGTGACGCAGACCGACAGGCCGGAGCCCTCAAGGTGGTCAGGGGCGGTGTAGAGGCCGTCCGGGGAAATACTGCCGCATGCATCGCGGCTATCGAATAGGTTGTGTGCGGTCCAGTTCAAGCCGCTTAAGCCCGGCGTTGTGGTGCGCAGTTGCAGGCTTTCGCCGAGCCCCAGCAGTGACTGCGGCGGATCAAGCCAGAAGCACGCCCGGGGCGGCCCGACCTGGGCACGTATGAGCAGGTCACCGGGCAACAGCACCTCTTGGGCCAGCAATGCTGCCGGCGCGTCAAACGCCGGCACTTGCCCGATAAACCTCTCCAGTGCCGGGCCTACGGTAAGGGTCTGGGTGCAAATCGAAGCCAGAAATTCACGCAGCCGCTCATCGCGGTCTGCCGCGCTGGGCGCTACAGCCTGCAATGCCTGCGGGTCGTGGGGATGGCAGGGGTCAAGCTGCCAAGTGAGTTCGACCTGCGGCGCCGCCGGGTAGACCGGTTCAAGCGTGCGCTGCACCGGGTCCACGGCCAGCCCGCTGCGCAGCCGCAGGTGCCAATCGGCAATCAGGGCCGCGTACAGACGCTGATTGCTTTTCAGGTTCAGCGAAGTATCTGCCTGGGTGACATTACCGATCAGCTCAAAGCACAGTTGCTCTTCAGACACCTCGGCCCAGGCCTGGGCACCTGCATCCAGGTACACCACGGGGGTTGCCCACATCGTTTCGACCGGGTCGTGATAGAACACCGGCCGCAGCATGAAGTACCCCGCAGTCGGCTGCAGACGCACAAACCCCGAGGCCTGGTTGAGCACTTGCCAACGGGCCTGACCGTTGGTCGCGGCCAGCCATTGCGCGCCCACCAGGGTGTCGATCAGCAGCCGGTTACTCAACACCAGGCTGGTGCCCCGCGGCGCGCCCGCTGCATCGGCCAGCAGCCAGGGAAAATCGGCACCCGGTGGCTCGCCCTCGGGCTGCCCGTGCATGGCAACCAACAGCAGCAACGCCCCGTCGCCCTCGTGCACCTGGGGCTGCGGCGCAGGCTGGGTACGAATGCTCACGCTGGCAGGTTCAATCACCTGCCCGACGGCCTGACTGATAGTGACCAACGGCAAGCTGCCTTGCGCGTCGCTCAGGCTTTTGAACAAGCGATCAAAGGGTTCGGTGTCGATAAACCGCTCCTGCGGCAGGCCGCTGAAGCCGAACTTGAACGCACCGCCCTCACGCAGGTCGAGCAGCACCTGCCCGGCACGGTTGGCATCAGGCGGGGCATTGTGCAGCGCCAGCTCAAGACTCAACTGCAGCCCGTGCAGCGCATCGAACAGCCACAGGCCGGTCACCTCAAGGTGCCCCTGAACCTGTTCGAGGGTCAGTTGGCGGCCGCCGGTCAGTTGCATGCTCAGCCGCAGGCCCGGCGCGTCCTGCTGCAGATCAGCGCCCTCTAACGACACATGCGCAGCACCGAAAGTGCAGGCGTCGAAGTACTGCCCGGCGATTTGGCGATCGCCGATAAACCCCTCGAACGGCGCAAGGTGCAGTGCCCGGCCGTAGCGCGCCAGCTGGCTTTGCTCAAGCAGCCTGTCAAGGTCGTGGCGGCTGAACGCCAGGATGGCGCCCCAACCCCGGGTTTGCGGGCCGGTACCCATCAGGTCCAGCAGACGGCTTGTCGACGGGCTGGTCATTGCAGCCTCCTGTTGATTGCAGGTGTGATGGTGGCTCAGGCGGCCGTGGTCAACACCAGGCTGGGGAATTCAAGCTCGGAATGGCCTTCGTCGAAGCTGACCCACACGCGCAGGGTCAACCGTGCACCGTTACCCAACCCCAGCAGATAGGCGCGCGACAGGGTGGCCAGAACTTTGCCCGCCTGCAGGTGCGCGTCGGTCACCACGGCGGCGTCCAGCACCGTCTCGTTGCGGCTGCTCTCAGCCAGGATCGTGACCTGCTGGCCAGGCGCCATGAACATCCAGCGATTGAGGGTGACCTGCACGCCAGCGGCCGGCACACAGGCCAGGCTCAGTTGCCCGGCGCTGACGCAGGCGCACTGCACGGTGCTGAACTGCGTTCTGGGCACCGCCACCACCCGCAGGTCGAAGGGCCGTGAGGTGGCCGGCGGCTGGCCGGCACGGCTCACGCGGTACAGCACATTCAGGCGTTTGCCCATGTTGGCCGGCACCGCACTGGCAGGAATACTGAACTGCCGCGGGTCGCTGGCATCGGCCTGCTCGGCGAGGTAATCGCCCGTGCTGCCAAAGCCCTGCCAGTGCACCTGCAACTGGTCGCCAGCCTCCAGTTCAACGTCATTGGCAATGCGCACCTTGGCGCCGCTGCGCAGCGACATGGCTTCGATATAGCCACGCCCCGGTTGGGGGTCGTTCAGTTCCGGCAGCGCGTTGACAACGATCGGCGCAGCCGGCCGCCAGGCGGCGCGTACCGCCACCTGCAAGGTGTGCGAGGAGCCGGCCGCGCCGGGCCTGGCGTATTGCCAGGTGAAGCTCAGGCTGGCATCGAGCTGCGCCGTCAGCCAGTCGGGCGCCAGGCTGAACAGCAATGCGCCGGCATCGATCTGCTCCTGGCCGACCCGTTGCGCCAGGATCCGGCTCTGCCCGGCCCGGCTACTGGTGGCGTAGAGCAATGCCTGATCGCCAGGTTGCATGCCATTCCAGGCCGCCACTCGCAACACCAGGCCCTGCGGAAAATCGTCCGGGTCCAGGGCCGGGCCGGTATGGCCGTCGATGCTCGCGGCGGGCAACAGCGGCGCAGCCGGCGCGCTGATAGCGAGCCGCTGCATCGGTGCCTGGTCCTCGGCGCGCTGCCCGTTACCGTCTGGAGCGTTGGCATATTGCACCCGGTAGCCCAGCTCGGCATGGCCACCGGCAATGAAGATCACGTGAGTGCTGTCCAACCCGGTGCTCAATACCTGGCCGGGCTGCGTCACCGTAAAGCTGTGCTGCCAGGGATCATCCGCCCAGCCATCGTCGGCGTAGCCTTGCCAGCTCAGGGTCACCCGGTCGCCGCTGCTCATGCCTGGGTAGGGGGCGATGGCCAGGGTGAAGCTGGCGCCGGGCAGGTCCGGGTCCAGGTGCAGGTCGTGGGATTCCTTCAACTGGGCTACAGGCAGTGTGCTGTCCATGCTATGCGGGCCTCTTGACGACGGATCGGTCTGTTGCGCTGAAGGTATATACCGCTGTGCACCCGCAGCCCACCTCTCAGAGCTGGCAGGTTCGGCGCGGCGGTACAGCGCATAGAGTGGCAATACAAGCGTCAATCGCAGACCACCCGCAGGACGACCCTGACCATGAACATGAACTTGAAACGCTTATTGAGCACCGGCGTCATCGTCGGGATGTCGTGGCTGGCATGCCATACCAGCGCAGCAGCCCCATCACCCCGAACAACCGGAACCATCGCCTTCTACTACCCGGATGGCAGCGCCCAGTGCTCCTACCCCATCGCTACCGGCGAGCATCTCTTCTATGATCAAAACTGTAGGTCGCTGGCCGACGGCAGCACTTTTCAGCTCAGAAATGCTCCGTCGGCGACGCGTATAACGTTCAAAAACCGCATTTCCAGTGGCACTGTGTACGCCACTACGGAAATACTGACCATCAAAGAACCCACCACAACGGACAAAATCGTTATTGCCGATCTGCGCACACTTCCCCCTGGGAGAGTTGCGGCGCCGGGCGTTAGATTCACCCATTACTGGTCGGCGCCCAGTGCACCTTCGCAGTCGATCACCCAGCTTATAATTGACGTTTCTCCCGAGCAGGCTGCCACGCTCGCCGAGCCCAAGCTGACCCTCGCAGGCGCCAACGGCGCCAACCACTGCACCCTGGAATTCAAAACTGCCGAGTACCGCTTCGAAGACGGTGACCCGTGCAAGAACGACGAGGCGGTGGGCATCGAGCTGGAGCATGCGCCGTCGGCCTCGAACATTCTGCTCACCGACGACGATGCCGTCAGCGGCACGCCGGGTTGTACCACCGATAACCCCGGCAATTACTTCTGGATCATGCTGCGCACCATCAAGGAAGACGTCAGCGTGCCGCCCATCGATCTCGACGACATCATTGCCACCCCTCGAGGCTCGGTGGTCGCGCCCGGGGTGCAAGTGATCGACTACTACCAGAACCCAGCCGGTAGCACACCGAAACGCCGCACCTCCTGCGTCAAGATCGAGGTCGATGCACCGGTGCCCTCCGTTCCTTTGCCCCGGCCCTGAGCCGCCCCCTACCGCGAGGTGCCCGCCATGGCCACTGCCCTGCACTCCAACGCCCTGAACTTCATGAGTTTCATCGAGGGAGGTGTCGACCCACGCACCGGGCTGTATACCTTCAGCGTCAACCTGCCGGAACTGCACAGCGATGACCTGGCCGGCCCCGCCGTGCCGCTGGCGCTGGGCTTCAGCCCACTGAATAACGAAGACACCGGCCTGGGCCTGGGCTGGAGTCTGCAACTGAGCCGCTACAACCGCGATACGCGGATCCTGTCGCTGAGCACCGGCGAAGCCTTCAAAGTCACCGAGGTCGATGGCCGCGGACAAATGCTGATGAAAGAGAAAAAGCTCGACAGCTTTCATGCTGCCGAGCTGGTCGGTAATCAGTACCGCATCGCTCACAAGTCCGGGCTGGTCGAGACCCTGCAGGAAATGGGCAGCGATGAGCGCCCGGTTGCGCTGCCAGTAAAGATCCAGTCGGCCGATGGCCGCCAGGTGACCCTGAGCTACGAGTATTTCAACGGCCAGCCACTGCTGGCCGAGGTGCGTGACCGCCAGCGCCGCCTGCTGACGCTGCAACGCAACAGCACTCAGGTGCTGCTGAGCCTGGACCCGGACCACAGTGCTGCGCTGTTCAGCTTTACTCTGGGCGGCGCGGACAACCGGGTCGAACGCATCAGCTTGCCCACCGTTGAGCAGGCCGGCTGGCGCCTGCAATACCAGGCATTGGGCGGCCTGCTGCACGTCAGCGAAGTCTGGACCCCCAGCGGTGCCCACGAAAGCCTGCGCTACGACGATGCCGGGCATGCCTTCCCTGGCGCCACCGGGCGGCCCAACCTGCGTCGGGTGACCCGGCACAGTACCGACCCCGGCCGGGGCCAGCCCCCCATCGAAGTGGGTTACAGCTATGGCAACCGTGACGTGCCGGCGATGCAGAATTTTCTGGGTTTCAACGCTCCGGGGCTGGTGTGGGAAGACAACGGCCTGGACAACCTGTACAGAATCACCGGCAGCTACCTGTACGGCAGCAGCGAAATCCTGCTGGAGGGCGGCCAGCCGGTGCGCACCATCGAGCGCACCTTCAACCGCTTCCATCTGCTGACCGAACAACTCACCACCCAAGGCCGCAAGGTACGCCGCAGCGCCACGCGCTACCACGCAGGCGACGATCTGGATTTCGACCAGCAGCCTGCCTTTTTCCAGTTGCCCGACACCGTGACCGACAGTTGGTACGACCTTGACGACCCCAACCGGGTGCGCAGCGAAACGGTGAAAACCCGCTATGACGGCTTTGGCAATCTGCTCGAAGAAATCAAAGCCAGCGGCCTCAGCGAAACCCGCACCTGGTACCCGGCAACCGGTGAGCCCGGCCAGTGCCCGGCTGACCCTGAGGGCTTCGTGCGTCAGTTGGCCAGCAGCACCGTGACCCCTGCGTCGGCCAGCCATGGTGAGGCCGCCCCGGTGCTGCGCCATCGCTATCGCTACCAGGCCCTGGCCAGCGTTGCCGACGCCGGCCAGCCCTGGCTGGTGATGAGCGAAGAAGAGTTGCTGCAAGTGCAGCAAAGCCATGAGACGCTGCTGCAACGCATTGAGTCAAGCTACCTCGACGCACCGGCTGACCGCTTCGGGCATGGCCGCCTGCAGCAGGAGCGCCTGACCCTCAATGGCGTGACCCACCTCACCGATTACCGCTACAGCACTAACCCGGAGCGGCACGTGCTGCACACCGAGCAGACGCTCAGCAGCAGCCTGGATGCCGAGCGCAAGCTGATCAGCCTGGAGCATTCGTTGCTCAGTGGCTTGCTGCTGTTGACCCATGAGGCCGACAACGATGTGCAGATCCGCTACCAGTACGATGCCCTGCAACGGGTGACGCTGGAGACCGTGGCCCCGGATGACCCGCAGTACCAGGCGAGCCGCCAATACCGCTATGGGCTGGTGGGCGCTGGCGGGCAAACGGCCTGGCAGGAAGTCACCGACGTCAAGGGGCTGACCCGGCGTAGCGAGCTGGACGGCCTGAGCCGGGTCATCGAAGAACAACGCCAGGACGTCGATGGCGACAACGCCCTGCGGCGTACCTATACCGCGCAGTACGACGCCCGCGGTCGGCTGGCCAGCGAGACCGAATACGATTGGCTGGGCAGCCGTAACCTGGCCCTGACCCGCCGGTTGGGATACGACGACTGGGGCCAGGCGGTCAGCGAAACCGGCCCCGATGGGGTGCTCAACTTCAGCCTGAACGAGCCCTTTGGCTGGCTGGACCCGCAGGGCGCCTATATGCCGGCCCAGCTCAGTTGGCAACAACCCAATGCCGCCACCAATGAACGCTTTGGTCTGACCATCAGCCAGCTTAATGCCTTTGGCAAGCCACACAGCATTGAACGTTTCGATCTGGACGGCCACAGCCTGGGCCAGCAACTGAACTTCTATGACGGCCTGGGCCGCTGTGTGCAAAGCCTCGACCTGCAGGGCCACGCCACGTCCTACCGCTACGACGTCTTTGACCGGCTACTGTGCACCACCTTGCCCAATGGCGACCAGGCGCTGCGCCAGTTCACCGCGCACAGCAGCGCCGAGCTGCCCAGTCAGCTTCAAGTGCTGCCGGCCAATGCACGCCTGGCAGCGATTAACGTGGGCGAGCAGGACTACGACAGCCTGGGGCGGGTGGTGCGGCTCAAGACCGGTACGCGCACCGAACAGTATCGCTACGCGCCCGGCCAGGCTCAGGCCAGCGAGCGGATCAGCGCTGCCGGTGCGTCGATTCACTACCGTTACGCACCGGGGCTGACCGCCGAGCCGCTGAGCACCGAAGCCCCCGACGAGCAGGTGAGCTTCGACTACGACCGGCTCAGTGCGCAGTTGCTCAGCGCCAGTAACAGCCAGGGCAGCCGCCATTACCGTTACGACAGCACCGGGCAACTGCGTGAAGCCACTTGGCACACCGCACAAGGCAATTGGACATCCGAGTACCAGCACTCGCTGCTGGGCCGGGCGTTGCACAACAGCGGCATCGACGGTTTGCACACTGACCAGCGCTATGATGCGCAAGGCCGGCTGCAATCACTGACCCAAGGTACTGTTCAGGTCGCGTTCGAATACGACGCGCTGGGCCGGCGCAGCCGGATTGTCACCAGCAGCCCGGACAACTGCCTGGACACCCGCCTGGAATACGACGAGCACTCGCGCGAGGTGCTGCGCACTCTTTACCCCGCAGGCCAATCGGTACTGACCCTGAGCCAGAGCTGGCGCAATGATGACCAGTTGCTTGAGCGCCATCTGCAGCAAGGCAGCAACAGCCTGGTGCATGAAACATTCAACTATGACGACCGTGGCCGGCTGATCGACTACCGCTGCGATGGCAGCCAGTTGCCTGCCGACGAACAGGGCAACCGCATCGAGCAGCAGCTGTTTCGCTTCGATGCGCTGGATAACCTGACCCTGAGCATCAGCCGGTTTGCCGACGCGACCTCTGACCGTGCAACCTACAGCTACGCGGCCGACGACTCCTGCCGCTTGCAGCAGATCACCCACACCCACGCCAGCTACCCAGCCTACATCGACTTCGCCTACGACGCGGACGGCAACCAGCTCAATGACCAGCACGGCCGCCGCCTGCACTACGATAGCCAGGGCCGCTTGCTGGACCTGCACGGCCCCGCCGGCGAACCCTTGGGGCAGTACCGCTATGACGGTCACAACAACCTGCTGAGCGTCACCGAAGACAACGCCGAGCCGCGCTGGCATTTCTTTGATGAGCAGGGGCTGGGCAGCACCGTCCAGGCGCAAACCCACACCCATTACCTCAGCGAGAGCGGCACGCCGCTGGCGCAGCAGCGCAACGACGGCGAGCCGGCGCTGTTGCTGGCCTGCAACGCGGCAAACAGTGTGGTGGCCGAGTTGCGGGATCAGCAGTACCACCATGCGTTGTATAACGCCTGGGGGCAACGCAGCAGCGGGCAAGACCAGCCGCTGCTCAGCACCGCCGGCTTCAATGGCGAACCGCACGACACGCTGACCGGCTGCTACCTGCTGGGCCAGGGTTACCGCGCCTACAACCCGGCGCTGATGCGGTTTCACAGCCCCGACAGCCTGAGCCCATTCGGCGCCGGCGGGCTGAACCCCTATGCCTACTGCCTGGGCAACCCGGTGGCCTTCCAGGACCCCAGCGGCCACAGCGTCGGCCAGCTCGAATACAGCCGGTTCAAACCCAACGTCGGCGGCATCGCCTTGAATCTGCTGATCAGCGCGGTCTTCACAGGTCTTGCCATCGGCACTTTGGGCTCGGCCACGCCGTTCATCATGGCCATCAGCATCGCCGGCGCCGGCGCCGGCGTGATCGGCACCGGCTACACCACCGCCGCGATGCTGCAACGCGACCCGAAAAAGGCCCAGCAACAGAGTGAAATCGGTGCAGCCGCTCATCGCCTGGAGATGCTTTTCGGCTTAGCGTTCATGGCCAAGGGCATGGGCAAGTGGTTGGTGAAAAAAACTGCGGCCCTGCCGTTGAAACGTGACTGGCGAGGCAATGCCGAAGAGCTCTGGCAAACAAAGTACAAGTTCATGGGGAGCTCCGCTGACCAGCAACCCCTGATACAGGACATGCAGGTCTACAATCGTTTCAGACCGAGTAAAGCAACGCAGACTGAAGATTTTCTTATCAACCCAAGGCCGCAAACGTCGCCTTTGTCGTCGCCAGCAGTCAGCCGGCAAACGAGCATCTCAAGCTCTGGCAGCAGCGCTGTAAGCGAAGCATCGCTCCCGGTACAGGCAGCGCCGAAGATAGTTGGAAAACCCATTCCCCCATCAGCGCAATGGCCAACAGTGCAGAGCGCTAGCGGGCTGAAACATGCTACGGGCCTTCCAACAGCTGGCAATCCGACCTATCAGTTCACGGTCCCGGAAATCAGAAAACCGAACTGATTAATTTAGCAATGAGAACTCTTGCAGCAGGCCGCTAGAACTATACATGTATAGATTACTTGACGGCCTTTTGCCAAGCCTTCTAGCTCCTACAAAACTACGGGAATTTTTCCTACTTCCGCGTGGAACCTTCCTATATCGACCTTCGCGCGCCACGCCTATTCTTTGCGCCGCCCTGTAGGACGTTACTTACAACCGCTTGGTAATTTGCTTACAGGCATTCACGCGCAATATCAAAGCGCAATCAGACGCTTCGTTAGTTCGCAGCGTTCTGGTTTCAGCTCTCAAAAGGAAGATTCAATGAAACAAGCATTACTCGCCCTGCCGCTGACTCTGCTGATGGGCGTGAGCGCCAACTCGGCCCTGGCCAACACCGGCACCATCAACTTCAACGGTGCCATCACCGCCACCACCTGCCCGATCCAGATCATCGACCCGGTGACCGGCAACCCGACCGGCAGCCATGTGAACATCGGTATTGTTTCGGCCAGCCAATTCACCAGCGCCGGCCAGGAAATCGGCAACGCCCGCTTCGGCCTGCGCCTGACCCCGGGTGGCGGCTGCACCGTGGCGCCGGGCGACGTCGCCAGCGTGACCTTCACCGGCACCAAGGACACCACCGGCAACTACTTCCGCTTCATGCCGGTCGACAGCCCGGCAGGCGGCGTGGTGGCCGCCCTGCGTGACGACCTGGGTGACCCGGTGCTCAACGGCCAGCCATCGCGTGACTTCGACCTGGACGACACGCTGCCCACCGACATGGTGTTCCATGTCGCCCACCGCTCCGAGAGCGCCACGGTCACCGCTGGCGGCACCAAGGCTGACGTACGCTTCTCGGTAGCCATCAACTGATGCCCGGGCGCGCCCGGCGTGCCAGCGCCGGGCGCCGCCTGCCTCCAGGTCTTTTTGCCCTCCACAGGTATTTCCATGTCTTTGTCTTTCATGGCCAGGGGCCGCCCCGCCCTGCTGGCCGGCGCCTTGTTGCTCGGTCAGTTTCCTGCCAGCCACGCCGCGCTGACGGTCAGTGGCACCCGCGTGGTGTTTCCCGGCGACAAGAACAGCGTGTCGTTGATCGTGTCCAACCCCAGTGCGCAGCCCTTCGCGGTGCAGACCTGGGTCAATACCGCCGACGACGACACCACCACCGCCGTGCCCTTCATGATCACCCCGCCGCTGTTTCGGCTCGACCCCGGCCAGGACCAACAGTTGATCATCAACAAATTGCCTCACGAACTGCCCACCGACCGCGAGTCGCTGTTCTATTTCAATGTTCAGGAAATTCCCCAGGCCCATGACGCCGGCACGCAAAACCTGCTCAACATCGCCCTGCGCACCCGTTTGAAGCTGTTCTACCGGCCTGCCGGGCTCAAGGGCGGGCCTACCAGCCAGCTCAAAGAACTGCAGTGGTCAGTGCAGCAGGTCGGCGGCCAGACCCGCTTGCAGGTCGACAACCCCGGTCCCTTCCATGTGTCGTTCACCCGCATGGACATCAGCGGCAATGGCCAAACCCAGCGCCTGAACAGCCCGCCCATGGTCGCCCCCATGAGCCGGCAAAGCTACCCGCTACCGGGTGTCAAGGCCACCAGCGGCCTGCAGGTCACGTTCGCCGCCATCAACGACTACGGCGGTGTCAGCGACGATCACAGCGCAGCACTTCAGTTCAGGCCCTGAGCCTTTCCAGCCGTACTGCCAGGAATATCCCCACATGCTTTTGCTTATCGGCCCCACAGGGCTGACCGCCCGCTTGCGCCTGACATTACTGCTGGGCGCCAGTGGCGGTTGCCTTTACTTCACCCCCCTCATGGCCACCGCGACGCCATTGCAAGCCGGGTCGCCACCCCAGTTCCAGGCCGGTTTCATGCGTCAGGCCGGCACCGAGGGTGCGGCCGCCGCACAACTGGCGCTGTCGAACCTGAGCGGACACAGCCCTCTGGCGCCGGGCCGCTACCCGGTCAGCCTGACGGTCAACCTCAAGCCGTTCGAGCCACGCAGCCTGGATTTCCATCTCGATCAAGTCAACGGGCAACTGACCGCCTGCCTGCCAGCGCAGTTGCTGCAAGACATCGGCGTTAACCCGGCGGCGCTGGCCGAGCCGCTGCCCGCAGCCGACACCTGTATCGACCTGCCGCGTCTGATTCCCCAGGCCAGTGCCCGGTTCGACAGCCAGCGCCTGAGCATGGCGCTGTCGATTCCGCAAGTGGCGATGCGCCGCGAAGTCAGCGGCCAGATCGACCCGGCACGCTGGGACAGCGGCATCAATGCGGCGTTCGTCAACTATCAGTTGGCGGCGCAACAGGGCAGCGGGCGTAACGGCGCACGCCATAACAGCGACGACCTGTACCTCAATGGCGGCTTCAACCTCGGCCAGTGGCGGTTGCGCAGCAGCCAGGCCCTGCGGCAGAACCCTCAGGGCCAGCGCCAATGGACCCGCGCCTACACTTACGCGCAGCGGGACTTGCCGGGCACCCACGCCAACCTGACCCTGGGCGAGACCTCGACCGGCGGCGAGGTGTTCCGCAGCCTGCCGATCAAGGGCCTGGTGATCGCCACCGACATGGCCATGCTGCCCGACGTGCTGCAAGGCTACGCCCCGCTGATCCGTGGGGTGGCCAACAGCCGCGCCAGGCTTGAGGTGTTCAACAACGGCTATCCGATCTACACCACCTATGTCAGCGCCGGCCCCTACCTGATCGACGACCTGAGCATCGGCGGCGGCAGTGGCGAGCTGGAAGTGGTGCTGACCGAAGCCGACGGCCAGGTGCGGCGCTTTACCCAGCCCTACTCGACCCTTGGCAACCTGATGCGCGAGGGGGTGTGGCGCTACGGCCTGGCGCTGGGCCGCTACAACCCGGCGGGCAGGCTCGACGAGCCGCTGCTGGCACAAGCCAGCCTGGCGCTGGGCACCGCCTGGGACCTGACCCTGTACGGCGGCCTGCAAGGTGCGGGGTTCTATCGCGCCGCCACCCTGGGCGTGGCCCGCGACCTGGGTCAGTTTGGCGCGCTGGCGCTGGACGTCAGCCATTCTGCGGCGGACATCGACAACCGCACCACCACTAGCGTGTCGGGCCAAAGCTACGCGGTCAAATACGGCAAGGCGTTTGCCACCGATACCAGCCTGCGCTTTGCTGGCTACCGCTACTCCACCGAGGGCTACCGCGATTTTGCCGAGGCGGTGCGCGAGCGCAGCCACGAGAGTACCTGGCGCGGCAGCCGCCGCAGCCGCCTGGAGGCTTCAGTGTTCCAGAATCTGGGCAAGGCCAGCACCCTGAGCCTGACCCTGTCGCAGGAAGATTTCTGGCACAGCACCTACCAGCAGCGCCAGTTCCAGCTCAACTTCAGCCATATGCATCGCGGGGTCAGCTACAACCTGTTCGCCTCGCAAGCCCTGCAGGACGACAGCCGCGCCGGCCAGGACCGTCAGTTCGGCATTACCCTGTCGTTCCCGCTGGACCTGGGCCACTCCAACCGCGCCACGCTGGGCTACCTCGACAGCGGTGGCCGTCACAGCCAAAGCGCACGGCTGACCGGCAGCGCCATGGATCAGCGCCTGAACTACGCCACCTCGCTGGGTAATGACCAGCACAGCGGCCAGTCCGGCTCGCTGTCCGCCACCTGGCAGGCACCGTTCGCCAGCCTGGGCGCCGGCTTCACCCAGGGCCGCGATTACCGCAGCAGCTCGGTCAACGCCAGCGGCTCGGTGTTGCTGCATGCCGGTGGTATCGAGCTGGGCCCGCACCTGGGCGAAACCGTCGCGCTGGTCCATGTGCCGGACATCCCCGGCGTCGGTCTGAACAACGTGACCGGGGTCAAGACCAATGCCCGAGGCTACGCGCTGATGCCGCACCTGCGCCCCTATCGGGTCAACCAGTTGACGCTGAACACCGACGCACTGGGTGCCGACGTGGAAATCGACAACGGTGCAGCGCAAGTGGTGCCGCGCCGGGGTGCGGTCATCAAAAACACCTTCAGCGCCCGTCAGGTCAACCGCTTCGTGTTGACCCTGAGCCTGGAAAACGGCCAGCCGTTGCCATTCGGCGCCCAGGTGCTCGATGCCGAAGGCACGCTGCTGGGTAACGCCGGCCAGGGCGGCCAGGTGCTGCTGGTCAGTCACGAGCAGCCGCAGACCTTACAGGTACGCTGGGGTGAACAGCACCAGCAACGCTGCCAGTTGCTGCTGGACCCGGCGACCATGCAGCAGCGCCAGGGCTATCGCCTGCAAGCGCTGACCTGCCGTGCCTGACTTTCTTACCCTGCGCCAGGCCCGCCTGGCGCTCTACAGGATTGCCCCTATGAAACCTGTTTCACGAGGCGCCCTGGGCGCCTTTGCCCTGGTCGGCGCGTTACAGATCCAGCCGGCCATAGCGCAAAGTACCTGCTGGATCAGGCCCGATAACAACCCGAGCATGACCTACGACCTTAATCTGGGCGCGGTGTATGTACCCAGAGACGCGGTCGCAGGCAGTGTGATCGGCATTTTCGAGCAGCCATTTGGCCTGATCTCCAATGAGGGCCGCTATGTAGAGTGCCAGAACGATGGCGTGTCGGTACTGACCTTCATTACCCGCTCGCTGGCACCGATTTTCCCCGGCAACCTGCCACCGGTGCTGGGTCAGGACTTCAATGGCAAGGTGTACGAGACCGGTGTGCCGGGCATCGGTGCAGTGATCCGCCTGGGCCATCCGTTCGATGGCCTGGCAGCGGACGCCTTTGAGCCGCAGGGTGAGCCGCTGGTGCCGTTCATGGCCTTGCTGCGCGCGAATATTGCGGCCTTGCCGATCACCCCATTGCAGGGCCAGGTGACACTGGTCAAGACCGGCCCGATCGCGGCGGGGCCGCACATGGTCGACACCGCACTGTTTCATGGCCAGTTCAGCCTGGTGCCGCGCGCCATCGACTTCCATATCCGCGCCAATGTGATCCAGGCCCAGTGCAACGCTGCGGCCGTCAGTGACGACCCGGTCAAGCTCGGTGAATGGCGCGCCACGCAGTTCAGCGCACCGGGCACCACCACCACCCCCACGCCGTTCAGCATTCGCTTGAGCAACTGTGACAGCGACCCCAATGATGACAATCTCGCCTGGGCCACGGTGCGCCTGGACGGCGTCAACGGTTCGACTCCGGTGCCGGGAGTGGACGGGGCCTTTTCCCTGACCAGCGACTCCACCGCCCAGGGCGTCGCGGTCCAGATTCTGCGCGGCGATGGCGTCACCCCGATTGCCTTGCAACAAGAGGTGCCGATCGCCACCCTGACCCCAGGCGACACCGTACTGGACCTCAGTGCCCGCTACTACCAGACCGCTCAGGCCAATGGCGTCAAGGCCGGCCAGGCCAAAGGCTCACTGAGCTTCACCATCAGTTACCAGTGACCGCTCAAGCCACCAGTTGCAGGTTCAGGGTCGGGAAGGTAACGGTGCTGCTGCCACCATCGAAGCTGACCCTGGCCTGCACCGTCAGCGCCCCCAGCGGCAGGCCCTCCAGCAGGCTCTTGAGCGCATTGGTGGATACATGAGCAGCATCGACATCGCCTTGTGTAATGCGATAGTCATCGAGCAACACCCGGGTGGCGCCGCTGGCGAGCAGGCTGATGGTCAGCCGCTGTTCGGCGGCCATGAACATCCATTTTGGCAACCGGAAGGTGGCGTGATCTATGACCGTGGCCAGGCTCAGGCGCCCTGACGCGATAGTCGGCCGGGTGCACTGGATGGTCGGCCAACCGCTGCCCTTTTGCTGCACGCTTAGGGTGTGATGCTGCGACTCTTCATCCGGACCATTGCCACTGACCCGGTAGTAGACCGCAATCTGCGTGCCCATGTGGGCTGGCACATACTCGGCGGGCACCTTGTAGCGGCGTTCGGCTTCAGCATCATCCGTCTGGTAGGCGCCATGGGTGCCGGGCGTTGCCCAGAACACTTCGATGACATCGCCAGGTTTGAGCACCGCTTCAGGCGCAATCACCACCGTGGCCCCGCTGCGCGCGGAGTCAGGATTGAGCGAACTCTGACTGCCTGACCCGACAGCCTCGGCCACCGTCGGCGGCGGCAATACACGCCCCACGGGTTGGGCCCGCACGGTCAGGCGCACAGGGTTGGAATATGGGCTGGTATTGCCGGCCCGATCCTTGAGCTGATAGCAAGCATAGCGCTCACCATCGCCGCGATCACGGATCATCTGCCCGGCAAACGCCAGGCTGATGGGCTGGACGGTGCCGCGCGGCAAGGGCCGGCTGGCCACTTCATCGGCCGGTAGAACCTGCTGCGGATCGCGGCTCCAGTACCAGGTAATCACATCCCCCGGCGCCGCCAACGGGTAAACCGGCACCTGCCCCAGTAGCTGGTCGCCATGGTCAATCAGGTACTGCTCGGTAATGGTGTCGGTGTCGAAGATCAGCCGCCCGCTATTGTTGCCCAGTACCGGCGCGGTGAGGTCAATGGTGACCTTCTGCTCCAGCGAGTGGGGGTAGAATTCGCTGGGGGTGGTCAGTTCATACCAGAGCTGATGCTCGCCCTGGGCAAGCCGCACTACCGGCACTTGAAACAGGAGATCTTGCGGCGGAATGTCCGGATAGGCGTCGCTGGGCCATTGTTTCTCGTACACCGGGTGATGACTGGCGCCGGTGGTCCAGTACACGCGCAGGATGGTGCTCCTGCCAGAAATGGGCGTGTGCTCCCAGGCCGGCACCTCCACCGGCAGCGGTGCGTAGGCATCGGTCGCCGGCAGCAGGCCGGTTTCATCCCATTGCGGGTCATCGGGCAACAAGGCCGGCACCACCGGTACCGGCAAGGTGATCACAGACGGGGCTTGATCAGACGGGCTCATGCTGGACGCTCCTCGGTGCGCGGGTGGCTAAGGCCCATTTAACCGCTGTACACCGAGGTGCGGCACTGGCAGAACCATCAGGTTGGCTGCCAGTGACTTGTGTACGAATGCAACCGCTTACCAGTTGTAGCGCAGCCCCAGGTTGGCGCCCCAGGGCTGGTCGATGCGTTTGCCGTTGCTGTAGTCGAAATCAGCATGCACCTGCCACTGCTCGGCGAACGACATGGCAAGGCCGACACCCAGCTCGCCCCGCGAGCCGGACAGGTCGTTGTTGAAGCGGTTGTCGTTGACCCGCACCTGATTGTCGTCAGCGAACTCATGCACCAGTGCGGCACGCACATAAGGCTGTACCGTGCGGCCCTGGCCGAGATCGAAATCACGCCCGGCGGTGGCACCGAGCTTGCCCAGCACCGAGCCGCTGCGCTCGCCTTCGGCACGCATACCATTGGACAGACGGTAATCCTTGCCACTGACGGTCAGCGCCGAGAGCTGACCAAAGGGCTCAATGAAGTAGCCATCGTCCAGTTTGATATGGCGGCCAAACTCCAGCGACGCGCCCAGGCCATTGTTGTGGTAGCTGCCCTTGCTGCGCTGGCCATCGCTCATGGCGACATCGGCCTTGTTGCGCAGGTGGTTGAACTTGACCACCGCGTCGAGATAGTAACCGCTCTGGGCATCGAGCCAGGTGCCGTAGCCACCGACGTAGAAGCTGTCGACACTGCCACTGGTGCCCTTTTGCAGGTCAAGGTCCGACTGGCTGTAACCGGCCAGTACACCGACCAGCCATTGCCCGTCACCATAAGGCAGCGGCGCATCAGCCCCCAGGCTCAAGCCCTGCTGGGTCTGCCGGTAGCTCACATCGGTGCTGACGTCATATTTATTGCCATAGGCGCGCATCCAGCCGCCCGCCTGGCCGGGGTTATGGCGCAGCTCGCCCATGCGCGTGCGCAGGCTGCTCAGTTCGCCATACCACACCGTGGGCGCGGCATTGAACAGGGCCAGCACGGAAGCCGTACCCGGGCTGATGACTTTGGTGGTGGTGTCCAGATACCAGTCATTGCCCTGGCGCAGCAGGTCATAAGACCAGGTGCCGAGGTCGACCGGCCCGCCCAGCAGGCTGAACTGCGCGTCACCGTCGGCAATCCGTACCATGTGCAGGCTGGCGTCCTTGAGCGGGTCCTGACCGCTGGCGGTGACCGCCAACTGATGATTGCCACTGGCATGACCGGTCACATCGAGAAAGTCGTTGCGGCCCTGTATGAAATCGGCCTGCATGGCAAAGGTTCCATTGCCAGACAGTTCACCCAGCGACAGGGTATGAAACGCACCTGGCTGGCCGAAACGTACGCTGCCGCCGTCCAGGCTCAAGCTGGCCAACTGATTGTCGCCGGCCATCACCCATTGCGCGCCACTGTCGACCGCCAGGCTGGCGACGTTGTAAAGGTTGCCGGTCAGGCTGGCGGCATTGTGCAGTTTCAGGTTGGCGGTGGAGCCCTGCTCAACGTGGACATCACCGGTCAATTGGCTGTTGCTGACATTCAGGTTGGCAGTGGCGCCGGTGTTGACGTTCAGCAGCACACCATTGGCCCCCTTGAGGGTCGAACCATTATTGACCTGAATCTCCACCGGATTGGAGGGCAGGCCATAGTCAGCGACGTCGATGGCGGCGCCACCGGTGCCTTCCACGGCCACGCCATCGAGCACCAGGCTGGCCGGCCGCGACAGGTCCTCGCCGGGATTGAAGTGCACCCCGATGTCGCCGGTAATCGAGCCGCCTTGCACCGAAGCCTGGCCATTGTTGATCCACAGGCCGTAGGCGCCACCACTGATCTGGGTATCGAAGGCGGTAAACGTGTTTCTGCTGCCCACTCTGACGCCGGTGTCGCCACCCTGGATGATGCTGGCGCGCACAATGGCCGTGGAGCCCTCGGCATCGATGGCGTCACGCCCCATGAACAGGCCGGTGTCACTGGCACGGATGGTGCTGCCAGTCACATTGGCAGTGGCGGCAGACAGATAGATACCTTGCGTCGTGCTGGTGACACTGGAGTTGTTCAACACCAGCGCCGAGTCACGCTCGACCTTGATTGCAGAAGTGCTGGCACCATTGCTTGTCAAAGTGGCGCCATTAATGACCCGGTAATCGGTAATTGGTGTCGAGGCGTCAATGGTCTTGTCAAATCGTACTGTTTCGGCGCGGGCCTGTTGCGCGACCAACATCGCGGGCAGCATAGGCGTCATGAGTAAAAGTTGCAGGGCGGCAGAAAGCGGCGCTCGGCGAAAGGGCGGGCGAAAGGACATTACGGCGTCTCCAGATTGAAAGAGCCGGCTCGATACTGTAACGAGCCGGCCAATTACGAAGGGGCGCCAAGACTAATAAGACACCGCTCCACGAGCTATCAGATCAATCCGCAACTAATGTAGGAATATTCCTACTGTTGAGACCATTAATAAACAACCCCTCATCGATAACTAATTAGCCATTAGTGGCACTTGCTATTTCATGGCATGCCCGGCACTACACCAAGATCACAAGTTCCATCCGGCGTACCCAGTTGCTCTGGTGAAACAAGTTCTTCAGCCGCTGCGGAAGTAACCGGGGCGGCATTGATGGTCAGCGTGTAAGCCAGATGACCTGTCGCGTATCCATCAGCCGTGTCCTCCCGTGCCGGCAGAATGTGCAGGTCGTAAGGGGTCACGAACCACTCCACCCCATCGACCTCCGCGCCGACGGCAATCGTCAGGTCTGCAAGCAGCTCGGTGCCGGGTACTTCAGTGGACGTTCCATACTCATACAGCACCCAGCGCAGGCTGATTTGCTCGCCGGCCACCAGATAGGCAGACGGCGGCACCTGCACCCGATAGCCGATGGCGCCGTCGCTGCTGCGGCGGCGCAGCGCCGAGCAGTTGAGAATCGGCAGGCCACCGACATCAACGATATCCGGGAAGTCCGGCTTATCGAGTAATATCGGAATGGCATGCACCGTGACATCAGTAGGCGTGGAACGGACATCGTTGGGGTAGGCAGGATTGCTCAAGCTGTAATGCACCTCGACCACCCCGGTGCCGCCCGCCTCGATTTCACTCCACAGCACGTCGAAAGTCAGGGTGGTACCTGGCGCCTCAGTGCCCACCAAGGTGATGACGTGCTGCACCGCGACACCCTTCCAGAACAGGGTGATGACATCCCCGGCAGTTACGGGGTCGTAGAGGGTGAAGCTGGCCGTTGCCGGCAGGTTGGCATCGCCGGGAACCAGGTGATTGTCCTGACCGGAATCGCCCCTGACCACGACCAGATCCAGCGCCGGATTGACCGGGTCTGGCTCGTTGGGATTATCGGGCCCGGTGTAGGCAAAATTGACATCGACCTCGATGGCATCGGCCGCAGGCAACGGAAACGGCGCGCTGCCACGCAGGATGGTGTAGGTCACCGGCGTGACCTGGTCGAGTGGGTGGTCGGTGTATTCGGCTTTAAGGTGGTTCCAGGGCACCGGCACGGATACCGGGAACGGGTTACCGCCACCGACCCGCTGCGCGGGCAACTCGCCAATCCCCCACTGGACCACGATATCGTCATTGGGCAGGTGGCCGGTGTAGTCGGCGATCTCGACCGTGACGCCCAGGTTTGCGTCCTCCAGGTCGATCAGCGTGTCGCCACCGCCAGGGGCCAGCGGCACAAAAGGCGGCTTGAGGTTTTCCGGCACCGGTCCCAGCACCACCTGGACCGGACGCACCCGCGACACCCGGCTGCGGTTGCCGGCCTTGTCGTACAGCTCATAGGCAACGTAGTGATCGCCCGAGCCCAGCGCATCAATGACGCTGCGCGGCATCAGCACGCGGCGGGTTTGCTCCGGCAGCAGTTCAACAATCGACGGGCTGATGGGCTGATCGGGGTCCGGAACGGCGTTGGTCCAGACCACCGAGACCCTGACGCTGTCCTTTTTCGCTTCCTCGAACGCCGGGACGGTCAGCCACACACCGCCATCGGCGGCCAGCACCGCCTCGTTGACCGGGCCTGGATCTTCCACCGCAGGCGGGTCATCCTGGCCCCAGATCGGCGTGCGGTCGAGGGTGATGAACTGCTGTGGCGCATCGGTGAATTGAGTGTCATTCCAGTTGCGTACGCTGTACCAGAATGTAAAGCGCCCCTCACGACCGCGGAAATGTGCCTCCAGAATCTGCTCTTTGACCGGGAACTGCACCGGCGCCGACAGGATTTCTTCATGAAGCAGTACCGGATCAAGCGCGCCCTCGGCCCGCCACCACAACCTCAAACCATAGGTACGACCGTTAGGAGGAATCGTGTCCATCCAGTTGCTCAACTCAAGCTGGATCGCCTCGCCAAGTTTGGCCACCGGCATCAAACCATCCGGATCACCGGCAATGGCATCGACGATATGCGCCACATCGAGTTCCAGCAGCGGCCGGTTGCGCCGGTAGTTTTCCCGGGTCTTGCGGGCGTTGCGTTTCTGTTCCGTGTCCATGGGCAGTGCCTCCTGGGCGGTTGCTGATGGGTTTCGAAGCTTCCAGGCAGCACCGCGGCTGCCAGACCTGACAGTTAACCCGCCCGCGCCCGCGCGCCCCACTGCCGGTTCTGCCAGCTTGACGCAGCACACAGCGCTGCCTGCGCATGGCAAAATGTGTCAGGCCTGATACATTGGCGACATTCGCCAGACATTCCCCGACGGCAAGCTTGCGCACCGCTCGCTGGCACCATAATGGCCAGCCGCTCGATCATGACTCGCCGCCTGTTCAGGCGCCCTTTCAGGCAGCAAACGCATATGCAAGCACTCTCCGACAGCCTCGCCGACGACTCAGCCAACGAACAGCGCTGGACTACCCGCGCCCTGATCGTCGATGACGACGTGGCAATTCGTGAACTGCTGTGCGATTACCTGGCACGGTTCAATATTCAGGCCACTGGCGTGACCGACGGCGTGCAAATGCGCCAGGCTTTGGCCGATGGCAGCTTCGATGTGGTGGTGCTGGACCTGATGCTGCCCGGCGAGGACGGCCTGTCGCTGTGCCGCTGGCTGCGCAGCAGCTCTGACATCCCGATTCTGATGCTCACCGCACGCTGCGAACCGACTGACCGGATCATCGGCCTGGAACTGGGCGCCGACGACTACATGGCCAAGCCGTTCGAACCCCGTGAGCTGGTGGCACGGATCCAGACCGTGCTGCGCCGCATTCGTGATGACCGCAGTGATCAACGCACCACCATACGGTTCGACGCCTGGCGGCTGAACAGCGTGCTGCGCCAGTTGATTGCGCCGGATGGCCTGGTGGTGCCGCTGTCGAACGCCGAGTTTCGGCTGCTGCGGGTCTTCCTTGAGCGCCCGCACCGGGTGCTGAGCCGCGAGCAACTGCTCGATGCCGCACGCGGGCGCTCCATTGAAGCCTTCGATCGCAGTATTGACCTGCTGGTCTCGCGCCTGCGCCAGAAGCTCGGTGAAGACCCGAAGAATCCGCAACTGATCAAGACCGTGCGCGGTGAAGGCTACCTGTTCGACGCTCGGGAGCTGAGTTGATCCGTTCGGCCGACACGCTGTTTGCCCGGCTGTTTGGCGGTGCTCTGGCCGCGATCCTGCTGGCCCATCTGCTGGCCTTTGCCTGGTTCACCCACTACGGCCCGCCACCACCGCCGCACCCCGCAGCGCCGGTTGCCGAACTGCAAGCCGATGGCACCCCCAGGCAGCCGCCCGAACGCCCCAAACCGCCGCTGTTTGGCGGGCCGGTGGTGCCGCTGGTCTTTCAGTTAGTGACCCTGGTGATTGCTGCCTGGTATGGCGCAAAAGCGCTGGCCAACCCGGTAAGGCGCCTGAGCGATGCGGCCGAGCGTTTGTCGGACGACCTCGACAGCCCGCCACTGGCCATCACCGGGCCGCGCGAAGCGCGCCAGGCCGCGCAGACCTTCAATCTGATGCAGGAAAAGCTCCGCGAACAGTTGCAGCAGCGCGCGCGCATGCTGGCCGCCGTGTCTCACGACCTGCGCACCCCGCTGGCGCGCCTGAAGCTGCGCGTCGAGCAAATCGACGATCAGCGCCTGCATGATCAGATGAGCCAGGACCTCAACGACATGATCGGCATGATCGATGCGACCCTGAGCTACTTCAACCAGAACCGCCAGAGCGAGGCCATGCAGCAGTTCGATGTGCAGGCACTGATCGAGTCGCTGGCCGAAAACGCCCAGGACAACGGCGACGAGGTGACCTATCAGGGCATCTGCCGCCCACTGAAGACCCAGCCGATGGCGCTGCGCTCGTGCCTGCACAATCTGATCGACAACGCGCTGCGCTATGCCGGCAGCGCCCACGTCGACATCCTCGATGAGGCTGATCGGGTACGCATCGCGGTGGTCGATAACGGTCCCGGTATCGCCCCGGAGTTCTTTGAAAGCGTATTCGAGCCGTTCTATCGCCTTGAAGGCTCGCGCAACCGCAATTCCGGCGGGGTCGGCATGGGCATGACCATTGCCCGCGAAGCGGCCTGGCGAATGGGCGGCGACCTGCAGTTGAGCCAGACACCGGGCGGCGGCCTGACCGCCGTGCTGAACCTGCCGCGCGCCTGAGGCCGGTTGTAGCAGCGTCGATACACAGCCTACATCGCGGCGACACCTGGATCGCTGAGCCTGTATGCGCCGATAAGTGGTTATCGGCGCCCATCAGCCGAGCGAGTCAGTCCGATGATCAATGCAATCAGCAGCAGCTACTCAAGCTACACCAGCAGCACGACCGCCAGCAGCCAAAGCAAACGCTTTCAGGAAATGCTGCTCAACAAGCTCGATGCCGACCAGGACGGCAGTGTCAGCAAGGAAGAACTCAGCAGCGCGCTGAGCAACGACAGCAAGGACGGTATCAGTGTCAGCCTGAGCCAGGCCTTCAGCTCGCTGGACAGCGACGAAGACGACAGCCTGAGCGCAGAAGAACTGGCCGCCTTTAGCCCACCGCCACCACCCGACCAGAAAGGCTTCGATGTCGCCAGCCTGGCCGCAGACCTGCTGGGCACACTGGACAGTGATGCCGACGGCGCGGTCAGCAACGATGAGTTGACCACTGCGCTGAGCAATGCCGGCAGCAGCGCCGACAGCAGTAAAGTGTTCAGCGCCCTGGACAGCAACGAAGACGGCACAGTCAGCCTTGAAGAGCTGACCGCCGCCCTGCAACCGCAGCAGCCACCGGCCGGCCCGCCGCCCGCGCAAAACCAGGCCGCCGACGCTGACAGCAGCAATACCCGCCAGCTCGACACCCAGGCATTGAACCGGATGATTGCCGCCCTCGGTGAGCGTTACGACACCGAAGGCAGCAAACCGGTAGGTCGTTATCTGGATACGGCGGCCTGACGACGGGCACAGGCGACAATCAAGGGCAACGGGATCGGCGTAGGAGCGGCTTTAGCCGCGAAAGGCTTCGCAGCTGAAGCTTCTCCTACGGCCAAGCGATCGGCATAAGCGCTACTGAGCCTGTTTGGCCAGCGCCCGCTGCCGAGCGGTGCGCAAGCCGCTGACGTTGCCAAAGCGCACTTCGCGTGACGGCGGGTAGCCGTAGAACGAGGTGTAGCACTTGCTGAAGTGGCTGGGTGAAACAAACCCGCAGGCGACTCCGACTTCCACGATCGGCAGATCGGAATGCTGCAGCAGGCGGCGGCTTTCGGTGATGCGCAGCTCAAGGTAGTAACGCACCGGCGTGGTGCCGAGCTGTTCCTTGAACAAGCGCTCGATCTGGCGTTTGGAACGTCCGACATAGGTCGACAGCTGGTCCTGACTCAACGGCTCTTCGATATTGGCGCTCATCAGGTTGATCGCTTCGCGCAGTGGCTCGCTCATTTTCTCGTGCAGCGACGGGCGCGCCCGGCGATAGCGCGACTCTTCGAAGGCGAGGATATCGATGACCGCATCCACCAGACCGCGGCCGTGCAGTTTATTGATCCATTCCAGCACCATATTAAAGGCGCCGGTGGGGCTGGCCGCGGTGAGCCGGTCGCGGTCGACCATGTAGCTTTCGCTGGTCACCTGGCTCTCGCGGGCAGTTTCGGCCAATGCAGCACGCTGCTCAGGGTGAATAGCGCATTTGTAGCCATCGAGCAGCCCGGCCTGCCCCAGAAACCAGGCGCCGCTCCATAGCCCGGCCAGGGCAACGCCCTTGTCCTGGGCCAAATGCAGCACATGGGTCAGCAGCGGATTGGCGCGCAATGGCGTGCGCAAGCCGGAACACACCACCAGCAAGTCCAGATCCTGCACCTGGGCGGGGTCGACAATTGAGTTCGGGCAGATCACCAGGCCCAGATCGCTGGTCACTGACTCTCCATCGAGGCTGAAGGTTCGGGTGGCGAACACGCCAGCCTTGATGAGGTTGGCCGTCACCAGGGTGTCCAGCGCCTGGGTGAAGGCCGGTAACGAGAAATGCTCAAGCAGCAGAAAACCGATTCGAGCCTGGCGTGGCGCTTCACTCTTCTCGCCCACGTAGCGGAGGTTCTGCCCTTGCATGCCTCCGCTGAACTGTCTTCTCTCGACCAATCGCGGCCTCTACACACTTTTGTTATTCATATGAAAACCGGGCCCGGCACAACTGGCCCGGTTACCCGGCTTTGTTTGATCGTGACCCGCAGCATCATACGCCGCTGGCCGACACTCACTGGTCTGCGGACGACATGTTGCTACGCTGTAGCGCACCGCGTGATAGACGATCAAGCAGCAGCGCCACTGCCACGATCGCAAGCCCGGCGCGCAGCCCCAGGCCCATTTCCATGCGGGTCAGGCCACGGGTGACTTCCGCCCCCAGGCCACCGGCACCGACCAGGCCGGCCAGTACCACCATCGCCAGCGACAACAGGATGCACTGGTTCAACCCCACCAGCAGGGTCGGCATGGCCGCCGGAATCTCGATCTTGAACAGGATCGCCCGGGGCGGCGCGCCCATGGCCTGGCCCAGTTCCAGCAAGTCCTTGGGGATCTGTTTGAAGGCCAGCGTGGTCAGGCGCATCATCGGCGGCACGCCGTAGATGATGGTGGCGATGATCGCCGGCACCTTGCCCAGGCTGAACACCATGACTGCCGGAATCAGGTAGACCCAAGGTGGTACGGTCTGCATGACGTTGAGCAACGGGCCGACCGCAGCGTCCATGCGCTTGTAGCGCGCCGCCAGAATGCCGAGCGGGAACGCCACGCTGACCGAGATCAGCACCGACACCGTGACCAGCGCGATGGTCTGCATCGACGCGGTCCAGAGCCCGCAAATCAGGCAGAAGCCGAGCATCACCAGCGCCAGCAAAGCCGCCCGCAGGTTGATGAAAAAGTACGCAAGCCCGGCCACGGCGAGCATGATCAGCCAGGCCGGCAGCGCCAGCAATGCGGCTTCGCAACCACCCAGAATGAACTCGATCACTCGGCTGATCGCAGCAAACAGCGGGTGCAGGTTGGCATTCAGCCAGTCCACCACCGGTGCCAGGTATTGACCTGGAGAGAATCTGATATCGGACAGGCTCATGGGCGGCCTCCAGCGTCATCGCCACGGATCAGACTCTGGGTCATGCGGTCCAGAATCAGGGTCAGAACCACAATGGCAATCGACGCATTGATCGATTTGGCGATATCCAGGGTCCGGATCGCCGCATAGATTGCTTCACCCAGCCCGCCGGAACCGACGATGCCGGCAATCACCACCATGCCGAACGCCATCATCAGGCTCTGGTTGACCCCGGCCATGATGCTCGGCAAGGCAAACGGCAAGCGGATCTTGAAGAACTGCTGCCAGCCCGTCGTGCCGCTGGCTTCGCCCAGCTCAATGAACTGGCGGGGCGTCATCCGGATACCCAGGCACGTCAGGCGCAACACCGGCGGCACGGCCACGATGAAAGTCGCCACCAGTGCGGTGCCCGAGCCGTAGCCCAACAAGGCGATGGCCGGCAACAGATAGATGTAGGGCGGCAAGGTCTGCAGCAGGTCAAGGGTCGGTTCGGTCACCCGATCCAGCGCTGGCATCAAACCAGCGGCCACCCCCGCCGGCACCCCGACCAGCAGCGCCAGGCTGGTGGCCGTCAAGACCAGTGCCAGGGTGCTCATGGTTTCCGGCCACAGGCCCATCAGCTCGCAGAAGCACAGGCTCAGCGCCGTGCCGACGGCAAATTTCCAACTGCCGGTCAGACGCCAGGCCAGCGCGCCGATCAGCGCTGCAACCACATAGAAGGGGGCCACCGCCAGCGCCCAGTAGACCGCCTGATACAAGCTTTTCAAGGCATCGTTGAGGGCATCGAATGCGGTCGACCAGTTATCCGCCGTCCATTCCAGGGCGGCGTCGACTTTCGCATCGAAAGCCGAGGCAAAATCGGCGGGATTCATGGCGTCGACTCCACAACCGTGCCATGAGCGAGGTCCTGGAACTCGTTGGCGCTGCCCTGTACCCCGCGCAGCAGATCACGCTGGCTGACGACACCCTGCACGACGCCACCGTCAAGCACCGCCAGGGCTTCGCAATCGCTGCGAATCAGCAGGTTGA
Organism: Pseudomonas sp. StFLB209; assembly: GCF_000829415.1. Taxonomy (NCBI): domain Bacteria; kingdom Pseudomonadati; phylum Pseudomonadota; class Gammaproteobacteria; order Pseudomonadales; family Pseudomonadaceae; genus Pseudomonas; species Pseudomonas sp. StFLB209. The sequence continues at coordinate 4,314,369 of NZ_AP014637.1, read as the reverse complement.
TCAGATCATCAAGGTCAGCCTGGATGTCCGCTACCGGCAGGCTGCTGACATCGGTTTGCGGATGCGCGGCGCGCCACACGGCAATAGGGGTCATGACCGCTTCGGCCTTGACCAAGTGCAGCCGCGAAATACCCGCCACGAATTCGGCCACGTAATCGTCGGCCGGGTGCAGGACGATCTCTTCAGCCGTACCTTCCTGAATGATCATGCCGTCTTTCATGATCGCGATGCGGTCACCGATACGGATCGCCTCTTCCAGATCATGGGTAATGAACACCGCTGATTTGCCCAGCGACTTGGTGAGCTCGCGGAACTCATCCTGCAACTGGCGACGGATCAACGGGTCAAGGGCGCTGAACGGCTCGTCCATGAGAATCACCTCAGGGTCGGAGGTGATCGCCCGCGCCAGGCCGACACGCTGCTGCATGCCGCCCGATAATTCAGAGGGGTAACGGTTGACCCAGTCAGACAGACCGACCTTGGCCAGCGCCTGCTCGGCGACCTTGTGCCGCTCTGCCTTGGCAACCCCACGCACCTCCAGACCGAAGGCGGCGTTTTCCAGCACCGTGCGGTGCGGCAGCAGCGCCACGCTCTGGAACACCATACCGATGTGCCGGGCACGGATGTCGCGCAGTTCGGCGCCATCAAGTTTGGCCAGGTCTTTGCCCTTGACCAGAATCTGTCCGCTAGTGGGTGCGATCAGTTTGTTGAGCATGCGGATCAGCGTGGATTTGCCACTGCCGGACAAGCCCATGATGCAGAAGATCTCGCCACGCCGCAGTTGGATGTTGACATCGGAAACACCCACCACGCAGCCAAAGTCCTGGAGGATCTGCTTCTTGCTCAAGCCACGCTCTATATATGCCTGCATGGCGGTCTGGGCATTGTCGCCAAACACTTTCCAGACCGACTGACAGCTGACCAACACCTCATCAGTGTCATTTTTGACTGTATTCATTTCACACCCGTCGAACCAGAAGCTTCTGGTCTAATTATTGATAGCGAGTTCGGCAGATTAAGAGGCCTCTAAAAAGCTAGAGGCCAAGGCGCAAGGCGCAGTCAGTACTTCTTGATATTCTCCCAACGCTTGATCAGGTCGGCGTTTTTGTCAGTCCAGTCTTTAACGGCCTGGTCCATGGTCTTGCCGTCCTTGACCTCGCCATTGATGGCGGTGATCACCGACAGGGGTACATAGATACCGGCCAGGGTTTCACGCGCCTGCGGGTTCTCGGCCGAGAAGCCCTTGCGACCAATCCAGTAGTAACTTTGTGGCGGGGCGAAAATACCCTTGGGATCTTTAAGGAATTTAAGTTCATATTTCTGGGCCATCCACGACGGCTCCCAGACGGTCACGGCGACCCATTCCTTGCGGTCGACAGCCGACTTGAGCGCCGCGCTCATCGCCGAGCTGCTGCCTTCGATCAGGTTGAGCTTGATGCCGTATTCTTTGACCGCAGTGCTCGCCTCGTTCATCAGACCCGAACCCGGCTCGATGCCGACAATCCGGTTATTGAACTTGTTCGCGTTATCGTTGAGCTGCTCCAGCGAGTCGACCGGAACGTAGGCCGGCACGGCCACACCCTGGTACAGGCCGTGGGAAACCGGGGAGATTTTCTCCAGACGGTTCTTGTTCTTGTTCCAGTAGTCCTGGGCCACGTAGTCGATCTGCGAAGCGAGGATCTGGATATCACCCTTGCTCAGGGCCGCGTAGGCAATGCCCCATTCGGAAAAGGTGGTGACCTTGACCGTGTAACCAGAGTCTTCCAGAACCTTCTTGGTAATCCCGGTGATCGGGGTCACGTCCTCATAAGAAATCGTGCCCATGTTGATGACTTTTTCTTCGGCCTGAACGGTGGTTACCGTCATGCCGACGACCGTCATTGCACAAAGCGTCTTCAATAAACGTTTCATGGTTCATCCTCTGGTTGACACACTGCTGTCCGGGCTTTTATGCGTTAAGCCCTGCTCTTCAAAAACAGACCCGCGGGTGCCGCAGCTCTGCATATTCTTGTTGTTCTGCTCGAAGGCTTACGCCCGATTATCAGCGCCCAGAGAAGCAACGATCGGTGTAGAGAACACAACCCTGTTGTCGTGGTGCCGCAGCCATCTATGGGCAAGGCGCGGGCATGCTGTGGAGCGCTGCGGGAGGCCGTTGCCGATGGCGGATGCGATGAGACTCGCATGCGCACCGACGCCGGTCAATGGGAATGTATTCTTTGTGTATACCTATTAAATTCAACACAAATACATCAGAAGCTGTATTTTTCATGGCTTTCAAGGCGTTAGGGTGGAAAAAAACCGCCTCGGGCATGTCGCTAATGGATATGATCCAGTCGCTTTCACCAACATCTATTTATGCTTTTTCTGGCCTTGATATCTGAAACACCCGGCATTGCAATGAGCCCGCCCGACCAATCGCCGGAATATGCTCAAATATCGCCCTGCTCGCCCGGACGACGATGGCCGGATGCGCTTTAAAAAACGCTAGACAGGCAACCCGGCAGCTCTCAATATCCGTAATACAAAAAGTAGACAATAAACCATGGCAAGCAAAAAACCCGCGATCAAAGCCCAGGCCGATGCCGAACCCGCAGGCAGCGACATTTCTCCGGACCGTAAAGTGGTACTGGGCGATACATTGCGTCGGCGCATCTTGAGCATGGAGCTGGCCCCCGGCGCGGTGGTCGATGAACTGGCTCTGTGCGACGAGTTCGGCCTGTCGCGCCCGCCCGTGCGTGAATTGCTGCGCCAGATCGCGGCCGAGGGCTATATCGAGCTGGAGGCCAACCGCGCGCCTCGCGTGGCGGCCATGAGCCACGAGTCACTGCACAGTTTTTTCCTGTCTGCGCCGCTGATCTACATCGCCACCACCCAACTGGCTGCACTGCATGCCACACCTGCCGAGATCACCCGGCTACGTACCATCCAGGAAAATTTCCGTCAGGCGATCGAAGACAAGGACGTGGAAAACCGCATCATCTACAACGATGAATTTCACCTTGAAATCGGCAAGATGGCGCACAACGATTACTTGATGCCGAGCCTGCGCCGCCTGCTGATCGATCACGCACGGCTGGGCAAGACGTTTTACCGCCACCCCACTACCCGTGACATGCAGCAGGACCTGGAACTGGCCTGTGCCCAGCACGACCAGATGATCGAGGCCATCGAGCAGCGCGACCCGGACACCGCCGCCCAGGTGGTGCGCGCCCACTTCGAACTGTCACGCCGACGCATGGCCGAGTACGCGGCCCCGGCCGGTGTGGAAGTAGCGCTGGCCTACTGAAATCAGGCGATGTTCAACCGTACGGATAAGCCGCCATGCTGATCGTAACCCCACGCCCTGAAACCGTCGAAGGCCAGCCCATCCTGCGTCCGCTGCCGTCAGCAGGATGCCGCAGTGTCGGCCCGTTTGTGTTTTTCGATCACATGCTGCCCCACGTCTATGCACCAGGCAGCGGCATGGACATCTTGCAGCATCCGCATATCGGCCTGTCGACCCTCACCTACCTGTTCGAGGGCCAGCTGCAGCACAAGGACAGCCTGGGCAGCGACCAGCCGGTGGGGCCTGGCGAGGTCAGCTGGATGACTGCCGGCGCAGCCATCGCCCATGTCGAACGTACCCCGCCGGCACTCCTGCACAGCGGCTCACGGCTGCACGGGCTGCAGGTATGGCTGGCATCGCCCAAAGAGCATGAACAAGGTGCCGGCCATTACAGCCATCACCGGGCTACCGAACTGCCGGTCAGCGACGCCATGGGCATTCGCGTTCGACTGATCGCCGGCCACGGCTTTGGTCTGAGCTCCCCGGTCCCGGTGCTGTCACCCACGCTGTACGCCGAACTGCATCTGGGCACCGCCACCACACTGGCCATCCCTTGCGAACACGAACAACGCGCAGTGTATCTGCTGGCCGGCGAGGCCTCGCTGGACGGCGAAGCGTTGCTGCCACGCACCCTGGCAGTCCTGCCACCGGGCCAGATCATCAACCTGTGCGCCGAGAGTGATTGCCATGCGGTGCTGATCGGTGGCGCGCCGCTGGACGGGCCACGCCGGATGAACTGGAACTTCGTCGCCAGCGACATCGCCCTGATCGACCGCGCCCGGCAACGCTGGGCCGCCGGAGACTGGCCGCAGGTGCCGGGCGAGACCGGCCGGATCGAATTACCCCGATAGCGGCTTTAGCTGCAATACTTTTCAGATAAGCACTGCGGACCCGGTGGGAAGAGCCGGCCGGCGCTCCGGTCTGCTCGCGAAGAGGCCAGTAAAGTCCCAGCATCCGCAGCGAATGCGCCGCCGTCTTCGCCAGCAGAGCTGCCTCCCACCGAGATTTGTGTACTTAACTGAACAGTATTGGCTTTAGCTGCGAACGTCAGGGAGCCTTCGCGGCTCAAGCCATTCCTGCGCCAGTCTGCGCCTCAGCGGGCGAAGACTTCATCCAGCAGGTTGTACAGGCTGGCAAACGCCCGGCGCGAGGTCCTGGCGTCGTACATCATCTTGCCGGGCACATTAGCCGCCGGGTCAGTAAACGAATGCACCGCGCCACCGTAGCTGAGCAGTTGCCAATCGACGCCGGCAGCGTCCATCTCGGCCTCGAACGCCGGTAGCTGCTCGTTGGGCACCAACGGGTCGGCAGCGCCATGCAACACCAGCACCGATCCTTTGATGTTCTGGGCGTCCTGCGGGTTCGGTGTATCCAGCGTGCCGTGGAACGACACCGCCGCCTTCAGATCGGCCCCGCTACGGGCCAGCTCCAGTGCGCAGCAGCCGCCGAAGCAGAAGCCGAAGCTGGCGATGCGCTGCGGGTCCAGATGCACATCCTGCTGGGCCAGCAACTGCGCCAGCGCGGCCTGCATGCGCTGGCGCAACAGCCCACGATCATTCTTCAACGGCATCATCGCCGCCCCGGCTTCATCGCCATTGGCCGGGCGCACATCCTGCCCGTAAAGGTCGGCCAGCAACACCACATAACCCTGCCCGGCCACCTGCCTGGCAATGTCTTCAGCGCCCTGGCTGACACCCATCCAGTTCGGCGCCATCAGCAGGCCCGGCTGCAGTTGCGCGGCGTCTGCGTCATATACCAGACGCCCTTCAAATGCCTGGCCTTCGATGTGCCAAATAACGGAACGTACACTCAGTTTGCTCATGACTGACTCCTGATTACTGGATTCATAAAAAAACCCGCCGAAGCGGGTTTTTTTAAGCGCTCATCAAACCGACAGTTCGACCAGCAGCTTGTTCAGACGGCGCACGTAGGCGGCCGGGTCTTTGAGACTGTCACCGGCAGCCAGCGCCGCCTGGTCGAACAGGATGTGCGACAGCTCGACAAAGCGGTCTTCATCCGGCTCGCCATCGAGCTTGCCGATCAGCGGGTGGGCCGGGTTGAATTCGAAGATCGGCTTGGAGTCAGGGACTTTCTGACCGCTGGCTTCGAGGATCTGGCGCATTTGCAGACCCAGGTCCTGCTCGCCGATGGCCAGGATCGCTGGCGAATCGGTAAGACGATGGGAAACCCGCACTTCACTGACCGATTCACCCAGTGCGGTTTTCAGCCGCTCGACCAGGCCTTCCTTGTCTTTGGCGATCTCTTCCTGAGCCTTCTTGTCCTCTTCGGAGTCCAGTTTGCCCAGGTCCAGGTCACCACGAGCGACATCGACGAAGCCTTTGCCGTCGAATTCGCTGAGGTAGCTCATCAGCCACTCATCGATGCGGTCAGTGAGCAGCAGTACTTCGATGCCCTTTTTGCGGAAGACTTCAAGGTGCGGGCTGTTACGGACCTGCGCATAAGACTCGCCGGTCAGGTAGTAGATCTTGTCCTGACCTTCCTTGGCGCGGCTCAGGTAATCGGCCAGCGACACCTCTTGCTCGCCGCCCTCACTTGCAGTGGAGGTGAAGCGCAACAGACCGGCGATCTTCTCCTTGTTGGCGAAGTCTTCGGCCGGACCTTCCTTGAGGACCTGACCGAAGTTTTTCCAGAAGCCCTTGTACTGCTCGGGTTCGTTCTTGGCCAGTTTCTCAAGCATGTCCAGCACGCGCTTGGTCAGCGCCGACTTCATCGAGTCGATGATCGGATCTTTCTGCAGGATCTCGCGGGACACGTTCAGCGACAGGTCGTTGGAATCGACCACACCCTTGATGAAGCGCAGATACAGCGGCAGGAACGACTCAGCCTGGTCCATGATGAACACACGCTGTACATACAGCTTCAGGCCGCGTGGCGCTTCGCGCTGGTACAGGTCGAACGGCGCACGGGCCGGGACGTACAGCAGCGAGTTGTATTCCAGCTTGCCTTCGACCTTGTTGTGGCTCCAGCTCAGCGGGTTCTCGAAATCATGGCCGATGTGCTTATAGAACTCCTGATACTCCTCGTCCTTGATTTCGGTACGCGGACGGGTCCACAGCGCGCTGGCACGGTTGACGGTTTCCCATTCTTCGCTCGGCGCTTGTTCGCCTTCAGCGGCAGCAGCCTGCTGCTTGGGCAGCTCGATCGGCAGGGCAATATGGTCAGAGTATTTCTTGACGATGTTGCGCAGACGCCAGCCATCGGCAAACTCTTCTTCACCGCTTTTCAGGTGCAGAACGATGCGCGTGCCACGCTCGGCCTTTTCCACGGTCGCAACTTCGAAGTCACCCTCACCCTTGGACGACCAATGCACGCCTTCGCTGGCCGGGGCACCGGCACGGCGGCTGTAGACATCAACCTTGTCGGCAACGATAAACGCCGAATAGAAACCAACACCGAACTGACCGATCAGGTGCGAGTCCTTCTTCTGATCACCGGTGAGGTTGCTCATGAAGTCGGCAGTACCGGACTTGGCGATGGTGCCCAGGTGGGCAATCACGTCGTCACGGCTCATGCCGATGCCGTTGTCTTCGATGCTGACGGTTTTGGCGTCGCTATCAAAATTGACACGGATTTTCAGCTCGGCGCCACCTTCGAGCAGCTCAGGGCGGGCCAGGGCTTCGAAACGCAGTTTATCGACGGCGTCGGAAGCGTTGGAGACCAATTCGCGCAGAAAGATTTCCTTGTTGGAATACAGCGAATGGATCATGAGGTGCAGCAGTTGCTTCACCTCGGTCTGGAAGCCCAGGGTTTGCTTTTGAGTTTCCACACTCATGTCATCTAACTCCAATCAGATGGTACGAGCTGCCGGAAGCACCACGGCTGGCAGCGGGTTGTCATCTAGGTGGGGGCGGTGCGCAGGATTTCAAGGGGCAGATTGCAGCTGGGCACACAGGGCCGCGCACACCAGCTTCCAGACACTGTCAGCGCGACGCTATTTTCGGCGTTTGTAAAGTAATGGAAACACCAGAAAGTTCCCCGATCATAGCATTTTAATATTCTGACAATGCGTCGGAACTTCCCTTGTGGCACCGCGTTCTTAGGCACGTTAGGTATTCAATAAGGAGAAACACCTCATGCGTAAATCTTTTGCTTATGCCTTGATGCTGGCTGCCACTGTAGGCCTGGCTGCTTGCGACAAAAAATCAGAAAACACTCAGCAAGAGGCTAACAAAGCCGCCGAACAATCCCAGGAGTCGATGCAGAAGGCTCAGGAAAAAGTGAATGACGCGGCCAAGGAAAGCCAGGAAGCGGCCCAGAAGAACAGCGAGGCCGCTCAGCAACGTGCAGAGGAAAACGCAAGCCAGGTACCGACCACTCCGGCACCGGCCACCACTCCGGAAACCGGCACCAAGCCTTAATTACCCGGCTTAAATAAATAAGGCCCGCTCAATGCGGGCCTTATTTATTTGTAGCGTCATGTAAGCATTACAGTTGGGGAGGCCGAAAACTTACACTTCCCTATAAATGACTCATCGTTATGCCAGTACTTCGCGCGGCTTGCCGATCATCCGATCGACCACGACCGCAGCGGCCAGGGTAATGACCGACGGCACCAGCCAGGCCAGCCCCTCTGCGCTCAGTGGCAGGTTGGCCAGCGACTCCGGCAGCCAGGCGGTCAGACCCGCCGTTTTCAGCGCATCGACAGTGCCGAACAGCAACGACACCAGCATCACCGGCGCGACTACTCTGGTTGCGCTGTGCCATGCCCCCTGACAGAAGCTCAACGCCACCAGCACGATGCACGGCGGGTAGATGCCGGTCAGCACCGGCACCGAGAACTCGATCAGGCGGGTCAGCCCCAGATTGGACACCAGCAGCGAGAAGGCCGCCAGACCGATCACCAGGGTGCGGTACGACAGGGGCAGCAGACGGCTGAAGTACTCCGCGCAAGCGCAGGTCAGGCCCACCGCCGTGACCAGGCAAGCCAGAGCAATCAGGACCGCGAGAAAACCACTGCCCAGTGAGCCAAAGGTGTATTGCACGTAGGCATGCAACACCGCTGCCCCGTTACTCGCGCCGGCGGCGATCACATGACTGCCCGAGCCCAGGCGGAACAGGCTGACATACACCAGCGCCAGCCCTACCCCAGCGATCAGGCCGGCGATAATTGCATAGCGGGTAATCAGTTGCGGGGACTCGACACCACGAGAACGGATGGCATTGACGATCACGATCCCGAATACCAGAGCGCCCAGGGTATCCATGGTCAGATAGCCTTCGGTAAAGCCCTTGGAGAACGCACCAGCGGCATAAGCAGGCTGGGCCGAGCCGATGTCACCGGCCGGCAACATGAAGGCCGCGATGCCCAATGCGCCAAGGGCGACGATCTTCAACGGCCCCAAGACCCGGCCGACGGTGTCGAGCAGGCGGCCCGGATAGAGCGAGACCATCAGCACCAGCAGAAAATACACCAGGCTGTAGATAAACAACGCGGTCGGGCTGTTGCCGGTCAGCGGTGCGACACCGACTTCGAAAGACACCGTTGCCGTGCGTGGCGTGGCGAAGAATGGGCCTACGGCCAGGTAGCAGACGGTGGCCAGGACAACCCCGGCGACTCTGCCGATGGGACTGCTCAAGCTGTCCATGGCGCCACCCACCCGGGCCAGGGCGACCACGGTGAGCACTGGCAGGCCCACGGCGGTGACCAGAAAGCCCAATGCAGCGATCCATACGTGGGGGCCGGCCTGCAGGCCGACGATAGGCGGGAAAATGATGTTACCGGCACCGACGAACAGCGCGAACGTCATGAAGCCCAATGCCAGGATGTCCTGGCCTTTCAAAACTTTCATCTAAGAAAACCACACTGCCGAATCAGGAACGAAAAGGATGATCTGCCGCTCTTGTGAAGCAGGGGCGCAGGGCTGGGGTTCCTTGTGGGAGCCGGGCTGCACCGCGAAGGCAGCAAGGCTAAACAAATTGCGCACAAAACGCACTAGCAAAGGGCGTCCAGCCGATGATTTGCACTGCTTTGTCGCGATTCTGTACTTGGTTTGAGCAGGTATCCCGATTATTACGCACAATTCTGTATGAGCGGCCGGGCGGCGATCCGCCTGTAGAAGCAGCTTTAGCTGCAGTACTGATCATTTAGTCATCACAAATCTCTATGGGAGCGACCTTGGTCGCGAAGAGGCCAGTAAAAACACTACATCTGCTGCGAATGTGCCGCCGCCTTCGCCAGCAAGCTGGCTACCACAGGTCTAACTGACCAGTTTTGGCTTTAGCTAAGAAGCTTTCGCAGCTAAAGCTGCTCCTATGAGGTTCCCTGTTTGCTGCGCGACAGCGCGACGCCGAGACGGCGGGTGATCTGCTGCCCACACCCCGCATCCACCCAAACTCCTGTAACGACAAAGGCCACCCGAAGGTGGCCTTTGTTGTGTTCAGTCAAGGCAAGCGATGCTTACTTCTTGACTTCCCAACCGGTCAGCTCGGCCAGGGCCTTGCCGATGTCAGCCAGGGAGCGAACAGTCTTCACGCCAGCGTCTTGCAGGGCAGCGAATTTCTCGTCTGCAGTGCCTTTACCGCCGGAGATGATTGCGCCTGCGTGGCCCATGCGCTTGCCTGGAGGGGCAGTCACACCAGCGATGTAGGACACGACCGGCTTGGTCACGTTGGCTTTGATGAACGCAGCAGCTTCTTCTTCAGCGGAACCGCCGATCTCACCGATCATGACGATCGCTTCGGTCTTCGGGTCTTCCTGGAACAGCTTCAGGATGTCGATGAAGTTCGAGCCTGGGATCGGGTCACCACCGATACCGACGCAAGTCGACTGACCGAAACCGGCGTCAGTGGTCTGCTTGACGGCTTCGTAAGTCAGGGTGCCGGAGCGCGAAACGATACCGACCTTGCCTGGCAAGTGGATGTGACCTGGCATGATGCCGATCTTGCACTCGCCCGGAGTGATAACGCCTGGGCAGTTAGGGCCGATCAGGGTAACACCCAGTTCGTCGCACTTGACCTTGGCTTCCAGCATGTCGATGGTCGGAATGCCTTCGGTGATGCACACGATCAGCTTGATGCCGCCGAAAGCAGCTTCCAGGATCGAGTCCTTGCAGAAAGGAGCCGGTACGTAGATAACCGAGGCGTCAGCGCCGGTGGCCGCTACAGCTTCTTTCACAGTGTTGAACACTGGCAGGTTCAGGTGGGTGGTACCGCCTTTGCCTGGAGTCACGCCGCCAACCATCTTGGTGCCGTAGGCGATGGCTTGTTCGGAGTGGAAAGTACCCTGCGAGCCGGTGAAGCCCTGGCAGATGACTTTGGTGTCTTTATTGATCAGAACGCTCATTACTTGCCCTCCGCAGCTTTGACAACTTGTTGAGCAGCATCGGTCAGGCTGGTAGCTGCGATGATGTTCAAGCCGCTTTCTGCCAGTACTTTAGCGCCCAGTTCAGCGTTGTTACCTTCAAGGCGAACAACGACCGGGATTTTCACGCCGACTTCTTTCACTGCACCGATGATGCCTTCGGCAATCATGTCGCAACGAACGATACCGCCGAAGATGTTGACCAGTACTGCCGCCACGTTGGTGTCGGACAGGATGATCTTGAACGCTTCGGTTACGCGCTCTTTGGTTGCACCACCACCTACGTCGAGGAAGTTGGCTGGCTTGCCGCCGTGCAGGTTGACGATGTCCATGGTACCCATGGCCAGGCCCGCACCGTTAACCATGCAGCCAATGTTGCCTTCCAGCGCTACGTAGTTCAGTTCGAACTTGGCAGCGTGAGCTTCGCGAGGATCGTCCTGCGAAGGATCGTGGAATTCCTTCAGCTTGGGCTGACGGTACATGGCGTTGGCGTCGATATTGATCTTAGCGTCCAGGCAGTGCAGGTCGCCGTCAGCCTTGATCACCAGCGGGTTGACTTCCAGCAGGGCCAGATCGTGGTCCTGGAACAGTTTGGCCAGACCAGTGAAGATCTTGGCGAACTGAGCAACCTGCTTGCCTTCCAGACCCAGCTGGAAAGCCAGCTCGCGACCCTGGAATGGCTGAGCGCCAACCAGTGGATCGATGGTGGCCTTGAGAATCTTTTCAGGAGTGTCGTGAGCGATCTTCTCGATGTCCACGCCACCTTCGGTGGAGGCCATGAACACGATACGACGGCTGGAACGATCGACTACAGCGCCCAGGTACAGCTCTTTGGCGATGTCAGTGCAGGATTCGACCAGGATCTTGGTCACTGGCTGACCATTGGCGTCAGTCTGGTAAGTCACCAGGCGCTTGCCCAGCCACTGCTGAGCGAAAGCTGCTGCGTCTTCCTTGCTGCGAACCAGCTTTACGCCGCCCGCTTTACCACGGCCACCAGCGTGAACCTGAGCCTTGACGACCCACTCTGTGCCGCCGATCTTGTCGCAAGCTTCTGCGGCTGCTTCCGGGGTGTCTACTGCGAAGCCTTTGGATACTGGCAGGCCGTATTCAGCGAACAGCTGCTTACCCTGATACTCGTGAAGATTCATGCTTATTACCGTCTGTGTTTAGACATTACGCATTCGATGCTGCACACCGCATGTGTGCCGCACCACCTGTGACCGCTACTCCGGGTGGACTGCGGGAAATCCCACTGCCGCCTGAGAGGTCGAGTCCGACGCGCTTTCCGCGGTGCGACCTGCGAACAGGTCTTACGACGGGCAGCGCGCCGAGGTTTCTTGTGCCTTAGCGCTTCTTGCGGTTCTGGATGTGGATGGCGCCGCCATTCACAGCCAGTGCCGCTTCGTGCAGCGCTTCGGACAGTGTCGGGTGAGAGAAGACCATCATGCCCAGGTCTTCGGCGCTGGAGCCGAATTCCATGGCAATCGCACCCTGTTGAACCAGTTCAGCAGCGCTTGGGCCGATCACGTGAACGCCCAGAACGCGATCGGTCTTGGCGTCGGCGATGATCTTGACGAAACCGCCGGTGTCGTTGGCAGCCAGGGCACGGCCACTGGCAGCGAACGGGAAGGTGCCGACGTTGACTTCAACGCCTTCAGCCTTGAGGGTCTGCTCGGTTTTACCAACCCATGCGATTTCCGGGTGGGTGTAGATAACCGATGGAATCAGGTTGTAGTTCATCTGGGCCTTGTGACCCTTGATGCGCTCAACCACCATGATGCCCTCTTCCGAGGCCTTGTGCGCCAGCATCAGGCCACGCACCACGTCGCCAATGGCGTAAACGCCCGGTACGCTGGTCGCGCAGTAGTCGTCAACGTAGATGTAGCCACGCTCGTCCAGGGTCACGCCACTGTCGGCGGCCAGCAGGTCGGTGGTCACCGGGCGACGGCCCACGGCCACGATCAGGCGATCGAAGGTGATCTTCTGCTCGCCGTTGGCGTCGGTGTAAGTGACTTCGACTTCGTTGCCGTTGACCTGCGAGCCGGTCACACGGGCGCCCAGCTTGACGTCCAGACCCTGGTTGGTGAAGGTCTTCAGCGCGTCTTTGGCAACAGCGTCGTCAGCGGCTGGCAGGAACTTGTCCAGTGCTTCCAGAACGGTAACCTGAGCACCCAGACGGGCCCAGACCGAACCCAGCTCCAGACCGATCACGCCAGCGCCGATCACGCCCAGACGTTTGGGAACCTGCTGGAATTCCAGGGCGCCGGTGGAGTCGACGATGACATTCTGGTCGACCGGGGCCGGTGGAATGTCGATCGGACGCGAGCCGGAAGCCAGGATCACGTGCTCGGCTTCGATCACTTCAACGGTGCCGTCAACCTTGGTCAGTTCGACTTTCTTGCCGGCCAGCAGTTTGCCGTGGCCTTGCAGGGAAGTGACGCCGTTGGCCTTGAACAGGCTGGCAACGCCGCCGGTCAGACCCTTGACGATGGTCGCCTTGCGGCCAACCATGGTCGGCACGTCAATGGCGACTTCACCGGTGCTGATACCATGAACGTTGAAGCTCTTCTTCGCTTCGTAGTACTTCCAGGAGCTGTCCAGCAGAGCCTTGGAAGGAATGCAACCGACGTTCAGGCAAGTACCGCCCAGCGCCAGCTTGCCGTCCTTGTCCTGGTACTTCTCGATGCAGGCGGTTTTCAAGCCAAGCTGGGCAGCCTTGATGGCCGCTACGTAGCCGCCAGGGCCCGCGCCGATCACTACTACGTCGAATTTCTGAGACATATAAAAAGATTCCTTTTTTAGCTTCGAGCTATCAGCTGCAAGCTGCAAGCTGAGCTGCGGTAGACGCAGCCCGGCATTACAACACGATAATCAGATAAGGTTACAGCCTCAAGCACCGCTCCCCGCTGCTGATGATGGCAGCTTGAAGCCTGGCGCCCGGGGCTGCCCTGATCAGATGTCCAGCAGCAGGCGAGACGGATCTTCCAGCAGGTTCTTGATGGTAACGAGGAACGTTACAGCTTCTTTACCATCGATCAGGCGGTGGTCGTACGACAGCGCCAGGTACATCATCGGACGGATGACAACCTGACCGTTGACGGCCATTGGACGCTGCAGAATGTTGTGCATGCCCAGAATGGCGGCCTGCGGCGGGTTGACGATCGGGGTCGACATCATCGAACCGAAAGTACCGCCGTTGGTGATGGTGAAGGTGCCGCCGGTCATTTCGTCGATCGACAGTTTGCCGTCGCGGGCTTTCTTGCCGAAGGTGGCGATACCGCCTTCGATTTCAGCCAGGCTCATGTGCTCGGCGTTACGCAGTACCGGAACCACCAGACCACGGTCGCTGGAAACGGCAACGCCGATGTCCGCGTAGCCGTGGTAGACGATGTCGTTGCCGTCGATCGAGGCGTTGACGGCCGGGAAGCGCTTCAGTGCTTCGGTAGCAGCCTTGACGAAGAACGACATGAAGCCCAGGCGCACGCCATTGTGGGACTTCTCGAACAGATCCTTGTACTTCGAACGCAGTGCCATGACTTCGGTCATGTCGACTTCGTTGAAGGTGGTCAGCATCGCCATGTTCGACTGGGCTTCGACCAGACGACGGGCAACGGTGGCACGCACGCGGGTCATCGGCACGCGCTTCTCGGTGCGGTCGCCGGCAGCGAACACAGGAGCAGCAGCGGCAGCGGCCGGCTGGGCAGCAGGCGCAGCGGCCGGCGCGGATTTCTTCGCTTCAACAGCAGCGACCACGTCTTCCTTGGTGATCCGGCCGTCTTTACCGGTGCCTTTGACGCTGGCCAGGTTGATGCCGTTTTCTTCAGCCAGCTTGCGCGCTGCCGGGGCAGCGATGGCGTCTTCGTCAGCAGCGGCAGCCGGGGCAGCAGCAGCTGCTGGTGCAGCGGCAGGAGCAGCAGCGGCAGCGGCAGCGGCAGCCGGAGCAGCCGATGCGGTAGCACCCGCGTCCAGGGTCGCGATCACTTCGTTGGACAGGACGATGTCGCCCTCGCCTTTAACGATCGATGCCAGCACGCCGTCCGCTTCGGCCAGGACTTCCAGGACCACCTTGTCAGTCTCGATGTCGACCAGCAGTTCGTCGCGCTTTACCGCCTCGCCCGGTTGTTTGTGCCACTTGGAGATGGTGCCGTCGGCAACGGACTCCGGGAAAGAGGGGGCTTTGATCTCGATAGCCATTATCTGTAATTCCTTAATTCGGTTTCTAATGCGCGAAGGCGTTAAACAGTGAAGGCATCTTGCAGGAGTTTTTCCTGCTGCTCGGCGTGCTTCGAAGCGTAACCGCATGCTGGCGCGGCAGAAGCATCACGACCGGCGTACTCGAGAACGAGGCTACGGTTGTGGTTGCTGATGCTGCGACGCAGATGGTGCTGACTGCTGTACCAGGCGCCCTGGTTCATCGGCTCTTCCTGACACCAGACCACATGCTTGAGGTTGGTGTAGGTCGAAATGGCCTCCATGAGGTCATCTTCCGGGAACGGATACAGCTGTTCGATACGCACGATGGCGATGTCTTCACGACCTTCGGCACGGCGCTTCTCCAGCAGGTCGTAGTAGACCTTGCCGCTGCACAGTACCAGGCGTTCGACCTTGGCCGGATCGAGGCTGTCGATTTCCGGGATCACGGTCTGGAACGAGCCTTCGGCCAGATCTTCCAGGGTCGAGATGGCCAGCTTGTGGCGCAGCAGCGACTTCGGCGTCAGAACCACCAGCGGCTTGCGCAGCGGACGGATCACCTGACGGCGCAGCAGATGGTAGATCTGGGCCGGTGTGGTCGGTACGCAAACCTGGATGTTGTGCTCGGCGCACAATTGCAGGTAGCGCTCCAGACGTGCCGAGGAGTGCTCCGGCCCCTGCCCTTCATAACCGTGCGGCAGCAGCATGGTCAGGCCGCACAGACGACCCCACTTGTGCTCGCCACTGGTGATGAACTGGTCGATCACCACCTGGGCACCGTTGGCGAAGTCGCCGAACTGGGCTTCCCAGATCACCAGCGCGTTAGGCTGGGTGGTCGAATAACCGTATTCGAAGGCCAGTACGGCTTCTTCGGACAGGAAGGAGTCGTACATTTCGAAACGTGGCTGCTCGGCAGACAGGTTCTTCAGCGGCACATAGGCGCTGGCGTCCTTCTGGTTGTGCAGCACGGCATGACGGTGCGAGAACGTACCGCGGCCGACGTCCTGACCGGTGATACGCACCGGATGGCCTTCATGCAGCAGCGTGGCGTAGGCCATGGTCTCGGCGTAGCCCCAGTTGATCGGCAAGCCACCGGCCTGCATCTTCTGGCGGTCTTCGTAGATTTTCTGGACCTGACGCTGAACCACCAGACCCTCTGGCAGATCCAGCAGGCGAGCAGACAGCTCCTGCAGGGTCTTGAGGTCAAAACGGGTGTCATGACGCGCAGTCCAGGCATGGCCCAGGTAGGGACGCCAGTCGACGAACAGATCGCGGTTAGGCTCCTTGACCAGGCTCTTGACCACGTGCTGACCGTTGTCCAGAGCAGTACGGTAGTCGTCGATCTTGGCCTGTACAGCCGCTTCGTCGAACACACCGGCTTTGATCAACTGCTCGGCATACAGCTCACGGGTGGTGCGCTGCTTGTTGATCTGCTGGTACATCAGCGGCTGGGTGCCGCTTGGCTCGTCGGCCTCGTTGTGGCCGCGACGACGGTAGCAGACCAGGTCGATGACGATGTCGCGCTTGAACTGCATGCGGTAGTCGATCGCCAGCTGGGTGACGAACACCACAGCTTCAGGATCGTCGCCATTGACGTGCAGGATCGGCGCCTGAATCATCTTGGCAACGTCGGTGGCGTACTCGGTGGAACGCGCGTCCAGCGGGTTGCTGATGGTGAAGCCAACCTGGTTGTTGATGACGATGTGCACAGTACCGCCGGTCTTGAAACCGCGGGTTTGCGACATCTGGAAGGTTTCCAGCACCACACCCTGGCCGGCAAAGGCGGCGTCGCCGTGCAGGGAGATTGGCAGGACCTTCTCGCCAGTCGAATCGTTGCGACGATCCTGACGGGCACGCACGGAACCCTCGACCACCGGAGAAACGATCTCAAGGTGCGACGGGTTGAACGCCATGGCCAGGTGAACTTCGCCACCTGCTGTCATGACGTTGGAAGAGAAGCCCTGGTGGTACTTGACGTCACCGGAGCCCAGCTCGGCCATCTTCTTGCCTTCGAACTCGTCGAACAGCTCGCGCGGGTTCTTGCCGAAGGTGTTGACCAGCACGTTCAAGCGACCCCGGTGGGCCATGCCGATCACGACTTCCTTGACGCCGTAGGAGCCGGAGCGCTGGATCAGCTCGTCGAGCATCGGAATCAGGCTTTCGCCGCCTTCCAGACCGAAACGCTTGGTGCCCGGGTATTTGGTGCCCAGATACTTTTCCAGGCCTTCGGCCGCAGTGACGCGCTCGAGCAGGTGACCCTGGTTCTCGGCAGAAAACGCCGGACGGCCACGGACGCTTTCCAGGCGCTGCATGAACCAGTTGCGCTGTTCGGAATCCACGATGTGGGCGAACTCGGCGCCGATGGTGCGACAATATGTCTGCTGCAACGACTCAAGGATTTCGCGTAGGCTCGCTTCCTCTTTGCCGATGAACAGGTCGCCGGCACGGAACACGGTATCCAGGTCCGCATTGGTCAGGCCGTAATGGGTGATCGACAGATCAGCCGGCACGGGACGTTGCCACAACCCCAGCGGGTCGAGCTGGGCCGCTTGATGGCCACGTACACGGTAAGCCTGGATAAGCCGCAACACTTCAACCTGCTTCTTCTCGTGTTCGCTGCTCACGCTGCCGGCGGATACCGGTTGTGCGCGGCGCTGGTTTTTGGCCAGCAACACGAAATGATCGCGAATTGTCGAATGCGATACATCGGTGACAGCGCTACCTTCAATCGGCAACGTCTGGAAGTAGGTGCGCCATTCATCTGGCACAGCGTTAGGGTCGTGCAGGTAGAGCTCGTAGAGCTCTTCCACATAGGCAGCGTTACCACCGGAAAGGTGGGCGCTGTTCCACATGCGCTGCATCACGCTTTCTTGCATGCTTGGTCACCCTCGGTAAGGGGACACCACCGGCGAAGACACAGAGCGAGTCTGAGACGGTCGTGTGCAGCGACCGTAACAAGCCACTAAGGATCACGCAGATAGTCCGGGCACCAGCCCGAATGCCCCTGCTGGTCTCATTTCTTCAAAGTTAGAGCACTGGCCTTGCGAGCCCTGCCCTGGTTAAAACTGCAGCGCGGACTGTGTGTCTGCGCCGCAGCGGTTGCAACGATGTAGCGGGTTACAGCAGTAAATCAGACGCCACTACCCAACAGCATGTTGCGCACGTGACCGATAGCCTTGGTAGGGTTAAGGCCCTTCGGACAAACGTTGACGCAGTTCATGATGCCGCGGCAGCGGAACACACTGAACGGGTCGTCCAGCGACGCCAGACGCTCGGCAGTGCGAGTGTCACGGCTGTCAGCCAGGAAACGATAGGCTTGCAGCAGTGCCGCAGGGCCCAGGAACTTGTCAGGGTTCCACCAGAAGGACGGGCACGAGGTCGAGCAGCAAGCGCACAGGATGCACTCGTACAGACCATCGAGCTTTTCACGCTCTTCAGGCGACTGCAGACGCTCGATGGCCGGAGCCGGCGTGTCGTTCTGCAGGAATGGCTTCACCTTCTCGTACTGCTTGTAGAAGATGCTCATATCGACGACCAGGTCACGTATGACAGGCAAACCAGGCAGCGGACGCAGCACCAGCTTGTTGCCCTTGACCACGGCAGACAGCGGCGTGATGCATGCCAGGCCATTCTTGCCGTTGATGTTCATGCCATCGGAGCCGCAAACACCTTCACGGCACGAGCGACGATACGAGAAACCTTCGTCCTGCTCTTTGATCAGCGCCAATACATCAAGCACCATCAAATCCTTGCCACCGGTATCGACGTCGAACACCTGAGTCTTGGGCGCCGAGTCGGTGTCGGGGTTGTAACGATAAACTTCGACTTTCAACATAGCGGCCACCCTTAGTAAGTCCGGACTTTTGGTTCAAACGCTGGCACGGTCTTCGGCGCGAAGTTGACGGCGCGCTTGGTGACCTTTTTGACACCCGGGTAGTACAGGGTGTGGCACAGCCAGTTTTCGTCGTCACGATCTTCGTAGTCTTCACGGGCGTGAGCTCCGCGCGACTCTTTACGGGCTTCTGCTGCGATGGCCGTGGCCTCAGCAACTTCCAGCAGGTTCTGCAGCTCCAGCGCTTCGATACGCGCGGTGTTGAAGGCCTGGGACTTGTCGTTGATCTTGACGTTGGCAATGCGCTGGCGCAGCTCGGCCAGTTGCTCGATACCCTTGAGCATGTACTCGCCGGTACGGAACACACCGAAGTAGTTCTGCATGCAGCTTTGCAGCTCGCGGCGCAGGGTCGCGACGTCTTCGCCTTCGGTACGGCCGTTGAGCGCGTCCAGACGGCTCAGCGCCCTGTTGATGTCGGCTTCGGTGGCTTCGTCATACTGAACGCCGTCAGCCAGAGCCTTCTCCAGGTGCAGGCCGGCAGCGCGGCCGAATACCACCAGGTCGAGCAGCGAGTTGCCACCCAGACGGTTGGCACCGTGAACCGATACGCACGCCACTTCGCCCACAGCGAACAGGCCCGGCAGGATCACATCGTTACCTTCAGCATCCTGGGTCATGGCCTGACCATGGATGTTGGTGGCAACGCCGCCCATCATGTAGTGACAGGTCGGAACCACTGGAACAGGCGCCAGAACCGGGTCGACGTGAGCGAACGTCTTGGACAGCTCACAGATACCTGGCAGACGGCTGTGCAGTACTTCTTCGCCCAGGTGGTCGAGCTTGAGCATCACGTGGTCGCCATTAGGACCACAACCGTTACCGGCGATGATTTCCTTGACCATGGAACGGGCCACGACGTCACGACCGGCAAGGTCCTTGGCGTTGGGCGCGTAACGCTCCATGAAACGCTCGCCGTGCTTGTTGATGAGGTATCCACCTTCACCACGGCAGCCTTCGGTAACCAGTACACCTGCGCCAGCAATGCCGGTCGGGTGGAACTGCCACATCTCGATGTCCTGCACCGGTACACCGGCGCGCAGCGCCATGCCGACACCGTCACCGGTGTTGATCAGGGCGTTGGTGGTGGACGAATAGATACGGCCTGCACCGCCGGTCGCCAGTACGGTCGCCTTGGAGCGGATGTACATGGTTTCGCCGGTTTCAATGCAGATGGCGATGATGCCAACGAAATCGCCATTGCCATTCTTTACCAGGTCAACGGCGTAGTACTCGTTGAGAAACACGGTGCCGGCTTTCAGGTTGCCCTGATAAAGCGTGTGCAGCAGCGCGTGACCGGTACGGTCGGAAGCTGCGCAGGTACGGGCAGCCTGACCACCCTTGCCGAAGTCCTTGGACTGACCACCGAACGGGCGCTGGTAGATACGACCGGTTTCGGTACGCGAGAACGGCAGACCCATGTGGTCGAGCTCGAATACGGCAGCAGGACCTTCCTGGCACATATATTCGATTGCGTCCTGGTCACCAATGTAGTCCGACCCCTTGACGGTGTCGTACATGTGCCAGCGCCAGTCATCGTTCGGGTCCGCCGAAGCGATCGCGCAGGTGATGCCACCCTGGGCCGAAACGGTGTGCGAACGGGTCGGGAACACCTTGGTGACCACAGCAGTCTTGTGACCACCCTGGGCCAGTTGCAGCGCAGCACGCATACCGGCACCGCCACCACCAACAATGATGGCGTCGAAAGAAAGAGTTTTTGTGCTAGCCATTAATCAGATACCCCAAAGAATCTGCACGCCCCAGACGAAGTAGGCGAACATCGCAATGCCGCATACTGCCTGGGCCAGGAAACGTACCGCAGTCGCCGACTTGCCCAGCGCCATCGGCGTCAGATAGTCGGTGGTGATGGTCCACATGCCGACCCAGGCGTGAGCGCCAAGGGCAACGAGGGCCAGCAGACTGAAAATACGCATCCAGGTGGCGGAGAACAGCTCGTGCCATTGGGCGTAGCTGATACCTGGGTGGGCCACCAGGTAGCCGATCAGGAAGATGAAATAAGCCGCGAGCACAACTGCCGACACACGTTGTGCCATCCAGTCATACAGGCCGGAGCGGGAAAGGTTAGTGACGTTGGTTACCATATCCAGACTCCCGCCAGCACGATCAGCACCACAGAAACAACGATTACGATTTTGGAGCCCAGCTTGCCGCCTTCCAGCGTCTCGCCTACACCAGCATCCATGATCAGGTGACGCACGCCGGCCACCAGGTGATACAGAAGGGCAGACAGCAAGCCCCAGATGACAAACTTCGCCAGCGGGCTGGTCAGACACGCCTTGACTTCACCGAAGCCTTCCTCGGACGCCAGGGATTTGTCCAATGCATAAAGCATGATGACAACACCGACGAAGAGAATGACACCGGAAACACGGTGAAGAATGGACGTGTAAGCAGTGACTGGGAGCTTGATTGTCCTTAGGTCTAGATTTACAGGTCGTTGGCTTTTCACGGCTTTTTTTCACACTGAAGAGCCCTTTGAACAACAGGGCAAGTTGTTGGGAAGTGCACTGGTCAGGTACCCACTACCCACGAAGTGACGAGCGCCTGAAACTGGCTGCAAAGCCCATGGCGCTCGGACGCCGAGTATAGACAGTTAGGCCACTAATGACAACGCGCAGACCACCCGCCAACGGCGGATTGCACAGCTTGCGCAAAAGGGGTAAAGGAGTCGGAATAATACGAAAATATGGATAGCCAAAGCCGCTTTGGAACACGACTTTAGGCAAATTGACTTTAGAATTTATCTCACTATAGTGATGCGGGCCCTGCGTGGGGGGCCTGTCTGATGATTCGAAGCATAAACAGGAGGCCATATGGCTGACAAAAAAGCGCAGTTGATCATCGAGGGCACCGCCCCCGTCGAGCTGCCAATTCTGACCGGCACTGTTGGTCCTGACGTGATCGACGTACGCGGCCTGACCGCCACCGGCCGCTTCACATTCGACCCAGGCTTCATGTCGACCGCCTCTTGCGAGTCGAAAATCACCTATATCGATGGTGACAAGGGAATCCTGCTGCACCGCGGCTACCCGATCGAGCAACTGGCCAGCCAGTCCGACTACCTGGAGACCTGCTACCTGCTGCTCAACGGCGAACTGCCAACCGCAGAACAGAAGGCCCAGTTCGTTGCCGTGGTCAAAAACCACACGATGGTCCACGAACAGCTCAAGACCTTCTTCAACGGTTTCCGCCGTGACGCCCACCCGATGGCGGTCATGTGCGGCGTAGTGGGCGCCCTGTCGGCGTTCTACCACGACTCGCTGGACATCAATAATCCGCAGCACCGGGAAATCTCGGCCATTCGCCTGGTTGCGAAGATGCCGACCCTTGCCGCCATGGTCTACAAGTACTCCATGGGCCAGCCCATGATGTACCCGCGCAACGACCTGAGCTACGCAGAAAACTTCCTGCACATGATGTTCAACACCCCGTGCGAGATCAAACCGATCAGCCCGGTACTGGCCAAGGCAATGGACCGGATCTTCATCCTCCACGCCGACCATGAGCAGAACGCATCCACTTCAACCGTACGCATGGCCGGCTCTTCGGGCGCCAACCCGTTCGCCTGTATCGCTGCCGGTATCGCTGCACTCTGGGGCCCTGCCCACGGCGGCGCCAACGAAGCGGTCCTGACCATGCTCGACGAAATTGGCGACGTGTCGAATATCGACAAGTACATCGCCAAGGCCAAGGACAAGAACGATCCGTTCAAGCTGATGGGCTTCGGCCACCGCGTTTACAAGAACCGCGACCCACGCGCCACCGTGATGAAGCAGAGCTGCGACGAAGTCCTCAGCGAGCTGGGCATCCACAACGATCCACAGCTGGAACTGGCCATGCGCCTGGAAGAGATCGCCCTGACCGATCCTTACTTCATCGAGCGCTCGCTGTACCCGAACGTCGACTTCTACTCGGGGATCATCCTCAAGGCGATCGGCATTCCGACCAGCATGTTCACCGTGATCTTTGCCCTGGCCCGTACCGTCGGCTGGATCTCGCACTGGAAAGAAATGCTCTCCAGCCCATACAAGATTGGCCGTCCACGCCAGCTGTACACCGGCGAGCAGCAACGCGATATCACTTCGCTGCCGGATCGCAAGTAAGCTTCAGCGCAACGAACAAGGGCTGCCCAAGGGCAGCCCTTTGTTTTTGCAGCCAGCCCTCAAGGCTTTAGCGCCCTCTCCCGCAATGCCTTGAGGGTGTTGAACGGCGCATCGACCACGAACTTGTTGCTCAACCACGACGGCACACTGCCACCAGGATCGGTGTGCACCTGGTAAGTCACCTCGGTACGATCAGGCCCCTTCGGCGTCAATTGCCAGTACCCGTCGACACTCGCCACCCGCACGTAGCCTTTTTCTTCAGGAATGTAGCGCGGCTGTGCCAGCAGGTTGCGCCTCAGGCTGCCATCGGTTTGCTGAACGGTACTGACCTGCAACACAGAGTCACGCGGGGTGACCGGCCAGGGCGTCTTGAAGCGGGTGTAGGTCCAGGCCTTGTCACCTTCGTGTTTGAGCAGCTTCTGCGATTCACACTCATGAATCCAGGCGCAGGCGCCCGCCACATCTTCCTGCAAGGCACGCAGTCGCTGGAAGCTGGCATCAATCACGGTTACGCCACGATAGGCCTTGTACTTCGAACCCGGCACCTCACTGAGCCACACCTTGATACCCTGTTCATCCTTGGCCAACTGCCAGTCTTCGGCGTGTGCAACGCCCGTGAACAGTACAGTTACACCACACGTAACAGCCAGGCGGTACAGCGATTTCATCGTTCCACTCCTCTGCTTACGATAGAACCGCCAGCACCCGGACTCAGGTGGTAGCGGTAGCTCTTTCCCACCAGCCAATCAGACGAATCGCATCAGCCTGGTCAACACCACAGACCTCCTCATCCGCCGCAAAGCCCCCACACACGTCAGGCCGCTCGGGACGACCAAACAATCCACAGAGCATCTCCACAGAAAGATGCAGGCAGCGCACACCGGCGGGCTTGCCATCAGGCATGCCGGGGATGGGCGAAGTAATAGACGGCGCGATGCAGCACGCACCACAACCTGAACGACAGTCCATGAAGCGATACACCTTGGGAATACGAAAAAAGAGTAGCGATATTAGCGGCAGCCACAAAGGCTTGTAACTGCCATAGCACAGGGCAGACAGGGCGTTACTGCCTGAATTTGAAGTCCAGCGCCGCGCCGTCGACATCCCGGCGGTTGTCGTTGCGCATCTGCAGCTGCATTTCGTTGCTGATAATCCGACCGCCCAGCTCGAACGAGCCTGACTCGGCAGAATTCGCCTTATCACCAAACATCGGCGGCAGCAGTGGCTTGCGCCGACCACTGATAACATTGGCTGGCGGCTCCAGCTCGCGCACCAACTCCTGCGGCAGGCTCAGATCCAGCTTGGCATTGCCAATGCGCACATTCTTGGCCGGCACCTTGTCACCCTTGGCCTTCAACTCCTTGCGATCGGCCTTGGCAACCGTCTTGGTCGAAGACTTGCTGACACCTGGCTTGCCAGGCTCGGCACCGGCAACCGCCTTCGCCGCCTTTTCAGGCTGCGCATGCGCGGCGACAGGCTTGCTGGCCACACCAAAATCATTCTTGTCGAGCACCACAGGCTTGACCGGCACGCTGGGCGCCAGGCTGTGCACCGGCGCAGGCTCATGCTTGTCCGCCACAGCGCCGCTTACCACCTGCGCAACGGGCTTCTCGGCAGTCGATGGCGCAACCGGCCGCGCAGGCGCTTCAGGCACCGCAACAGCCGCCGAGGCAGCCTCTGTTTTGGGTCTGGGCGCAGACGGCTCCCGAGCATCGCAACCGCACAACAACACGACGACTAACAATCCAGCAAGGCGAAAGACAGTCATAAGCGAACAATGATTTGGGCAGAAATAAACATGCTGGCCCTTTACAACCCGATTGACAAGTCAGCAGACCAATATCGGACGAAAAGAGCGCATGCCTATAGGTCAAAATCCTGCGGCCGCCTCATGACACAACTGCCGCGCCAACATTCCCAGCGTCATCAGAGAGCGCTCCGCTTCGCGATTCCACGGCATCCCACAGTTCAGACGAATGCAATGATTGAACTGCTCTGTATTGCTGAAAATCAGCCCTGGGGCGATGCTGATGCCCTGCTCCAGCGCACGAATATGCAGCTCCTGAGTATTGACCCTGCCGGGCAAACTGACCCATAGAATGAAACCGCCCAATGGCCGGCTCATCTGGGTGCCCTCGGGAAAATGCTGCTGCACGGCCAATTGATAGGCGCTCAGGTTCTTGCGGTACTCAATCCGGATATGCCGCAGATGGCGATCATAGCCACCATTCTCTAGGTAGGCCGCCACTCCCATCTGGGTCACGCTGCACGCCGAATGGGTACTGAAGGTCTGCAATCGCTGGATTTCGGCCAGGTACTTGCTGCCTGGAATCATCCAGCCAATGCGCACTCCCGGCGACAGGGTTTTGGAGAAGCTTGAGCAGTAGATGACCCGGTCATGCCGATCAAAGGCTTTGAGCGCACGGGTGCGACCGATTTCGAACATCAGCTCGCCATAGATATCATCTTCGATGACCTGGATATCAAAATCGCCAACCAGCCGCAGCAGACTCTTCTGCCGCTCCTCGGGCATGGTCGCCCCCAGCGGGTTGCTTACCCTGGCAGTCAGTACCAAGGCCTTGATCGACCACTGATTGGCCGCCAGCTGCAAGGCTTCCAGACTGATACCGGTGACCGGATCACTGGGAATCTCGATGACCTTCAGCCCCAGCAAATCCGCCAGTTGCAGCAGACCGTAATAAGCCGGCGACTCGGCAGCAATCAAATCACCCGGCCGTGTCACCACTCGTAAAGCCATCTGCAGCGCATCGACACAACCGTGGCTGATCACCACCTCAGAAGGATCGACCACCACCCCGGCATCACGCATGCGGATCGCCACTTGGCGCCGCAGCGGCTCATAGCCTGGGCTGAACATGTAGCTGAAGGCTCGCGGGCTTTGAAAACGGGTCACTTTGGCCAGTTGCTGATGCAGTGCACGGACCGGCAGATAATCGACATGAGGCACAGCCGCACCCAGGGCAAATACCCCTTCACGTCGTGATTCAACCAAAACCTGCTGGATAATGGTGCTACGAGTCACCAGGCTGGGCCGCTCGACCCGGGCGATATCAGGCGTCGATGCGGTCAGCGCCGGAGTCTGGTGGACGTAATAACCTGACTGTGGCCGGGCGCGAATCAGCCCCTGATCCTCAAGATTGGCGTAGGCCTGCAGCACCGTGGCATGGCTGACATTGAGCTGCAGGCTCATCTTGCGCACCGACGGAACACGCTCACCCGGCTGATAAACGCCGCGGCGAATATCTTCGGCAAGCTGCTGGGCGATACGTTGATACAACAGAAGATTGGTCATGAAGCGGCCTCACAGCGACCGGCATTTTGTTCTTGTAGGATAAACAACCGTAACAGTTTGCAATTGTACTGGGACAGTTCTGGCACAGAAGCCGTATTGTGCACCCTGACAGAAATATTTGGATGGCATAAATGCCAAAAGCAGCGGTCTTAAGGCCAAAAAAAGCCCGAGCACCCTACCGGGCTCGGGCTTTTTTTGGACCCTGTGTTTATCGGGCAATGCCGAGCCGTCCTTTATCGTCGGAAAAGACGATTTCAACCCGACGATTCTGCGCCCTGCCCCGCTCTGTCGCATTCACATCAACAGGAAACTGCGCGCCGTAGCCAATGACTTCAACACGCTTTTCTTCCACTCCCAGGTCGATCAGCACATCCGCAACGGCCTGGGCACGATCCCGGGACAACTTGAGATTGTCCTGACGCTCGCCGGTGTTGTCGGTGTAACCCTCAATGCGTACCACACGTCGCGGGTGCAGTTGCAGGAACTGGACGATCTTGAGCAGGGTACGATTGGCGGAGTTCTTCAACTGCGCATCGCCCTGATCGAACAACACATCGCCCAAGGTCATGACCAGACCGCGATCGCTCTGGGTAGTGGCCAGCATGATCTGCTCTTCGACCCACTTGCCCTGCTGCCGGGCACCGGCCAGCCTGGCTTCACGCAACCCCAGTTGCAGCCGCTGACGCTCAAGCTCCATCCTGGCCATACGCTCTTGCGACAGCGCCAGATTAGTGTGCTCACGGGCAATTTCACTGTAGCGACTGCTCAGGTAAGCGTAATGCGCAACATCCGCGCCACTGCCCAGATAGCTCGACAGCCGCTCGGCACGCCCCAGCGATTCTCCGGCGCGAATCACATCCTTGGGCGCACTGCGCAGCACATCAGGATCTTCCTTGACCCGCTGAAAGTCGGCACTGGCTTTCTGTAAAGCATGATCGCCCGAGTACTGGCCGGCACAGCCGGCCAACCCCAGCACTGCACAGACACTCAGAATATGCGGCAGACGATTCATTGCGCCTCCTTCAACTGCTTGCGCAGACGTTCAAGGCGAGCTTCGAGTTGCGCACGCTGCTCTTCACTCTTGAGGGTCAGGGTTTGCGCCTCGGCCAGCCGGGCATCCAGCTCAGCCCGCTCGGCCTGCATGCGCGCATTCTTGTAGGACTGTTTGAGCAGCTCGGCACGCGCGGCGGCATAGCGCTCTTCGGCCTGCTGCATCTGCGGCAGCTCTTCACCTTCGGCCCCTACTGCCTTGGCCTGGGCAATGGCTTGCTCGGTCAGTTTCATTTGTTCGGTGGGCGCCGGATCGTTCGCACACCCGGCCACAATGACAGCCGCCATGCCGGCGACCAAAAAGCGAGTACTCACTAAACCATTCCTACTGTTTGGAGACGGGCTGCTGCAACTGGCGTTTCCACAGATCCAGATTGCGTTTTATGGCCTCATCGGCAAGGCCCGAAGCTGCCGATTCTGTCATCTTTTTCGTCAGTTGTCCGCGCAACCAGGGGTCGTTGCAGGCTGAATTGGACGATAACGCCAGATGAAACCCCGGCCGATCCACCACCAGCGCCAGCGCCTGCAAGTCAGCCGCCAGGCCTAGCGACTCGACCAGCACTCGGCCTGCGTAGCGCCCTGCCAGAGCGTAGTCGACCTCACCCAGCGCCAGCTTTTGCAGCGCCGCAGTCAGGCCGCCCACGGTTTGCAACTGTAGCTGCGCACTGGCAAGCGCCTCGAACTCCGGCGTCAGCCGGGTTCTTTGAGAGCGCACCCCGGAGTGCCCCTGCAAATCAGCAAGACTCTGCGCAGCCAGGCCGGAATCGGCGCGCGTCCAGAGCACGATTTCGTTATGGCTGATGGCCGGCTGAAGGTAATCGAAAGCCTCCAGTTGCGCCGAATTCAGACTGGCATCGACCAGCAGATCCATCCGCCCGCTGCGCACCTCCTCTTGTGCCTGGCTGCGTTTGCCGGCGTAGAGCACCTCTACGGTGATGCCCAACTCCTGGGCAGCCTGCCGGAGCAGGTCGGCATTGGCACCCATCAGTTGCCTGGGGTCCTGCGGATCGCGCCACAGGTACGGTGGCGCATCCGGACTGCCACTGGCGATCAGCCGCTCGCACTTGGCTGCCGCTGCGGCCATAGCGGGCGACATCAGCCAGCCCGCCAGCACGCACGGCCAGAGAACTCGAAAGGCGCCCATGCAAAATCCTTGCTATCAGAAAACAAAAAACCCGCCGGTTCGTCAGCAAACCGGGCGGGTTCTTTTATAGGGCAGGATGCCGGATCAGACCAGCTTTTCCAGCTCCGGTACGGCTTCGAACAGGTCGGCTACCAGACCGTAGTCAGCCACCTGGAAGATTGGCGCCTCTTCATCCTTGTTGATCGCGACGATCACCTTGGAGTCTTTCATGCCAGCCAGATGCTGGATCGCACCGGAGATACCGACAGCGACGTACAGTTGCGGCGCGACGATCTTGCCGGTCTGACCGACCTGCATGTCGTTCGGCACAAAGCCTGCGTCAACGGCCGCACGCGAAGCACCGACCGCAGCACCGAGCTTGTCGGCCAGGCTGTACAGGTGCTTGAAGTTGTCACCGTTGCCCATGCCGCGACCGCCGGACACCACCACCCGCGCCTCAGTCAGCTCTGGACGGTCAGAGGTCGCCAGCTCTTCGCTGACGAAGCTCGAGGTACCGGCGTTGTGCGCGGCAGCCACGGCTTCGACAGCAGCAGAGCCACCTTCGGCAGCAACCGGGTCGAAACCGGTAGTACGCACGGTAATGACCTTGACCGCTGCACTCGATTGCACGGTGGCAATGGCGTTACCGGCGTAGATCGGACGCTTGAAGGTGTCTGCCGACTCGACCGAGACGATTTCGGAAATCTGGTCAACATCCAGTTGCGCAGCAACACGCGGCAGGATGTTCTTGCCGTTGGAGGTGGCTGCGGCCAGCACGTGGCTGTAACCCTTGGCCAGCTCGACGATCAGTGGCGCGACGTTTTCCGGCAACTGGTGAGCGTAGGCTGCGTTGTCGGCAGCCAGCACCTTGGCCACACCGGCGATCTTCGCGGCCGCTTCGGCAACCGCCGATACGCCGGCACCTGCGACCAGCACGTGAATGTCGCCGCCGATTTTCTGGGCGGCCGCTACAGCATTGAGGGTCGCCGGAACCAGCGCACCCTTGTCGTGTTCAGCGATAACCAAAATAGTCATTTAGATTACCTTCGCTTCGTTCTTCAATTTTTCGACCAGTTCAGCCACCGACTTGACCTTGATGCCGGCGCTGCGCACTGCTGGCGCCTCGACCTTGATGGTCTTGTTGGTCGAGGCTGTGGAAACACCCAACGCTTCAGGGGTCAGGGTTTCCAGTGGCTTCTTCTTGGCCTTCATGATGTTGGGCAAGGATGCGTAGCGCGGCTCGTTCAGTCGCAAGTCGGTGGTGATGATGGCAGGCAGGTTCAGCGCAACCGTCTGCAGACCGCCGTCGATCTCACGGGTCACGGCAACCTTGTCGCCATTGACTTCGACCTTGGAGGCAAAGGTGCCCTGGGCGTAACCGCTCAGCGCGGCGAGCATCTGGCCGGTCTGGTTGTTATCGCTGTCGATCGCCTGTTTACCGAGGATCACCAGTTGCGGCTGTTCCTTGTCGACCACGGCCTTGAGCAACTTGGCAATCGCCAGCGAGGTCAGTTCTTCAGCGGACTCAACCAGTACGGCACGGTCGGCGCCCAGCGCCAGCGCGGTGCGCAGTTGTTCCTGAGCGGTGGACGGACCCACGCTGACCACGACGATTTCGCTGGCAACGCCCTTCTCTTTCAGACGCACGGCCTCTTCGACGGCAATTTCGCAGAAGGGGTTCATGGACATCTTGACGTTGGCCAGGTCGACGCCGGAGTTGTCCGCCTTGACGCGAACCTTGACGTTGTAGTCGACCACTCTTTTGACAGCTACAAGAACCTTCATGGATTCCTCGTTACTCTCCGATGAATAGAAGCCGCCTGGACACGGCCAGGCGATTGGAATGCGTCCTCAACAAGCAATCCTGGGGCGTGCACACGCACTACAAGGCCGATTAAAGCCGGCCAATGGCCGCAAGGCCGTGTAGAATGCGCCGCACAAACAGGCACGAAGTGTTTAACCACACTTCACGGCCGCACGCCTTTACAGGTCTGGTCGAGTTTTATCGACCCGCAGCCAGTACCAAACCGCCCGTATCTTGACCGCAACCTCCCGGACGGTCAATACGACATATCGGCCAGTCATGAGTCCCGCCGCTAGGATTTATAAGGGTTTCAACCGATTCAAACAAACGTTTGTATTGGACCTGCCCGATGGTGTAGATATACTGCCTGAACTTAGAAAGAAGCCGCGAAATCGACTGTTGCCGCTGTCGTTTATCGCCAGAGCTTATAAAGACACCGTGAGCCATTTGTAGGAGATAGCCTGTGGAACGCGAATACATGGAATTCGACGTGGTCATCGTCGGAGCCGGGCCCTCCGGGCTTTCCGCCGCTTGCCGCCTGAAACAGAAGGCCGCTCAAACCGGCCAGGAAATCAGCGTCTGCGTGGTAGAAAAAGGCTCCGAAGTTGGCGCCCACATCCTCTCCGGCGCGGTATTCGAACCGCGCGCCCTGGAAGAGCTGTTCCCCGACTGGAAAGCACTGGGTGCCCCGCTCAATACGCCCGTGGTGCGCGATGACATCTATGTGCTGCGCAGCGAGCAGAGCTCGATCAAGGTGCCTGATTTCTTTGTGCCCAAAGCCATGCACAACGAAGGCAACTACATTATCTCTCTGGGTAACCTGTGCCGCTGGCTGGCCCAGCAGGCCGAGAACCTGGGCGTCGAGATCTACCCAGGCTTTACTGCCCAGGAAGTATTGTTCGACGAGGCCGGCATCGTGCGCGGCATCATCACCGGCGACCTGGGCGTGGACCGCGAAGGCCAGCCCAAGGACGGCCTGTACACCCCCGGCATGGAACTGCGTGGCAAATACACGCTGTTCGCGGAAGGTTGCCGCGGCCATCTGGGCAAGCAACTGATCAAGCGCTTCGAGCTCGACAGCGAAGCCGACGTGCAGCATTACGGCATCGGTATCAAGGAACTGTGGGAAATCGACCCGGCCAAACACGTACCGGGCCTGGTGGTGCACACCGCCGGCTGGCCGCTGGACAACGCCAACATGGGCGGCTCGTTCCTTTATCACCTGGAGAACAACCAAGTGGTGGTCGGTCTGATCATCGACCTGTCGTACAGCAACCCGTACCTGTCGCCATTCGACGAATTCCAGCGCTACAAGCACCATCCGGTCGCCAGCCAGTACCTCGAAGGCGGCAAGCGCATCAGCTACGGCGCCCGCGCCATCGTCAAAGGCGGCTACAACTCGCTGCCGAAGATGGTGTTCCCCGGCGGCGCGCTGATCGGCTGCGACCTGGGCACCCTGAACTTCTCGAAAATCAAAGGCAGCCACACGGCCATGAAGTCCGGCATGCTGGCCGCCGACGCGGTGGCCGAGCAACTGCTGGCGGGCAACCAAGGCGGCGACGAACTGACCGGCTATGTCGAGGGTTTCAAGGCCAGCTGGCTGCACGACGAACTGTTCGCCTCACGCAACTTCGGCCCGGCGATGCACAAGTTCGGCCCGATTCTCGGCGCCGGCTTTGCCTTCCTTGAGCAGAATATCTTCGCCAACAAGCTGCCCTTTACCCTGCACGACACCAAGCCGGACCATGCCTGCCTGAAGCTCGCTGCCGATTCCAAAAAGATCGACTACCCGAAACCGGACGGCAAGCTCAGCTTCGACAAGCTCAGCTCGGTATTTCTCTCCAGCACCAACCATGAAGAGGAACAGCCCTGCCACCTGAAGCTCAAAGACCCGAGCATCCCGATCAGCCAGAACCTGCCACTCTACGACGAGCCTGCACAGCGCTACTGCCCGGCCGGCGTGTACGAAGTGGTGACCCAGGAAGACGGCGAGAAACGCTTTCAGATCAACGCCCAGAACTGCGTGCACTGCAAGACCTGCGACATCAAGGATCCGGCGCAGAACATCACCTGGGTGGCGCCTGAAGGCGCAGGCGGGCCCAACTACCCCAACATGTAATGCACCGTAGGAGCGGCTTCAGCCGCGAAAGCTTCTCAGCTAAAGCTGCTCCTACCGTGACGCTAAACCCCTCTCTCCTGCCCCGGGCTGCGCTCGAAGTAGCGCTTGTACTCGCGACTGAACTGCGAGGCACTCTGATAGCCCACCTGCAATGCCACCTGAGCCACACCCATTGCGTCGCTGACCAGCATCTGCTGGGCACGCAGCAGACGCAGGCGTTTGAGATATTGCACCGGGCTGAGCAAGGTGCTGCGTTTGAAGTGTTCATGGAAGGTCGACACGCTCATATTGGCGCAACGCGCCAGGGTCTCGACATTCAGCGGCTCGGCGAAATGATCGTGCAGGTAATTGACCGCCGCGGCCACCCGGGCGAACTGCCCCTGTTGCTCGACCAGTGCCCGCAGCACACCCGCCTGCGGACCGCGCAGCGCGCTGTACAGCACATCGCGCACTCGCGCCTGGCCCATCACCTGACACTCCAGCGGATCGTGCAGGCAACGCAACAACCGCTCGACACTCTCGCGCATGCCCACATCGAACTGCACCGAACTCATCGACTCCGGGGTCTGCATCCGGCTTTCGCCTGCAGCCGTCGGGCCCATGGCCTGCACCAGTTCGGCCAGCACGGTACGATCAATCGCCACTGACACACCGTAAAGCGGCATGTCCGGCGCAGCGAAGGTTTCGCACTTGAACGGCACCGACAAGGCCTGGATCAGGTAATGCCCGGCGCCGTACTCGAAGGTCCGCGACCCCAGAAACGCCACCTTGCTGCCCTGGGCGACGATCATCAGGCTCGGCTCGTAGATCTGCGGGCTGCTGCCCATATGGCTGAACGCGCTGATCAGCTTTACGTCCGGCAAACGGGTATACGCCCAACCCGGCTGCGGCGCCAGAGAGCGAATCAGGTCCACAAGCGTCGTATTGGCTTCAAGGTATCGAGTCAATTGCATCAAACAGTACTGACAGAGAAACAGACACGCCTATCATCGCAGATCTGAGCAGCGATACAGCATACGCCGGAGAATCAGGCAAGAATCACGGAGAATTCGCCATCGCCGGGCGCGGCGTAGCGCACGACAATGCACCGCCTCAACAGCTTGTCATTTGCGAGGCCCCTCTGATGTACACCGCTATCGGTTACGCTGCTCAATCCCCTACCGCGCCGCTGGCGCCGATGACCTTCGAACGTCGCGCCTTGCGCGCTGACGACGTGGCCATCGAAATCCTCTACTGCGGCGTCTGCCACTCAGATATTCACCAGGCCCGCAATGAATGGGGGATTGCCGTCTACCCGCTGATGCCCGGCCATGAAATCGTCGGCCGGGTCACTGCCACCGGTCCGCAGGCCACCCGCTACAAGACCGGTGATCTGGTCGGTGTCGGTTGCATGGTCGACTCGTGCCGCACCTGCAGCGCCTGCCAGGCAGACCTTGAGCAATACTGCCTGGAAGGCCCGACCATGACCTACGCCACCCCGGACAGGGTCGATGGCAGCAACACCATGGGCGGCTACTCCAGCAGCATCGTGGTCAGCGAACACTTCGTCGTACGCATCCCGGAACAACTCGATGCGGCAGCCGCGGCGCCGATCCTGTGCGCCGGCATTACCACCTACTCGCCGCTCAAGCTCCATGGCGTGCGCGCCGGGCACAAGGTCGGCGTACTGGGCATGGGCGGCCTGGGCCACATGGGGATCAAGTTCGCCAAGGCGATGGGCGCAGAGGTCACTCTGTTCACCCGCTCTGCCAGCAAAGCGGCCGAGGCACGCCGTCAGGGTGCCGACCATGTGATCGTATCCACCGATGCCGAGCAGATGAAAGCCGCCGCCGGCCGCTTTGATTTCCTGCTCGACACCATTCCGGTGCAGCACGACCTCAATCCCTACCTGGACACCCTGACCTTCGGCGGCGTGCACATTCTGGTCGGCCTGATCGAACCGATCGACCCACCGGTACATGCCGCCAACCTGGTCATGAAACGCCGGGTACTGGCCGGCTCACTGATCGGCGGCATCGCCGAAACCCAGGAAGTGCTGGATTTCTGCGCTGAACACGACATCCGTTGCGATATCGAAATGCTCGACATCCGCAACATCAATCAGGCCTACGAACGCATGCTGGCCGGTGACGTGAAGTACCGCTTCGTCATCGATATGGCGACGCTCAAGGCCTGATCACACCGCGCCCAGTTCGGCCGACAGCTGCGCCGCCAGGTCTTTGATCAGCGGCACCAGTTCGGCCATTTTCTCCAGCGGCATATACGGCACAGTGCTGGCGATGCTGATGCCAGCCACGATCTGTCGGCTGGCGTCACGCACCGGCGCCGCAACGCAGCGGATCGACGGCTCGTTGTCTTCCAGGTCGAAGGCATAGCCGCCCTGCACATACTCCTCGCGGCGCTGGCGCAACTGCTCCCAGGTCTGCGGCTCATGGGCCGGCAATGTCGAGGCACGGCCAGCGACCGGCTGGCTGATATCGAACAGCCGCTGCCATTCCTGCTCGGCGCTGTCGAGCAACAACGCCTTGCCGATCCCGGTGCGTACCAATGGCATGCGGTGCCCGACCCGCGAGCGCATCTCCGGGCCGTTGCGACCTGGATTCTTGTGCAGGTACAGCACCTCATCGCCGTCGCGCACGGCCAGATGCACGGTATCGCCGGTCAGTTCCGAAAGCCGGTCCAGATAGGGCCTGGCCAGCATCGCCAATGGCAATTCTTCCCGAGCCTGGAAGCCCAGCTCGATCAACTTGGGCCCCAGCAGATAGCCGACCTGTGGCACCACCCGCAGATAGCGCTCCAGCACCAGACAACTGGCCAACCGGTGGGTGGTGCTGCGGGTGGTACCCATTGCCTTGGCGATGTCTTTGAGGTCCCGGGCACCTGCCGCGACTGCCTGAACCACGGCCAGGCCACGTACCAGAGTTTGCGTTCCCGCCAGCGCCGGTTCTTTATCGGCGTCTGCCATTGAAGCCTTGTCCATATCAGGTCTGGTTCCGTCAAAAAAGCTGGCAGCATTATGGGCATCTAGCCGCCTCAGAACCAGCCGCTAAAGCTCGATCCGCTCGACCTTGCCCACCAGCAGGATGTACGACAGCGCTCCCAACAACGCCAGGCAGGCGATGTAGGTAATGGCCGGCGCAAACGAATCACCGGTGGCCAGAAAACCGATCATGATCGGCGTGGCAATGGCCGCCAGGTTGCCGATGAAGTTAAAGGTGCCCCCCGTCAGGCCCAGCAGCCGCGCCGGCGCAACGGTCGATACCAGCGACCAGGTGATCGACGCCAGGCCATTGCCGAAGAAGGCTACCGCCATACAGGCGATGATCAGCCCGGTCGAGTCCACGTAGTTGGCACCAATGATGGTCGTGGAGATCAGCAGGCCAGTGATGATCGGCAGCTTGCGCGCCAGCCCCACGCTGTGGCCGCGGCGGATCAGCCAGTCGGAGAAGAACCCCGAACACAGCACGCCGACGAACGCTGCCAGGAACGGCAACGAAGCCAGCAACCCGGACTTGATGAAGTCCATGCCCCGGTACTTGACCAGATAGGTAGGGAACCAGGTCAGGAAGAACCACAGGGTCGAGTTCAGGCAGAACTGCCCCAGATAGAGCCCCCACAGCTTGCGCTGACTGAGCACGATGCCGAGATCGGCCCACTTGAACCCGGCTTTTTGCCTGGCGGTATCAGCCTGGATATCCACCAGCCCGCCGCCCTCGCGAATCAGCTCAATCTCGGCGTTATTGGCCCCCTTGAAGTCGCGCGGTTCGCGATACACCAGATACCAGATCACGCCCCAGAGGATACCTACTGCACCGGTGGCCACAAATACCATGTGCCAGCCGTAATGCGCCTGTAGCCAGGCCAGTATCGGGGTCAGAAATGCCAGGCCGACAAACTGCCCGGAGGTGTAGAAGCCGATGGCGGTGGCCCGCTCGCGCTCAGGGAACCACGAGGTCACCACCCGGCTATTGATCGGATAGGCCGGGGCCTCCAGCGCCCCCACCGCCATACGCAGCACGAACAAGGCGATGAAGCTGGCCGCAAAACCCAGCATCACCGTCGCCACCGACCAGGAGATCAACGCCACGGTATAGAGAATCCGTGGCGGTACACGGTCGACCAGCCAGCCGCCGGGCAATTGCATGGCCGCGTAGGTCCAGCCGAACGCCGAAAAGATCAGGCCGACCTCGACCGGCGTCAAACCCAGCTCGCTGGTCAGCGCCGGCGCGGCAATCGACAGGTTGCTGCGGTCCAGGTAGTTGATGACCACGGTGATGAACAACAGCACCATGATGAAATAGCGTTTGCGGGTCGGCGTGGCCAGCGACGCCGCCGATTCGAATGCCCGGGAACTCATGAGGTTTGCCTCTTATTGGAGTTGTATGAGTTTGTGTAGTACCGCACAGGTCGCCTCTTACCACTCGGCAAAACTGCCATCAGCATGCCGCCAGATCGGGTTGCGCCAGCGATGGCCGACGGCTGCGCGCTCGCGCACGTAAGCTTCGTTGATCTCGATGCCCAGGCCCGGACCGTTGGGGATTTTCACCATGCCGGCTTCGTAGTCGAAGACTTCCGGGTGTTTGACGTAGTCGAGCAGGTCGTTGCTTTCGTTGTAATGGATGCCCAGGCTCTGCTCCTGGATGAAGGCGTTGTAGCAAGCCGCATCCAGCTGCAGGCACGCGGCCAGGGCAATCGGCCCCAACGGGCAATGCAGGGCCAGCGCCACGTCGTAGGCTTCGGCCATATTGGCGATCTTGCGGGTTTCGGTGATGCCGCCGGCATGCGAGGCGTCGGGCTGGATGATGTCGACGTAACCTTCGCTGAGCACCCGCTTGAAGTCCCAGCGCGAGAACAGCCGCTCGCCCAGCGCGATCGGTGTACTGGTCAGCGGCGCCAGTTCCTTGAGCGCCTCATAGTGCTCGCTGAGCACCGGCTCTTCGATGAACATCAGCTTGAACGGGTCCAGCTCCTTCATCAGTACCTTGGCCATGGGCTTGTGCACCCGGCCATGGAAATCCACGCCGATACCGACGTTCGGCCCCACCGCGTCGCGCACCGCGGCCACGCTGGCCAGCGCGCGGTCGACCTTGTCGAACGTGTCGAGAAACTGCAGCTCTTCGGTGCCGTTCATCTTCACTGCAGTAAAACCGCGTTCCACCGCCTCCTTGGCTGCCCGAGCGGTGTCGGCCGGGCGATCACCGCCGATCCACGAGTAGACCCGGATCTTGTCACGCACCTGACCACCGAGCAGGTCGCTGACCGAGACGCCCAGCGCCTTGCCTTTGATATCCCACAGCGCCTGGTCGATACCGGCCAGCGCACTCATGTGAATCGAACCGCCGCGATAGAAGCCGCCACGGTAGAGCACGGTCCAGATGTCTTCGATATTGCGCGGGTCTTTACCAATCAGGTAATCGGACAGCTCGTCCACTGCCGCAGCAACGGTATGGGCGCGGCCTTCGACCACCGGCTCGCCCCAGCCGGTCACACCCTGGTCGGTTTCGACCTTGAGGAAGCACCAGCGTGGCGGAACGATAAAGGTGGTCAGTTTGGTGATTTTCATCGTTGTGATCTCTCTTGTTATCGATGCGGGCGCCTACCGCGCCCGCCAGAAAATTAAGCGGCGCTGCTGCGTGTCCAGGCCGCGACATACGCCTGGGCGCGGCTGGCGACCTCAGCGGCGCTCATGCCTGGCTTGAACAGCCCGGAGCCCAGCCCGAAGCCCCGCGCACCGGCGTCCAGCCAGGGCTGCATGTTGTCCGCCGTGATGCCGCCCACCGGCAGCAACACGGTGCCCGCCGGCAGCACCGCCAGCCAGGCCTTGACCACCGCCGGCGCCATTTGCTCGGCAGGGAACAGCTTCAGAACGTCAGCGCCTTCGGCCAACGCGGCGAATGCTTCGGTCGGCGTGGCGACACCGGGCGACAGGAACAGCCCGGCCGCTTTGGCGGTCCGCAGCACGGCGGCATCGCTGTGCGGCATGACGATCAACTGGCCTCCGGCGTCCTTGACCTGCTGCACCTGCGCGGGCTGCAACACTGTGCCGGCACCGACCAGGGAGTCGGCGGGCAGGCTGCGCCGCAGCAGGCTGATGCTGTCGAACGGCGATGGCGAATTGAGCGGTACCTCGATGACCCGAAAGCCCGCCTCGTACAGAACTTCACCGATGGCTGGCGCTTCCTGGGGACGCAGGCCGCGCAGGATCGCGACCAACCCGTTACTGTTGAGTGCTTGCAAAAACATGTCAGAGCTCCTTGAGCAAAACAGAATCGGCGCCGCTCAACAGGCCTGCCTGCCGCGCCACCTGCCAGAGACCGCACTCGGTGGCCTGCTCGGCCAGCGTCACGGAGGAAAAACCGGCCAGCACCAGAGCCTGCCGGTAGCGCTGGCACAGGCTGTCGCTGCCCACCAGCACCACGGCCGGTAACGGCGCCTGCTGCTGGCGCAACGAGGCGCAAAGCCCCGCCAGTTCGTGGCCGATCAGCAGCCCGGACAGGTAGTCAGGCTGGGCGCTGGCCGTCAGTTGCCCGGTCAGGCCAAGGGTGCGGCTGCTAAAGATGGTCGACAGCAGACCCGCCTGCCCCGCACTGGACAACGCCACCGCAACGCCTTGCTCGAAGGCCTGCAGGTCGAACTCGCCGCCCGGCTGCATGGTGCGACCCAGCAAGGTGTGGGCACACAGCGCGGCGTAGACCTCGCCGGTCATGAACGTATCGAAATGGACAATTCGCCCTTCGCTGACCCGGACCCATTTGCTGTGGCTGCCGGGCAGGCCGATCAGCAGTGGCTGGGCATTGCCCTGCCCGGCGAGGATGCCCAGCACCTGGGTTTCTTCACCGCGCATGACGTTAGGCAGAGCCGAGCGCTGGATGACGCCGGCAATGATGTGGATGTCGACACCCCGCACGCTGCGCACCGTGGTGAGTGTGGCGCTCAGTGCATCGAGGCTGGCCGGGGTTGGCTGATAGGCGGCTTCGCGCCAGCCCTGGGCGCTGCCGACCATGCCGCAGGCAATCACCGGCAGGCGCGGCTCGGCATCCAGCCAGTCACCGCAGGCCTGATCGAAGGCCAGTTCGAATCCGTTGCTGCATGGTTGCCCGGCGATCTGCCGGGGCGTGCTGGGCAGTTGCATGATGCCCGCGCTCAGAGAGCGGTGTTCGAGGACCTGGCCTTGGTGGCCGAGTCGGTAGGCCCGAAGGGAAGTGGTTCCCCAGTCGAGCGCTATGAGTTGCGCCTGCATCGCTTCACCTGTTGTTTTTCTAAGTGACTGCGAGGCGGACTATAAACCCGGAGCGGATAAATTCTCAATATATAAATTTACATCCCATATATAGGGATTTAATGATGCGCCGCAATGATTTGAAATGGTCGCGAATTGGTCTTTCGTTTTGTGCAAGGATCATTGCCGCGGTTGTCTGGACTGCGGGTTTCGCCCCGACGGGCGACCCTATTTTGTGCTTTGCAAAATAGGGGAAAACCGCTTGCTCCTGGCTTGGGTCCGCCCTGCGGGCGAACTTCCCTCCGTCCGGCATCGATTCGGGGGCCGGCGCGATGGGCATCCCTGCCCAGCGCACCTGCTCCTGATATCAAGAGCAGCGACATCCATGTCGGTTTCTCCCCCGAATCGACGCCTATCCTCGGCCAGCGCCCAAGTCGCGATTCGCGTCGTTTGTGCCATCTCGGCTCGAAGAGCAAAAGCCCAAGCAGCGGCAGCGACAGCGGCGAGAATCTGCGCCCATAAAAAAACCCGCGGCCTTCTCAGGGCGCGGGTTTGGCTGATACGGGGCCGTAGCCGGGTATCAACGCTCCAGCAGGATGCGCAGCATGCGACGCAGCGGTTCGGCCGCACCCCACAGCAGTTGGTCGCCTACGGTGAAAGCGCCCAGGTATTGCGAACCCATGTTCAGTTTGCGCAACCGGCCAACCGGTACGCTCATAGTGCCGGTCACGGCAGTCGGGCTCAGTTCCTTGATGCTGGCTTCGCGGTGGTTCGGCACCAGCTTGACCCAAGGGTTGTGCTGGCTGATCAAGGCTTCGATGTCGGCGATCGGCACGTCCTTGTTCAGCTTGATGGTCAGCGCCTGGCTGTGGCAGCGCATGGCGCCGATGCGCACGCAGATACCGTCGACCGGGATCGGGTTCTTGAAGCGACCCAGAATTTTGTTGGTCTCGGCCTGAGCCTTCCACTCTTCGCGGCTCTGGCCGTTTGGCAGCTCTTTGTCGATCCACGGGATCAGGCTGCCGGCCAGCGGTGCGCCGAAGTTTTCGGTCGGGAACGCATCGCTGCGCATGGCCTCGGCCACTTTGCGGTCGATGTCGAGGATCGCGCTGGCCGGGTTGGCCAGGTCATCGGCGACCGCCGCATTGATGCCGCCCATCTGACGAATCAGCTCGCGCATGTTCTGCGCGCCGGCACCGGAAGCCGCCTGGTAAGTCATGGCCGTCATCCAGTCGACCAGACCGGCTTCGAACAGGCCGCCCAGGCCCATCAGCATCAGGCTGACGGTGCAGTTGCCGCCGATGTAGTTCTTGGTACCGGCATCGAGCTGCTGGTCAATGACCTTGCGGTTGACCGGGTCGAGCACGATCACCGAGTCGTCCTGCATGCGCAGGCTCGACGCCGCGTCGATCCAGTAGCCTTGCCAGCCGGCTTCACGCAGCTTGGGGAACACCTCGTTGGTGTAGTCGCCGCCCTGGCAGGTCAGGATGACGTCGAGGGTTTTCAGCTCTTCGATGCTGTACGCATCTTTCAGAGGAGCCACGTCCTTGCCTACCGACGGGGCCTCGCCACCCACATTGGAGGTGGTGAAGAACACCGGTTCAATGAGGTCGAAGTCCTGTTCTTCACGCATCCGCTGCATGAGCACGGAACCGACCATGCCACGCCAACCGATCAGACCTACACGTTTCATCGCAACACCTTAACTAAAAGTGGGACCGCCGCGTTACCCCAGGCAAACAACGGCGGGCCAGAGAGATTACAGATTTCGCAGCGCCGCGACTACCGCATCACCCATTTCACGAGTGCCGACCTTCTGCTTGCCTTGCGACCAGATATCACCGGTGCGCAGGTCCTGATCCAGGACTACGCTGACGGCCTTCTCGATGGCATCGGCGGCATCGGTCAGATTGAAGCTGTAGCGCAGCATCATCGATACCGAAAGGATGGTTGCCAGCGGGTTGGCAATGCCTTGACCGGCGATGTCCGGAGCCGAACCGTGGCAAGGCTCGTACATGCCCTTGTTGTTCGAATCCAGCGACGCCGATGGCAGCATGCCGATCGAGCCGGTAAGCATCGAGGCTTCGTCGGACAGGATGTCGCCGAACATGTTGTCAGTGACGATCACGTCGAACTGCTTGGGCGCACGCACCAGTTGCATGGCGGCGTTGTCGACGTACATGTGGCTCAGCTCGACGTCCGGGTAGTCCTTGGCAACCTGCTCGACCACTTCACGCCACAGCTGGCTGGACGCCAGAACGTTGGCCTTGTCGACCGAGCACAGCTTCTTGCCACGCACACGGGCCATGTCGAAGCCGACCTTGGCGATACGACGGATTTCGCTTTCGCTGTATGGCAGGGTGTCGTAGGACTGGCGCTCGCCGTTTTCCAGCTCGCGGGTGCCGCGTGGTGCGCCGAAGTAGATGCCGCCGGTCAGCTCACGGACGATCAGAATGTCCAGGCCGGCCACGATTTCAGGCTTGAGGCTGGACGCTTCGGCCAGTTGCGGATACAGGATGGCCGGACGCAGGTTGCCGAACAGGCCCAGTTGCGAACGGATTTTCAGCAGGCCGCGCTCAGGACGAATGTCGCGCTCAATGGTGTCCCACTTCGGACCGCCCACCGCACCCAGCAACACCGCGTCGGCCGCACGGGCGCGCTCCAGGGTTTCGTCAGCCAGCGGCACGCCGTGCTTGTCGATGGCTGCGCCACCGATCACGTCGAAGTTCAGCTCAAAGCCCAGGCTGTATTTTTCGTTGGCCAGCTCCAGCACCTTGACCGCTTCGGCCATGATTTCCGGACCGATACCGTCGCCTGGGAGAATCAGAATCTGCTTGCTCATAACATCCTCGGTAGTGTGCGCCGCGCAACGCGCTTTAAGTAAACGCTGCGGGCGGGCAAAAACTTATCGCTCGGCCCACAGCACCAGAACATCGGTGCTGAACGAGCCATCTTGCTCAATCTCGAAATACTCGCGAACCTCGGCGCCCATCGCCTGTTGCAGCTCGCGGATGGCTACCCGCATGGCCTGCGGGGTGCGCATGCGCTCAACCCAGGAAGTGAACTCCAGGCGCAGCCGCTGGCGGCTGTGACTGCGGGTGAACAACCCCGCCTCGCTGACCTGACGCAGCCACTCGGCCGCCGCATAATCACGCACGTGGCTGGTGTCACGCAGCACTTCGACGCTCTGCAAATAGGTGTCCAGTAACGGGCTGCCCGGCGACATCACATCGACAAACGCCGCCACCCCGCCCGGCTTGAGCACCCGCCGCACTTCACGCAGGGCCAGGCCCAGGTCGCTCCAGTGATGCGCCGAGTAACGGCTGAACACAAAATCAAACTCGCCATCGGCGAATGGCAACTGCTCGGCGGCGCCTTGTTGCGTGCGGATATTGCTAAAACCGCGATCCTGCGCGGTCGCCGCGACCACATCCAGCATTTGCCGGGAGAGGTCATAGGCCACGACTTCCCCCACCGAGGCGGCGACATTAAAGCTAACGTGGCCCGCACCGCAACCCAGATCCAGCAACCGCGCGTCACTGCGCCCGGCCACCTCGGCCTGCAGTAGCGCAAACTCGCTGCCCTGGGCATGTACGGCACTGCTCAGATAGGCAGACGCCTGCTCGCCGAATTGACGCTGGACAACCTGGGTATGCACGGATTGGGTCATGGCCTGGATCCTTGGGTGAAATGCGGTAGGAGCGGCCGGGCGGCGATCCGCTTTAGCCGCGAATAGATTTAGCCGCGAATGGCTCTTCGCGGCTAAAGCCGCTCCTACCACGGGGCAGAACATTAGTTGCAGGTTT
Source organism: Pseudomonas sp. StFLB209 (assembly GCF_000829415.1). Classification (NCBI taxonomy): domain Bacteria; kingdom Pseudomonadati; phylum Pseudomonadota; class Gammaproteobacteria; order Pseudomonadales; family Pseudomonadaceae; genus Pseudomonas; species Pseudomonas sp. StFLB209. Next base: position 4,271,085 of record NZ_AP014637.1, on the reverse strand, counting down.
TGTCAGTCGCGGAACAACCACGGCTGGCTGGCACGATGCCTGGCTTCAAACGCATGGATGGCATCGGCGTCGACCAGGGTCAGGCCGATGTCGTCCAGGCCGTTGAGCAGGCAATGCTTGCGAAACGCATCGACTTCAAAGCTGTAGGTCTTGCCATCAGGACGAGTCACGGTCTGGGTCTGCAGATCGATACTCAACTGATAACCTGGCTCGGCCTCAACCTGCTTGAACAGCTCGTCGACTTCCTGCTCGGTCAGGATGATCGGCAGCATGCCGTTCTTGAAGCTGTTATTGAAGAAGATGTCGGCGTAGCTCGGCGCGATGATGGCGCGGAAACCATACTCTTCCAGCGCCCACGGCGCATGCTCACGGCTGGAACCGCAGCCGAAGTTTTCCCGGGCCAGCAGCACGCTGGCGCCCTGATAGCGCGCGTGGTTGAGCACGAACTCCGGGTTGACCGGACGCTTGGAGTTGTCCTGGTAAGGCTGGCCCACGTCCAGGTAGCGCCATTCGTCGAACAGGTTCGGACCAAAGCCGGTGCGCTTGATCGACTTGAGAAATTGCTTGGGGATGATCTGGTCGGTGTCGACGTTGGCACGATCCAGAGGCGCCACAAGGCCGTTGAGCTGGGTAAAGGCTTTCATGCTGGGCTCCTTAGTGCTGGATCAATTCGCGAACATCAATGAAACGACCGGTCACCGCCGCCGCCGCGGCCATCGCCGGGCTGACCAGGTGGGTACGCCCACCGGCGCCCTGGCGACCTTCGAAGTTGCGGTTGGAGGTCGACGCACAGTGCTCGCCAGAGCCCAGGCGGTCAGGGTTCATGGCCAGGCACATCGAGCAGCCTGGCTCACGCCATTCAAAACCGGCTTCGATGAAGATCTTGTCCAGGCCTTCTTTCTCGGCCTGCTCTTTGATCAGGCCGGAACCTGGCACCACCATGGCCTGCTTGACCGTGGCGGCAACCTTGCGGCCCTTGGCAATTTCTGCGGCAGCGCGCAGGTCTTCGATCCGCGAGTTGGTGCACGAGCCGATAAACACACGGTCGAGCTTGATATCGGTAATCGGCTGGTTGGCTTTCAAGCCCATGTATTTCAGCGCCCGCTCGATAGAGCCACGCTTGACCAGATCCGGCTCCTGGGCCGGGTCCGGCACATTGTCATCAACGGCCAGGACCATCTCCGGAGAAGTGCCCCAGCTGACTTGCGGCTTGATCTGCGCTGCGTCCAGCTCGACCACGGTGTCGAACACGGCATCGGCGTCAGACACCAGGTCTTTCCATACTTCAACCGCACGGTCCCAGTCCTGGCCCTTGGGCGAGAATGGACGACCCTTGACGTACGCCAGGGTTTTCTCGTCGGTGGCAACCATGCCGACACGGGCACCGGCTTCGATGGACATGTTGCAGATGGTCATGCGGCCTTCGATCGACAGGTCACGGATCGCGCTACCGGCGAACTCCATGGCATGGCCGTTACCGCCAGCGGTACCGATCTTGCCGATCACGGCCAGGACGATGTCCTTGGCGGTCACGCCAAATGGCAGTGTGCCTTCGACCCGCACCAGCATGTTTTTCATTTTCTTGGCGACCAGGCACTGGGTGGCCATCACGTGCTCGACTTCCGAGGTGCCGATACCGTGGGCCAGCGCACCGAAAGCGCCGTGGGTCGAGGTATGCGAGTCGCCGCAGACCACGCTCATGCCAGGCAGGGTGGCACCCTGCTCCGGGCCGACCACATGGACGATGCCTTGGCGCAGGTCGTTCATCTTGAATTCGGTGATGCCGTATTCGTCACAGTTATCGTCCAGAGTCTGGACCTGCAGACGCGAGACCTGGTCGGCAATCGCCTCGATACCGCCCTTGCGCTCGGCGGTGGTCGGTACGTTGTGGTCCGGGGTGGCGACGATCGAGTCTACCCGCCATGGCTTGCGGCCAGCCAGGCGCAGACCTTCGAACGCCTGCGGCGAGGTCACTTCATGGATGATATGGCGGTCGATATAGATCAGCGACGAGCCGTCGTCGCGTTCTTTGACCACATGGGAATCCCACAACTTGTCGTAAAGCGTTTTGCCAGCCATCGGACGGTATCCTCATCAACGTCTTTCTATGCCTTAAGGGCACCTCTGAAAACTACCGGCGTTTTTAGAGGCACCCTCGGGTGATCGTGCTCGATGACCCCTTGGCTTGTGCGGACAATGCTATGGAATGTGCTTAAATAACTCCAATTCATAATTTTTATGCTTTGGATAACCAACTGGAATCCGTCGTCATGGATCTCGCCAATCTCAACGCTTTTATTGCTGTGGCCGAAACCAGCAGCTTTTCCGGTGCCGGTGAACGCCTGCACCTGACCCAGCCGGCCATCAGCAAACGCATCGCAGGACTGGAACAGCAACTCGACGTGCGTCTGTTTGACCGCCTCGGCCGGGAAGTCAGCCTGACCGAGGCCGGCCGCGCCTTGCTGCCCCGCGCCTATCAGATTCTCAACGTGCTGGACGATACCCGGCGGGCACTGACCAACCTGACCGGCGAGATCAGCGGCCGGCTGACCCTGGCGACCAGCCACCATATCGGCCTGCACCGTCTGCCACCGGTATTGCGCACTTTTACCCGGCTGTATCCGCAGGTGGCGCTGGACATCCAGTTTCTCGACTCGGAAATCGCCTACGAAGAAATCCTCCATGGCCGCGCGGAACTGGCGGTGATCACCCTGGCGCCCACGCCCCATACCCTGGTGCGGGCGGTCGCGGTCTGGGAAGACCCGCTGGACTTCGTCGCCGCCCCGGAACATCCGCTGGCCAACAGCGGGCCGGTAAGCCTGGAAGACATTGTGCGCTATCCGGCGGTGTTTCCCGGCGGCAACACCTTTACCCACCATATTGTCAGCGGCCTGTGCGAGGCCCGTGGCCTGAAGCCGGACATCGCCATGAGCACCAATTATCTGGAAACCATCAAGATGATGGTCTCCATTGGCCTGGCCTGGAGTGTATTGCCGCGCACCATGCTCGACGAACAAGTGGCGCGCATCCCGTTGCCGGGCATACAGCTCAATCGCCAGCTAGGCTACATCCTGCACACCGAGCGCACGCTATCCAATGCCGCCAGAGCGTTCATGGCCCTGCTCGATGCACAAGCCAGCCCTCATTGAAGGGCTACCGGACGCTGAACGATCGAATTACCAGCTTTATTCATACAGGCTCGTGATCTCATGCCCGACCCAATGGACAGTATGGCGTTGCAGTTGTCCGAGCAGCCCCCAAGCCGGGAAGCCCTGCAAGAGACGCTCAGGCAGACCCGCGAACAACTGCAACTGGCCCTTGAGGCGGCGCAGCTTGGGCTATGGGAATGGCATATCCCCAGCGGCCAGCTGCAAGCCGACCAACGCGCCGCACAACTGCATGGCGGGTCGGCCGAAACGCGATCACAGCCCTGCGAAACGTTTTTTGCGCCACTGCCAGAAGCCGAGCGGCAACGCCTGCTGCACGATTGCCGCACGCTGATCGAAGCTCAGACCCCGCAGTTGCTCAGCACCTACAGTGTCGAATCGGCCAGCGGCAGCCCGCGCCGGCTGGAAACGCGGGTGCGCCTGCACCGCGATAGCGAGGGCAACCCGCTGCGGCTGCTGGGCATTTTGCGCGATATCAGCGAGCTGGCCCCGGCAAGCGATTTGCAGAACACCCGGGATACCTTTGCCAGGGCGTTCTACTCCAGCCCCGACTCGATCACCATCACTGAACGTCAGAGCGGCCGCTATCTGGAGGTCAACGAGGGCTTCTGCCAGTTGACCGGCTATCGCCCCGACGAAGTGCTGGGACGTACGGCCGCGCAAGTCAACGTCTGGGGCAGCGCCGAGCAGCGTCAACAGATGATCGTCTACCTGGAGGAGCATGGTCGTATCCATCATCGGGAAATGCTCTGGCGCAACAAACTGGGTGAACAACTGATCCTCGACATGTGTGTCGAGCCGATGATCCTCGACGGGGTCGATTGCCTGCTGGTTACCGCCCGGGACATCGCCCAGCTCAAGAATGCCCAGGCGCAGATTCAGCACCTGGCCTACCACGATCCGCTGACCAACCTGCCCAACCGCGCACTGCTCACCGACCGCCTCAACCAGCAGGTTTCGCTGTTGCGCCATCACCAGTTGCGCGGCGCATTGATGTTTCTTGATCTGGACCACTTCAAGCACATCAATGACTCGCTAGGCCACCCGGTCGGCGACAGCGTGCTGAAAATCATCACGGCGCGCCTGGAAGCCAGCGTGCGCCAGGAAGACACGGTCGCGCGGCTGGGCGGCGATGAGTTTGTGGTATTGATCAGCGGCCTGGCAGGCAGCCGTGAACAGGTGACGCGGCAAATCCGCGAACAGGCCGATGCGCTGCGCCAGTTGCTCGCCGAACCGATGTTTCTCGATGGCCATCGCCTGCAAGTCACCCCCAGCATCGGGATTGCGCTGATTCCCGATCATGGCACCCATTCAGCCGACCTGTTCAAGCGCGCCGACATTGCCCTGTATCGCGCCAAGGATTCGGGCCGCAACACCTCGCAGCTGTTCCACCCGCGCATGCAGCAAGCGGCGGTAGAACGCCTGCAACTGGAAAATGATTTGCGTCTGGCGCTGGTGCGCAACGAGTTCTACCTGTGCTATCAGGCCCAGGTCGATGCCCGCAGCCAGCGCATCATCGGCGCCGAGGCACTGGTGCGCTGGCAGCATCCTGAGCGCGGCCTGCTCAACCCTGCGCAATTTGTGCCGGTGCTGGAAGAAACCGGGATGATTCTGGAAGTCGGCGGGCGGGTGCTGGAACAGGCCTGCAAAGCCTGCTCGCAGTTGTTGCGGCGCGGCCTGATCGACCGCCATGGCTTCAAAATGGGCGTTAATATCAGCCCAAGACAGTTTCACCAGAGCGACTTCGTCGAGCGTATCGAACACCACCTGCTGACCTGGCAACTGACCGGCAGCATGCTCAAGCTGGAAATCACCGAAGGCATGGTGATCCAGAACATCGACGACACGATTGACAAAATGCAGCGCCTGAAAAAACTGGGCATCAGTTTTGCCATGGACGACTTCGGCACCGGCTATTCATCGCTGACCTATCTCAAGCGCCTGCCGATCGACACACTGAAGATCGACCAGTCATTTGTCCGCGACGCCACCACCGACCCCAATGACGCCGAAATAGTCCGCGCAATCATCGCCATGGCCCAAAGCCTGGCCCTGCACGTCATCGCCGAAGGCGTGGAGCACCCTGACCAACTGAGCTTTCTGCAAGAGGCCGGCTGCCACGTGTATCAGGGTTACCTGTTCAGCGAGCCGCTTGAAGACCCGGCCTTCGAGGCCCTGCTACGCCTGCAGGGCCATTTGCAGCCGCTCACCGAGGGCTGACCCTGACAGCGCTCAGGACTGAGGCTGATAACCGAGCAGATCACTGATACGCGCACAATCGGTTTCGCGGCGCAGCAGACCGAACATCGCAGTGGCTTCAGGGTAGCTCTTGGTCAACAGCACCAGCCACTGCTTGAGACGGCCAGGGGCCTGCAAGGGTGTCAGCTTGACCAGACACGCCGCCCAGAACTCGCGCAGCATGGGCTGTAGCGCGTCCCAGCTCATCGGCTGCACGGGCTGACCGGCGGCCGCCGCGACGATCTGCTGCGCCAGATCCGGTCGCGCCACCAGACCGCGACCGAGCATGAAGTCCTGTGCACCGCAGACTTCACGGCAGCGTTGCCAATCCTCGACGGTCCAGATTTCGCCGTTGGCCACCACCGGCACCTTGACCACCTCCTGAATGCGGGCGATCCATTCCCAGTGCGCCGGCGGCTTATAGCCATCGACCTTGGTTCTGGCATGCACCACAATGCGCGCCGCACCGCCGTCAACCAGCGCTCTGGCGCAATCCAGAGCCTGATCGGTGTCGGCATAGCCCAGCCGCATCTTGGCGGTGACCGGGATATCGGCAGGCACCGCACGGCGCACATGGCTGACAATGCTGTGCAGTAGCTCAGGCTCACGCAACAAAATGGCACCGCCCCGCGAACGATTGACGGTCTTGGCCGGGCAGCCGAAGTTCAAGTCGAGTACTGGCGCGCCCAACTCGCAGGCAAACGCGGCGTTTTCCGCCAGGCACACCGGGTCAGAACCCAGCAGTTGCACATGCATCGGCACCCCGGATGCAGTACGGGCACCGTTGTGCAGTTCAGGGGCAAGCTTGTGAAAGTAGGCGGCGGGCATCAGCCGTTCGGTGACCCGGATGAATTCGGTCACGCACCAGTCGATGCCACCCATTTGGGTCAGCACATGGCGCAGGATGTCGTCGACCAGCCCTTCCATGGGCGCCAGGGCAATTTGCATGGGTCACACTCGAAAAAAGTCCGGCAGTTTACTGGTCAACGCCGGGATTGGAAATGCCGTCCTGGCGGATCGCTGCGCCGTAACCATCAATGAAACTCTGCGGCATGCGTTTGGGCCGCCCGCTGGACAACTCGATACAGACAAAGGTGGTTTGCGCCCGCAGCAAGGTCACGCCATCGACCGGGCGACGCAGCTGAAAGCGCCGGGTCATTTTCAGCCGTTTGTCCCAATCCACGATCCAGGTCGCCAATTGCAACTGGTCATGCTCGTAGGCACTGGCCAGGTAGTCGATTTCATGGCGGACCACCGCCATGGCACGATCGAGCCGACGGTATTCGGTCAAATCCAGGCCCAAATACTGAGAGTGCCGCCAGGCGCAGCGCTCCAGCCAGGTGACGTACACAGCGTTATTGGCATGACCCAGACCGTCGATATCTTCTGCGGCGACGTTAAGATCGATGATGAAGGGCGTTGACTGGTCCCAGACCATGCGTGCTCCTGCGGTAATGGCGTTGATCGCAGGCAGTGTAGCAAGCGCGGCCCAGAGCCGCAGACGGCGTCGGGAGGAAAATCGGGACGCCAGAAAAACAAAAGGGCCATTCAACATTCGAATGACCCTTGGGCCCGCATAAGCGGAAAATTGTGGCGTCCCCTAGGGGACTCGAACCCCTGTTACCGCCGTGAAAGGGCGGTGTCCTAGGCCACTAGACGAAGGGGACGCAAAACCTTCAGTCAGATTCGCAGTTCAGCGAACCCTGGCAAATTGGTGGAGCTAAACGGGATCGAACCGTTGACCTCTTGCATGCCATGCAAGCGCTCTCCCAGCTGAGCTATAGCCCCGAATTTTACGCCCTGCGGCGGAGCTTGGCTTGCGCCTTACCCAATAACTCTTCATCTCTAAACCTGGCGTCCCCTAGGGGACTCGAACCCCTGTTACCGCCGTGAAAGGGCGGTGTCCTAGGCCACTAGACGAAGGGGACGCAAACCTTCAGTCAGATTCGCAATTGAGCGAACCCGGCAAATTGGTGGAGCTAAACGGGATCGAACCGTTGACCTCTTGCATGCCATGCAAGCGCTCTCCCAGCTGAGCTATAGCCCCGAATTTTACGCCCTGCGGCGGAGTTCGGCCTGCGCCTCACTCATTAACTCTTCATCTATAAATCTGGCGTCCCCTAGGGGACTCGAACCCCTGTTACCGCCGTGAAAGGGCGGTGTCCTAGGCCACTAGACGAAGGGGACGCAAACCTTCAGTCAGATTCGCAATTGAGCGAACCCGGCAAATTGGTGGAGCTAAACGGGATCGAACCGTTGACCTCTTGCATGCCATGCAAGCGCTCTCCCAGCTGAGCTATAGCCCCGAATTTTACGCCCTGCGGCGGAGCCCGACTTGCGCCTGACCCAATGAAAATGGCGTCCCCTAGGGGACTCGAACCCCTGTTACCGCCGTGAAAGGGCGGTGTCCTAGGCCACTAGACGAAGGGGACAAAACCTTCATGACCGGCTTGCGCCGATCGATTCAAAGTCATTGCTGGATGACTCTGAACCTTTAATTTGGTGGAGCTAAACGGGATCGAACCGTTGACCTCTTGCATGCCATGCAAGCGCTCTCCCAGCTGAGCTATAGCCCCACATCAGTGGACGGGGCGCATATTAAGAGCGATTAAATGTTCTGTCAAATTTATTTTCGCGAAAAATCAAAAACTTTTTTCGACAGAACAATCACTTACCTGCCCTGCCCCGCCCCACAAACCAGCTTACCGCAAGGCCACCAGAAACAACTCTGGCAGCCGTGTTCAGGTATTGCCAAACCCGCTCAGCCAATGGCGCCCAGCAGTTTTTCCCACTCTTTGTTTTCTTTCTTCGATACACCGCCAAGGAGGTCCAGCGCCTGACGCAGACGGAAGCGCGTCAGGTCCGGGCCGAGAATCTCCATGGCATCGAGCACCGATACCGAGCTTGCCTGGCCGGTAATGGCGGCGAACATCAATGGCATGGCATCACGCAACTTGAGTTGCAGATGCTCAACCACTGCCTGGATGCAGGCGGTGATGGCGTCTTTTTCCCATTGGCGCAGCGACTCAAGCTTCCAGAGGATCAACTGCATCAGTTGCCGAACCTGCTCAGGCGACAGTTTTTTGCTTTCGAACAGCGCTGTATCCGGTGTCACGCCACCGGCAAAGAAGAACCCGGCCAGCGGTGCAATCTGGCTGAAGGTCTCTACCCGGCCCTGCACATGCGGGGCGATCTTCATCATGTATTCAGGGTTGAGCGCCCACTGCTGGACCCGCGCCGCGAACTGCTCGACCGGCAGTTCACGCAACCACTGGCCATTGAGCCACGACAGTTTTTCGATATCGAAGATCGGCCCGCCCAGCGAGATACGCGACAGGTCGAAGTTGTCGACCATTTCTTGCAGGGTGAACTTCTCGCGCTCATCCGGCATCGACCAGCCCATCCGCCCCAGGTAGTTGAGCATGGCTTCGGGCATAAAACCCATGCGCTCGTAGAAGGTCACGGAGGTCGGGTTCTTGCGCTTGGACAACTTGCTCTTGTCCGGGTTACGCAGCAGCGGCATGTAGCACAGCTGCGGCTGTTCCCAGCCAAAGTACTCGTAAAGCAGAATCAGTTTGGGTGCCGATGGCAGCCATTCTTCGCCACGCAGCACGTGGGTGATGCCCATCAGATGGTCGTCGACCACGTTGGCCAGGAAGTAGGTCGGCAGGCCGTCGGCCTTCATCAGCACCTGCATGTCCATGCGGTCCCACGGGATCTCGACGTCGCCACGCAGCAGGTCCGGCACCACGCACACGCCTTCGCTCGGCACCTTCATGCGGATCACGTGCGGCTCGCCAGCAGCCAGGCGGCGCTGGACCTCTTCAGGCGACAACAGCAGGGCGCGACCGTCATAGCGCGGTGTCTCGCCACGGGCTTGTTGCTCGGCGCGCATCTGGTCCAGTTCTTCAGCAGTGCAGAAGCACGGGAAGGCGTACCCTTTGTCGACCAGTTCCTGAGCGTACTGGCGGTAGATATCGCCGCGCTCGCTCTGCCGGTACGGACCATGCGGACCACCCACGTCAGGCCCCTCATTCCACTCGATACCGAGCCAGCGCAGGGCGTCGAAGATTTGCTGTTCGGACTCACGGGTCGAGCGCAACTGGTCGGTGTCTTCGATGCGCAGGATGAACTCGCCGCCGTGCTGTTTGGCAAAGCAGTAGTTGAACAGCGCGATATAGGCAGTGCCGACGTGAGGGTCGCCAGTAGGCGACGGCGCGATACGGGTACGGACAGTGGTCATGGATAGTTCCGGTTCAGGTCGATCAAACCGGGGATATTAGCAGGCCGGAGCCTCGTGGCTCCAGCGCACACCGTAGGAGCGGCTTTAGCCGCGAAAAAAAGCTTCGCGAGCGAGCTCGCTCCTACCGATGCATGACAGGGAATGTCACACGGTCAACAGCCGCTCGCGCAGTTTGGTGATTTCGTCGCGCAGTTGCGCCGCCGCTTCAAATTCCAGGTCGCGGGCCAACTGGTACATCTTCTCTTCCAGTTGGCGGATGCGCTTGGTGATTTCGCTTGGCGAGCGCAATTGCCCATCGGCCCGCGCCTGCTCTTCGGCCGCCTTGGCGGCGCCCTTGCGTTTCTTGCTGCGTGCACCGGGCACCACCGCGCCTTCGAGAATGTCCGCAACTTCCCGCGACACACCTTTGGGCACAATGCCGTGGGCCTCGTTGAACGCCACCTGCTTTTCGCGGCGGCGTTCAGTCTCGTTGATCGCCCGCTCCATCGACCCGGTCATCCGGTCGGCATACAGAATCGCCCGGCCATTGAGGTTGCGCGCAGCCCGACCGATGGTCTGGATCAGTGAGCGTTCAGAGCGCAAAAAGCCTTCCTTGTCAGCATCAAGAATGGCCACCAGCGACACTTCGGGCATGTCCAGACCTTCGCGCAGCAGGTTGATGCCCACCAGCACATCGAAGGTGCCCAGCCGCAGGTCACGGATAATCTCGACCCGCTCGACGGTGTCGATGTCCGAGTGCAGGTAGCGCACCTTGACCCCGTGATCGCCCAGGTAATCGGTCAGGTCTTCGGCCATGCGCTTGGTCAGGGTGGTCACCAGCACGCGCTCCTCGACGGCCACGCATTTGTGGATTTCCGAGAGCAGATCATCGACCTGGGTCAGCGCCGGACGAATCTCCACCCCTGGGTCGACCAGGCCGGTCGGTCGCACCACCTGCTCGACCACCCGCCCGGCATGCTCTTCTTCATAAGGCCCCGGCGTTGCAGAAACGAAGATGGTCTGCGGGCTAATCGCCTCCCACTCATCGAAGCGCATCGGCCGGTTATCCAGCGCCGATGGCAGACGGAAGCCGTATTCCACCAAGGTTTCTTTGCGCGAGCGGTCGCCTTTGTACATGGCACCGACCTGCGGAACGCTGACATGAGACTCATCGATCACCAGCAGGGCATCGGCCGGCAGGTAGTCATAGAGGGTCGGCGGCGGCGCACCGGCCGGACGGCCGGACAAGTAGCGCGAGTAGTTTTCGATACCGTTGCAGTAGCCCAGCTCCAGCATCATTTCCAGATCGAAACGGGTGCGTTGTTCAAGGCGCTGGGCTTCCAGCAACTTATTGGCACCACGCAGGTACTCGAGTCGTTCCTGAAGTTCGACCTTGATGCCCTCGACCGCTTCGAGCAGGGTCTCGCGCGGCGTGACGTAGTGGCTTTTGGGGTAGAACGTGAAGCGCGGCAACTTGCTGATGACCTCACCGGTCAGCGGATCAAATGCCGAGAGGCTTTCGACCTCGTCGTCGAACAACTCGATGCGGATCGCTTCCAGATCGGATTCTGCCGGGTAGACGTCGATCACATCACCGCGCACCCGGAAGGTGGCGCGGGCAAAGTCCATGTCGTTACGGGTGTACTGCAGGTCAGCCAGGCGGCGCAGCAGCTCGCGCTGGTCAAGCCGGTCGCCCCGGTCGATGTGCAAGACCATCCGCAGATAGGTTTCCGGGCTGCCCAGACCGTAAATGCACGACACCGTGGTGACGATGATCGCATCCTTGCGCTCCAGCAATGCCTTGGTCGCCGACAACCGCATCTGCTCGATATGGTCGTTGATCGAGGCGTCCTTCTCGATGAAGGTATCCGACGACGGCACATAGGCTTCAGGCTGGTAGTAGTCGTAGTAAGAAACGAAGTATTCCACTGCGTTGTTGGGGAAGAACGCCTTGAATTCCCCGTACAACTGCGCTGCCAGAGTCTTGTTCGGCGCCAGCACCAGGGTCGGGCGCTGCACCTGGGCAATCACGTTGGCAATACTGAAGGTCTTGCCGGAGCCGGTTACCCCGAGCAGGGTCTGGTGCGCCAGCCCGGCCTCAATGCCCTCGACCATCAGGCGGATGGCTTCAGGCTGGTCGCCGGCAGGTTGAAAACGGGTAACGAGCTGGAACTCAGACATGACCGGCCTCTTGGGTGATCGCTTGCGAAAAATATCACGGCCTGCTCGACCGCACCTGTAAGGATATACACCCTTTGATAGCGTTTGCACCCCTGATAAAGGATTGAGGCCGGTGGCTGTCGGTGGTTCAACAAAAGTAACGGTCAAAAAAGCGAAATATTTGGAAAAAACCCACCGGATGCCGTCGCCGTATCCGGCGTTGCTCACTATACTCATTCCCCGTTTGTGCACTGCTCTGGGGCATTCGGACCGGAGCGTGCGTCCTTTCTTCTTCCTACTCAGAGCCGCCGCAAACAATGAGCCTGTTCTCCGCTGTCGAAATGGCACCACGCGATCCTATCCTGGGCCTCAACGAAGCATTCAACGCTGACACCCGTACCAACAAGATCAACCTGGGCGTGGGTGTCTACTGTGACGAAGACGGGCGCATCCCGCTGCTGCGCGCGGTGGCCAAGGCCGAAGAGATCCGCGTCGCCCAGCATGCGCCACGCGGCTACCTGCCAATCGACGGCATCGCCGCGTACGACCAGGCGGTGCAAAAATTGCTGCTGGGCGCCGACTCGCCGCTGATCGCCTCCGGCCGCGTACTGACCACCCAGTCGGTCGGCGGTACCGGCGCGCTGAAAATCGGCGCAGACTTCCTCAAGCAACTGCTGCCGGGCGCAACCGTCGCCATCAGCGACCCAAGCTGGGAAAACCACCGCGCGCTGTTCGAAACCGCCGGCTTCCCGGTGCAGAACTACCGCTACTACGACGCCGCCAACCACGACGTGAACCGCGTCGGCATGCTCGAAGACCTGCAGAACCTGCCAGAGCGCTCGATCATCGTCCTGCACGCCTGCTGCCATAACCCGACTGGCGTCGACCTGAGCCTGGACGACTGGAAAAAGGTCCTGGAAGTGGTCAAGGCGAAAAACCACGTGCCATTCCTCGACATGGCCTATCAAGGCTTCGGCCAGGGCATCGACGAAGACGCCGCTGCCGTGCGCCTGTTCGCCGATTCAGGCCTGACCTTCTTCGCTTCCAGCTCGTTCTCCAAGTCCCTGTCGTTGTATGGCGAGCGGGTCGGCGCGCTGTCGATCATCACCGCCTCCAAAGAAGAAACCGGCCGGGTGCTATCGCAGGTCAAGCGTGTGATCCGCACCAACTATTCCAACCCGCCGACCCACGGCGCAATCATCTCTGCCGCCGTTCTCAACGACCCGGCACTGCGGGCGATGTGGGAAGAAGAACTGGCTGAAATGCGTGTACGCATCAAAGACATGCGCAAAGCGCTGGTCGAGCGCCTGGCCAACAACCCGGTCGGCCAGGACTTCAGTTTCGTCGCTCGCCAGCAGGGCATGTTCTCCTATTCGGGGCTGACCGCCGCCCAGGCCCAGCGTCTGCGCAACGAGTTCGGTATCTATGCACTGGACACCGGACGTATCTGCGTCGCTGCGCTGAACCAGAAGAACATCGATCAGGTGTGCGAGGCGATTATCCAGGTGCTTTAAGCACTGCCGTTGACCTCCCTCCCCGCAGGCATCCATTGATGCCTGCGGCACCTTGCCAGCCCATTTAGCGGCTACCCCACCCTTCTTGAAATATTTTTTTACATATTTCAGCCAATGTTGGATGCGGGTATTTCGTTCTCATTCGTCTTTATCTAGATACACCGGCTGCGTTTGCTATCGTTGCGGCCAAATGGCGTCTACCGGAGTCTCGCTTCAGAAGGCTCCGACCCGTGAATCGAGACCTGCTTCCAATGTCCAAGAAATCCCGCTCAAAAATCTGGTTCCTGGTGCACAGCTGGGTGGCGTTGCCTATCTGGTTTTTTGTCCTGATCGTGTGCGTGACCGGCACCCTGGCCGTGGTCAGCAAGGAGATCGTGTGGCTGGCCTACCCTGAGGTTCGCGCCACGGCACCTTCGGACGACGCACAGCGGCTGAGTTTCGAACAGATCCGCAACACCATCAAACAGAACGAACCCAACCTGAATGTAGGCTTCATTTCGCAGCCCGACGGGGACTACTTCGCCCTCAATGTGCGGGTTACCTTTCCTGAGGGTCGCACCACCAATGCCTACGTCAACCCCTACACCGGGGCCATCCAGGGCTTTGCCGCGTCGTTCGACTTCCGCCAATTCACCCGCGCCCTGCATGGCTGGTGGCTGGTGCCGTTCACCAATGGTTACTCCTGGGGCTGGTATCTGGTATCGCTGCTGGGCATTCCGATGCTGGTGTCGCTGATCACCGGCCTGGTAGTCTACAAAAAATTCTGGAAAGGCTTTTTCAAGCCGACCTTGCGTTTCAACCACGGCGCACGGATCTTCTGGGGCGACTTCCACCGCCTGAGCGGCATCTGGTCGATCTGGTTCATCCTGGTCATTTCGGTGACCGGTATCTGGTTCCTGATCCAGGCCATTCTGGGCGATAACAATATCAGCCTGTCCAGCCGCGCACCGGCAGCCTCGATCCTGCCACACGCGTCGGTGCCATTGACCGCCGATGGCAAGCCAGTCCCGATGATCTCCCTGGACAAGGCGATGGAAATCGCCCAACAGCATATTCCGGGTCTTGAAGCCAGCTTCATCAGCCCGCCACTCAACGCCTACAGCAACATGAGCATCGCCGGTCGCAGCTGGTACCCATTGATGTTCCAGACCGCAGAGATCAACCCCTACACCGGTGAAGTGGCGTCGACCCATCTGCTGTCGGACCGTAACAAGATCGAGTTCGTCACAGAGTCGATGCGCCCGCTGCACACCGGCGACTTCGGCGGTATCTGGATCAAGCTGATCTGGGCGTTTTTCGGCCTGGTGCTGAGCATGATGGTGCTCAGCGGCCTGTTGATCTGGAGCAAGCGCACCGCGCTGGCAACCCTCAACGCCCTCAAGCGTGAGGCCAAGACCGCCAACCAGGCCAAGGCCAGGCCCGAGCCTGCCGTGCCCCACGTACCTGCGGAGACTTCCCTGTGAGCAAGGCTGCAACCGTGCAACAGCAACGCTCGCCCTTGAGCCGTCTTTGGCATAAGTGGCGCTTCCACATCAATGTTTTGCTGATCCTGATTCCGCTGGGGTTCATGCCCAAGTATTTTGCCGATGCGGCACTGTTTCGCGGCGACGCCGGCCTTGGCCAGCGCGATATCGGTCAGGTCCAGGTCGGTCCCTGGAGTCTGCGCCTGGCCGAACTGCGCGATGAAGCGCCGCGCCTGGATGCGCCGGTCGGCTACATGAAGAGCTTCAATGCCGCGCTGTGCACTGAATGCGCCGAGCAGGTCAAAGCCACCTACCTGCGCATCGGCAAGCCGCGCAGCCTGCGTACTGCCGGCGCGATTTTCTTCGGCCCGGCTTATCGCATGGGTGCCTTTATGCAGATTCCCGAGAACAGCCCGCTTGATGCCGAGCTGTGGATCACCATGGAAGGCTGGGACGGTGCCGTCCATCAAGCCTCCATCCCCCTTGCACAAGCCTCTCCGGCAACCGTGGCCTGGCTGAAAACCCAAGGAGCCAAAAAATGAGTTTATTTTCCCTGCGCCGCGTCGCGGCAAGTGCCCTGCTGATTCTGGGCGTCAGCGGTACGGCCCTGGCGCATAACCCGATCTGTGAATGCGAGCAGATCGACAGCGAGAACATCCGCTGCACCGGCGGTTTCTCCGACGGCAGCGCAGCCGCTGGCGTGACCCTGGATGTGATCGGCTATGACGAGACCATCCTGCTGCCCGGCAAACTGGGCAACGATTCGACCCTGACCTTCAAAAAGCCGGCAGCCGAGTTCTACGTGCTGTTTGACGCAGGTCCCGGCCACGTGGTGGAAATCGACCAGGCGGATATCGCCTCCCGATGAGTACCCAGACGCGCCAGATTGTCCGCCCGGCCGGCGCCGGGCATGAAACCCTCTACGTGCTGCTGACCTGCCTGCTGATTCTCGCGGTGGCCAGCGCGGTGATCGGCCTGCGCGGTGAAAGCCATGAGCCCGAGGCCGTGGCCAGCCATCAACTGGATGCCCGCCGTGACCTGAATGCCGCCGAGCAAGGCATCTATGCCGACCTGCGGGTAAGCCTCGATGAGGCCCGTCTGTTGGCCCAGGAGCAACAAACCCCGGTGAGCGTTGAGCAATTGGCTGAAGAAGGCCTGCCGCCGTTCGTGCAGGATGTCAGCGCCACCACCCGTGGTGCGCATCAATGGCAGATGGCCGGTGACGCCTGGCTGGGCCTGAGCCAGGCCAGCGAGGTGGCCGGCTCGTTTCTGCTGCGCAACCAGCGCCACGCCGAGCAAACTGCCGACGCCCCGGCGGACA